>NZ_CP072888.1:635000-1785000 GCF_019175485.1 Enterococcus raffinosus
TTGATAGTAAAAATAGGCGATTCGTAATTCGTCAGAGATCGAAAGCAGACGATCCACCACTTCACTTTCGGTGAGATACGCCCAACCAAAATTGCGCCATTTGGTCCATTTGTCATAAACAAGCTTGTCCTGTCGTTTGATCAGAAGCCGAGACAACGCCTTTAATTGTCGATAATATTTGGCTTGTGTTGGATCGTTTCGATCAAAGCTTTTCATGATTCGTACGCGAATATCCTCAAATTTACGAATGAGATGTTTGACAATGTGAAAACGATCCACAACGAGTTTTGCCTTTGGAAAACATTCCTTTATCAGAGAGGCATAAGAAACATTCATGTCCGTCACGATGACCTTTACCTTCAATCGTGCGCGTCGTTCAAATTGCATAAAATAAGAAACGAGAGCCTTTTTCTTCCGTGAAGGAAGAATATCCAGTAATTTTCCAGTATCGCCATCCATACAAGAAAAGGAGTAGGGACCGACTTGATTTTTCAGTGAACGAAATTCATCCATTAATAAACAACGCGGTAACCAATTTCTTTTTACTTTTGTCATGGGGATCAGAGAAGCGAGTGTCCGAGAAACGGTCGACCAAGAAACTCCGCAATGCTTAGCGATTGTCGTCATTGCTTGTTTTTCCGTTAGCTCTTCTAAAATTTTATAGCGCACTTGTTTAGCGATAAAGCAGTTTCTATCGACAATGTAGGTATTCGCCGTAAAATAGGTGTGGCAGCCACGACAGTGGTAGCGTTGTTTCGCTAAAGCAAGATAAGTCAGTTGGTTCGCACATTTATTAAGTTGAATGAGCGATTTTTTCTTTCCGTTCTTAACGATCATGCCTTCATGATTCATCTGTTTACACAAAGGACAGCGACGAATTTCTTTACTTAACGTCGCAGAAACAACAAGACTCTTGATATTCTTAATGCTCTTCGATTCCACATTTGTGATGAAAATGTTTTTATCTTTGATTCCAAGTAGTAGTTTGATATGATGAAGATCAGGCATACAGAACGCTCCTTTGATTGTGTTGTGGTGATTCAATTCTAACGGAGCTTCTGTATGTTTTGTTTTTTCATGCTCAAAAAGGACCGATAGAATGATTTTCTATCAGTCCTAGAAATTATAGAGCCAAAATTAAAGGGTGTCCAAAAGTTGATGAAATCAGTCTTTTGGGCACTTTTCATTTGGTCTTTTTCTCTTTAAAATGAATACATGAAGCTGAATATTTTTACGCGCTATTTTCTTTGATAACTATCACAATTGGAACAATTTCTATCAAAAAGGAAAAGAAGAATTCGACTAGTTGTAAAGAAGGAAGTCCATAAGTTTCGTGATTGTGGTGGCCTCATAAAAGGGGATCGTTTATTTGTCTGTGAAGGGTGCCTTGCTATAAAGATAGTGCTTTTCGGGTGAGCAAAGTATTTAAGGGATTATCATAATCGTGCTATTCTTTACATGAGGTGATGATAATTATGTATATAAATGTATCAGAGGAATTAGTAAAGAGGCTTGAAGAATATCAAAATAGTCGAATTGTTTTAGATTTAGATGATGGTGTGGGTCGCTACTCCAAGGCTGGTAGCTGTGCGCTGAATATTAGTTTTCGATTGTTGATTCTAGATGAAGATCAAGATCATTCAGATTATACATTAGATGTTGAGAGCAACATTGGAAATATTGGTATTAAAGAACATTCTAAACTATATTTGGAAGATGAGATGTCTTTGATTTTTGATCCTCGTATGTCATTGATTAAACTGAAGGGTCCTAGTGGCATGATTGATGGAAATGTACAAATGATTGATTTACGTGAAAAAAAGGAGCAAGCTCAATAAGAGCCTGCTCCTTTTTATTTGGGTCGATCCACATCTACAATTGCTGAGATGTGACTATATGAGTTTCCTGCCAAACGTGCTAGAGGAGCCAATTTTTCTGGATCAATGTACTCTGTTTCCTTGTCGAAAACTTTCTCTTCAAAATAATAGTTTAAGACTTCTAAAATAAAAAGATCGCTAACAATGTCTCCATTGTTGTTCTTAATAGGAAGATATTGGTGCAACCTTACTTCAAAACGAATAGGCGCTTCACTAATCGCAGGTACTGTAACTTCTTTACTAGTTAACAGCGTTAGATTGTTATGGCTTAGTTCACTTTCTTCAGATGCTAAGGAAGCAGCGGACTGATTCATTTCGGTTAATATGGTGTCATTAACAATATGAATGACACCTTCATGTTGATTCAATAAATTGTAGGCTGTATCTTTCATTTGTTTATTCTTCCGATTAATCGAAAGGCTGACCAGTGGCAAATCTTTAGCAACAATGTTGAAGTAACTGAACGGTGCAGCATTAATCACATCTGTCTCTTGATTCATTGTTGTAATCCATGCAATAGGACGTGGAATGATGCTGCCAGTCAGGAATTTGTAATTTTGTTTCGTAGTTAGTTCTTTGGCTGAATAGAAAATCATCGCGTTCTCCCTATTGCCTTTTTTTATTAGCGTCTGATGTATCAAATGGTCGAACATATTCTTCAATTTCTTCACGTTTTGATTGAAGATGAGGTGGTAAAGATAAAATTTCACCTGCATGTTCATAATCCTCGTCTTGTAAGAAACCAGGTCCGTCAGTAGCTAATTCAAATAAAACATTTGGTGCTGCTAGAAAGTATTCTGATTGGAAATAGAAACGATCAACAAAACCTGAATTTGGAAATTCTAAAGCATTGATTTTTTCAATCCAATCGCGAAGTGCTTCGTCATCTGCAACGCGCAAAGCTAAATGATGGACGTTGCCGTACCCTTCTTGAGCAGGAATCATATCTGGCTGATCATCGACAATGATCGTTGCGCCGTTACCTCCCTCACCAACTTCAAATTGATGTAAGCTATCTTCTGAAGCTGTCTCAACAAAGCCAAGTAAATTTTCTAAAACAAGCTTTAAATGTTCAAATTTAGCTACGGTAACAATAGTTGGACCTAAGCCGAAGATGGCATGTTCGGCAGGAACATTTGAGTTTTTCCAAGGGGTTCCGCCTAAAACACCTTTGTTTTGTTCATCTGAAACTAGTTGGAATAGTTGATCGTCGTAGTCTTGAAATTCTAAATATTTTTTTCCAAAACGCTCTTTTACTTCACTGTGGGCAACACCTAGTTTCGTGAACCGTTGTAGCCAGTAGTCTAATGAAGAATCTGTAGGTACTCGAAAACCAGTTCTCGAAATACTATTTGTCCCTTTCGTTCCTTTTGGAATTTGTGGAAAGTCAAAAAACGTCATGTCAGTCCCAGGTGCTCCGGTATCATCGGTGAAATATAAATGATACGTCTCGATGTCATCTTGATTAACTGTTTTTTTTATCATACGTAAACCCAATATATCGGTGAAAAAGCGATAATTTTTTTCGGCACTTGAAGTCATTGCTGTAACATGGTGTAACCCGCGAATTTGTGTGTCCATAATTAATTCCTCCTTGATTCTTACTAAAAGTAAGTATAGGCGGATTTCTTTTGTAAAGCAAGAATATTGCCTTAGGTTGATATTTTACAAAGGAATCAGTAGGATGGAAATAGGAGGTAGACGATGAAAAAAACTGTTTTGTTTGATTTAGATGGTACATTGACTGATTCAAGTGAAGGAATCGTGAATAGTGTTCGTTATATGTTGGAAAAAAGAGGTTTGGTAATTCCTGACGAAGCCACACTCCATAGCTTTATTGGACCACCGTTAACAGAAACATTAAGCAAATTATACGATCTTACAGAGAAAGAGTCACAGGAGGCAATTGCGATTTATCGTGAGTACTACTCGGAAAAAGGAATTAAGCAATTAGCTGTTTATCCAGGCATTATTGAATTATTAACTGAATTATCAACCATATACAATTTAGCAATCGCTACATCAAAACCAGAAGTTTTTGCGAATCAGATAATTAGAGAAACCGGTTTGTCAAAATATATTTCACATATTTTCGGTGCGGATTTAGTTGGGGAACGTTCCCAAAAACAAGCGGTGATTGCCTACGCTCTAAAAGAGCTGGAAAATAAATCAGCGATAATGATCGGGGATCGAGAATTTGATATTTTGGGAGCAAAGGCAAATCATTTGAAAAGTATTGGTGTTCTATATGGATTTGGTGACCGCAAGGAGTTGGTAGAAGCAGGAGCGGATATCATTGTTGAAAAAGTTGAAGACATTCCTGATGCAGTGAGAGAAGTTTTTTATTTTGTCTAAAAAAACAAAAAATCCCTCTCATGAGAGGGATTTTTAATCTATACTTCGGCTTAGTACCAGCCGTTTGCTTGCCAAAATGCTTGTGCGCCTTCCCATGAACCATAACGAGAAGTTACATATTGATCAGCGACACGTTCTTGGTTCGCAGCTGAGTAGTCACCATTTAGATATGAAGCGGACAGTTGGTAACGTCCAATATATTGACCATTTGTGGCTGTGTAAGACCCGCTAGATTCACGTTGAGCGATCCATTCTTTTGCAGCATTCGTACTTGCTGGAGTTGATGCTTCAGAAGTAGGAGCAGCAGCTTGTTGTACGGGTGCTGTTTCTTGAACAGGAGCTGCTTGAACGGGTTGTTCTGATTGAGCAGGAGCTGCTTGTTCTTGAACAGGAGTGACAGTTGTGTTGCCTTTAGCATCTGTATCGATTGTTAAATTTTGTCCTTCAAAAATCATATCAACATTAGAAATTTTGTTTTCCTTTGCAATTGAATCAACTAAGCTGTTGTCACCAGCAAATTTTATTGAGATTTTTGATAATGTGTCACCAGATTGAACCGTGTAATTTTCAGCTGCGTGCGCATCATTTGTTCCTAGTGCAAATACTGCACCAGCTGTTAGTAAAGTCGTAAGTACAAGAGTTTTTCCAAATTTCATTATGTAAATTCCTCCAAAAAAAGTTTTTAAATTTCAATCAGTCATTTCGACTACGAGACATACTTTAACATCCTTCTTGATGTCATGGGTTATAAACCCGTGACAATACGTTACAATGTAATGTACAAATGTAACAAAGGAGAGGAATACTAGAGCTTTTGAAATACTTAAACTCTTTTAAGAATAAGTGAAAAGAGCATTAGGGCAAGATAGATAACAGCTGTTTTGGATGGGGATGTTTTGAAAGCGCTGCTTAAAAATGCAATGTTGAAACTTCACTGTAAAAAATCAGAAAATTGTTTGGCGATATGTTGTGCATAGGATAGAGAAAATTAGTGTTTGTTTCTTAAGAAAAGGTAAACACTGAAGAATGAAACCTAAAATAAATTCCTTAATCAAGCGATGAATCAGAAAAAATCGGGATTAGAATTCTAATTTTGCTATTTTAATTCAATGGACATCCTTAAGGCCACTTACCTATTAGTTCTCACATAACTTTTTTACATACTATAGGGTGAATTGTTTTATGAAATGCTAGAGAGTTACTTTTAGTGACTTGTGCGAATGGTATACTGAAAATTAGACTTTCTTGATGGTTAGTAGTTATTTAGTAGCTATTTTTTTAGTGTATTTAGATAAAAGTATTCTCAAAACACACTTATTTTTTAGAAATAGGTGCTATTCACGAAAAAAACATATTTTTATAGACATACAACGTTATTTTTTTGGTAGAATATGATGGTAACAAAAATCTGAACAGCCTGAGACAGCAGGGGTAGTTGTCTTTTGGTTAGAACAATTTAAATGAAGAAAAGTGAGGGTATATTTTTTGAAAAGGTTTGGGGAAGATGTTTTTCAGAGAAAAACGAAAAGGATCATTATTGTTTGTCTATTGGTTTTACTAATATTTGTTAGCTTCTATTCTTTTAAAAGTGTCTATTACGCGGAGCGATTATTACCGAAAACTAAGGTGAATAATATCAACGTAGGTGGGTTAACTGTAGATCAAGCGAATAAAAAAATTAATGCAGAATTAACAGAAGCACCAGTTACGATTCGTCTTGATAATAAATTATGGAGGAAAATAAAACGAAGTGATCTTGGCTGGCAAGAGGATTACTTGAATACACTAATGAGTATTAAGCAGGAGCAAACACCATTTGCTTGGGGAATAAGCAGCATACTTGGAAATCAACATGAACTAACTAGCAGGTACGATGAATCGAGCGTCAATCAATTAGTTGAAAGTTTAGGAATGGAAATCCTTCAAAAAAATGTAACAAGAACGCCCACTACAAATGCAACGATTGAGTGGGGGAAAGAAGACTTTGTGATTGTTCCTGAAAAACAAGGAGACACGATAGATGTTGTTGCGGTTCAAAAGGCGCTTATCCAAAATTTGGAAAATGGTAAATCCTTAGTGAATGCGGAGGACTATTATGCTCAACCGATTTTGACAAAAGACGACAAGAACTTAAAAGATTTAAAAAGTAAAATGAATCAATTGGCTAAATTAAATATCTCTTATGAGATAAATGGGAAAAAAGTTTCTATTCCTAAAGAAGAACTACGTAGTTGGTTAACTACGAATGAAAATGCAGAAATATTACTAAATCAAGAGAATGTCATTGCCTTTGTGACGAAATTGAATGCGGAATATAACACAAAAGAAAATCCAACGCCTTTCAACAGCACAAGGCGTGGGGAGGTGTCGGTTCCTGTAGGTATCTATAGCTGGTCGATTGATATTCCTGCAGAGGCTGCGGCGTTAAGTGAGCAGATTTTAAAAGGAAAAAATTTCAGACGAACACCGATTGTTGAGAGTGAAGTGCCTAATGTTCAAACAAGCATTGGCAAGACATATGTAGAAGTTGATTTGCAAAATCAATATATGTGGTATTACAAAGAAGGTCAACTCCAATTTGAAACCGATATTGTCAGTGGAAAACCATCGACGCCTACGCCGCCTGGGGTGAACTATGTCACGAGTAAATCGACAGATCAAGTATTGAGAGGGTTGAATGAGGATGGCTCAAAATATGCCAGTCCAGTTCGCTATTGGATGCCAATTGATAAAACAGGTGTGGGAATTCATGATTCTGATTGGCAGTACGCTTATGGCGGTGATTTATGGTTGTATCGTGGTTCTCATGGTTGTATCAACACACCGCCAACAAAGATGGATGAATTGTATCCGATACTTGAAGTAGGAACGCCAGTTTTAGTTTTTTAATAAGTAATTTGCTATCGGTGCTAGCCAATGTGTTAGCACTTTTTTTATTGTCTAAATGAATCCTGAAGAAAATTTGTCGAGCAAAAATCTTAACTGGTATTAGATTTACTGTTCATTTTGTAAGAGAAGAGAGGGAGATAGTCTTTCGTCAAAAATATAAATTATAGAAATAATCTATATAAATACTGTAATATCAGTGTTTGTTGTATACCGCTCGTAACTTTTGTTTTCTTTGTGTTGACAAATATAAAAAAACCACCTTACTATTGGTTTGTGGTTATAACCAGTTGTATAAAAAGGAGAATACCATGGAAAATTCTTTTAAAAACAAAGCTTTGTATCACCAACTTGTCGATTTATTGAGGGAGCGGATGGAAACAGGCATGATTCCACATGATAAGCTCCCATCTGAAAGAGAATTGACGGCTCAATATGGAGTTAGTCGGACGACGGTTCGCTTAGCTCTGCAAGAACTGGAAAGTACCGGATATATTTATCGACGTCACGGAAAGGGTACATTTGTCTCAGATATTAAGAAAGAAGCTGCAGATTTAGCAGCGGCATACAGTTTTACTGAGCAGATGAAGAGTCTCGGAAGAAATCCGGAAACTAGAATTCTATCTTTTGAAAAGGTTGAAGCAGACAAATTTATTTCACAGCATCTCAATCTTTCATTGGGAGAGTCTGTTTTTAAACTTAGTCGTTTACGGATTGCGGACCGCGAGCCCTTGATGATTGAGGATACCTATTTACCTGTGAAATTCTTTCTATCATTAACGGATCAGCTTTTGAGAAGTAAGCCTTTGTATGATCTTTTTTCAGAGGATTTTGATCAAACGGTTCGCCTTGCAGATGAAGAATTATATGCCAGTATTGCTTCAAAAGATGATGCGAAACAATTGATGATTCCAGAGGGGGCACCTGTTCTTCATTTGGCTCGTCAAACGTACAACATGAAAAATGAGATCATTGAATTTACCTTAAGTGTCGCTCGTGCAGATCAGTTTCATTATCAGATTCGCCACATTCGGAATAGTTAGGAGAGTTGAGGCATGTTTACAGTAGAAAAAGAAAAATTAGAGCAATTAGGTGCTGAGATTACAACACGTGAGATTCGTCAACAACCAGAATTATGGTCAGAGACAGTTGAGCTCTATGAAAAGGCAAGACCAGAACTAGAGAAATTTCTAGCAGATATTAAAAATAAAGCGAACGGTGAACGAATACGCGTGATCTTTACTGGCGCAGGAACATCACAATATGTAGGTGATACTGTAGTTCCTTATTTACGAAAACACGGAGATGTGAAGGCATTTAGTTTTGAGAGTATTGGTACGACGGACATTGTTGCTGAACCAAAAGAATACTTAATTAAGGAAGAACCAACCTTGCTAGTCTCATTTGCTAGGAGTGGGAACAGCCCTGAAAGTTTGGCGGCAGTAGAAATAGCTAATCGAGTGATTGATACGATCTATCATTTGTCTATTACCTGTGCAGAGGAAGGCCAATTGGCTCAGAACAGTAAGAAAGAGGATAATAGCTTCCTGTTTTTAATGCCTACACGTTCCAATGATGCTGGATTTGCGATGACAGGCAGCTTCTCTTGCATGACACTTGGCACATTACTGACTTTTGATCAAACATCTTTATCAGAAAAACAAAAATATGTATCAACACTTAGTCATTTAGGAAAAGAAATTATTGCTCGTGAAGGTGAGATTGAAAAAATTGTTGAGCTTGATTTTGAACGGATTGTTTACGTTGGTTCCGGTAGTTTAGCTGGATTAACACGAGAAGCACAATTAAAGATTTTAGAGTTGACTGCTGGAAAAATTGCTACGGTCTTTGATTCATCTATGGGGTTCCGTCACGGTCCAAAATCATTTATCAATGAAAAAACGATCATGTTTGGTTTTATTAACAATGATCCTTACACACGAGAATACGATCTGGATGTTTTAGAAGAAGTTCGTGAAGATGCTATTGTTTCTGGTGTTTTTGCTCTTACACAACCAGGTGAACGGAATTTCTCTGGTGAAAAATTTGAATTCACATCAGACGCACAATTACTGCCAGACGGTTATTTAGCTCTAGCATATGTGATGGCAGCTCAAACAGTGGCTTTATTAACATCGATTAAAGTTGCGAATACACCGGACACTCCATCTCCAACTGGAACAGTTAATCGGGTGGTAAAAGGTGTAACGATTCATGAGTATAAGTAAAAGTATCCACTAGGAGGAAAGAAGATGCTAACATTAACGGCAGGAAAAAAAGCAGCGATGGATCGCTTATCTACTAAAGAGGGTGTTATCAGTGCCTTGGCTATTGATCAACGCGGCGCACTAAAGAAAATGATTTTGGCATTAGGGGGAGAACCAACAGAGAAAGCTATTGAACACTTTAAGGAGTTAGTTTCTAAAGAGCTAACCCCTTATGCCTCCTCGATCTTGTTAGATCCTGAGTATGGATTACCTGCTGCAAGGGCACGACACGAAGAAGCGGGACTATTGTTGGCTTACGAAAAAACAGGATATGATGCGTCGACCCCAGGACGTCTACCAGATTTATTGGCAGACTGGTCCGTTCTACGTTTAAAAGAGCAAGGTGCTGATGCCATTAAGTTCTTGCTTTACTATGACGTGGATGAGGATCCAGAAATTAATCATCAAAAACACGTTTTTATTGAACGATTAGGCAGCGAATGCGCAGAAGAAGATATGCCTTTTTATTTAGAGCTGGTTTCGTATGATGCACAAAATATCGATAGCAATTCCATTGAATATGCGAAAATAAAACCTCACAAAGTAAATGAGATGATGAAAGAATTCTCTAAAGAACAATATAAAGTGGATGTACTGAAAGTTGAAGTCCCCGTCAATATGAACTTTGTAGAAGGCTTTACCACTAGTGAAACAGCGTATTCGAAAGAAGAGGCAGCGCGATACTTTTTAGAACAAAGTAACGCTACAGAGTTGCCGTTCATTTTCTTAAGCGCAGGCGTTTCAACAGAACTATTTCAACAAACGTTGTTTTTTGCTAAGGAGGCAGGTTCAACCTTTAATGGGGTGTTATGTGGACGGGCTACTTGGAAAAACGGGGTGAAACCTTTTGTGGAATCTGGAGAAAGTGCGGCGCAAGAATGGCTTGTAAATGAAGGCCGAAAAAATATTGAGAGCTTAAACGAGGTATTGGTACAAACAGCGACCTCTTGGCATGAAAAAGTACGAGTAGTCGAAAAAACTGTTTCGAAATAGGAGGGGATATAGTGATAGTAACAGTAACGATGAATCCTTCAATCGATATCTCCTATCCATTGGAAACTTTAAAGATCAATACTGTAAATCGGACGAATCAGGTAACTAAGACAGCTGGTGGAAAAGGACTTAATGTAACTCGGGTAGTTCATGATTTAGACGGTGACGTTCTTGCTACTGGGATTCTGGGCGGGTTTCACGGCGCTTATATCTCAGAGGAATTAAAAAAAGTTGGAATTAAACAGGATTTTACTTCTATCAAAGAAGAAAGTCGGGATTCAATCGCCATTTTGCATGAGGGCAATCAGACCGAAATTTTAGAATCCGGACCGACTGTTACCGAAGAAGAACAAAATACATTTGTTGAAAAATTTAAAGAGCTGATAAAAAAAGCGAACATTGTGACTATTTCAGGAAGCCTAGCAAATGGATTGCCGCAGGATTTTTACTCAACATTAGTTCGTTTAGCTCAAAATGAGGGCGTAAAAGTATTAGTTGATACATCTGGTGAGAATTTAAGGCAGGTAATAACTGGGCAAGAGAAACCTTATTTAATCAAACCTAATTTAGAAGAATTGGAAGCACTATTGGGAAAAAATTTTTCTTTGAATCGATCAGAAGAAATTCAAAAAGCACTTTCCCAGCCTTTATTTGATGGTATTGAGTGGCTTCTAATCTCTTTAGGAAAAGCCGGAGCGATTGCTAAACACAAGGATATTTTTTACCATGTAACGATCCCGAGCATCAATGTTGTGAATCCTGTTGGCTCAGGCGATGCGACAATCGCAGGTTTTGCCTATGGATTGTCCCGAGGGATGAAAATGGTAGATTTATTGAAGCTGTGTATGGCAACAGGAATGGCCAATGCGCAAGAAAAAATGACGGGTCATGTGAATCCAGAGAATGTTAAGAAACATTTCAAAGAAATCAACGTAAAAAAGATCGAGCAGCAGCTCGATCAATGATTAAGTATGGCTAGAAACCAATTCTATTTTATAGAAATTCCATTTTTTATAGGTCTCAACATACTCGAGTATTTGTTGTGTATCTTTTCGCTTGGTGACCCTAATTTGTAAAACAGTTGGTTCTTTAGTCGGAATTTGTAATTTTTCTGCTTCTTTGGTCGGAGTAGGAAATTTGATTTCATTGGTCTCAGTGAAATCTTCTTCATTCATATGAATATTGTAATCCAATTTGAAGCGTTGATAAATCGAATTGTAGTAGCTCATCTCTTGATAATTCGAGTTAACATACTGTTCTGGTAGATAAGTTCGATGATACATGTAGGGTACATTCTCGGTTGTGCGTAGTCGTTCAATACAGTAATAAAAGGCACTATCATGCAGCTCTAATTTACTCAAAATATCAGGATTATTATCGCGATTAATGGATAAGACTTGCACTTGGTCATGGCTAATAGGAAATAATTCAATATCGGAAAACTCAACCAATTTTCCTTTTCTGGCTCTTGAAACAAACGAACCTCTACCTTGTTGCCGAACAATAAAACCGTCTTTAACTAAATCATTTAGAGCACGAATGACAGTGATTGAACTGACTTTAAACATTTCTACTAACTCTGCTTCAGTATAAAATTTATCGCCGTTTTCAAATTTACCAGAAATAATTTGCTGTTTAAGTTCATCTTTTATAAGTTGGTATTTTGGGATTGCCATATGATTCCTCCAAAAAATGAATAGGGACTAAAAATTCCATTAGAGAATCTAAAAATCCTTCTATGGGTAGATTTTAACACATCATGAGAAAATAAAAACCATTTGACTTTTTATTTTGAATAATTTAATATATTAATATATTAAAAACGCTTTCAAGAAGGAGTGAGCATTTGAATACTTTTGAGATTCAAGAAGATTTTCTTTTGAATGGGAGGCCATTTAAAATACTATCTGGAGCAATTCATTATTTCCGAGTGGCTCCCACAGATTGGTATCATTCGCTTTATAACCTGAAAGCTTTAGGTTTCAATACCGTAGAAACATACGTACCTTGGAATCTACATGAGCCTAGAAAGGGCGAGTATCATTTTGATGGGATTTTAGATTTAGAAAAATTTTTGCTGACTGCTCAAGAATTAGGGTTGTATGCGATTGTTCGGCCGTCCCCATATATTTGTGCAGAATGGGAATTCGGTGGCTTTCCAGCATGGCTTTTAAATGAATCGACACGTATTCGCTCTAATGAAGTTGTCTATTTGAATCATGTCGCTGACTACTATGACGTATTAATGGAAAAAATTGTTCCCCATCAGCTTTCGAATGGTGGAAATATATTAATGGTTCAAATCGAAAATGAGTTTGGCTCGTACGGAGAAGATAAGGACTACTTACGCTCTATTCACAATTTAATGTGTGAGCGTGGGATTACGGTTCCATTCTTTACGTCTGATGGTCCCTGGCGAGCTACATTAAGAGCTGGAAGCATGATTGATGAGGATATTCTAGTTACTGGAAACTTTGGGTCAAAAGCAAAAGAGAATTTTGACTCAATGCAAAAATTCTTTAGTGAGCATGATAAGAAGTGGCCATTAATGTGTATGGAATTCTGGGATGGTTGGTTTAATCGTTGGAAGGAACCGATCATTCAACGCGATCCATATGAATTAGCTGAGGCAGTGAGAGAGGTATTAGATCAAGGGAGTATTAATTTGTATATGTTCCACGGGGGAACAAATTTTGGTTTTATGAATGGTTGTTCTGCTCGAGGAGTAATTGATTTACCACAGATTACTTCTTACGATTATGGCGCTCCTTTGAACGAACAAGGAAATCCAACAGAGAAGTATTATGCGCTGCAAAAAATGATCCATGACAATTATCCTGATATTCAACAAATGGCGCCTTTAGTCAAGCCATCTTTGGAAATTAAAAATATTCCATTAACTAATAAAGTCAGCCTTTTCGCTACTTTAGATACTATTAGTGAACCAATTCAATCCAAGTATCCTAAAACAATGGAGGAATTAGGTCAAAATACAGGCTATCTTCTTTATCGAACAACCATAGAAAAGGATGCGGAAGAAGAACGTTTGAGAATAATTGATGGTCGTGATCGTAGTCAGCTATTTGTTAATCAAAAGCTTCAGGCAACACAATATCAAACAGAAATAGGCGATGACGTTAAAGTTTCTTTACCACAAAATGACAATCAAATTGATGTCTTAATCGAAAATATGGGGCGAGTCAATTACGGGCACAAACTATTTGCTGACACGCAAAGAAAAGGGATCCGTACTGGGGTGATGGCAGATCTGCATTTTATTACTAACTGGCAACACTATTGCTTGCCTCTAGAGAATTGTAAGAAGGTCGATTATTCAAAAGAATGGCAACCCAATCAGCCTAGTTTTTATCGTTATGAATTTAACTTGAGTGAAGTGAGAGACTGCTTTATCGATTTATCGAAGTTCGGTAAAGGAATTGTTTTTGTTAATCAAACGAATATTGGACGTTTTTGGGAAGTAGGACCGACACTGTCACTTTATGTTCCCGGCGATTTATTAAATGAAGGAACAAATGAAATCGTTATCTTTGAAACAGAAGGCACTTTTCAGCCGCAAATTCAGTTAATAAAAGAACCACTATATAAGGAAATGAAAGAGGGATAAACATGAGCATTATTGGAGTAAGAATTGATGGACGCTTGATTCATGGACAAGTGGCAAATTTATGGACAACGAAATTGAATATTTCGCGGATTATGGTCGTTGATGATGAGGTCGCACAAAATGATATTGAAAAAAGTGGATTGAAATTAGCAACGCCCGCAGGAGTAAGACTTAGTGTTTTACCAATTGAAAAGGCCGCTCATAATATCTTAGCTGGAAAATATGATTCTCAGCGTTTATTGATTATTGTGCGTAAACCAGACCGATTATTAAAAATGGTTGAACTGGGTGTACCGATCGAAGAAATAAATGTCGGGAATATGTCACAATCTGATGAGACTCGATCTATCACAAAATCGATCAATGTTGTTGATCAGGATGTTGAAGTGTTTAAAGAATTGAACAACAAAGGTATCCGTTTAATTGCTCAAATGGTGCCAAGTGACAAAGCAGAAGACTTTATGAGTCTTTTAGCTAAATAGGAGGGGAAAAAATGGATATCTTATGGTGGCAGATCTTATTATTATCATTGTATGCTGGGTATCAAATTTTAGATGAGTTACAAATATATTCTTCATTAAGTGCTCCTGTTTTTGCTGGACTGTTCGCAGGTCTGGTGATGGGGGACCTAAAAGCTGGACTTATTATTGGTGGTAGTATGCAGCTGACCGTTTTAGGTGTTGGAACATTTGGCGGTGCATCAAAAATTGATGCGAACTCCGGAACGATCTTAGCAACAGCTTTTTCAGTTGCTTTAGGGATGAACCCAGAACAGGCCATCGCGGCTATTGCAGTACCAGTGGCTAGTCTTATGATTCAGTTGGACATCTTAGCTCGTTTTGCCAATACTTATTTTGCACATCGTATTGATAAATTAGTAGATGATATGAATTATAAAGGAATTGAACGTAATTTCTTAATGGGCGCACTGCCTTGGTCGTTGTCTCGAATGATTCCAGTATTTTTAGCATTAGCTTTTGGTGGCGGCTTAGTCGAAAAAGTGGTGGCTGTTCTAAATGGCGATTTGAAATGGTTAGGTGACGGTCTATCTGTTGCTGGAGCTGTTTTACCTGCTGTCGGGTTTGCAATTTTACTACGTTATTTACCAGTCAAAAAGCATTTCCCTTATTTAATTCTAGGATTTACTTTAACTGCATTGTTAGGAACGGTCTTTACAAATATGCAAGTATTAGGTACAGGTGTTGCTAGTGTCGTGAAAAACTTCGACGGTATCTTCAATTCGTTACCAATGTTAGCTGTTGCGTTAATTGGTTTTGCTTTAGCAGCAATAAGTTATAAGAATGGTCAAATGATACCATCCGGACCAATGGTGAAAAAAGATAGCAGTTCCGATGATTCAGATGAAGGAGAGATTGAAGATGACGAAATCTAATTATAAATTGACGAAGGAAGATTTTAAGCAAATCAATCGCAGAAGCTTGTTTACTTTCCAATTAGGCTGGAACTATGAACGGATGCAAGGCTCTGGCTACCTTTACACTATTTTACCTCAATTACGTAAGATTTATGGTGACGATACACCAGAATTGAAGGAAGTTATGAAAACCCATACACAATTCTTCAATACGTCTAATTTCTTTAATACGATTATCACTGGTATTGATTTAGCCATTGAAGAGAAAGAAGGTATCGGTGGGAAAGAGACAGTTTCAGGGCTTAAAGCCGGTTTAATGGGTCCATTTGCAGCGATTGGAGATTCTATTTTTGCAGCACTGATTCCAACGATTTTCGGAGCATTGGCAGCGAATATGGCGATTAATGGAAATCCTACAGGAATATTTATTTGGATTATTGCTCAAATTGCAGTTATGGTTTTCCGTTGGAAACAGTTGGAATTTGCTTATCGCGAAGGAATTTCTTTAGTAACAACCATGCAGCATCGATTGACTGCATTAACGGATGCCGCAACATTACTCGGGGTTTTCATGGTGGGGGCATTGGTTGCAACAATGATCAATGTGAAATTCTCATGGGCGCCTAGTATCGGTGATGTAACATTGAATATGCAAAATAACTTAGATATGATCTTGCCACGTTTATTACCAGCAGGTATTGTTGGTGGTGTATATTGGATGTTAGGGAAAAAGAATATGACATCTACTAAGGCAATCTTCATTGTATTAGTTGTTTGTGTGGCTTTGTCTGCATTAGGTGTCATTTCAAAATAAGTTAAAAGAGAAAGAAGCAAGGAGGGACTCAATGGGTAAACAGTTAGTTTTAATTAGTCATGGGCTATTTTGTGAAGAATTAAAAAAGAGTACAGAAATGATTATGGGACCTCAGGAAAATATTCATACTGTAGGATTGCTCGCTTCAGAATCGGCTGAGGATTTTCGTGAAAAATTTGAAAAAAAAGTAGCTGGTTTGGATGAATTTGTCGTATTGGCAGATTTAATGGGCGGGACACCTTGTAATGTAGTTTCCCGCATGATTTTAGAAGGGCAGTCAATTGAACTGTATGCAGGGATGAATATGCCAATGGTGATTGATTTCATCAATAGTGAATTAATCGGTACAGAGATGGCCTTAGTTGATTCAGCTGTGAATAATATCTGTCATGTCAATGAACGAATTAGTAATGACGATGAGGAAGATGAATAATCTAAAACTTAATCATTCAGATTGGACCAGAAATCTTCTGGTCCTTTTTTGGCTTTAAATCGAATTCTCTACTATGGTAATATTTGTACAAGAATGTTAATTAGGATAGGAGAGTAAAAGTGGACTTTAGCGAGAAGTTAAAACAATTACGTCAAAACAAAAAGTGGACACAAGATGAATTAGCTGAAAAACTTTTTATTTCGAGAACTGCGATTTCTAAATGGGAATCGGGAAGAGGGTTTCCTAGTATAGAGTCACTAAAGGCGCTTTCTAAGGTTTTTGATGTATCTATTGATGAACTGCTTTCTAATAGTGAGTTAATTTCGATTGCGGAAAATGACAAGAAAAAGCAGACACAAAAATTTCACCATTTGTTACTGGGGAGCCTAGATTGTCTAGTGGGTTTATTGATTTTCTTACCTATTTTCGGACAAGCCCAAGAAAAACATATTGTGTTTGTTTCCCTATGGCAGCTAAATCCCGAAACGATATGGTTAAAGCTAATTCTATCGATAGTCGTTATTTTAACAGTGCTGTTAGGGATTTTCGAGATACTTTACGCAAATAGAGAACAGTCATTTTTGGTAAAGATTTCTTTGATTTTGACGGTAATTTGCACCTCATTTTTTATTTTGACAAGACATCCTTATCCCTCCATTTACTTATTAATGATCCTTGCTATTAAGGGAGTAACCCTATTAAATAAATAATGATACGCATCGTCACAGGCGAGTGACGATGCGATTCTTTTTGCACATAGATAATTTTGATACTTTTTGTTTGGATGTAGTCCAAATAAAATGGTTAGGAGAAAATCTATGAAAACAAGAAAGAATAAACTAAGCGTTCCACTATTTCTATTTTTACTTTTTGTTTTATATACGTTTAGTTTAACAGTAGTTGACGTACAAAAGATAGGTCCTCAGCATTCCGAGGTGGGGTTTGCTACAATGAATCAATATTTTCAAAATATGATCGGAGCGAACTCATTTTGGTATCAAGTAACGGAAATAGGAGGAATGTCACTATTAGCGATCATCGGATATTTTCTATTGTGTGGTCTTCAACAATGGTATAAGCGTAAAAAAATATCACTAGTTGATAAGAAAATTGTATATTTGGGTTTCCTTTATGTTGTTTCCGCAGTTGCGTATCTCTTTTTTGAAAAAGTAATTATCAATTCGCGTCCTATTTTAGTCGATCAGCAATTAGAAGCCTCTTATCCCTCAAGTCATACTTTTCTTACAATCGTAGTATTACTTTCAACCTTCTACATCTGGAACGAAGGTTCGAAACTTAAACGAGTTCTTTCTTATCTATGTATCCTTGGAATGTTTGTAATGGTTGTAGGGAGAAGGGGTTCATTGGATATCAGATATCCTTGGAGGAATATTGTTAGGTCTTTCATTTGTTTCATTTTACGTGGCAGCATTGAAAGGGAATGAAGACAACAAAAAAGAACGTTGATATTTCAACGTTCTTAGGAAGCCACCTGCCGGGCTTGAACCGGCGACCCCCACCTTACCATGGTGGTGCTCTACCAGCTGAGCTAAGGCGGCATAGTTATTTAACACAAGATATAGAATAGCGAAGTAAAGGTTATTTGTCAACTGCTAGAGTAAAAAAACTCTATTCAAAAGAACCCCGAGATAATTATTTATAAAAGGGTCGTCGCTAAGAGACAGCGACGATTTTTTTATATAATTGAGCAGCGAAATTATTATACCCCTTCGGTTGATTCCAGACATTCGAAAGTAAGATAATTCCATTCTGCCCGTCTTTTGAAAAATCAGCAACAGCTTCAAAACGAGCTTTAACACCACGAGTGTGATAACTATTTGTCATAGTATAGAGCCCACTAGCATATTTTTCACCTGGGTAAGTGTGCCACAATTCATTTCGATCTTGAGAAGTCAGAAACTGTTCATTGAAGAGTGCTTGGAGGTAACTGTATAAATCCTTTGCAGACATAAAAACATTTCCTGTTCCTAATTCATCTGCATAAGAAGAAGCAGTTGTCGGTGCATAAACAGGGCCGGCGGTGCTTTGTGAGTAGGAAAGTGCCTGATCCATGTTTGTCTCAGAATAAAAACTGGTTTCTTTTAATTTCATTGCATCTTTAATTTCCTTATCAAATAAAGAATTATAATCTGTGGGATAAATTTTTTCTAAGATGCCAGCTAGTAGAACATAGTTGACTGGTTGGTAAGAATAGCTAGCACTTGGAGCCACTGTGGTTTGACGAATCGTTTGTGCCAATATTTCTTTCTCATCCGTAGTATTTAGAGAACTAATTTTTTTTCGTCGATTCGTAAACCAGAGCTCATATTCAACATATCTTTGATGGAAATATTCTTACTATTTGGAATTTGTGGAAAAAAATCACTAAGTTTTTCATCTAAAAATAGTTTGCCAGATTTAATTGCCCGCATAATTAAATAAGCTGTTTGTCCTTTTTGAACCGAGCCAATACAATATTGTGTATGAACGGTATTTTGAATTCTTTTTGATTGATCCTTCCAGCCATAAGCTTTGTTCAAAATTATTTGACCATGATGAAAGACCAAAACAGTCCCGCTGAATTTCTTTTCGACTAAAGTCTGTTCAATCCCGGCAGATAGAGCATTTTTAGGTTCTATAGTTTGATTCGTTTTCAAAACAGTCTCTGTTTGTGGTAATTTGGTACTTACCGTCTTTCTCTCCTTTCCTACAGTAGTGTATTCACCATGTATATGCTCAATGTAGATGCCGCTCGATACTAAAAGTAGTACTAGGAGGACACAGAGCCCGACTTTCAATTTATAATTTTTCTTTTTTCTATGAGTTCGTCTTGGCATAATATATCTCCTAATTCTTTTTAATAATAGTTCGAATAATATCAGTCTCTTAAGTTTCATTTAATCAAAGGCAATTGTTGAAAATTTATGATTGCATGATGAAAAAAAAATTGATATTATAGTAAAGTATTCTTCCGGCATAGCTCAGTTGGTAGTAGCGCATGACTGTTAATCATGATGTCGTAGGTTCGAGTCCTACTGCCGGAGTCGCTAGAGACAATCTAATGATTGTCTCTATTTTTTTACACCTAAAAATTGAATTTTTTATGAAAAAATTCGTTAGATGTGAGGGAGTTTTTGAGGAAAGAATGACCTTTTTTTAAAACTGTTGCAATACCTTTGATGCGTGGAAAAATCCTCGTTATACTAAGAATGAGGAGGGGTATGATGGAAAAACGCGATGCCTATTTTGACAACGCAAAATTATTTTTAATGATCTTAGTTGTATTCGGCCATTTTCTACAGCCGTTTGTGAATGATCATCCTCTATATGATGATTTGTATTATTTTATTTTCACCTTTCATATGCCGGCTTTCATATTGATTTCAGGTTATTTTGCTAAAAGCGGTCCCAAACCGATAGTGAGTTTGGTAAAAAAATTACTGCTTCCTTACATTTTTTTTCAACTCTTATATTCTGGCTATTACACAATGATAGGGTTACAAGATTCATTCAGTTTAGACTTAGGTATTCCTCAATGGTCCCTTTGGTTTTTATTGAGTTTATTCTGTTGGAATCTTTTATTACATTTAACGAAACGTTTTTCGGTTAAACAGGTGTTAATAGGCAGTATCATTATTGCAGTATTAGTTGGGTATTTTCCAATTTTTGATCGATATTTGGCTATACAACGAACATTAACTTTTTTCCCGTATTTTATGGTGGGATACGTGATCCCAAAAAGTTGGATAGAAAAGCTGAAAAATTTTCCTCAAAAATGGGTAGCTCTTGTTCTATTCGTAAGCTTGTTTCTATTTATCCAAGGAAACGATTTGATTAATAAATATTGGGTATTTGGTTCCAAACCCTATGAAGATTATTTGAGTAATCCGTTATTAGGTGGTCCTCAACGCTTGATGTTTTTTGTAGCAGGGTTGATTGGAATCATTGCCTTTTTAATGTTAGTCCCGAAAGAACGTCGTTTTTTCTCTAACTGGGGGAAAAATACATTAACTGTTTATCTGCTCCATGGTTTTTTAGTCAAAGGATTACGTGCATTAGATGTTGATTTTGAAATCAGTTCGCTAGAGCTACTTCTTTTATTTATTGGTAGCATGTTGTTAACGGTATTGTTATCAAGCAAGCGAGTGGGGCAATGGATTGAAAAAGGAAAGCAAGTTTTGCAACCGAGTTTGTAAACTAATTGTCTCTTTGCCTTATTAAGCGTAAAATAAGGGCAAGGAGGCGTTTTTTTTATGTCAAAAATTACGAATGAACGAACTCAAGCTTTTCGCAAAGCTTTTGAAGAAAACTCTAAACAAACTGCTCTACAGCGAAGCGTAGTAAAAAATGGGATTCGTGCTTCGGCAGAAAACATACAGACACATGTTGAAAATACACCTGTTTTTTCGATTGATCTTGCAACTGGAAAAGTAGCGAATCAAAAGCAATCAGGGCGTTGCTGGATGTTTGCAGCTTTAAATACGTTTCGTCATAAATTATTGACTACATTTCAGCTTAAGGATTTCGAGCTTTCCCAAAACTATACCTTCTTTTGGGATAAATATGAAAAAGCAAATTATTTTTATGAAAATATTTTAAATACAGCAGAACAAGCAGTAACAAGTCGTGAGGTTGCCTTTTTATTACAAACACCACAACAAGATGGTGGACAGTGGGATATGGTTGTTTCACTTTTTAAAAAATATGGTGTCGTACCTAAAAGTGTTATGCCAGAAAGCAGCAATAGCTCAAATTCGCGTGATTTAAATAATTATTTAAATAAGTTATTACGCAAACACGCAGTCTTGTTGCGTCAAATGGTGGCAGAGGATGCAACTGAAGAAGAAATCCAAGCGAATCGTGAGGCAATGTTGCAAGAGGTTTATAATCTTTTAGCAATATCATTAGGTACACCGCCAGAAACGTTTGATTTTGAGTACCGCGATGAAGAAAAGAATTATCATTTAAAACAAGGATTAACTCCTCAACAGTTTTATGATGACTATATTGGTGTTGATTTAGACAATTACGTCAGCATTATTAATGCACCTACTGAAGATAAGCCGTTTATGAAATCCTACACTGTTGATATGCTAGGAAACGTTGTTGGTGGAAAACAGGTGAAATATCTAAATCTTGAAATGGAAGAATTTAAGGATTTGGCAATTCATCAGTTAGAACAAGGAGAGTCTGTGTGGTTTGGCTGCGATGTGGGACAGTCTTCTACACGTGATAGCGGCATTATGGCTTTGGATGCCTATGACGTAGACGATTTGTTTGATGTGGATTTAACAATGACGAAAGCAGAACGTTTGGATTACGGTGAGAGCATGATGACGCACGCAATGGTTTTAACAGGCGTTGATATCAACAATGATCAAGCGAAAAAATGGAAAGTGGAAAACAGTTGGGGCGAGAAAGTCGGCGAAAAAGGTTTCTTTGTAATGAGCGACGAATGGATGGATGAATTTACGTATCAAATCGTTGTTCGAAAAGAATTTTTGACGCAAGAACAATTAGCTGCTTTTGAAGCAGAACCAATAGTTCTAGCACCTTGGGATCCAATGGGAGCATTAGCTTAATATAAAAAGACTTGAAGCATTTTAGCGTTTGTTTCAAGTCTTTTTTTGGTTCTTGATAATTGGATATTTCTACTTGGAAAAGCGTTTTCTATTTTGTTGTGCTATACTTTTAGCAAAAAGGAGGTTGGTTGGATGTCTAAACATTTAGCTGTTCGACATGCTGAGAACATGCGAGAATTAGGAGGTTATGAAACAAAGGATGGGCGAAAAGTTGCCTCGCACAAGTTGATTCGTTCTGCGAGTATCAATCACTTGGATACACAGGATAAAAATTATTTAAATGAATACGGAATCAAAAAAGTTGTCGATTTTCGTTCACTTGAAGAACGCACCGCCCAACCTGATCAAGAGATACCAGAAGCAACGAATATTTTCTTACCAATTTTTCCGCTTAAAGAAACAGAGACGGCATCAGCTTCTCCGAAAAAAATGATGCAGAGAATGCAAGAAGGAGAAAATGCGCTTCAACAGATGATTGAAGTATACAAGCACTTTGTAATTGATAAACATATTCGCGGACAATACCGTAAATTTTTCGATTTAGTATTAACGAATGACAAAGAAAATGAAAGTTTGCTATTTCATTGTACGGCTGGAAAAGATCGTACAGGATTTGCGGCAATACTTTTATTAGATTGCCTGGGTGTGAATAGTGAGACGATTGTAGAAGATTATATGGCCACAAATCGTTATTTAAAAAAAGTGATAAAAGAGATGTATAAAAAAGCAGAGCTCGCAGGTGTACATACGGAAGCTTTACACGGGATTGAAGATATGATGTCGGCAAAAGAAGTATACTTACAAACTAGTTTTGAGCAAATCAAAGAAAATTATGGAACTGTGGAACAATTTATTCACGAAGGAATCGGTCTATCAACACACGAAATCTATGATCTGCAAAAAATCTATTTGGTGTAAGGAGCTGGTAATAATGGATGAATTGCTGAAGTATCTTAAACTGCAGTTAAAAGCCATACCTATTGGTGGAGGAGATATTAACCAGGCTTATCGAGTAACTGATGGAGCTCAAAATTATTTTTTAAAATATCATCCTAAAATGTCAGCTGACTTTTTTCAAGCTGAAGTTGATGGATTAGCTGAGTTGGGAAATGTAGTACGTGTGCCTAAAGTATATCAACATGGTAGCTTTGCGGAAGCCGCCTATCTTTTGATGGATTGGATTGAACCGGGAGAAGGCGATCAAAAGGATTTAGCACGGGAACTTAGCAAACTCCATGAAATTAAAGCAACCAAATTTGGTTATAAAAGAAATAATTTTATGGGTTTGCTGCCCCAAATTAACACGCGTTCAGATGACTGGTGGGATTTCTATTTCACTAATCGGTTAGAAGTACAAATCAAAATTGCTAACGGAAGAAACCATTGGACAGTAAAGCGAGAAAAAAATTATCAGTTATTTAAAGAGTGGGTTTATCAAAAATGGGGTACAATGTCTTTTGAACCAACTTTACTACATGGCGATTTTTGGAGTGGCAATACTTTTTTCGATACGAAAGGACAGCCTGTGTTTGTAGATCCTGCAGTTTCATATGGTCATCGAGAAATGGATCTTGCAATGTCACAGCTATTTGGTGGCTTTCGTCACGAGTTTATCGATTGTTATCAAGAAATTTCACCAATGCGTGAAGGTTGGGAAGATCGTTTGACCGTCTATCAATTCTATTATTTGCTTGTTCATCTGAATATTTTTGGTGAAAGCTATGGGGATGCGGTAGATCGTGTCTTAGCTTTAGGAGGAAAGTAATTGGGAAAAAGATACACTATTAATCACGAGGTCGCTTATTATGAATGCGATATTAATCAAAATATGACATTTCCTGCTTTGTTGAGTGTGGCTATTAAAGCTTCCTCAGACCAAAGCGATGAGTTGGAAAGAGGAACAGATTATATAAATACTTTAGGTATTACTTGGGTTATTACACAAACTGAGGTAACAATTAATCGCTTGCCGCAGGTTGGTGAACAGATTAGAATTGTGACTGAACCTACAGAGTTCAATCGTTATTTCTGCTATCGAAGCTACTGGGTGTATGATTCAGAAGATACAGAATTGTTGCGGATTGATATGTCATTTGTTCTAATGGACATTGAAAATCGAAAAATGAGTAGTGTAGATGCAGAATTAATGGCGCCTTATGAATCACCTCAAGTTAAAAAAATCCGTCGTTGGCCTAAGATCGAGAAAGTTGAAGGTAATCAAAAACAATTGTACCATGTTCGCTATTACGATCTTGACAGTAATCATCATGTGAACAATGCGATGTATTTCAATTGGCTGATTGACGTGTTGGGCTATGATTTTATGACAGCCCATGAACCAACTTATGTAAATGTGAAGTTTGATAAAGAGGTATTATATGGCAATGATATCGAAAGTTTTTATGAAGTCATTGAAGCTGAAGAAACTAAAACACGACATGAAATTCGATTAGGTGACCAGCTTGCCTGCGAAGCGAATATTTTATGGAAAAAAAGGGCTCTTCGTCAATGAGTGTTGGTGAAGAAATTCAATAGAATAATCAAGTCATTCACACGGCTAGGCAGCTCTTCTGTCTAGCCGTGTTGTCGTTCTGGTCTTGTTCATTTGGGTGGTTTTCTTGAAATACTTTCCGCGATACAAAAAGATTCGTTCTCGGTAGTTTTGGAAGTTTCTAAAGCCATAGGCCATTCGTTTTAGTACTTTGATATGGTTGTTCAAACATTCCAGTGGCCCGTTGGAATAGGGAACCCGCAACGCGCGTTTGATTTCTGTTTGGTACTTTTTGAAGGTCGTAATCACTGGTTGGTAGTGTTCTGGTAACTCTTTGTAATTTTCCTTTAAAAGCTTCGTGAAATCAGGAACATCTCGTCTTCTGATAGCGGACAGAAAGTGCTGATAGACTTCGTAGCCTTGCTTTAAGGAGTCATCGTAAGACAACAGGCGATCGACGATTTCTGCTTCCGTTAGATGTGCCCGAAAAGAAGGTCGCCAGTAGCGGTGTCTCCCCTTCAATTCCCACGCATTCTTTTGAAGCAGTTTCCAGTATTTCTTTAAGTGTTTTGAACGAGTATCGCCTTTTTTAAAGGATTTCATTACTTGAATTCGGTGGTTGGTAAAGGCTCGACCAATGTGTTGGCTGATATGAAAGCGATCGGCGACGATTCGGGCATTCGGAAAACAATCTTTCACCAATGTACGATAAGGTGTATAGAAATCTGAAACCACTAGACGTACTTGTTCCCGTACCTTTCTGGGATAACGCAAGAAATAGTCGCGTAAAGGATCAAGTTGACGATTTTCCACAATGTCGATCAGTTGATGGGTTTTGCCATCCATCATGACAAAGCTCATAGCACCCGAGACATTTTTCACTGATTTGAATTCATCAAAACACAACACTTCTGGCAGTGGCTGGTTCAAAGAAATGGTTTTAGGCCGAAGGCTGCGAAGGATCCGAATAACCGTTGTTGGAGAAACGTGTTTCATGCGTGCAATCAAGGACATAGAAAGAGGCTCACTTAATAGTTCGAGAACGGCTTGTTTGACTCTGCGGGCAATGGAGCAGTGACGATCACTAATCGAATCTTCGGCTAAAAAAGTTTTTCCACAGTGTTTACACTTAAAGCGTTGCTTGTTTATCCGCAGAATCGTCTTGTAGTTACTGACGTCATTTAATAGGATAGAGACTTTCTTCCAGCCCCATTTAATGATCGTTTGATCATTTTCATAGCGGCAATGAAAGCATTCCTCTGGTCGATAGGTTAATGTGCCATCAAAAACAAAACAGGTCTCGTCATTGATTCGCTCTTTGCGAAAGGCATTCTCATGAAAGGTAAGATTTAGGTCTAGAATATCTAGTAACTCTTTGGTAAACTCTGAATAGGACATCTTGAAACACTCCTTTGAATGGTTTTCGTCGACTTTATTCTAAAGGATTTCAAGGTGTCTGTTTGCGTTTATTAGAAAAAAAGAAAAAGTGTTGGCAACAGAAGGTGTCACCAACACTAGATATTATAGAGCCAAAAAAAGAAGTTAAATCGAATCATCGATTTAACTTCTTTCTTTATGCAATTAGGGAGTTTATTCTTCCATAAATTGTTTTAACTCTTCTTTAGATAAGTGAGCGTTTAAGGCAATTAACAATTTCAAACGAGCTTTCTGACTATTGATTCCGTTACAGAAAATGACACCATGCTGTGCTAATTCTACACCACCACCGTGATAGTCATAAACGGGTTCTGCAATTCCGTTAAAACATCGAGAAACTAAAACAATAGGCAATCCTTTTTCCAGCAAATGATAGAAGGGTGGTAAAGTTTGCGGTGGCAAGTTACCTGCCCCTAACGCTTCAACTACGAGACCATCGACTGTAATCGCATGATCTAAGATTTTGAAGAAATCCCCCTGCATTCCAGCAAAAACTTTAATGATAGGGATCATGGCATCGAAACTATCAATATCATAACGAGTCGTCTCAGGTAATTCTTGTTTGAAAAGAATTTTTGATTTTGTGACTAAACCGATAGGTCCCAAGGTCGGTGTTCGGAAAGTTGCTACGTTGGTCGTATGGGTTTTCGTTACATAACGAGCACTATGGACCTCATCGTTCATTACAACAAGAACGCCTTTACCAATCGCATTTTCTGAAGCTGCTACACGGAGTGCACACTCAAAATTGTAAAGACCATCGCTGCCCAGTTCATTGATAGAGCGCATTGCTCCGGTTAAAATGATTGGCATCAAATCACCAATCGTCATTTCGAGAAAATAAGCAGTTTCTTCTAGTGTATCTGTTCCATGAGTGATGACGACACTGTCCAGACCTTCTTGTTTTGCTTCCTTGATCCTCTCTTTTAGCTCAAACATTGTTTCAACGGTAATGTGGGGAGAAGGAAGATTTGAGAAATCTTCCACGATTAGTTCGATCCCAGCTGGTAGACGTAGTTCTTGTCCAGCGGCTAATAATGGATTTTTTTTATCTGGCCGCACTGCGCCATCATCATCTTGACTCATTGAGATCGTTCCGCCAGTATGTAAAATTAAAATCCGTTTCATTTTCATTACTCCATTCGTTATTAGCGCATTGTTGCTAATTTTTTGCTATGCTTATTGTATACTATGAAACAAAGGGAGGCTAGGATACTATGATTCGAATTGGATTAACTTCTTTTAATGAACACAGTAGCTTAACTGGGAAAAAAACCTCATCTTTGTATGAATACGCTGGATATCTTCCGTTAGTGGAGTTGGATACAAATTATTATGGGATCACGAAGAAAAGTTCTGTCGAGAATTGGTTGACCCAAGTTCCGTCAGATTTTCGTTTTGTGATCAAGATGTATGCAGGGTTTACAGGTCAGGCTAAATGGCAGGACAGCTACCCTTCTATGTCAGCGATGCAGCAGCATTTTCTAGAAACTATGGAGCCGATGATCGAAAGTGGAAAGTTATTTTGCTTTTTAGCTCAATTTCCGGCACAATTTAAGTGTACAAAAGAAAATGTCGCTTATTTAGAGGTGTTACGAGATTTATTTCCCAAGTTGCCTGTTGCAGTGGAGTTAAGAGATTACAGCTGGTATGGGAAAGAATTTGCAGCGAAAACAAAGCAGTTGATGAAAACTTTAAATTTTAGTCTGGTAATAGTTGATGAACCGCAATTACCAGATACTGTACCATTAGATGCTACAGTAACGAATAAGAATTTCAGTTTGTTTCGTTTCCATGGAAGGAATCAAGCCTACTGGAATGACCGTACCGGTGATTGGCGTAAAAAACGCACACTGTATCGGTACAATGAAGCTGAACTAACGCTTTTAGGGGAAGAAATTAAGCAAGCTGCGAAGCATTCAGCCGACGTGGGAGTTATTTTTAACAATAATTCTGGCGGGGATGCTGCGGACAATGCTCTGCAGCTAAAAAAAATTCTTCAATTGAATTATGAAGGATTGAATCCAAGTCAAATTGACTTATTTTGAATGAGGGAGAGCCATGATAAAAGCAATTTTTTTTGATATAGACGGAACTCTTATTACGAGTGATTCAAAAGTGCTTGAGAGCACCCGTGAAGCGATTCGCTTAGCTCAAAATCAAGGGATTCTTTGTGGAATTGCTACTGGACGTGGACCAGTAAAAATTGAAGAACGAATTGAGTGCCTGCCTTTAGATGTGTATGTGATGTACAATGGACAGTTAGTATACACGAATGAAAAGGATATCTACCTTCGCCCGTTTTCTAATGAGGTATTGCAACAGATCGTAGACTTTGCTGATGATGAGCATCGTCAAATTATTTTTGGGGGACGCTACCGGGTAGATGGCAGCCATTTGATGAAATGGTCACAAAAATCATTGCTAAAAAAAATTGCTGGTTGGATGCCTAAATGGTTTCCTGTAAGGTCAACTCGAAGATTATTGCAATCGTTCAGTCCAAATCGAGAAAAAGGCAGGTATAAAAAGTTATCCATTTTGCAAGAACCGATTTATCAATGTGTTCTTTTTAGTGCAGAAACTGAAGCACAGCGTCTGGAAGAACGATTACCGAATTGTTCTTTTCAACGTTCCAATCCATATTCCGTAGATATCGTACCTAAAAATGGGTCGAAGTATCATGGAATTTTGGAATTTATAAAAGCAGTAGGAATTAAACCAGAAGAAGTGATGGCCTTTGGGGATCACTATAACGATATTGAGATGATTCAAAAAGTAGGGATTGGCGTCGCTATGGGTAATGGTCTATCAGAGGTTAAAGCGCAAGCGGATTATGTTACTGCGACAAATGAGCAGGATGGAATTTATCAAGCATTAAAACATTTTGAGATTATTTGACTGAAGAGAAATTAGCGACTTTATTAGATAATAGTATAGTGATAGGAGTATTAACAGATGAATGAACCATATCAAATGGCGCGCGAGTTCCATTCAACCTTTGCGCCGTTACCACCAAGCAAACCGAAAGCTTTCACTAAAGAACGAGGAAGTTTTCGGGCAGGATTTAAGGTTGAAGAAATTGTTGAATTCTTATATGGTGTGTCAAAAGGTGACGAAGAAGAATTTAATGAGTTAGTTAAGGAACTTCATGAAAGTGTCGATCAAGCAAAAGAGAAAGTTTTGCGAAAATCGGAACCAGTAGATGATCCATTGATTGTGGAAGTCGATGCTTTAACTGATTTACTTTATTTTACATATGGTTCATTTGCTTTGATCGGGGTCGACCCGAAGCCAATTTTTGAGATTGTTCACCAAGCGAATATGGGAAAGCTTTTTCCAGATGGGAAACCCAGATATCATCCAATAACTAACAAGGTGATGAAGCCAGAAGATTGGCAAGAAAAATATGCTCCAGAACCACTAATAAAAATTGAATTAGAAAGACAAAAAGGAAAAGCCGAATAAGGGCCTTTCCTTTTTAGCTTTTGCTTTGTAAAAAAGCGTACGTTCTAAATTTTAATCAAAAAATGTGTAATAGAGTGATCGAACAGCTAACCGCTCTTGTTCACTGCGGATTGCAAAGATAATACTACGCTCATCGGCTCCCTGAGAAATCATTCGCAGGTTAACATTTTTTCGTGCTAAAGCAGCAGTACTATCAGAAGTAGTACCAGGACGCTCACGCATTCCTTCGCCAACTAGAGCTACAACAGATAGACCATGTTCGATTGATAATTGATCAGGCTTAATTTTTTCTTCAATCTGCTTCATTAATTCGGCCTCAATATCACGAGTTAATTGACGCTCTCTTAAAATGATTGAAATATCATCAATTCCTGAAGGCATGTGTTCAAAGCCGATACCTAGATCCTCAAGAATTTGCAGGATGCGCCGAACGATACCGACTTCACGGTTCAATAAATATTTCCCAATTGTGATGCCGCAAAATCCACCATCACTGGCAACACCGACAACTTCATTACGATTTTCATCATCGAATGATTTTTTGATTAGGGTTCCTTGACAATCCGGATTATTGGTATTTTTGATAATCACAGGTATTTGTGCTTTAAAGGCGGGCATCAACGCCTCATCATGAAAAACAGTAAAGCCTGCGTAGGTCAATTCACGAATCTCACGATAGGTAGCATATTCGATTAATTCTGGATCATGAATATATTTAGGACTCGCAGCAAAAATCCCATCTACATCTGTGAAGTTTTCATATAGGTCCACTTTTAAACCTGCAGCAACAATAGATCCAGTTATGTCTGAACCACCACGTGAAAATGTACAAAGATGCCCATCCTTAGTGTAGCCAAAGAAGCCAGGAATAATTAAAATATTTTCCGAGTCACGCCACTGATAAATTTTTTCATAAGATTCCTCTAAAATCCGCGCGTTTTGTGGCTCATCGGAGACGAGAATTCCCAGTTCTTTGGGATTTATATAGCGAGCATTGACACCTTTTTTTTGAAAGCAAGCGGCAACGAGCTGTGCATTTAAATTTTCTCCACTAGCCAAAAAGCTATCTAGAGCATAAATGTTTTTTTCATCGTAATTATCTTGAAGTTGTTTCAGTTCAGTACTGAATTTTTTTTCAATATCTTCATCAACTTGAAATTCTGCAGCAATTTCAGTGTAACGTGCAACAATTTCACAGATTATTTCTTCTGTATCATGTTTGTACACGACAGCATTATAAAATTGAATCAATAAGTCGGTGACCTTTTTGTCTTTATTGGTTCTCTTTCCTGGAGCAGAAACCACGACGAAACGACGGCTTGAGTCGTCAGTAACAATCGTTAAGACTTTTTTTAGTTGTTCAGCTGAAGCTACAGAGCTTCCGCCAAATTTAATAACTTTCACTTTAATCACCTCTTATTTTAATGTGGCTTTAATATTATCTGAAAAGCTATACAATTTCAAGGGGATTTAGCGCTTTAGCGATCAGATTTTTTTATAAAATTACACTTTTCTTAAATTTATTGTAATTGAAGCAGCTTTCAAAAAATGCTAGTATGAGGAGTGACTGTGCGATAAACATTTCGAAAGGATTTCGAAACTAGCTAGTGAAGAGAAAAGTCTTTTGTGTTATAATCTACGTTAGATGTTTTCGCCAAAAACAGAGAAATATGAACCATTAAATAAACTGAATCTTGATAGTTGAAAGGAAAATCATACATGGGAAGTAATGTAATCATAGGGATCGTTATCGGCTTAGTCATTTTGGCTGCCGTTTTATACTTGATTGGTTATCTGATGAAGAAAAAGAATCAAGAACGCTTAAAAGAACTTGATAAAAGGAAAGAAGCGTTATTCGATCTTCCTGTCGTGGAAGAAGTCGATGAAGTGAAGAAAATGCACCTTGTCGGTCAGAGTCAGAATACTTTCCGTGAATGGAACCAGAAATGGACGGATGTTTCAACCAAGTCTTTTGCTGAACTAGAAAGTCAAATTTTTGAAGTTGAAAGTCAAAATGAGACCTTCCGTTTTATGAAGGGCAAATCAGCGATTGAAAGTGCTGAACGAACGATGACAGAGATGGAAGAAGAAGTTGAAGGCATTCGTACTGGGCTAAAGGAACTGCGTGAGACGGAAGAACGGAATTCGTTGGCGGTGCAGCAAGCGTTAGATGTTTTCGAAGAATTAAAAAAGGATCTGAAGGAGAAAAAAGATAACTTCGGACCTGCTTTGCCTGAAATTCAAAAACAAGTAAAGAATGTTGAGATTGAGTTTACACAGTTTGTTACCTTAAATACATCTGGGGATCCGATTGAGGCACGTGAAGTATTGGATGATGCTGAAAAGCATACCTATGAAGTGCAAGCAACGATGCAAAAGGTTCCAACAATCTATGAAGATTTAGAAAAAACATTCCCAAGTCAAATAGATGAGTTAGAGAAAACATACAAAAAAATGATGACCGATCATTTTGTCTTACCAGAAGATGATTTTGAAGAACGTTTGGAAAAAGTTAAAAAGCATGTAGAACGTTCTTTAGAAGATTTAGAGAAAATCGAATTGAGTACTGTAGAAACTGCTAATAAAGAAACTGCTGAGTTAATTGATGATCTTTATGCAGTGTTGGAAAAAGAGTTTGAAGCAAAAAAATATGTGTTGACTAACCGTAAGACAATTGGCGAGTATATCTCACATGCCTCTCGGAATAATCATCAGTTAATGGTTGAGTTGGATCATACTTCTCAAAGTTATGCATTAAATAATAATGAATTAGGTCGTGCTCGCGGATTCCAAACGGAAATTGAAGAACTGGAACGCCGCAATCGCAATATGGAACCACAAATCGATAAACACGAATTGCCATATTCAGAGGTTCAAGTCTTCTATAAAGACGCGTTTAAAGTTCTAGACGATATTGAAACAAAACAAGTTGAAATTGATGAGGATCTGCATGATTTACGTAAAGGTGAAAAAGAAGCTTCTGAAAAAATCGAGAAATATGAATTTCGTTTACGTAATTTGAAACGTTACGTAGAACAGCAACGCTTACCCGGATTACCAGGAGATTATTTAGAATTCTTTTTTGTTGCGACAGATCGTGTGGAAGAATTAAGTAAATCATTAAACAAAATTCGTATTAACATGCAAGACATCAATAAATTAGTTAGTCTTTGTGATGAAGACATGGAAATGTTAGATCAAAAAACGTATGATTTGGTTGATGCTGCTGCATTGACAGAACAAATGATGCAATATGCAAATCGTTATCGTCATACGCATCCTGAAATTAAGAGTGCAATTGAAAATAGTTTGGAGCTTTTTAATAAAGAATATCGTTATCAAGATGCATTAGATGAGATTGGTACAGCACTTGAACGAGTGGAGCCAGGAGCCTTCAAACGGATCGAAGATTTCTATTTTAATAATCGAGATTTAGTATAAGCTGAGCGAATGCTCAGCTTTTTTTGTTTCAGCGACTTATATAGGCTTGAGGAAGCTCTAAGAGATTATGAAACTCTTTGTATTTGTAAGGAATACTTGAAGACTTGTATCATTCTCGCTATAATAGGAAAGAATTTTTGAAGGAAGGTTAGACAATGATTTATTTTGATAATAGTGCAACAACAGCAATTTATCCGTTAGCACTTGATACATATGTAAAGACGAGTCAACGCATTATGGGAAATCCCTCGAGTCTTCATGACTTGGGTACACAGGCTAGTCGTCTGTTACAGCAGGCCCGCAAACAAATTGCAGAGCTTTTAACTGTTCAGTCCAATGAAATATTTTTTACGAGTGGTGGTACTGAGGGTGACAATTGGGTATTAAAAGGTACAGCAATCGCGAAACGTGATTATGGAAATCATATTATTATTTCTAGTGTAGAACACCCAGCGATTAGTCGAACTGCGGCACAGTTAAGTGAACTTGGGTATGAAGTAAGTATCGCTCCTGTTGACGAGAAGGGCTTTGTAATAGTAGACAAACTTAAAGAATTGATTCGCCCAGAAACAATTTTAGTTTCAGTTATGGGTGTAAATAATGAGATAGGAGCAATTCAACCCATTGAGGAAATTAGCAAGGTATTAGAGAGTTACCCGAAGATTCACTTTCATGTGGATGCTGTACAGGCTATTGGTAAAGTTGATCAAGCTAAATGGCTAACGTCTAGAGTTGATTTTGCAACTTTCTCTGCGCATAAATTTCACGGACCGCGTGGTGTTGGATTTATTTATTGGAAAACAGGAAAAAAATTAGCACCATTACTAAATGGTGGTGGTCAGGAAAGTGGGCAACGAGCCACAACGGAAAATCTTCCAGCGATTGTTGCAATGAGTCGTGCTTTGCGAATGCACCTTGAGAAAAAAGAAGAAAGACCGAATCATACCGCAGTTATTCGTCAATATTTAAAAGAGGCCTTGTCCGGCTATGACAAGGTAGCAATTTTTTCAGGTGATGATAATTTTGCTCCTCACATCTTGACGTTCGGAATAAAAGGCATTCGTGGTGAGGTTTTGGTACATGCTCTAGAAGAAAAAAAATTTTTTGTCTCGACGACCAGTGCTTGTTCTAGCCGAAAAAAAGTTGATAGCTCTACGTTACATGCAATGAATATTCCACACGATATTGCGACAACAGCTGTACGTGTGAGTTTAGATGAAGCTAATACCATGGCAGAAGCAGAACAATTTATGATAGTGTTCAATCATTTATACAACAGATTTTCAAAGATTAACTAAAAAAAATGATACTTAAAGAGTAAGTAATAAGGAGAATGATCGTGCAATATACTGAAATTATGGTTCGCTATGGGGAACTTTCGACAAAAGGAAAGAATCGGCGTAGTTTTATTATGCGATTAGCACAAAATGTACGTGGAGCATTAGTTGAGTTTCCAGAGCTAAAAATCCATGCTGATCATGATCGCATGCATATTTTGTTAAATGGCGAAGACAGCCGACTAGTTTTGCCAAAGTTGGAAAAGGTCTTTGGAATTCAAACATTTTCACCTAGTATCCGGGTTGAAAAAAATTTAGACGATTTAAAGCAAATGACACAAAAAATTATGAAAGAACTTTACACTGGAAAAGAAACGTTTAAAATTACAGCAAAACGCAGCGACCATAACTTCGAGTTAGACAGTCACGGCTTACAGCAATTTTTAGGAAATGCGGTAATGGATGTTTTTCCAGAAATAAAAGCTCAGATGAAGCGCCCAGATATCAATTTGAGGGTAGAAATCCGACGTGATGGAGCTTACCTTTCGTATGAAACGATTAAAGGAGCAGGTGGACTACCAGTAGGTACTAGCGGCCGAGGGATGTTAATGCTTTCTGGTGGAATTGATTCTCCAGTGGCTGGCTACTTGGCAATGAAGCGTGGTGTTGAGATTGAAGCTGTACACTTCGCAAGTCCACCGTATACAAGCGAACAAGCTTTGCAAAAGGCAAAAGATTTAACAGAGAAGCTGACACCTTATGTAGGGGCAATCCAATTTATCGAAGTACCGTTCACTGAAATTCAAGAGGAAATCAAAAGGCATAGCCCGCAAGGATATTGGATGACGCTAACGAGACGAATGATGCTGCGTTTGACCGATGCGATTCGTGAAATGCGTCATGGGTTAGTTATTGTGAATGGTGAATCGTTGGGACAAGTTGCTTCACAAACATTACACAGCATGGTGGCTATTAATGAAGTCACAGCAACTCCTATTATTCGACCAGTTGTAACGATGGATAAGACTGAAATTATAGAACTAGCCGAAAAAATTGATACCTTTGAATTAGCAATTCAACCTTTTGAAGACTGCTGTACGATTTTTGCGCCGCCACAACCAAAAACACGCCCTAAATTGGATAAAGTTTTAGAACTAGAAGAACGTTTTGACATTGAAGGATTAATGTCTCGCTGTTTAGCAGGTTTAAAGATCGAAGAAATTACTCCTAGTCAATCAGAAAAAGTCGAAGAATTTGCGGACTTTTTATAATATTCTTGAGCAAGAAAAGACACTTTCTTGCTCTTTTTTTGTCAAAAGATTGTTATTGGTTTTTCTACATGTTAAAATTGTTTATGTGAAGTATTTAACAAACGTATTGAGTATAGATAATAGAGTTTCGCAAAGAAGCGAATTCGAAGATATTTGTAAGATAATCTATTTTTGACAAACAAGGAGAACGACCATGGAGCGCATCATTCAAAAACCACAACTATCGAAAGCAACAACCAAAAGACTGTCTTTGTATTTACGTTGTTTAAAAGGATTAGAAAAAAACGGCGTTACTCGCATAAAATCTTCTGAGCTAAGTAAAATGACTCAGGTTGGTTCTGCGACGATTCGTCGAGATTTTTCACATTTTGGTGAACTAGGTAGAAGCGGCTACGGCTACGATGTCAGCGATTTAATCAAAGTTTTTAGCGACATGCTTGAAACAAAGGAAGAAAAGCGGATTGCTTTGATTGGCTGTGGAAATTTAGGGCAGGCTCTCTTAAATAATAATTTTCGTCGAAATGAAAACTTGAATATTGTTTGTGCTTTTGACAATGATCCAGAAAAAGTTGGAAAAGAAATCTGTGGATATCGAGTGTATTCAATTGATGGGATGAACGATGTCTTAGCGGAGGAAAAAATTACAGTGGCTATTTCGACTGTACCAAGTCAAAATGCACAAGGAGCAATTGATCGGGTAGTTGCTAATGGCATCACGGCTATTTTGAATTTTGCACCAGACCCGCTGAAGGTCCCTGATAATGTCCATGTTCATTATATTGACTTGACTTCTGAATTGCAGACATTGATCTATTTTGATGGACAGTAGGGCTTTACAAGTTTCAGACTTCATTGTAGAATGAGTCAGACGATGATCAAGAGGAGTACATGAATATCAAAGATTTAGAGAGAAGATGCTAGGCTGAAACATTTTCACTTTGATTCATGGAAGGTAGCTTGGGAGTTTTGCGATCTGAAACGAGTAAGAACGCACGGCACATGACCGTTAAGACATGAATGAGCGGCAGATTTTTTCTGCAATTTAGGTGGTACCGCGTAATTTACGTCCTAGAACACAATCGTGTTCTAGGACGTTTTTCGTTAATAAAGCAGTAAAGAATAATTTTAGCATGTACTGTATATAAGTTAACGATAACATTTTTTTAATCATTAATTTAGGAGGATCATATATGACTGAAAATTTACCAACAAAATTCAATCCGCAAGAAGTTGAAGCTGGTCGGTATCAAAAATGGTTGGATCAAGATTTATTTAAACCCTCGGAAGATAAGCAAGCAAAACCGTACTCTATTGTAATCCCACCACCAAATGTAACGGGAAAGTTGCATTTAGGCCACGCTTGGGATACAACTTTGCAAGACATGATTATTCGCCAAAAACGTATGCAAGGGTTTGATACTTTGTGGTTACCGGGAATGGATCACGCAGGTATAGCTACCCAAGCAAAAGTTGAAGAGAAATTAAGAGAACAAGGAATTTCTCGCTATGATCTCGGACGTGAAAAATTCGTTGATCAAGTGTGGGAATGGAAAGAGGAGTATGCTGGACATATTCGCGAACAATGGGCGAAGTTAGGCTTATCACTAGATTATAGTCGTGAGCGATTTACACTTGATGATGGTTTGTCGGAAGCAGTTCGCAAAGTATTTGTTTCCTTATACGAGAAAGGATTAATCTATCGTGGCGAATATATCATCAACTGGGATCCGCAAGCTAAAACGGCGTTATCCGATATTGAGGTAATTCATAAAGATTTAGAGGGCGCTTTTTACCATGTCTCTTATCCATTAGTTGACGGCAGCGGTGTATTAGAAATTGCAACGACACGTCCTGAAACAATGCTAGGAGATACAGCGATTGCCGTTCACCCTGAGGACGAACGCTACCAAGATTTAATCGGAAAAATGGTGATTCTGCCATTAGTTGATAAAGAAATTCCAATCATTGCAGACAGCTATGTAGATCGCGAGTTTGGGACAGGAGCTGTTAAAATCACACCGGCTCATGACCCTAATGACTTTGAAGTTGGAAATCGTCATGATTTGCCACGAGTGAATGTAATGAATGCAGATGGTAGTATGAATGAACTTGCTGGGAAATATGCTGGAATGGACCGATTCGAAGCTCGTAAAGCCATCGTTGCTGATCTTAAAGAAATTGGTCGTTTGATCAAAGTTGAAAAGATGGTTCACAGCGTAGGGCATTCGGAAAGAACCGGCGTTGTAGTAGAACCTCGTTTGTCTACTCAATGGTTTGTCAAGATGGGGCCATTAGCGGATCAAGCAGTCAAAAATCAAAGTACAGACAATGCAGTCGAATTCTTCCCACCACGTTTTAATAATACGTTTATGACTTGGATGGAAAATGTTCATGACTGGGTTATTTCTCGTCAATTATGGTGGGGACATCGTATTCCAGCATGGTATCATAAAGAAACAGGTGAAATGTACGTTGGAATGGAAGCACCTGCGGATAGTGAAAATTGGGAACAAGATCCAGATGTATTAGACACTTGGTTTAGTTCAGCATTATGGCCGTTTTCTACGATGGGCTGGCCAGATGAAGATAGTGAAGATTATAAACGCTATTTCCCAACAAGTACATTAGTTACTGGCTATGATATTATTTTCTTCTGGGTTAGTCGGATGATTTTCCAAAGCTTAGAGTTTACCGATGAGCGTCCATTTAAAAATGTTCTCATTCATGGATTGATCCGAGATGAGCAAGGGCGCAAGATGAGTAAATCATTGGGGAATGGAATTGACCCAATGGATGTCATTGAAAAATATGGAGCAGATGCTTTACGTTGGTTCCTTTCAACAGGTTCGGCACCAGGACAAGATGTTCGGTTCAGTTATGAAAAAATGGATGCCGCTTGGAATTTCATCAATAAAATTTGGAATGCTTCTCGTTTTGTAATTATGAATGTTGAAGACTTTACTGCAGAGAATGTTGATTTAACTGGAGAAAAAACAGTTGCAGATCGTTGGATTCTAACGCGTCTGAATGAAACGATTGAAAAAGTAACGAGCTTATTTGATCAATTTGAATTTGGTGAAGCGGGACGTCAGCTCTATAATTTTATGTGGGATGATTTTTGTGACTGGTATATCGAAATGAGTAAAGAAATACTTTATGGAGAAAATGAAGATGCAAAACAAACGACGAAGAGCATCTTAGTTTACGTGTTAGATCAAACCCTACGATTGTTACATCCAATTATGCCGTTTGTGACAGAAGAGATATGGGCGAAGATTCCTCACGTGGGTGAATCACTAGTCGTTGCCGAGTATCCAGTTGTTCATCCAGAGAACAACGATGAAACTGCCGCAAAAGGTATGGAAGTTTTAAAAGAGTTGATTCGTTCTGTTCGAAATATTCGTGCTGAAGTGAATACTCCTCTTTCAAAACCGATTACTTTATTAATTAAAACAAACGATCCGAAAGTAGATAAATTCTTGATTGAAAACACCAGCTATATCGAACGCTTCTGTAACCCAGAAGAATTAGTTATCGCGAGCGATATTATTGCTCCAGACTTAGCAGTGTCAGCCGTGCTAACAGGTGCAGAGATTTATCTTCCTTTAGCTGGTTTGATAAATATCGACGAAGAAATCAAACGATTAGAAAAAGAATTAGCAAAATGGAATGGCGAGGTAAAACGCGTTCAAGGGAAATTAGCAAACGAACGATTTGTTTCCAATGCCCCTGAAAATGTTGTAGCAGAGGAACGTGCGAAGGAAAAAGACTATTTGGAAAAGCAAGCAGCAGTGCAAGAGCGTATCGAAAGCTTACGAACAATTTCGTAAAATAGTATCTCGGATTAATGGAGATGGTCAGAAGATGACCGTCTCCATTTTTCTATTTGTTAGTAAAAGTAAAGGTAAAAAATTCTTTTAAGTGAATTCACCTATGCAAAAACAATCTTTCTTTGAAAAACTTTGCTATACTGAAAGCATGAAAAAAATGATATAAAATGAGGCGAATAATTTTGACGATAGAAGAAGCGATTGCTTGGATTCATAGTCGAAAAAAATTTGGGTCGCGCCCAGGTTTAGATCGTATCCAAGCCTTATTAAATAGAGTAGGTAATCCTGAGAAAAAAGTACCAGTGATTCATGTAGCGGGAACAAACGGAAAAGGATCAACAGTGGCTTATTTACGCAGTATCCTGATTGAAGCAGGTGTAACAGTAGGAAGCTTTACCTCACCCTACATTGAAGAATTTAATGAACGAATTGCTATTGACGCAAAACCAATTCTTGACTCAGCTTTGATCCATTATGTCCAAAAATATCAATCAATCGTTGCGGAGCTTGATAAGGAACCCTCGATTAGTGGTATTACAGAATTTGAGATTTTAACAGCCATTATGTTGGATTATTTTGCAGACGAGAAGATCGATGTTGCCATTGTCGAAGTTGGCTTAGGTGGGTTACTTGATTCGACTAACGTAGTAGAACCGATTTTAACAGCCATTACTACGATCGGTTACGATCATATGGAAATTCTAGGAGATACATTAAATGAAATTGCGCAACAGAAGGCAGGAATCATTAAAAAAAATGTACCAATAGTAACTGGGAAAATTACAAAAGGTCCGTTGATCGAGATTGTGGAAAAAGCTGCAGCTGAAACTGCAAAAGTTTATCGTTTTGGAGAAGAGTATCAGGTGGATTATTTACGTCCGGATACCATTTGGGGGGAACTATTTAATTTTACAGATCATGCAGGAAAACTTTCTTCTCTCAAGGTGCCATTATTAGGACGACATCAAGTTGAAAATGCAGGCGTTGCAATTGAACTGTTCCATCTCTATTGCGAACAACAAGGATTACCGTTTGAAGAAAGAATTATTCAACGAGGATTATCGAAAGCACAATGGCCTGCGAGAATGGAAAAAATCAGTGATGAGCCACTAATTGTTATGGATGGTGCCCATAATGGACATGCCATCAAACGTCTAGTTGAAAACGTAAAAAGAGAATTTCGTGACTACAATATAAAAATTCTTTTTTCGGCATTAGAGACGAAAGACATCGATCAAATGCTAGCACTGCTATCAGAGATTCCAAATGTTCAAATTTATTTAACAACGTTTGAATATCCAAACGCATTAGATCTTAGCCGCTTTGATAAAGCAGATAGCCGTTTTGAAGTAGTTTCTTTATGGCAATTCGGGTTAGGAGAATTACTGGAAGATATGGGATCGGATGATTTATTATTAATTACGGGCTCACTGTACTTTGTTTCCGAAGTACGTCAATTATTACTAAATTTAGGAGGTACGAATGAAAAAAGTTAAGGGAATTATTTTCGATATGGATGGTTTGTTGTTTGATACAGAATCGATTTATTGTGAGGCAAATTTAGTGGTCGCTGAAAAATATGGCATTCCTTTCACTAAAGAGACCTATGCACGCTTCATTGGCATTTCTGATGAAGAAGTATGGGCGGAGTTGCACAAAATGTATGCGGATCATGGAGAAGCGACTGTACAAAAGTTTATCGATGAGAGTTGGGGAATGGCACATGACCGTTTCAAAACAGGCGAGGTTGATCTGAAACCGGGTGTCCATGAATTACTGACCTATTTGGAAAAAAAAGGAATTCCACGAGTAGTAGCTTCAAGTAATGTACGCCCAGTGATTGAAATTCTATTAGAACATGCAGGTATTCGAGAGAAATTTTCTGATATCATTTCGGCAGAGGATGTGAAATGGGCAAAACCAGATCCAGAGATTTTTGTGATTGCAGCTGATCGATTAGGAATTGATGGTGCAGACGGATTAGTCTTAGAGGATTCAAAAAATGGTATCTTAGCAGCAGAAGGAGCCGGTATCCCAGTCGTTATGGTACCTGATATAGTACCGCCAACGGATAAACTGAAAGAGAAAACGGCAGCAGTTTTTCCAACGCTGCATGATGTGATTGATTTTTTAGAGGATTAATTAATGCTCCTTTGCGTACTTTAGTGAAAAGTACTCAAAGGAGTTTTTTATGGAAAAGAGTTTATTGTTACAAGAACTTCCAGAAAGTTCTTGGCCACGTGAGCGTTTGTTGCGAGAGGGTGAAAAGCATTTATCTGATCAAGAATTATTGGCGATTATCTTGCGTAATGGATCGCGTCAGCAAAATGTAATGGAGCTGGCAGGAAGTATTTTATGTGAATATCCAGCACTTTATGATTTAAAACATGCGTCACTGCAAGAACTCCAACAATTTAAAGGGATTGGTGAAACACGTGCAGTTGAATTAAAAGCAGTGATGGAGTTTGGCTACCGTATTAATCGAGCTTTACAACCTAAAATGGGGCGAGTCCAATCTAGTCTATCTCTGGGACAACTTCTGATCTCTGAGCTGAAGGACTGTCAACAGGAACATTTAGTCGCTTTTTTCTTGAATACCAAAAATGAGATTATTTTACAGAAAACGATTTTTATTGGTTCCTTAAATCAAAGCATCGCTCATCCAAGAGAGATTTTTCGAGAGGCCGTTCGAATCAGTGCGGCACGAGTCGCTTTGGGACACAACCATCCATCTGGAAATCCATTAAACATAGTATCCTAAACTAGAGTACTCTAAGTACTCGAAGTTTAGGATTTTTTAATTACAGTGCTTTAACTATTAAATATATAAGGGTATTATTAATAGTAGTTAAAGTATTTAAAGGTGGTGGAAAGATGAAGGTTCAGAAAGTAATTGTGGAGGAAAAATCATATCCGTTATACATACTGCTAGATAAAGAATTTGAAGTGATAGAACCGGTTAAGCGATTTATAAAGTACTTGGATAATACGGGCAAAGCTCCAAATACCATTAAAACATATTGTTATCATCTCAAGCTGTTTTATGAATTTATGAGCCAAAGTAGAATCGAATTAGGAGATTTACAATTTGAGGATTTAGCAAACTTTGTAGGATGGTTAAGAAATCCAGCAGGGCATTTAAAGGTAATAGATATACAACCAAAGAAGGCTAAAAGAGAGGAAACATCAGTTAATTCCATACTTAACGCTGTAACTAGTTTCTTAGAGTATTTAAATCGCACAGAAAATTTTAAAGCTATAGATATGTCTAAAGAAGCAAGAGGAAGAAACTTTAAGGGGTTTCTTCACCATATTTCTAAAGGTAGATCCTATAAAAAAAATATTTTAAAGCTTAGGGTCAAAAAGAAACTTGTACAAGTATTAGAACATGGACAAGTCAAAGCAATAATTGAGGCATGTCATACCAAAAGAGATAAGTTACTTATTATGCTTATGTATGAAGGGGGACTTCGGATAGGAGAAGCATTATCCCTTCGTATTGAAGATATTTCAACATGGGATAACCAGATTAACATCAGGCCAAGAGATCATAATGAAAATGGAGCTTATATTAAACTTAAAAAAGAAAGAACTATTGATGTAAGTAAGGAATTAATGGCATTATATACCGATTACTTAGTACATGAATATGGGGAAGATTTAGATCATGATTATATATTTATTAATCTTAAAGATTCTTATTTTGGCCACCCTCTAAAATATCAAAGTGTATTAGACTTAATAAGAAGACTAGGAAAACGGACAGGGATTACTTTCACTGCCCATATATTACGTCATACGCATGCCACAGAGCTTATTAGAAGTGGATGGGATGCTGCATATGTACAAAAAAGATTAGGGCATGCCCATGTACAAACAACACTTGATACGTATGTTCATCTTTCTGATCAAGATATGAAGAATGAATATAAAAAGTATCTTCAAGGGAGAGAAACATGACAATGAAATTTCCAAGTGTAGCAACTAATCGAAAGCTTATCGCTAGTACAGAGATTAATAAAAAAATAGCTAATATGACAAGTGTTTTAAAAGGTTATTGGGCAGCAGATAGATGGGATATAAGAATTTGTCCGCATCCTAGTGCAATTGAGTTAAGTAAGAATCCGTCACTAAGAAATCGTTGGGTAAATTTCGATAAGGTGGAAAATGTCTGGTTGAAAACAGAATTAAAATATTTTTATTACCTTCACTTGAATAATGGAGCTTGGAATGCAAAATCCGTTTGGATTAGAAAGGGAACAGTGATAAGCCGGATGATGGGATTTTTAAATTTAAAATATCCTAATATTACATCGATAACCGAAGTGCCTATAAAAAAAGCTTTGACAGAATACCGGACCTACTTAACAGAACAAAAAGTAAAAACTACGACTACTAATTACAAACTTGATGTAAATCAGCAGAAAGTTACTGTACATGCGAATTCCTATTACGTTACTCATCTTAAGCAGTTTATGGAATTCTATGAGGACTTCTATTTTGATGGGGAAGAATGGGAAAAAGATGTTTGGAATCGAAGAAAATTATCATTACCGGAAGATAAGGTAAACCCAACATCCTACGAATATACGATCAACTTTAAGGGTTTTAAGAATAATTATTTTAAAGAAATAGTTAAGCGATATTGTAAACTAATGTTAAACACAGCTAGCTTTTCTCACGTAGTAGATATAGCTTCAAAATTAAAAGAATTTTTTAATTTCATGAACAAAAATTGTGAAGGTATACAAAGGATTCATCAATTAACTAGAAATGAAATTGAGCAATATTTTAATTATATTAATTTAAAAGGTTTAAAACCCAGTACTGTAACTGGACGAATATCTACTTTAGACGTTTTTTTTACTACAATTCAAAGATATGACTGGAAGGATACACCTTCTAAGATCCTTATCTTTCAAGAAGATTACCCTAAAGTGCCGAAGGCACTACCACGTTATATTGATGAACATATACTTGAACAATTAAATGGGAAATTAGATAAATTGGAACCTTATATTGCTACAATGGTTATGGTACTTCAAGAATGCGGGATGCGTATCAGTGAACTTTGTACATTGAAAAAAGGGAGCGTCATAACCGATAAAGAAGGGGATTGCTTTTTAAAGTATTATCAGTGGAAAATGAAGAAAGAGCATATCATTCCTATTTCTAAAGAAATTGCTGCATTGATATTAGTTCAAGAGCAAAGGGTGGCTGATGAACTCGATGATGGATGTGTATATGTGTTTCCCCGAAAAGATTGCTCACCATTGAAACAAGATACCTTTAGGGTTAAATTAAATGAACTAGCTTATGAAGAAAAGATAACGGACAGCAACGGAGAAATTTTTCGTTTTCATGCTCATGCCTTTCGGCATACAGTTGGCACTAGAATGATAAATAACGGAGTGCCACAACATATTGTCCAGAAGTTCTTGGGTCACGAATCACCGGAAATGACGGCAAGATATGCACATATTTTTGATGAAACCCTAAAGAAGGAATTTACGAAATTTAAGGAAACCTTAGTAACGAATAACGGTAGCATTCTGGATTTAAGTGAGGAAAATACTGAAGCTGACAATACAGATCTTCAATGGTTTAAAAAGAATATCAATGCACAGGCACTTCCTAATGGCTATTGTCGGTTACCAGTAATTGCAGGACCATGTCCTCACGCAAATGCATGTTTAGATTGTACGAATTTCTGTACAAGTAAACAATTTCTTACTGAACATGAAGAGCACTTAGAGCGAACTAAAGAAATACTAAATAGGGCTAAACAAAACCAATGGCAGCGTCAGGTTGAAACCAATGAACGTGTTAAAAATAGATTAGAACAGATTATTCATTCGTTAAAGGAGACGAATTAAAATGATTAGAAAAGGTAACACAACTGCCATAGTTCAGCTAGCTAAAGACAAGTCGGAGAAAACAAGAATTAGGGTTGAAAAGACAATTTCAGAGATGGCATTGAAAGAAGAGAAGATTAATTTTAATTCCGTTGCACAAAAAGCAAATGTTTCAAAGTCATGGCTTTACAAACAAAAAGATATTAGAACTAGAGTGGAGACATTAAGAGGGATGCAGATAAGTGAGTTAACCCCCCGTAAACCTAGTAAAAGCCCTCGTTCAGAGGACGTATTAATAAAAACCTTAAAAAGCCGTATAAAGGCGTTAGAAGAAGAGAATGAACGGTTAAAGGATCAAGTTCAAAAATTACATGGCAAGCTGTTTTAGCAGATTTGTGTTTCTTGGAATTTATTGGGCACTTTGAATTGGCTACCTAAAATGAAATCGCTAAAACCTTCAATAACTTCAATAGCCCATTTCCCTAAATGTGTTAAGGGGAAATGGGCTTTCTTCTAGTATTGTTGGCATGATCGCAGAAGTGTTTTATGCTCTTAAATAATACTTTTTAATATATTGCAAATACTCATTAGCACTTTTCTGTATCTCTTCGCCCTTCATATCCGAATTAGCACCGTAAAGTACAAACTCTGGTACATATTCAGCATGAATCTATGCACATAAAGATTTGAATGGTGTTAACATCTGGGTTAATGTATGCTTGTTTTTACCCATACTTGTAAATTCACCTTTTTTTACGCCAGCTGATATAGCTAATCCTAATTTTCGATTATAAAATATTCTTTTACCCTTTGATCCGTAAGCCCATCCATATATAATCACTTCATCGATCCATTTTTTTAATAATGAAGGAGAACTATACCAATATAATGGAAATTGAAAAATAATATTATCATGATTTTCAACTAATTCCTGCTCTCTTTTTACATTTATAATAAAATCAGGATACTCTCTATAAAGATCATGAATGGTAATTTCGTTTGAATAAGACGCTGCTTTTTCTACCCAAACTTTATTGATTCGAGAATTTGGCATATCTGGGTGAGAAACGATCACCAATGTTTTCATTGTTTCATCCTTAACATACTCAACTTTCGCACCAATAAAACAGTGTACGAAAGTTGAGTTACTTAAAAGTATTCTATTCTAAGAAATTCAAATTTGCGTGATTCCTAAGCTATTTATTTACAGCTTAAACTATAGAAGATGAACTAAACAATAACTAATCTTTACATAACTAAGTTATTACCCACGCTTTTTTAAACCTAATCCAGCTATTAAGGCAATGAGTATTGCCCCTGTAGCTGCAAGGAACGCATCTGAGTAGGACATAGCGTCCAATATATATAATGGATTTATCGGCTCAGTAGCATCACGTCGAGCGGATAATAATGCTCCAATCATACCTGCTCCAGTTCCTGCTCCAAGGTACAAAGCACCTTGGAAAATCCCCATTCCGACACCAACCTTGTCTGCATCGAGTGCACTTACTGCGGCGTTATTTGCGGGAGAATTCGTGAATGCAAAAGCAATCCCTACTCCGAGGACCCCCACGGAAACTAACAGAGGTGAAGCACCAGATGCATAGGTGGACAAGAATAAGGTAGACAGCCCCATCAGAGTCATCCCAGTAATTATCAGACGTTTATCCCCAAATCGATCAGAAAGACGGCCAACGAAGGGAGATAAGATTGCAACAGCCACACCACCTGGCAACAATATCATTCCAGCCTGTCCAGAAGAGAGTCCATTCACCTCAACGACTAGTAATGGGACGAACACAAGAACAGCGAAATAAGCAAACATCGAAAAAAATGCAATTATGACCGTATTGACATAATCCTTGTTATTGAACAGGACAGGTGGTACAAATGGATTTTCTGCGGTAACAATTCTCCAAATAAATCCCACCAAAGCTACAACAGAACCAATTAGGCTAGTTAACGATGAGAACGAAGAAAAACCAGAAGTTTCTCCTTGAGTGATGCCAAAAAGGAGTAATCCTACTGTGAGGCCGAGGAATAAACCACCAATGAAATCAAAGTTCTTATTGCTTCCTACGGATTCTGCCGGTTTAATTGTCGGTAACGCGTAGTAGGCACCAATAACAATCATAATGGCTAACAAAAATGTGAACCAAAACAAGGCATTCCACCCTAAATATTGACCAACTACTCCACCAAATATTGGACCAGCAGCAGTTCCAACACCAATACTTCCTGCGATAATTCCCAAAGCTCCCCCACGTTTTCCTTGTGGGAAAACCTTCGAAATTGCAATGACTGATAGAACTGGAATTGCGGACATCCCAGCACCCTGAACCATTCTTCCCAAAACCAACAATGGGAGGTTCGGGGCAATTGCACATAAAAGACTACCACTTGCCAGAATCATAATGGCAAAGATATATAGCTTTCGTAACTCAAAAAAGTCTGAGATTCGACCATAAATCGGAACTCCAATCGCAAGAACAAGTGCAATACCACTAACTATCCAACTCACTTGAGATTTCGAAGCTTCTAAATCTTTGCTTATTAGTGGAAGTACGGGATTGACTATATCACTCGTAATTGCACCTACAAGTACAGATAGGGAGAGTACCATCATTAAAAGCCTAGTAGAACCCCTTTTTTCAGATTGAATCATTTCTTTAGATTTACTATCCTTTTTCATTTTATTTCCTCCTAAAATATATTGTGATTTTAGGAGGCTAAATCCACTGCTTTCACCATAAACCTCACCTCATATCTATTTATATTGTAAAACCAAATCAACGAACTCACCATATTTCTACAGCATGATTAAAGATTCGGTTCTCCAAACTAACTGAACTGATCAAACAAAAAAAAGGCACCAGTTTAACAACCGGTGCCTAATCATTCGTATGCATTTTTACAAATGCAATAGATTCATAAATTTTTGCCCATTATATAAAAGGAGGCAAAAAGTTTTCCGGTAGTGTTTCCATTTTTTGTTTTTGTGAAAAAGGACATACTGATCCCGTTGTACCTAAATCCCCTGAAACTTTTACATGCTTTCTAAACTCGACATTAATGAAATCAATTCCCATTACTTTTTGCCTCCTTTCTCATATTGTGATAATAACACAATAATAATTGATGAAAAAGAAATAATCAACCCTACTTTTTTGAAAACCAATTTAAAGCTTTACTACTTTTACTTACATAATAAAGGCAGGTGCAGTATAAACTTTTTTAAATAGGTCTTCTTTAACGAGCAGGTAGCGTCAGTTAAAGTAGATAATTTAAGATCGAAATCATATTATAGATATTCCGAAATTGGGCGTGATTGTTGCAGGTCAAAAGCTTAATTCCTCGATAAAATAAAAAGGAATTAGTTTTTTTATTTGTGGTACATTCTTCTGACCGTAATCAATTGTCATCTAATAATTACATTGTATTTTTTCATTTGATTTAACACGTTAAATATATGTTCTTAAAGTAAAAACATTGATGTTAATGGATTTTTAGTAATTTACTCTTGATAAAATCCGTTACCAAGTAAAGCAGATACGATGATGACAGACAGGATGAACAAATTATGTGAATTGATGGGGATTCCTTTAATTGATCACGTGATTGTGGGAGGAGATAATCGAGAGTTTTTTAGCTTCAAGGAAAAAGGGTTGATATCTAATCCAAGAATTACTTTGACGAACGACTATAAAACTCTAGACTTTCCATCCCCAATGATAGCTGAGCGAGGGAAGGTAAGGTGAATGTGAGTGGAGAGGCCAAAATAAGTGGCGCCGTGCTGAGTGGATATAATGCTTCACATTCTATTTAAAGTTTTCAACAGAAGTGCTGACGCTACCGACTGGTGCGCTAGCACTTTTTAATCTCGATATATCCCTTTTCAAAATATGTTATACTATATTATAAAATACTTTTGAAAGGTACAGACAAGGGTTGTCAAAACTATGAAGAAAGAAAGAATAAAAGAAATCTGCCATCTCGCACAGGTATTTCACTCAACCTATAAAATTTCAGTTCTAATAAAAGATGACAAGAATATAAACATAGCTCTTGGTAATATTGAAGTTGACAAGAATTTGTTTCCTATTGATTATGATATGAGCCAATATTGGATTGAAGATTTACCAGGATTCAGAATCGGAGTTCATCCTCTTGGTGCTGTCCGATGCACATTTGAATCTGATGATAAAGCAATGTACGTTCAGATTGGTCCAGTGATGGTAGAGAACATTAACCCATTGATGATTTATCAGGGAAGCAATGACAATGAATGGACTGTGCTCGATATCAGAAAGTTTAGTGAAATATGTGTGATGATGTATTACTTTGCATTAGATAAGAATTTATCTTTTTCTATTGAGAGTTTAGTGAATAAACTGGTACAATTTTTTTCGACTGATATCATGGGACTACAAACGTCTGAGCTTTCAAAGCGGACGATTGAACAAAGTTATCAGGACTTACGAACAAGACTTGAGCTTGTCCAAAATGGTGATATAACTACACTTAAACAGCTGAACCGGGATCAAGATTACCTTAATGCACTTTTTGAATTTTGTAATAATGAACAATCAACAAAATCCATGCTGACATTCTGTCTGTATCTATCGATGTACTATGCTATTGCTGGCGGTCTTCCTATTGAAATGTCAGGTGCAATCAGTAGCTATTACGGAAATCGCTTTAGTTCTCTGAGAAAAAGAGAAGAGTCCGTTGCTATGTATAACAGTATTTTGGAGCATTTCGCTTTAAGTACTGCAGATTATAGAGTATCTGGTGTCTCTTCAGACATAGCAAAAGCAGTCAGGATGATTAAAAGAAATATCAACCGTCAGCTCACCATTCAGTCAATATGCACAGAAATTGGTCTAAGTCAGTATCACTTCATGCGTAAATTCAAGATAGATATAGGTATGACTGTTGGTGCATACATTAAGAAGGAGAAAATAGCATATGCCAAATTTCTATTGGTATATACGAATCAGTCAATATCAGAAATTAGTGAATATCTTATATTTAACTCACAAAGTTACTTCACATCCGTGTTTAAAAAAGAAACAGGAAAAACGCCTTTTGAATATAGAAAGAGTGATTTGTAAAGCTGATGGCTAATGCAAAGAATCAATTGCGGCAATCCTTTTGTATCTTTTTCCAGTGTGGCTGCGGTTTCTGTTGACGGGAACAGCAGGGCATATGCGGAATCTGGTGTCGGATGAGATAACGGATCAGTTACTTTGTTTTTATCAGAAAAGGTGTAAGCTAAAACTTAGGTTAGCCATTGCGCTAGCGATTTGGTACAATAAGGGGGAAGTTGAATTATATTTGAAACGATAGGAGGGAGAAGCAAATGAAATCTACAACTAAAGTAACATTTAAAGAACTTCATGTATAGGTGGCTGTGACAAGCTTTACATGGAGTGGAATAATTATTGTCCGAAGCCACCTTTGCAATTGCTAGTACTAACGCAAAGGAGGATATGAAAATGCAATACAAAATAATTAATGGTGCCGTTTACTATGATGGTAATATGGTGTTGGAAAACATCGGTATTGAAATCAATGATAATGAAAAGATTGCTATTGTTGGTAGAAATGGATGTGGAAAAACAACCTTGCTAAAAGCTATTATAGGCGAAATTGAATTAGAAGAAGGAACTGGTGAAAGTGAGTTTCAAGTAATAAAGACCGGTAACCCTTATATTAGCTATTTAAGACAGATGCCTTTTGAAGATGAAAGTATATCAATGGTGGATGAAGTCCGTACGGTATTTAAGACGCTTATTGATATGGAAAACAAGATGAAACAGCTGATAGATAAAATGGAGAATCAATATGATGATAAAATCATCAATGAATACTCTGATATCAGTGAAAGGTATATGGCTCTTGGAGGTCTAACCTACCAAAAAGAATATGAAACGATGATTCGTAGTATGGGTTTTACTGAAGCAGATGATAAAAAACCCATTTCTGAATTTTCAGGTGGTCAGCGAACTAAGATAGCTTTTATAAAAATACTTTTAACAAAGCCAGACATTCTATTACTTGATGAACCTACTAACCACCTTGATATAGAAACAATACAATGGTTGGAGAGTTATTTGAGAAGTTATAAATCTACATTGGTTATTATTTCCCATGATAGAATGTTTCTTAATCGAATTGTGGATAAGGTTTATGAAATCGAATGGGGAGAGACCAAATGTTATAAAGGTAATTATTCAGCCTTTGAGGAGCAAAAACGAGAAAATCATATCAAACAGCAAAAAGATTACGATTTGCAACAGATAGAAATTGAAAGGATTACACGCTTGATTGAACGTTTTCGTTATAAACCTACGAAAGCTAAAATGGTGCAATCTAAAATTAAATTATTACAGCGTATGCAAATATTAAATGCACCAGACCAATACGATACAAAAACTTATATGTCTAAATTTCAACCGAGAATCAGTAGTTCAAGGCAAGTATTAAGTGCTTCAGAACTTGTGATAGGCTATGATACTCCTCTTGCAAAGGTTAATTTCAACCTTGAAAGGGGACAGAAGCTTGGAATTGTTGGGAGTAATGGTATTGGTAAATCCACGTTGCTTAAAACACTTATGGATGGTGTGGCAGCATTGTCTGGAGATTTTAAATTCGGATACAATGTTGAAATTAGCTATTTTGACCAACAGCTTGCTCAAATCAGTGGAGATGATACACTATTCGAAATTTTTCAAAGCGAATACCCTGAGCTAAATGACACAGAGGTCAGAACTGCTCTTGGCTCATTTCAGTTTAGTGGAGATGATGTTTTTAGACCGGTGTCCTCTTTGTCAGGTGGAGAAAAGGTTAGATTGACATTATGTAAATTATTATATAAACGTACTAATGTTTTAATCTTAGATGAACCGACAAACCACATGGATATTATTGGAAAAGAGAATTTAGAGAATATCTTATGCAGTTATCAAGGTACAATTATTTTTGTGTCACATGATAGATATTTTACTAATAAGATTGCTGACAGATTACTTGTTTTTGATAAGGATGGTGTAGAGTTTGTACAATCTACTTATGGTGAGTACGAGAAAAAAAGGATGAATTCTGAAAAGCCATTTAATAACATTAAAGTTGAGCAGAAAGTAGAGAAAAATAACACAGTAAAAGGCGATCGTAACTCCATTGAGAAGGAGAAGGTTAAGAAGGAGAAACGAATTGAAAAACTTGAAGTGTTAATAAATCAATATGATGAAGAATTAGAAAGATTGAATAAAATTATTTCTGAACCAAACAATTCTTCTGATTATATAGTACTGACGGAAATACAAAAATCAATTGATGATGTTAAAAGGTGTCAGGGTAATTATTTTAATGAATGGGAACAGTTGATGAGAGAATTGGAAGTTATGTAATTTTTGAGTTATGCAATAAGGATGTAAAAGTGTTAATGATACATTCTGGTTGTTGAAAATGTAAAAAAATTAATGAATTTTTATTAGATATAATCGCTATGTGAAGACCTTTTGAGTTTGCCGCATAGCGGTTTTTATTATCTATACTTTGGAATTGTCAAGAAAAGTGTAGTCGTATAAACTCACTAAATTTCCTTTGATTGTTATGCTGCCAGAAGTTGTTCTTCCAGCTGAACAAAATTATTACGATTTATATGAAAAGTTGTTGCCTGGATGCCAATTCCATAAAATGGGTTGGGCAATGGGGGTTGTCTGGACAAAATAACTTAAAGCTGTGGCTTTGAAAAGTTGAATTTGTGATTGTTTTCAGAGCTATCGGGTGCTTTAGTATAAATAACAATGAATAAAAAATCAGCCTGTATCTTATGTTACTATTAAGTAATTTAAGATACAGGTTTTACTATTTTTGAAATAAGTACCTTCCACTTCAAATACATGTATTCAAAGTGAAAGTATTGATTTAAATGATTCTTTTGTAATTTACTCTTGATAAGATATAACACCTTCGCAGAATGATTTGGATTTTACGGAACGTGTTAGAGAGTGTGGTGCAATGATGGGAATTGAGCTACTTGACCATATTATTGTTGGAGAAACCAAATATTTCAGTTTACGTGAAGAAAATTACTTAAAGTAGCGATTGAAAACCCTTGCGCCTAAGCTAAAACCAGTGGTAAACTATTATTGTAATTTTGTTTGAGTTGCGAGTTGGTATACAGATGTTTCCCTTTTCGTAGGCCAGCAATGTTACAATCAATAAGTGCTTAGGCACGAGGAGGATTTTATTCATGGAAAACGGAACAGTAAAATGGTTTAACGCAGAAAAAGGTTTTGGCTTCATCACTCGTGAAGATGGCAGCGATGTATTCGTACATTTCTCAGCTATCCAAGGCGACGGTTTCAAAACATTAGAAGAAGGACAAGCAGTAACTTTCGATGTTGAAGAAAGCGATCGCGGACCTCAAGCAGCAAACGTAGTTAAACAATAAAATTATAAGCCTTAGAGACGATTCTCTAAGGCTTTTTTTAACATTAAACAAAGTATAAATTTCTAATTATCTTTTTATATTTTCTTAAATGCTCGTAAAGCCTTATTCTATGTGCTTTCGAGTATTTTTACTGTAGGAAGATACTTCACGTTTCTTTGCATATTTCCTCATGTCTTAGCTGTCAGAAGTGGTAAATAAGTAGTAAATTCATTTGTACTACTAAGCAACAAGACGCTCCTGTTGCTTCTCTTTATTCAAGCGTTTCATTTCTGCCATTGCAGAATCGAATGTTGCATGTGCGTAATAGTTCAGCGTCATGGCTATATTAGCATGTCCCATAATGTACTGTAATGCCTTTGGATTCATTCCTGCATTTGCATAGTTGGTACAGAATGTATGTCGCAAACTATGTGGAGTGATGTGTGGCAATTTATCCTCGTTATACTTATTGTATTTCTTAACAAGACCTTTCATCATGCCGTTGTAATCACTTGCCACTTTTGGATAGTTCTTTCTATTAAGAAAGAGGAAATCACTATATCCATCAATCTCAACACGCTTATCATTCTTTCGATTCGCTAACACTCGCTTAAATGCTTGATAGGCTTCTTCAACCATAGGAACTTGACGTTCGCCACTTTTGGTCTTTGGTGTTTCAATGTAGTACCCAATTTCAGTATCTCTCAATAGCTGATGGTCTATATTGACAAGACGATTCTCAAAATCTAAATCTGGAAGTGTCAAACCACCAAACTCTGAAATACGAAGACCTGTTTTTAAGAGTATCAGAATTTCATCATAATTTTTGCTGTAGGTTTTATCAGCTTTTGCAAAGGCTAACAGTTTTTCTTCCTGTTCTTCTGTTAGTACGGTCTTAGGGACAGTATCATCATCAAGAACTGCTTTCAGTTGAAAGTCAAATGGATTCTTCCGAACACAATCATCTTGTATAGCAATATAGAATGAAGCCTTTAAAGAACGTTTGTAGTTATTGATGGTTTGATAAGCATAACCATTTTCACTCATTCTAATAGCCCATTCTTTAGCGTCTGATGGCTTAATACTGTCAATACTTCTTACACCTAACTTGTCTTTCTTCAAAATATCCATAAGATATTTGCGTCCAGTTTCAGTGTTTTTTCTAACCTTTGGTCTTTGAGCGTTCTGTTTTGCGTAAAGCTGGCAGAGTGTCATTTTCTTTCCTACAACATCAATACCATCATGAATGTCTTTCTGTAACTCTGCGATTTTCTCTCTAAGTGAGATACAATCACGCTTTCCTGCTGGTACTCGGTCTGTAGCCACAAGTTTCCACGAGTAAACAAATTGCGGTTCTCCAAATGAATCTATATATTTGTATAAGTATCTTCCGTCTTTTCGTTGGCTCTCTCCAGTCTTTAAGATTCGACCTTTATTGTCACGTCTTTTTTCTGACATGGCATTTGCTCCTTTCCTTTATGGAAAGAGCCTTGATACGACTTAATACTATTTTATCATATACAAGACCCTTTGGCGACGCTAGATTGCGTCCAATGTATCTATAATTTTTTCAAATTGTTTTCGTTTAATCTGAATACGATTGCCATTCATAATCAGCCAATTTGCATTTTTATTTTCCTCTGCCAAGCGTCGTAGCTTGTTTTCGCCAATACGAAAATATTTTGACGCTTCTTCAATGGTTAGGGTATAACGTTCCCAAATAGGAATGTCAGTCTGCTTCATAAAATCCTCCTTTCCAAATCACTTATTTGGATTTCATAAAAGTTGTTTTACCAGCAATCGAACAGCTTTAGCAAAGCTCACGGGAGTTCCACCCCTGCATGGTTCTCATGTAGCCATACTCATTGCCTGCGACGGTTTTATCACGCTCGGACTATTGACTGTATGGGAGTATCATTATCACGATAAGAATGTCGTTGCAGGCAATCCTGCTAAAGATTGCTTCTCGGATCACTAACATGAATCGCTCGCTATCTTTATAAGATAGGTCATGGCGGTTAGTTCCGTTGGCTCTTTTCTTATCGAAACGTATTCGATTACTTTTATTCAGTTTTCAAAGAACAATGGCTCGTTAGCCTATCAAAACACATTGAAAGCTCAATATGCTTTGGTGGAATAACAAACCTCCCTGTTCGGGAAGCGTGGAATGGTTTAGCACGCTTCCACGAAAGGAGAGAGGATATTACTTAATTTCAAATGACAAAATCTTTGTAATCAGTCTGGTTTCCATTCTTCCACGTAAGACTTCATCAACGACCATACTTTGATTGCCATATTCATCTTTCATAAGTCGTAGGGAACGCTTCGTTATGTACCCTCTGTAATGATGTAGAATCTGGTTAATCGCTTCGGTATCGCCATCTGTTGCCTTTACAATGAGAGGAAAGGGAATCATAGGATATTGTGTTTTCATTCTTCAAATTCCTCCATAAACTTTTTAATTAAGGCTAGTCCACTGGTTCTATGCCGATAGACAGTAGAACGGTTCAATTTCAACAGGTCTGCAATTTCTGAATCGCTCATGTCCATAAAGTAAAACAGCAGTAGAATTTCACGTTTCTTGTCTGGCAACTCACGTAATGCTTCACTCAACAAATCATTTTCAACGCCTACTGATAACCCATTGAGTGTAAAAATCTGAAAGTCAGTTGAATAGTTATCTGTTGTCGCAAACTGGCTAACAAGATAATCGCCAACATCCGAAAAGGACACCTCACGCTTTGCAATCCTTGAAAGATAAAGCATATAATTCTTTCGCTCGTCTTCCATAGCACGTTTACAGATATAGTCAAACTGATTTTCTATTGTGGTCTGAAAAGAAGATGGTTTCATGTTTCTCACCCCCTTTCTGTCTAGGAAAGGAAGTGAGCCTTGCTCGTTTATCTCCTTTCACTCTTAGTCCCAATGTGAAAGGGGGATTTGTTGCATTACTGATAAATAAACTTTGTAAAAAAGTTCTGAATAGCCAAAAAAGCATATAAACAGATTTATTTCTCTGTTTACATGCTTCTGTTATTCTATCTATATGATTTATAAAACCACATTGGTGGACGTACTTATCTATTGCAGATAGACGACTTTTTTTGACAAGAACCCAATGTAAGGAAATTTATTGTATATGATGTACTTCATGGCGACGTTGACCTCCAACAAACCGCCATTTGGAAGTAATATACAATATTTTAACAGCGTAAATAGCACTACCATATAACGGTTTTTTTTATTGGCGTTTAGTAGTGCTTTTTATTAAATATAAACCTATAAACCATATAACACGTTTTTCTATACCTGTTTTTAATTCAGTAGGAACAATAAAATGTATAGAGGTGGTCTAATATGCGTAAAAAAGAAGATAAATATGATTTTAGAGCCTTTGGTTTAGCCATTAAAGAAGCTCGATTGAAACGAGGTTTAACTCGTGAACAAGTGGGAGCATTGATTGAAATTGACCCACGGTACTTAACTAATATTGAAAATAAAGGGCAACACCCCAGCATACAAGTTCTTTATGACCTTGTATCGTTACTTCATGTTTCCGTTGATGAATTTTTCTTACCTGCTAATAACTTGGTAAAAAGCACCCGACGATTACAGATAGAGAAATACATGGATAGCTTTACAGACAAAGAACTATCCTTAATGGAATCTTTAGCCAGCGGTATCAACGAAGCAAGAAACATCGAAGACTAATTAAAAGAATCCATACATAACGGAAAGAGCCGATAAAATGAGATTGTATTAATCTCATTTTATCGGCTCTGCGTCTTTGCGTCTGGCTCTGTAATCACAGTTACTTTGAACTGCTTTATTTCAATTAAATTTTCTTGTCTGCATTTCGGACAATAGAGGGGGAATTTTTTTAATTCAGTATCTTCCCTTATCTTTAATCGTGTTTTATTTCCACATACAGGACACAATATCCACTTGTAGTTTATAATAACTATCTCCTCCTTTACACTTTAATTCAAATCTTTATTAAAAAATATTTCATCTTATTTAACAAGAAACCATATTTATATAACAACATAAAATACACTAAGTTATTTTATTGAACATATATCGTACTTTATCTATCCGACTATTTGGACGACGGGGCTGGCAAACAGGTTCACCGGTAGTAACATGGTACCCTTTTAACTCTGTTAAACAAACACTACGTCCATTTGTAAAGAAAGTTAAATCACTACGATATTCTTGAATACACCGAGCAGGGATTTCTCCACTAAGAATGACCTCATTATTTTTCAATTGAGTGTCTACGATGTTCGCACAATATTTAGGAGCATCGTTGTATGCTCGTGAAAGATATTCCTGTGGCGCATAAATTTTAAAACTAAGATATGGCTCTAACAATTCTGTTCCAGCTTTTTTTAAGACTTGTTCCAATACAATAGGAGCAAGCATCCGAAAATCTGCTGGGGTACTAACAGGGCTATAGTATAAGCCATACTTAAAACAGATTTTACAGTCCGTCACATTCCAACCATACAATCCTTGTTCACAGCCATAGCGTATCCCCTCCATAACTGCATTTTGAAACGATTGATTTAAGTATCCAAGAGAAACCGAGCTCTCATACTGCATTCCACTTCCCAACGGAAGCGGTGATACAGATAAACCAATGGAAGCCCAGAAAGGATTTGGCGGCACTTCGATGTGAATGGTATATTCTGCATTTTTTAACGGTCTCTCCATATAAATGACTGTAGGCTCTTTTAGTTCTATCTCCACATGATACTTTTCTTGCAACAGTGCACTAATCACTTCCATTTGTACTTTCCCTAAGAAAGAAAGTATAATTTCATGTGTCGTAGAATCCACGTAATATCGTAGAAGCGGATCACTATCTGAGATTTCCAAAAGGGCATCAAGCAACATTTCTCTCTGTTCAGGTTTACTCGGTTCAACAGTTGTTTGTAGTAGAGGGTGCGGATTTTCAATCTTTTTTCTCTGTGGCAATAGTTTTGTATCTCCAAGAACACTATTTAACTTCAAAAACTCATTTTGCAAAATAACAATTTCTCCAGAATAAGCTCTATCAATCTTACATAATTCACCATTTATTGAAGTATACATTTCTGTAACTTTTATTTTTTCTTTTTCTGATACTCTAACCGAATCTCGTAAATGTAGTACTCCACTATAAAGGCGTATATATGCAAGACGTTGTCTTTTTTTTGTATATTCAATTTTGAAAACATTTCCGCAAAGTTCAGACGGACCTCGATGTGTTGATGAATAAAATTTATTAGTAATAACTTCTATAAGGTTATCAATCCCTATATTACTTTTTGCACTTCCATGATAAAGAGGGAACAGAGAACAATTCTGAAATCTTATGCTTTCCTCTTGTTCGAGTTCCAATGCTTCTAATGATTTACCGGACATATATTTCTCTAAAAGGTCATCGTTTCCCTCTATTACCGTATCCCATTGTTCAGATTCGGTAAAGTTCGTCACACACATATTAGGATACAGTTCTACCTTCTGTTTGATTACAATTTCGGCAGAAAGTTTCTCTTTAATATCCTGATAAACCGTTGATAAATCAATTCCATTTTGGTCAATCTTATTGATAAAAAAGATTGTGGGAATCCCCATTTTCCTAAGTGCATGAAATAATATACGAGTTTGTGCTTGTACGCCATCTTTTGCAGAAATCAGTAGAATTGCCCCATCTAAAACTGATAATGAACGATATACTTCTGCTAAGAAATCCATATGTCCTGGCGTGTCTATGATGTTCACCTTCGTATTTTCCCACTGAAAAGAGGTTATTCCTGTCTGAATTGTAATTCCTCTCTGACGTTCTAAAAGCGTATTATCCGTCCTCGTTGTACCTTTGTCCACGCTTCCTAATTCTGTAATCGCTCCACTGTTATATAATAAGCTTTCTGTTAAGGTAGTTTTTCCTGCATCAACATGAGCTAAAACTCCAATATTAATAATTTTCATGTGATTTTCCTCCATTCAAAAACCCAAAAGGGCATAAAAATCCCAGTGATAAATACTTTTATCACTGGGATTTTTATGCATAACCATAGGCATACAAAGCATACAGATATTCTCCGGATACTTTAGAATCACATGATAAAGGTATTCTTAAACTGGGTACAAAAAACTAAGCCCTCCTAAAAAAGGACATCCAATTATTTGTTCCCACTATCAAATTGACAGTTTATTTAAGAATACCTTGCCGCATATTTATTAACTCCTTTTAAATAGATACTTAAATAATAGCACGTAAGAGCATATTTGTAAAGGAATCTCCAATTTTTTATCAAAGAGAGTACGTGATTACAAAATAGCTGTAATAATGTACCAATATTTGTTATTCTATAATCTTCCAATTACTCCCGTTCTTTTCAAGTACCAAATCAAATTGAGATACCTGCGTTGCTTTGGTCTGCTGGTCGATATACTCCACTGTCAGCGATACCGTGACTTGATTATCCTTACGATTGTGAATAGGATTTACCAGTTCTTGAAAGATGTACTCTTTTCCGATTGGTTTTAATATCCCGTCATTCACATAGTAGGAAAGTTCACTGGCTGTCGCTGTAGGATAGAGCTTGAAGAACGTCGTTAAAAACTCATTGATTTCATTGGTTGTAATGGAATCAACCGTCCCCTCACTTTCAATGGCTTTTGGTTTATAACTTGATTTCTTAGGTATGTTGGTAATGGTCGGATTCTTAACCAGTACCATATTTCCAGAACCATCTACATAGACACTCACTATATAAGCAGAGTGGACGGTCTTTGTATTTTCTCCCTCTGTAATGAGCTGGTCTACACTGTAGGTTACATTAAACTCATTGTCGCCAGTTGGCTCTACCGTCCATATCTGAAATCCTCTTACAGAAGACGATACAGGAATATCTTTGCGTACTGTATCAACATTGAGAGCTTGAAGTTCATCTGTCAGATAGCCTTTTAGACTTTCCATTCGATTATCAATGGACTTATCGGATTGCTCCCATGAATAGTAGACTTTCGCAAAGTTCTCTACAAAATTTTCTACATGATGAGTATCAACGTATTCCTTTTCTATGATAGTTGTTTCGTGAATAGTATGAGTATCTATAGCTGTAAAGTGCTTGAATATCGCAAAGCTGAAACTAAGCCCTAAAAGTACCCACAAGGCAATCACAACCTTTTTATGAGGATTGACCTTATAGACACGAGGTTTCTTTTCCTTTGGTATCTGTTTTTCTTTATTCTGATTTTTTCTAAATTTCATCATTAAATCTTCCTTTCTCATTGTTTGATTCGTCCTGCTCCCACTAAATGCTGTTGCCAGTAGGGGCTTGTTAAGTCGGCATAACCGATTGGGTCGCCTGCATGAAACATACGGTTATTGCCAAGGTATATCCCAACATGAGTAATATAAGAGCCAGCGTTATAGGTAGAATGAAAGAAAACCAAATCGCCAGCTTGTGCTTCCGATAGTGGGATATGCTGGGTCACATCATATTGCTGTTGTGCGGTTCGTGGTAAGTTAATTCCAGCTTTTCCATACGTCCATTGTGTCAGTCCGCTACAATCAAAAGAAGTAGTCGGGGAAGCTCCACCGTAAACGTATCGCCAGCCCTCATATTTCAGTGCTTCGTCCATGATGGCTTGTACCGTATCATCATCAAACTCTGTTGTGACAAGATACTGCGTTACCAGTTGCACATAAAACATATTGCCATAGTTGTATCGCCAGCCCCCATTGATAGGTATGGCTATGGGATTGGGGTAAGACACTTTTTCGCCACCTGAATACTCTTTTGAGAAACTTTGAGCCAGTTCAAAGGTATATTTATTTCCACGATTAGCCACATACCCTAAGAAACCACCACCATAATTGTAGGACTGGATAACCGATTCTAAATCTACACTGAGCCTTTCGCTACTGGCTAATAATTCACTGAAATACTTCACACCTTGCTTAATGGATTCTTCTGTACTCAATGAATTAGGTGGAAGACCGAGGGATTCCGAGGACTGCATAACATCTTCCGCAGTACCGCCCGATTCCACCTGTATAATCGCAAGAAGTATGTTGACATATTCTTCAACGCCATATTCTTTGGCATATTTTTCTACCATAGGCTTATGAGCCAGCACTTCTGCGGAAACATTCACACCTCCATAATGAATATTGGAAATTCCGCTGTCCTGTTCATCTGAAAATAAAATGGCAACAAACAGAAGCAGTGAGAAGACCATCAAGAATAATCCAGAACCACCAATCACTAAAGTTTTCAACTTCATGGTTTCTTACCGACTTTCTTAATGGTGGCGGTTTTGATTGGTGGTCTACTTCTTGTATTTTGTAGTGGTACTCTTTGAACAGTAGACGGACGTTCTTTTGTGATTGGACGTTGTGAAGTTCTATCTGCTGTAGTGGTTGAAGTTGCTGGCTTTTGAACGGTTTTTTCTTGAACGGTATTGCCTTGGCGTTCCACTTTTGGACTTGAAAAATCGGACTTAACTGCTGGACGCTCTTGTTTGGCTTGTTGAGATTCCTTATATGAAGTCTGAATATTAGACTGTTTTGAGGTCTGTTCATCATGATATTGTTCTTGTCTTGTAGTCGGTCTTTCATGAACAGAAGAAGCAGGCTGTTTTTTCTGTTTGACCTGTTCCATTTCAGAGCGACGCTTCGCAATGGTTTTTCGCCTTTGTTCCTGCTGTTCCTTGCGTCCACTGGCTCTGTCCGCTTTGGTTTGAGAAATACTACTGGTTAAATCACGGACATTCTCTTTTACTTTGGATTTTCCTTGATATACTGCATATCTTGCATTGGTCGGCAAATCTTTAACCTGTTCTTTCAAACCACTAGCAGTGTCTACCATTCTGTCTTTGGTATCAGCTACTGTACCGATGGTTTGACCGATACGTTTTCCAAGTGTTGATTTTTCCTTTCCGTCTGGTCGGGAGTGATCTGCTTGTGTCCTTGCAGAACTCCCCGAACCCGACTGTCCTTTTTTACCTGTAACAATGGCAGACCCAGCCCCTAGAGTAGTCATGGAACGTCCAAGTTTCCGCTGTAGACGGTGCATGTGAGCGTGCATAAGCATACGAGGTTTTCTCATCACACGACTTCCCACACTTTGAGAATCGTTACTCTGTAGAGAAAACATACTCATTAAATCGCCCAGCTTGAAGTAGATTCCTGCAAAGGTCACAATCTGTAGAAAAGCAATCAAAAAGAACGGATAACCAGCCGATAAGGTATAGAGCATGGTTGAAATACTAAATGCTGTCGTAATAATCAATGTGATTCCAGCTCGTGTCAAAATGGTATTAAAGAGCTTTGTTATGGCTCGTTTTGACATACCATCAAATGATGGAATCATGCTTAAAATAAAGCTCACAGGCAGAAACATAGCATAGATGATAAAAAGTACCTGCGAGAAAATCATGATTCCTGTTAATAGGAATACAAATATGGAAATCCCAATATTGAAGACAAATAGGAAGAAGACTGTACCTAAACGGTTAATGGTCTTTGTAATGGTTAGATTGGTATTGCTTCTGTCTTCAATTTCTTCCGCAACAATTTTTTCTCTGTCTTCGCCATTGTTGGAATCTGGGCTGGTGGAGAGCAGGCTTTCCACACGGTCAATACCGATACTTTCAATGTCTGAACTGTTGTATTGAAGCAGTAGCCACGGTTGCTGAACCTGTATGGAAAACAGGCTATCTCTGATTAAGTCCACGCTGTCCTTGCCTTGACTATCGGAATGGGGCATGACAATCTTCGTGCCAAGTGATAAACTGGCATTACTGATGTCTGATGAAAAGTCATTGATTTTTTTAATGTAGTCGGGAGCGTAGGCAATAAAGGAAGCCGATAGGATAAACACCAGCACAAAATTCATAATGGCATGAATTGCCTTTGTGGTTTCTCTCTTTATCAGTCCCGTATAGGCAACATAAACCCCAAGAACCAAAATCAAGAGTAAGAGGAATCCAACATAGAAACCCTCTGTTGAAAATCCGTTTGCACTCACACCAGCTAAGGTCTGCATATTCTTACCAATGGAATCTGCTGTAGCGGAAATGAAGTCTAAGGAATAGGCTTCCTGTACTAAGTAACCTGTCGCATTGGAAACATACAAACTGATTGTCCAAATAAAATTGGTAATGGCATATAGTCCATACATGACCTGTTTTCCAATCCCGTCCGACCAGTTCCACGGAAGCCAGCCCCAGCTATTATCCACATAAAAATCCAGTTGATAGTTTTCAAGTGGGTATCGGCTGTATTCATTTGCCACATTGACCGTATCATCTACCAAGCCCGCAGCTTGAACCACCGTTCCCAGCATGGCTAAAAGAAAAATGGCAATCACAAGTGTGAAAGCCACTGTCATTGCCACTTTACCTAGACGTTTCAGCGTCCAGTTTGATTTTATTCTGTTTACTATTGATGGTTTCACATTTACACCTCTTTTCGCACAGGTGGTCTGGTATCAAAGGCATGGAGCAGTTCTTCAAATACAGGGTGGAACTGTATCACACCGACACGACCATATAAATCACTGATAAGGCATTGCCCGTTTTCCAAATCACGCAATCGCTTCTGATTGTTTTCGTCCTCTGGGTCTACACCAAAAAAGGCTAAGGTCTTTTTAATCTCGTTAAGGTCAGTGGAACGAAATGCAAATTTTAAGCCGAGGTTATTTTTCAGTTTTTCATCTAAGAGGTCGTCTGTATTTTGGGTCACGAAATATACCCCAGCGTTCATAGCACGACCAGCCCGAACCAGCTTCATAGATAGTGTTTTTCCTTGTGCTACCTGTAAAAAGCTCCATGCTTCGTCTAAATCTACAATCTTGAAAATGCTTCGGTCTGTATGGATAAAGTCTAAAGCAAAGGTACTAATGACAATCAGCATAGCAACGGATAAAAGCTCCATAGTGGTATATTCCTCAAAGGAAGTTTCCTTGTCGGGAAGTACCAAGTCCGCAACCTGTATAATGTTCAGTTGTTTTTCTAAGCTGATAGACTGCTCCACATAACCATTACTGAATAATAAATGTGCAAAGTCATAGTCTGTAAAACTTTCGATATGGTCGGCTATACTGGTACTTAGTGGCGTATTCTCAACCCGTAATTCCTCAATCACTTTCATCAACCCTCGTACTTCACTATTGGTTACTGCACGAATGGCTTTTCTAAGGATTGGGAAGCGTTCCCCATCACGAGAGGAAATCCCCGTAAGGAATGTCAGAATATCAATAGCCAGTGATTCAGAATCTTTGGGATTTTTCATAATCACATAAGGGTCAAGTAAGCCTTTGTTTTTCTCATCAGAAGTCAGAGTGACGATATTGATTTCATGGGAAATCTCTGGCAAGGTTTCTTTCCATCTGCCACGTTCTGCTTTTGGGTCTACAATCACTGCTTGTGCCCCATAAAGCACCGCATAATAGACGATAAGGTTATTCGCAAAGGATTTACCACCACCCAGCGAACCAACAAAAGCCGACGCTAACGCATTGGTTACTGAACCCTTAACCCCTTGACTGGCAAGAGCAGGTTTCAGATAGACATTGCGTCCAGTATCTAAGCTGTAGCCAACATAAATCCCCTCATTTTCCCCCAGCATTTGAGTAGCACCAAAACCTAAACCAGCGAGGAAATCAGAGGTCACGTATTGAATATAATCATTCATATAACGCTTGCTGGCAGGTAAAAATTCTTCATGTAAGCCGAGCATATCCCCAAATGGTCGTACCAGTTTTACGCTTAAATCGTCATAAAAATCTTTCACTTCATTACAACGACGTTTGAGTTCGTCAAGATCATTTGCTGATACCCTTACCACATAAGACAGCTTGTACATAGATTCCTTGCTTTGGTCTAAATTGGTTTCCAGCTCATTCACACTTTCCAGAGCTTCCGCCACATTGGAGCTGGTTTCATTATCACTTTGCCAAGCGTGGTTATCCAAGTCTTTCAGTTCTTTCTTTTTATTGCGGACAGTAGATAGGGCTTTACGATTCGCTACAATTTCCACATTCATTGACGTATCAATCGGGAATGTAAATTGCTGTTGCTGGTAGTAGAAGATTTCAGAGGACGGGAAGTCCAGTTCTCCGACAATGCTGTTAATGGTAAAGTAAGCTACATAGACGGTTTCATCTTCCTGCTGGATTTTCAAATATCGCTGTTTTTCTTCCACCAAACAGCGAGTAGGCTTAATCAAGTCATAGTATTTAATCAGCGTTTCATTATCCAGCTTTTTCTTTGATAGATGGTACTCATACTCTTCATAGGCAGTGCCTGTCTGTCCGTAAAGGTGTTCAATCAGATAGCCGAAGTCGTCCTTATCTAACCTGCGGATTTTGAAACGACGAGAGATTTTATTTTCTAAGAGCTTTTCCATCTTCTGAAAACGCAGGATTTCATCATTACTCATACTAACAAAATCGCCCATCAGCTTATGGTTCACATCATAGACAAAATCAGACAAAGCATTTTTTGCTTCAACGGTAAGACTTTTCATAGAAAACTCCTGATCGTTGAGAAGCAACTTAAAGCCGATAAAGAAACGGTAGTTCACTTGATTTTCGCCAATCATGGATATTAAAGCGTCTGTCTGTTGGTCGATTTTGTCATAGGCAACCGCTTTGAGCTTGCCAGTGACTTCATTTTTGGAACGCTCTTGTGCAGAACGTATGCTGGATTCTGTACTGATTTGTAAAGCATGAATTTTGCCATCACGATTTTGTGCGATAAGCTGTCTGAAAGAATCATGCACTTGTATTTTCTGTTCTGGACTTAGAAATGAGTAATTGTAAGGAACAAGCTCATAGTAAGCATAACATTCCCCGTCTTTATTCCAGACGAGATTGTTTTCAATGTATTTAATTGGATATGCCATAAAATTCACTCCTAACTGCTGTAATGGCTTCTTGTGGCTGGTTTCTGCCAAGCGTTACTTTTTTTCCTGCATAGGTCAGCTTTGGTCGCAGTGCATAAGCAATGACAGACTTCAAAAATCCATAAGGCTTTTTACCATCAAAAGTTTTTGTAGACATAAACCATGTGAAAGCCACAGGAATCCCAAAGTATTTGAGAAATGCTCCCTCTATCATGGAAAGAGGGGGCAAGTTGCCAAGTATCATCACTGCAAAGAGTGACACGACAAACCATGTCATTTGCGTAAAGGTTATGGGAAACGGAAGTCTAAAATCATTGATAGAATACAGTACCTTTTCCACAGACCAGATACTGGTATAGCTTCGTATTTTCTTCATGTAATCAATCCTTTCATAAAAAATAGGGGTAGCTGATTGAGCCACCCCGTAAAATAGAAAATCTGCCAGTAGTAATGTACCGACAGATTTAATAGACGATTTCAAAAATCCCATGATTGGTTGAGATAAACGTTCCTGAAAGGTCTAAATCCCGACCATAGGCTTGATAATCAATATAGTTTTGAAGACTAGCTGGTACTTCGCCTAAAGCACCCGTTTCTTCAATGTAGTAGCGTGCCACGTCATACATATCATCACAATCGGAATGAATGATAATATCCTCTTGATGTTCGCTTAGTTCTTCAATGCTTGAAAAATGAGTGAGCAGAGCAGATAGCTCCGATTGTAATTCTTCGGGTAATTCCGATACCATTTCCCATAGTCGATTGAGTTCGCCAATGGAAGTGTATTCGTCAACCGTAAAGGGTAACTCGTAGTCATGAATGGCGTATTCCTCATATTCATCATTCAAGCCGATTTTCTCTTTGACTTCCTCAAAGTCAATGGGAAAGGTAAACCACGCACCGACCAATTCGCCCTCATTGTATTTGCCTAAATTCGCAATATAGACTTGCATATCGTCCATATATTCACGTCCTTTCTTTGTAGAGATTCAAAAATCCCTACCGCACTTCGTTTGGTGTACCATTCCTTTGCGGAACATAAGAAAACCACTTATATTCCACAAAAGAACGGTTTTATTTAAGCACCAATAATGCGATTGAATAGCTCTAGTAAAATGTCTTTTACTCCAGCAGCGTTGAAGACTAAGCCAACCGCAATAATCGCAATAATTAAAAAGCCAATCAGTTTGCTAAACTCACGCTTGAAGCCAAGATACAAGCCAATCACAACGATTGCTAAAAGCACCAGTGATTGAGCGTTTGATAGAAACCAGTTATAAAGGTTTTGTCCAAAATTCATAAAAATGTTCTCCTCTCTATATTCAATGAATTTGTATTTGAGTTATTTTTTTGTTGTTATCACGTCCTGTTCTTTTACTGACTGTTGCTTCAAAATCTGCTTGTGTCGGTCTGTCAGTTTCGCATGGTCGAGAATGTCTTTTACAACCTGCGTCTGGTTGATTTCATCAAGTTTAATCGCAACCTTTAAGGTCGGGGCAACTTGATGAGATAGCCAGTTCAGCGTCCTTTGGAAGGAGTAAGGCTCTGGTTTTGTGGTTAGTTTTAATCGTTCACGATTGTTCCCAATAAACCAAGCCCATTCTTCATTCAGTTTCCAATCAGAACGAGGTTTGGAATCGTCTTTATCTACAAAACGGATATACCGATTGATAATTTTAAAGGCGGTATGCTCTGGATTGTCATAGACGAGTAAATCACGGACTGCATAATAGGCACGCTCATTTTTCAATCGAATCTCAAAACGGTTTTTTACTTCTGCGTCTTCAATGGGAATATCATTTTTCTTGTACTGCTCGTAGTCCTTTTCATAGATACAGAAATAAACTTCACTTTGTAATGAACCGATATAGAGGGTGTTTCCCATACATTCCTTTTCCTCTTTGCGTACCAGTTCGCCACTGCGATAGCTTTTAAAACTGCGGAAGACGGAGATACATTCTTCCTGTTGGCACTTTTCAGTGAGTACAGGGATATTTAAAATCCCTGTCTTATCGTTAATGGCAAGGTCAAGGCGTTTCATCACACCGCCAGCCACCAAAACGTCCATAAAGAACTCATACCAGCTTCTTTGTTGTGCCAGAAGATAGCTTTCAAATTGTCTGCACCCACGACCTTTCAATTCCACCAGAACTCCTTTGTCCAGTTCATGGGAGCAAAGGACGAATATGTCGCCTAAAGCATAATGCTCTGAATAAGAATAGAAACCATAGTCCTCATGAAGAAAATAGGACAGTTTCAGTTGTAAGATGTTTTCGACCACCTGCTGTACGTCTGTTGTCGGAAAGCGAATTCTTACATAATCAAACAGCATTTCAAGGGGAGCGTCGGGATTGAAGCGTTCCAGAGCTTCCCAAAGGGACTGCTGTAAATCCTCTGATGGCTTGACTTTTCCTGTTTCAATATCGCTTAGATACTGCCTTGTAATACCAGTCGCAACAGCTAAACGGTTTTGAGATAGTCCATAAGCCAAGCGTTTTTCTTTTAAATGCTGTAACCAAGTTTGTTCATTCAGTAAAAATCCCTCCAATCAAAAAGGCGTATGTCAACTTTTAAAGCCCATTTGACATACGCTGAAATTTTGTAAATCCCTTGTAACCAAAGGATTTTCTAATGTTTTTTTGACTGTTTCCTGTCGATTTGTACCCCCCTGTTAGATACGGGGGGTTAAGTGCTGGCGTGGCTATTGCCACACCAGCCAGCAAGATCAGTCCACACCTGCGACTTCCGCTTCGCACGTCGCCTGCGTGGACTGTCTGCTGTTGGATAACTTTTTAATTTCCTCCAAGAAATCATATCCTTTTGGTACAAGGGGAGTATAAAACTCTGATATGACACTTGTTCCTACATCAACATAGCCACGACCTTTGATTCGCTTTAAGAAGAAATCCTTTTGTACGTCACTGCCAAACATCATGCCATAGCCCATTTCAGACATACGACCTAAAGCCACTCTGAAATTAAACTGATCACGGATTCCGTCGCCTAAATATTTTGCGTCTGGACGTTGACAAGCCAGTATTAGAAAGAAGCCAGCTTGACGACCTAACATGACAATCTGTTTCAGCTTATTCATAACTGCGGTGTTTTCTTTTGTTCCCAGCATTTATAGCGATAGGTAAGAATTTGATATAATCTCCATCTTTTCCCCCGCTCCACACCGTACGTGAGACTTTCACCTCATACGGCGTTCCATCTATTTATTTTCTATTGAATGTTTTGCAGATTACACATCTTTCGATAAAGGTTGATTTTTGCTATTTGCTCTGGCACCAGTTTCAGTTCATGCACGTAGTGATCGATTATCATTTTATTTGTTGTATGGATCAGAAGATGGATATCCTTATGAATAATTCTCAAGTTATCGAATTTGTCGTCTCCACCAAGACTTTTTGGCAAATAGTGATGACAGTGAACGGCTTTTGCTGGCAAAAATTGTTTTGTAATCTCACACTTGCCTGATTTCATTGAGTAACGAGATATTCTACTATCTAAATACTCAACCGTTCTATTCGGTATTTTCGATTCCATCAATTTTCTTAATTCTTGGAACACAAGAGACTGTAGGCTTTTGTGCTCCAATCTTTGACGACCAAACGGAGTAAACGGTGTATCCTCCGTATTAAATCCGTAAATTGTTTTTGTAGATACGTCGCAAAGAGGGTACAAATAGACTCCAGCTACTTTATAAGTTTTCATCGTTGTTGAGTAAAACTTTTTGTAAGTTGGGGAAGCTTTGTTGGGGTAACATCTTGTACTACAATTTGATAATCGGTTGTAAGTAGTGAATGAAAGAACGTAGTTCATCCTATTCAAATCTAAATTAATATGAGTGGCATACCTGAAATAATTATGAACACCGAGCACGAGAGCATTAAACAGGAGAGCATTTTGTGCTGTAGGACTCTTTTGAATATCTTTGATTCTTTGTTTAATCTCTTCTTTAATCTGATCCTTTTTTTTGTTAGAAATACGTGAATTACAAACCCATTTTTTCCCTTTTTGTTTCACGCAAATAGCGAATCCTAAAAATTCCGACTTACATTTACGCAAATTGACGATTTTAGACTTCTCATTGGAAATATCTAATTTAAGTCTGTCTTTTAGGTAAAGCTTGACAGCGTGGAACCATTTTAATGCTGTCGGATAATCATTAGTCATGATTTTAAAGTCATCTGCGTACCTGACAATATAGCCTTGCTTTAGATTTGTATCTCTTAGAGCACGAAATTTATTGTAACCTTTAGTATAGGGATACTTTGTTTCAAAGGTATGCCACTGCTTTGAGACCCAATGGTCTAAGTCGTTTAGAACAACATTAGATAATAGTGGAGAAATGATACCTCCTTGGATCGTTCCTTTGCTCGGGATACCTTCTCCTTGAATGGGTGATTTCAGAGATTTTGAAAGAATAGCTAAGACTTGTTTGTCACAAATTCCTATATTCCATAATTGTTTTATCAGTAAACGGTGGTTTACATTATCAAAGAAACCTTTGATATCAATGTCTACTGCATAGTGCATTTTACTGATGTTTATGAGATACATAATGCGACCTAGAGCATGCTTTGCACTTCTCAATGGTCTGAAACCGTAGCTATGTTCATAAAACTTAGCTTCACATATTGGCTCCAGTATCTGCTTGAACATCTGTTGGATCATTCGATCAATCATGCATGGAATTCCTAATGGGCGTTTCTCACCATTGGGTTTAGGTATCATTACTCGCTTTATGGATTTTGGTTTGTAATTTTCTAAATGACTGAGAATAAGATGGATAAACTCTGCTTGGTTCATTTCCTTATAGTTATCAATTGTGAAGGAATCCGTTCCTGGTGTCGAAGACCCCTTGTTTGCCTTGATAGTACGGTATGCTAAAAGAATATTATTTTCAGAAATGATTAACTCATATAATTGATAAAACTTTTTCCCGTTTCTACTTTGAGTAAATAGCTGATCGAATGTTTCTTGTAGATCATAATATTCCCAGTAACGTATTTTTGTGTTCAAGCGTGGCACCTCCATAACGGATTTTCCCACGTTCTTACCAGATCCTTGAACTTCATCTGTTTCAACATTCATTGTTATTAAATAGACTTAGGGCTATCCCTCCACATTTGTTAGACGCTTCATCGGTACTGTGCCCTTACTTTCACAGAAACAAAGCAATTTCGTTATTACTTATATGCACCTATCTAGAAGTAGTCATTTAATTGATAGTTTTCTGCTTACATCGTTCCAATGTTTTTAGCTATCATGTATAACCTTAGGTATCTACTATGAGCCTGTGAAATTATAGCTTCTTCGTTAGCTATCCCGATTTTCATATCATGGAACCTTACTTGTCGGTATCTCACCATACGTCCGTATGTTCCTATCTTTCAATAAGATCAGCCTTTTAGACCCGTACATTCGCAGATTCGTCAGTCATTTTCAGACATTCTTACCATAGTTATCTTTTTCAGCCGCCCGCCCTATAGTCAGCCTTATGCTCAAGCACTTAGGCAGATTTCAGACGACTTCACCTAGCTTCATACCAAAACCAATCTACTTCATTGATTAGAGCATGTAGGAGTATTAGCGGGGATGTTTCAGCTCAACTTGAAGGCTTTCATTCCATCTCTCAAAACATTAGTTGTCACTATTGATAATCTCAATAGGCTTCCATTTCACATCTATTCGATGCTTGTAGGAAAACGATTCGCACCCATGAAAGCGACGTATTCATCAAAGATTAAGAAGTGTGCCGGGAGACCTAAGTAAGCATAATTTTTGCCAGTCTTATAGTTCTTCATCTGCTTCATTTCCTCACTACGTTTCATCATTTCTTCATAGAATGTTTCAATGCAAGAAAGCAAGTCTTCTTTTCTATAGTAGACATTTGCCATCACAGAACCTAAGTCCGCAAGATCAGCATTTTTCGGGTCAAGAATATACAGTTTTGAATCTGTATGAAGCAAGGCTTCAATCAGTGTCAGTATAAAGTAAGTTTTACCGCCACCTGTACCACCAGCAATCAACATATGAGGGAGCTTATCATATTCCCACCATACGTTTTTCATTAAGCGAAGTTTACCATCTTTAGCTTCTACTTCATCAATAGAAATACGACTGGCTATGGTGTCATAGAGCAAAGTATATTCCACATAGGAATCCTTTAACTCTTTATCCGTCAGCTCACAGTACAAGCCACTCTCTAATTTCTTTTCCAAGTGTAAGAGTTGGTCTTGATATTTTCCCAGCGTGATTTCCACCCGTATCTGTATCAAGCCATTTTTAAGTCGATAATACATTTTAGGGAAGTAGGTTATCTTTTCCTTTGTACGACCAGCACTATCTTTAAAGAAACCCTCTGTTTTGACCTGTTCAGATTCATACCACTTGTTTTCAAGTATCATCTTTGCCAGTTTTTGACGGTGGTAAAGTTGTTTAACCGTATCATAGCGAACCCGTTTGAATACAAACGCTACCAGCAAGCAGATAAGAATTGCGACACTGAAACTGATAATTAAATAGGGAATGTCAATCTTATCTGCTTGTGATAGGTTAAAATCCTGCCAGTTGATCTGCTGGATTGTCTTCACATGAAACAGTCCGACAACCAGCAGGAAAACAGGCAGGAGTGACGCTATCGTAAAATGAAAGACTAAATCTTTACCAGATGGGCGAATCCTTTTACCACGCTGTTTCATGCGAAAAAGTCTCCTTTCTACCTAGCGACTATTTGTCTTGTGTCGGTTCTTTCTTTGCTTGTGGTTGAGCTTTGAATGAACTAGAATCCTTTGTCAGCACAATATCGTCTGCCTTGATATACCAGTCAACATCTGCTCCTTGATAGGTGGCAGTAGCAACGGTGTCCGCAATGGGATTGATAAGTTCCACCCGTGCGTTATAATCAAACTCTTTCAAAGGCACGCTGGCAGGAATACTTACTTGAATCATGCGTCCTTGTCCTTTGGATTTTAAGTCATAGGTACGTTCCTTGATTTCATCTGAAACCGACCCGTCTTCATTTTGGATTCTCACTTCACGACGTAGAGCAGAGAATTTCAATTCTCCAAAAGTCGTGTCTTTATCTAATACAATGCCATTTGCTAATCTCATCATTTTTCCTCTCTTTCTTTATTCTTTTATCATGTCGTCAGCATGTAAAAGGTAATTTGTAAAACCACGAGTGCCGATTTTGTAGCCCTCTGCGGTAATACGTGGATTGACTAACTTCACACGTTCCTCAAAGCCGAAATGTTTTTCGCCAGCTTCAGCAGGAAGCACCACCACAATATCATCTGCTCTTTGAACATCAGAATAGAGATTATAGCTTCTTGATAAGACAGTTAGCCGTCCGTTGATTCTTCGCTGAACGACTTTATCCTCGCCAGCAAATTCTAAATTGCCGAATGTTTTTTCCATGTTGGGAATCACAAATTTAAGTTCCATATTTTTACCTATCCTTTCTTTTTTATTGGCTGAATGAATGTTTGATGGTCTTAAAGAGTGGGGAACGACCTTTTGATTCTTGATTTTTTGTTTTCATAAGTTCACTTCCTTTCAAAATCGGGTAAAAAAATAGACACCTCATTTTTTGAAGTGTCTACCTATTAAATATTCAAATTTTATTGGAAGTATCTTTATATCTTCACTTTTCAAGGATAAATCGTCGTATCAAAGCTCATTCATAAGTAGTAAATTAGTAGTAAATTGAGTGGTTTTGACCTTGATAAAGTGTGATAAGTCCAGTTTTTATGCGGATAACTAGATTTTTATGCTATTTTTAAGATAAAGAAAGTATAAAATGAATGGGTGTCCAAAGGTTGATGAAATCAATCTTTTGGGCACTTTTCATTTGGTCTTTTTCTCTTTAAAATGAATACATGAAGCCGAATATTTTACACGCTATTTTCTTTGATAACTATCAAAATTGGAACAATTTCTATCAAAGAGCGAAAAGAAGAATTCGACCAGTTGTAAAGAGGGAAATCAATAAGTTTCGTGATTGTGGTGATCTTAGGAAAGGCTATCGTTTATTTGTCTGTGAAGGGTGCCATGCCGTAAAGATGGTTGCTTTTCGTTGTAAAGGAAAATTCTGCCCAACGTGTGCGACTGGTGAAAGTCAACGTTGGGCAGAGATGATGGCAAACGATCTGTTTACCGTGACACATCGTCATGTTGTCTTCACGATCGATGAAGGATTGCGAGAGATTTTTCTGATGAAGAACTACCGCAAAGAACTGTTAAAGGGATTAATGGATGAAGCTGCACGAATTTTATTAGATTTTTTTAGAAAACATCACTTGCAAGCTGGAATTGTGGCAACGCTCCATACCTTTGGCTCTCAACTAGAATTCAATCCCCATGTCCATTTGGTCGTCACTATGGGTGGAATTACGAAGGACGGGAAATGGAAGGACTATGATTATTTTCCGTTCCCCATGTTAAGAAAGTTTTGGCAGAATGCGGTATTGAAACTCATTCGAAAAACCTTATCCCACTGGGATAAGGCGCGCGTTCAGCCGCTTCTACAAGCGGCGTATATGAAAAATGCGGAGGGATTTTATGTCAATGCTCCTAAAAGGAGCCATACTTCTCTCAAAAAGATATTGGAATATATCAGTCGCTATATGAAACGCGGCCCAATCGCTTTAGATCGTATCCTTGTTTATGATGGGGCAATGGTTATGTTTCAATATCATGATAAAAAAACGAATACAGACAAGATAAAAACAATGTCTGCAGAGGAATTTATTGGCGCACTGATTCGTCACATTCCAGATCATCAGTTTAAAACCATTCGTAGATATGGCATTTATAGTCGTCGAATCAAGTCAGTCATGAAAAAAATACTAGGTTGTTATCAAAAAGTAATTCGAAGAATGTTAGTGAATGTCAAAAAAGCGTTCAAGCCGAAAACTTGGCGTGAACGAATAACCGAAGAATTTGGAATAGATCCATTGGAATGTACCAGATGTGGCGAATATTATGAATTCTGTGGAGTCAGTGTGTCCAAAAATGGTCGATTGGTAGTGAAATATGCGAAGAATAGAGAATCGGAACGATTCATGCGAGAGGAGAATAAAAAAATTGGGAAAGAAACGTTCAAACGTCAGTATGAAAAAGAAAAAGAAGCAGCTTTTAAAAAGCTTCGACTCCATTAGAACCATTAATTATAGTTGTCTTAATTGTGGAGTAAAAGAAAAAATACCAAAAGATGTGGTTCAATTTTTGGATGCAGGAAATGTAGGAGATGATCCAGAGAACGCGCCGCAATTTGAGTGTGAAAAATGTGGTGGAGAGATGTATCCAGAATATTATAAAAATGCATTTGGCTACGAATTTAGAATCAGTGATCGGAAATAAAGAGAACGGCTAGTCAAAGGGACCTCAGGAGCGATTTACTCCTGAGGTTTTCTTATACTCTTTTTTGTCTGAGTTATCGAGCATATTTGATAATTAAAGGGACCTACTTAATGCGAATTCTCTAAGGAGTATTGAAAAAATTGATCTTCTTCTAAATCTTCAGTATGATTCGCATCATTGGTTGCTAATGCTGCTTTTCCGATACAATACTGCCAAAAAAATTCAAAAAAGAGAGAATCGCTCCTATTGGGTTGAAGAGAGGAAAAAGTCTCTTTTGTTACTTGTTTAACCATTTGAATCGTGTCAGAATCTTGTAGAAAAAAACGATGGAACTCATCTGGATAATCTGTAGCATAGTTCATGATGGCTGTCGACAAAGCTTTTAGCGTTTTTGGTTCTTGATCTTCTATAAAATCTTTATATTTTACAATAATACGATTCGTCAAAACGGATTTCAACTCAGCCAAATTGGTAAACTCACGATAGATAGGTTGTGTCGAGCAAGCAATATGTTTTGCGATATTCCGAGCATGGAACTTTTTGAAGCCTTCATTGATAATCAATTGATACGCTCCATCAATGATATGACTCCGTTGCACGCGTTGTGTTCTAACCATAGTTTCTCTTCCTTTATCTTAAATTCAAGAAATTTTAAAATAACTGCTGATAGTTATTAGCTTTTTCTAACTAACTTTCATTGTGCAAATAATCTAGTTGTTTGTCAATTGATTTTTTTGTAATTTCAGGAAAATAATCAATTTTTTTGCACAAAAAATGAAAAATTAAGAAATGAGAGCAAATGCTCAAAAATCTCTATGAAAATAAAAAAACATCTATCTGATTATCAGATAGATGTTTTTGTTAATTATCAGGAGTCATAATCATCGGTAGAATCATTGGATGACGTTCTGTTTGATCAAACAGAAAAGGTTGCAACGCAGCGACCATTGCATTTTTTAATTTTGTTTCTGTACATCCAGGTTCATTTAAGACTTCACGTAAGGCATGGAATAAAATTCGTTGGCCTTCATTAATCATTTCGCCTGATTCTCTCATGTAAACAAATCCACGAGATAAAATGTCTGGACCAGCTAAAATTTCTTTTTTCTCAATATCTACTGTGGCAACAGCTAGTACTAACCCTTCTTCAGAGAGGATTCGACGATCACGTAGAACGACATTACCGATATCACCAATGCCACTTCCATCAACATAAACATCGCTAGCATTAAAGTGTCCGGCACGACGAGCGCTGTCCGCTGTTAAGGCAAGCATGTCGCCATTTTCCATAATAAAGCAATTTTCTTCTGGAACACCAGTGTCTTGAGCCAATCCTGTGTGGATTTTCAACATACGAAATTCACCATGAATGGGAACAAAGTATTTTGGTTTCATTAAACGCAACATTAATTTCTGTTCTTGTTGACTACCATGTCCAGAAGTATGGATATTATTTACTTTTCCGTGAATAACTTCAGCACCAGCTTCAGAAAGCAAATTGATTAGATGGTTGACGCTCGTTGTGTTTCCAGGTATTGGTGAACTTGAGAAAATTACAGTATCATCTGGTTGGATCTGTATTTGCCGATGCGTACCATTTGCGATACGTGAAAGGGCGGCCATCGGTTCACCTTGAGAACCAGTACATAAAATCATCAATTCGTTAGCTGGTAGATGATTGATTTCATGAGCATCTACAAAAGTACCATCAGGCACAGAAATATAGCCTAATTTTTGTCCATTGACAATGGCATTCTCCATACTGCGTCCAAACACTGCAATTTTGCGTCCAGTAGCAACAGCAGCTGAAGCAGCTTGCTGTAGACGAGAAATATTTGAAGCGAAGGTAGCGAAGATAATTCGTCCTTCAATTTTTTCCATAATCCGTAAGATTGATTGACCGATTGTTTGTTCCGATTTAGTGAAAGTAGGAACTTCTGCGTTGGTACTATCAGAAAGCAAACACAACACGCCCTCTTCACCAAGTTTGGCCATTCGATGCAAGTTAGCTGGTTGACCAACTGGAGTGAAGTCAAATTTGAAGTCACCTGTTTCCACAATGTTTCCAGAAGGTGTTTTAACTACTACGCCTAACGGATCAGGAATACTATGGGTAGTGCGGAAAAAACTTACCGATGTTTTTCGGAAACGAATCACTGAATCCTCATCGATTTCGTGTAATTCTGCATCTCGTAATAACCCGTGCTCATCTAGCTTGTTTTTAATCAATGCCAGCGCTAAGGCACCTGCGTAAATTGGAATGTTGGCTTGTTTTAGAAGATAAGGAACACCGCCAATATGATCTTCGTGACCATGAGTAATGACAAGTGCTTTTACTTTATTGATGTTCTGGACCACATAACTAAAATCGGGAATGACATAATCAATTCCTAATAAATCATCTTCTGGAAATTTTATTCCAGCATCAATGATAATAATTTCATCTTGGAATTGGACCCCATACATATTTTTTCCGATTTCGCCCAATCCACCAATGGCAAAGACACCAGTTTCATTGTTTTTTAGCGAAAGTTTCATGCTAAAACTCCATTAACTTAAAGTCGGCATTTTCTTTTTCGTATTCTAAATGATTGCCTTCTAAAAGTTGGATGTATTCCACGTTATATGGGGTGTTTTCACGTAATAAGTTGTGAACCATTTCTTCATTTTCAGCTTCCACGTACAATGATTGTGTTTGTTCACGTTTTGGGTTGCGCTCTTTGGTTTCTTGATAATAAACTTTGTAAATCATGAATCTATCTCCTTTATTTGCTTAATAGCAATTTTTTCCACGACAAAATGAGGGGCGGCTGCCTCCTATTTTTTTATGCTCAACGTTTTAGTAGGGACTAAAGCGTTGAGAAGAAGCCTCGTCTTTGCTTCCTGCTTGAAAAAACAATTTCACCGTTCTTACAACAATTACTTGTAGTTTATCACAGAATAAATAAGAAGTATAGAAACTAGGAAGTGAAATGAGTATTCCTTAGAAAATTTCAGAAAGTTTAAAAAGCAAATATAAAAAAACAAATTACTGAGCAGACAGAGGTCTTTTATTTATGCTATATTGGAGTCATTACGGTATAGAAAGAGGCGAGAAAAATGAAGTTGATGTTGCGGTATACCTTACGCTACAAAAAGCTATTATTATTTGATTTCATCAGTGTTTTCGGATTTATCTTAATTGAGTTAGGGTTACCGACGATTCTAGCGATGATGATTGACAAGGGGATTGGAAATAACGATTTTACTTATGTACAGAAGATGGGGCTCATAATGATTGCGATTACAGTTGTCGGCATCATCATGAGTATCTCATTACGCTACTTTAGTTCTCAGATTACCTCGAGAATGGTAGCAGCCATTCGTGATGATCTTTTTGAGAAGGTCCAAACTTTCTCCCATTCAGAATATGAACAAATTGGTGTCCCATCATTGATTACAAGAGCAACCAACGATGCCTATCAAATCATGTTGTTTATGCAAAATATTTTGACTACAGGCTTTATGACTCCGATGATGTTTGGGATGAGTTTGTACTTGATTATGCGTACGAGTCCTGGCTTAGGCGTTTATGTATTGTTATCATTGCCTATTCTATTATTAGCGGTTATTTTGATTGCAAAATATTCAGAGCCATTATCAACGAAGCAACAAAAGAACTTAGATAATATTAATGGCATTCTTCGGGAAAATCTTTCGGGTCTACGGGTAATTCGTGCTTTTGTTAACGAAAAATTCGAGGAAATGCGGTTTCGCTTAGTCAATGATGCGTATACAAATAGTTCAAAAAGTTTATTTCATTTGATGGCGGTAGCTCAGCCAGGATTTTTCTTTCTATTTAATATTGTCATGGTGTTGATCATTTGGAATGGAACCGTACAAATTAGCCAAGGTTCTTTAGCTGTTGGAACGCTAATTGCGTTTATTGAATATATTTTTCATGCGTTATTTTCATTTATGCTTTTTGCGACTGTCTTCATGATGTATCCTCGAGCCAATGTTTCTGCACAACGGATACAAGAAATTTTTGATATGGATCCGTTGATTAAGGATAATCCAGAAAAAATGGTACAACCATTGGAAAAAAGTTCATTAGAGTTTAAAGACGTGACATTTGCTTACCCAGGTCATTCAGAAAGTCCTGTGATTCGTAATGTTAGTTTTACAGCAAAACCTGGGGAAACAGTTGCATTTATTGGTAGTACTGGTTCTGGAAAGTCGACACTGATCCAATTGATTCCGCGTTTTTATGATGTGACAGAAGGACAAGTACTGGTCGATGGTCAAGATGTCCGAAATTATAGTTTGAAAGACTTGAGAGAAAAAATCGGCTACATTCCACAAAAAGCACAATTATTTACGGGAACGATTGCAGACAACTTGCGTTACGGGAAAAAGGACGCAACGCAAGAGGAAATGGAAGAGGCCGCAGAGATTGCTCAAGCCGCAGATTTTATCGCACAAAAACCAAACGGCTATCAGGAAGAGTTAGCAGAAGGCGGTAGTAATTTCTCAGGTGGACAGAAGCAACGATTAGCGATTGCCCGTGCAGTAATTCGCCGTCCAGAAATTTATATTTTTGACGATAGTTTTTCCGCATTGGATTATCAAACGGATGCGAAACTTCGAGCACGTTTAAAAAAGGAAACTACCGAATCAGCGGTGCTAATTGTCGCACAACGTGTTGGAACAATTATGCATGCGGATAAAATTGTCGTATTAAACGAGGGAGATGTTGTCGGAATTGGCACACATCGGGAGTTGTTGGAAAACTGTCCAATTTATTACGATATTGCTGCCTCACAGTTATCGAAGGAGGAATTGGCATGAGAAAATATACTTCTTCTTTAAAACGTTTGATGCATTATATTAATCCATATAAAAAAACGTTTATTTTAGTTTTAGTGTTGGCTATTGGGACGTTACTTTTAGGAACATGGATGCCCTATTTGACTGGTTTACCAACTACAGAGGTAAGTAAAAATATTGCACAAGGAGAATCAATTAATTTTGATTACGTCTTTAAATGGCTTGTCGTAATTGTTATTGTGGGTATCGCCTATTGTGGTACTCAATTAGGAACAGGATGGTTAATGGCGAATGTTGTTCAATCGGCTATGCGCGATCTTCGTGAAGATATCGAAGCAAAAATTAATCGTCTACCAGTTTCTTATTTTGATCGCAACCAACAAGGAAATATTTTGTCGCGTGTGACGAATGATGTAGATGCTGTAAGTAATGCGATGCAACAAGCGATTATTAAATCAATCAATGCAGTTTTAGGAATCTTATTGGCTGTTGCAATGATGTTTTATATCAATCCTATGATGGCCGTTATATCCATGATTATGATTCCTTTGTCACTTATTATTTCGAGAAAAATCGTTCAAGTGTCACAAAAAGATTTCCAAGGAATGCAAAATTCTTTAGGTGAGCTAAATGGTTTTGTACAGGAAAACATGACAGGTTTTAGTGTCTTGAAGCTTTATGGACGTGAACAAGAAACTCTAGCAGGCTTCAGCGAAGTAAACCATAAGCTACGGCGGTTTGGGTTTCGGGCAGCGTTTGTTTCCAGTTTAATGCAGCCTTTGGTTCAATTGACAGCTTATGCTACTTATATTGCAATGGCGATTTTAGGTAGCTGGAACGTTATTCATGGGGTGATTTTGGTCGGACAACTTCAAGCATTCATTCAGTACATTTGGCAAGTCAGTCAGCCAATGGGAGAAATTACTCAATTATCTTCTATGATTCAAAGTGCTTCAGCTTCAGCTAAACGTGTTTTTGAGATTTTAGATGAACCAGAGGAAGAACTAAATGATCATGATCTGCCATTACCAGAACCAGTACAAGGGAATGTTGTTTTCGACCACGTTCGATTTAGCTATGATCCAAAGAAACCGTTAATTGAGGATCTAAGCTTTGAAGTGAAAGCAGGTGAAACGGTAGCAATTGTGGGGCCAACTGGTGCTGGAAAAACGACATTAATTAATTTATTGATGCGCTTTTATGATATCAATAGTGGAAAGATTTTGATTGATGGTGTGAATACCCAAGAGATGAATCGCTCGGATGTTCGCTCGCTGTTCGGCATGGTTTTGCAGGACGCATGGTTGTATGAAGGGACAATTGGGGACAATATCCGCTTTGGCCGCTTAGAGGCGACAGATTATGAGGTTGTTGATGCTGCGAAAACGGCTAACGTCGATCACTTTATTCGAACAATGCCAGGCGGTTATGAAATGGAAATTAATTCTGAAGGGAATAATGTTTCCCTCGGTCAAAAGCAGCTGTTGACAATTGCACGAGCGATTATTTCTGATCCTAAAATTTTAATTTTAGATGAAGCAACTAGTTCAGTAGATACGCGTTTGGAAGGGTTGATTCAAAAGGCAATGGATCGGGTAATGGAAGGCCGTACGAGCTTTGTCATTGCTCATAGATTGTCCACTATTCGCGACGCTGATCATATCTTAGTGATGCGTGATGGACAAATTATTGAACACGGTACACACAACGAATTATTGGCTCAAGGCGGTTTTTATGAGCAACTTTACAATAGTCAGTTTATGGAAGAAGCAGAATAATTTTTTAAGGACAGCAATCTACAGTGCTGTCCTTTTTTAGAAATATTTCTTTCAATTATGACTTGACAGTTAAGGAAGTGACAGTGAATAAATGCTATACTTGTCTAGAAAAGAAGTTTATCAAAGCATAGAAAAAAGCACAGTTGAGTGGAGGAAATCGAATGTCAAATTTTATTGCTCAAAGCGCAGATGTTTATGGCGATGTGATATTAGATGAGGGTTCAACGGTATGGTTTCAAAGTGTTTTACGCGGGGATAGCAACAAAATATCAATCGGTAAAATGAGCAATGTGCAAGATGGTACTATTATTCATGTTGATCATGATGCGCCAACAGTTATTGAAGATTACGTAACGATTGGGCATGCTTGCATTATTCACGGCTGTACAATACGCTCGGGGGCGTTAGTCGGGATGGGCGCAACTGTTCTGAATCATGCTGAAATTGGAGAAAATAGTCTGATCGGAGCGGGTTCGTTAGTAACGGAAGGAACTATTATTCCTAAAAATTCTCTAGCTTTTGGATCGCCAGCACGTGTCATTCGTCAATTGACTTTTGAAGAAATCAAAAAGAACCGAGCCAATGCTGAACATTATTATGAATTAGGTCAAACGTATTTAAAGAATGAAATTCATCCAGTTCGAACAAAGGAAGCCTATCATGAGGGAGACTAGTTTTTTGTTGTTGCAAGCGCAACTAAGAGCCTTGTTTCCTGATGATGGATTGAATCAATTAGCCATTTATGAGGATCAAGAAGAGCATTTTCTAATCTTTTCTAATCGTGGTCTTCACGTACTAGAAGAGGATGAATTAACAAAGGCCCCACGGAATGTTTACTATACAATGGATAGTTTGAAACCATTCTCGATCAGACAACAGGCAGGAGTCTTTGAATTGATCGTGACAACAATGGGCGGAAAAAATTTTGTAATAGCTTTTCCAGATCAAGGTGAGGCACATCATGCATTGCAAACACTTATTGAGCTCTTGGACCAATAAGACGCTTTAGTGTAATTTTTTCTTGATTCCTATTATAATCTTACTTAAAGGAAGTGATAAAAATGGATGGAAGTAAATTTGATCAAGAGCCAGTAAATGAAGAAGAATTATTAGCTCAAGGGTACCGCAAATATCATGGTGAAGGCATTGACATTTATTACAATAAAGATATTTGCGCGCATATAGGAAATTGTGTACGAGGCAATCCAGACATTTTTGAGGTAGGGCGTAGACCATGGATTATTCCTGATAATGGCAGTGTTGAAAATGCCAGCTATGTTGTGGATACCTGTCCAAGCGGAGCCTTAAAATATGTCATTAAAAAGTAAGTAAATTAGAGTAAGGGGAATTACGATGGAAATTAAAGAAGAAAAAGAACGCTTTGTTTTATTGAATGATGCGAATGAAGAAGCTGGCGAAATGACTTGGTCAAATGCTGGGTCAGAAATTATGATTATTGATCATACATTTGTAGATCCGACATATCGTGGTCAGGGATTAGCAGAAAAACTAGTTGCTGCAGGTGTAGAGAAGGCTCGAAATGAAGGGAAAAAGATTATTCCACTATGCCCGTTTGCTAAAAAAGAATTTGAGGAAAAATCAGAATATGCAGATGTTTTAAGAAAATAAGTTTAGGACTTCTCTAGTCAAACGACTTCAATTGTGCTAAAGTAAAAATGAGGTAGTTTGGAATAAGGAGGGTCATCTTTTGTATAATTTTATTTTGGGTGTTATCTTGGTTTTGTCAGTGATCATTGTTATAACGATTATGATGCAACCTAGCAAACAAAATAGTGCTGCAAGTGCTTTTACTGGTGGCGCGGATCAATTATTCGGAAAGCAAAAAGCTCGCGGCTTCGAAGCCGTGATGCAACGATCGACCGCCGTTTTAGGTGCGATCTGGATGATATTGCTCTTCGTATTAATGTTTTTATCAAGCAAATAAAACCGGCCTCTCGATTGAGAGGTCTTTTTTATTTTGTATTTGCAATAAATCAAGTACACTTTAAGATAGAACAAAGAAGAGTGCTTCATTGAATGTATTTTAATGAAAATTATATACAGTGATAATGACTGAGAAGTCATCACTGCATACGAAGGATTTCGATATTGTAGGTTCAATTGAGTGATGAACAAGGAGTGAAGAAAATGATTCAAGTACCCGAGTCGCTGTTTTTACCTCACGGGAAACGAGCGGTTCTACTTTTACATGCTTATTCTGGTAGTCCCAATGATGTGCGGATGTTGACACGCTATTTAGAGAAGTTGAATTATACAATTTATGCTCCGCTATATACCGGTCATGGAACATCAGATCCACTTGATATTCTGCAAGTAGCATCTAGTCGTTGGTGGCAAGATAGCCAACAGAGTGTGGAGTTTTTAAGATCTAAGGGATATCAGGAAATTGCTGTATTTGGTCTTTCAATGGGTGGGATTTTTGCGACTCGGTTGTTGGGCACGATGCCAGAAAAGTTTATCGGTGGCGGTTTCTTTTGTTCGCCTATCTCACCAGTAAAAACAAACGTAACAGAAAACTTTTTAATCTATGCTCAACAAGTGTTAAAAAGAAACGGTGTAGAGCCTAGAAAAGATGTAATTGAAAATTACCGTCCCTTAGTGGAACAACAATTAGAGGCAATCGAAGAACAGGCTCGCAATGCGAATAGTCATCTAGCAAACATTACTCATCCTTTTTTTATGGCTCAGTCCGGACAGGATGAAATGATTGAGGCTGATGGTGTTTTTCGAACCGCAGAACAGCTAAAGCAGACCACATTTACCTTGAAATGGTATCCAAATAGTGGTCATGTGATCACTGTAGGGCCTGAGAGAAGACAATTTGAACAAGACGTGGCTGATTTTTTGGCAGGTCTTGGCTGGAGTGAAGATAATGGAGAGACAAACAATTAAAAGTGAGATACTAGCTGGATTGAAAGCAGCTAATAAAAAAAGCCTTTCTATGGAAGAGTTGGCAGAAGTTCTAGACATGCGTAAAAGTGTCGATTATAAATTATTGGTTAAAACGATTGCACAAATGGAGCGAGAAAAAACAGTAGAATTTAATAAAAAGGGTCGGATCAAGCTACCTTTTCAACCAATTGAGGTAGAAGGCATTTTCCGCCGTAATGAAAGAGGATTTGGATTTGTAACAATTGATCCTGAAGAACCAGATGTTTTCATTCCGAAAGACGCGACGAACTTCGCGATGGATGGTGACATCGTCATGATTGATATTCAAAAGACAGCGGACCTTTTTTCCGATCGCGGAGCAGAAGGACAAGTTGTTTCTATTAAAGAAAGAAAGATTCAACAAATTGTTGGGGAGTTTACTGCTTTTGATGTAGACGAAATCGCAGAATCAGATTTGTATGGATACGTAACACCAAAAGATAAAAAAAGTGCACAATTTAAAGTTTTTATTGCAGCAGAAGGAATTCAACCTGTAGATGGAAGTATCGTTATCGTTGAAATTACCCATTATCCAGAAAAGGGGTACGCTACTAGTTTAGAAGGCTTGATTACTAAGGTTATCGGACACAAAAATGATCCTGGGATGGATATACTATCAATTGTTATTGCTCAAGGTATTCCTACTCAATTTCCAGAGGAAGTACAGACTGCATCTGAACAAATACCTGATAAAGTCATGGATTCAGATCTAGTTGGTCGCCGTGATTTACGTGACCAACAAATTGTTACGATTGATGGTGCAGGTGCTAAGGATTTAGATGATGCAGTGACTGTACGAAAATTAGATAATGGAAATTATTTTTTAGGTGTTCATATCGCCGACGTTTCATATTACGTAACTGAAAATAGTATTTTGGATAAGGAAGCCTTTGAACGTGGAACGAGTTTCTATTTGACTGATCGTGTCATTCCAATGATCCCTCAACGATTATCTAATGGAATTTGTTCTTTAAATCCACAAGTACCTCGCTTAACAATGAGCTGTGAAATGGAGATTGATTCTACTGGAAAAATCTTAAGTCATGAAATTTTTCAAAGTGTCATTCAAACAAGCGAACGAATGACTTATTCGGCAGTCAATGCTATTTTGGAGGAAGAGGATTCCGAATCAATCGAGAGGTATCATGATTTAGTACCAATGTTTCGTTTGATGAAAGAACTTCATCAAATTTTGGAAGTACATCGAAACCATCGTGGAGCAATTAACTTTGAGGACCGAGAAGCAAAAATTTTAGTAGATTCTGAAGGTCATCCAATGGATATTGAATTGCGTGAACGAGGTGTTGGTGAACGATTAATTGAATCCTTCATGTTAGCGGCAAACGAAACCGTGGCAGAACATTTTAATCGTCAAAAACTACCATTCATTTATCGAATTCACGAGCAGCCTAAAGAAGAAAAGATGCAGCGATTCTTCGATTTTGCGGCTGCGTTAGGTATCTTAGTAAAAGGTACAAAGAACACAATTACGCCAAAAGATTTGCAGAAAGTGATAGAAGAGGTAGGAACGAAACCAGAAGCAGCAGTGATTAATACAATGCTATTACGCAGCATGCAGCAAGCTCGTTATTCTGAAGACAATTATGGTCATTATGGATTAGCAGCTGAATACTATACGCATTTTACGTCACCGATTCGACGTTACCCTGATTTGATTGTTCATCGTTTGATTCGGACCTACAGCCAAGATCAAAGTGATGAAACGAAAGAGAAATGGGCAGAGGCATTGCCTGAAATTGCGGACCATAGTTCAAAAATGGAACGTCGTTCTGTGGAAGCAGAACGTGAAGTCGATAGTATGAAGAAGGCAGAATATATGGCTGATAAAATTGGTGAGGAGTTTGACGGTATTATCAGTTCAGTAACAAAGTTTGGTATTTTTATAGAATTACCAAATACAGTAGAAGGAATGATCCATGTAAATGAGTTGAAACAAGATTATTTCCACTTCGTTGAAAATCAATTAGCATTAGTGGGAGAAAGGACACGCCAAACCTTTAAGATTGGTCAAAAAGTCCGGATCAAAGTAGTTAAATCAGATCCTGAGACACGAGAAATTGATTTTGAGCTGCTAGAAGCGGAAGAAATTCCTTCGTTGGAGGTTCCTAAAGGGGGAAGTCGTCAAAGACGTCAGTCGACAGGTGGAAGAAAAAACAACAAGAAGTCCGATAAATATTATGGGAAAAATGTTGACCGAACAAAAAGCGGTAAAGATAAGAAAAAGAAAAAGGGTAAGAAGCCTTTTTATAAATCAGTAGCTAAGAAGAAAAAGTCTGGAAGAAAGAAGGGGTAGTATGCCAAAAGGCGAAGGCAAGCTAGTGGCACAAAATAAAAAAGCTCGTCATGATTATACGATCATCGATACGATTGAAGCAGGAATTGTTTTGCAGGGAACAGAAATCAAATCAATCCGAAATAGCCGAATCAACTTAAAGGATGGTTTTGCTCGGATTAGAAATGGCGAGGCTTTCTTATACAATGTGCATATCAGCCCTTATGAGCAAGGAAATATTTTTAATCATGACCCTGTTCGAACACGTAAATTGTTGATGCACAAAAAACAAATCGCTCGTTTGGCGGGTGAAGTAAAAAATACTGGAATTACATTAGTTCCCTTAAAAGTCTATTTAAAGGATGGCTATGCAAAAGTACTAATTGGCGTTGCTAAAGGGAAACATCAGTACGATAAAAGAGAAAGTTTGAAGCGTAAAGATGTTGATCGTCAAATTAGTCGTACGTTAAAAAATTATTCTCGATAGCAAAATATTCTTTTTCGCATATTTGGTGAGAATTACTTTACTTCACATTAGATTTTGATACGATTGGTTACAATCTATACTAGCTATATTGCGGTCAAGAACAGCTATTTAAGGCGTATAGACAGAGATAAAATAACGACGAAGAAAATATCTTTGAGTTATTCGAAAATTTTTAGGAAAATTCTTTGAAATTTTCTTTCTCTGGTGGTAACATACGATAGTATTTTGAGGAGCAGCGCTAAGCAGGCACGAGCTGACGCGAGTCGCTGGGAAGAGAGGTGAACTGAATTGGATGAAAAATCTTGGGTTTTCCATATTGGTCCCATATGGTTCGATGGTACGGTGACGACAATGATAATTGTGACATGTGTGATTGTCTTCTTCCTTGTTTTTGCGTTTACACGCAACCTGTCATTGAAGCCCAAAGGAAAGCAAAACGCAATTGAGTGGGTCATTGATTTTACAACGAATATTGTTGGCGACAACATGCCTCGTAAAGAAGTCAGAAATTTTAGTTTGTTCTCATTTACGTTGTTCTTATTTATTTTTGTAGCGAACCAAATCGGATTGGTCACAAAAATCGTCACAGGTGACGACGTGACTTATTGGAAAAGTCCCACTGCAAACCCGTTTGTAACAATGGGATTAGCCTTACTGGTGTTGGTATTAGCCAATTACTTAGGCACAGAAAAATTAGGCTTAGGTGGATACATTAAAAATTCTTTCTTTACACCCGCAGGATTATTTCCTATTAAGTTGATGGAAGAATTTACCAACGTAATAACGTTGGGCCTTCGTCTTTACGGTAACATTTTTGCTGGTGAGGTATTGCTTTCTCTTATCGCAAGCATGGTTACAAGTACAGGATGGTGGACATTGCCATTTGCAATCCCGCTTGAGATGATTTGGATCGCATTCTCATTATTTATCGGAAGTATCCAAGCATTTGTTTTCACAACTCTATCTATGGTTTATATCAGTCATAAAATCGAGGTAGAATAATAAAAAATTAACACACTTTTAGGAGGAAATTTATTATGAACTTTATCGGTGCAGGAATCGCAATCATGGGAGCCGCAATTGGGGCTGGTTATGGTAATGGACAAGTAATCTCAAAAGCAATTGAATCAATGGCACGTCAACCAGAAATGTCAGGACAAATTCGTTCAACAATGTTTATCGGTGTTGGTTTGATCGAAGCTGTGCCAATTCTAGGGGTAGTTTTAGGTATGTTGATGGTTTTCCAAGGTTAATAATTGATGTTTTTTGTTACGGCTCATCTCAGAGATGAGCAAAAGAACCGTTTAACGGTTCTTTTAATGAGAAAGAACAGAAAGGAAGACCGAGTATGCTGAATCTAGTTATTGCTGAGGCTGTCAACACAACACTCGGTAATTTAATCGCCGTTACGGGTGCATTCGTAATCCTAATGGCATTATTGAAAAAATTCGCGTGGGGTGCCGTCCAAGACATTCTAAAAAAACGTGAAGATAAGATCGCCAATGATCTAGATTCTGCCGAACAATCTCGGATCAAAGCTGCTGAGTTGGAAAAAGAACGTGAAGCTCAGTTGGCAAGTTCCCGTAGTGATGCGGCAGATATCATCAAAAATGCGAAAGAAAGTGGCGAATTAAGCCGCCAAAATATCATCAAAGATACTAAGGAAGAAGTTACTCGTCTAAAAGATCGCGCACAAGCGGAAATCAAAGATGAACGTGAAAACGCGTTGACTTCTGTTAAAGATGATGTGGCAACACTTTCTCTACAAATCGCAGAAAAAATCTTGAGCAAAGAGCTTTCACAAGATGCCCATCAAGATTTAATTAATGACTATATGGATAAGTTAGGTAATACGAAACATGAAGCTTGATAAGTATACTGTTGGTAAACGATATGGAAAAGCTTTGTTTGAATTGGCGATCGAAAATGAAGCCGCCGATGCCGTTTATCAAGAGTTATTGACGATTCGGGAAATCTGTAAAGAAATCCCAGATTTAGGGAATATATTGACGGATGTTCGTTTAGAAGGTGCTGAGAAAAAAGCGATCATGAATGCTTTTACTAGTAATTTCGACGGAATTGTCAAGAATTTCTTATTAGTTGTTTTTGAGTACAATCGTAGTGATGATCTTCCATTTATGATAGAGGAATTTGAACGTCGTTATGATGAACAAAACAAAATTGCACACGGAACGGTAACTACAGCTGTGCCGCTCTCTGAAGAAAAGAAACACGAACTTGAAGCGAAAGTCGCTGATGTTTTTGGCTACCAGAAGGCCACGTTAACCCCGATAGTTGATGAATCAATTCTCGGCGGTGTCATTGTTGAAGCCGATCATCAAGTGATCGACGGCAGCCTCGCCAGCCAATTAAATGGTCTACGAGCAGCACTTAGTAAAAAGTAGAGAAGAAGAGGTGAAATGAATGGCCATCAAAGCAGAAGAAATCAGTGCTTTAATCAAAGAACAGATTCAAAATTATGATAATAAGCTGTCTGTTGAAGAAATCGGAACAGTCACTTACGTTGGGGATGGAATCGCCCGTGCCCACGGGTTAGAAAATGCAATGAGTGGAGAGCTTCTAGAGTTTTCTAATGGCTCTTACGGAATGGCACAAAACTTAGAAAGCAATGATGTCGGTATCATCGTTCTAGGTGAATTTGAGTCCATTCGTGAAGGAGATAAAGTAAAACGTACCGGTAAAATCATGGAAGTGCCTGTTGGTGATAACATGATTGGGCGGGTAGTAAATCCATTAGGTCAGCCAATTGATGGTATGGGCCCAATCGAAACAAGTAAAACTCGTCCTGTAGAAGCAATGGCTCCTGGCGTTATGCAACGTAAATCAGTTTCAGAACCAATGCAAACGGGGTTAAAAGCCATTGATGCGCTAGTTCCAATTGGTCGTGGTCAACGGGAACTGGTTATTGGAGACCGTAAAACAGGGAAAACTTCAATCGCCATTGATACAATTATTAACCAAAAAGGTCAAGATATGATTTGTATCTACGTCGCTATTGGTCAAAAAGAATCTACGGTACGCTCACAAGTGGAGACACTTCGTAAGTTCGGTGCTATGGATTACACTATTGTCGTAACGGCTGGTGCGTCACAACCTGCACCGCTATTATTTATTGCGCCTTATGCTGGAACAGCGATGGGTGAAGAGTTCATGTATAACGGCAAGCATGTACTTGTTGTATTTGATGATTTATCAAAACAGGCAGTTGCTTATCGTGAACTTTCATTGTTATTACGTCGTCCGCCAGGTCGTGAAGCTTATCCAGGGGATGTTTTTTACTTACACTCACGTTTGCTAGAACGTGCTGCAAAACTTTCAGATGAATTAGGCGGAGGATCACTTACTGCCTTACCATTTGTTGAAACACAGGCTGGAGATATTTCTGCTTATATTCCAACAAACGTAATTTCAATCACTGATGGACAAATTTTCTTAGAAAATGATTTGTTCTATGCTGGTATTCGGCCAGCTGTTGATGCTGGTTTATCTGTGTCACGTGTAGGTGGTTCAGCACAAATTAAAGCAATGAAAAAAGTTGCTGGTACGCTTCGTTTGGACTTAGCCAGTTATCGTGAATTAGAAGCCTTCACACAATTTGGTTCAGATTTAGATGCTGCTACGCAAGCGAAATTAAATCGTGGACGCCGAACTGTTGAAGTTCTAAAACAAAAATTACATGATCCGCTTCCAGTTGAAAAACAAGTGGTCATATTATATGCCTTGACTCATGGCGTACTTGATAGTATTCCAGTTAATAGTATTTTAGATTTTGAAGCACAATTATTTGAATATCTTGAAACAAATCATTCAGATTTATTTGCGACAATTCGTGATACGAAAGATTTGCCAGATGCGGACAAGCTAGATGGAGCGATCCAAGAATTCAAAGATATTTTTGATGCTTCCGCAGCGAACCAAGAAAAAGCATAATCGAGGTGAGAATAAAACATGGCATCCTTAAATGAAATCAAAACACGGATTGCATCGACGAAGAAAACGAGTCAAATCACCAACGCTATGCAAATGGTATCAGCATCTAAATTAACGAAATCAGAGGCTTACTCAGCAAAATTTCAGCTTTACGCGTCAAAAGTACGTGAAGTGTTAACTCACTTAACAGCAAGTGAATTAACGGAGTTAGCTAATTCTGGTCGTGAATTAGGCGGCATCAATTATCACAGTATGTTGTTGAACCGTCCAGTCAAGAAAACTGGTTATATCGTGATTACTTCAGACGGTGGATTAGTCGGTGGTTATAACAGCTCGATTTTAAAACAAACCATGACGATGCTAGAAGATGATCATGATTCTGCTGATGAATATGTTTTGTTAGCCATTGGTGGAACCGGTGCGGACTTTTTCAAAGCTCGCGGTGTAAAATTAGCCTACGAATTACGCAATTTATCGGACCAACCGAGCTTTGATGAAGTACGAAAAATCGTTTCGATGACGACTAGTATGTATGAAAATCAAGTCTTCGACGAATTATATGTATGCTATAACCATCATGTCAATTCGTTATCTAGTCAGTTCCGAGTGGAAAAAATGCTGCCGATTTCTGACTTAGATCCAAGCGAAGCACAAACATATCGGGAAGAGTATCTATTCGAACCTTCAAAAGAAGCCATTCTTGATCAATTACTTCCACAATATGCTGAAAGTCTGATCTACGGTGCAATCGTTGATGCCAAAACGGCAGAGCATGCGGCCGGAATGACAGCAATGAAGACAGCGACTGATAACGCCAGCGCGATCATTGGCGATTTAACGATTTCATACAACCGCGCTCGTCAAGCGGCGATTACTCAAGAGATTACTGAAATTGTCGGCGGGGCTTCCGCATTAGAATAATTTCGAGATTGGAGGAAAAAACATGAGTTCAGGCAAGATTGTTCAAGTTATTGGTCCCGTTGTCGACGTGGAATTTTCTTTAGATCAATCCTTACCAGACATCAACAATGCGTTGATTGTTTATAAAAAAGATAAAACAAAAGTTGTTCTTGAAGCTGCTTTGGAACTTGGTGATGGTGTTATTCGCACAATCGCCATGGAATCAACGGATGGATTACAACGTGGAATGGAAGTTGTCGATACTGGCAAGCCTATTTCTGTTCCAGTAGGGAAAGAAACTCTAGGTCGTGTATTTAATGTATTAGGTGAAACAATCGACAAAGAAGCTCCTTTTCCAGAAGATGCAGAAAAAAGTGGTATTCACAAGAAAGCACCAACTTTTGAAGAACTTAGCACTAGTAATGAAATTTTAGAAACAGGGATTAAAGTCATTGATCTGTTAGCCCCTTACTTAAAGGGTGGTAAAGTCGGATTATTTGGTGGTGCCGGAGTTGGTAAAACTGTCTTGATCCAAGAATTGATTCATAATATTGCGCAAGAACACGGTGGTATTTCTGTATTTACCGGTGTTGGTGAACGTACTCGTGAAGGGAACGACCTTTATTATGAAATGAAAGATTCTGGTGTTATTGAGAAAACTGCTATGGTGTTCGGTCAAATGAACGAGCCGCCAGGTGCACGTATGCGTGTTGCTTTAACTGGTTTAACCTTAGCCGAATACTTCCGTGATGAAGAAGGACAAGATGTGTTGCTATTTATCGACAACATTTTCCGTTTCACTCAAGCCGGATCAGAAGTTTCTGCCTTACTTGGCCGTATGCCGTCAGCAGTTGGTTACCAACCGACTTTAGCAACTGAAATGGGACAACTGCAAGAACGTATTACGTCAACGAAAAAAGGTTCAATCACCTCGATTCAAGCCATCTACGTACCTGCGGATGACTATACTGACCCTGCGCCAGCAACAGCCTTCGCCCATTTAGATGCAACGACCAACTTGGAACGGAAATTAACCGAACAAGGGATCTATCCCGCAGTTGATCCATTAGCGTCCTCTTCTAGTGCTTTAGCGCCTGAAATTGTAGGTGAAGAACATTACCGTGTTGCTACAGAAGTTCAACGTGTTTTACAACGTTATCGTGAATTACAAGATATCATTGCAATTTTAGGGATGGATGAATTATCTGATCAAGAAAAAGTAATTGTATCTCGTGCTCGTAGAATTCAATTTTTCTTGTCACAAAACTTTAATGTGGCAGAACAATTTACTGGTTTACCAGGTTCTTATGTACCTGTTGAGAAAACTGTTGAAGGGTTTAAAGAAATCCTTGAAGGGAAATATGATGATCTTCCTGAAGAAGCATTCCGCAGTGTAGGTCCGATCGAAGACGTAGTAGAAAAAGCGAAAACTTTAGGCTACTAGAAAGAGGTGCCCGATGGAACAAGAAAAAAACAAAGTTCTGCAAGTGAACGTTGTTACTCCAGATGGTAATGTCTATGATCACAATGCAACGATTGTAGTCGCGAAGACCGTGGCTGGTGAAATAGGTATTTTGCCCAATCACGCACCAATCATAGCCCCTCTTGCAATTGATGAGGTCCGTGTTCGCCGAACAGATTCGGATACCCATGTTGACTGGATTGCGGTTAATGGTGGAATCATGGAGGTTCGAGACAATGTGTTGACGATCATCGCTGATACGGCAGAACGTGAACGCGATATCGATGTTTCTCGTGCGGAAAGAGCAAAACAACGTGCGGAAGCGCGAATTCAAGAAGCGCGTGAAAAACAAGACACTGACCAATTGAGTCGTGCTGAAGTTGCCTTGCATCGTGCTATGAATCGTATTAAAGTTTCAAAACACCGTTAAGTTTACTAGATTGAAAGGATTGTGCCAAATTATCTTGGTGCAATCTTTTTTTTAAATCAATTTTAAAATTTGGAAACAAAAGATGAATACTCCCTCTTCTTAAAAGTTATTACTACCAAAATAATAAGAAGAATTTTGAGTATTTTGACGAAAAGAGAAGGATAAAAATTTTTAAAGAACTTTTTGAGAAAGAAAACAAATATTAAGTTTTTTAAAAGTTTCTCTACAGTACTTTGGGTGAGCAAAGTATTCTTCTTTATCTGAAACTGTGATATAATCCAACTGTTGATTTTTTTTGAAAGGATATGAATTATGCAAGTATATGGAATTGATGCAATCGTTAGAATCGTCTCGCATTTTTCCTTCATCTATTTAGCTTTTTGGGCTTTGAGGTCATTACGCATAGAAAATCTTTTTAAAGCATTTAAGGAGACGCAGGTACGTCTTGTGATCTTGATGTTAGCAATTGCTTTAGGATTTGCTTGCAGTACATTCTTCTTAGAAATCATTCTTTTATGTAAAAATATATTTTTGACATTTAACTAAGGTACATATACGAAGCAATCGATTAGCTTTTTGGAGGGAATACAGATGGAAGAGATCATCGTTCGTGGTGGTAAACAATTAAAAGGAACTGTACATATTGAAGGGGCAAAAAATGCCGTATTGCCGATTCTTGCTGCGACTTTATTGGCAGAAGAAGGAACATCAACGTTAAGCAATGTTCCGATTTTATCTGATGTTTTTACCATGAATCAAGTGATTCGTTATTTGAATACAGATGTTGAGTTCAATGAAGAAACGAAAGAAGTTACAGTGGATGCTACACGTCAATTAAATGTGGAAGCTCCTTATGAATATGTAAGCAAGATGCGCGCATCAATCGTTGTAATGGGACCTTTATTAGCGAGAAATGGCCATGCGAAGGTTGCAATGCCTGGCGGGTGTGCTATTGGTAAACGTCCAATTGACTTGCATTTGAAAGGTTTCCAAGCTTTAGGAGCGAAAATTATCCAAAAAAATGGCTACATTGAAGCAATTGCAGATGAATTGATTGGTGATACCATTTATTTGGATTTCCCAAGTGTCGGTGCAACTCAAAACATTATGATGGCTGCTGTAAAGGCTAAAGGAACAACAGTGATCGAAAACGTTGCTCGCGAGCCTGAAATTGTTGATTTGGCTAATTTCTTGAATAAAATGGGTGCTAGTATTCATGGTGCTGGGACAGAAACGATGCGTATTGAAGGGGTAGACCATCTTCATGCTGTTTCTCATCCAATTGTCCAAGACCGGATTGAAGCTGGTACATTTATGGTTGCCGCTGCGATGACTGAAGGAAATGTTCTGATTGATGGTGCAATTCCAGAACATAATCGTCCGTTGATTTCTAAATTGATTGAGATGGGTGTTAAGGTAACGGAAGAAAACGATGGTTTACGTGTGATTGGTCCTAAGAATTTGAAAGCAACGGATATTAAGACAATGCCTCATCCTGGCTTCCCAACAGATATGCAAGCTCAGATGACTGCTATCCAATTAGTTGCTAACGGAATCAGTACGACGACAGAAACTGTTTTTGAAAATCGTTTCCAACATTTAGAAGAAATGCGCAGAATGAATGCACAAGTCAAAATTGATAATAATGTTGCCTTAATTAAGGGCGCGACAGAATTACAAGGTGCAGAAGTTTATGCCACGGATTTACGTGCAGCAGCAGCGTTGGTTTTAGCTGGACTACGGGCAAACGGTATCACTCGTGTGCGTAACTTGAAATATTTGGATCGCGGTTATTATCAATTTCATAAAAAATTACAACAATTGGGTGCTGATGTAGAACGCGTAGATAATGAAAGCAAAAAAGCAATTGATGCAACAACTGTTTTAGCATAAGGAGTGAGTATATGAGTTCAGGCGAACATATCTTACGAAGCTTGATTCGGATTGTAGCGATATTACTTGCGGGTGTCTTGCTATTTATTATCGGTAGTATGATTGGTTATGGTGCAATGGGTGGAGGGAATCCATTTAAAGTACTATTGCCAGATGTTTGGCGCCATATTTTAGATTTTGTTCATTAATGTCTGTAGCAAAATCTTTGTTGATTATTGAAGAAGAGGTTGTTCCAATTTATGGTGCGATCTCTTTTTTATTCGTCTTATTATAGGAAAGAGACAAGCAAATAATTTGCAGCTTTAAAAAAAGAAATGTATAAATAGATCAATGTTGATATAGGATAGTTTGGAGTGAGAGAATGAATATTATAGGTAGAGGTCTAGTTTTCTTAGTACGAGGCTATCAGCGCTTTATCTCTCCGTTAACACAACCATCTTGTCGATATTATCCATCTTGTTCTAGTTACATGATTAAAGCGATTGAAGTTCATGGCGCTTTTAAAGGAAGCTTAATGGGTATTTCAAGGATATTGAGATGTCATCCATTTGCCAAAGCAGGGTTGGATTACGTGCCGATAAGGTTTTCATTACGGAAAAATTTGAAAGATAGAGAAGAACCAAATTACCAAGAGCAGAAGAAAAAGTAGAAAAGTTAAAATTCTGAAGAAATTTGGGAGGTCCATTTATTTTTTTAGGTAAAATAGTGAGTTAAACAATAAAGAATACGATTAAAAGGTATGTGATTGAGGTTATTGTAAGACAAGATAGTATCTTTAAGTATTTAGATAAGTTAAATAGCCAAATAGCTCTAAAATAAGTAAAAGCATCTTTTACTATGGTGAATGTAAGTTTCATAATTAATCGTAAAAATCGTTTGCTTTTAAATTAAATAAGTTATTTTATGTAGACCTGATTAACTTTTCGTAAGTTAATCAGGTCTTTTTTTTGTTATTGTATGAGCTGTAGGAAATAGTGTAAGCGCTATAAATTGTTTGATTATTGCTGAATTATTAAAATATTCAGAAAATTTAATTGACAGTGAGAGTTTTTTCCTATATATTCTTTATTATCTTAACGATTTATCATTATTTTATTAGGGGGAAACAGGATGAAGAAAAGAACAGTAGTTGCTCTAGCAGCAGGGTTGTTTCTATTTGGCGCGTGTGGTTCGCCTAAAGCTAACGATAGCAGTGGTGGAGAAGATGCCAAGACAATCAAAATCGGCGGGAACTTCGAATTATCAGGAGCTGTAGCAGCTTATGGTGAAGCGGAAAATGAAGGAGCTAAATTAGCCGTTGAAGAAATTAATAAAGATGGCGGAATTGATGGAAAGAAAATTGAGTATATCTCAAAAGATAATAAGTCTGATAATAATGAAGCAGCATCTGTTGCAGCAAACTTAACAACAAAAGATGAAGTAGTAGCAATTATTGGTCCAGCAACTTCAGGTGCGACAAAAGCAACGTTACCAAACTTATCAAAAGCTAAAGTTCCTGCTGTTACACCATCAGGAACAGATGATGCAATTACTGTACAAAAAGGTAAGGTTCAAGATTATATTTATCGTTCTTGTTTCCAAGATAGCTTCCAAGGAATTGTCTTAGCGAAATATGCGGATGATAACTTGAAAGCTGACAAAGCAGTAATCTTAGGTGATAACTCAAGTGATTATGCAAATGGCTTGAAGAAGGCCTTTAAGGATACTTACAAAGGTAAAATCGTAGCTGAGGAGAACTTTACTGCAGGAGATAAAGATTTCCAAGCAATGCTGACAAAAATCAAAGATAAAGACTTCAATGTTATCTATATCCCAGGCTATTACACAGAAGCGGGTCTAATCATCAAACAAGCTCGTGAAATGGGAATTGAACAACCTATTATCGGGGCTGACGGCTTTGGTGATGAAAAATTAGTTGAAACAGCTGGCGCAAGCAATGTCAAAAATGTTTATTATACAGGGCACTTCTCAACAAAAGCACCAGCAACTGATAAAGTGGAACCATTTGTAGAAGCTTTCGAGAAAAAGTATAACAAACAGCCATCTTCATTCAATGCTTTAGCTTACGATTCTGTTTACATGATCAAACAAGCAATTGAGGATGAAGGAAAAGCGACACCAGAAGCAATCGACAAAGGACTTGCGAATTTGAAAGATTTTGAAGGTGTTACTGGTAAGATTTCAATGGACAAGGAACATAATCCTGTAAAATCAGCAGTAGTTCTTGGTCTGACAGATGGGAAAGAAACTTCTGCCGAAACCGTTAATCCATAATTACTCGGTGAATGCAGACAAGGGAGTGTGCCGATGGTTGTTGGCACACTCCCTTTTAAAAATTAAGGTCGTAATCGGATCGGCTACTCTATTTTTTTGAAAAGTGAAGTGATAAAGATGGAAGTATTTATTCAGCAAATCGTCAATGGGCTATTCCTAGGTAGTGTCTATGCGCTGATGGCGCTTGGCTATACTATGGTCTATGGGATTATTAAATTAATCAACTTTGCCCATGGCGAAATATATATGATTGGGTCGTTTATTGGCTACTTTTTAATCAATCAGTTTAATATGGGCTTCTTTCCCGCCTTGGTATTATCAATGGCAGGAAGTGCAATTTTAGGAGTCGTTATTGAATTTTTGGCTTATCGTCCATTAAGAAATTCTACTCGAATTGCTGCTTTGATTACTGCAATCGGTGTTTCCTACCTATTGCAAAATACGATGATTTATTTTTTCAGTTCAACAACTCGTCCATTTCCACAGGCGATTAAACTACAAGTTTACAAACTTGGATTTCTGAGTATTTCAAATATTCAATTGTTGATTTTAGGCTTGTCTTTATTTTTAATGATTGCCTTAAACCTGATTGTTCAGAAAACCAAGATGGGGAAGGCGATGCGTGCAGTGAGTGTTGATACAGATGCCGCACAGTTGATGGGAATTGACGTAAACCGTACGATCTCCTTTACTTTTGCTTTAGGTTCAGCGTTAGCAGCTGCTGGAGGGATGATGATTGGGTTGTATTACAACTCCATTGATCCTATGATGGGATATATTCCTGGTCTGAAGTCATTTATCGCCGCAGTTTTAGGTGGAATTGGTATTATTCCAGGTGCTGCAATTGGTGGATTTGTCATCGGTTTAATAGAAACATTGACAACAGCATTGGGATTTTCAGATTTTAAAGACGCAGTCGTATATGCAGTATTGATTTTGATTTTGTTAATTCGTCCAGCCGGTATTTTAGGCAAACATGTGAAAGAGAAAGTGTAGGTGGATCAAATGAAAAAGAATTTGAAATACAATTTGATTTGGCTAGCTTTGATCGTAATTGGATACGTAGTTTTATACGTAGCTTATTCTGCTGGAATGGTCAACTTGTTCTTAGACAATATTCTCGTTCAAATCGGTATTAATATCATTTTAGCAGTTGGTTTGAACCTTATTATTGGATTTTCGGGTCAGTTCTCTTTAGGACATGCTGGCTTCATGGCGATCGGAGCCTATGCGGCTGCATTGATTTCAATGAACACACCGACTTATGGCGGTTTTTTCTTAGGAATGGCTGTTGGTGTGATCTTAGCCGGTCTTGTTGCTGTAGCAGTTGGAATTCCAACATTGCGTTTGAGCGGTGATTATCTAGCGATTGCCACACTAGGTGTAGCGGAGATTATTCGTATTTTATTAATTAACTTTAAAGAGATTACGAATGGTCCTTCTGGTTTATTTGGTATCGAACCTTTTGTTGATTGGCAAATGGTTTATGGCTTCATGGCGATCACTACATTATTTATTGTTAACTATATACGTTCAGGTGCTGGCCGTGCGACGATGGCAATTCGTGAAGATGAGATTGCGGCGGAAGCGATGGGGGTCAATACTACGAAATACAAGGTAATGGCTTTTGCTTTTGGCGCGATGACGGCAAGTATTGCTGGTTCTTTGTACGCTGGATATTTACAATCAATTGCACCAAAGGATTTTGCCTTTACAAAGTCCGTTGATATTTTAATTTTAGTCGTATTAGGTGGAATTGGTAGTGTGACAGGAACATTTATCGCAGCAGTTCTTTTAGGCATTATTAATATGTATCTTCAGGATTTTGGGACATTACGGATGATTATTTACGCGTTAGCATTAATTATCTTGATGATTTTCAAACCTGGCGGATTGTTAGGCACAAAAGAATTGTCTGTGAAGAAGATTTTAGATAAGTTTAAAAAGGGAGATGACCAGAATGCCTCTGTTGGAAATTAAAGATTTAACTAAAAACTTTGGCGGTTTGGCGGCGGTCTCCAATGTCAATATCGCGTTAGAAGAAAATCAATTAGTGGGATTGATTGGGCCGAATGGTGCAGGGAAAACAACTCTGTTTAATTTGATTACAGGTGTTTACGAACCAAGTGAAGGAGACGTTTTACTAGAGGCGGATGGAAAAACTCATCGATTGAATGGTCAAAAGCCATACGCTATTGCTGATCTTGGTTTAAGTCGAACCTTTCAGAATATTCGTTTGTTTAAGGATTTAACGGTTTTAGACAATGTTTTAATCGCTATGAACAGTAAAAATAAAGAAAGCTTTTTCTCTAGTGTTTTGCGTTTACCAGCGTTTTATAACAAAGAGGATAAGTTAAAAGAAGAAGCATTGAAATTATTGACGATTTTTGATTTACAAGACAAAGCAGAAAATTTGGCTCGTAATTTGCCTTATGGTGAACAACGACGCTTGGAAATTGTTCGTGCATTAGCTACAAAACCAAAAATTCTCTTCTTGGATGAACCTGCGGCTGGAATGAATCCACAGGAAACAGCGGCATTAACATTGCTGATCCGAAAGATCCAAAAGGAATTTCAAATTACGATTTTGCTGATTGAGCACGACATGAGTTTGGTCATGGACGTCTGCGAAAGAATTTATGTTTTAGAATATGGTCGTATTTTAGCAGAAGGTATTCCAGAAGAAATTAAAAATAATCCTGAGGTTATCAAAGCCTATCTTGGAGGTGAGCTATAATGCTGAAAATTGATAATCTTTCGGTTCATTACGGCATGATCCAGGCTGTACGGGATGTTAGCTTTGAAGTAAATCAGGGAGAAATCGTTTCTCTGATCGGAGCAAATGGTGCAGGGAAAACGACCATTTTACGAACGATCTCTGGTTTAAATCAACCCTCTAAAGGGACTATTACTTTTGAAGGTTCTCCTATCCAAAAGAAAGCTCCAAGGCGAATTGTTGCTCAAGGGATTTCACAGGTTCCAGAAGGAAGACATGTTTTTCCTGGATTAACTGTTTTGGAAAATTTAGAGATGGGGGCATATTTACGCAAAGATGGAGATATTCAACAAGATTATGAACATGTTTATGAAAAGTTTCCTATCTTGAAAGAGCGTTTGAATCAAGACGCGTCCACCTTATCCGGTGGTGAACAGCAAATGTTAGCAATGGGACGGGCTTTGATGTCTAAACCGCGTTTATTATTGCTCGATGAGCCTTCAATGGGATTGGCACCAATTTTTATTCAAGAAATTTTTAACATCATACAAGAGATTCAAAAACAAGGAACGACCGTTTTATTGATTGAACAAAATGCTAAGATGGCATTGTCAATTGCTGACCGTGGCTATGTGTTGGAAACAGGTAAAGTAGTCTTGTCAGGGACTGGTCAAGAATTGCTAGAGAGTGAAGAAGTGAAGAAAGCTTATCTAGGAGGATAAAACATGAGTGTAAAGGATTTTATGACAGAAGATTTGGTGACGGTCACACCAAAGACAAAAATATTTGATGCGGTCGATTTAATGAAGAAATATGATATTCATCGTTTACCGGTTATGGAGGAGGAACAATTGGTAGGTTTGATTACTGAAGGAACAATTCAAGAAGCACTTCCTTCAAAAGCTACCAGCTTAAGTGTTCATGAAGTCAATTACTTATTAAATAAAACAGTTGTCTCAGATGTGATGATCAAGGATGTTAAAACAATTTCCCCAGATGCGGAATTAGAAGATGGCATCTATCTGATGCGTCAAAACAAAATTAATGTATTGCCTGTCCTTGATGGGACGAAATTAGTTGGGATTATTACTAATAATGATATATTTGATGCGTTCTTAAAACTCACAGGGTATTATGAAGGTGGGACTCGGGTTCAACTAAAAATCTTAGAAGACAAAAAAGGTGTGCTAGCAAGAGTAGCGAAGATTTTGGCTGATCATGATTTCAGTATCCTGACTGTTATCGTAGATCATCAAGTCAATGCGACAATTTTAGAAATTCAGCTAGCTAGCAAAGAAACTGAAGAAATTAAGCAGCTATTGACGGATAATGGTTATGAAGTGTTGAAAGCCATAATCACACAACCTTAAATGAAAGGACGACTGAGTGATCAGTTGTCCTTTTCTTTTATTGTATGATAAAATGTTTTGGACGGAGGGGAATATATGTCTAAAAAGAACAAAGATATCCAAGTTCAGGTTACTGAAGAAGAGCGTGTTATTGATGGAAAGAAACAAGCAATTACTCAATTAATGATTGGTAAAAAAGTTATTGGTGAAATTATTCCAGAAAACAAAAATTTTCAAGCCTATAATGATGGACATCTTTTAGGGAATTACAAGTCATTAGATGATGGGATCGAAGCCTTAATTCGTAACTGGAACTTACATGAATAATTTTTGAAAAAAGTACTTGCATTTTTTTTGAAGATTAGGTATTATAACTGAGTCGGGTTTTTAAATAATAAAAAAACCTATTTGGAGGAGTAGCGAAGTGGCTAAACGCGACGGACTGTAAATCCGTTCCTTAGGGTTCAGTGGTTCGAATCCACTCTCCTCCACCATTGGGGTATAGCCAAGCGGTAAGGCAAGGGACTTTGACTCCCTCATGCGTTGGTTCGAATCCAGCTACCCCAGTTGTTAAGTGAGTTGCAAAAGCAGCTCACTTTTTTTGTTTTTATATAACAATTATTTAGAGCCGCTGATCTTCTCAGCTGCTCATTAGTAACTAATGGTTGACCGTAAGTCGTCTTAGCTTCATAAGTCCCCACAGGCATACAACACAAAGCAAGAAAACTATAAAAAGCAATAAAGATATTGCGGCATAGAGAAATATTGAAGTATTGGTCACTGTTAGAAATGGACCAATGATCCACTTGTCTATGACTTGTTGGACTTCATGGCGTAAAAGACTAAAAGCTTGTGATATTTCTGGTAGATTACTATGCTCTGGTAAAATACTGGTATAACTTCCGAACGCTTTGTTGCCGATAGATAGGTAACCTAATGTAAAATTACCTATACTTACACCGCCAAGGGCCAAGTTGCCTAAAGCCAATAAGCCGATACCAAGATTTCCAAAAGCAACAGCTCCTAATGCAAGGTTTCCAGCACTGAAAAAGCCCAATGTCAAAATTCCTGCTGAAAATATCCCCAGAGAAAGCAGCCCGAGCGAGAAGATCCCTTTCGTGAAAATCCCTAATGAAAAAACTCCTGATGAGAAGAAACCTACACTAAAAATCCCTCGAGCAACGGGAATTAATTGTTTCTTATGCCTCATTGTACTGAGTGCGAATCTACGATTATGCCACAACAGTTCTGAAAGATTTGGAATAATTATATGCAGCAAGGGCAGATGAAACAATATAATTTCTGAACGATATTCAAAATACAACGTCGGCTCTCGTTCATTTAGCAAGTTGTCTAACGAAATATCCAATAATTGCGCGATCTGTTTTAGCGTATCAATATCAGGGTACCCAGCCCCGCGCTCCCATTTAGAAACCGTTCGATCGGATACATATAAGATATTTGCGAGTTGTTTTTGTGTTAGTTCGTTTCGTTGACGATAATTTCTTAATTGCGTCCCTAAAAAATTGTCCATTTGATTTCCTCTTTCTTGTTGATAAATTAAGCATAGCGAATTGTTAAGGAAATGAATAGGGAATTTGATGAAATAGCCATTCTACTTTGCGTAGAGTCTTGTCAAATCAAGCTTTTACAAAAAAATAGTGAAGTAAAAGGTTTCTCACTTGAAGCCCTTTAAAATATACGCTACATTTAAATGGAAGAAGCAAAGAGAGAATCAAACAGAATTGCAAGTGGTAGGCTATGTTAAAAACTACCTTTAGAAGTCTGTGAATTTTTAAATGAGAAGGGAGAAGAAATGAATGAATAAAGTAGAAGAAGTCAAAGAAATGTTAACAGAGACTGTGGCAAAAATTTATAGTACGATTAAAGACAGTTCATTAGAAGTAACAAAAGAAAAAGGACAGGTGCCTCGTGTACGTTCTGTTCGTCCAACTCGCCATACTATTAAGTGGAAGGCAAAAAATCATTGATTAAAAAGAAGCGCTCAGAATTTCTGGGCGCTTCTTTTTAATGGTCAATCTCAATGCCTAGAACAGTCAAATGACCATTGCCAACTAATTTAATGACTAATTTAGAAAGGCTGTCAGCATCCATTGTCGTCTCACTGGTGATCCACCAATGCAAGGTGCCTACAAAAATAGATGTCATGTATTCAATAATAAAATCTAATGGGACTTCGATATCATTTTCAGTAATCCTCAGTCGCTTGAATACGTGGGCATATTTTTCATTTAAAATTTCCGCAACTTTTTTCCGCAGGATTTCATTTCCAGAAGCATCCATAATAGTCAAAAAGAATTTTCGATTTGCTTGAATTTGTTCGTAAATGTTTTTCAGAACCATTTCAATTTTACGAACTTTTAATCGATTGCCTTGAACAATTTGATCAGGATCAAGCACTGCGGCAAAAGCATCAATAGCTTGTTTAAAAATATGGTCATAGAGATCTTGCTTGTCTTTAAAATGCGCATAAAAAGTCGCTCGATTAATCATTGCTTCATCGGCAATTTCTTGCACGGTGATGTTATCATACCCTTTTTGTTCCACTAGATGGATAAAAGCCTCCATAATCATTTTATTGGTTCGCTTTACACGCAGGTCAATTTTTTTTACCATAATAATTCCTTTCATTTTACAACAGATCGCTTCAGAATGTTGCTTATCACACGAATGAAATGGTTTTGAGTATTGCATAACGTTTGAAATGTTTTTAGAATATACGTGAGTAGTATAACAAACACTTTGTAAGTTAATCAACATGTGTTGTTAAAAATGGAAGGTAGGAATAATTATGACATTACGAGCGGGGATTGATGTTGGCTCTACAACCGTCAAGTTGGTCATTTTGAATGAACAAAACGATAGTTTATTTGCGAAGTATGAACGTCACTTTTCAGATGTGAAAGCTGCCACAGAACGTGTGTTGCGAGAAGCTGAAGAAGTAATTGGTAGTCAAGGAATGACTATGAGCATCACTGGATCCGGTGGGATGGGTTTAGCAGATGTTTTGGAGATTCCTTTTGTGCAAGAGGTAATCGCGTGTACACGCACTGTTGAGGAAGTTATTCCTGAAACGGATGTAGCAATCGAGCTTGGCGGAGAAGACGCAAAGATTACATTTTTTGAAGGTGCTCTCGAGCAACGTATGAATGGTAGCTGTGCAGGAGGTACAGGCGCTTTTATCGATCAAATGGCTGTTCTATTAAAAACAGATGCCAATGGGGTAAATGAGTTAGCTAAAAATTATAAAACGATTTATCCAATTGCTTCTCGTTGTGGCGTATTCGCTAAAACTGATGTACAGCCGTTGATTAATGAAGGAGCGGCCAAAGAAGATATTGCTGCGAGTATTTTCCAAGCAGTGGTTAATCAAACAATTGCTGGTTTAGCAGCCGGTCGTAAAATTAAAGGGAACATTGCGTTTCTTGGTGGTCCCTTATTCTTTATGTCTGAACTGCGCCAACGATTTATTGAGACCTTGAATATCGCGCCAGAGAATGTCATTTTTCCAGAAAATCCACAGCTTTTTGTCGCTATGGGTGCTGCCTTTTATTCAGAGGAGGCAGAGACAACTTCTCTTAAGGAGCTGTTGCACCGTTTGACAACGGCAGAAGAAGGGCACTTGTCTCCATCAGACACGTTAGAGCCATTATTTGCTGATGAAACTGATTTAGCTGATTTTCGAATGCGACACGGGCAAGCCCAAGCACAAGAGAAAAGCTTAACCGACCATGAAGGGGTGGCATTCTTAGGAATAGATGCCGGTTCAACAACAACCAAAGTAGCATTGATTGACGATAGCGGAAACTTAATGTATTCATTTTATGGCAATAACCAAGGCCAACCATTGGAAACGACTATGACCGTATTGAAAGATCTCTATTCAAAATTACCTGAGCATGTATTTATCGGAAAAGCAGCAGTGACTGGCTATGGAGAGCAGCTAATAAAGAATGCTTTAAAAGTTGATATCGGTGAAGTGGAGACGATGGCCCATTATAAGGCTGCCAATCATTTCCAACCAGGTGTTGATTTCATTTTGGATATCGGCGGTCAGGATATGAAGGCGATGACCATCAAAGACGGTGCGTTGTCCTCCATTCAATTAAATGAAGCCTGTTCGTCTGGCTGTGGTTCGTTTATTGAAACCTTTGCCAAATCATTGAATTATAATGTAGAAGATTTTGCAAAAGCCGCATTGAAATCAAAAGCACCTGTTGATTTAGGTTCTCGTTGTACCGTTTTTATGAACTCTAAAGTCAAACAGGTGCAAAAAGAAGGCGCTTCTGTTGGCGATATTTCTGCTGGCTTGTCTTATTCGGTGATCAAGAATGCGATTTACAAAGTAATCAAAGTGCGTCGACCAGAGGAACTTGGTAAGAAAATTGTCTGTCAAGGTGGAACATTCTATAACGAAGCTGTTTTACGAGCTTTTGAAATGGTGACAGGACGAGAAGTTGTCCGACCATCAATTGCTGGGTTAATGGGTGCGTTTGGAGCGGCATTGATTGCGCTAGAAAATTATGAGGTCGGTGAAAAAACCGAAACGCTATCTTTAGCTGAAATTGATAGTTTCACTGCTGAGAAAGAATTTACACATTGCGGATTATGTGAAAACAATTGCATGTTGACTGTCACACTGTTTTCTGATGGTCGTCAGTTCATTACTGGAAATCGGTGTGAACGTGGTGCTCGGATTAAAGTGAAGCGAGAAGATAAAAAAGTCAACTTGGTAGATTACAAATATCGTCGTCTATTCAAATACCGTCCGTTAAGAAAGAAAGAGGCTGTTCGTGGTGAAATTGGTATTCCACGTGTGCTGAACATGTATGAAAATTATCCATTATGGCATACATTTTTTAGCGACTTAGGCTTCCGAGTAAAATTATCACCTCGTTCAAACAAAGAATTGTATGAACAAGGGATGGAAACAATTCCTAGTGATACTGCTTGTTACCCAGCGAAAATTGCTCACGGGCACATCCAAGCCTTGATTGATGATGGTATACCAATGATTTTCTACCCTGGAGTTGTTTTTGAACGGGAAGAGTCAAAGGAAGCGGATAATCATTTTAACTGTCCAATTGTTCAAAGTTATCCTGATGTTATACGGAACAATGTTGATGATATCCGTGAAGGAAAAGTTGACTATCGTAATCCGTATCTAAATCTAGCAAATGAAGCATCTGTTGCTGCTGTTTTAGGAAGATGCTTCCAAGATATAGGGATTACACAAGAAGAAATCAACCAAGCATTGCATCATGCTTATGAAGAATTAGAAGCATTTAAAGAAGATATTCGCCAAAAAGGGGAAGAAACCTTATTAATGCTTAATCAAAAAGGGGAACGCGGTGTCGTTCTTTCTGGCCGCCCGTATCATTTGGACCCAGAAATCAATCACGGTATTGCAGAAGTGATTACCCAAGAAGGATTTCATGTATTAACAGAAGACAGTGTCTCTCATTTAAGCGACGTGGGAAATCTTCGCGTAGTGAATCAATGGGTATATCATTCTCGTCTGTATGCTGCAGCTCGAGTAGTAGCAAAATCTAAAAGTCTAGAACTTGTTCAACTAAACTCCTTTGGATGCGGCTTGGATGCTGTAACGACGGATCAAGTTGAAGAAATCATGGAGCAGTACGGTAAAATCTATACCGTTTTAAAAATTGATGAAGGATCAAATCTTGGTGCTATCAGAATTCGTTTGCGTTCATTGAAGGCGGCGGTTAACGAACGTGATAAATCTAATTTCGAACCAGTAAGACGTTTTGAAGAGCCTGAAAAGATCGTCTTTACGAAAGAAATGCGCAAAAAGCATACCTTGTTATTGCCAATGCTTAGTCCAATTCATCAATCAGGCTTGTTTGATATTGCATTGGAGGCTTCAGGCTATAATGTGGTTTGTTTACCGGCGATGGATCGAGAAGCGATCAATGTGGGGTTAAAATTTGTCAATAATGATTCTTGTTACCCGGCGATTATTTCTATTGGTCAACTAGTTGAGGCTTTGCAAAGCGGTGAGTATGATTTAGACAATACAAGTGTGATGATGAGTCAAACTGGTGGAGGCTGTCGTGCGACGAACTATATTCCATTATTACGCAAAGCATTGAACGATGCTGGGTTCCCGCAAGTCCCAGTTGTTTCCGTGTCCCTTGGAAATAAAGGGGTAGAAAGCAATCCTGGCTTCAAATATACGTTACCTATGTTGAAACGGATTGTCGTTGCAATTCTTTATGGAGATCTATTTGAGCGAGTAGTGTATAGGACACGTCCTTACGAATTGGAAAAAGGGCAAATTGATGCGCTACATGATGAATGGTTGAAGAAAGTGGAGAGCAATGTTCGCAATGGTTCTCTGACAATTTTTAATCGTAATATGAAAAAAATCATCAAAGATTTTGATACAGTACCAATCTCAAATGAAGTGAAGCCGAAAGTCGGCGTTGTTGGAGAAATTTTAGTAAAATATTCCCCAACAGCCAATAATGACATCGTTCGTTTATTGGAAGCAGAAGGTGCGGAGGCAGTTGTTCCAGATTTAATCGGGTTTATGAACTACTCTTTGTATAATCAAATTTGGAAATACGACAACATGGGAATGCCGAAGAAAAACAAAACGATTGCTGAAATGGCCATTAAATTGATTGAGGTAGTGGAAAAACCAATGGATAAAGCATTGCGTGCCTCTAAACGATTTACAGGCATCCATTCTATTTATCAACTAGCTGAAGATGCTAGTAAAATTCTTTCCATCGGGAATCACACAGGTGAAGGATGGTTCTTGACTGGCGAAATGATTGATTTATTGAAAACAGGGGTAAATAACATTGTATGTATGCAGCCATTTGGGTGTTTGCCAAACCATGTCGTTGGTAAAGGTGTTATCAAAGAACTGCGTCATCAATATCCAAAATCAAATATTGCGGCTATTGATTATGACCCAGGTGTTTCAATCGTAAATCAGCTAAATCGTATTCGTTTGATGATGGCTACAGCCAATAAACAATTAAAAGAAGAAGTTAAAAATTAACGTCGAGAGTAGACCAATTAAAATAGGTCTGCTCTTTTGTTTTTAGAGAAAAGATGAAGGAGAAGAAAGAGCAAAGGATTTTTGTTGTGCATTAGGTATATACCAGTTATAATGAAAGTAGAAAAAATTGAACGGGGTGACGGAACGTGGCGAATCAGGTGCCAGTTTATATTCAAATACATGATCAATTGAAGCATGAAATTGAAAAGGGTGTATGGAAGATTGGGGCTCGCTTGCCTTCTGAACGAGAATTATCGTTAAGATTTGGAGTAAGTCGGATGACTCTCCGTCAGGCGATTCAAACATTGTCGGATGAGGGGATTTTAGAACGAAAAATTGGATCAGGTACTTATGTTGCAAGTAAGAAAGTCCAAGAAAAAATGAGTGGAACCACAAGCTTTACCGATATTATGGAATCGTTAGGCAAAGTGCCTTCAAGTAAAACAATTTCTTTCTTCCACTCACGAGCAAGCTCTAGTGAAGCAGAGAAACTTGGCTTGGAAAAGGGTGAGCAGGTATTGCGGATGGAACGAATTCGATATGCAGATGATGTGCCCATTTGTTTCGAAGTGGCCAGTATTCCCGCAAAATTAATAGAAGGCTTCAGCAAAGAAGAAATCACAGACTCCTTTTATCATAGTTTACAAGAAAAAGGATTCGAAATAGGGCGAGCAAATCAAACTGTGTCAGCTATTCTGGCTTCAGAGCAAATTGCTGAGTTCTTAGACGTAAAGCGCGGAGATGCGATTTTACGTTTACGTCAGGTGTCATATTTAGCGGATGAACGACCATTTGAATATGTGAGAACGCAATATGTTGGCAGTCGCTTTGAATTTTATTTAGAAAAATAATCCAAGAGTCTATGCCTCTTGGATCATTTGCTCGAAATAAGTAGTTTCTCCAGTTTTGAAGTGAACTTGTCCATTTAATAAATCTATAACTTTAGATTCGAAAGTTTCAACGTGGTTTTCATCGACCATGCAGGTAACAATAACTTGATCGGTGAACTGGGTATCTTTTACCACTACTTGTTCGTTGGTGATAAAGTTCTCCATTTTTCCCCAATTTGGATAGTCTAATTGGACAAAAACCTCTTGCTGTAGACGTCCTTCTACAATGCCGGTAGAGGCTATTGCTTGAGCGACGGCACCTGAATATGCACGAATTAGACCACCAGCACCGAGTTTAGTTCCGCCAAAATAGCGAGTAACCACAGCGCAAACATTTATTAGATTATTTTTTTTCAGCACTTCTAACATTGGAACACCAGCAGTTCCACTAGGCTCACCATCGTCTGATGAGCGTTGAATTTCGTTGTGTTCGCCTAAAACAAACGCACTACAATTATGATTGGCTTTCCAATGTTCTTTTTTGATCTGTTGAATAAAGTTTTTCGCTTCGTCTTCTGATTCAATACGCTTTAAAAAGCAAATGAAGCGAGATTTTTTTATTTCGATTTCATGTTGATTGTCTTCTTTGATGGTTCGATAATTTTGCAGCATAATTTTGCCTCACTTTAATTTTCTCTATTATAGTATAGGAGATATATGGTGTGGGTTTCAACTATTGGTTATTTGACAAACTATTTTTTGTTTAAAGGTGAGGGATGAGAATGACACGAGTAAAAAAATACGATGGCATAACACATTATTTAAAAAGTAATAATGGCTCACAGGTGACGCTAACCTTTACACAATTTGATGAGCTGTTGTTCCCTCGCAGTGGTCTGCCGCACACTGCTCGACAGGATCTTGATTGGTGGGCGAATGATTACCGTCATCCAGAAAAGGGAGCTTACGGCTGGTTAAATGCAAACTATGAAGTAGTACAAGTAAATCTAGACAAAGAATATGTGGTTTTCAATAAACTAGTAAAATCAAGTTGGCTCATGAAAAACTGAAAAATACATAAAAAGGAGGTGCAGCATTCAATTGCTGTGCCTCCTTTTTTGTACTATAGAAAGAAGCTAAACCTAAAGCTTGGAAGTGTTGATTGCGTACTTTTGAAAAAGGAGAGTGTGTATGGTGATTACTGGTCAGCATTTGCTGCGAAGAGAATGGGAAGCTTTTTATCCTAATATAAATTTGAAAGCTGCCGAAAAAAGACCGGCAATGAAAGAGAATGAAGAAGGTTGGATGTGTCAACGCTGTGGAGAAGTGTCACGGGAAAAAACGCCTGCTAATTTCTTTTATTGCCCTCATTGCTTAGTTTTAGGTCGTGTTGATAGCAGAAGTTTTCTTTATTACTTTCCAGTTAAAAAGCTGCCTGCAAGGAAAATAATGCTTGTTTGGACAGGGGAGCTTTCTTCTGCACAAAGAAAAATTGCGGAGAAGCTTCTAGAAGACAAGACTTCAGCAAATACTTTTCTTCTTTGGGCAGTGACTGGTGCAGGAAAAACTGAAATTTTATTTCTTCTATTAAAAGCCTCACTTGAACAAGGAAAAAGAGTTGCTGTGGCATCACCAAGAATTGATGTTTGTAACGAGCTTTACATACGTTTCTGCCATGCATTTCCAAAAGAAAAGATCAGTCTTTTTCATGGAGAAGATCGCAAAGATAATGGGGATGCTTTTGTTGTATGCACAGTTCACCAACTTTTACGTTATCATGATTATTTTGATTTAGTCATTGTAGATGAAGTAGATGCATTTCCTTATTCATCAGATCCCTTACTAAAACGAGCGGTAAATAATGCACAAAAAAAAGAGGGCAACCGCATTTATTTAAGTGCAACGCCAGATGAACAATTAAAGAAAGAGGTCGATCATTTCTATTATTTGCCAGCACGTTATCATCGTCGTAAGTTGCCGGTTCCAAAATTATTTTTTTCTTGGCGCTTAGAAAAATATTTAAGCAAGGGAAAGTTACCTAAAAATATTATGGTCAAAATAGCTGAACTACTTGAGAAAAATAATGTATTGCTTTTCTGCCCGAACATCCCGTTATTAGCGAAAATGGCGAATTTTATTCAAAATACATTTTCGAATATAAAACTAACGACGGTTTACTCACAAGATAAGGAACGATTGATTAAAGTTGAAAATATGAGAGACGGAAAGTATCAATTGTTGCTGACAACGACGATTTTAGAACGAGGTGTAACTTTTGAAAAAGTTTCAGTTATCGTTTTACAGGCATCACATCGTGTCTTTAATAAATCGGCATTGGTTCAAATTGCTGGAAGGGCGGACCGTAAGGGGCATTATACGAAAGCTGAAGTCCTTTTTATCAGCAGTGAAGTAACTATATCGATTAGAAAGGCAATCGTCGAAATCGAAGAAAATAATCGTCAGGCGTTCAAGGAGGGACTAATTGATGCGTTGTAGTTGTTGTCAAGAAGAATTGGTTAACAATTTAACGTTACGGGAACTGTTTTTTTCAAGTAATCGACGCTGCTATTATTGTGAAAAATTGTTTTCTAAAATTGATCAAGAAACGGCATGCCCAGGTTGCGGTCGTTCTAACTCACTAGAGTTGTGCCAAGATTGCTATTTGTGGGAGCAAAAACTTGGCTTTGTTATGAATAATATAAGCTTATTCCATTACGATGAGGGCTTTCGACAATGGATCGAGCGCTATAAATTTATAGGAGATTACCGGTTGAGAGGCGCCTTTTTAGTAGAATTGACACAAACACTCCAATTTTTTCGTGGATATTTAATCTGTCCGCTTCCTCTTTCAAAAGAACGTTTCGAGCAAAGAGGCTTCAATCAAGTTTGTGGCTGCTTGGATTTGACAAGATGTTCTTATGAAGCTTTGCTGAAGCGAGTTGAGTTGGCGCCTCAATCAGAAAAATCACGTGAAGAGCGTTTGCAAATGACCCAACCTTTTGAATTGAAAGTATCAAAAGAAAAAATTAGAAATCAAAGAGTTTTATTAGTAGATGATGTTTATACCACTGGACGTACACTGTTCCATGCGGCAGAATTACTTTATAAAAATGGTGCAGAAACGGTGAAAAGCTTGACTTTTGCTCGCTAAAATGCATCCATTTTGCTTTTGAAATTGATAGCGATTTACTTTGCAAAAGGATTAGATTTCGATATAATAGAGTTAAGAAGAAGAGGTAAGAGTGGTCCTTCCTCCTATCTTCAGTTGGCAAGACGAAAGGGGCAATACGTATGTTCAAATATAATGTTCGTGGGGAAAACATCGAAGTTACAGAAGCTATCCGCAATTACGTTGAAAAGAAAGTAGGAAAGTTAGAACGCTACTTCACTGATGTTCCGGACGCAACTGCTTATGTCAATTTGAAAGTATACACAGAAAAAACAGCAAAAGTTGAAGTAACGATTCCATTACCTTACTTAGTTCTTCGGGCGGAAGAAACTTCACCAGATTTATATGCAAGTATTGATTTGGTTGTGGATAAATTAGAACGTCAGATCCGCAAATTTAAAACAAAAATTAACCGCAAAGCTCGTGAAAAGGGTGTCCCTGAACGCGAAGTAGAAGTATTAGTGAATGCAGAAGATTCATCAGAGGAATCTGAATTAGAAATTGTTCGTACAAAACGTCTATCACTAAAACCAATGGGCAGCGAAGAAGCAGTCCTACAAATGAACATGCTTGGACATAATTTCTTTATCTTTGAAGATGCTGAAACAAATGGTACAAGTATTGTATACCGTCGTAAAGATGGTAAATATGGTTTGATTGAAACTGATTAACAGAAATTTATTGCCTTCCAGCTGATGCTGGAAGGTTTTTTATTTTCATTGAAAATTAAGTTTTAGAATAAGCCAGATTTTTCTAATGAAAAGAACCTCTGTATGCCTTGTTGTAAAGGAAAGTCTCTGAAAAAGATTAATCATTGTATAAGTCGCCCTTTATTCGCTATGAGAAGTTTCTTTTCTCAAGGACTAATGATAAAATATACTAGCGGGTTTCTATCAAAAAATAGAAAATGAAAAGAAATAAAGGAGTAAGATAAACGAATGGCAAACTTTCTGAAACGAATGATTGAAAACGATAAAAAAGAATTAAAACGATTAAGTGGGATTGCTGACAAGGTCGAAGAATTTTCTGGCGACATGGAAAAATTGTCGGATGGGCAATTACGTGGCAAGACCGAAGAATTTAGAGGGCGTTACCACGCTGGAGAAACATTGGATGATTTACTTCCAGAAGCTTTTGCGGTAGTCCGTGAAGCAGCAAAGCGTGTTCTCGGTCTATATCCATATCACGTGCAATTAATGGGAGGGATCGTCTTACATGACGGAAATATCCCTGAAATGAAAACTGGTGAAGGAAAAACATTAACAGCGACGATGCCGGTTTATTTGAATGCCTTGACAGGAGAAGGTGTCCACGTAGTTACAGTAAATGAATATTTAGCAACACGTGACTCTACTGAAATGGGTGAATTGTATAATTTCTTAGGTTTGAGTGTTGGTTTGAATATCAATTCAAAAACCGCTGATGAAAAACGTGAAGCATACAATTGTGATATCACCTATAGTACGAATAATGAGCTTGGCTTTGACTATCTACGTGACAATATGGTTGTTTATCAAAGTCAGATGGTTCAACGTCCATTGAACTATGCCATTGTTGATGAAGTAGACTCGATCCTGATTGACGAAGCACGCACACCTTTGATTATTTCTGGGGCTGCTGAAAAGTCTACGGCTCTTTACACGCGAACAGACAATTTCGTGAAACGATTGAAAGAAGATGAAGATTTCAAAATTGATATCCAATCAAAGACAATCGGGTTAACGGAGCAAGGAATTGAAAAAGCAGAAGAAAACTTCGGCTTAGAAAACTTGTATGATTTAGAAAATACAGCGTTGACACACCATTTAGATCAAGCTTTGCGTGCAAATTTTATCATGATTCGTGATATTGATTATGTGGTACAAGAAGGAAAAGTTTTAATCGTTGACCAGTTTACTGGCCGTATTATGGATGGACGTCGTTACTCCGATGGATTGCACCAAGCAATCGAAGCAAAAGAATCCGTTGAGATCGAAGATGAAACGAAAACAATGGCAACGATCACCTTCCAGAACTATTTCCGGATGTATAAAAAATTAGCAGGGATGACGGGTACAGCTAAAACGGAAGAAGAAGAATTCCGTGAAATCTATAATATTGAAGTTATTCAAATTCCTACTAACCGCCCAGTTATTCGTGAAGATCATGCAGATTTGTTGTACCCAACATTAGAAAGCAAATTTCATGCGGTGGTCCGTGATATTAAAGAGCGTCATCGTAAAGGTCAGCCAATCCTAGTTGGTACGGTTGCTGTTGAAACGTCAGAATTACTCTCTAATTTGTTGGATCGTGAAAAAGTGCCGCATGAAGTTTTGAATGCGAAGAACCACTTTAAAGAAGCGGAAATTATTATGAACGCTGGTCAAAAAGGTTCTGTTACGATTGCTACCAATATGGCCGGACGTGGTACAGATATTAAATTAGGTCTGGGTGTTGTTGAATTAGGGGGTCTAGCTGTAATTGGTACCGAACGTCATGAATCACGCCGTATTGATAACCAGTTACGTGGACGTTCTGGTCGTCAAGGAGATCCAGGTGTTTCACAGTTCTATCTTTCATTAGAAGATGATTTAATGAAACGTTTCGGTTCTGAACGAATCAAGGCTTTCTTGGATCGAATGAAAGTTGAAGATGAAGATGCTGTCATTCAAAGCAAAATGTTGACACGCCAGGTGGAATCGGCTCAAAAACGTGTTGAAGGGAATAACTACGACACACGTAAGAATGTCTTGCAATATGATGATGTCATGCGTGAACAACGTGAAGTCATCTATAAACAACGTCAAGATGTGATTATGGGTGAAAAAGACTTAACACCAAACTTGTTGAATATGGTTCGCCGTACAATTTCACGTGTTGTGGACAGCCACACACAATTAGATAAAGAAAATTGGAATCTTGAAGCTTTAGCAGATTTCGCTGGGGCGACTTTAGTCCATGAAGACTCTATTTCAAAGGCAGATTTTGAAGGTAAGACACCTGAGGAAATGAAAGATTATTTGTACGATCGTGCAAAAGCAGTCTTTGATACAAAAGTCTCTCAATTACAAAGTCCTGAACAATTATTGGAATTTGAAAAAGTGGTTATTTTGCGTGTTGTGGATACAAAATGGACTGACCACATTGATGCGATGGATCAGTTGCGTCAATCTGTAGGATTACGGGCTTATGGTCAAAATAATCCATTGGTTGAATATCAAACCGAAGGATACAAGATGTTTGAAGATATGGTTGGAGCAATCGAGTTTGAAGTTACGCGTCTCTTTATGAAAGCTGAAATTCGTCAAAATGTTCAGCGGGAGCAAGTGGCACAGAACCAACAAGAACATCCTGTAGAAGCAGATGGAGATCCGAAGAATTTAACACATACGAAACAAAAACCGGTTCATGTAGAAAAAGTGGGACGTAATGATCCATGTCCATGCGGCAGTGGTAAAAAATATAAAAACTGCCACGGCAAAGGACAATAATTTTCACGATAAAAAGAACCTTTAGGACGGGACATAGCTACTATGTCTCGTCTTTTGACAGTTCCGATATGCAGTGAAGCAATAATGAAAAACAGACATCGAGTGTTTTTTGAGAATTAACGGAAAAAATCGTATACTATAGATTAATTCGTTGAAATTATTGGTTTTGCGGGTGAAGTTAACTCGTGAGAAAGAAGGAATAGATTTGGAAAATGCAGAAATACGAAATTTGTTAGACTCTATGCAAGAGCAAGTCACAAGCTTCAGGGGGTCTCTTTGACCTAGAGCAGCTAGAAGAAGATATTGCAGAAGCAGAAAATCAAATGACTGCTCCAGACTTTTGGGATGATTCAGAAAAGGCTCAGGCTTTGATTAATCGTAACAATACTGCCAAAGAAACCTATGATCAGTTTCAAGCTATAGCAGATGAGTACGAAGAATTAAATGTTATGTGGGAAATGCAGCAGGAAGATTTTGATGCTGAACTGCAAACGGAGTTAGAAGGACGATTAGTTCAACTACAAGAAAAAATTGCCAGCTTTGAATTGTCGCTTTTGTTAGATGAGCCCTATGATAAGAATAATGCGATTTTAGAGCTTCACCCTGGAGCGGGTGGAACAGAGTCTCAGGACTGGGGTTCGATGCTTTTGCGGATGTATACTCGTTGGGCTGAACAACATGGCTTTTCAGTTGAAACGATTGATTATCAGTCAGGTGACGAAGCTGGAATTAAGAGTGTTACATTGATGATCAAGGGAACAAATGCTTATGGGTACTTGAAATCTGAAAAAGGAGTGCATCGTTTGGTGCGTATTTCTCCATTTGATTCTGCTAGCCGACGCCATACTTCTTTTTGCTCTGTCGAAGTAATGCCCGAGTTGGATGAAAATATTGAAGTTGAGATTAATCCAGATGATTTGAAGGTCGATGTTTATCGTGCAAGTGGTGCTGGCGGACAGCATATTAACAAAACCTCTTCAGCAGTGCGGATTACTCATTTACCAACTGGGACCGTGGTTGCGAGTCAGGCACAGCGTTCGCAATTTCATAACCGTGAGACCGCAATGCAAATGTTGAAGGCGAAGCTCTATCAATTAGAAATTGAAAAAAAAGAGCAAGAAGCTGCTGCTTTACGCGGTGAACAAAAAGAAATCGGATGGGGCTCTCAAATCCGTTCTTATGTTTTCCACCCTTACTCGATGGTGAAGGACCATCGTACGGACTACGAAACTGGGAATGTTCAAGCAGTAATGGATGGAGAATTGGATCCTTTTATTGATGCTTATCTAAAATGGCGCTTGGCACAAGAGGCTTAAGAATAAAATGAAATCAAATTGTAAAGTAATGAAAGCCAGTTGCAATGTTGGCATGCTATAATAACAAAGAATTTAAGAGGATTTGGAGAGATAAAGCATGATTGAAATGCAGGATGTAACAAAAAAATATCCTAATAAGACAACTGCTGTCCGTGGGATTTCAGTCCGTATCGAACAGGGTGAGTTTGTCTATGTCGTTGGTCCCTCTGGTAGTGGAAAATCTACCTTCATCAAGTTGATGTACCGTGAAGAAAAGGCAACTTCCGGAAAAATTTTAGATGTTGCCCGTCATGATTTATTAAAAATCAAGAATAAAGATGTTCCCTATCTGCGTCGCGATGTAGGCGTTGTTTTCCAAGATTTTAAATTGTTGCCCCGTAAGACGGTTTATGAAAATGTCGCGTATGCAATGCAAGTAATTGGGCGTAAACCGCGAGACATCAAAAAACGTGTTATGGAAGTGTTGGACCTTGTCGGTTTAAAACACAAAGTCCGTGTCTTTCCTAGTGAATTATCTGGTGGTGAACAGCAGCGTGTTTCAATTGCACGTGCAATTGTAAATACCCCCAAAGTTTTGATTGCTGATGAGCCAACGGGTAATTTGGATCCTGATACTTCTTGGGAAATCATGCATCTGTTAGAACGAATCAATAACCAAGGAACAACTATAGTGATGGCGACACATAATAAAACGATTGTGGATACAATGCGCCATCGCTTAATCGCAATTGAAAATGGCTTGATCGTTCGAGACGAAGCGGAAGGAGAATACGAGTTTGATGATTAGAAATTTCTTCCGACATTTGTTGGAAAGTATCAAGAGCGTTAAGCGGAATGGCTGGATGACATTAGCCTCTGTCAGCGCCGTGACGATTACACTGACAATGGCGGGAATCTTCCTAGCTGTTATAATGAATGCGACGAAATTAGCACAAGATGTTGAGGGAAATGTTGAAGTGACTGTTTTTGTCGATATCGGTACTAAAGATAAAGAACTAAAAGAATTGAAGTCTGAACTACAAGATATCAAACATGTGGACAAAGTTTCTTTCTCCAGCAAGCAAGATCAATTGAAAAAATTACAAGCACAGATGGGCGATGCTTGGGATTTGTTCGAAGGAGACAGCAATCCGCTTTATGACGTGTATGTAGTTAGTGCGACTGATGCACAATATATCCGTCCTGTGACACGTGAAGCGAGTCAGTTGCCGAATGTGTTCCGTGCAAATTATGGTGGAAATTCAGCAGACAGAATTATTCAAATGTCTAAAGTTGTTCGTACGTGGGGGTTGGCAGCAGCTGCGTTATTAATTTTTGTAGCAATCTTCCTTATTTCTAATACGATTCGAATCACGATTATTTCACGAAAAACAGAAATACAAATTATGCGTTTAGTGGGTGCTAAGAATGGATATATCCGCTGGCCGTTCTTTCTTGAAGGTGGCTGGATCGGTTTGATTGGGTCAATCGTACCAATTTTAGTATTAACTTATGGGTATTCTCAGGTTTATGGTTTAGCAGCGCCATATTTATTACAGTCTAATCTTGCTCTGCTACGCCCAAGTCAAATTGTATGGATTTTAGATATCACAATGGCAGTCGGGGGCTATTTGATTGGTTCTTTAGGATCAGTCATTTCAATGCGTCGTTTCCTAAAAATTTAAAGTGTAAACTTCTCCGTTTTTTTCGGGGAAGTTTTTTTGTTTCAAAATAATACTTGTTTCTTGCCTTTTTCAATAAAAGGTACTAGGATAGAAGTCAAATTAGTAGAACGCTACCGAGCAAGGGAGCCAATTTCGTTAGGTCATAGAAGAAATTGGACGCCCTTTTTTTGTTGTCATTTATTAACGATTTTTTTGGGATATGGAGGATTTAGCGAAATCGTTAAAGCAATTAAAGTGTTCGGTCTGCGTGATAGTAGAAAAATCTATTTTTGGAGGAGAATTATTATGGCATGGGTATCATTAATAGTAGCAGGAGTATTCGAGATGTTTTGGGCCACAATGATGAAAATGAGTGAAGGATTTAGTAAATTAAACTATTCTCTATTAACAATAGTCGGTATGATTGCAAGTTTTTATTTTTTATCAAAGTCACTTCATTCACTGCCTATGAGTTTGGCTTATCCAATATGGACAGGTATTGGAGCAGTAGGATCGATTTTGATTGGTGTCTTTTTCTTTAAGGATCATTTAACGATTTTGACTAGCTTTTTTGTGATTCTCTTAGTAGTTGGAATCATAGGAATTAAGGTTACTAGCGGACATTAAGTAAAAAGTACGTTAAACTGTTAAAAAAAGCAGGAGGCGCTCATGATTAAAACAACTGATGAATTAACAACACAGGAGCTGTTAACAATTTTACAGGCTCGTACGGCCGTATTTGTCGTTGAGCAAAAGTGTCCCTATCAAGAAGTTGATGAAGCGGATCGTAAAGCTGTACATATCTGTATAGAAGAAAATGGGGAGTTGCAGGCTTACGCGCGAATTATAGAGGAAGAGAAAATCATTCATTTTGGTCGTGTCTTAGTAGTAAAAAAATATCGTCATCAGCAACTAGGAAGGAAAATCGTTGCGAAGACCTTACGGGAAATTGAGAAGCGTTATCCAAATCAACCTGTAGTCATTTCGGCACAAGCCTATTTAGTGGCGTTTTATCAATCTTTCGGTTTTGAACAAACTTCTGATGTTTACTTGGAAGACGAAATCCCTCATATTGAGATGCTTTTACAAAATAAAAAAAATGGTTAAGGCACATTGTTTACAATTAACTTTTTCTCGGCTATCCTTTAGAAGAAGGAGTGTGGAGGCATGTCATTTTTGACAGGACACTTAGGGCTATTATTTTTGATTATCAACACCATTTTATCTTTCATTATTGTTTTTCGTGAACGAAAGGATACAGTCAACACTTGGGCATGGTTATTAGTTTTAACCTTTATTCCTGTACTAGGCTTTGTGTTATATATTTTCTTTGGTAAGGGAATTTCTAAAGAGCGCATTTTCGATTTGAAGATGCAGACCAAAATTGGTATGAATGTTGAACTACAGCAACAGCAGCGGGCCTTAGATCGCGGGCTTTTTCCGAAACCAACGACCAATCAAGTAGACCCGCGACAATTGATTTATATGCTGACGATGTTCGAAAGTTCTTTGTATACGACGAATAATGAGGTTAAACTTTATACAGATGGTCGTAAAAAGTTTGATGCTTTGCTTGAAGACATCAAGCGAGCGAAATATCACATCCATATGGAATACTATATTTATCGAGCAGATGATCTTGGACTAGAGGTTCGAGAAGCGTTAGTAGAAGCGGCATCTCGAGGCGTAAAAGTACGATTACTTTTAGATGCCTGGGGTTCTACGCAAGTCAATCGCCGTTTTCTTAACCCTTTGATCGAATTAGGAGGCGAAGTAGAGTTTTTCTTTCCACTATTTCTGCCTTATTTAAATCCGCGAATGAATTATCGCAATCATCGAAAAATTGTTGTGATAGATGGTGAAATTGGATATACCGGAGGATTCAATGTCGGTGATGAGTACCTTGGCTTGGTGGAAAAATTTGGTTATTGGCGAGACAACCATCTTCGGATTCATGGACAAGCCGTGTATACTTTGCAGAATCGATTTTTGATGGACTGGAATTCTCAGCAGAAACATGATCTCGTCTATCAGCCGGACTATTTTCCTGAGATTGAATCTGAAGGAAAACTAGCGTTGCAAATTGTCAGCAGCGGACCTGACAGCGAGCACGAACAAATCAAACTGACCTATTTAAAAATGATTAACCTAGCAAAAAAAGAAATCTTGATTCAGACACCGTATTATATTCCTGATGCACCAATTCACGAGGCCTTGAAACTGGCACTTCTTTCTGGCGTAAAGGTACGGATGCAAATACCAAATAAGCCAGATCATATCCTCGTTTATTGGGCAACATACTCTTTTGCAGCTGAGTTACTGGAGTATGGTGCAATTATTGAAACATACGAAAATGGTTTTATTCATGCAAAAACAATGGTCATTGATGGTGGAATTGCTTCGGTAGGTTCGGCAAATATTGATGTTCGTTCTTTCAAATTGGATTTTGAAGTAAATACCATCGTTTATGATGCTGCATTTGCAGAGGAGCTGCGAGAAGAAATTCATAAGGATTCAATGAAATCGGAGCTATTGACGCAAGAAAAGTATGACCAACGCGGGACATTGATCAAGTTTAAAGAAGGCATTGCTCGTTTGATTTCTCCACTCTTGTAAAAATCATTTGCGCTTACATGGTTTGATAGTATAAAATGAACTAGCTTGTTTAGTGAGTCAAATAATGACGAATGACTAAGGATGCCAGTTCATCTTTTCGCTTTTGAAAAATGAATATTTAAAAATGAATGAGGAGATTTTTCATGAAGAAATGGTTAATTCCCCTATTAGGTACACTTTTGCTCTTGTCTGGTTGTTCAAAATGGATTGATCGTGGTGAGTCAATCACTGCTGTCGGCTCTTCTGCTTTGCAGCCTTTGGTCGAAACAGTAGCGGAAGAGTATCAAAGTAAAAATCCCGGCAGATTTATCAATGTCCAAGGCGGCGGAAGCGGCACAGGATTAAGCCAGGTACAATCGGGGGCTGTCGATATCGGCAATTCAGATTTGTTTGCCGAAGAGAAAAATGGGATTGATGCGAAGAAACTCGTTGATCATAAAGTGGCTGTTGTCGGAATTACTCCGATTGTGAATAAAGGAGTCGGCGTAACCAATATTTCGTTAGAGGATCTGCGTAAGATCTTTCTAGGTGAAATTACAAATTGGAAGGATGTCGGTGGAAAAGATCAAGAGATTGTTATTCTAAATCGGGCATCTGGAAGTGGTACGCGCTCAACCTTTGAGCAGTGGGTACTAGATGGCAAGACGGCTATTCGCGCACAGGAGCAGGACTCCAGTGGGATGGTCCGTCAAATTGTCGCGGATACACCAGGAGCGATCAGTTATACTGCTTTTTCTTACGTGACAAAAGAGATCCAAACGTTGAATATTGATAATATCGAACCTACAGATGAGAATGTGACAACGAATCAATGGAAGATCTGGGCCTATGAACACATGTATACTAAAGGGCAGCCTAAAGAATTAGTCAAAGATTTTTTGGATTACATGCTTTCAAAAGAGGTTCAGGAAAAAGTGGTTCCACAACTTGGCTATATTCCAATCTCTGATATGAAGGTTGAAAGAGACTGGCAAGGAAATGAAATAAAATAGAATGTTAGTAGGACACGGATTTGCTTCTGTGTCCTTTTTCGCTTCTATTCGTTAGGTGGATTAGTATACAGTGAGGAGGAAGAAAGATGTACTACCCGATTCAATTACCTTTTGTTTTAAATAAAGATTTCACTCGTGTGATGAGTTACCATGAAAAGATTGTTCCTGAATGTAGTGAGTTTATCATTTGTTTTTGGCAAATGTCTCCAAAAACTAACGAACAAACTCAGATAAAAAATGTGATTATCGCGGATGGGTGTATTGATCTAATCGCGGATTACGATCAAAAGATGCTCTTCTTCACTGGAAATCAAAAAACTGATTTTGAGTATGACATTCAGATGCCTGCTCGCTTTTTTGGTGCGCGAATGATGCCAGGAGCTTTTTATCAATTGACTGAACTACCCGCTGCAAGAGCAATGGATGATTATGTTCTGATGCAGGACGTTTTTAAAGATTTTGACATAGAACAGTTTTTTTCAGCATCCTTTGACGAGACTCAATTAATCCTTCGAGCCTATCTAACAGAAAAATTTGAAGGAAAGAAAGCAAATGAGTGTACACAACTGTTTCCAAGGCTTTCTGATAAAATCCCTCAGACGGCGAAAGAGTTATATGAGCACCTTTTTTTGAGTCCTCGACAGTGCCAGCGTGTATTTGCAAAAAGTTTTGGCTTAACACCTAAAATGGTCCTAAGTATTTTACGTTTTCAGCGCTGCTTAACTATTTTGACTTCAGAACAGGCAAGACCAACGGATATTTTGACCGTAACGAACTATTATGATCAACCCCATTTTAATAAGGATTTTAAACAACATTTGGGAATCACTCCGTTAGAATTAGTTAGCCGTTATAAAGAATGACGTATTTTTACAATAAATGTGCTTTTCCCCTTGCTAGAATAAGAATATAAATAAGGAGGCGGTTTAAATGTACAAAAATATAACAACGAATTTAATGGTGGAAAGTGTGGATACTTCAGTCAACTTTTATCAAGAGATCCTTGGATTTGAAGTCGTGGCTTCTGTTCCAGCTAAAAATCAAGAATTACAGTTTGCGATACTTGGAAAAGATTCAGTTACTCTGATGCTACAAGAAAAAAATAATTTAGGCGAAGAATATCCAATTTTGGCGACAGAGAAGATTCAGCCCTCAATCACGCTCTACATTACGATAGAAAACTTTGAAGACTTTTATATCGGGATAAAAAAATCCTATCCAATTTATACAGAAACGCATACAATATTCTATGGTTCAAAAGAATTTGCGATTACAGATCCAGATGGTTATGTATTGACCTTCACTGAACATACTGAAGAGTAATCAATGATGGAAAATCATTTAAAGAAAATTCCGGGTATTGGAGAAAGGATGGCGCAACATTTGATCAGGGCTGGCTATCCTGATATTCAGTCACTAAAAAAACAAGTTCCAGAAGAAATTTATCTAAGAGATTGTATGGTTCAGGAAAAAAATGTTGATCTCTGTGCGTTGTATGTGTATCGATTAGCAGTATATTATGCTGAAAATGACGGAAAGTTGCCCTCAGGTAAGCAAAATTGGTGGAATTGGAAAAACGATTAAACAGAGTAACAGTGTTCTCATCAGGGAACACTGTTTTTTATCTTTATTTATAAATGATCTGCCCTAGCTTCTCAATCAAATCTGTGTTGATAGGCAATTCTGTTGCGGAAAATCTCTAATCTGGTTTACACTTTCTTTACAAATGTCATGGAAGCGTTACAGGAGATTAAAAAGAAATTGATTTTCAACAGGTAAAATGATTTTGTTGGTTTGTAAAAAAACGAATGTACTAGTTTGAAGAAGCAGGAGGAGCAGGCCTTGGAAAATGAAGATGTAAAAAAAGCACTGACGACGAAATCAAAGCGTGCGAGAATTGAACAACGAGGACGTTTCGTTAGTTTCGTTTGTATCGCGTTAATCGTGCTTGTCGTAGGAGCGATTTTCTATTTTGTAGCAAGCAAAGGGTTATCAACCTTTTTTGTAGATAAAATCAATGTATTTGATTTCTTATTTGGGACCGTTTGGAATCCTAGTGCGACAGGACCGGATGGTAAGCCATTAGTTGGAGCATTGCCGATGATTTTAGGATCATTCATGGTAACTTTTCTATCAGCAATTGTAGCGACACCATTTGCAATTGGTGCGGCAGTCTTTATGACAGAAATTTCACCGAACAAGGGACAGAAATTTTTACAGCCAGTGATTGAATTATTGGTGGGAATCCCTTCGGTTGTTTATGGATTTATTGGTTTAACAGTCATCGTTCCTTTTATTCGTTCAGTATTTGGCGGAACTGGGTTTGGTATTTTGTCAGGGACATTTGTTTTATTTGTAATGATCTTACCGACTGTTACCACAATGACGGTAGATACACTAAAATCTGTTCCCCGACACTATCGAGAAGCCTCATTAGCTTTAGGAGGAACACGTTGGCAGACGATTTATAAAGTAGTGCTGCGGGCAGCTGTACCAGGTATTTTGACGGCGGTTGTTTTTGGTATGGCACGTGCTTTTGGAGAAGCATTAGCCATCCAAATGGTTATCGGGAATGCGGCGTTAATGCCAACAAGCTTGACAACCCCTGCCTCAACATTGACCTCAATTTTGACGATGGGTATAGGGAATACGATCATGGGAACCGTTGAAAATAATGTCTTATGGTCGTTGGCTTTGATCCTATTATTCATGTCTTTAGTTTTCAATATTTTGATTCGCTATATTGGAAAGAAAGGGGAGATAACAAATGGATAAAGCAAAACGCGCGGATAAAATCGCCACAGCCGTTCTATATATTGTTTCTGGCTTAATTGTGGCAATCTTAGCCTTTCTCTTACTGTACATTTTGATTCGTGGGTTACCACATGTGTCTTGGGAATTTTTAACTTCACCCTCAAAAGCGTATCAAAAGGGTGGTGGGATTGGTATTCAACTATTCAACTCTGTTTATCTCCTATTGATTACGATGATTATCAGCTTACCAATATCTCTTGGAGCAGGGATTTATCTATCTGAATATGCCAAGAAAAACTGGGTAACGAATGTCATTCGGACATCGATTGAGATTTTGAGCTCATTGCCTTCAGTAGTGGTTGGTTTATTTGGCTTCTTGATTTTTGTTATTCAATTTGGCTATGGCTTTTCTATTCTTTCCGGTGCGTTGGCATTAACCCTATTTAACTTGCCTTTGCTAACAAGAAATATTGAAGAATCCTTGCGAGCGATTCATTATACTCAGCGTGAAGCGGGATTAGCTTTAGGCCTTTCACGTTGGGAAACCGTCACAAAAATTGTCGTGCCAGACGCTCTTCCAGGGATTTTAACGGGAGTCATTTTAAGTTCAGGTCGAATTTTCGGAGAAGCGGCGGCCTTGATTTATACCGCAGGTCAAAGTGCACCTGCATTAGATTTCACTAATTTAAATCCATTAAGTGTATCTAGTCCGTTAAGTATTTTCCGACAAGCAGAAACATTGGCTGTGCACATCTGGAAAATCAATACTGAAGGAACGATGCCAGATGGAACAGCTGTATCTGCTGGAGCCTCTGCGGTCTTAATTTTAGCCGTCTTGCTGTTTAACTTTGGTGCTCGAGCAATCGGGAAGCGACTTCATAGAAAAATGACTTCAGCATAAGAATTCTGATTTTCATAGAATAATTGTACTATCAGACTAAACTAGGAGAAATTCGATGAAAGAATACAATTGGGAGGAACGTAATATTATCAGCATGCCTGGTGAAATTGCGTTGCATACAGAAGATCTACATGTTTATTATGGCAGTAACGAAGCCATCAAGGGTGTTGATCTGGAGTTTGAAAAAAATAAAATCACTGCATTGATCGGTCCTTCTGGTTGTGGGAAATCAACCTATCTGCGTTCATTGAATCGTATGAATGATGGGATTGCCAGCGCCAGTGTGACGGGGAAAATCATGTACAAAGATGTCGATGTCAACGCATCTAATATTGATGTTTATGAAATGCGCAAACGAATAGGTATGGTGTTCCAACGCCCCAATCCTTTTAGCAAATCGATTCGAGATAATATTACTTTCGCTTTAAAGCAGCATGGTATGAGGGATAAGCATCAACTGGAAGAAATCGTTGAAACTAGTTTGAAGCAAGCGGCGCTTTGGGATCAAGTCAAGGATAATTTAGACAAGAGCGCATTGGCACTTTCGGGAGGTCAACAGCAACGCTTGTGTATTGCGCGGGCAATTGCAATGAAGCCAGACATTTTATTACTAGATGAACCCGCCAGTGCTTTGGACCCTATCTCAACAGGAACGGTTGAAGAAACATTGGTCCAATTGAAGGAAAATTATACGCTTATTATTGTGACACATAATATGCAGCAAGCGGCGCGGATTAGTGATTATACTGCTTTCTTTTATTTAGGGCATGTGATTGAGTATGATGAAACGACAAAAATCTTTACACGGCCGAAAATACAAGCCACTGAAGATTATGTATCAGGACACTTTGGCTAAGAGACGGAGGAAATTAAATGTCGAAGATTATTACTTCCAAAGACCTTCATTTATATTATGGTAAAAAGGAAGCCCTAAAAGGCATTGATATGGAGATTGAAAAAGGCGAGATTACAGCGATGATTGGCCCATCTGGCTGTGGAAAATCAACCTATTTGCGTTCGTTGAATCGCATGAATGACTTGATCCCTGGAGTGACTATTACAGGAAGCGTCGTGTATAAAGGCAAGGACATCTATAGTCCCAAAACTGACACTGTTGAACTACGTAAAGAAATCGGGATGGTGTTTCAACAACCGAATCCATTTCCATTTTCGATTTACGAGAACGTCATTTATGGGTTAAAATTAAAAGGGGAAAAGGATAAGAACAAACTTGATCAAGTTGTGGAAGAGAGCTTAAAAGCAGCTTCCGTTTGGAACGATGTGAAAGATAAATTGCATGAAAGTGCGTTGTCATTATCTGGCGGACAACAGCAAAGGGTTTGTATCGCTCGGGTATTAGCAGTTAATCCTGAAGTTATTCTTATGGATGAGCCGACGAGTGCTTTGGACCCTGTATCAACAGGTAAAATCGAAAATATGCTTTTAGAGTTAAAAGAGAATTATTCGATCATCATCGTGACGCACAATATGTCACAGGCATCACGCATCTCTGATCGTACGGCATTCTTTCTTCAAGGAGAATTGATTGAATTCGATAAGACAAAGAAAATTTTCCTAGATCCGGCTAAACAAGAAACGGAAGATTACATCTCTGGTAAATTTGGGTAATTATAAAGAACTTATAGTTTTTTGCTAAGCACATAAAGAATGTTAACTCCCCCAAAAAATGAGTAGGAGAATACATGGTTTAAAGGTAGAATAAGCATTATTCTATCATTTGAAAAGGAGGGCAACGATGTTACGTACACAATTTGAAGAAGATCTATTAAATCTCCACAATCAGTTTTATGAAATGGGTATGATGGTTTCAAGTGCAGTACACAAATCAGTACGATCATATATTGATCATGATAAAAAACTCGCGCAAGAGGTCATTGACCATGATATTGAGATTAATGATATGGAAGTTCGCTTAGAGAAAAAAAGTTTTGAAATGATTGCATTACAGCAGCCTGTTACGACAGATTTGCGTACGATCATAACAATCATGAAGGCCAGCTCAGATCTAGAACGAATGGGTGATCATGCCGTCTCTGTGGCAAAATCAACGATTCGCTTAAAAGGGTTACCGCGAATTTTAGAAGTTGAAAAAGAAATCAACGAGATGTCTAATTATGTGAAAAAAATGGTGGACAACGTGTTGGTTGCTTATGTCAAAACAGATGAAAAAGACGCGCGTATGATTGCCAAAATGGATGAACGAGTAAATGATTACTTCCAAAAAATCTACGATATGACAACGAACACGATGGAAAAAGAATCGGATACCATCATTAGTGGAACGGATTATCTACATGTTGCTGGTTACTTGGAACGTGTTGGCGATTATGTGACAAACATTTGTGAGTGGATAGTTTACTTAGCTACCGGCAAGATCACTGAATTGAACAGCAATCGCAATGAAAATTTCTAAAGCAAATGACCAGTTAGAATAATCTAACTGGTTTTTTCTATATTTAAATAGGAAGAAACTTCACTCTTAAGGAAGTCGGATGAAAAGATGGGTCTTTAGTCCTATGACAAACCGACAAAAACATTGCATAATATGAATGTAAACAAAAGTAATGTATTTGCTTTTTGAAGGAGGCAATTTCTATGAATGAAAGACAACGAATTTTGGAATTAGTTAAAAAAGGTATTTTATCGACTGAAGAAGGTTTAGATTTATTAGAAAGCATGGCTAAGGCGAAGGATGAAGCGCAGATTAAACAAGCTGCAGATAAAGTGGATTCTTACCACCGTGACCAAGCAACTAATTTAGTTGATGAATGGGAAGATGGGGCAGACAAAGAAAAAGCAAAAGGGTCTGATGAACAGGACTTAGAAGACCTAGAAGCTTATTTTGATGACTTAGCAACAGAAGTCAATCAAATTTCTGCTCATATTGATGAAATTAACCAAAAGAAGAATGAATTAAAAGCAGTGCTTCACGAAAAAGAAGAAGTTTTGATGGAGTTAGATACAAAAGAAGAATTGGATACTTTGTCAGAAGCGGATGATGACATCCGAGCAGCTGTCGAAGAAGCAATTAGTGGTCTTAAAGAACAAATCTCAGAATTAGAAGAACAAGTGGAAGAGCAAGAAGAAGAATTGAGCAATGTACAAAACGATCAAAAAGAAAATCGCAAAAAACGTGTATATGCTCATATCGAAATCCCAGACGATTTAAAGGATCAAGCTAGCGAAACGTTCTCGCAAGTTGGTGAAAAACTGGGTGAAGCCGGCGTTCAACTAGGTCGTTTAATGAAAAAAACTTGGAAAACTGTTTCTGATACGGTGGAAGAAAATGTTGATTGGAAAGATTTCAACGTAAAAGTTCCCGGTCTCGTTACATCTAAATTTGAACATCAATTTCTATATACAGATGTTGAACCTACCTTGCTTGATATTAAACTAGCAAATGGTAAAGTGACCTTAAAGGCATGGGATGACGCTGCCATCAAAGTAGATGCGAAAATTAAACTTTATGGTAAAATGAATGAAGCTACACCATTACAATCATTGATGGAGCGTAGTCAGATCGAAGTAAATGATGAACATATTTCATTCCAAATTCCAAATAAGCGGGTTCAAGCAGAATTAGTCTTCTACTTGCCAAAACGTACGTACGATCATGTAGCGGTTAAATTATTAAATGGGGATTTGGTCGTTGAAGAAATGGATGCCAAAGATGTATATGCCAAATCAACAAACGGCAATATTACCTTTAAGCAGATTGATGCAACGATGCTTGAAATTCAAGGTGTTAACGGCAATATCGAAATTCGCGAAGGCGCGATTTTAGATTCGATTATTGAAACGGTTAACGGAAATATCACTACGAAAGCAGCGATTCAAAATTATGGCATCTCATTAGTCAATGGCGATGTGAAATTAACTGCTGGTCATGACAGCCTGCAAAAGATCAAAGCAAGCTCAGTCAATGGGAACGTTAAAGTTTCGGTAGGAAAAACGATTGGTTTAGAAGGCTTGGCTAAAACGAGTCTTGGCAGCATCAATGATCGCTTATCAGACTATGAAGTAATTAGAGAGAAAAAAGAAAAAACAAATCGCTTGTTGCAATTCCGTCGAGTAGCCGATGAAATGGCGAAGATTGATGTGTCAACGACGACAGGTAGTATTTTCTTGAAAGATTTTGACAATTAGGAAATAATAAGGAAGGAAGATTCATATGCAAAAGAGATTACAAAAGTCACGAAACAATGTGGTACTGACAGGTACCTTAGCCGGGATCGCCGAATACTTCGGGATTGATCCAACAATCGTGCGTGTGATTTATGTTTTCTTAAGTTTCGGCTTAATCGGCGCACCGGTTGTACTATATGTCTTGTTAGCATTAGTGATTCCTGCTGCCCCAAGAGGCCGGGACTCTTATGGACATAATAATCCATACTACGGAAACAACGACTACAACAACTATGAGAAAAAAGCGTCCCGCCAACGTAAGAAAGCGGACAAAATCGACGATGATGACTGGAGCGACTTTTAATGACTTACCTACAGCGCTTAATAGCTAACTCACTGATTTTTATTTCACTATCGGTGCTCTTTCCCACACATGTTTATGTGGAAAGTTTGACGATGGCTATTGCTGCAAGCTTTGTCCTATCAATATTAAATACATTAGTGAAGCCTATATTGATTTTGCTTTCACTGCCGTTAAATATTTTAACTCTCGGACTGTTCAGTTTTGTGATTAGCGCTGGTATGCTGCAATTGACTTCCAACTTATTAGGAAATTATCGTTTTGGCTTTTCTAGCTTTGCCGTCTCAGTTTTAGTGGCTGTCGTCATGGCGATTGTCAATGCGATCGTTTCGGATCATAATATCGACAAATACGCGGATAGGTAAATTTAACCTATCCGTTTTTTTGTACAAGTTTTGTTTGGATTGATAGTTAATGCGACTCTCTTTAGTTTAAGATACCTATCAAAGTAAGGTTTCATTAATATTTTATGAAGCCTTTTTTGATTCTTCAGGGAGAAGTAGTCTGAACCTAGTCACTCCATTGATAAAATGATAAAATAGAGCGGAAGTGTAGAAAAGAGGGATTAAATGGCTGAAACAGTAAAAGTAAAAGAACTAGTTGATAAATTATCATTAGAAGTAGTAACTGGTGATGAAGAAAGTCTTGAGCGGGTCATTACTACCGGCGATATTTCTCGTCCAGGGTTAGAGCTGACCGGCTATTTTAACTATTATTCACACGATCGGTTACAACTTTTTGGGAATAAAGAAATCACCTTTGCGGAGCGCATGATGCCAGAGGAACGGCTGATGGTTTTGCGACGCATGTGTAGTGATGATACACCTGCTTTCATCGTTTCGCGAGGATTAACGCCGCCGAAAGAGATGATCAAAGCAGCTAGTGAACGCAACATTCCAGTATTGAGCTCTCCAATCTCAACCTCGCGACTATTAGGTGAGATTTCTAGTTTTTTAAATGGCGGATTAGCACCTCGTACCAGCGTTCATGGCGTATTAGTGGATGTTTATGGACTGGGCGTTTTGATTCAAGGAGACAGTGGAATTGGTAAGAGTGAAACGGCGTTAGAACTGGTCAAGCGTGGTCACCGATTGATCGCGGACGATCGGGTAGACGTTTATCAGCAAGATGAATTGACTTTAATTGGTGAGCCGCCTAAGATCTTACAGCATTTAATCGAGATCCGCGGAATCGGTATCATCGATGTGATGAATCTGTTTGGAGCAAGTGCAGTTAGAGGCTCTATGCCACTTCAACTAGTGGTCTATTTAGAAAATTGGTCGAAAGACAAAAAATATGATCGCTTAGGTAGTGGAAATACAGATGTAGAGATCGCGGAAGTAAAAATCCCGCAAGTAAAGATTCCTGTGAAGACTGGACGGAACGTCGCTATTATTATTGAAGTAGCAGCGATGAATTTCCGGGCTCGCACAATGGGGTACGATGCTACGAAGACCTTTGAAGATCGTTTAACCCAATTAATCGAAGAAAACTCGGGCCAATAAAATGATTGGACAGATAAATCGTACGGCCTTTGAATTGTTTGGTCTTCAAATTTATTGGTACGCGATTATTATTGTTTCTGGAATTGCCATTGCTTTATGGCTTGCGAATCGTGAGGCATTGAGAGTCGGCTTAAAAGAAGATGATATGACGAATTTCATTCTCTGGGCACTGCCGATTGCGATTATTGGTGCGCGCCTGTATTATATCTTGTTTGATTTAGAGCCATATCTGGCAGATCCAATACAGATTTTTAATACACGTAGTGGTGGCTTAGCGATCTATGGCGGATTGATTGCGGCAGCGATTGTTTTGATTGTGTATACGCGTTATCACTTTATTGATCCATGGCTCTTCTTAGATGTTGTCGCACCAAGTGTCATGCTGGCACAAGCGATGGGACGTTGGGGGAATTTTACAAACCATGAGGCATATGGCGGAGAAACAACGCGTCAATTTTTAGAGGGGTTACACTTGCCGCAATTTATCATCAATAATATGTATATTGATGGTGCCTTTCGTCAACCTACCTTTTTTTATGAATCAATGTGGAGCTTGTTAGGATTCATTTTGATTTTAATTGTTCGAAAAAAATTGTCGGTTAAACGAGGAGAACTCTTTTTAAGTTATGTAATTTGGTATAGTTTTGGTCGCTTCTTTATTGAAGGTATGCGGACAGACAGCTTATACGCATTTGGAGGAATTCGTGTTTCTCAAGTGTTGTCGCTCATTCTTTTTGCCGGAGGACTTTTTCTGTTTTATTATCGGCGAAAAAAACGTACGGATATCAAGCTGTACGAGCGGGATAAAGGAACTAATCAGGCTCTAATTTAAGAACGAGATGGTAGTTAGATATGCTATGATAGTAAAGGAAAAACATTTTTAAATGTGTCACATTTAGTAGATAGATAAGCGTATTTATCTTCTTAGAAGAATAAATACCTTAATATAAAATAGGAGGAAATCTCTGTGAAGCAAAAAGTTGCAGTTTTAGGACCGGGCTCTTGGGGAACAGCATTAGCACAAGTTTTGGCTGAAAATGGACATGAAGTAAGACTTTGGGGAAATCATGAGGCGCAAATTGATGAAATCAATACGTACCACACGAATCGCCATTACTTACCAGACCTGAAAATTCCCGAAAGCATTAAGGGTGAAAAAAATCTAAAAAATGCGGTGAAAGATGCGGATGCAGTTCTGTTTGTTGTTCCAACAAAGGCGATTCGATCCGTTGCACAGGAATTTGCTCAAGTTGCTGAGAACAAACCAGTAATTATTCATGCTAGTAAAGGATTAGAACAAGATACCCACAAACGGATTTCGGAAGTCCTAATTGAGGAGATCCCAGAGGAACATCGTCAAGGTGTAGTCGTACTTTCTGGACCAAGCCATGCTGAAGAAGTAGCAGTACATGACATTACAACAATCACTGCTGCCTGCAAGGATGAAGATTTAGCAACTTATGTCCAAAAGCTGTTTATGAACGATTATCTAAGAATTTATACAAATCCAGATGTTATTGGCGTTGAGACCGGTGCAGCATTGAAAAACATCATCGCTTTAGGTGCGGGTGCATTGCATGGACTTTCTTATGGGGATGATGCAAAGGCAGCAATTATGACACGTGGTTTAGCTGAAATTAGTCGTTTGGGAGTAGCCATGGGTGCTAATCCATTGACTTTCATTGGGTTAAGCGGTGTAGGTGATTTGATTGTTACTTGTACATCAGTCCATTCGAGAAACTGGCGTGCAGGAAATCTTTTAGGCAAAGGCCACAAACTTGATGAAGTATTAGATAATATGGGCATGATCGTGGAAGGTGTTTCAACCACTAAAGCGGCAAAAGAACTGGCCGATAGCATGAATGTAAGTATGCCGATAACTGAAACAATCTATGAGGTTTTATACAACGATAAAGACGTGCGTCAGGCTTGTCGTGAATTAATGACACGTGAAGGTACGTTTGAAAATGAATTTACTTTAGAATAAATAGAAAGAGTGGGACAATTATGCGAGTAAAAAAAGCCGTTATTCCAGCTGCTGGGCTGGGAACAAGATTTTTGCCAGCTACAAAAGCGATGGCAAAGGAAATGTTGCCTATCGTAGACAAACCAACGATTCAATTTATCGTTGAAGAAGCATTGAAATCTGGAATTGAAGATATTCTAATCGTAACTGGAAAAGCTAAACGACCAATCGAAGATCATTTTGATGCAAACATTGAACTAGAAATGAACTTGCAAGAAAAAGGGAAAACAGATTTATTGAAGCTTGTAGAGGAAACTACCGATGTTAATTTACACTTCATTCGTCAATCACATCCTAAAGGATTAGGCCATGCAGTTTTACAGGCTCGTGCATTTGTTGGCAATGAACCGTTTGTTGTCATGCTTGGTGACGATTTGATGGAAGACCGCGTGCCATTAACGAAACAATTAATGAATGATTATGAACAAACACATGCTGCAACAATCGCAGTGATGCGTGTGCCGGAAAAAGAAACGTCAAAATACGGGATCATCAATCCAGGTGAAGAGGTTTCTAAAGGGTTATTCAATGTGAAGAACTTTGTTGAAAAACCAAAACCAGAAGAAGCGCCAAGTAATTTAGCTATTATCGGACGTTACTTGTTAACGCCTGAAATTTTTGATGTATTAGCTACGCAAAAGCCAGGTGCAGGAAATGAAATTCAATTAACTGATGCGATTGATACGCTAAATAAAACTCAAAGAGTGTTTGCTCACGAGTTTAGCGGAACTCGCTATGATGTTGGTGATAAATTCGGATTTATGACAACAAGTATCGAATACGGTTTGAAACATCCTGAAATTAAGGATAATCTACGTGAGTATATTATCAGCTTAGGCAAAGAATTAAGTGGACAAAATAAAACAAAAAAATAATTTTCAAAGCGCAGATTTGAGTCTGCGCTTTTTATATTATTAGTTATTTTATATAAACGAATTATTTGTTTTTTAAATGCTAATTATCAATATAACGAATAGAAAAAATTAGTAATTTCGTTATATAATATTTTTTGAAAATAACGACATTGAAAAGGAGAATGAATGAAAACTTCCCGTTTAAATAAAGAAATCGTTATAGCATGCGCGATGGACCTAGTTTATGAATCAGGTATTAATGGGTTAAGACTAAATAAAATTGCTGATCGGTTGGATGTTAAGTCTCCTTCGTTGTATACGCATACAGGAAGTGTGACAGAATTACGACAAGCGGTAGTTAGACGAGCGATGGAGGATTTTCGCGAACAATTAGTAGATTCATTGTTAGGCAGAGCGAATCTTTGCGCTTTTATCGAACTAGGAAAAACTTGGGCTGACTTTGCCAAAAATAAAAACGCGTTTTATACTGTTTTTTATGAAAAAGAGTACATAGACTCTTATGAAAAAAGCATTGCTGTTTTTCTAAGAGCTGCCTTTGAGCGAATTTTTTCAGAATGTGAACTGACAGATAAGGAAATTCTTCAAGTGGAGCGAGTAATGACAAACTATTTTCGCGGTCATGCAGATGGGTTCACTGAAAATAATTTTAACGAGACTGATTTGATTAGTGATTTAGAGATTATCTATAATGGTATTCTGCAAAACTTTACGAAAGTCCCTCAATGATTATATTGAGGGATCTTTTTAATTAGTACAGATTATAACTCTTTCTCTTTCATTAATTTCTATGAGAATGGTATAATTTAAGTTAGCATAATGAGAGAACAATGGGAGGAGTGATTGAATGAGTTTAGGTGGCATTGCAGCAATTATAGCAGCACTTGCATTTGTTGTTTTGGTCATATTCTTAGTACGTGTTTTAAGCCAAGTTTCAAAAACAGTTGAAAAGGTTGAAACGACGGTAACAGAGGCCAATACAACGATTGATGTGCTTACCAAAGATGTAGATTTACTCATGCAACAAGTAGAAGGATTGTTGGTAAAGGGCAATCATCTGTTGAATGATATTAACGGTAAAGTTGAAACGATTGATCCATTATTCACAGCGGTAGCTGATTTGAGTCAGAGTGTTTCTGATTTGAATACTACTAGCCGTAACTTAGCTGGAAAAGTCGGTGGAGTTAGTAAAAATGCAGCAAAAGCAAGTGTCGCAGGAAAAGTTGGCGCGACAACGATGAAATTCTTTAGAGATCGTAAAACTACCACAAAAACGGAGGGATAGGAATGTCAAAAAACGGAAAGTTTTTAGCAGGCGCCTTGATTGGTGGAACGGCTGCAGCAGTAGTTGCTTTATTATTAGCACCAAAATCAGGAAAAGAAATGCGTGAGGATTTAGCGAAAAAGACAGATGAATGGTTAGATGTCGCTTCTGACTATACGGATGATTTCGTTGCGAAGACTAGCGAAATGGGGTCGATCGTAAAAGATCGTGCTTCTGATTTAAGTGAACAAGCAAGTGGCTTAGCGTCAAATGTGAAGGGAAAAGTAAATGATTCTATGGATGACATGGATGATATTACGACGGATACCTTGGAAGATTTGAAACGTCAAAGCTCTGATTTGTCGGATCGTTTCCGCAAGGCAGCGAGTGAGGCGAAGGACGTAGCAGAAGATGCTTCAGAAGATATCGTAATCGATGTGAAGGAAACAAAGGAAGACGCAAAAGAAACCGTGTCTGAAGGAGCAGCGGCTCTAGCTGATAAATCAGAAGAGTTGAGTAAGGATAAGCCCGATTTTGCTGAAGTCAAGGAAGAACTGAAAGAAGAAGTGGAAAAAAATAATCCGGAATAAACCAACGTAGCCCTTAGCATTTAAGGGCTATTTTTTATGCCATTGCGTGCGCAACGCATGATATTGCTGTAATCTTTAAACATAATAATCAATAATTGAGGTGTAACGAAATTGGAATTAGGCAAACGTATTCGTTCAAAAAGAGAAGAATTGAAGATGACTCAACAGCAATTGGCCGATCAAATCTATGTTACAAGACAAACTATTTCAAAATGGGAATTAGGAAAGAGCGTTCCAGATGCGATTTCTAAAAAAGGTTTAGAGAGAGTCCTGGATATTCAATTTGCGGAAGAGTCCTCTTCGAAAAAGGAGAAGGAGGAATATTTTTTGAAAAAAGTTCAATGGTTCTTTGGTTTAGTATTGTTTGGCATTTTATTTTTACCCTTACGCTTTTTATGGATCGCGATTCGTCGTAATTGGAAACAGCCATGGGCTCGTTTTGTTTTATTGCCAATTATTTTGGCTTTTTCATTGTGGTACTTGCATTCACTTAAAGACACAGTATTCTATTTGTTTTTAATAGTGATAATGCTGGCCTATTTTAGTGTTAGCGGATATTTTTTTAATGAAAAGCAAGTGGTAGATAATCATCAGGAATGAAGTATTTTATGTTATAGGAACAAAACAGGTATCCATTCACATTAGAGATGGATACCTGCTTTTATTTTCTATAAAGTAATTAATTCTTTTGATGTTGTGGTGAATGGAATACAGCCGTCTTTAGTTACATAAAGGCAATCTTCGATTCGAACACCGACGTCGTTTGGTAAGTAAATGCCAGGTTCAATCGAGAAGCACATGCCTTCTTTAACTTCCAGATCATTTCCGCCGACGATTTGTGGGAATTCATGAATCGTTGTTCCAATTCCGTGGCCTAAACGATGATTGAAATACTCACCATAGCCATGACTTTCGATGACATCTCGGGCAAGCTTATCTAATTGCCCACAGGTTACACCTGGTTTTACAGCATTCATCGCAGCCATATGTGCCTCTAAAACGATGTTGTAGATGTCTTTTTGATGATCTGTCGGTTTTCCACAAGCAACCGTGCGGGTCGCATCACTGCAATAGCCGTTAACAATCGTACCGAGATCGAATAAAACAAGTTCATTTTCCTTACATGTATTTTTACCTGGTGAACCATGTGGACTGGCTGCGTTAGGTCCTGCCAAAACTTCTGTAGGGAAGGACATTTGTTTAATCCCTTTTTTCTTTAATTCATATTCAATCTCTGCAACAATCTCTTCTTCAGTTACACCTGGTTTCACATGTCTAAACCCAATTTCAAAAGCTAAGTCTGCTGTAGAGCCAGCTTCGATCAAGCGTTGGCACTCCTCTTCGGTCTTATATAACTGTAGTTCCTGAACGAGTGGGGTCAAGTCAGCTGAAAAATCGGCGGATGGAAAAGCTTCATTTAAGCGTAGATAACGATCAAGGACTAACTGATTTTTTTCTAATGCAATTCTTTTTGGCGCTCCATAACGTTTTTTAATTTCCTCTACAATGAGCGCGAATGGGTCTTGGCTGTCTAAGTAGCCAACAACATCGTATTCAAAACTGCTGGCTTTTGCATCTTCAACTTCTAAGCCAGGCGCAAATAAAAATGGATCCTTTTCAAGTGGAATGAACAATGCCAATACACGTTCCATCGGGTTGCTATCGAAGCCGGAGAAATAACCGATGTGGCTCGCATCTGAAACATAAGCCAAATCAACCTCATTTTTTTGCATCCATTTTCGTAGTTCTAAAACTTTTTCTTGGTTCATTAAAGCATCCTTCTTTCTTTTGGCGTTATATTGATTGTAACACTAATAAAATTTATTGAAAAATGATTCTGATAAAACGCTTACAAAATTTTAAGGAAAAATGTGTAAAACGGTTGCAATCAATGAAACAACGTGCTATTATCTTTTAGAAATGTAAATGATATTTTCTGAAAACAAAAAAAGGAGCATATCCATGGAAAAGCAAACAATTACGATTTATGATGTTGCCCGTGAAGCAAATGTTTCAATGGCAACCGTTTCTCGTGTAGTCAATGGCAACCCCAATGTAAAACCTACAACACGTAAAAAGGTGTTAGAAGTTATTGAGCGTCTAGATTATCGCCCAAATGCTGTCGCACGAGGACTAGCAAGCAAGAAAACAACAACAGTCGGTGTAATCATCCCAGACGTCAGCAATATGTTTTTTGCGTCATTAGCACGAGGAATTGATGATATTGCTACAATGTACAAATATAATATCATCCTAGCGAACTCAGATGGCGAAGCGCAAAAAGAAGTAAATGTATTAAATAATTTATTAGCGAAACAAGTAGATGGTGTAATTTTCATGGGTCATCGTATTACTGATGAAATCCGTGCAGAATTTTCACGTTCAAAGACACCAATCGTTTTAGCTGGTTCAATTGATCCAGATGAACAAGTGGGTAGTGTAAACATTGATTACAAAGCAGCAACTAAAGAATCTATTGATTTATTAGCAAAACATGGCAATAAGAAAATTGCCTTCATCAGCGGAGCGTTGATTGACGCGATTAATGGTCAAGCTCGTATGGGCGGCTATAAAGAATCATTGGCTGAAAATGGTTTAGACTACAATGAAGGGCTGATCTTTGAAGCGCCTTATAACTTTAAAGAAGGATTAGCATTGACTGATCGTATCTTAAATAGTGGTGCAACAGCAGCGTATGTGACTGATGATGAATTAGCTATCGGTTTATTAGACGGCTTGATTGATAAAGGCGTGAAAGTTCCTGAAGACTTCGAAATCATCACAAGCAATGATTCATTGCTGACAGAAGTGGCACGTCCGCGTCTAAGCAGTGTGACTCAACCATTGTATGATATCGGTGCCGTTGCGATGCGTCTGTTAACAAAAATGATGAACAAAGAAGACATTGAACAAAAAACAATCGAATTGCCACATGGTATCTTCGAAAAAGGATCAACGAAGCAATAATATGAAAAAAGGCTGTGCCAAATTTGGCACAGCCTTTTTCATCGGGTTACATTGTTGAAGGGTGTCGTCGTGCAAAATCGAAAAAGCGGAATTTATCCACCTGGTGACGACTTTCTGTGTATTGAAATTGCCGAGCATCACTAGTAAATACTCGACTTTTTACTGAAACAATATTGATATCGTGCTGATTAAGATCCAATAGTTCTCGATCTTCATCAGTCAGGGCATCAATCGTGATTTCCTTTTCAGCAAAAGCGATATTCAACCCCAATTGATTTTCAAAGTAGCGATAAATGGAATCCTTTGCGATTTCAGTATCTAGTTCAGGCACAACTGTCGTCAGTAATAGGTCTTTATCAAGTATTACTTTTTTCTGGTCGATCGCTCGTGTACGAATCAATTCCCAGCAGACAGCCCCGATTTCAAATCCAGTGACACGTGCTTCCTTTTCATTAATCATAACTTTCTTTAAACTAATAACGTCCGTACTACTGTCATAGCCATAAGAATTTTGGAGTTCCTTGTAACTCGTTAAACCAGAAACAGGAAATCGCAGCTGCTCTCGCTTCAAAACAAGTGAACCTTTACCTTGAATTTTTTGAATATAGCCATTAGCCATCAGAAGAGACAAGGCTTTGCGAATCGTATCGCGTGATACATGGTAGGTTTGACGCAATTTGTTTTCACTAGGCAAATAAGAACCCGCTTCATAAACGCCTTTTAAAATTCCTCGTTCGATTGCTTGGTAAATCACCTCATAATTTTTCATTTTGCCCTCCTTTTATTCAATTCGTTCACTAATCTATCAGTACTGGAAATAGATAAACACAACTTGTCCGTATATGTGATTCCATTATACAAAGAAAATAATTACAAGTAAAACGTTTTCTTTGGGTTTTGGATGAATAAAATGAGTAAATTCTTATTTTAAGAGAAGCTTGTTTGCTTTCTTACCAACCTGTTGGTAACTATAAGACTGATTAATCATTAATAAAATTTGTTATCGTCCATTAAAATTAAATATCTCTAATAAACACTTCGTAGCGCCGGATGTAAGCGATTTACAAAAATGCTCAAACCAATTATAGTAAACCTATCAGCTGAACTTATCCATACAAGTTAAATTTATTCGGAGGGAAAAAAGATGGGAAAATATGAAAAGGATACAAAGGACCTGCTGGTAGCCATTGGTGGAAAGAAAAATATTTCTGCGGTTACCCACTGTGCTACTCGGATGCGCTTTGTGCTAAATGATCCAAAAAAAGCAGATGAGGAGCGAATCGAAGAGATTCCAAGTGTTAAAGGAATGTTTACTAATGCTGGACAATTTCAAGTAATTATTGGAAACGATGTAGCCGTTTTTTACAATGAGTTTGTTGCTGTTTCCGGAGTAGAAGGTGTTTCGAAAGAAGCCGCAAAATCGGCGGCCAAACAAAATCAAAATCCAGTCCAACGCGCCATTACTGTTTTAGCAGAAATTTTTACCCCTTTATTACCAGCAATTATTGTCGGCGGTTTGATTTTAGGATTTCGTAATATTTTGGAAGCCGTACCAATGGGATGGCTGAATGGTCAAACAATTGTTGAAGCCTCTACATTTTGGAACGGTGTCAATGGGTTCTTATGGTTGCCAGGTGAAGCGATTTTCCACTTCTTGCCAGTCGGGATTACTTGGAGTATTGCTCGTAAAATGGGTGCGACTGAAATCTTAGGGATCGTTCTTGGGATCACATTAGTTTCGCCACAATTGTTAAATGCCTATTCAGTTAACGGCACGACAGCGGCAGAAATTGCAAAGAACTGGACATGGGACTTTGGCTTTTTCACTGTTGATAAGATCGGTTACCAAGCCCAAGTTATTCCAGCAATGCTGGCAGGGTTTCTACTAGTTTACCTAGAACGCTTTTTCCGGAAACATATTCCTGAGGCTGTTTCAATGATTTTCGTTCCATTTTTCTCATTGCTTCCAACGATTTTGGCTGCTCATATTATTTTAGGTCCTATCGGTTGGAAAATCGGAACAGCGATCTCTGCTGTAGTAAATGCGGGTCTAACTTCTAGCTTTAGCTGGTTATTTGGCGGAGTATTCGGAGCGCTATATTCGCCTCTGGTTATTACTGGGTTGCATCATACGACATTAGCGATAGACTCACAATTAATTGCCGACTTTGGTTCGACTAACTTATGGCCAATGATCTGTTTATCCAATATTGCTCAAGGGGCGGCTGTTTTAGCGATAGTTTTTGCTCATCGTGGAAATAAAAAAGAAGAACAGGTATCTATTCCATCAGTGATCTCTGCTTGGTTGGGTGTTACGGAACCGGCGATGTTTGGGATCAACTTAAAATATACCTATCCATTTATCGCGGCGATGATCGGTAGTGGGATCGCAGGCTTGTTCGTAACGTTATTCAAGGTTCGGGCATTATCAATTGGTGTCGGCGGACTTCCAGGGATTCTAGCGATTCGCCCGCAAGACTATCCAATCTTTGCGATTGGAATGGTAATCGCGGTTGCTGTCCCATTCCTTTTGACACTGACTTTCCGTCGGATCGGTTTGTTCAATAAAATTGATCGGATCGAAGAAGAAAATGTGCCAACATTGGGCAATGAGTCTGTTAAGAAAACGGGTTCTGTTGTTGAGTTGTTTTCGCCAATTGCTGGAATGCTTCATCCTTTAAGCAGTGCAAAAGATCCGGTATTTGCAGAGGGAATGATGGGACAAGGGGTTGTGATTGACCCGAGTGAAGGAAAATTAGTTGCACCCTTTGATGGTCAAATTAGTTTGTTGTTTCCAACAAAGCATGCTATCGGTTTAGTTAGTACAGAGGGAACAGAGGTATTGATTCATATTGGGATTGATACTGTACAATTAGACGGCAAATATTTTACCAGTCATGTACAGCAAGGAGACAGTGTCAAAAAAGGTCAGCTTTTAATGGAGTTTGATGTTGAGGCCATCAAGTCAGCAGGATATGAGGTGCAAACACCGATTATCGTAACAAATTCAACCGACTTTCAAGTGGATCCATTGATTCAGGAAGCCCCTGTAACAAGTGCAGAGAAAATTTTATTAGCGACAGAATTATAGAAGCTGGAGGACAAAATGAGTTTTAAAGAAAAAGTCATCTACCAAATTTATCCCAAATCTTTTTTGGATACAAATCAGGACGGCATCGGGGATCTACCAGGTATCAAGCAAAAAATCCCCTATTTGAAACGTTTGGGGGTCGATATGATTTGGTTGAGCCCAATCTATCCAAGTCCTCAAAAGGACAATGGGTACGATGTAGCGAACTATACAGCGATTAATCCAATGTTTGGAACCATGAGTGATTTTGAAAATCTAATTGCTACCGCAAAAGAACATGGTATCGAAGTAATGCTGGATATGGTTTTCAATCATGTCTCGACAGAGCATGAATGGTTCCAAAAAGCATTGGCTGGTGATAAAAAATATCAAGAGTACTTTATCTTACGGGATGAGCCAACGGATTGGGTTTCTAAATTCGGTGGAAATGCTTGGGCTCCATTTGGAGAGACTGGTAAATTCTATTTGCATCTATTTGATAAAACACAAGCTGACTTAAATTGGCGAAATCCAAAAGTACGCGAAGAATTATTTGAAGTTATCCGTTTTTGGATGGAAAAGGGTGTAAAAGGGTTTCGATTCGATGTGATCAATTTAATCGGCAAAGATGAAGTTTTAAAAGATTGTGCAGAGAATGACGGAAAACCCGCCTACACAGATCGTCCGATTAATCACGACTTTATCCACATGATGAATCAGGCAACCTTTGGGAAAGAGACAGATATGATTACCGTTGGTGAAATGAGTTTTACCACAGTGGAAAACTGTATTTTGTACACCCAACCTGAGCGCGAAGAATTAAACATGACCTTTAACTTCCATCATTTAAAAGTTGATTATAAAGACGGTAAGAAGTGGACACAAATGCCATTTGATTTTACTCGACTAAAAGAATTGTTTCATACTTGGGGAACGCAGATGAGCCAAGAGAACGGATGGAATGCTCTTTTCTGGAATAATCACGATCAGCCAAGAGCGTTGAATCGGTTTACGGATGTGGATAACTATCGTGTAGCTGGCGCAAAAATGCTAGCTAGTTCGATTCATTTGAATCGGGGGACGCCATATATCTATATGGGAGAAGAAATCGGAATGCTCGATCCAGATTTTGATTCTATGGAAAAATATGCAGATGTGGAAAGCCTAAATGCGTATCAAGAATTGCTATTAGCAGGAACATCGGAAAAGGAAGCCTTTAAAATTGTCAAAGCAAAGTCGCGGGATAATTCAAGAACGCCGATGCAGTGGGATAGTGGAGAATATAGTGGCTTTTCAACGGTTGATCCGTGGCTGTCACTAGGAAATACGGCTAATGAAATCAATGTGGCGAAGGAGCTGCAGGAGGGATCTATCTTTAATTATTATCAACGATTGATCAAGTTGAGGAAAGAATATCCAATCATTGCGGAAGGAAGTTATGAAGCTTTTTTACCAGATCATCCGCAAATCTACAGCTATATCCGTAGCTATGAGGATCGTAGACTTCTTGTGCTAAATAATTTCTTTCCACAGGAAACAACAATTGATCTGCCTGATGAATTTCAAAAGGGCGAAGTATTAATCAGTAACTATGATAGTGATACAAAGGGTCAAGAAATCACATTGAAGCCGTATCAATCCATCGCTATTTATTGTTAAAAAAACGCGTGAGCAAAATGTGCTCACGCGTTTCTATTTAGTTAAGTCTATTCGTTTATTTATCAAATAAATGATTATACCGCCTAGTGACATAGAAAGTAATTCACCTAAACCGATAATCAGCCAATTAAGTAAAAATGGCGCCTGATAGAAGAACGTTAATTGTCCTGCTACCGTAAACATCGAAAAGGCAAAGAGGAATGCTGTGATAATCATTTTTTTCTTAAGATTTGTGACTTTTCGAGTAATTCCCCGACATATCAACAAAACGATCAACGTAGAGACACTCCCTAATGCTACATCTACAATCCCTAATGGGGATGCCAAATTGGCAATCGCGACACCTAGCGTCACAGCGATCGTATATCGCTTGTTGAAAAGAGGTAAGTAGTTGAACATTTCCGCTACACGGAGCTGGATCGCGCCAAAACTAATAACGGATAAAACGATGGTGACAGCGACATACAGCCCTGTCACGACGGCCATTTTTGCCGTGTCGGTGGTGGTCCAGCGTTGTGCTGAACTTTTTTCAAGATTCATTTTTCATTCTCCTTTACAAGACATCGTCTCGTTAATAACTGCGACCAAAGGATTGAAGTGTCACAGTGCGAAAATATCGCTACCACCTATCTTAGATTATTTAGAAAAAATTGCAAGCTATTTTAAAAGCCAGCCACCATCGATAGGTAAAATATTTCCTTGCATATAACGAGTCTCATCACTCGCTAAGAATAATGTCGCATAAGCGACTTCTTTAGGATCGGCCCAACGCTTAACAGGAGTTTCCTCAGCGACCCATTTTGCCATTTGGCCGTCACCGGCAAAATCAGCCTGATTCATAGGCGTATTGATGGCTCCAGGAGCGATAGCGTTGACGTGAAGCCCCTTGGCAGCATAGTCTAAAGCAAGCTGCTTAGTAAAGCCGACAATCGCATGTTTACTAGTAGTATACGCAATCCCTCCGCCACCAGCGACAAGTCCAGCAATTGAAGCCATGTTAATGACAGTCCCTTGATTCTCTAATAGCTCTGGCAGTAATAATTTTGTTAGGGTGAACATGCTGTTAAGATTCGTAGTTAATATGTTTGACCATAGTTCTTCGTCTGTATCATGCAACGGCAAATAATCATCCAATACGCCTGCTGTATTTAACAAAATGTTCACAGTACCAAAATGTTCATGGCATTTTCTTATCGCTTTCTTCAAAGCTATTTTTTCTCGAACGTCGCCAATAAAGAAAGCAAACTGTTCAGGGTAGTTCATTTGCAAAGTCAGCATCTCTTGCTTTTGCTGATCAAAGGCAAAAACATAGGCACCAGTAGTCAAAAACGCTTGTGCCTGAGCAGCCCCGATCCCTGAAGCAGCGCCAGTAATAAACACTACTTTTTTTGAGAAATCCATCGCCATCATTCGACGATTTTCCAATCTTCTGCCAAAATATCACAAACGGTCGGTGCGAAGCTGGAGAACCCTTCATCAGCGGTCTTGATCAAAAAGTAGGGGGTAACGGGCGAACCATCAAATACGTCTCCTTCCACTAGGGTTACGTACAATTCGAATCCGCCCCAACCTTCACGGATAATCTTTGCCCCTTTTTTTAGTTCAGGTAAAATTTCTTCAAATGTCATTGATATTTCCTCCATCTAAATTTTCGTTTTCTTTTGGTAGAATACCAAAAAGTTTGAGGAGCTACAAGAAGACGAAGAGAGGAGCAATCACCGAAAAAGACCTCTCCAGTCAAAGGAGAGGTCTTCATCAAAGATTAATCATCTGTTTTTGTTTCTTCGTCTTCTTTATCCTCTTTATTTTTGGCATTGACTTTATTACGTGTGTTCCAATATGTTTTGTAGTCATCATCGGTTCCGCCGATACCAAATTCATAAGTATTGTCGCCAGGACCATCCTTCGCCCAAAGAGAGGTTGCTTCTCCACTTGGTACTTGATAATTCGTACCGTCGTGACTAACTTTTCCAGGTTTTAATCCAGTAAAGTCTGAAACTTTGATTTGTTTTACATCATCAGACAACTCAAACTCTTCATTTTCACCGAAGACATTTGGATTTACTTGATAAATTCGACCAGCAAGGTAAGCCATGTAGGTCGCTGTCCGATTTCCAGCTCCGTCATTCATTGGTTTGTTATCATCTCGTCCAGTCCATGTTCCTAATGTAATAGACGGTGTAGAGACGATCAACCAATTGTCCGCATAATTATCGGTGGTTCCGGTTTTTCCGACCCAATCGGCCGTGCTCAATTGATAATTAACACCACTTAAGATCGTTTTGAATGGCGTTGTATGCTGCTCGTTTATGACACTACGCATCAGGTCATTCATAATTGACGCTGTTGCTTTAGAATAAACTTGAACAGGAGCTTCTTTATGTTTGTAGATTTCTTTTCCTGTGCTGTCAGTGATTGAGTCAATCAAGTAGCCCTGTTGATAAACCCCACCATTTGCTAAGGTTTGGAAACCATTTACTTCTGTTAAAGTTGTGACATTAGTCGTTCCTAGTGGTGCGGATTCTACCCCCCAAGTATTGGAGGATGGATAATTCATTTTCTTCAGGTAATTATCATATGCAAACTGGTCAGAGCCTTTATTTGTTAACAAGTCTTGGTAAACATGATAGGACGTAATATTAGTTGATTCAACAAGTGCCTGCCGTGTTGTTTGAAAAGTCTTAGACCCTTTGTTTTCTGCATTACCTAGTTCCTTGCCGGCGTTTTCACCATGTTGGTATTTCATTGGGAAGTCAGCGATACGTGATGCACTTCCTAGTAGCCCTTGATCAATAGCAGGTCCATAAACTAAAACGGGTTTGATAGAGGAACCAGCTTGTCGTGCGGTATCGAAGGCGTGATTGTTTTGATTGGTATTGTAATCTCGACTGCCGACGAAGCCATAGATACGACCGGTTTTATTATCCATCATCACTGTACCAGGCTCTACTGTTGCGCCAGAGCCGTCATCTAAGTATTGTCCATATTCGGCGACACCTAATTGCATTGCATCATAGATATTTTTATCAATCGTTGATTTTACTACTAAGCCTTGATTTTGCATCTTAACTTTCGCTTGTTCAATGTAGCGATTTTGTACATCTTCTTTATTGTAATCTGCATCGCTCACACCATCTTCTTTAGCTTGCTGTTTGGCTACAATATTAATTGCCTCATTATAAACCGTGTAATATAAGAAGCCGTGTTGCTGAACCTCGACGTCCTGTCGCGCTTGGAAATCTTTTGCTAGATCATATTTTTTTGCGTCTTCGTATTCTTTTTTAGAAATCATTTGTTCACGGTACATATTAAAAAGAACATCGTCTTTACGTGCCATCCCAAGAGAATAGTCTTGTTTCAAATCGCCCGTATTGGTGTAAGGACTGTAGACGATCGGGCTTTGTGGCAACCCAGCAATAAATGCGGATTGCGGCAGGTTCAAATCTTTAGCGTGAACCCCAAAAATTCCAATTGCAGCTTCTTCGACCCCAGCAATGTTTTGACCCTTGTTGTTCCGACCAAAAGGAGAGACATTCAGGTAAGCCGTTAAAATCTCATCTTTGCTTAAATATTTTTCCAAATCCAATGCCAAAACAATCTCATTCGCTTTTCGCTTAAAAGAGGTTTCGTTTGTCAAAACTTGTTGCTTGATTAATTGCTGAGTAAGTGTGGAGCCACCAGATCCAGCTCCAAAGCCTACGACTTCACCGAGTAAGGCGCGTACAACAGCTTTTGGAACGACTCCGTGGTGTTCATAAAAGTTTTCATCCTCAGTAGCTACAAGAGCTTTTTTCACCCATTGGGAGATTTCATCGGAGTTTATTTTTTCACGAATGGGATCAGCTTGAATTGTCGCCAGTTCTTGGTTATCCGCATAGAGAAGCTTAGACGATTCCGCGATGTCTCCGACTTTTTGCTTCATTTCAGATTTTGTAGGCGTTGGCGTCCCTTCGACAAGATGCGCAAAATACCCAGCACCGATTCCGACGACTAGCATGCCGCCTAAAAAGAGCACAACGATTAAGCCGAGCAGCAGTGATTTAACCACTCGCAATGAAACGTTAAGCGCGAAAGGTCCACCAAGAGCCGGTCTTGCCTTACTTTTGCTGCTCTTTTTCGGTTGCTTATTTATTTTTTTCTTGTGAGCCAAAAAGTCCACCTCATTAGATTCTATTCATTTTAATTATCTGTTGAATTATAGCAAAGTTTTACTTCTATTAACAAGCGGATGCAATGTTTGTAATCAAAACTTCAACTAATTGTTAAGTAAAACAAAACAAACATTATTATATTGATTGTCTCACCTGATTTGAGCTTGGATTTTATTCCTGAAGAAGTTCGAATTAAATCTAGCGAATAGCTTTTATTTCCGCCTTTTTTCAGTTAATATGGGAAAGTATAAATCATTTGAAGATGATATGCGTAATGAAGAAATGTTCCCCTTTTAAATAAGGGACATCAAAATGTATTAGGAGGATAAAACATGCATTCAGACTTTTTCCAAGAACTAAAAGCCCGTGGCTTAATTTTTCAAGTAACAGATGAAGCAGCCCTAGAAAAACAATTAAATGAAGAGTCTGTTAAACTATATATCGGCTTTGACCCGACGGCTGACAGCCTGCATATAGGTCATCTATTACCGATTTTGACGTTGCGTCGTTTCCAACAAAACGGACACGTTCCTATCGCATTAGTTGGCGGTGGTACCGGAATGATTGGAGACCCTTCATTTAAAGATGCGGAACGTCAATTGAATACCTTGGATACTGTTCAAAGCTGGTCTCAAAGTATCAAGAATCAGCTTTCTGGTATTATTGACTTCGAAAATAAAGAAAATCCAGCGATCGTTGCTAACAATTATGAATGGTTAGGCGAATTAAAATTGATCGACTTTTTACGTGATGTAGGGAAAAACTTCACCATCAACTACATGATGAGTAAGGAAAGTGTAAAACGTCGCATCGAATCAGGGATTTCTTACACGGAGTTTGCTTACCAGTTGCTCCAAGCCTACGATTTTTATGAATTGAATAAACGTTATGGTTGTTTATTACAATTAGGCGGAAGCGACCAATGGGGAAATATCACTTCAGGAATTGAGTTGATCCGTCGCGAAGAAGGAAAACAGGCTTTCGGTTTAACAATGCCATTGATCACAAAAGCGGATGGTACGAAATTCGGTAAAACTGAAGGAAATGCGGTTTGGTTAGATCCAGAAAAGACATCACCGTATGAATTTTATCAATTCTGGATCAACACAGATGACCGTGACGCGGTGAAATTCTTGAAATACTTTACTTTCTTGAGTTTAGAAGAAATCGAAGCAATTGAAAAAGAATTTACTGCGGCACCTGAACAACGTGCGGCTCAAAAAGCGTTAGCCAGAGAAGTTACTGTATTGGTTCACGGAGAGGAAGCCTACAATCAGGCTGTTCATATTTCTGAAGCGTTATTTAGCGGAGATGTTAAGAACTTAACTGCGGATGAAATCAAACAAGGATTTAAAAACGTGCCTAGCTACCAAGTTAAAGCGGAGGATGATTTGAATCTTGTGGAGATTCTATTGACCGCAGGGATTGAAAAATCTAAACGTCAAGCGCGAGAAGACATTAACAATGGAGCGATCTATATCAATGGAGATCGTGTACAAGATGTGGCTTACACACTAAGTGATCAAGACAAATTGTCAAATGAATATATCGTTATTCGTCGTGGCAAGAAAAAGTACTTTGTTTTACAATTTTAATTGTTAGTAGAAAAAGGATTGTACCAATTTTTTTGGAGCAATCCTCTTTCTATGTAATAGGCGGTAAGCGTTTTAGATAGCGGATGGAGTGAGTGTGTGAGAGCAGTTTTATTAAACTCGTTGGGATTATTTGTTATTATTTTGATAGGCTATTTAACAAAACGATTAAACTTATTGATGAAAGCCGATGGAACAACGATTTCAAAAATCGTTGTCAATGTTACACTACCAGCGGCAATCATTGTCAATTTGCAATCCTTGGAAGTAAAAAATCAGCTATTGTTACTGATTGCTGCAGGATTAGTATTGAATCTTGTAATGATAATCATTGGTCATTTTTTCTCAAAAAAGCAAGAACAAGTAGAACGAGAATTTTTGATGTATAGTGTTTCCGGCTATAATATTGGGAATTTTGCGATTCCTTTTGTTCAAAGTTTTATGCCGCTGGCGATTCCTATTCTATCCTTTTTCGATATTGGAAATAGTGTGATGTTAGCTGGCGGTTCAAATGTTGTGATTGAAGGGATTAGTGGAAGCAATGGACAACGGCCATCTGCAAAAATGGTTCTTGGTCGTTTGGGCAGGTCAGTTCCTTTTTTATGCTATTTGATCATGCTCTTTTTCCGAATGGTAAAGATGGATCTCCCTCCAGCGTTATTTCAAATTGCGCAGCCCATTGCTAGTGCAAATACATTTTTATCAATGTTTATGATTGGGCTATTTTTAGAATTACGCTTGCCAAAAAAAGATTTGGCTTTAGTTCTGCGTGTTTTAGTCATCAAATATGCTTTAGGAATCTTATTAGCTGTTGTTTTTATGCTGCTGCCGATTCCAATGATGATCAAAATCGTTTTATGTCTCGTATCTGTCGGGCCAATTCCGACGTTTGCTGTTATCAACAGTGTTGCTGCGGGAATGCGGGCGGAGGTAGTAGGGTTCACTTCGTCTCTCAGTTTCCTGATCAGCTTGCCGTTGATGACAGGCTTGTTACTATTTTTATAAAGAAAAACAGATGGAGGTTTTTTATGTTAATTGGTTCTCATGTAAGTATGAAGGGAAAAGAAATGCTGCTAGGTGCAGCACAAGAAGCGGCAAGTTATGATGCGTCAACTTTTATGATCTATAGTGGAGCGCCGCAAAATACACGTCGTAAACCAGTGGATGAGATGAATATTCCGGCTGGGGAAGAGTTTATGAAGGAACACGGATTATCAAATATTGTCATGCATGCGCCGTATATCATTAATTTAGGCAATACGAAAAAGCCAGAGATGTTTCCTTTTGCCGTTCAATTTTTACGTGATGAAATCATGCGGGCAGAGGCTCTAGGTGCGATGCAAATCACCTTACATCCAGGCGCTCACGTGGGAGCAGGTGAAAAAGCGGGTCTTGATCAAATTATCAAAGGATTAAATGAAGTACTTACTAAAGATCAAAAAGCGCAAATTGCTCTGGAAACGATGGCGGGTAAAGGAACTGAATTAGGAAAAACGTTTGAAGAGCTCGCATACATTATTGATGGGGTCACGTTGAACGAGAAACTTTCGGTGACGTTTGATACTTGTCATACCAATGATGCAGGCTACAATGTGAAGGATGATTTTGACGGAGTGTTGGCTGAGTTCGATCGGGTGATTGGCTTGGATCGCTTGAAGGTGATCCATGTAAATGACTCGAAAAATCCAATGGGTTCTCACAAGGACCGCCATGCCAATATTGGCTTCGGAACAATTGGTTTTGATACATTGAATGCTATCGTTCACCATGAAAAATTGAAAGAATTGCCAAAAATTTTAGAAACACCTTATGTTGGAGAAGACAAAAAAAATCAACAGGCGCCTTATGGATTTGAAATTGCTATGCTGAAAGCTGGTAAATTTGATCCCGATTTATTAGAAAAAATTCAGGCACAATAATCAACGAGACTGACTCATAAGTGTTCAGTGTCAAGAAATAAGAATGGAATTCCGGAAGTTGTTCCTCAAATTTTTTTGAATTTTCGGTTTATTTCCGAAGACGCTACTTATGAGTCGTCGTTTATTCGCGAGAAGGAGCTGACCCAAAAGTTTAAAAGACTTTTGGGTCAGCTCCTTTGTTAGTTTTATAGTGTTTTATTCTCTAATTTGCCCATCTCCGTAAATGATATATTTACTGGAAGTTAAATGTTCTAAGCCCATCGGACCACGTGCATGAAGCTTTTGTGTAGAAATCCCGATTTCTGCTCCAAAACCAAATTTGAAGCCATCGGTAAAGCGAGTAGAGGCATTGATATATACAGCCGCCGCATCCACTTCTTTTAAGAATTTTTGTCCATTGTGATAACTATCCGTTACTATGGCTTCTGAATGCTTCGAATTGTAACGATTGATATGTTCAATTGCTTCATCGATGGAGGCAACGACTTTAACTGCCAAGATGTAATCTAGAAATTCTGTTGCCCAATCTTCTTCAGTTGCTAAGGATGCTTGTGTTAAATAAGACAAAGCGTTCGAATCAGCACGTAAAGATACATCGTGTGAAATCAAATTTTTTTCAATCATTGGCAGAAATTCCGAGGCAATGTCTTCATGAACCAGTAAGGTTTCGATTGCGTTGCACACTGAAGGACGTTGTGCTTTCGCATTCACGACGATGTCGCTGGCCATATCTAATTGCGCTGCATTATCTACATATACGTGATTGTTCCCTGTTCCTGTCTCGATTACAGGGACAGTAGCGCTATTTTTAACACGTTGGATCAAACCAGCTCCGCCTCGAGGAATTAAGACATCTAGATAATCATTTAACCGCATCATTTCGTTTGCTACATCATGAGAAGTGTCATTGACGAACTGGATCATCCCAATGTCTAATTGTTTATTTTGTAATGTTTTTTGCATGAGCTTAACTAGGGCTTGGTTTGAGTAGAAGGCTTCCTTGCCGCCGCGTAATAGTACTGCATTTCCCGACTTGAAGCATAAACTAGCCGCATCGGTTGTTACATTTGGTCGCGATTCAAAGATGATCCCTATTACACCTAATGGCACACGCTGTTGTCCCACCATTAGCTGATCTTCGGTACGCCACATTTTTTCTACGACGCCGATTGGATCCGCTAAAGCCGCTACTTGGCGGATTCCTTCAGCCATTTCTTGGATTCTATCGTCGGTTAAGCGCAAACGATCCATCAGCGGTTCTGGAATGCCGTTTTCCTTTGCTTGCTTCAGATCTTGCTGATTTGCTTGTAGTATCGTGGTTTTACTGTTTTCTAAGTCGATTGCCATCTGTAGTAGACAGTCATTTTTCTTGCTGGTCTCCAGTTGACTTAACTCTTGCGCGGCTTTTTTGCTCTTTTCTCCTAAACTGATCATTAAGTTATTCATGTTGTCCCTCCTTGAATAATGTTCCGACTTCTACGCCTGCTAAAATATCAAAAATTATTCTGGGAGGTTTTCCATTTGCCAAGACCATCGCGCTTTTTACGTCTAAGATTCGTTGAGCGGCCTTCAATTTGCTGACCATGCCGCCTGTTCCGAAGCGACTTCCTTCTCCACCTGCTTGGTCCATCAGTGTTTGGTTGATTGTGGAGATAGTGGAGTAGAGAATGGCCTGCTTATTCTTTGATGGGTTATCAGAATAGAACCCATCAATATCGCTTAGCATAATTAACAAATCCGCATCCATTAATTGTACAACGATTGCTGATAATTCATCATTATCACCAAATCTTCTCGTGTGATCCATTTCGTCCACAGCTACAGTATCATTTTCATTTATGATTGGAACGATGCCCATCGAAAGAAGCTGCTCCAAGGTGTTAATTACATTTTTTCGACTTTCTGGAAAATCTACTACGTCTCGCGTTAACAGCACTTGAGCCGTTTGTTGACTATAGCCTAAAAAACGCTGATTATAGATGTGCATCAGCTCTGATTGTCCTACAGCTGCGACTGCTTGCTGTACAGGGATCTCCCGTGGACGTTCTGGGATATGAAGCTTGTCCATGCCGACACCAATAGCGCCAGAAGAGACTAATAGTATTTCTTTTCCTTGATTGCGTAGATCGGTGAGTACAAATGCTAATTGATCAATACCATCCAAATTAATCTTACCGTTTGGGTGGATCAAAGAACTTGTTCCGATCTTTACAACAATCCGATTTACAGATTTTAAAAACTCTCTCATACTTACACCTCTTCACTTAGCCACCAGCGAGGAAGATATTGTTTTGCATTTTAACATATTCTAATCAATATTTCATCATTTATTTAAAAATAATTGAGTATTTTCACTTTTTTCTTCAAATTAGCGAGAAAACGCCTGTCCAATTTTTTTAGTTAGTAGACAAAAAAAGGGGTCGCGTCTCAACCAATGAATAAGATTGGACTAAATTTACACAGACAGATTTGAAGTTTCTTAAAACGTCTTTTCTTTTGGAGAATCTTTTAGTAAAATGTATGAGAATGTGTCAGGAAAGGAGCGGTGAAAATGGTATCAACTGGAATCGTAGTATTGATCGCAGTAATCGCTGCACTATTAGGTGCTGTCGGCGGTTTCTTCTTAGCTCGTAAATATATGCAAGACTATTTCAAAAAGAATCCTCCAATCAACGAGGATATGTTACGTCAGATGATGATGTCGATGGGTCAAAAGCCTTCAGAGAAAAAAGTTCGTCAAATGATGCAGCAAATGAAAAATCAACAATAATTTTGCAAGGACAATCGTCGCAGGATGATTGCCCTTCTTTTTTGACCTGATGTCTTCAGAGAGGTGTATCAGGTATCATTCAAAAATCTCGACAATGAGTCAGCATAATAAATGTGAGAATTTCCCAAGCCTTATTATGAAGAAAATAAGGAAGGTTACATTTAGTAAGCAGATTTGTCGACAGAATAAACACTTGGATGTAAAGTTAAGCCGAATGGGGGAATGACTGAATGTATGATGTAATAGTTATCGGTGCGGGTCCAGCAGGGATGACCGCAGCCTTATACGCTTCACGCTCAAACTTAAAAGTTCTTTTGATTGAACGTGGCGCACCAGGCGGACAAATGAACAATACCGCTGAAGTTGAAAATTATCCTGGTTTTGAATCAATCATGGGACCTGAGCTTGCAATGAAAATGTATGATGGTGTCACGAAATTCGGTACAGAGAATGCTTATGGAATCGTTCAGGACATCAAGGATCATGGAGACTACAAAGAAGTAATTACTGAAGATAAAAGCTATCAAGCCAAGACCATCATTGTTGCAACAGGGTGTGTCCATCGTAAATTAGGTGTGCCAGGAGAAGAATCCTTTGCAGGACGAGGAGTTTCTTATTGTGCAGTTTGTGATGGTGCATTTTTCCGCAATAAACGCTTGATTGTTGTCGGTGGAGGGGACTCAGCAGTTGAAGAAGCGATTTATTTAACTCGTTTTGCTTCTGAGGTGGTCATTGTACATCGCCGCGATGAGTTACGGGCGCAAAAGATTATTCAAGATCGTGCCTTTGCTAATGAGAAAATTTCATTTATTTGGGATAGTGTAGTGGATGAAATCGTCGGCAACGACATGGTTGTTACAGGGGCTCAAATCCGCAATGTGAAAACTGGAGAGGTTCATTTAGAACCTGCAGATGGCGCTTTTATTTATGTTGGTTTGGAACCACTAACTGAGCCATTTAAGAATAGCGGGATTACAAATGCCGCTGGCTGGATTGAAACCGATCATGAAATGAAGACAAAAATTCCTGGTGTCTTTGCTATTGGTGACGCCCGTGAAAAAGATTTACGCCAAATCACGACTGCTGTCGGTGAAGGTGGAATCGCTGGACAACAAGTTTATAAGTACATCGAAGCACAAAATTAATCAGGGAGAGGAAGGCCAATCGTGTCTTCCTCTTTTTTAGAAAAAATACGGGCTTTTAGGCACGACCAAATGCAAGTTTTCTTTGCCGAATATAACAGTAATGGTATACTTAAATGGTAAGAAAAATTTGAAAGAGGTGTGTTTCATGTCTTGGGAACAAGTTTATGAGCAATGGATTGATTCAGATAAATTAGATGAAAAAATGCGTAAAGAATTACAAGACCTAGGTAAAGACCCAGAGTTGAAAAAAGATGCGTTTTATAAACAACTAGAATTTGGAACGGCAGGGATGCGCGGAGTATTAGGTCCAGGTGTCAATCGGATGAATATTTTTACTATTCGTCAAGCAACTGAAGGATTGGCGCGTTTTATGGATACACAAGATCCCGAGACTAAACGTCGTGGTGTAGCAATTGCGTATGATTCACGCCACATGTCACCAGAGTTCGCGATGGAAGCGGCAAAAACATTAGCCAAACACGATATTCCATCATTTGTATTTGAAAGTTTACGTCCAACACCAGAGTTGTCTTTTGCTGTTCGTTTTGAAAATGCCTTTACAGGAATTATGATTACGGCCTCTCACAACCCAGCAGAATATAACGGCTATAAAGTCTATGGCGAAGATGGTGGGCAAATGCCGCCAGAAGATGCAGATGCATTGACGAAGTTTGTACGTGCTGTAGAAAACCCATTAGAAGTTGAAGTTTTAGCGGATGAAGAGGTTGAACACAGCGGACTGATCAATATTATTGGTGATGAAGTGGACTCAGAATACTTGAAAGAGATCAAATCAGTAACCATCAACCAAGAATTGATTGATGAAATGGGCAAAGAACTAAAATTAGTTTACACGCCATTACATGGTACTGGGAAAATGTTGGGTGAAAAAGCCTTGAAGCAAGCAGGTTTCGAAAAATTTGTTTTAGTACCAGAACAAGCAATCGCTGATCCAGATTTCTCTACAGTAAAATCACCAAATCCAGAAGAACATTCAGCCTTTGAATATGCCATTAAGCTAGGAGAACAAGAAGGGGCTGACTTGTTGATCGCAACGGATCCTGATGCCGATCGACTAGGCGCTGCTGTTCGTTTGCCTGATGGCCGTTATCAAGTATTGACAGGAAATCAAATCGGCGCGATTATGATTCGTTATATTTTAGAGGCACATAAACAAGCGGGAACTTTACCAGCTAATGCAGTTGTTTTAAAATCAATCGTATCAAGTGAATTAGCGACAACCATCGCGGATTCTTATAACGTGAAGATGGTAGATGTGCTGACTGGATTCAAGTTTATCGCTGAAAAAATCCAACAATATGAAGATGACAACTCGCAAACATTCATGTTTGGCTTTGAAGAAAGCTATGGCTATTTGATTAAGTCTTTTGTCCGCGATAAAGATGCGATTCAAGCATTAGTGCTACTAGCTGAAGTAGCAGCTTACTATAAAAAACAGGGTAAAACTTTATATGACGGCTTACAGGATATTTTTGAAGAGTACGGGTATTATGCAGAAAAAACCATCTCTGTTACCTTGAGCGGTGCTGAGGGAGCTGAACAAATCAAAACGATTATGGGTAGTTTACGTAACGAGGCACCAAAAGCATTCGCAGATGTCGCAGTTACCCTGACTGAAGACTTCAAAGTGTCTAAAGCTATTGACGCTGAAGGAAATGAAACCGCGATCGATATGCCAGCTTCAGATGTCTTGAAATACACATTGGCAGATGAAACTTGGATTGCCGTTCGACCTTCTGGTACAGAACCAAAAATCAAATTCTATATCGGTGTAAAAGGCGACTCCCATGATGCCGCTGCAGAAAAAATTGCAACTTATGAAAAAGCGATCCGCAAAATTGCCGAATAGAGTAAATGAGGGCTATAAATGAAGGAACACGAAGAATTTCAAGCGGTCAGCCAATTTTTTAAAATTTTGAGTGACCCGACACGGTTAAAAATTTTGATGTTTCTAAAAGAGGGAGAGCGGAATGTTTCATCAATCAGCGATACGCTAGCAATGGAACAATCTGCTGTTTCTCATCAATTAAAATTATTACGTGACAACCGTTTAGTCAAAGCGCGTCGTGACGGCAAGGCTATGCTCTACAGTCTGGATGATCAACACGTCCTTGATGTTTTAGAGCAAACCTTCCGACACGTCCTGCACCAATAAAAAAGAGCTTTTCCAAAATTTTTGGAAAAGCTCTTTTTTTTTGCAGAAATTTTGTTATACTGATAGCTAACTATTAGAATATGATGAAATTACTTTTAATACGAATGTAATTTAGTGGAGGCGGATTATGGAAAAAGCAGTCAAGGTAGGTCTATTAGGTTTAGGTGTAGTAGGTACTGGTGTCTTGGAAATTTTGTCAGATCATCGAGATAAAATTGAAAAAAGTATCGGCGGTCCCTTGGTTGTAACAAAAGCCTTGATCCGACCAGAGGAAGATAAAAGCGCCTTAGCAGAGAAATATGATTTGGAATTGGTTACTGAGCTCGATTCTATTCTAAATGATCCTGAAATTTCCATTGTTGTGGAGGTAATGGGTCGTATCGAGCCGGCTAAGACCTTCATTAAAAAAGCGTTATTGGCGGGGAAAAATGTTGTGACCGCAAACAAGGATTTATTGGCGCAGCATGGCAGTGAATTGGTAAATCTTGCACGAGAGCAGCAACGGAATTTGTATTATGAAGCCAGTGTTGCTGGTGGGATTCCGATCTTACGAACGATTGCTAATAGTTTGGCTGCAGATGATATTACCGAAGTTCTAGGTATCGTCAATGGAACGACCAATTACATGTTGACGAAAATGGTGCAGGAGCAACGCACTTATGATGAAACCTTGAAGGAAGCGCAAGAGCTTGGCTTTGCAGAAAGTGATCCAACAAATGATGTGGACGGAATTGATGCTGCTTATAAAATGGTCATTTTAAGTAAGTTTGCATTTGGGATGTCTATTACGATGGATCAAGTTAAGATCAAGGGAATTCGCGGTTTGGCCGCTGAAGATGTTACTTTAGCTGATCAGCTTGGTTATACGATCAAGCTTATTGGATCGACAATCAAAAAGGACGATACGATTTCAGTTGAAGTCGGTCCTATTTTAGTTCCGCATGAGCATCCACTTGCTTCTATTCACAATGAGATGAACGCTGTTTTTGTTAAAAGTTCAGGGATTGGCGAATCTATGTATTATGGACCAGGTGCTGGTGCACGTCCTACGGCGACCAGCATTGTGGCTGATTTGATGACGATTGTGAATAAGATGAAAAAGAATACTGTAGGGCATCGTTTTACTGGCTATACCCAACCAACGAAATTAACATCACCGAGTGACAATATCAGTAAATACTTTTTATCTTTAGAAATGCCAGATGAGCCGGGTCAATTCTTGAAGCTGGCTGAGATCATGACAGAGACAAAAGTAGGATTTGAACAAGTCGTTCAGGAAAAAGGTGATGGTGAGACTGCACGGGTTGTCTTGATCACACATGAAACATCAGAGACAAAGATGAATACCGTTCAAAAGGAAATTAAAGAAAAAACCAGCTACAAATTGATATCATTGATGAAAGTTATGGGGGAATAAGCATGTACGAAGGTCTATTAAAACAATATAAAGAGTATTTACCAATTACAGATAAGACACCTCAAATTGCCTTAGCAGAAGGAAATACACCGTTGATTCCTTTAAAGAATCTTTCAAAAGAGTTGGGAATTACTTTGTATGGGAAGTACGAAGGTTTAAACCCCACAGGCTCATTTAAAGATCGGGGCATGGTGATGGCTGTAGCGAAAGCGGTAGAAGATGGAGCAAAAGCGATTATTTGTGCATCAACGGGAAATACAAGTGCTGCTGCTGCCGCCTACGCAACGCGTGCTGGTATTAAAGCATATGTCGTAATTCCAGACGGAAAAATCGCTATGGGTAAATTAGCTCAAGCGATTGCCTATGGTGCGGATATTATCTCAATTCCCGGAAACTTTGATGAGGCGTTAAAAGCCGTACGTGATATTGCTGAAACTGAAGCAGTGGCTTTAGTAAACTCGGTAAATCCTTACCGTTTGGAAGGACAAAAAACGGCTGCTTTTGAAATCTGTGAACAATTGGAACAAGCGCCAGATGTTTTGTCGATTCCTGTCGGGAATGCTGGAAATATTTCTGCGTATTGGAAAGGGTTCAAAGAATGGCATGAGAAAAAAGGGACAACGTTGCCACGTATGCATGGATTTGAGGCAGAGGGAGCCGCAGCGATTGTAAAAGGTGAGGTTATCGAAGCACCAGAAACAGTAGCGACTGCCATTCGTATTGGAAATCCTGCTAGCTGGAAACTGGCTGAAGCTGCTCGAGATGAATCCAAAGGCTATATCGATTCAGTGACAGACGAAGAAATTCTTAATGCTTATCGAAAGGTTGCAGCCCAAGAAGGCGTATTTGTTGAGCCAGGCTCTGCAGCTTCTCTTGCCGGGGTAATCCAACATGTGAAAAATGGCCGAATCAAACCAGGTGAGACGGTGGTAACGGTCTTCACTGGAAATGGATTGAAAGATCCGGATACGGCAATCAATGAAACAGATATTAAGATTAACAAGATGAGTGATTTGGAGGATATGCGCCGACACTTACGTGAAGGAGTGGCCGCACTATGAAAATCCGCGTCCCAGCAACGAGTGCCAATTTAGGTCCCGGCTTTGATTCCTGCGGGATCGCGTTGTCACAATATTTGACTATTGATATAGGTCCTGAAACAAAACAGTGGCAGATTGATCATCAATTAGGAAGTGCCATTCCTTCAGATGAAAAAAATCTGTTAATCCAAACAGCCTTAGATTTGGCTCCTAAGCTAACGCCGCATAAAATTACTATGACTTCAGATATTCCTATCGCTCGTGGATTAGGGAGCAGTTCCTCCGTTGTAGTAGCCGGCATCGAACTAGCCAATCGGTTAGGGAATTTAGGAATGACGCCACAGCAAAAAGTGTCCTATGCAACAAAAATCGAAGGACACCCAGACAATGTCGCACCAGCAATCTGTGGCGATTTTGTCGTTGCGAGCTATAACAACAATGAGGTGAATTTTGTAAAACATACATTTCCTGATTGTGATGTAATTGCCTTTATTCCAAATCACGAGTTATTGACTTCGGAAAGTCGTGCGGTTTTACCAAAGGAAATGTCTTATCGCGATGCTGTCAAAGCCAGCTCAATCGGGAATGTGATGATTGCGGCTGTTCTAAATGGTAATTTGCCATTAGCTGGAAAGATGATGGAACGAGATATTTTGCATGAGAGTCATCGCCAGCATCTCGTGCCTCATTTGAAAAAAATCCGTGAGTTTTGCAAAGCTTATGGTGGATATGGCAGCTTTTTAAGTGGTGCGGGCCCAACGGTGCTTGTTTTAACACCGCCTGAAAATACAGAAAAATTGGTGAAAACTTTAAAGGCATTTGACCATGAAGCACTAATTGATGTGCTTTCAGTCGAAAAAGAAGGCGTTCAAATATTTTAATTGCGTAGAAGAGAAGAGTACAGCAGATCGGACTTGACAGAGAGCTTCGTTAACTGAGAAGAAGCAGCAGCGATTCGTTGGAAGATGGCCTTGGAGCAATTGTCATATGACACGGGAATGCCCGTTATAGCAGTTCGTAGCAATACGACAAAAGTTCAGTCTTGTGAGGGACTGATAAATTAAGGTGGTACCACGGCACTCCCGTCCTTTCAGATATGAAAAGACGGGAGTTTTTGCGAGTTGCACTTCCTGCTTTAGCAGGTTAGTGGAATCGTATGCGTATGAGAATAAAACTATTTTTTTCTGCTCTTTGAAAAAAATAGTTCTTCTAAATCGAGCTAGCTGTCAGTTCTACTTTTGCAGTTCACGTTGTTTGAGCTGGAGAACTCAATAGTTATTGAAATTATTGAACAGAATGTTTAGTAGAATGATAGTTCGACGAAGCTAAGGATAAATTTTGTTAGAAATTTATAGTCCCTCTGAATCTTGAGTCGACTGTGAGCTTTAGCAGATTAGTGGAATCATATTTGTATGAGAATAAAACTATTTTTTTCTGCTCTTTGAAAAAAATAGTTCTTCTAAATCGAGCTAGCTGTCAGTTCTACTTTTGCAGTTCATGTTATTTGAGCTGGAGGACTCAACAGTTATTGAAATTGTTGAATAGGCTGTTTAGTAGAATGATAGTTCGACGAGGCTAAGAATAAATTTTGTCAGAAATTTATAGACCCTCTGAATATTGAGTCGACTGCGAGTTGCACTTCCTGCTTTAGCAGGTTAGTGGAATCATATTTGTATCACCCAATCACGTTTAATTTAAGCTTTATTTATTGACTATATTATTTCAAATGAGGAGGAAGAGTAATGGAATTTGAAACAAAATGTTTACATGCTGGGTATCAGCCAGAAAATGGAGGGCCGCGGGTATTACCGATTGTCCAAAGTACGACCTATGCCTATGATTCTACTGATGAAATTGGAAAGTTGTTTGATTTGGAAGAAGCAGGCTATTTTTACACACGATTAGCGAACCCAACGACTGGTGCCGTAGAAGAGAAGATTGCTGCGCTAGAGGGCGGTGTGGGTGCTCTATGTACATCCTCCGGTCAAGCGGCAACTTTTTATGCAGTGTTGAATATTTTAGAAGCGGGAGATCATTTGATTTCGTCCAGCTATATTTACGGCGGCACCTATAATTTGTTCGCTCACACCTTCAGAAAAATGGGCATCGAAGTGACCTTTATTGATCAAGACGCTTCAAAAGAAGAAATACTGAAGGCGGCAAAACCAAATACTAAAGCGATTTTCGGCGAAACGATTGCGAATCCGGCTGTAAAAGTACTGGATCAGGAAAAATTTGCGACAGTGGCAAAAGAACTAGATATTCCATTTATTATCGACAACACCTTTGCTACACCATATTTTTGTCGTCCGATTGATTTTGGGGCAGATATTGTCATTCACAGTACAACTAAGTATTTGGATGGTCATGCTGTGCAAACAGGTGGGGTAATCGTAGATGGCGGAACCTTTGATTGGAACAATGGCAAGTTCCCACAGCTTTCTGAACCTGATGAAACGTATCACGGCATTGTTTATACTGAAAAATTTGGTCAGGCGGCTTATATCACCAAAGCTCGTGTTCAATTAATGCGTGACCTGGGTGCCACGCCGTCACCGCAAAATTCATTCCTATTGAATCTTGGTATGGAGACATTACCAATTCGTATGGATCGTCATTATCAAAATGCCATGACAGTAGCGAAATACTTGTCAGAACAAAAGGCGATTAAGAATGTTTTTTATCCTGGTTTAGAAAACGATGAAAACTATGAGCTGGCACAAAAGTATGTACCAAATGGATTATGCGGAGTTATTTCTGTTGAATTTTCCGGTGGAAAAGAATCGGCTGCAAAATGGCTGGATGCCTTAGACCTTGTTTCGTTAGAGGTTCACGTGGCAGATATTCGAACCTGTGCTTTGCATCCGGCGACTTCGACTCATCGCCAATTGACGGATGAAGAATTGCAGCAAGCAGGGATTTCACCAGGTCTTGTTCGATTATCTTGCGGCATTGAAAATGTAAAGGATATTCTCGCTGATCTGCAACAGGCTTTTGATAAATTGGAGGGATAAACCATGCCCATTCGTTTAGAGCCTGATTTTCCAGCGAAATCGGTGTTAGAGTCGGAGGATATTTTTGCAATTGACAATTCTCGTGCGGAACATCAGGATATTCGTCCATTAAAGCTATTAATCTTAAATTTGATGCCAAATAAAATCGATACAGAAATTCATTTACTGCGTTTGATTAGCCAAAGCCCCTTACAAATTGACGTAGATTTTTTAAAAGTGGCTAGTCATGAGCACAAACATACTAGTAAAACACATCTCGACAAATTCTATTTGGACTTCTCACAAATAAAGGATACTTGTTATGATGGATTGATTATCACAGGGGCTCCGGTTGAACAACTTGCTTTTGAAGAAGTAGACTATTGGCCGGAGTTGGTTGAGATCATGGATTGGAGCCAAACTTCAGTGACGTCTGTCGTGCATATCTGTTGGGGAGCGCAAGCAGGTCTGTACCATCATTTTGGCGTTGAGAAGGTTCCATTTAAGGAAAAGTTATTTGGGATCTATAAGCAGGACATCGAGCATCATTTTCGTTTATTCAGAGGATTTGATGATCGCTTTTGGATGCCGCAGTCTCGATATACCGGTATCAATGAAGAACAAGTACGTCAAAGAAAAATCAAAGTAATCGCAAAGGATGAAGAAGAACGGTCTGCTATTTTAATATCGGATGATGAACACGATGTTTTTTTGATGGGTCATTTTGAATATGCCACCGATACGCTGGAAAAAGAATATTTACGAGACCATGATCGTGGGATAGATACGGCAAAACCAGCAAATTACTACGAAAATGGGAAAATCTATAATTACTGGCGCGCGCAAGCACACCTGTTTTATCACAATTGGTTGAATGATGTGTATCAAATGACGCCTTATCAGTTAGAGAGAATCCGTGAACTGCAAAAAGAAAGAAAGCTGAGATCAATTTGATCTCAGCTTTCTTCTTCCATAAAGTAATAACTATGGTCTTCAAGATCCAAAGCACTCATAATCATGGCTGCTGTTTCTTCAATAGAGAGTGTGGCTACATTAATAATTTCACAGCCTAGCTTTTGGTAAAGATCATTGGCAAATTTCAATTCTGCTTGGATTTTTTCACGATCCGAATAGGCTGTTTCTGGGTTTAACCCATAGGCGCGCATCCGTTCTTTACGAATGCCGATTAATACTTCAGGATCATTCGTTAAGCCGACAATTTTTTTCGGATCAATTTCAAACAATTGTTTTGGAATATGGGCTTGCGGAATCAAGGGCAAGTTTGCGACCTTTAAATTCTTGTTGGCTAAGTATAAGCTTAACGGTGTTTTTGATGTTCTAGATACGCCTAATAACACGACATCCGCCTCTAAAAAGCCGCGAGGATCTTTTCCATCATCGTATTTTACGGCAAATTCCATTGCTTTGATTCGTTTGAAATAATTTTCATTCAGATGATGCAACGCACCTCGTTCACCAGTTGGTTCAAGCTGTGCACGTCTGCCGATCTCACTCACAACCGGATTCAACAAGTCCATCGTAAACAGGTCTTCATTGTCACAAAATTCTTTCGCAATTTTTGACAGTTTTGGATCGATCAATGTATAGATGATCATACCGTTTTCGGCCTTGGCGTCATTTAAGGCTTTCATCAATAATTCTTCAGTGTGCACAAAGGTACGACGGAAGAGACAAAATTCTACGGTTGGGTATTGGGCCATTGAGGCTTGCGCCAGCTTAGAGGCTGTTTCCCCAGCAGAATCAGAGATGATGAAAATAGTGACTAACTCATTTTGTTTTTCGCTATCCATAAGAAAAACTCCCTTGCAATCAGTAATAATTTATTATACCATACTGTTTATTCGGAATCATTACACTTTGAAACGAGGGAGAATATGACACAAACGACTTTATTAGAAAAAGCCTTGGCAAAAGTAAAGGAAAATGGCTTTAAGTATACAAAGAAACGTGAAACGTTATTAGATTATTTGATCAAATGCAATCGTTACGTTGCGGCTCGTGAAGTTTATGATTATTTGAACGAACAATTTCCTGGGTTGAGCTATGATACAGTGTATCGCAATTTAAGAGAATTTTGTGAAATTGGCTTGATCGAAGACACGGAGTTGCAAGGAGAGATGAAGTTCCGCTTCAGCTGCAGTGAAAATTTTGAACATCATCATCATTTTATTTGTACTGTATGCGGGATGACAAAGGAAATCCATATGTGTCCAATGAACTTCTTTAAAGAACAATTAGATGGCTGCGAAATCGAGGGGCACCGCTTTGAATTATATGGGCGTTGTGAGAAATGTCAAAAACTGCATGAATAAATTAAGAATTAAAATTCTTCAGTACCTTGACTCAAAATAGCCCATTAGATATAATAACTTATGGACGGTCTTGTTGTTTGGAAGTACATTTCAATAACAAAAACGGTTACATTTCAAGCCCGGAGGGAGGGAATTTATATGTCAAAAACAGTGGTTCGTAAAAATGAATCTCTTGACGATGCTCTTCGTCGCTTCAAACGTTCCGTTTCAAAAGCAGGGACTCTACAAGAATCTCGCAAACGTGAATTTTATGAAAAACCAAGTGTGAAACGTAAGAAAAAATCAGAAGCAGCTAGAAAACGTAAGAAATTCTAGTCTGTGAACGGAGTGATTCTATTGTCACTACTTACTACCTTGAATGAAGACATGAAGCAAGCGATGCGAGCAAAAGATAAAGAGACTTTGCAAGTGATCCGGATGCTTAAAGCTTCGATTCAAAATGAGCAGATTAAAAAAGGTCAGGATTTAAATGACGAAGAAGAATTGACAGTATTGTCTCGCGAGATGAAACAACGTCGTGATTCTCTATCCGAGTTTGAAAAAGCTGATCGCACCGATTTGGCTGATAAGGTCAAAAAGGAAATTGTAATTGTTGAAAAATATTTGCCGGCTCAACTTTCAGAAGAAGAGATTCGTGCAATTGTTTCAGAGGCGATTACAGCAACAGGAGCGACTTCACCAAAGGAATTTGGTAAAGTGATGGGGGCAGTGATGCCGAAAGTCAAAGGCAAAGCCGACGGCAATCAAGTCAACGCAGTCGTCAAAGAGCTTCTAAACAAATAAGCAATAACGAGTCGAGAGAATTTTCTCTCGGCTTTTTTTGGCTTAAATAACCAGTTTCTCAGGTTCTCTTTATCTAGAGGTTAGACAATTTTTCTTTTATTTAGAGTGTGGTATTATAAGAAGGAATGATTCATGAAGGGATGAGCGCTTGTTGAATAGCAACGATTTTGAGTCGTTAGAAATAAAGCTTGATGGAAAAGATGACATCAGTATGCTTTTAGGTACCCACGATAAACACGTTAAATTTTTAGAAGAGAATACGGAAACGACAATCAATACTCGCGGAGAAACAATCCAAATCATTGGGCCGAAAGAAGAGGCGAAACTGGTTGGAGATATTATTCGAACATTGCAGATTTTGATTGATCGTGGAATCAAGGTAGCGACACCCGATGTAATGACTGCATTACGTCTTGGACGTGAGAACCACCTAGATGAGTTTGTCATGATGTATGAAGAAGAGCTATTAAAGGATCGTAATGGAAAACCGATTCGCCCTAAAAATATTGGACAAAGCCGATATATTGCAGCTATCCGAAAATCTGATGTTGTTTTCGGTGTTGGACCAGCGGGTACGGGGAAAACTTATCTAGCAATCGTCATGGCAATCGCTGCCTTGAAAAAGGGTGAGGTACAGCGTATTATTTTGACACGCCCTGCGGTAGAGGCGGGAGAAAGTCTAGGCTTTCTGCCAGGAGATTTAAAGGAAAAAGTTGATCCATATCTACGCCCAATGTATGACGCTTTACATCAGATATTCGGTGTGGAGCACACGAACCGTTTATTAGAACGTGGCGTTATTGAAATTGCGCCGCTTGCATACATGCGAGGACGGACATTGGATGATGCTTTTGTTATTTTAGATGAGGCGCAAAATACGACAATTTCGCAAATGAAGATGTTTTTGACGCGTCTTGGATTTAATTCCAAAATGATTGTAAACGGGGATACGTCTCAGGTGGATTTACCAAGAGGACAAGTCAGTGGATTGATTCATGCGGAGCGTACCTTGCAAGGGATTAAGAAGATTCGTTTCGTGAACTTTGAGGCAGGGGATGTTGTCCGACATCCTGTAGTTGCGGAGATTATTGAAGCGTATGAACAAGAGAACCTACGACGCCAAGAAAAGTAGTCAGGAGGGAATTGGATGTTAAATCGACCCATCAATAACTTGCTGAAAAAATTAGGTTCAAAATTTATACCGATTATTCTAGGTGTCTTTTCACTGGTACTAGTTTTGACGATGCTTTCCAGCGTCATTCAAAAAAGTGTTGACTACAAAGAAGGTCAAGTCGCAACAGAAAGTATTCGTGCGAATAAGACGATTGAGAATAAGGCTGAAACAGATCAGAAGCGGCAGCTGGCTGCAGAAGCTGTGACTCCAGAATATACGTATCAAGCGGATTTGGCTCAAACGCAGCATGATCGAATCAATCAATTGATTACGTTGATCCAAAAGGCTAATAGCGATTTAGATAAAAATTATCAGACCAAAGTATCGCAGGCCAAGGATGGTGAAAAGGTTCCTCAGCCAACGGTTGATGAGCGTGTTGCCGCTGTTAAAAAGAATTTTGAAGGTTTGGACCAAGATGCGGTTACCTTTTATCAGCAGCTGCCGGAGGATTTTTATCAGGCGGTTGTGCAATTAAGCGCGACGGAATTGACAAAAGTTGGCACTGAAAGTCTGAAGCTTTTAGATGAACAGATGGCAAAACGAATCCGACAGAGCGATCTGGCTGAATATAAACAGCAGGCCATTGATAAAATTCAAGGATTAGGTTTGTCAGATGAATCAAATCAAGTAATGCGCTATTTGCTTGAAAATGGCATCATTATTAATGATTCGCTAAATCAGAAGCGGACGGATGAACTAAAAGAACAAGCCAGTGATTCTGTTCAACCAGTAATGATTTATCAAGGGGAAGTTATTGTCCGTGAAGGAAGCCAGATCGATGCTAATGCAATTAATAAGTTGAAGCTGTTAGGATTGACTAGTTCAGGCACCTCGATTTTTCCTTTGATTGCGATGATTCTGTCAGCGATTTTGCAGGGGGTATTGCTATGGTTTTATAGTCGTCAGTTTGAAGTCGAATTTCAACGTGTGCGCTTTATTCTATTTTATAGCGCGACGATGACGATCGGTGTTTTCATTATGAAAATACTGCAGGCGTTTCAAGGAGCTTCTTCGAACAATCTGGCATTGTTTTTCCCAGCAGCCTTTATGCCGTTGATCTTGACTGTATTTGTTAATCGTCGGGCGGGGGCATTATCCGCTGTTTTCCAAACGGTCTTTGCGTTGTTTATTTATTACAAAGCTATTGGAACCAATATGCTGCCGGTTATCTTAATGACCTATCTTTTTTCTGGTACGCTGGCAGTCATGGTTAAGCAAAAACGTCTATCCGATCAAGTGAAGCAAGCAATGCTATGGATCGTCGCATTTCCAATCATTTGGTCGATTATTTTAAGTATTTATCAAGGGATGTCCTTCACTGATCCACAAACTTGGGGATTACTGTTAGGTGCTTTTGCAGCTAGCATCCTATCTTTTATTATGGGGATGGGCTTGCAGCCATATATTGAAATTCTAGTGACAGATAGTGGTGTGATTACGCTAAATGAACTAAGTAACCCAAATCATCCGCTGTTGAAGGAGTTACTTGAAAAGGCACCAGGAACGTATCATCATTCAATGATGGTGGCTAATTTAAGCGCTAATGCGGTAGCCGAGATCGGCGGTCGTTCACTTTTAACACGAGTAGCCTGCTACTATCATGATATTGGTAAAATTCGGCATGCGAATTTCTTCGTAGAAAATTTGCCGACGGGAGCGGAAAATCCGCATAACTTCTTATTGCCAGAAGATAGCAAGCAAATCATCTTCGGTCATGTTATCGAAGGGGCAAAGATCTTAAAGGAATACAAAATGCCTCAAATGGTCATCGATATCTGCTATCAACACCATGGCACGACGTTAATGAAATTCTTCTATTTCAAGGCAAAAGAGCGGAATCCTGAAACAACTGAAGCAGAGTTCCGTTATCCAGGTCCTAAGCCGCAAACACGAGAAGCTGGAGTAGTAAATATTGCTGACAGCTGTGAAGCGGCCGTTCGAGCAATGGATCACCCTTCAATTGATAAGATCACTGAATTTGTTCATAATTTAATTGAAGAACGGATCAATGATGGACAGCTGGATGACTCCGGTTTGACGTTAAAAGAAATTCGTATCGTTGAAAAATCATTGATCAGCGGACTAAGCTCGACCTTCCATTCAAGGATCAAGTATCCACGGATGCAGTCAGAGGCTGAGAAGATGAAAGAAGAGCAAGAGAAAAAAGGAGAAGAGTAATGGATATTACTTTTATTGACGAAACAGAGCAGGTCTCTGATGAAAAAATCCAAGAAATCGACGGCGTACTGCAATTTGCTGCTGATTACTTAAAACTGCCGAAAGACACTGAAATGTCTGTTACTTTTATGGACAATGCCGCAATTCAAGTGATCAACCGTGATTATCGCGATAAAGACGCACCAACGGACGTAATCAGCTTCGCCTTGGAAGAAGAAGGTGAAGATGAAGTTCCCATCATTATGGATGAGGAGAATCCGATGCCGCGAAATCTTGGCGATATCATGATTTCAACAGAACGTGCCCGTGAACAGGCAGAAGAGTATGGACACAGTTTTGACCGTGAACTAGGGTTTCTAGTCGTACATGGCTTTTTACATATCAATGGGTACGACCATATGACACCTGAGGATGAAAAAGAGATGTTTGGTCTACAGAAAGAGATATTAGATGCCTATGGACTTAAAAGATAAAACGGAAAAAAACAAGCATTTTGTCACATCTTTGGAATTTGCGATTCAGGGAATTAAGACAGTTTTTCAAGAAGAGCGCAATATGCGTGCCCATGTAGTCTTTGGGCTAATGGCAATTTTGGTGGCATTCTTGCTGGGCGTATCGGTGCTTGAGTGGCTGTGGATTTTTCTAGCAGTCTTTCTAGTTTGGATCGTTGAGATTATCAATACTGTATTTGAAAATGTAGTAGATATGGTCACGGATTGTCATTTCCATCCGATTGGAAAGAAGATCAAGGATATGGCTGCTGGAGCCGTTCTAGTGACGTCAGTCTTTGCCATTATTGTGGGTGTGATTATCTTCCTACCAAAAATTATTGAGCTTTTTCTTTAAAAAAGTAATTACCAAAGGTTCAGAAAGGACTTTTATATGACAGAACATAAATCAGGCTTTGTGGCGATTGTTGGTCGACCAAATGTTGGAAAATCCACCTTATTAAATCGTATTGTAGGACAAAAAATCGCCATTATGAGTGATAAGGCACAAACCACTAGAAATAAAATCCAAGGGGTTTATACGACTCCTGAGGCACAGGTGGTCTTCATTGATACGCCAGGAATTCATAAGCCAAAACATCGCTTAGGGGATTACATGGTAGAGATGGCCTACAGCGCTCTGCGTGAAGTTGATGCGATTCTATTCATGGTGAGTGCAGATCAAAAGCGTGGACGCGGAGATGATTTCATCTTGGAGCGTTTAAGCCAACAGGAAGTCCCAGTTTACCTAGTGATCAATAAGATTGATACAATCCATCCAGACGATTTGCTAGCGATCATTGATGACTATCGTACGATTATGGATTTCAAAGAGATCATCCCGATCTCAGCGACTGAAGGAAATAATGTGGAACATTTATTAGAAGTTTTAGTCGATCAAATGGATGAAGGTCCGCAATATTTCCCTGACGATCAAATTACAGATCATCCGGAATACTTTATCGTTTCTGAATTAATTCGTGAAAAAGTATTGAGTCTGACCCGTGATGAGGTGCCTCACTCTGTAGCAGTTGTTACAGAATCAATGAAGCGAGATGAAAATGATAAGGTCCATATACAAGCGACAATTATTGTAGAGCGGACAAGGCAAAAAGGGATTATCATTGGAAAAGGCGGCAAGATGCTGAAAAATATCGGTACTCAGGCCCGTAAGGATATCGAAACCCTTTTAGCAGACAAAGTTTATTTAGAGCTTTGGGTGAAAGTCCAAAAAGACTGGCGCGATAAGCAAACGTATCTGCAAGATTATGGCTATCGCAAAGATGATTATTAAAGAAAAGGAGCTTCACGATTTTTTTCGTGGAGCTTTTTGTAAGTCGAACAGTTAATAATGGGAGGTGAAGTTGTGGCGCAAATTGGTGAAACAAAAGGCATCATTTTATTTAGTCGGGATTATAAGGAAAAGGACAAGCTGATCAAAATATTTACAGAATCAGCGGGGAAGGTCATGTTTTTCGCCAAGGGGATCCACCGAGCCAATAATCCATTACAGACAGCCGTTCAGCCGTTTACCGAAGCGGTGTTCATCGGAAATCTGAAAACAGAGGGGCTTTCTTTCCTGAATAGTGCGAAAGAAATTCAACCTATGCGTAAATTGCAGGAAGACATTTTTTTAAATGCTTATGGCTCCTATATTTTAGGATTAGCAGATGCGGCAATTGAAGACCACGTGTATGACCCTTCGCTGTATGGATTTACGCGAGAGGCATTGCAGCGGATGAATGAGGGAGCGGACGGCGAGACGATCATGAATATCTACGAAGTTCAGATCATGCAGCGTTTTGGTATTTCTCTGAATTGGCAGGCCTGCGGGGTCTGCGGGAAAAGAACTGGCGCATTTGATTTTTCTTCGAAATACAATGGGATCCTCTGTGAAGAGCATTGGCATTTGGACCAGCATCGCTACCATGCCGATCCACGAGCAATCTATTTTCTTCGAATGTTTAACAGCATCACCTACGAAAACATCAATACCATCAATTTAAAGCTGGAAACAAAAAAAGCGATCCGCCAGACATTGGATCAGCTCTATGAGGAATATATCGGGTTGCACTTAAAAAGCAAGAAGTTTATTGATCAAATGAGTGAATGGCAAGACGTGCTAAAACCAAGAGAAGAGTAATCTGCAAAACCTAATGGGTGTTGCAGGTTATTTTTTTGCTCTTAATTTTTTACAAACAAATAGCCAAATAAGAGTGCCCACAAAAGAAAGGAATAAATACAGGAACAGCATTTGACCATTTAATTGATTGCTATAGATGATTGCAGAAGCGATTGTTCCGATAATCAGAAAGTAAAGAAAATAGAACAGCCCTCGTGCTGTAGGGGATAAGCTCGTTTTCCTTTCAACCAAGTAAGAAGCTATCAAAAACAATAGAATAGCCGTGATATTGAAGAGGGGCTTAAGTGACCAGCCATTTGTAAATAGATCATGAGACCAATCAAATAGCAGTGATCCGAAGAATATATACAGGACTAATAATTGATTATTGATTTTTCTGTTTTTAGGAGTTGGTTGATTCATCTTCAGATTTCTCCAATTCTTTTTTTCGCGAGGCAACAGTGTCAGCTAACATCCATGAAATACCGCCTAACAGAAGAGCTAGGAATAAAAGTATAAGCACGGAAGTATAATCTACGATGCTTTTGTCAAGAATACTTTGAATCATTAAATAAGTGAAGGTGAAGAGAAAACAAATCAAAAATTGTTTCCCCTGCTTTTTTGATAGCCAAGAGGCGAGATAACCCACGATTAGAATCCAAAATACAGCTAGATTATTGGTAAAATTCGCTAGTATGGGTTCGTTTCTATAGACATTGATGATCATTTGCGTAATGAGAAAAATCGCTAGTAAAAATAGGGTATACAAGAAAGGCCTTTTAATCATAAATAATTTAAACGAATGATTCCATTTCTTTAATTTAGTAAACATTTCTCACTCCTCCAATCTGCATCAAGTTACCAAAAGTATAGCAGAAAACAGATAGGTTTCTAAAAAGAATCTAAGAAATTCTTCTATTATTGATTCATTTATTTTCGAACTTTTAGCAAAAAGTGCGTTCTTTCACAGATTACCATTGCTAATTTATGGCAAAACAATTAATATTGTTAGAAAACACTAATGTTTGCGGCTGTTAAAAGAAAATTGGTTCGCTCTTTTTTATTTAAGCCATAAAAGGAGTCGCCTCACATTGGAGGATTTTTTCTATAGAAACTATACATAATTAGGAGTGATAATGTGGAAGAATTATGGGAAGTACTGAGACCAGAAGAACAAATCGAATTGAAGCTAAGAAAGTTGTATACTCAGCATCATTTTCATCCTTATCACTTAAATAACTTTGAAGAATATGGAAATTATCAGCAGAGCTACAATTTTTTGCGGAATTCTTCTATTATTACCTTCACGGGAAATGATGGACGGACTATGGCATTAAAGCCGGATGTGACTTTATCGATCGCTAAAAATACACCTGCGGGTGAAGCACGAAAAGTTTATTATGTCGAGGATGTGTACCGTCACGACCGACAGGCCGGAGAATACCAAAAAATCTATCAAATCGGTTTAGAAATCATTGACGACATTACCTGGGAAGATCAGCTAGAAGTTTTAAAATTGGCTTGGGAAAGCTTGGCTCAAGTGGGTGAAGGGACGTTAGACCTTTCTCATATGGGGATTTTGAATGGGATCTGTGATCGTTTTCCAGAGGAGGATCGCCAGAGGGTCTTAGACTGTCTACGTGATAAGAGCTCTCACGGCATGGATGAGCTGACGGCAAAAGCTGGATTGTCTAAAGAGGAATCGGAAAATTTAGCCAAATTGGTTCGCCTATCCGGGAATTTTGAAACGAAATATCAACGAGCGAAGAAACTATTAGCGACGTATCCTAAGGCTCAAGCAGGCTTAGAAGAATTGAAACAACTATATACAGCGCTGCAGGAAGAAAAACTATCCGACAAGATTCGCTTGCGAATTGATTTCTCTATTATGAATGATGCCGACTATTATAGCGGCCTTTTATTCCAAGGCTTTATTAAAGAAGCGCGAGAAACCATTTTATATGGTGGTCGCTATGATCGTTTAATGAGCCGTCAAGGAAAGGATCAGGGAGCACTCGGTTTCGGAATGAAACTAAATCATGTGGGGCAGAAATTGCCGTCAGATAATCAAAGCTCTGAGTATTTGAATATCGCTTTACCGAAGGGACGGATGGGTGACGCAGTCTATGAGCTGTTCACTAAGGCCGGTGTGGCAGCAGAAGGCGTTTTTGAAGAAAATCGCAAACTGATTTTTTGCGATGAGGACAATAAATTGCGTTTCTTTTTAGTGAAGCCTAGTGATGTAGCGATCTACGTGGAGCATGGTGCGGCGGATATCGGTGTGGTAGGCAAAGATATTTTATTGGAAAGTAAGGCCGAAGTCATTGAGTTCCTTGATTTGCATATGGGAAAATGTCGATTGGCCGTGGCTGCTCATAACGACTTTGAAGAAGACTTCTCCCGACCGTTGCGAGTATCCACCAAGTATCCGCGAATTACCCGAGAGTTTTATGAAGGTCTCGGCCGTTCCGTGGAATTGATTCATCTGCATGGGTCAATTGAACTGGCACCGCTATTGGGGTTATCCGATGTGATCGTAGACATTGTGGAGACGGGTACAACGTTGAAGGAGAATGATTTAAAAGTAATTCAAGAGATTGCTCCGTCTTCTGCTCGTTTCATTATTAATAACGCGACGTGGCGATTTAAACAGGAACGAATTCAAAAGGTGATCGAGAAGGTGAGGAAGCAGCTATGAGAGTTTATTCAACACAAAAAGTGCCACTAAAAACGATTTTAGCACGGAAATATTCTGAAACTGCCGATGTTTCTGATGTTGTATCAAAAATAATCAAGCGTGTCCAAACGGATGGGGATCAAGCGCTTTATCAAATAATCGAAGAAATCGATCATGTAGCTTTGGATTCCTTAGCGGTCAGTCAAGAAGAGATCGATTCAGCATTAAAGGCAGTTTCTCCAGAATTACTAAAGGTGATGGAGCAATCAAAAGAAAATATTTGGTCCTTTCATCAAAAACAAGTACGCCAAGGGTTTGTTTCGACAGAAGATAGCAGCGTAGTTATGGGGCAGCGCATCCTTCCGTTAGCTCGAGTAGGGGTTTATGTCCCTGGGGGAACGGCGGCTTATCCTAGTACTGTATTAATGGATGTACTGCCAGCAAAAATTGCTGGCGTTAAGAAAATTGCCATGGTGACTCCCACAGATAACGAAGGCAATGTTCCTGCCGCTATTTTAGCGGCTGCTTCCATTGCCGGAGTTGATGAGATTTATAAAGTCGGAGGTGCTCATGGGGTCGCTGCACTTGCTTACGGAACAGAGACCATTCCAAAAGTAGACAAAATCGTAGGTCCAGGTAATATCTATGTCGCTACGGCTAAAAAAATGGTCTACGGTGAAGTAGATATCGATATGATTGCGGGACCTAGTGATGTGTTGATTGTGGCGGATCACAGCGCGAATCCTCGTTGGATCGCAGCGGATCTTCTGGCACAGGCAGAGCATGACAAGTTAGCCCAAGCAATTCTAGTAACAACAGAAGAAGCCTTGATTGAAGAGGTTCAAGCAGAAGTCGCACAGCAACTCGCTGTATTGCCTCGACAAGAAATCGCGGCAGCGGCTATTGAAAATAATGGTAAAATTATTTTAGTTAAAGACTTAGATGAAGCACTGTCGATTGCGAATCAAATTGCACCAGAGCATTTAGAGTTGTCTGTGGCTGAACCCTTTGCCTTGTTAGGTAAAGTTGAGAATGCCGGCAGTGTCTTTTTGGGACACCACACGCCAGAAGTATTGGGAGATTATTTTGCCGGTCCGAACCATACTTTGCCAACAGAAGGAACAGCCCGATTTTACTCTCCGCTTTCAGTGGATGATTTTGTTAAGAAAAGCAGCTATCTTTATTACACAGAAGAGGCGATGAACGCTGTTGGACCAGCGGTAGAATTGTTTGCGGAGACCGAGGATCTAATGGGGCACGCGCGGTCAATGAAGGTACGAAGAGGTGAGGATGCATGAGCTTTTTAAATCAAACGTATCAGAATTTAACGCCTTATACACCTGGGGAGCAGGTGGATGAAGCAGCATACATTAAGTTAAATACAAACGAAAGTCCGTATCCTCCAGCGCCTAATGTTCAAAAAGCAGTAGCAGAGGCCGCTCAGAAATTGAATCGTTATTCAGATATTGCAGTGGAGGCTGTCGCAAAGCCTTTAGCAAAATATCTGGGGGTGAAGCAGGAGCAGCTTTTTCTAGGCAACGGCAGTGATGAAGTCCTCTCTTACATTTTCCAAGGCTTTACTGAAAAAGGCATTGCCTTTCCAGATGTAACCTATGGTTTTTATCAAGTTTACAGTGGACTGTATCAAGTGAAATCCACTGTGGTTCCGTTAAAAGAAGATTTTTCGCTAGACTTAGCTGAGTACGATGCATTAAAAGGAACGGTCATTTTCGCGAACCCCAATGCACCAACAGGCATCTATTTGCCGCAAAACGATATTTGTGCCTTTCTTGAACGTCATCCAGATCGTTTGGTGGTCGTTGATGAAGCTTATATCGACTTCGGCGGAAAATCAATGGTTTCTTTGATTAATCAATACAAGAATCTATTTGTCGTAGGAACCTTTTCGAAATCTCGTCAATTGGCGGGAGCGCGTTTGGGCTTCGGAATAGGGAACACGGATTTAATTGCGGATTTGAATCGACTGCGTTTCAGTTTAAATCCATACAACGTTAACAGCTTGACGCAAGCCGCGGGTAGTGCTGTCTTGCAGGAGCAAGTGTATGTGGATCAGAAGGTTCAAGAAACGATCAAGGTCAGAGAGTGGAGCAAGCAGGAGTTAACCAAGCTAGGATTCGAACAAACGGACAGTCAAGGAAATTTCTTATTTGCGAAGCATCCAAAACTCTCAGGCGAAAGTCTTTTTCTGGCTTTAAGAGAGAAGAAAATCCTCGTGCGCTGGTTCAATCAACCACGAACAAAAGACTACTTGCGAATTACTGTAGGAACGAAAGAGCAGATGGAGCAGCTGATCGCTGTCTTGACAACAATACTAAATGAGGTGAAAGCATGAGAAAGGCCGAAGTAACACGTAAAACATCCGAAACGAAGATCCAGCTTTCTTTGACTGTGGATGGTACCGGACAGCAAACGATTAAAACGGGAGTAGGCTTTCTAGACCATATGTTAGAGCTGTTTGTTCGTCATGGCCGTTTTGACCTTGAACTTGTTTGTGATGGAGATATTGAAGTAGATGCGCATCATACAACCGAAGATGTCGCCATCGCGATCGGTCGGGCTTTTTCAGAAAGTCTAGGCGAACGGCGTGGAATCAAACGTTACGGCAGTATGCTGTTGCCAATGGATGAAGCATTGGTGATGTCAGCCATCGATATTAGTGGTCGTGGTATGGCAGTCGTCGAGCTGGACATTCCTAGTGAAAAGATTGGGCAGCAGTTTGATACAGAGCTAGTAGAAGAATTTTTCATTGCCTTTGCTCGTGAACTAGGTGCGACGATCCATTTACATCAAATCGCTGGAAAAAATAGCCATCATATTGTGGAGGCTTGCTTTAAGGGATTTGGGCGTGCATTGGGAGAAGCCGTAGCGATCAATCAATTGGCACCAGATGAGATTCCATCCACTAAAGGGACGATAAACTAGGAGGAGACAAGCGATGCTAGCAATTATTGATTATGGCGTTGGCAATTTGTTTAGTTTGTCACGCTCATTGGAATATTTAGGTGTGGAATGTAAAATCACACGTTCGTTAGAGGAACTGAAGGCAGCAGAGCGAATTATCTTACCTGGTGTCGGCGCGTTTGGCGATGCACGGAAAAAGCTGGAGGAATTATCGCTAGTCGAACCGATTCAAGAATTAGCCGCTTCAGGCAAACCGTTTTTAGGAATTTGTCTGGGCATGCAGCTTTTATTTGATAAAAGTGAAGAATTCGGGAAGCATCCTGGATTAGGCTTGATTCCCGGCCGGATCGTTTCGATGCGAGAGGCCTTTGATCAAAAAAAGATTGACCTAAAAGTACCGCAGATCGGATGGAATAAATTGGACGTGCGAAATGCTGAAAGTCCACTGGTAAAGTCTTTAGGTGAAAATGACTTTGTTTATTATGTTCACAGTTACTATGCGACGGATTGTCTAGAACATTTAGTCGCGGACAGCGAATATGGAATCTCTATTCCAGGTATTGTACAGAATAACAATGTTTTCGGGACGCAATTTCATCCTGAAAAAAGCGGCGATGTCGGATTAACGATCTTAAAAGCATTTACGGAGGTGCCGGTATGAAAATTTTTCCCGCAATTGATCTTCTAGACCAGAAAGTCGTTCGATTGTATCAAGGGGACTATGGGCAAAAGGAAGTTTTCGGCGACGATCCTGTAGCTTTTGCGCAATCCTTTGAAAAAGCAGGAGCAAAATTCCTGCATTTAGTCGATTTAGATGGTGCCAAAGCTGGCAAGCTTCATTATTTTGAAATCGCAAAAAAAATCGCTGAGAACACCAATCTTTTTGTAGAAGTAGGTGGCGGTATTCGTGACGAGGAAACGATCGAACATTGCTTGTCTGCAGGGGTGGATCGGGTAATACTCGGGACAATCGCGCAAAAAGATCCAGCGTTCACACAAGCGATGTTAAAAAAATACGGCAGTAAGATCGCTATCGGGGTCGATGCCAAAGATGAAAAGGTAGCTGTAGAAGGCTGGCTGGAGAAAACAGAGACTGATGCCTTTGAATTTTGTCAGCAACTAGCTGCTTGGGGTGCAGAGACAATCATCTTCACTGAGATTTCTCGTGATGGAACGGGTGAAGGCATTAATCTGCCGCTGTATCAAAAATTGAATCAATTAGATATAGAAATCGTAGCCTCTGGCGGTGTCGCATCATTAAAGGATATTGAAGGCTTAAAACAATTAGGGATAAGCGGTGTAATCGTTGGAAAATCGCTTTACAACGGAAGCTTAAAATTGGAAGAGGTCTTGCAAGCTGGGGGTGACGATCAATGATCGCAAAAAGAATTGTCCCATGTTTAGATGTTCGCGATGGCCGTGTAGTTAAGGGAGTCAATTTTGCTGGGCTGCAGGACGTCAATGATCCAGTGACTTTAGCGCGTTTTTATAATGAGCAGGGAGCCGATGAGCTGGTTTTTTATGATATCACTGCTTCGGCGGAAGAGCGAGGGTTGTTCACTGATATTTTGAAGGGTGTCGCTTCTGAGGTCTTTATTCCGTTGACGGTTGGTGGTGGTATTAATGAAGTGTCTGATTTTGAACGCGTCTTGAATTGTGGCGCGGATAAGGTCAGCGTTAATTCTGGTGCGATTCGCCGTCCTCAACTGATTGAAGAGGGGGCGAAGCGCTACGGCAGTCAATGTGTGGTCTTGTCAGTAGATATTCGCCGTGTCGGAGATGAATGGCATGTCTTTGCTAAAGGTGGACGAGAAGATACAGGAATGGAAGCTTTAGAGTGGATTCGTCAGGGTGAGCAATTAGGAGCGGGCGAACTAGTCATCAACAGCATGGATACAGACGGTGTGAAGCAAGGCTTTGATCTGAAACTCTTGCAGGCTGTCAGTGAGATTACCACGTTGCCGATCGTAGCCTCTGGTGGTGCTGGAAAAAGTGAAGATTTCATTGATCTGTTTCAATTGCCTAAAATTGAGGCTGGCTTAGCTGCATCGATTTTTCATTATGGGGAAGTAAAAATTCCTGATCTGAAAAAACAATTGATGACGGCGGATATTCCTGTCCGCATTGTTTAGATAGTCAGTTCTACAAGATTAGCAGAATGGTATACTGAATGAAAATTAACCTCATTTTTTCGTATTTTGAAAAATGATTACATTTTATAGGAACAAGGAGGGCATGGGATGACTGAATTAACATTCGACGAACAAGGATTGATTCCGGTGATCGTACAAGATGCCGAAACCAATGAAGTACTGACATTAGCTTATATGAATCAAGAAAGCTATGAATTAACATTGAAGGATCAATTAATGACCTTCTATTCACGCAGCCGCAAAGAATTGTGGCGCAAAGGTGAAACCAGCGGAAACTATCAGCATCTTGTTTCGTTAAAACTAGATTGCGATCAGGATGCCTTAGTAGCGAAGGTGAAAAAAGATGGTCCAGCGTGTCATACTGGCGCGGAGAGCTGCTTTAATGAACTCTTATACGGTGAGGCTTATCAGCAAGCAACAATTGATGCTTTGTACAAGCTTGTCAAGGGGCGCAAGGAAGCTCCCCAAGAAGGCAGCTATACGAGCTATTTATTTGAAAAAGGTGTCGAAAAAATTTTAAAGAAGGTCGGAGAAGAATCCACTGAGGTAGTGATCGGCGCGATGAAAGAGGATCACAAAGAGACTGTTTTCGAAATTTCCGATTTGGTGTATCATGTCCTTGTATTGATGGTTGAGATGGGGATTGACTTGACTGAGGTACGTCAAGAATTAGCCAATCGGCATGTTGTCGATAAAAAGGTGAAGCAAGAACGGATGCAGTAAAATTGGAGGTCAGCGATGTTTTATTCAAACGCTCATACGCACAGTACTTGGTGTGATGGAAAAGATACTTTAGAAGATATGGCACAAGCGGCGATTGATTTGGGCTTTACAGATTTAGGCTTTACGTGTCATTCACCAGCACTTTTTGATCCTAGCTGTCTTGGTGTACAAAATGAAGTGGCCTATCAAGCAGCATTGCGTGATTTAAAGGAAAAGTTGGCAGGGAAATTAACAATCAGCCTAGGCTTAGAATGGGATTATTACAGTGCGGATCCAATTGACGGATACGACTATACAATAGGTTCTGTGCATTATTTCCCACCGCGTCAAGGAATCTTCCGCAGTGTCGATGAGAGTCCGGAAAGCTTGATGAAGACTCTGGACGAATGGTACCAAGGGGATAAGATGCAAATGGTGCGCGATTACTATGACACCGTAGTTAAGCATATTAACCAGAACCACTCGAAGATCGTTGGACATTTTGACCTGATTACGAAATTTAATGAAAAACAACCTTGGTTGGATGAAGAAGGAACAGAGTACCAAGCGATTGCTTTACAGGCGCTGAATCACGTCATTGATATCATCGAAACTTATGATGGTATGGTGGAGATCAATACTGGCGCGATTTCTCGCAACTGGCGAACAACACCCTATCCTAATCCATTTTTATTGAAACAACTAAAGGAAAGAAACTGCCCGATCATTATTACCAGCGATAGCCACGAGACGACGACCTTAACTTGTCATTTTCCAGAAACGGTTGAACTATTAAAGACCATCGGATTTACGGAGACAATGCAATTAAAGGATGGTCTATTTCAGCCAATCCCCTTTGGCTAGCTCCCTTAAAAGGTCTTTTGTAACATAGACATTACGAAAAGCGAAACGCGCAGCTAGCTCATGTTTAAGGAAATTATTTTTCGAAAACAGAAAAATAAATCTATTATCGCACGCATACGATTTCGCTAAACGGCTCATCTATTGATTGAGCGAATAGATTAATCAAATCTCTTGTACTATGCAAAACTGTGAAAAGCGAAACGCTCATGACAGAAAGATTTGACAAAAGGGGTCTGGTGTCGCTATTATAGAACCAAGTTGAATAGGTGCGATGATCAAATTTAGAAATTTGTGGAAGATCACAGCGAGCTTGGATCGGTGGAAGCCAAGCAGGGAAGCAGATTTTGTTGGCGTTTGTGAGCACGTTTAGTTAAAGCTGCCAAGCCTTTGCTTGGAAGTAGGGTGGAACCGCGTTAATACGTCCCTATGTCGATTATTTCGGCATGGGGACTTTTTTGCGAGTTCCACTCCGTACTTTTAGTACGGTTAGTGGAATCGTGTGCGTGGTGAAAATAGGGATTATTTTTGGTGTTTTTGAAAAATGATTTCATTTGATATGAGCTAGCAGTTAGACAATAAAACAATGGATAAAGTTACATAGAAAATATACAGGAGGAAACAGAATGAGCAAGTTAACTGTGCAAGAAATGATTTTGACATTACAAAAATTTTGGTCAGACAATGGTTGTATGCTGATGCAAGCCTACGATACGGAAAAAGGAGCGGGAACTATGAGTCCGTATACTTTTTTACGAGCTATTGGACCAGAACCATGGCGTGCCGCTTATGTTGAGCCATCACGTCGACCAGCAGACGGCCGTTACGGGGAAAACCCGAACCGTTTGTATCAACACCACCAATTTCAAGTAGTTATGAAGCCCTCACCAAAAAATATTCAAGAGCTGTATTTAGACAGCTTGCGTTTATTAGGGATTGATCCATTAGAACATGATATTCGTTTCGTTGAAGATAACTGGGAAAATCCATCGATGGGTTGTGCCGGTGTTGGTTGGGAAGTTTGGCTAGACGGTATGGAAATTACACAGTTTACGTATTTCCAACAAGTTGGTGGTCTTCAAGTAAATCCTGTCACCTCTGAATTGACTTATGGGTTGGAACGTTTGGCTTCTTATATTCAAGAAGTGGATAGCGTTTATGATCTGGAATGGAGTACTAGGGTTAAATATGGCGAAATCTTCAAGCAGCCAGAATATGAACATTCCAAATATTCTTTTGAAGAAAGTGATCAAGCGATGCTTTTAGACAATTTCGAAAAATTCGAAAAAGAAGCGAAGCGTTGTATTGATGAAAATCTCGTACATCCAGCTTATGATTACATTTTAAAATGCAGCCATACATTTAACTTATTAGACGCTCGCGGAGCGGTTTCTGTTACAGAACGTGCGGGTTATCTAGCACGCATTCGTAACATGGCACGCTCAGTTGCGAAGATATTTGTAGCTGAACGGGAAAAATTAGGCTTCCCATTATTGAATCAGGAGGGCAAATAAGATGGCGAAAAATCTACTATTAGAAATTGGTTTAGAAGAAATGCCAGCCCACGTGGTTTGGCCAAGCATCAAACAATTAGAAGAAAAAATCTCAAAATTTTTAACCGAAAACAGTCTAACCTTCGAATCGATCGAAAGCTTTTCAACGCCTCGACGTTTGGCGATTCGTGTAACGAATATTCCTGACCGTCAAGATGACGTGCAAGAAGAAGTCAAAGGACCAGCGAAGAAAATCGCATTGGATGCAGAAGGCAACTGGAGTAAAGCGGCAGAAGGTTTTGTCCGTGGGCAAGGCTTAACGACAGACGCGATTACTTTCCGTGAATTGAATGGTGTGGAATATGTTTACGTGACAAAATATATTCATGGGAAAGAAAGCAAAGAAGTACTAACTGGATTATTAGAGGTTGTTAAGAGCATGAACTTCCCAACGATGATGCATTGGGGCGATACAATGTTTGAATACATTCGTCCAATTCATTGGATCGTCGCATTGTTAGATCAAGAAGTCATTCCGTTTGAATTACTAGATGTACAAACAGGTCGTACGACAGAAGGCCATCGCTTCTTAGGGGATCAAGTTGAGCTTGCTGATCCTAGCGAATACGAAGTGAAGCTAGAAGAGCAATTCGTGATCGCTGATGCTCATAAGCGTCAACAAATGATCGTGGAGCAAATCGAAGAGCTGGCAGAGAAAAATAAATGGGTCATCGATCTTGATGCTGATTTATTAGAAGAAGTCACAAACTTAGTCGAATATCCAACGGCTTTTGTCGGTGATTTCGAAGAACGTTTCTTATCTGTTCCAGAAGAAGTTTTAGTTACTTCCATGAAGGAACATCAACGCTATTTTGAAGTGCGCAACCAAGCAGGAATGTTGCTGCCTCATTTTATTTCTGTTCGTAACGGAAACAGCGTGAAGCTGGACAATGTGATTAAAGGCAATCAAAAAGTTTTGGCTGCACGTCTTGAAGATGGCGAGTTCTTCTTTGAAGAAGACAAGAAATTATCAATTGAGGAATGCGTTGAAAAATTGAAGAACGTGACCTTCCATGAAAAAATCGGGAGCATGTATGAAAAGATGCAGCGTGTTGGCTTGATCAGTCAAGTCATCGGAAAACAAGTTGGTTTGAGCGAAGAAGAATTAACGGATCTGAAGCGTGCCGCTGAAATCTATAAATTCGATTTGGTTACCAATATGGTGGGAGAATTCCCAGAGTTGCAAGGGATCATGGGAGAAAAATATGCTTTGTTGAAGGGAGAGACTCCAGCTGTTGCCACAGCAATACGGGAGCATTATCTGCCGATTTCTTCTGAAGGAGAATTGCCAAAAACAGCGATTGGTGCTGTTTTAGCGATTGCTGATAAGATTGACAGTGTACTAGGTTTCTTCGCTGTGGGCATGATTCCAAGCGGCTCAAACGATCCTTACGCATTGCGTCGTCAAACGTATGGAATCGTACGGATTGTCGAAGCACAAGGCTGGACATTCCCATTCACTGATATGCAAGGGGCAATTGTAGATGCAATTAACAACGATGTTTTAGATTACGGGATTCATTTTAATCGTGATCAAAAAGAATTCATTGAGTTCTTCAAGGGACGTCTGCGTCAACGTCTGCAAATGCACAATATCCGTCACGACATCATTGATGCTGTGGTGGATTCTCGCCAAGATGATTTGGTACAAATTTTCAAGACAGCACAAATTTTTAGCCAACATTTAACGGATGAGCATTTCAAAGAAGCGATGGAAGCTTTGACCCGGGTCATTAATTTAACGAAGAAAATGAATCCTGAAACCATCAACTTCAAAGTTGATCCTAAGCTGTTTGAAAACGAAAGCGAAAAGGAATTATACACAGCAGTGAAGGAAGCGCAAGATGAGTTTGCCAACCAAAGTATGGCAGAAAACTATCAAACATTGACGAACCTGCGTCCAGTGATTGAACGCTACTTCAACGAAACGATGATCATGGTAGACGATGAAAGAATTCGTGACAACCGTTTGAATCAATTAGCAATTATTGCTCGTATGGCTGATGCCTTAGGAAGTATTGATAAGATCATTACCAAATAGAGCAAAGTTAGTGTTTGTGTAGAAAGCCAAAGAAAACCTTCGAGTTTGTGCTCGAAGGTTTTTTATAGTATCAATTTCAATAATAGCGGAATATACGCCAGATAGAGGAGAACGGAGTAGCCTAAAGAAGAAGCGGCGAATTGCTGATCCGCTCCATAAGAACGGGCCAAGATCGGTACGGAATTTTGAACCGGCATCGCTGCTTGGATAATAAATACGGAAAGCATCAAAGGAGGCACGCTGATCCATTGCCCTAATAGCCAAACGATGAGCGGCGAGATGGCGTAACGTCCTACGAGAACTCCGACAATGTCTTTGTTTAAGGTCAGATTTTTAATTCCTACATTGTAAACGATGATGCCAATGACAAACATTGACAGCGGCGTCGTCAAATTCGCGAGGTATCCTAAGAAGGTTGCGATCGAATCAGATACAGAAAGATTGACCAGCACGGCACACAGGCCAAGCAAAAAGCCCAGCAGCGCCGGAGAAAAAATCTTCTTCAAAATTGGAATCAGGTGGAAATTGACAGTGGCCTGCTCAATCTGAGGATTGTCTCGAGCGATAAAGTAGATGCCCAACGTCCAAAAGATTGTGGTATTGACAATGTAATAGAGAAGTACGTACGGAACGGCCTGTTCACCGAAAATCGCCAGATTAATTGGCAGTCCAATGAAAATTGTATTGGAACAGGTGAACATTGTAGAAAAAATTCCATTTCGAGCGGGAGTAACCCGAAAAATTCGGCAATAGATAAAGCTGACGAGAAAGGTCAGCAGCATAGAAATTAATGGGATCACCATACCACCAACAAGATGGAGAAACTCCGAACGGGAAAAGTTCTTAGTGATCGTTAAAAACATGTTGCAGGGCAACGCGATCTGTAAGACGAGCTTAGAGAAGGCATCACCGATCTGGTTTGAAAACCATTGCTTATAGGTTAGAACATAACCGATGAACATTAAGACAAAAATAAAAAAGATATTAATATATGCAGAAACCATTTTTTCACCTCGCATCCACTATACAGAAAAACACGGGTAGCATCAATTGTTGATGGTACCCGTGTTGACCATTTTTTTCCTACTTCAACAGATTAGAAAAATATTATGCGTACGAAAAATAGTTCATTAATAATGAGCTAGCTGTCATTTTGGTCTTGATAGTTTAATAGTCCAGTCAGATTTTCAATCTGTTCTTCGAGACTGTCACCGACCGTCGTATCTTTGATCAGGATGCGTTTCAAGTCTTTGTCGATCACTCGCTTCAAGGAGGTTTCATCGGCTTGCTTGGCTAATAGATTTTCGACCGATTCAAAGGGATCATGGGTGACGAGCTGGAAACCATACGAATTATTCAGCAGCGAATAGCCTGCGATGCCAGTCGTTTTTTGATAAGCTTTTGAGAGTCCACCGTCAATCACGAACAGCATGCCTTCCCCTTTGATTGGTGATTCGCCGCTTTTCACCTTCACCGGAGTATGTCCATTGATGATCCGCGAGTTCGACGAATACAAAGCAAATTCTTCTAAAATCATCTGACAGGTATCATGAGTGTCGCGAAATTGGTAATAAGGATTTTTGATTTCCTTATGGGTCTTTTTATCAGCGATAAAATACCGTTCAAAGGTAGTCATGGCACTTTTCCCAAACTGTGGTGAGATTTTGCCAGACCAGCAGTACCAGATCCAGTCCGCCTGTGAACTATCGGTCTTCTGATTTTGGCAGCCAGAGCGAATCTGCTCTTCAAAGAAGTTCAGCAGATCTTTTCCAACATAATCTTTTCCCGCAACATTCAGTGGTAGAAAGCTACCATCAGCTTTTAACGGTAAGCAGCCATGGAAAAGCAAGTGCTGATTGTAGACTAGGTACATTGATCCTTTGTTTAACAGCAGCTGCATATGCTCCTGCATTTTGGCTGATTGCTGGAAGGAGCTTAGTAAGGTATCCACGACGTATTCTTCCTGCTCGGTCAATGCGTGAACATCTTTTTGTAAGGTTTGGAAGCAACTTCCCTGCAAAGGATAGTCTTTACCGGCTAAGTTAACCGTTTCTTTATCAAAATCAATTTTTTCAAACAGCAAACGGTCATTCATCTCAAAGTCAGGATGGCGCTTAATCAGCTGTCCTTCCAATTTGAATTGGATAATCGACAAAGCCTGGTGAACTTTTTCTAGACTGTCCAAGCTTTCAATGGAATAGCTCTCGCTGCTGTTCTTTTCTTTCGGAGTGAAGATGGGATTCTTTTGATAGTGCTCCTCAGCATACATGAATAATGGCCGAAGATTGAGTGCATAGGCCTGTTCGATCTCATACAGATAATTGTAGCGTGCAGCGATCCGCAATAAGGTCATCAGACACGCGCGAGAACCGGCATACGCACCCATCCAGAGGATGTCATGGTTGCCCCATTGGATATCAATAGAGGGCAATTGACAAAGTCGATCCATGATTTTATCGGCCTCTGGTCCACGATCATAGATATCACCAACAACGTGGAGATGGTCTACGACTAAGCGCTGGATGCTCTGACATAAGGCGATGATAAAGGGACGACCTTGCTCCAAATCCAACAGATGCGCCAAAATTTGATCAAAGTAAGCCGCTTTATCAGTATAATTCGTATCAGTATACATCAATTCCTCAATGATATAGGCATATTGCTTTGGCAAGGCCTTCCGTACTTTAGAACGCGTGTATTTAGTGGAACAAAAGGACAGCAATTCTAAGAGCTGACGAATTTTTTTACGATACCATGAACGATCACGATAGGCATAAAAGTCTTTGTCATCCAATGCTTCTCGCGGGTAAGCCACAAGGATCGTCAGTTTGTCTTTTTCGTGTTCAGTTAAGCGGTCGCCGAAAAGCAGGCTGATTTTCTCCTTGATATTCCCTGCACCAGTACGCAAAATATGGTCAAAGGCAGTGAACTCCCCATGAATATCACTGATGTAAAGTTCGGTTCCTTTGGGCAGATGCATGATGGCCTCTAGGTTGATTAACTCAGTCATGATCGCCTCCTTGGTACTAAATTCTTTCTCCAACATTTGATAATATTTGTCACGGGTCGATAGCATAGATACGCTCCTTATTTATATATTCTCGTACACGTACTATTCGAAGTAAGAAGTAGAAGGGAACTTGTTTATAACGCGTTGTCCAAATGTTCGCAAATCAGTGTTGCAGATTCTTCGATTGATTTATTGGTAACGTCTAGTGTGAAGGCGCCTAATTCATCATAAACTTTTAACGCATAATCCAATTCTTCTTTGATGCGATTAATATCTGAATAACGAGAATTTTCAGCTAAGCCTAAAGAGTTCAAGCGACTCATCCGAATTTTCTTCTGAACTTCTGGTTCAATGACAAGACCGATGATTTTCTCCTTTGGTACGGCCTTGATCTGTTCAGGTAGAGGAACTTCTGGAATCAATGGCAAATTGGCCACTTTAATCCGATTATTCGCTAAATACATGCTTAACGGTGTCTTAGAAGTACGAGAGATCCCTAAGAGAACAAGATCCGCTTCCAGGAAGCCCTTCGTGTCTTTTCCGTCGTCATATTTCACAGCAAATTCAATAGCAGCTACACGATCAAAATATTCCTGATTCAATTTATGAACGACACCGGCTTGTTGTAATGGAGCAACACCGGTTTTTTGGTGAACAATATCCATGAACTGACTCATTAAATTAATGTATTGCAAGCCTGTACGTTCAGCGAAATCTTCCACGATTTGAGTTAAATTATCACTGACCAACGTGGTAACGACAACCGCACTGTCCTTTAAGGCATCACCTAAGATACTTTTCAGTTCTTCTTCATCTTTAGTAAAAGGGAAACGATAAGATAAATCAAAATCCACTGTAGGGAATTGAGCTGCTGCGGCATTCACTAATTTTAGTGAGGTTTCACCGACTGAATCAGAGATCATGTATAATGGGACACTTTTTTTCATTTTTTTCGCTCCTATCGATTGGTTTCAGTTTGTTTTGCTTGCTGCATAATATAATTGAAAATCCGTGACTTCGTTATTTTTCCAATCACTTTTTTTGGATCATCTTCACTGACTACCGGCAATGAGTCCACTTGATAATCCAGTAAAACTGCACCGGCTTCTAAGATCGTATAGTCCTTTGTACACGTCTGCAGGTGAGGTGCTCGTGTCATCACAACTGCAACAGGTGTATTTTGCAGGTTGCTGTTTAGTGAAGCCCGCAGCAAATCCTTGCGAGATAATAAGCCGACTAGCTGCTGTTCTTTATCCGTTACATAAATCGAGCCTACATCATACATGAACATATTTGTGATCGCGTCATGAATGGAGGTATCCTGCGGTGTTAACAGAGGGGACAGCATGATTTCTTCGACTTTTACTGAAAAGATTTTGTCGAACAAGAATTGTTCGATCCCCACACCTGTGTAGGTGTAGCCGACTTTAGGGCTGGCTTCCAAAATACCTGCCATGGTTAAGAAGGACAGGTCCGTTCGTAAAGTAGCGTGTGAAATTCCTAAGTGTTCAGCGATTTTTTCACCACTTAGCGGTTGATCGCGTTTGACGATCTCAATGATTTTCTCTTGCCTTTGTGATAGATTCATAGGTCCTCCTAGTAATACATTCGTTTTTCTTTGAGAAAAAATGAATTTCTTTTTCTTTGGTGGGTTATTCAAGCTCATCTGAAAAGCAACGACTTGAATACACAACCTATTATACACGTAATAAGTATATAAACAACATGAATGGTCAAATAAACACATATTTAATAATTTGGAAAAATAAAGTGCAAATACTTTCTAAAAAAATCGTTTAGCAGTATAATTCTTTCTGTTGAGAAATACTAACCCGTTAGTCAAGGGGTCAAGACGCCGCGTTCTCAGCGCGGAGGCACGGGTTCAAATCCCGTACGGGTTATAATAGTAAGAGAGAGTTGAGCATTCAGTATGTAAGCTGAGAGCTCAGCTCTTTTTTTTTGGTTTTGAATACGTGGATAAGAGTACCTAGCGCACATGCAATAAGATCATGTAAGGAAAGACTAGCTGCGTATCTTAAAATGAATGGTTTATCCATCATCTAATTGAAAGCTACCCCGTGACTTCTATAGTCAGGGGGTTTTTTTTTAAATAAGCGTTCTGTCCTTTGAATCAATTTTGTAAAGATATCTTTACTTATCTAGAATTGAGTGATAGAGTTTCAAGTAAAGATATCTTTACTCGCAAATGAAAGGTAGGAACAGAGAATGATCGGATTGGTTATGCAAATAGTTTTTTTAGGATTCATGGTTTATTCAATAGTAGGTGCGGTAACAATGTTTCGAGCATTGGTTGGGTTTCATCGCTATGATGAAATAGAAAGAAGAAGATTTTTTGATGCTTTAGCATGGAGCATGCTGATTATTCTCCTCTTCAACGGTATACAGTTGGCGGCATCGTTTATGTTTCCTGCAGGTTGGTCGGGCTTTGTCAGTCCAGGAGGATTTAATACAGGTGGGTTGATTAGCAATCATCCACTCCACTTTGATAGTTTCCTATTTGATTGTGCGATCATCGGCATTTGCTGTAACAGGATCAGATAGTCTGAATCGCTATTTTTATTTCGGAAAAAAATCCTTATTTCAAAAAAATTTATACCACTAGTTTAAATAGATACGAATAGTGGAAGATTGTTATTTTCAATGGATTGTGAAAGAAATCTTTCATAGACTTTACGATTTAAAATGATATAAATTTGATTGAAAATTATAAATTAGAATAGAAAGAATAAACGCATCAGAGTATTGATTTTATTGATTTTGTACGTTCAGGACTAAAAAGCTTCTTTTCAGGATTTTTCTTCAAAATGGATTGAGTTTAGTAGTATAATGGGAATTAATTTGTGAAATAAGTGCTTAGGGTTGTCGCGCTGTTTTCATGAATAATTGAAAATTGTTGGATGGAGTGATGAAATGGAAAAGCATTTGAAAAAAGCAAAAACGTGGAATATGGTTTTGATAGTTTTGGGACTATTTTCACTTATTTCTAGTCTGATAGGATTACCGAAAACATTAAATCCTAAAATGAGTGATTATGAGCTGATGGGGTCGATGGCACAGCAAATGTTCGATTATGTAAATAGCCCATTAATAAAAGTGATTTCGATTCTTTCTTTGATTATCACTATTGCTTTACTTGTTCTTTATTTTATGGCGAATAAAAAGTTAGCGGATGAGATAATTCCTACAAAGGTTCCTTATTACGTTGATATTGGTTGGAGTCTGTTAAGTGCTGCAATTGGTTTCATTATGCAACCTAAAATGGAGATTGAGGGGATGGATCTGTCCTTCATGACAACGATCGTGGGATTAGTATTCCAATTCATTTTCTTAATCCCAGCGATTCTTGTAATCGTCCATCTATTTAAAGCAGAGCCAGAGGAGTAGTAGATGAAGAAGAAAAAAATGACGAAAAAGCAAAAGATCCGTTGGAGTATCCTTGCAGGTGTTCTCGCATTGGTGTTGTTTATCGGGGCATTTGTCTATTCTCAAATGAAGAGCAACAACGTGAAGGAAAATCAATTTCAAACAGTGACATTGAAAAAGTCTGATCCATTGACCTTTAACGGAATTGTGGAAGCGACCCATACGCAGGATTATTATTTTGACCAAACATTAGGAAAAGTTTCTGAAATCAATGTTCAAGATGGACAAGAAGTTACTGAGGGAACTGTGCTGTTAAGCTATACAAATACAGAATATCAAGCACAAGCAGATGAACAAAGTACCAATCTAGATAAATTAAATCTTGCGGTAGCTAACGCAAGAGAAACACTAGCAATCGCCCAAGATAAGCAAGCTAGAGAGCAGCAAAAACTGAATGAAGCGACCAATAACTATAACAATACGAACGAGAATAGTGAAGATGGCGCTGTGAAAAAAGAACAATACAAGCAAGAAATGACACAATATGAAAGCAGTCTGGACGCAGCGAGCGATGCTGTTGTGCAGGCACGACAGGCATTGGAAAGCGCCAATGTAGAATTGAGTGCGGCAAATCAAAGTGTGAACACGATCCGTGGTAAGATCAGTTCAACCGTTGCCAGCGCGACAAGTGGGATCGCCTATATCAATGAAAAAGGCAAAAATGATCCGTCTGTTCCTGTTGTGAAGGTTGTCAGCAATGAGGTGACAGTAGAAGCAAAGGCTTCAGAATATGATTATCCGCAGGTACATCAAGACGCGTCCGTGACGATCAAACCAATTACCACTAATCAGGAAATCGCTGGAACAATCACCCATGTAAATAAATTGCCAGATCAAGCAGAAGCAGCTAGTCAAGCGGCAGCGGCAGGAACCGCAGCCAACAGTTCGGTTTCCAATTATAGTTTCATTGTGAAGCCGACAGAAGCATTGCAATATGGCTACAATGTTCAAGTCGTACTGCCGGTGAATGATATTCGCATACCGAAGAAGGCAGTCATGGAAACGGGCGATACTCACTATGTCTTTGCTTATCGCAAAGGAAAAGTTCGTGAAGTCACTGTTCAAGTAGAAGACAAAGGCGAGTATTTTCTTTTGAAGGATGGTCTCAAAGATGGCGATCGCATCATTTCAAATCCTGATAAATCATTAAGAGATGGTCAGGAAGTGGCGGTGGATTAAATGATTGAGCTAAAAAATATCAACAAGTACTACCGCAATGATGAAGAATCGCTGCATGTGCTGAAAGACATCAATTTGAAAGCTGATGCAGGGGAGATGATCGCTGTGATGGGTCCTTCTGGTTCAGGGAAATCAACATTGATCAATCTATTAGGCTTCATTGATACGAAATTTGAAGGCGAGTATTTATTTGAAGATGAGAATCTAGTCACTACAACCGATGATCGTTTATCCAAAACACGCAACGAAATGGTTGGCTTTGTCTTTCAAAATTTCAGCCTGATCGAAAATTATACGGTCTATGAAAATGTTGAGCTGCCTCTGCTATATAATGGCTACGGCTTCCATCAGACGAAGGAAAAAGTGATGTCAGCACTAGAAAAAGTCGGGATCGCGGATAAAGCGGAGAAGCATCCACGTCAGCTTTCTGGTGGACAGCAGCAGCGGGTCGCCATTGCTCGAGCGTTAATCAATCAGCCAAAGTTTATCATTGCCGATGAACCAACTGGCGCGTTGGATACTCACACATCAAATGAAATCATGGAGCTGTTTAAGGAACTGAATCGACGAGATCACGCGACAATCTTTCTTGTAACCCATGATCCTGAGGTAGTTCCATACTGTACACGACTGGTAAAAATCAGAGATGGTGCGATTACTGAGGATAGGGCGGTGATCGAAGAATGAAGTTTTACGTGAATTGGCGCTCGTCTTTAGGTTCGATTTTTAAGAACAAGAAACGCAGTGTATTGACTATGTTTGGGATCGTGATCGGGATTGCGGCGGTAATTGCGATTTTGTCCATTGGTCGCGGGTTTGAACGAGATACAATTGAGAGTTTGACTGCCAGTGACTCGGAGAAATTAGAAGTAAATATCAATTTTGTGCCTAGCAACCAGGCTCTTTATTATTCTAATATTGACATGATCCAAGCGTCTGATTTCAGTATTTTGAAAAATGTTGACGGGGTGGAATCGGTCTCTTATCCGAAAAACGATTTGTCTTATATTTATAAAGACGTTAAAGTGAAGGATAAGACAAAAAACTATCGTGTAGGAGTCGTTTCAAAAAAAGGGAAGGCCGTACGCTATGGTCGGACCATTTCCATGTATGATAATCAGACGCAAAACAAAGTAGTCACCATTGATTCTGCCTTAGCAAAAGAGCTGTTCGGTTCTGCCAAAGGCGCTGTTGGTCGGGGCTTTGAATTGGATGGACAAGTTTTTACAATCATTGGGGTTTTTCCATCTGGAGCAGATGAAACCATGTTCTCAATGGGCTCGACTAAAATACAATTACCTCGTCAAACCTATATTCACTTTTTTGGCAACGAACAGGATAAGAGTGCTGTCGTACTTACGTTAGCCGATGGCAGCCAACTGAATAAGGTTGCGGATAAGGCAATTAAGAAGCTGGAATCCGCTGGAGCGATGCGTCAGCAAGGGGAATACCAGGTTTCGAATATGGCCATGATGACGGATGGAATCAGTGAGGTGCTAAACAGCATCACGCTGTTCATCAGTGCAGTGGCGGGAATTTCGCTATTTATCGCAGGTGTTGGCGTTATGAACATGATGTACATCTCGGTTTCGGAGCGGACAAAGGAGATTGGGATTCGTCGGGCGCTAGGTGCAACTCGTGGAGCGATTCGCATGCAGTTCCTATTAGAAGGAATGACCTTGACTCTTGTTGGAGGACTCATTGGCTACTTATTGGGAATGATCGTCGCCTATGCGATCGGCAATGTGATGGACATCTCAGTTACCGTTGATCTGTTTACTGTTTGTCTGGCCGTTGGCGTTTCCAGCGGAATTGGACTGATCTTCTCAGTCATGCCCGCTTCAGAAGCAGCTAAGAAAGATTTGATTGATATTCTACGGTAGATATGAGTATCGTAAGGTGAATAAGCCTTTAGTGTAAAATGAGCTATCTCAAATTTGAGATAGCTTTTTTTAATGAAGAAGAAGCCTAGCAAATGCTAAACTTCTAATTTTTCCTTCAATGCTTCAGTTAGTGTAGCTGAGAAGTTGATTCCTGCTTCATTGCCTAAATCATTTAAATATTTTGGAATAGTTAATGTTTTTTTGATAGGCTTACTTTCAAATTTTTTACGGTAAAAGGATAAATCAACTTCAATTGGGATCAATAAATTTCCAGCTGCTACACTCAGACTTCGGTGATCAGTAGGTGAAGGAAAAGCTTGCTTTTCATCCTCAGCATCAATCAGCCAACCTGCTAGTAAATCTTTAGCCATATAGAGGGCCTCATGCATATTTTCACCAAATGTAGCCGCATTGTTCAAATCTGGAAAAACAACATTGATCCCATCATCTGCAAAATCGAACACAGCATAATAAATGACCACATGAATCCATCCTTTCAAATTATTATAGGAGACAGAATTAAAAAAATAGCTAACTACTTTAAGCCAGCTTGTTTAAGTATGTTGTTGAGTGTTCCAATAGGGATGTCTTTGTGACTGTGGAATGGGACAGGTACTTTGCCCTTTTTTATGGGATGTTTGTAGTAGCGATGACTTCCACGTTGAGAATCAAAATACCAACCGTCGTTTTTAAGAATCTTGGCTAGCTCCTTAGCATCCATATCTATCTCCTTTTACACATTTAATTTTAACACGTGCTTTAATACGTGTAAATGTAATGATCGTATATTTTAAACATTGTTGCTAAAAACTTCATTTTATGTGGATGGAACATCAAACAAACGTGAGGGTTAAATATACTTCTATTAAAATTACGAAAAAAATTTAAAATTGAACGAAGCAAGTAAGACTAAAATAAAAAAACCATCGCCTGTGAGCGATGGTTTAACATTGATTATTTACGTTTTTGCTTGCCGGCGTTTCGTCCGTTCGCATTGTTGTTCTTGTTTTTATTCTTTGGCTGATTGACTTGTTTTGGTTGGATCGGTTCAGCCTTTTTGATTGGTTTTGTGACCACTTGTTTTGGTGGGTTCTTTCGCAACTCCTCTTGAATCTGTGCTTTGATACGAGGGCGCATCAAGACATTTGTAATGAAGGTTTGAAGACAGCTGAAGATACCACCGACTACCCAGTAAAGTGCCACACCCGCAGGTGAGGTGAAGGACATGAAGACGATCATCAATGGAGAGGCGATCATCATACTGCGCATGGTTTTCTTTTGTTCTTCAGGAACACCAATCAATGAGATATACCCTTGTAATAAGTAAGCCACACCGACGACGACAACCAGGATAATACTTGGTTTTGCCAAGTCGATTCCTAAGAAGCTGGATTTCTGAATCCCTTCAGAAAAACGAGCCGTGTAATACAATGCGGAGAAGATCGGCATTTGGATCAGTAATGGTAAACAGCCCATGCCGCCCATCATGCTGACATTGTTTTCTTTATAGACAGCCTGCATCTCTTGTTGTGCGGCCATTTGTTCTTCTTGGGTAGTTGCTTGTTTTACTTTTTCTTGTGCTGCATCAATTTGCGGCTTGATGGATTGCATTTTTTCTGATTGAATCAGAGATTTTTTCGATTGATTGATTCCCAATGGCATAATGATCAAGCGCACGATGATCGTTAAAACGATGATCGCTAAACCGTATGACCAGTTGAAATTGTTAACCATCCAGTTCAGAAAATTCTCTAATGGAACAACCAGCATTCGATAGACAAGACCTGATGTATCTGGCGTACCATCACTATTTGAGCGGACACAGCCCGATAATAGTAAAAGAACACCCAAAAGGCCGGAGCCTAAAAGCCAATTTTTAAATTTTGTCATTTATTTCTTCCTCTGCTAATAAAAATTTATACAGGAAATACTATACTAGATAACCCAGCCCTTTTCAATGAAATTCGGGAAAATCAGGGAACCTTGTCGTTTTTTTAATAGACCACGTTGAATTGGTCGTAGTCTTTAATGGTAGGGTCTTCATATTGCTCAACATGGGAAACTTTGGCAAACGGATTTTGCGGTTTTTTGATTTTTTCAAGAAATTCAGTCATTTGTTCCTTTGTACCAACAGCTTCAATGGTCACACTGCCATCTTCTTCATTTTTAACCGTACCAGTTAATCCAATCTCAACTGCTAATTGATACGTGGTATATCGAAAGCCGACGCCTTGAACACGTCCAGTAACATTTAAATGCATCTTCATAAGAAACCCTCCTAATTATTTTTTTCTTCCTCTCCATGATAACGACTTTTGCTGGTTGAGACAAGAATTCGCGTGTTATAATGACAGACGGAGCGATTTTGTACAGAAAAGAAGACATAAAATAAGTGAGGCCAGCATTTTGAAGGAGATTCAATCGAGTAAAAATACATTAATCAAAGAAACCAAAAAATTACAGCAGAAAAAATACCGCCAGCAAACGCAAAGCTATTTATTGGAGGGCTTCCATCTGATCCAAGAGGCTAAAGCGGCGAAGGTCGCCTTTAAAGAAGTCTTTATCAGCCAACGTGGACTGAATGAATGGTCCGAATGGATCGAGGAAAATCTGACGGATTATTATGTTGTTTCTGACGAGGTGCTGAAAACACTAGCCAGTCAGCCGACACCACAAGGAATAATCGCGGTGGCGGAGATGCCTAAGGATGAAGAAAATGACTTTTCTGGTGCTTGGTTATTGCTGGATAATGTGCAGGACCCTGGCAATGTTGGGACAATGATCCGCACAGCGGACGCTGCGGGCTTTACTGGGGTTGTCTTAGGTCAGGGAAGCGCGGACTTATATAATCCGAAGACACTGCGCAGTACTCAAGGCAGTTTATACCATCTATCCGTAAAAAGCGGAGAGCTAACAGAAATAATCCCACAATTTCAAAAGGTTGGGCATCCTGTATTAGGAACGGCGCTAGATAAAGAAGCAAAGGATTATTTAACAGCAGAGAAAATGTCTGATTTTGCGCTGGTGATGGGAAATGAAGGTCAAGGAGTTTCACCAGAAGTATTAGCGATGACCGATCAGAATCTCTATATTACAATTAAGGGACAAGCGGAGTCTTTAAACGTTGCGATAGCAGCAGGAATCTTAATGTTCCAATTACTTAAGTAAAAGTTCACAATTTGATAACTGTTATTAAGGAACTGTTAAACTTTATTCACAAACTCATGGAAGCCTATTCAAGTTTTCCTCACCGTGCTATAATGAGCCACAGAGACAAACGAAAAGGGGCTTTATATCCATGACAGAAAACTGGCGTGACGATGAAGAATACGTTTCTTATATTGAAGATTTATTAGCTACCGAGGAAGTACAAAGATTAGCAAATTACACTCAACATATGAATTCAACACGGTTGGAGCACTCAATCAGTGTTTCTTATAATAGCTACAAATTAGCAAAACAATTCAATGGCGACGCAAGAGCAACCGCTCGTGCAGGGTTATTGCATGATTTGTTTTACTATGATTGGCGGACAACGAAGTTTGATGAAGGCTCACATGCTTACATGCATCCACGGATCGCTGTAAAGAATGCAGAGAAGATCACTGAATTGTCTGAGCTTGAACGTGATATTATTATTAAGCATATGTGGGGCGCTACAATTACTCCTCCTAAATATAAGGAAAGCTACATCGTAACTATGGTCGACAAGTATTGCGCCATTAAAGAAGCCGCCGTGCCTTTAGTAGATAGATTCAATTCCTACAAAGCACGCCTAAAGAAAGAATGGAATTAATAAATCAATGCTAGGCACCAAACAAAAAATGTTTGGTGCCTTTGTTTTTGCCAGTTTTTCTCCCTGCAAAGCAGGTTAGAAAAATGGTATGCGTACGAAAATAGGATCATTTTACACGTATTTGGTAAAATGATTTCCATCACCGGGGTTAGCCGTCAGTCACGCTTTTCGCAGTTTATTAATGTGAGAATGCTTTAACTGCTGATATGAGTATCTTAGCTGGTTCGGTTTAGCGTGGTGATATGCGTACGAAAATGATTTCCTCCCCGAGTTAGCTGTCAGTCACATTTTTAAAGTTATTCTTTTATGAAAGCCTTTTAAGTAAAACAGTTTACCTAAGTGAAAAATTGAACGTTCTTAACTAAAGAAAGTGAGGTATGGAATCATCAAACCAAATTTAGCAAAGCAATTATTTTTTGCCATCATGGGAACCTTTATTGCCGCAGTTGGGGTTCGCTTGATTGTTGTCAGCGGGCTAGGTGCCGATGCAATTAGTACGTTAGTTTTAGGAATTTTGCAGCATGTGTCTTTGCAATTCGGCACAGTGAGTATGCTCTTTAATGGGATCATCCTTGTCATCATCTTTTTCTATGATCGTAAAATGATTGGGATTGGCAGTCTGATCAACAGCTTTGGTCTGGGATTTTGCCTGAATATCCTGGACTGGATGGGAATTTTGCACACGATTCCCGATGGGACGGGATATGTATCAATTATTGCAGGGTCAATTGTTTTTGGTATCGGAACCGGAATTTATTTATTAGCTGATGCAGGCTCGGCTGCGTATGAATCGTTGATGATTTTGTTGAAGCGTGTAATGAATAGTTCGGTGAAAGTCGCACGAATCGTATTAGATGCTCTCTTCTTTTTGACAGGCTTTTTACTAGGAGGGCACATCGGGTTCGGTACATTGATTGTCTTATTGTTAATGGGGCCGTCACTGGAAATGACCTTGAATCATTTGCCAAAAGTAAAATTCTTCCGAGTCCAGGAAGCAAAATAGAGGCCTAATCTGAGAATCCGAACAGATAGATAATTTTCCCTAGTAAGTGTTGGGGTTATTTGCTACAATAATAAAGGTTCATTTTATCGTAGAATCGTAGAAAAAGGACGATCCATCGAATGTTCCTATCGAAGCATTCGAGCATATAAAATAAGAATAGGAGTGCTTATTAATGATTTCAGCAAGTGATTTACGTGCAGGTATGACTTTCATTCAAGACGGAAAATTGATCAAAGTATTGGAAGCCAGCCACCACAAACCAGGTAAAGGAAATACGGTTATGCGAATGAAATTACGCGATGTGCGTACAGGTTCAACGTATGATACCACTTTCCGTCCTGAAGAAAAATTTGAAAAAGCGATGATGGAAACAAAGGCTGTTCAATACTTATACAGCCAAGATGATGTCGCAATCTTTATGGATCTTGAAACGTATGAACAATATGAAATTCCAGTTTCAACGATCGAATCAGAAATGAAATACATCCTTGAAAACATGGAAGTAAAAATCCAATTTTACGGAGACGAAGTGATCGGATTAACGCCACCGACAACCGTTGTCTTGAAAGTTGTAGAAACACAACCATCAATCAAAGGCGCGACTGTTACTGGTTCAGGAAAACCAGCAACAATGGAAACTGGCTTAGTCGTAAACGTTCCAGACTTTATTGAAGAAGGCGAAATGCTAGAAATCAATACAGCAGAAGGAACTTACCAAAAACGCGCGAATAAATAATAGTAAAAATGCCATGAACGCAGCCTGTGTTCATGGTATTTTTTGTTTAGTAGAAAAAAACTGTATGATACATTTTCACTTTATTTCGAATGATAATTCAATGCATGATCAATACAAATCTTTAGCGCTTCTTTAGGCAAGGGCGCATTGAGTTCAAGAAGAATCGCCCGATTTTTTGAGAAGCACAAGGTGTCAGCGAATAATGAACGCCATGTTTCAACCAAAGTGGTTTGACAATGTACGAAGAACCCAATCTGAGTATCAGAATATTTATCAATTCGAATGGGTGTTCCTTTTGGAGAGGCAAAAGAAAGCTGTCCCCACTTAAGGCCTTCATTTATTTCTACATTCGCCTCTCTAGCAACTTCATGAATCAATTCCTGCAGCTCAACGAGTTTCTCTTTTTCCAATGTAGAGTAATTCGAATATAAAGTATGGATATCTGTTTTTTGCATCCTGTTCTCCAATCGTATGAGTAATCGTAACTAAAATCGGCCGTCTTTCATTATTAAAATAAACTACAAACGAAACATACAATAACCAGCGGCTAAAAGAAAGACTATCCCGATAATAAAGCTAAACCATAATCCCAATAGGATGAAGGGGGAAGTGTTCTCATTACCATCTTTCTTTAGACTCGAGAATGAGCGCTTCGTCATTGCCAATTGCCAAATGCTAAGCAACAAGAAAATAACACCAAACAAATAATTCATCTGCGATCTCCTTTTTATACTAGTTTACTCCTATGCATATATTCCTACAAGTAAAAGTCAAAGAACACGGTTCTGAATAACTAAAACATTAAACATAAGTCGATTTATAGAGGACAAAAAAACTGCTGAAAATCCCTAAAGGTTTTAGCAGTTTTTTTGTTGTTGAAGATGATTTTAACCAAAAATCAATCAGCGATCAGGACTGTTTCGAAATTAAACTCACTAGGTATGTGATTGGCGATCGAAAATTCGAAGATACGACCATCATCTAGATAAGCCACCTGTTCGACACTCATCAAAAAGTCATTGTCAGTTAGATTTAAATAACTTTTTTCAAGGATCGAAGGTCGAATCCCAGCGATGTGAACGTGAGCACTTTTGACCTTCAACTTTAATGTGTCGGAAATATATTTATAAATCGACGTCTCCAATTCCTTCATAGTTAAGCCTGTAATCACATTGGTAGGCATCCAAGTATATTCAATAATCGACGGAACGCCTTCGATTTTTCGCATACGAATGATTTTATAAACAAGTGTTTCTTCACTGATACTGAGTTTTTCGGCTAACGCTTTATCTGGAATCTCTGTCGAAAACCCAATAATTACGGATTCTACTTTGCCGTCATAAACAGAAAAGCTGCCTGTTAATGGAGAAAACTTCGTTACATTTCCATTTTGGAAATCTTTAACAAAACTTCCAGATCCTCTTCGTCGCACGACATAGCCTTCACGCACGAGGACATTGAGCGCTTTTGTGATCGTTAATTCACTTACTTGATATTTTTGAGCTAAAAGCCGGCCTTGCGGCAATTTTTCGTTGACCTTATAGACACCAGATTCGATATCTTGCTTAATTTGCTGATAAATCTCGGTATATTTTTTGACTGTTGTAGACATTCTTTTTCTCCTTGTAAACGTTCTGCAAGATTAGTATAACACGAATTCAAAATATTTAAACTATATAGATATAAATATGGTTAAATTGTTTATATATCAACGATTTGATTTTTTTAGCAAAAAAACTATTGACATATCATTTGCAAAACTATATAGTTTTAATCGAAGAATGCGCTTTCTGGAATTGGTAGGTAGTTGGAGGTGGAGAGACCGGATAACAGGGATGACGATTAAGGACTTATTTTTTATTTTAAAGAATGACTGGAAAGGAAGAGAGTTATGGAAGGTATGGAGGAAATTTCGTTTAGGATTATTGCGGCTGTTGGGGAAGCAAAATCATTGATTATGTCAGCAATTGGGTTAGCGAATGAAGGGAAATTTGATGAAGCAAAGGAACAATTGACTGCCGCAAAGGAAAAGTTTGTTAGTGCTCATAATGCTCATTTCGAAATGATTCAAAAAGAAGCCGGTGGCGAGAAGGTGGAATTGGGGCTGCTGTTGGTACATGCAGAGGATCAATTGATGACTACGAGCTTGCTGCATGATATGGCAGGAAAAATGGTTGAGATGTATCAAAAAATGTACGAGCTTCACGATGAAAAGGGGGCGTAATGAATGAAGAAGGAAAATAAGGTGTTACAGGGAATCAACAACTTTGCGAGAAAAATGGCCTCAATGATTTATTTTCGAGCATTGCGTGACGGATTTGTTTCTACTGTGCCGTTTTTAGTACTGGCAGGGATCATGATTCTGATCAATAACATCATTATTGCACCGGATACTGGCTGGATCGCCGGTTTTGTTTCGGCAGAGACTTTGACAACGTGGCAAGAATTAGGGAACAAGATTATTAATGGGACATTGAATTGCTACTCCCTCATGATTGGTGCATTGATTGCCAACAGCCTAGCGAAGAATCGTGGCGAGGACAATCCAATTTTCAGTTCATTAGTGACGATTGCCGTAATCATGATTTTCTTACCGCTATCTAATTCAGTGGTACCAAACGGGGCAGAGAAGGCAGTCGAAATCAGCGGGGTCGCACCATTTTCATATTTAGGAACGGCGGGAATTTTTGTAGCGATATTCGCTGCGATCTTATCCACTGAGCTTTTTGTCAGAATTTCACAGAGTGACAAGTTGAAATTAAAATTCAGCGGAAACGGAATTCCGCCAGCTGTATCGCAAAGTTTTGAAGCAATGGCGTCAATCATGATCACATTATTGATCTTTGCGTTACTTTCATTTGGTATTCACCAATTGACGAACATGGAAATTCATGAACTTATCAACAAAATTATTCAAGCGCCATTGATTCATTTGACGACTAGTTTGCCAGGCTTCATTATCCTGTGTTTCTTTACTAACTTGCTCTTTGCATTGGGGATCCATCCAAGTGGAATCGTAAATCCTATCTTGGAACCCCCTTTGTTAGTAGCGATGAACCAAAATACGGCGGCATTTGCGAATCATCAGGAAATTCCGAATATTATTGTTCTTCCGTTTCGTGATCTTTATGGACATATCGGCGGAACTGGATCGACCATCGCATTAATTATCGCGATCTTCATTTTTAGTCGGAAGAAAGTGAACCGCCAATTTGCTGGAATGACAGGACCATTAGGGCTCTTTAACATCAATGAACCGGTAATCTATGGATTTCCTGTCGTGTTTAATCCACTGATTATGATTCCATTCATTTTAGGCCCATTGATTTCATTCACGATTGCTTACTTCGCGACTTGGGCAGGACTTGTTTCCAAGATTGTCGTCTACGTGCCGTGGTCGATGCCGCCAGTGATTAATGCTTGGGTGGCGAGCGGCGGAGACTTTAGAAACGTCATCCTACAGGTGTTGTTGATCGTAATGATGGTGATGATCTACTTCCCATTCTTACGAGCGTATGAAAACAGCATGGGTGTTGAAGTAGAAGAGCCTGTGACTGAGACGCCAAGTGTCAGTAGTGAGTCAAACACAGAGCAGCGAACGGCAACAGCAACCTCCGCTGCATCAGTAGAAGCATCGGATGAATTTTCAGACTTCACCGATTTTATGTAACGAATCAGTAGAGTTATGTAAAGGTGTTTAACAGAGAATCACGCAATAGTAAGAGAAGAATATAAAGTGAGTTATCTATTTTTTGGGAGGAACGGATATGGAGCATTTGCAATTAAGAGCCTTCCCCAGCGATTTTTTATGGGGATCTGCCTCAGCGGCGTATCAGATTGAAGGTGCGTGGAACGAGGATGGAAAAGGAAAATCCGTTTGGGATGAGTTTGTAACGATACCAGGCAAAACGTATAAAGGAACGAATGGAGCCGTGGCGGTAGACCATTATCATCGCTGGAAAGAAGATATCCAACTGATGAAGGAGCAAGGCTTGAAGGCGTATAGATTTTCAGTAGCCTGGACACGTATTCTTCCCCAGGGCCGGGGTGAAGTAAATAAAAAAGGCTTGCAGTTTTATATTGATCTGGTAGAAGAACTGCTTGCGAATGGGATCGAGCCCGTTTTGACCCTTTATCATTGGGATCTGCCGTTAGCATTGCAAGAAGAATATGGCGGTTGGGAAAATAGAAAGATCATTGATGATTTTGTCAACTACGCAGAGATTCTCTTTCACACCTTTAGAGACAAGGTAAATTATTGGGTGTCATTGAACGAGCAAAATGTTTTCACTCATCAAGGCTGGCAGATTGCAACACACCCGCCAGGTAAAAAAGATCCGCAGCTTTTCTATAACGTCAATCACATCGCCAATCTAGCAAATGCGAAAGTGATCCAAAAGTTTAAAGAAATGGCGATGTCCGGCAAGATTGGTCCGTCCTTTGCTTATACGCCACAGTATGCCATCGATAGTGATCCGAAGAATATTTTAGCCGCTGAGAATGCTGAAGAGCTATTGGCAAATTTCTGGATGGATGTGTATGTATATGGCGAGTATCCAAGTGTGGTACTACGGTACTTAAAGGAGCAAGGGATTACCATTGATATCCGACCGGGAGAGATGGCGCTGCTGCGTTCTGCGAAGCCAGACTTTTTAGGACTGAACTATTATCAATCAGCGACAAATGCCTGGAACCCATTAGATGGGATCGCCAATGGGGATCACTATCAGATGAACACCACGGGGAAAAAGGGAACTGCTGTTGAAAGTGGTGTTCCAGGGGTTCAAAAGACCGTCAATAATCCGTTTGTTGAAACGACGAATTGGGATTGGACGATTGATCCGATAGGCCTAAGAATTGCTCTGCGGAGAATGAATAGTCGCTATCGGCTGCCTATTTTGATTACAGAAAACGGCTTAGGGGAATACGATAAATTAGAAGATGGCGAGATCCATGATTCTTATCGGATCGACTATTTAAGACAGCATGTACAGGCGATTCAAGAAGCGATCTCCGATGGCGTCGAAGTAATCGGGTACCACACATGGAGTTACACAGACTTGTTGAGTTGGTTAAATGGGTACCAAAAACGATATGGCTTCGTCTATGTGGATCAGGATGAATCAATGGAAGGAAGCCTTCAGAGAATCCCGAAAGATTCTTATTATTGGTACAAACAGGTGATTCAAAGCAATGGAAAAATACTTTAAGGAGGAACGATCATGGTAAATATTTTATTATGCTGTAACGAAGGAATGTCCACCTCATTTTTGGTCAAGAAGATGCAGGAAGTCGCGGATACGAATGGATTAAAAGTAAAAATTTGGGCTGTTTCTGAACCCAAGGTAGATACCGAAAGTAAAGAGGCGGATATTGTCCTATTAGGTCCGCAAATCGCGTTTATGCGAGATACGATCGCGGAGCGTTTAGGAACGAGAATTCCTGTTCAAGCAATCAATGCAGAGGATTTTGGCCGACTAAATGCGAACAAAATTTTAAAAGAAGCCTTGATGCTAATCCGAGAAAATCGTGAGAAGCAAGGCGAATAGAAAAAACAATCAGGATGGATTTGGAAGGAAGAAGATCATGACAGTTACTATGGGTTTCATTGGATTTGGAAAGAGTGCCAATCGGTATCATTTGCCGTATATCACTATTAGAGAGAACCTGCGGGTGAAGAAGATTTTTGATCTAAACATTAACGAAGCATTGGCTGCGCCGTATCGGGAAAAGGGTGTTGAATTTACTACAGAGATTGACGAGTTGTTGACGGACTCAGAGATCGAATTAATAACAATCTGTACTCCTGCGCACACGCATTATGAATTGGCGAAGAAGGTTATTCAAGCTGGGAAATCTGTCATTGTCGAGAAACCTTTTTGTGATACCTTGGAGCATGCCAAAGAACTTTTTGAACTTGGCAAAGAGCGAGGCGTATTAGTTATGCCTTATCAAAATCGCCGGTTCGATGGGGATTACTTAGCAGTGAAGCAAGTAGTCGAACAAGGCTTTTTAGGTCAGTTGAATGAAGTAGAGACGCATATTGATTATTACAGACCAGGAATTATTACTGAGCCTGGGGTAAAAGAAAACGGTTCTTTTTACGGATTAGGCATTCATCTGATGGATCGTATGATCGCACTCTTTGGCCGTCCAGATAAGGTTGCCTATGATATTCGGAACAATGAAGTAGAATCAGGGGTTGATAATTACTTTGATGTCGATCTGCACTACGGACATACATTTAAAGTAAAAGTAAAAACCAATCATGTCGTAGCTAGCAGTTATCCGCGATTTATTCTTCATGGAGAAAACGGCTCCTTTGTAAAATATGGAGAAGACCAGCAGGAGAATGATTTAAAAGCTGGAATAATGCCGGGATCACCAGGATTTGGCGAAGATTCTGTCATGTACTACGGAATCGCACGTTATAAAAATGCCAATGGCGATTGGATCGAAAAACAAATAAAAACACCAGTAGGCGATTACGGACGCTATTATGACGCTGTCTACGAAACGTTAAAAAATGGTGCGGAGCCATTAGTATCACAAGAAGAAGCATTAACGAATATCCAGATCTTGGAAGCAGGGTTCCATCAATCCAGCCCAAGTGTTTACACAATGGAGGCGTTAGTATGAAACGAATTCTAGCCTGTACCGCTTCAGATTATGGAAAAGACGCGACCCCCTTGGAATTAAAGGAAGCCATTAAAGCCTCAGAAGGAAGAGTCATCTTAACAGATATCGCGGCAGAAACGACGCCGTTATATCCTGAAGTGACAAATGGGGAGATGGCGGCTGCCTTTGGCGCAGATTTATTGTTACTGAAGGCAATCGATGTTCAAAAAATGACCATCAGTGGTATCGGCGAGATTGACCATTTATCCCAGTTGAGAGAACTAACAGGGACAGGAATAGGACTAAACTTAGAAATCGCAGATGGCATCCCGACCTTCAAACAAGTAAATAAAGCGGCCATTCAAGAAGCGCTCTCGAAAGGCCCAGACTTTCTTTCCTTAACGGCTTACGTGAAGCCGGAAGCAACACCTGAACGGATCATCTCTGATATTCGATTAACAAGAGAAGACTATCAAGGGCTATTGATGCTGAATCCGGTATACAGTCATGGAATGGATATGTCATTAGATGATCTATTGAGCTATGTTGAAGCAGGCGTGGACTTGCTTGTACTGCCATGTCCTGGTGCAGTTGCCGGAGTTACTGAAGCAAGACTTTCAAAAATCATTTCGGAAGTAAGAGCAAAGGGAGCGTTAGTTTCTTGTACAGTTGGAACCTCACAAGAAGGTACGGATAAGGACACCATCCAACAAATGGCGCTTGCGGCTAAGCGAGCCGGAGCAGATGTCTTTGAGTTAGGTGATGCCGGAGTCTCCGGGATGGCTGTACCTACCACAATTTTCGAAGCTTCTGTAGCTATTCGCGGCAGACGTCATACGTTTGTTCGCATGGCACGCTCAGCGAATCGATAAGACCTAGAATAAATAAAAACTGCTGAAACTTTAACTAAGTTTCAGCAGTTTTTTTGTACGGAGAAGGAGGGATTTGAACCCTCGCGCCGGTTTCCCGACCTACACCCTTAGCAGGGGCGCCTCTTCAGCCACTTGAGTACTTCCCCAAAAGAAGGAGGATAAGGGATTCGAACCCTTGCACGGTGTTACCCGCCTGACGGTTTTCAAGACCGTTCCCTTCAGCCGGACTTGGGTAATCCTCCATTAGGATCAACGGTTCCGACGGGATTTGAACCCGCGATCTCCTGCGTGACAGGCAGGCATGTTAACCCCTACACCACGGAACCTCTATGACACAAGAAATAGTATAGCGAAAGACCGTTCTCTTCGCAACCAACGAAAGCTGAATAAAATAACGAGGATGTTGTGTATTTTTGTTTAAAAACTTAATAAAAACAAGCAGATGATAAAAATTAAACAACGTTTTAGAGCAAGTATTATCAAGAACCGTATAAAGAAATCAAGAAAAACGTTCTTTTATTTATTATATTTAAAGAAATTATTTTTTTGGGTAAAAACTAAAAATATTTTTATTAAAACTATTTATTCCGGGTGATAATGTTTTTTATTAGTATTTATTCTAAAATTTTATTCATTTTAATTATGACATATGCTATTTTAATAGTAGGGAATAATTTTTATAAAACAGCTATCAGGATTTACTGAGGATTAGTTAAAAATATCATGATTCAGGGTTGTATTAGCTTAAAGGCATAGGAAGGGTTACTGCTTTAGCTAATAAAAATAATGGGAGGGTTTATTATGAAAAAGATTGTAAAAATGTTGGTTATAGGGGTAGCGCTTACGAATTTAGCAGCGTGTTCTGCTAACGAGAGTGGCACAAACGCAAAAAACGCTACCAACAAAGAATCATCCACAGAACAAAAGTCAGAATCATCATCCACTACCGCTTCATCTGAAATAACTTTCGCAGAGGAGTCTGTCAGTCCTGAAGGAGCGAATTCAAACTCCAGTATATTTGATTATATGATCAGAGCTGCCCAAACACAGCTTCCTATGATGAAGGAGCAGTTTAGTGGTGTGTATTCGAATATAGAAATTCTTGCTGGAGATGATCATACGATCATCTATAAATTTACATTCGCAGAGGATGACGGATTAATCATGGATGCTGCAGCATTAAAACCAGTGATGGTAGAACAAATGAAGCCCATCATGGATTCTGTAAACGGAATGATTCCTGATGCCAAAATCCAAGTTATCTATCTAAGACCTGATCTAACAGAATTAGGGAATATTATGATTACACAAGAAGATACAAATGCGATTCCTAGCGAGGAAGATCCTATATAAAAAATCGAAGGCTTGGAGAGTATACGAATGAAAAAATTATTTATTTTAACATTGCTGCTTGGCGTACTAGCAGCTTGCGACTCTGGTGGAACAAATGAAACGGATAGTTCAGAAAAACAGACAGAGGTATCTTCTTCAGTAGAAACTTCCTCTTCGGAAAAGAAGCTTGTCTTAAAGGATGTCGATTTTCAAATTGAAGGAACAAATTATAAAGTAAAAATTCTAGATAATTGGGAAGTTCTTCAAGACGAAGAGTTTTCCTTTAGCGCGAGTAACGAAGAGACTTCAGATGGCTTGATGATCTATGGATTAAAGAAGACCGATGTTGATGGCTTTGATACATTTAAAAATAAGATACGAGAACAAATTACTTCAACAGAAGATTTTCAAATAAATGAAGAGACCGTCAATGAAGAACCGTACCAAACGACGCATTATAAAGGTGTGCTATACGACTTAACTGGAAACTCTGAAGGGATGAATGGAAAGGTTCGTTTCTATATAGTAGAGACCGAGACAGATTATGTTGTTATTAACATGATTGGTCTTCCTTCATTCTTTGAGAGAAACAGCGAAGTTGTTGATGAGATGCTGAATTCCTTTGTCGCTATATAAAAAATATATGAAGCTTGAACAGTGAATGTTTGGGCTTGCCTGAAAAGGTGATGTGAACAAAACAAGCATAAGGTTTGTAGCTAAATAGATGTTTTTCAGAGAAAGAAATGTAAGATAATTAGTTTAAGAGATCGAAAAGCAGCACAAATTCGTAAGTATAACGAATTTGTGCTGCTTTTTAAGTAATTAATCAAATAATTGATAGATTACGAATTCGGTGTATGAGCAAGAAATTTTAAAAGAGCATTTTCAACTGTTTGGAAGTCGTTTAGAAGAATCATACGATTCAGTATCAATATTTGAGCATTTGGAAAAAGTTTTGAATAGTCAGTAAGAGCTATAGATGTTAAAACAAAATCAATCTTTTCGGGATTTGAGATCGAATCAATAGGAATAATTATTAAGTTGAAAAAGCTTTCAAAATATGACTGGATTCTATTGATTTGGTTAATTTGTAAATATTTAGGTAAAGTTGAATCAAAAGTTAATAAGATTTCCTTTTCAAAGCAAGTCTGTTTGTCAATAACTAAAACGAGTTCAGCATAATGAATAATCAGAAATTTCATTTCTAAAAATAATACATCTTTAGAGTTCTGCAGTTTTCGAATAAAAGTCTCTAATCGCTTTTTCAAATTTGGATAATAAATAGAAAGAATATCATCGTAAAACAGTCCATTCTCATCCATATCAAACTTAGTAAACATTCGTGCGAGAGTGTGGGTCCGGAAAATAAAAAGTTCAAGCTCCAATTTTTTATCAGAGGGGATGATAAAAAAATCCTCTTCAAAATATTTAAAAAAAGTTTGTGTAGATTTATAGGTAACACTCTCATATTTAGATTCATAAAAATATTGTTGTCTCAATGGTTTTAACCAATCTAAACCTAAAAAAAACTTAAAGGAAAAGTGAGCTTCTTCTTTATTTGAAAAATTAGTTTTAGTTAAAAGTGAGAAATATGAGGTGAAGTATGTCTCATGAAAACTTTGTTCTAACTGCTGATTCTCCATAGAAATAAAGTGTTTATTTCTTAAGCGAATACGCAAAATAGCGATATAATACATTACTCGCCGTTCTTCTATAGGGACTAACTGTTTGATGATGTTTTTTTCAATTAAGATTTTAACAGACCCATGAATAGATTGTTCAGAAACTGTAAGAAAAGGCCAAACGACACCACGATAAATCCGCCAAAAGAATATAAATAAAAAAAAACGAATTTGATTTTCGGACCCAGCGATTTCAAAACTACTTTTAGCAATAGTTAAATCATAATTTCTCAAAATTTCTCGAATCTTGTTTAAATACCGACGAACAGTCGCTTCGCTAAGAAAATGCCTCTGAGAATATCTAGCAACACTAATAAAGGTTTCAAAAAAAATAGATGAGAAAAGTTGTACTAATGGGCTTTGTCTTATTATATAAGCACTGAGCTCTTTCAAATCTCCTTTTTCAGGAGTGCTGAAACTAACACCCTTTTTCTTTGATAAGGTATAAGTTAAATTTGGGTGATTGAATTTATAAATACGGTCTTCTAATCTCTTTAGAATCGTTCGGATTTTAGTTTGTGTAATGTTAAATTCACGTGATAATTCACTAACTGTAACAAACCGAGGACATTGATCTAAATAGTTTATGATCCGTATTTCTAACTGTTCATCAGCAGAAATAAAACCAAAATGTACGTTTCCTGTTCTCATGAGCCCTCTCCAAATGATTACAAAATCAAAGTTTTTTTATTAAAAAACTACTGTTAAAAATATTTTAAATAAAACAGTTCATAATGTAAAACAATCAGAATTACCATCAAAAACATAAATTATAAATATCAAATTGTGATTATGAAGATGAATATTTTTGGATAATATTAAATAGGAAAGTGAGTGTTTCAAATAAGTTTTTTATACGTACATTCATCAATGAATAAACAAAGTATAAATTAAGCTACTTTCAAAAAAATTTTCGTTAAAGGAGAGCAGATACAAAAAGAAGAGTATTTCTTACGACCAAAAAACACGAATTGATAGATTTTTTATATCGTAAAATAATGTACCAGGATTTAAATGAATTCAAAACTTGTACATCACAATAATCTTAGAGCTCTTCAGAATCTATGTTTAGTAGTTAAGAAGATGTATATATGTTTTGGACGTCCTTTTTTGTTAGTAGAATTGTGAGTGAATAAAGAAATTCAAAATCAATTTATAAAAAAGGAAAAACAACAATAGCGCTATCAGACATGGAACATTTAAGTGCCAGTATTTTTTGTTCATTGGGAGAGCCATATCTTTTTCCAACAACTCTAGATATAAAGAAGAATTTTTTTACTGTGGTTAGTAATCGATATACAAAGAGAGACTAGATGTGTTAACCCATTTAAAATGCTGAACTACCTTACTTAGGAGAGAGAAAATGATGGAATTACGGATTATTCTGTTTATATAAACGTGGAACTTAATTTTGGGGAATTAATTCAAGCGCGGAATGGCTATCAGACCAAGAAGAGATATTTTCTCTTCTTTTTCTTTGAAAACGTTTATTACTACAGATTTAATCTAATTAGAACAAAAAAAATTTCTTGTTCCTGACACAAACAAGAAAAATAGTAACTAAACTTTATCATGCGTTTCATAATTCTAATAAGATTATAATCAAATACCATTTTGCAGTCAACAGTTTTTTTATTAGAATAAAATTTGATTTTTTTTGAGTTAAAATATAACTTTAAATAAAACTAAAATTAATAAGCATATTGATTTCATTACCTGATAAAAGCCGTCGCTTAAACCGTCAGGAATAACTATAGGAGGTTTAGATATGGGAAAACGCGGAGAGAATATCTATAAAAGAAAAGATGGTAGATGGGAAGGAAGGTATATAAAAGGACGACGAGAAAATGGAAAAATCATTTATGGTTATGTTTACGGTAAAAGTTATCATGAAGTTCGAGATTCACTATATGCCTACAAATTGAAATACCAAAAAATCATAGAGTTGCATGGTGAATTGGCGATTTCAGTAAAAGAGTGGATCGATCAATGGTTAATGTCTATCGAGAAACGAGTAAAACAATCAACTTATGCCGGATATTCTCACAAGATAAAAAAATATATTTTGCCATAAATAGGTAATATTGAACTTAATCAACTGAGTACAGAAGATTTAGAAAGAGTAGTGAAAACATGGGAAAGCAATGGCCTTTCACCTAGTTCTATTCAGGTGGTCTTTAGAATACTAAATAATATAATCTCATATGCTGTAAAAAAGAAGTTTATTTCAGAGAATATTTGCGAGTTTATTGAACTACCTTCAGAGAAGCGAAAAAAAATTAGGGCCTTAACAACGTTAGAACAAAAAAAATTGGAAAAAGAAGCTTATAAGACAGTAGACAGCTATGGTTTAGCTGTTTTAATTTCATTAAGAACAGGCTTAAGAATAGGAGAGCTATCAGCATTGAAATGGAAAGATATAAATTTTGAAGAAAACTATATTATTGTGGAACATACACTGCAACGTATCCCGTTAAAAGGCTCCATTAACAAAACAAAGTTACTTTATTCAAGAAGCAAAACACATACATCTGTTAGAAGAATTCCGATGAGTAAGGATATAAAGCAATGGTTATTAAGAAGATATAATTTAAACGATACTATATATGTTTTTTCTAATAAAAATAAGCCTTGTGAACCACGGCTAATTACATACCATTTTCATAAAATAAGAAGAAATGTAGGGCTTCAACACATTCATTTTCATCAATTGAGACATACATTTGCTACACGTTGTTTAGAATCAAATGCCGATATTGCCTCCGTTAGTTCTTTATTAGGACATGCTTCAGCAAAAATGACATTAGATATCTATGCTGATTCGATGATGGAGCAAAGGATACAAACTATTGATAATATGGAAAAATTTTTAGCTTAACTTTTTCTCGAAAGGACAAAAAATGTCACTCAACTGAGTTAGCTTCAAACTGTAAATAAAAGACGTTTCAAACTCATAATTTGAGTTTGGAACGTCTTTTTATCTAATTTCATTCGAAAGTCATAACAAAAAAATAAAGGCTCTTTGCCTTTCCATAACCCAATGGCTAATTCGTTTAAATTTATTGTAGTAATCAAAAGCACAGTATGCGTCACAGCTTTTTTATTTTAGAAAAAAGTTTAAGCCGTCATCAACCGTCAAAGAGTGGCAATCCAAGCGTATTTAATAGTATTTTTTTTCTTTTTCTTGTTTGTGTCAGGAACAAGAAAAAAAATCAGTTGAAACAACTACATCGTACTAAAGTCTATGCATTATAAAGTCTAAAAACAGATGAAAATATTCGTATACCAGTACTAATATTTTAACATATTTCACTTTATTTTTGAATGTATGGTAGCTATATTGTTGCAACTGAAGTCAAATTCGAAAGGAGTGTTTGCCATTAAAAAATCATTCAGTTCTTTGTAGGAAACAACAAGTTATTTATGGGTTAATCAAAGAATTATTTAGTAAAAGGAGAAAGAGTTATGAAAAAAATGAAAAAGAGAAAATATTTATTGGCAAGAGTTGCTGTAACAACAACACTATTTACCAGTTTGGCTGTAATGGCGCCAGTGGGTGATATTCTGGTAGCTCATGCAGAAGGGCAGAATATTAGCTCAAATGGAGTTTCTGATAATACATCTAAACGTTCTATCACAATTTGGAAGTATGAGATTAATAGTACTGCTGAACTTGGTGAACGAGGAGATGGTGTAAATCCAGATCCAAGTAAAGCTCCTGACTTAAATGGGAAAAAATTAATGAAAGATGTTCCATTTGAGATTATCAAAGTGAAACCTTTATCAAATAAACCATTGACAGATCCATTAACAACTACAAAAGGAACTGATTGGGAAGAAGATACCAGTTTTACTAAGCTGACAGGTAAAACAGATGCTGGAGGTAAATTAACCTTTGATGTTGGAACAGGAAAAGCTGCAGACGGCATTTACTTAGTTAGAGAAGTACCTGAAATTGTAGATGGCAAAGAAGTCTACTACTATACGGATGCCGACGGAAAACGTAAAGAAGTTAGCTCGCCAATGGCGCCATTCTTTGTACACTTGCCACAAACTAAACGTGATGATACAGGTAAATTGATTTACGATGTTCATGTTTATCCAAAAAACATTGTAACCGATACTGAGCTAGACAAGACAGTAGAAGGTGGAAAGGGGTTCTCGATTCAAGCAGGGAATTCCTTCCAATGGGAAGCGACAACCAAACTGCCAAAAGGCTTATATAACAAAGTACCAGAAGATATGACAATTATTAACAGATTCGATAGAGAAGGAAATGCTTTACCTAATTTAGATGTTGTTGCAGGAACTGAAGTGTATGCAGATTATTTTGAAGTAGTCGATGATATTGATACACGATTGGCATTAGAAGATGTTGAAGTGCGTGTTTTGGGAGAAGACGGGACTACATGGACGACACTGACAAATGGTAAAGAGTACAAGGTGTCATTAAACGGTACCGAAGTAGCCGCCCCTGCAAAAGTTACAGCAGATGCGAACTCTGCCAAAAAAGTTCTTGTCAGCTTAACTCAAGAAGGAATGAAGAAGGTTGAGTCAGATAAAGATCAAAAGATTCAAGTTGTTTATAAAGTGAAGGCATTAACTGACTTCAATGGAACCATTTCAAATAAATACGATGTAAACTACTTGATTCCAGGGCAAAAACCTTTTACAGGAACAAGTGATGAACCAGAATATTTTGATGGTGGATTTAAAATCAGCAAATCTTCTGAAGATACATCGAAGAAATTAAAAGGTGCGGAGTTCTATATTGCTGAAACAAAAGAGAATGCAGATGCGAAAAAATATCTCGCTTCAGATGGCAAATCATACACTTTAAATGATGATGGCACTGCAACACCAGCGTTACCAAATGGTGTTACATTTTTGACGACTACATCTGATGAAAATGGAGTAGCAAAATTCGATGGTCTTAAACTTGATTGGTTTACAGATAGTAATGGAGATGGGAAACAAGATCCTTCTATTCCATCTGAAGCAACCTGGGAAAAAGACAAAATCAAAAAATCTTACTGGATTGTCGAAACAAAATCACCAAGTGGTTATGAATTATTAAAGAACCCAGTTGAAGTTGTTGTTACTCTGGATTCGGCTGCCGAATTAGTTGTTGATGTAGAAAATAAAGAAAAAACAGATCTTCCATTTACTGGTGGAGATGGTATGACTCTTATGATTGTTATTGCTCTAGGAGCCATTGCAATTGGTACTACAGCAGTTGTAATTGATAAAAAAAGACGTGCAGTATAGAAGCTAAGAAAGGATGGGAACAATGAAGAAAGTAAATAAGTCACAAAAAATGCTTATAATTCTTCCCATCATTATCCTTTTAGGAGTGATCATTTTTTTGATCACTCCTAAAGGTCCAATATTAAAAGCATTAAGCTCTCGTGATTTGGTTGATGTTTCACCTATAGGAGATAAAAAAGGTCAAGATCAGCTGATTGAGACGACTGAAAATAGCGCTTTGATCAAGGTCGTGGCCAAAGAGACTGGGCTCTATAAGGTAAAAAAAGATCCTGGCTATTCACTCACTTTAATCGATGAGAAAAACGAACAATTAACGGTTTCCATTTTCGATGAGAAGAATTATATGTCTACTTTTTATAATAGTGACAGTGGACAGGAAGCCAGTAATGAAGCCTCAAGTGATTCAAAGACAGAAAGTTCAGAAATTAAGGAAAAAGCTCCTGAATTTGCACAGATTACGTCCTCTGGAGAACTAGATTCATACTATTTGAATTTAGAAAAAGGAAGCAGCTTATATTTACGTGTTGAGCGAAATGGTTCAAATGCGACTAAAGTGGAGCTACAAAGTCGAGAAGACGAAAAGAAAAGCCAGGTGCTTGTGGACTTTATAGTTGATAAAGAAACAAAAGAATCAACTAAGAGTAAAGAAGATTCGTCTGAACAAGTCTCCGAAGAAACACAACCATCATTGACAGAGGAAACGAGCAGTTTATCCGAAGAGGCTGTTAATCAGAGTTCACCGTCAGAAGAAACAAAGACTGTTGAAGAAGAAAATCCGAAAGGCACGGAGAATAAAAATGATCCGCCTGTTCAAAAGGAAACTGGTGAGGAAGAGTCGTCTGCTCAGGTACCAATAGGCTCACCAAAAAGCTATGAAAGAGTATTGTTTGTTGAAACAAAAGAAACCGACAAAACAGATGAGGAACTTGAAAAAGGAAATTATACAGAAAAAGATTCTCTAAAAAAACCAGTTTTTCTGAAAAATACTGCAGCTCAAATTGAAGCTAAGACCAAATCTGAACAGGACTCACCAATTATTATCCGAGATGCCAATCTATCTGTTAAGACAGGAACAGCAGATTTTGATAATGATGATTCTCCCGGTAATGATTCTAGGGAAGACAATGATATTGTTAGGACTTTTGATCAAATAAGCTATCTGACATCCTTTTCAATTCAAAACATTAGGAAAGACGTTGAATATACTGATATTCGATATCGTGTAATTGCTGAGATGCCAAATGCAGTGGAAGTTATAGATTCTATACCACGAAATCATGGAGAAATTGCAAATGGTACATACATTGATAGTGCCGAAGGAGATGCCTCACAATCTTCTAGAGGGGTTATGGAGTCTGTGATATCCGATTCTGGTCAAGTTTTTGTACCAGTAATTCTGAATGTTTATGGTTCTAATCAAGGTGTGAAAATACAACCGACAATTAAGTTGGAAATAGTGGATGCGAAGAATGTGAAAACTGGTGAAATAGAGAATATTAATGCAGTATATGATGTGAATTCTCTATCAAATTTAAAAGCACCCATAACAACAGTCTCAGCAAAACCATCTGTAGGTGTTCAATTGACTCAGGGAGAAGTAAAAGATAGCTCTGTGTTTGGAGTAACTAATGATAAAGTGGCTTCCTATGACGTTGGGATAGCAACAACATTACAAACATTGCCCGGAAAAAAAGATTATAAGGGTTCAACTTTTCCAAAAGGACCAATTACTTATCAAATAAAGCAAAAAGGTAGCGCTAACGCCGGCGATTTAACAACTGCACAGTATAACCCATTTACAATGAAAGCATATGCACCTGCAATCAACAATCGTAGTCAAGGTTCTTGGAAGAAAACTGGAACAGTTAATGTCGATAAGTTTACAAGACCTTTAGATATACCTAATGCAAATACGGGAGCAATATATATGTCTCAACCCGAAGAAAATGTAGAAAAAATAGGCGTATATAACTCTGGAGATTTTGTAAGTACGAATGGAACATATACAACAGATGTTTCAAATAGTAATTATGTTGGTATTTTGAATCCATATACTTACAATATGACTGGAAACAGGACACAAACAGCAATGGCCAAAAGCTTCTCTAGTTTAGAAATGGTTTTTTATTGGGATAAAACGAAAACTATAAATGCGAGTCTTGCTAATAAATGGACACAATATACTATGACTTTATATGTCGATAAAGTTTCGTATGATGGAATATCGACATCTAATGATTCCTCTATTTCCTATCAAAATAATGTTACACCCAGTGGGAGTTATTGGGGATATACTACAATTTTATCTCCTTCAGACAGTGGATACAAAATAGAAGGAAGTTATTACTCTAGTTCAACCCCAGGTCAAGGCAGAACCGTCGAAAATTTTGGTAATTCACAAGTTTCTACCGGACAAGCAGTATATTTATCTAGGTATGATGCTTCATCTAACACTACTATAGCAAAAAGTTCAAATTCTATACTTGAATGGGATCCAACAGCATTCGAATATGATAAATCGAGAGCTGCACTTTTTGATCTATGGTCAACAAAAAATGGGAGTTATATTTTAAAGTATGGAATAGCAAAAAGTTTAAAACAGACACCACCTTATACAATGCGAGTATCGCAAGTCGATTCCGATAAACTTTTGTACGATTGGTATGATTCTCCTGATGAGGCAGAAAAACAAGGGAGTATTAGTGCAGTTTATGCTGAAGCAGCTTATGATCATGATCCAAGTGTCTACAAAAATTTGACAGTTGGAATGAAAGTACCTGTAATAGTCATAGCTAATTCTGGAGACAAAAGTAAAAGCGGTCAACCTATAGTGGTTACAGGCTCACATAAATTTTTTAAAGAGAATGGTGATATTTTATATCAAGCACCAGCAGAAACAGCAAACAATGGCTATTCCTCAGCAAAAAATGGTTTTTATACAAATGCTAAAGGATATGGAACATATGTCCCGACAAGATTTGACAGCTCGGGGAATATTGTTGGTAAAGCCACTGATTACATGGATTATTGGAATTTTATTGGCGATAGTGCCTATGTAAAAAACATGGCTATTACTACTAAGACTGAGGTATTTGAAAAAGTTTATCAATCAAATCAAGATATTGATATAAAAGTAACCGGAGTAATGACTGGAAGTGATACGGTTACTTATGATGGAGCCCTTACAACCACTCTACCTAAAGGTATTTCTTACAAACCTGATTCTTCAGTCGATGGTAATGGGAATGAATTACCAGAACCTACCATCACAGTGAACGAGGGCGGAACAACAAGCCTTCGTTGGGTATTCAGTGAATTAACTAATGACCAACGGAAATTAGGAATAGAAGTAAAATTTAAAGCAAAATCAGATTTTTCTCAGTTGAGTTTTAAAGAGAGTGGATATACGAATAGTCTTGTAGTTAAAACTGTTGGAGAAATGTGGGTTAGTGGGAATCCTACATTAAATGATAAAAGTACTGAAGGGATTCGCTCTTCACAAGATGATTTCATTATTATGCTAATTCAGCAAGTCATTTTAAGCAAGAAGGCCAATAAACCAGCAATCGAACTTGGCGAAACGGATCCTCTAGGTGTGGATAACATGATTACTTATAAGGTGAAGATGGTGAATAACAGTGCCGCTGCAATTCCAGAAGCCAAGTTACTAGATGTCTTACCTTATGATGGAGACTCTCGAGGGACCAAGCTTTCAGGAACTTACACGATTGAAGAAATTTCTGTTAACGAGCCTGCAGCCACCATCAGTTATACGAATTCCTCAGCGGATGAAAAGACAGATCCAAATACTATTTCAGGATGGTCAAACTATGTCTCGGGAACGACTGCAGCATCTGCTATAAAGAATGCGAAAGCTGTCCTAGTTTCAGTTCCTTCGTTAGATGTTGGTAAGGAAGTCGAATTAACAGTGAAGGTTAAACCTACAGCTCAAAAAGCTGGAGATGTATTTGTCAATGATGCAAGTATGAACTCCAGGCTAAATATGCCGGTAGAATCACAAGCAGTCTGGACACGAGTTTATGGACGTGAGTTAACAGGTGTCGTTTGGTATGACGATAATTTGGATGGGTTAATTGGGAATAAATCAGCAGGTGGCCTAGAAGAATTTGCTAAGGATATCCCAGTAAAACTTTATCGAACAAGCTTGGCTGATGAAAATTACAAAGATAAATTGGTTGAAGCTAGTTTAACAGGTGAAAAGTTTGTTGATTCATCTGGAAACTCGTTGATTAAAACGGACAAAAATGGAAAATATACCTTTGCGGCGATACCAGAAGGAACCTATGTTGCGGAGTTTGTTATAGGTAGCCGTGTAGAGAAAAAAGAATTCCATGTCACAAAACAGCAGGTTGGGGACGATCCAACAAAAAACTCGAAAGCGGACCCGGATACCTATAAAACGCCTGGATACAAGGCACCACTGTTAAAAGATTTGAATAGTATCGAGAATGCCGAAGCGCCTACGTACAAAATTGAAAATGTGAATCTCGGATTAATTCGTCCGGCAACTATCCGTCTCTTTAAATTTGAAACAGGCAGCGCAGTTGATGCAAATGGGGATGGAAAGCTAAGTGACGAAGAAAAAGCAACCGGGAAGCCATTAAAAGGCGCAACATTTGAAATCTATAAAAAAGGGGAAACGATACCCATTGCGACCGCTGATACGGATACAAATGGCTATTTGATGTTCGAATATCTGTACAAAGGAAGCTATCAGCTTAAGGAAACGAAGGCTCCTGAAGGGTATGAGCTTATCAAGGAATTGATTGATGTAGAAGTTGTAGAAGGAAATCAGAATGTTGCTTTATTTGCCTCAGATGATAAGTCAACAGAATTGCCTTTCACTGGTGCAAATAAATGGGTGTTTGGGCTTCTAATTGGTGCAGCAATAACGATGGCTGCTGGATTTGGTGGTATTACGTATTACTATCGTCAACCAAAAAAGAAAGGAGAGTAACCAATGAAACAGAAATTGTATAAAGGGCTCTCCCTACTTTTCCTTCTGGTAATCAGCTTTTCATCACCGCTTCAGGTATTTGCTGAAGACCAAGGATACAGTGTAACGATTGTAAAGTACAAACTGACCGATGCTGATTTAGCAGGAAATCCATTACCCGTAGATGGAACAAAAGCCGAAAAAGCAGTGAACAAAGAGGGGAAATCATTTGAACTGCTTCCAGGAATCAGCTATGAGATTACCCGTGTGTCTCCTGTCAATGGAACAACTCAGTTTGAAGCTATACAAGGAGCGGACGCCTTCACCAAGACGGTTACAACAGATAGTAATGGTCAGGCCCAACTCCCAGGATTGGTTCAGGGAACATACCGTGTGATAGAAAAAGCAAATAATCAAATCAAAGAGCCAATGGAACCAGTTATCTTGGAGCTTCCTCTGCCCCAGCGTAATGGTCAGGCACTAAATGATGTTTATCTTTACCCAAAATCGAGTATAGCAGGAGGAGCAGCTATTGATCCCAAAAAAGCAACAACGGGAAATGGAACTAGCCCCGAACGTATCCCACAAACAAGCGGTACGATCGGCTCCTACTACTCATTTTATGTGATCATTCTTTTTTTAGCTTTAATGGGAGTCATAGGTATTCGAATGCTGCGATCCAAGAAACATTATTACTAAATGTATCTAGAGGAAGCGTTGGGAATCCACGCTTCTTCTTTTAAAAAGAAGGGGAGTAGTTTGGTGAAAAATCGAAAAAAAAGTTCCCACTCTTTATTAATGAAATTTGCGATAATAATGATCTTTTCTGGTGTAGCTATTCTTTTGTATCCAATAGTTGGCAATTATTTAGCAAATCGTGAACGAAGTCAAGCCTCCACTGCTTACGATAATGTCCTTGAGAAGATGAGCCAAAAGGAGCGCGAGGAACAATATCGGTTAGCGAAAGAATACAACAAGTATATTTTTGAGAAACAACAAGGAAAAAAAGAAGAGCCGATTATTTATGAATCTGTGCTAAAAAATAGCTCCAAAGTAATGGGCACCATCGATATTCCAGCTATTGATATTAAAAAAATGCCTTTTTTTCATGGCACCTCTTTTAAAACATTAGACAAAGGACTCGGACATTTAAAAGAATCGTCAGTGCCAGTAGGCGGCAAAAATTCTCGAGCTGTTATAACTGGACATAGTGGGGTTAAGAATCAGGTTCTTTTCACAGATATCCGTAATCTAACTGAAGGAGATCTTTTTTTCATCAATATTCTTGGAAAACGGTTAGCGTATCAAATTGATTCTTTTGAGGAAATTTTGCCGAGTGAAGCTGACAAAGTAAAAATTGTTCCTGGAAAGGACCAAGTAACATTGCTGACGTGTACGCCACCTGGGATTAATACATATCGGTTACTCGTCACGGGGCATAGAATTCCTTATAAAGATGCGATGAAAAAGAAAATCAAAAAGCGTAACCTCTGGAGTTATCAAACGATTGTATTAGGAACAATAGGAATCAATGTCCTGCTATTTTTAATTCTGGTTTTGATCTATCGCTATCAAGTGAAACGATTTAGATCGGATAATCCTAAAATTGCTGAAAAAGCTAGAAAACGATTGAGATTACTCTTTAGAGTGACAAAGGGTTATTTTGTTTTACTATTCATCATTATGTCATCTGTCCTTGCAGTAGCAATCTACGGCTATGCTCACATGCAACAAGAAACCACGGTTTCAGCGGCGGATATAGGGAAAGAAGAGTCATTAAGTGACTACAATTTAAATAAAATAAGTACAGCAAACTATGAAGAAAAGCAAATTGCTAGTGTGAGTGTCGCGGACTACGCTCACGCAAAGGCTGTAACAAAGGATACGATTAATAATTGGGGAATCGGAAAATTAGTCATTCCAGAAGCACAGATCGATTTACCAATTTTAGCAGGGCTTGCCAACGAGAATCTATTAACTGGGGTAGCGACTTACAAACTGGATCAGCAGTTGGGTAAGAATAACTATGTCCTGCTTGCTCATAATATCTATGATCAAGACTTACTCTTGCATAGAATAGAAAAACTAAAGGATGGGGATAAGATTTACGCTACAGATTACAAAGATATCTACATCTATGAAGTGAATTTAAATAAAGTTGTCAAAGATACCGAGGTGTCTTATATAGAAAAGTCAAATGAGCAAGAAGCGAAAATAACTTTGGTTCGATGTGAAGGAAATATTGGTACAATTTATCGTCGCGTTGTTCAAGGAAAACTGACAAGTGTCCAACCACTAGACGATTCGTCGGAGACTCAAATAAAACAAATGGATCTAAAAAAAAGTGATAAGAAGTCTGATGGTGTAGTAGTTAAAAAGGAACCTGTGACCGAATTCGAAAGCTTCTCAATGGCGATTGCCGCTAGATTTGTAGCAGATCCGTTACAAACGATCATTCCGATGTTCCTATTTTTTCTATTACCGATCTTATTTTTCAGTCTAATGCGTTAAGGAGAACAAATGATGAAAAAGAAACTGCTAACTCTATGTATTCTTGGGCTCAGTGCATTTACTCTCCATAATTTATTCGGAGAAAAATTAAAAGCAGATGAAGTTTTAAAAATTGAAGAAACTAGCAATACGACAAATTCCAATGTGACGGTTGAGTCTTCTGCATCAGTTCCTCCAAGTAGTTCAGAGCAAGAACAAATAAAAGAAACGGCGAGTCAAAATGGAGAACTTTCTACAGAAGGGAAAAAGGAAGAAAAAAACCAAGAGTCGTCCGCCTCAGTATCAAAAGCTGAGTCTACTTCAGCCACACTGGAAACATCCAATAATGAAGTCGATGCTAGCAGTGAACATTCCTCCACTTCAACAAGCAGTGTGGAGACCACAGATACTAGCAGGACCTCTGTCGAAACTAGTTCAACCGAAACGACATCTAGCAATACAACAATCACTAGCAGTACAGTCACTTCTTCAAGTAGCAGTCGTCCGAAAGAGTCATCAACAGCACCTTCTAATTCGAGGGAGGAAACAAAAGTACCTTCGAAACCAGAAAAAGGAACTCAAGGCTCGATAAAAAAAGAAGCTAGTTCAGAAGTATCTGTAAATAGTCCTAGTCAAGCTATAGTCGATTCACCAGACCCAACGCCGTTTTCTGTCAATGTGCAACCGGCATTACCAACTTATAGTAATCCTGGCGAGACGCTGGGGCTTTCTTCGCATGGGGAAAAAATCGAGCTTGCTGAGAAACTTCGTGTCAGTAAGGTAGCGGAGTCAGATTTGAATGGGTTTGAATTACCTCTATTGAAAACAATTGAAGATAGAAATAAGGCAATTCTAATTTATGAAGGGATTCATTTAGTGGGAAAAATAGAAGAATCCAACGTGAAAATTGATTCTTCGGAAAATTTATTAAATGAACTTACGACGAAACTATTTGGTCAAGAATTCAGTAATATCAAAAAAACGGACAGTAAGACAAAAGAACCTGGGGATTTGTTATACAAAGAAGACGCTTTAATCGGGATGTATTTAGGTGATGACTATTATTTAAGTTATCGAAACAAAGAAAAAGATGAGGAGAAGCCTTTCGGTGAAATCGTTATCGAAAAATTTACTTCTGATGAACCAGAAACAGCCTTTCAATCTAGCAAAATGACGAGCCTAACGATGACTGACTATGGAAAGGAAGTAGAAAAAAACTATCCAGCGTCTATGGATATTCAACAAAATGATCAAACCACTGCATTTATTGAAAAAATTTCTGATAACGCTCGGGATTTAGGTCTGAAATACGATGTGTTTGCCTCAGTAATGATCGCCCAAGCAATATTGGAAAGTGGATCAGGAACAAGTCAATTATCCGTTGCGCCATATCACAATCTATTTGGGATAAAAGGAACGTTTAAAGGCTCTTTTGTGAATTTTGCGACACAAGAGGATGCCGGTAGCGGTGAAATGTATTCAATCAACGCTGCATTTAGAAGTTATCCGAACTATGGCGAATCCTTAGGGGATTATGTCACACTCATTCGATCAGGGATACAAGGAAATGAGAATTATTACTCAACCGCCTGGCGATCAAATGCTAAAAACTATCTGAGAGCTGCTGACGCTTTGACAGGAAAATATGCCACAGATACATCATACAATAGAAAGATCAGTTCATTGATTGCTGCGTATCATTTAACACAATATGATGCTCCAAAAAGTGTTGAGGGAACTCAAACAAGTGCCATACTGCAAGGAAAAGAAAATATCCCAGCAGAGTATCGTTCAGCAATGAAATTTCCCGATTATGACGGAAAGGACTACAATTCTTCGGGTTCATATCCTGTTGGTCAATGCACATGGTACGCCTATAACCGTGTTGCTCAACTAGGGAAAAAAGTAGATGACTTTATGGGAAATGGCGGTGAATGGGGAAGTAAGGGGCGTGCACTAGGTTACAAGGTGACCCAAACACCTACTGCGGGATATTTAATTTCTTTCTCTCCAGGAACCGCGGGGTCTGATCCTCGCTATGGACATGTCGCGTTTGTTGAGGCAGTCACTTCAGATGGAATCCTTATTTCTGAAGGAAATGTCGTGGGTGGAACAACGATTTCTTACCGAGTAATCAATAATGAGTTAGCAAAATCAACCCTCGTTTCTTATATTGAACCGAAGTGATAGAGAAGGGACCAGAATAAGAATTGAGAATAAAAAGGATGACTTTTGGTTTTGTTCCAGCGCTAATTCTCATGAGTTTAGTTGTTATCTTTATCCGTATGACGTTTATTATCCACCCAATTTCAGGTAATTCAATGGAGCACTCATTGAGCAATGGGGATTGGGTACTAATAAATAAGAGAATGCCAATACAAAGATATACTATTGTCGCGTTTTCCGAAAAAAACAAACGTGATTTATTGGTCAAGCGAGTCATTGGTCGACCTGGTGATACTTATATCATTCAAGACAATATGATGACGCTTGATTTAGGCGATAGGAATAAGTTTCAAACAACAATGCAAATTGAATTAGAGAAGGATGTCGCAGAGAAGCTAAGTAATCGAACCTCGATTCCTGAGAATTCTTATTTTGTTATGGGAGACAATGTTGATATTTCTAATGATAGTCGTTCCTTTGGACTTATCTCTGAGAAACACATCGAAGGAAAAATGGAAAGAGTCCTATGGACAAAAAAATAGAGAAGTTAACTAGAGAGGTGGAAATTGATTGTTTGTTCTTAGTGGGATATGCCTTGTACTCTTGATCGCATTGTTCATTGTTCTTTTATATCAATTAGCGAAACAACAGAAGTTGAACCAAATAAGAAGTAATAAGAATACTCCTCCACATTTACTTGAAAAACTAAGCTTGTATGAAAAAATCGAAGAGCAAAAACAAAAGAAATACACTCAATATACTTTTCTAAGCATAGTGATCGCTTTGTTTTTAGTAGTAGCAATCGTGGTACTTCTTTCGAGTAAATTTGCCTATACAAAGAACCAGGTTCAGCAATTGGAAGAAGAGGTCCACACCTTAAAAGTGGAGCAAAAACAGCTCATTTCCAAGATGCCTGTTAAGCAATACCCAGAAGAAGGTATTGGTCTGAAGGAGTTGGCATGGGAAAAAATCGTTGATAAAAAAAGCGCCAATAAGGAACAAGTAGAACTTGAAACAGAGATCGCAACCAAAATGGGACCTTATTTTGGCCTATCAAGGGTCCTTACGAACGTGGAAAGATCCCCTAAAACGCTATCTATCTCATTAATTAGCAACACACAAGAAGAAGAAAACAAAAAATTAATTGCAAGAAATATTCAATACTTTGTGCAGGAAGCAGAATTGATTCCTCAATTGATGAAAATTCACATTAAAGTATTGACTGCAGAAGGGAAGAAAAATAGTGCGTTGATTGATGAAACGTACTCAAGAGAGGAAGCAGATAATCCCTTTACTGTTCAAAAATAAGGGCACTAAAGTAGTAGAAAGGAGCAAGGAAATTCATGACAAATGTCCCTTCTCGTCAAACAAAAAAAGCAGAGAGTCCTTATCGACGCTCGGTAGTTAAGAGTCTTGTATTGACTATATTGACGCTTTCATTGTTAGTTGTCATGTTTGTCTCGGGACAATTTGTGAGAAAGGCGTATAGTATTCACTCCATTTCAGGGACTTCAATGACACCGGCATTAACAGAAAAAGACACGGTATTAGTAAAAAAGAAGAAGACGATTATCCGCTATGATGTGATCGCATTTTCGGTTGAAGGAGAAAAGGGAACGTTTGTAAAGCGGGTGATCGGAATGCCTGGGGACAAACTATTTGTTCGTAATGATCGGATTGTTCTAAGTGTAGGAGAAAAGGGCGACTTTGAGACCACCTATACCTTTCAATTGTCTCCATCCGTCTCTGAAGAGATTAAGTCATTGACTGCTGTTCCAGAAGATGTGTACTTCACTATTGGAGATCATGTGGATGTCTCAAAGGATAGTCGAGCATTTGGTTTTGTCCCTAAACAATCAATTGAAGGGACGGTTCAGTTTCAATTTCCATCAATACTAAAGAATTAGACTGAGAATGATACGAAAAGAGGAGAAAAGCGGTGATTGTAAATTGGATTAGTGCAGGAGTACTGATTGTGGTACTCATACTTTGTTTTCGACGCATAGCGATTAAATGGCAATTAGATAGATTGAAGCTGCCTAGAAATTTACCGTTATCTTTTCAAAGAAAGCTAGATTATGTGAAGCAAATGGAACAAAGCAGACATGTTTCAGCACTACTATTTTTGTCTTTGCTTTTGGGAATAGGATTATCCCTGACCACCTATAGCGTATTTCGAATGAACGATCAAATGGTTCTTCTTGGAGAACAGAATAATGAGCTGAAGGATCGTATCTATAAAGTGGAGAAGGAACAAAAGAAGATTGCCACCAAGTTGCCTATCAAAGCCTATCCGTCAAATGGGGTTGGGCTAAGCGGTTATTCTTGGGAAGAACTTTTTTCTGATGAAAATCGTGAAAAGCAATATGAAATTGAAAATGACCTATCAGAAAAAGTCAGTCCTTACTTTGGCCTGTCTACCACACTGATTGTTTTAGATATTCCTACACAAACATTAAATATTGCGTTAGCTGGAGATTCAGGCAGTGAAGAGAATAGGAAACAGATCAAAGAAAATATTAAAGCGTTCGCTAAAGAAGCCAAGAATGTGGAAAAGCTAACTCAAATCACTTTTCAAATGAATTTGATGAACGATAAAAATAAGCAAAAGGTTTACAGCTGTACATTTTCACGAGAAAACGCAAATGAAGACTTTAAGCTAATTCAAGAAGACGAGTAAAGAAAGAGGGAGAACTATGAACGCACAAAAAAAGAATAATGGTTGGTTTTTTAATAAAAATATTATTGATGAGATCAATTCTGTTCCTGAAGATGTCATGATGAATGCCCCTACCCCCACTACATCTGAAGTTGAAAAAACAAGTGAAGACCTCACAGAATTGAAGCAAATGCTTCACGAAAAAGAGGAAGCATTCGAACAGTACAAAAAACAAGCAACTGAAGAAAAACAACGCCTTTTAAGAGAAAACGAAAATTTTAAGCAAACGATCCTGCAAAATGGAGAAGATAAAATTCAGAATCGACGACAAATCCAAAATCTAGAGGCTGAAATTCGGCAAAATCGTAAAGAAATACAGTATTTACAAGAGAGACAAGACTCCAGCAGTATAAAAAAACAATTAGCGAAGGCAGAAGAAAAGATTGAAGCTTTAACTGCTTCTCTGGGAGATTACCAAGCGATTCAACAAGAATTAAAAGAATCAGAAAAAAAATACAACGATTTAGAAATGAAGCAAAAAGTTGAAGCGTCACAGCAGGAAGTCTCTAATCAACAATTTGAGAGACAACTCAAAGAATTAAATGAAATTCTTCATGAAAAAGATGAAAAAATTGTTGATGTTGAGCGGAGGATCGCTGAAAAAGAACAGGCATTAGAAGAAAAGGAAAGCTTGATACAACAGTTAATTGAAGAACAACGAGATTCTTCGATTGAAGGGGAAGTAGTCTCCGAGTTGCAGCATCAAATTATGGTTATTCAAAAAGAGAATGAGCAGCTAAAGCAAGAGGCACAGTATTCACAACATGAAATAGGAGAAGTTTTAGTGGCTGCTCGAAAACAAGCGAATCGTATGGTAGAAAAGGCAAAATTAGATGCTCAGCGAATTATTCAGCATTCTGAAGAGGAGATCCAAACGATCCAAGACCGTGCAAAAGAAATTTCATTTGAAGTGGATGAATCCCGTCAAGCAATCATGGTCATCTATGATGAATTGAAAAGCCGTGTCGATCAGCTGGCTCAAAATGAAGTGATTTCAACTGAGGGAGTAGAAAAACCTTTTGACTATTTCGATTATTCTCATACGTCTAAATTTTCACCCAAAGAGTCTTAACCAATAGAGGGAAGAGTCGAGAAAGCAAATATTCTTTGTTCTCAAAATATATACAACAACCTATTTTGGTTGCTAGAAACAAATCAGTGGATTATTTAAGGAGGGATAATGAGGGTGTTTACTACAGGATATTTGATCATTATGGGGATCATCTCCCTCTGCTTAGCCTATCGGTTAACCATTCATTATCGTTTAAACCAAATCTCGGTGAAACAAACGTCACGCCTTTTCAAAACGAAGTTTGTGCAATTTAAACAGAAGGAATTAAGGAAGAGCCTCACCTATTTGTTCACTGGAATGATTGCAGTGATTATCGTCTCGACGTGTTCGATTTTTCGTTTGGAAATGAGCATGAAGGATGTACAAGCGAACAATCAGAAATTTCAGTCTGAGATTCAAACGATGAAAGAGAATGTGGCTGCAGGCCCTCTATTAAAAAGGTATCCTTCCTCTGGTTTAGGATTAAAAAATAGTTTAGTCAGCGAAAATCAAACAGCTACTCAAAAAAATCAATTAGAAAAATCACTATCTAATCAACTTAATCCATATATTGATCAAGCTAATTTTATCTTTTCTTCAGCAAATGAAGCCGATTACCTGACGCTATTACTGACAGGTACGGTAGCTGCAAAACAAGCGAATCTAGTTATTCTCGGTCAAAATATTTCCGCTTTTGTTAAAGAAATCGAAGAAATAGAAAAAATTTCTGAAGTGCAGATTCAAATCAATGATCAAAAGGGGAACGATCTATATAAAGGGATTTACGTCAAAGATAATGAGGGGCAATTCAGATTTCAACCGGAACTGAGGAAAGGAAAAGGCTGATGGCTAAAAAAAATAATTGGTTTTTCAATAAAAGTTTGATTGATGAAATCAAAGAGTTTACGAATGATGAGATTGAACAGGAGCAATTGGAGCTTGAGGATCAAAGTAAGGAAAATGAGTACCTAAAAGAACAATTAACATTAGCGATTCAGCGGCAAGAAGATTATTTAACAGATAATAAACGATTATCTAAAGAATTAGAGGAGCTAAAAGAAACACAGAGTAAAGCGCTTCAAGCAGAAAAAGTAAAAAAGACTACCTATCAAGAAACGATTGAAAACCAAAAGCAAGAAATATCTCAATTAAGAGAACAACTTTCAAGTTATCAGATTCAAAAACAAGAATGGACAGAAACTAGTGAAGAAGACAAACGAGTTCTCCAACAAACAGCAGTTACCCTTGAGAACCAAGAAAAAGAAATTTCTATCCTTAAGGAACGATTGGAGAAATTAAACTTCGAAAAAACAGAGCCTCAACAAGCATACAAGAAACTGAATGAAACATGTGAGAATCAAAAAGCGGCTCTTTTAAAAGCTGAAAATCAAATAAGAAAAGTGAAAAAACAACACTTTGAGAGTGTACAGCGATATACGAGTGTTATCCAACAGGTTAATCGACTGAATGAAGAACGATCAGAATTGAGAAATCAATTAAAGCAAAATGTTATTGAAAAAAAGCATTTAGAGGAGCGATTAGTGAGTATGGAGGAAAAACAAGATCAAATTAATAATGAAAAAAAGACTTCGGATGAACAACATAAAAAGGAAATCGAACAATTGAATGAAGCACTTCAACAAGCGCAAGAGAAGATTCGTTTGTTAGAGTCAGAGCTTGATACTAGCGATGAACTAGATGAATCTGCAGAAAAGAATACAGAACTACTTATTCATTTAGCTGAAAAAGAAATTGTAGAACTAAAAGAGAAGATACAGGAATTGACTGAACAGAGTTCAGTGAGTGATGATCTAGAGCCGATCAAGGAGTTAACTGAAAAAGTAGAAGAATTAACGAATAGATATGAAGAAGTTCAACTTGAAAAAGCAGAAGTTACTAGGCGTTTAAAGACTACTGAGGAAGTACTCAACCAAAAAAATCAACAATTACAGCAATTTGAAGAATTGTTGGTAAAGCAAACCGAAGAACTTTCATTTTCTCCTGACGAATTAGTTGAAGCAAAGCGGAAAATTGAAGAGTTGACTGAACAAATAAATAAGTTAAAAGAAGAATCTACACAATCACAATTGGAAATTGGTGAAGTGTTATTTTCTGCGAAAAAGCAAGCGAATCGTACAATCGAAGAAGCACAATCAGAGGCCAAACGCTTAATTGATGAAGCAGAATTAGAAGTTGAAACCATAGGCAATCGCGCACGAAAAATTCTATTAGAAGTTTCAGAGTCAAAAGAGACAGTGTTAGATATTTATACTGATCTTGAGCAAAAGGTTGAACAATTAGCAAAAGGATCATTAATGAGTAATGCACAGACTTAAGAGGAGTCACATTCTGTAGAGTTGAAAATGAAAAAGAATGGATGGTTTAGGTATGGATAGAGTTTTGGTTTTAACTAAAAATATTTTGACAGAACGAGAACTGCAAAACAAATTACAACTATTAAATTACGAAGTGTACTGTTCGACAAAACTGTTTAACGAGTGTATCGAGCAAAAATATAATTTAGATCTATTTAAATTATTTCAATATGTTATTTTGAGCGAAAGTATTAGTGAATCAGAGCTTACCAAACTCACTACTTTTTTCAAGCCCTTATCTTTATCAATAATTCGTAAAGTGGGAACAAAAGTTACTGAAATTGATCAACATTACTTAGAGATTGGCCTATTAAATGCAATTATTTCAACGAAAGATTCTCTTGATGAATTGAGGGAATGCTTATCATCATTGGGTGCTCTTGTTGAACAAAGTGATGAACACATAAAGGAACGCACAGAAATTCAATTATCACGCAGTGTGACTTCTTTGCAGCCACATTTATTTCAAAATTCAAAAAATGATAGAAGTGATGTTCCGCTTTATCTTGAAGTTTTACAACGTTTGTCACATACGGAAGCTAAGATTATGGCTATATTGATCAATGCTGGAAATCAAATTGTGTCACGAGAAGAGATCTGCCGTGAATTGTGGAGAGAGGATGCAAATAAGTCACATCTAGCTTCTCTTTCGAGTACGATCTCTAGAATAAAAACAAAATTTCAACAAACCCCTTTAAAGGCTACAGCCATCCATACTTTTTGGGGAAAAGGATATCGCATAGATAAAGAATTACTAATCAAACTACAATCAGATGAGATTTTAACACACTCTATTTATGCTTAAAAAATAATTAAAAACAATTCTATAAAACGAAATAAATGGCTTTATAGCTTTTAACAAAAAGGGAGAAGTTCAAAATGAAAAAATTTTTTTTAGGAAGTCTATTCATTCTATCATGTTTTATATTCACTGCTTGCGGAGGCAGCCAATCTGCAAGTACTAACGACAAAAAGGAAGTTTCTTCTAAAGAAGCAACAGTAAAAGTAGTTTCTGGAACTTATGTGTTGCAAGAAGGTGATTCTGTAAATGATGGTGAAGGGTATTTGGCATTGGATGTATCAATTAAAAATAATACGAAAGACCCAATAAATATTATTCAAGATGATTTGAATCTGTACGATAAAGAAGGAAATAAAGTTGCAAATAAAAATATCTACTCCACAGAAAGTGACTTTCAAACGTTGCAAATGGAAAATCTTTCGGGAGGAAAATCAACAAAAGGGTATGTCATTTTCAAAGTAGATAAAGATAAAAAGTACGAGCTACATTATGCCCCAATGATTACTGATTCTGAAAAGAAGGAAAAAGATATTGTGGTAGATGTGAACACAAAAGATTTTAAAGATTCTTCCGATCAAGTAAAAAAAGCAACTGAAGAATATCTAAACAAAGTCTTTTTAGGGAAAGAGACGGATAAAAAAAGTGAACTGCTCAGTAATGATTTAGTAAAAGAGCACAATGAATTCAATCAAAAATTTTCAGAAGAACTAAAAAATAATTTTGATTCCTATGTCCCTTCTGACGATGAAGTAAAAACACTTATAACAAAATTTGAAGAAGTAAATCAGAAAAAAGCAGAAATTAATTACGAAGTAAAAGCACTATTTCCAAACAAAGCAGTGATCACAGTCAAGCCCACAGTTCTTAGCTTTGATGATGTAGACGCCAGTTCAATTGTTGAGACGTTTGTTGAGCAGAATGAAGGAAAATACGAAGACTATGACAAAGCCGTTCAGGATAGTGAAAAATATCTAATTCAACAATTACCAACAAAGTTTGATCAAACAACGCCAAGACAACCGCAGTACATGCCTAAAGACGGCTACAAGTTGATTCTTACGAAAGAGAAAGACAAGTGGAAGATCGATACGGCTAGTTCAAGCGATAATTATCAATTTGATGATCTAAAATCTATTTTCATGGGTGGCTTAGATGAATAAAAAAAAGTAATGATTGCGATTCTCAGCAGTTTTGTATTAGTACTATTTGCAAGTGGATATGTGGGCTATAGGAACTCGTTAAACTATAGGATAAAAGAATTAACCACGGCATTAAAGGAAGACGAATATAGTCGTTTTAAAGAAATATGTCCTAAATTCACCGACCAAAAAAAAGTGAGACGAGTTGATTATGATCGATTTCAAGACAGCCTGAAGGGAAAAATAACAGAAAAAAAAGTAAGAAAGATTTTTTTAGACCGCTCCTCCTTCAAAAAAATTAATAGTGAAAAATGGTATAAAAAGAAGTATTTTTTCCCTATTCCAAAATACCTAAATGTAGAGACATTAGACGAAAATTCTCCTTCAAAAATTGAAATAACCGTAGGAAATGAAGTTCTAGATAGAAAAAAAGGGAATAAGTTTGGTCCTTTAATAGCAGGAAAGTATAGAATCACTTATTTAGTGACCAATGAAAAATTTGGCACTACGAAATTTTCTAAGAATGAGGACCTCAATGATAATCATACCTTTGAACTAGATGATAGTTCTTTATATCTGCATGATAGGAAGTTCCAAAATTATTTGGGATCAAGAGTGTCTAACTATTTTTCATCAATGGGAACAGCAATAGCTTCAGAATTAAATTTTCAAGATCTGACCGGGGTAAGCGAGGAACAAAAAAAGGAGACAATAAAGTCATTTGAAACATTAAAACCCTACTTGGAAAGTGTGAATCAAAGATATCAGAAAATCATTCTAAATAATAGCTCTTTAAAATTTAGCGATAGCGAAAAAAATAAAATAAGTTTCGACATCTACACGGATTATAAGCTGGAGCTAAAATTTAAAACAGAAGAAAATATTCCTATCGGTATAGCAGTTAATAATGATAATGCGACAGTAACACTTATTTTTGATAGTGATACGAAACAGTGGTTAGTAGAGACTATTGATTTTGAGACGTACATTCAAAGCCCTGAAGATTGGGAAGATAAGACATTTGTAAAAATTAATCAGCCTCATCAAGATCAGTGGTCAGCTGAACATTCAGGAAATATTATATAGCAGCATGAATGAGCGTGGTTGTTAGTTTTCAATACTTTTATTAACAGTCTTAACAAATGATAAACGATAGCTATTTTTGCCTTTTATTAAACAATCTAAACCGTTTTTACGAAAGGTGGCTAAGTAAATCGAAAAAGAATTTGTAGTATATCAAAGTAAGTGGAGACAAGTACGAAATACGGGATTAGGTCTAAGTGCTTGTTTCATAGGAGTTATCTTCGTGTGCAGATTATTTAACATGTATGCCTTTATCCCAGAACTATTTTTGATTTTTTATCTTTCCATATTTTTTAGACAGATAAAAAATAAGAAGATTGTTCTCTTAAATACACAGGGAATATATTATTACAACACTTCTTTCAATAACCACAGCCTTTTTATTCCATGGAACAAAATTAAAAAAATTAAGAAAAAGCAAATTGCGGGTCAATGGTATGTCTCGATTTATCTTGTGAAAGACAAGCACCTGCTTGCGGGGATGTTAAAAAAAAATCAAAAAAAAGTTCAAATGAATAAGGCAAAGGGATACGGAGCAATAACTATTGATCTTTATTCAGCAAAAAACTGTACAAACGATGAGCTAATTAAACAAATGAATCGATTTCGTCAAAAAAGGATAACGACTTAGTAGAAAAAACAATTTCTAAAACATTAGAAGTGAAATTTCTTTAGCTCTATTTTTTTGCTGGATTAAGTCTAACAGTTTTTTACGTACTCGTATTACAGAGGAGTAGTTAGCTGGATTTCTTTGTTGTTCATTTTTCGTAAATAAATTTATTAGTTTGGGAAAAGTAGTTAGAAGTAGCAATTTATTATAGGAGGGAAGTTCACCATATTCAACAGACAGTAGCTATTACTTCTATACTTTTAAATAAAAATATAAAAAAAGAAAAGGGGATTTTTGTGAAAAATAGATTGAGGGTTTTAGGAATTACATTATTATGTGGGCCGATTTTATTATCAATGCCTGTATCATTTGCAAATGCTTCATCAGCAGGAACAGGATCAAGTACATCTGTATCAGCAGTGGTTGGAGAAACAAAACCAAGTACTTCTGTTTCAACAGCCATTGCAGAATCAAAACCAAATACGTCTGTACCAGCGGCAGTTAAAGAAACGAAACCGAGCACTTCCGCACCAGCAGCAGCTGAAACGAAATCAAGTGCACCTGCACCATCAGCACCTACAACGGCCGCACCAAATACGAGTTCGAGTACTCCTAAAGCGGTCGCAGCAACCAATACAGATGCTTCAACAGATAATGAAGCTTTACGAGCTGAATTACAAGATTTAGTTAATCAAGGGAATAATGCTGTGGCTAACGCACATTTATATACAGAAGATTCGATTGCTAAACTACAAACAACATTGTCTAATGCACAATATTGTTTAGATTATAATTTAGACTATTCAATTTATATAACTTCGATGAAAAGAGCGCTGGGAGCGTTAGTTTTGGTACCGACAGAACCAAGTACGACAGAACCAAGTACGACAGAACCGAGTACAACAGAACCGAGTACAACAGAACCAAGTACGACAGAACCAAGTACGACAGAACCAAGTACGACAGAACCGAGTACGACAGAACCGAGTACAACAGAACCAAGTACGACAGAACCGAGTACGACAGAACCAAGTACGACAGAACCGAGTACAACAGAACCAAGTACTAGTAAACCTTCCATTAAGGTATCTGACCAAACAATGTATGTTAATGATAAATTAACAGAAGAAGATATTTTAAGCTGGGCAACATTCGAAAATGCAGAAGGTATGAATGTTGGGTATGAAGTCGTTGGTGAACCTATTCAAGTTACAGTTTTAGGAAATACCTTAGTGAAATCGGGGACACATCAAATTAGATTCTATATTGAAGGAACAGATGCCAGTGGAGAAAAAATTGATATTTCGAAGACTATAACATTGACTATTTTGGACGCAAAGGAAAATATCAACAACAAAGAAAATGGAATTAGCAATCCAGAAGTAAGTGGTGGGACGACTATTTCTAAAATAAATGAATCCAATACAGCCTCAAAGGCTCCTAATAATACAGCTATCAAAAAGCAAAAAAGTATTCCAGTAGCTACAAAACATATTGATCCAGTAAAGACATTGCCTAAAACTGGAGAGAAAAATTCGAAATCGTTTGTGGCATTTGGTGTCGGTTTACTAGGTATTAGCTTGTATTTGGCATTTAAGCGTAAAAAAACTATTATTTAGTGTTAACAAATATAAAACGATGTATTAAGCAAAAAATTATATTCTATTCAAACACCGTTATAGCTAGAAAATAGATTAGATAGTTTGTGCTATCTAATCTATTTTTTATCATCATAGAAATTCTGTGGAGATTGGTTGACAATCAATGAAAGGCAGACAATTGTGGGCAAAGAATTTTTTGAAGATTTTAGAATTAGAACATGCCCATTAACATCAAGAGATATATCCTTAGTCAATTGAAAGTTATAAAAAATATAATGATTCAAAAACCTAATCGATACAATGAAATTTCTCAATAATTGCATTGATATCCAGCTTAATATTGCTCACATGAATATATTTCTTTCCTTCTTCAGTGAGACTTTCGATAGCGAATTTTACGGTAGCTCCAGCTAAACAGGATTTCGAGCAGCAGTGAATGGCTTTTTTGTGTTTCCAATCCTCGTAAACAAAATAAGTTCCGATAAGGTTTATGGCATGAGGACGGTATGAATAAGTGTAATCACCAAGATCCTCTAAAAATACATGCTTGCAGTTTGGACAAAGGTACCATCGTCTGCCGGGATAATGACTAGGGACGATTCGTTTTTCCTTAATGCGAAGAAGCCGAACAGGATAACGGCTACCTGTAGGATAATGCTCATTCAAAAATACTAGATAATCAAGAATTTTTTGTTCACGAAAGGTGTAAACTTCTGGTTCGCTGGATAATTGCCTTTGATTCATAGAATCCCTCCTTTTGCCTTCAATTATACGGATTAGCAGCTTGATAGAATCTATTATTCAACAAGTTTTATAAATAAGGTGTTTTTTGTCACACTTCCACCTTTTTGCAAAAAATTTTTCTTTGCGAAGTTTCAATTAAATTGTTCATCACATTTAATAAAAAAGAGCGCCGTTAAATAAAATGGATATAGAAAATAAGCTTGCGAGTTGATAGAAAGTAAGTAAATGATCAATAATTTATGATTTTTGTTGCATACATAAGTTTTTTCGCAGGTTGATCACCGCCTGTGATGTATTGCTCAATGCTGGTAAAATAGGTATTCTTTTTATAAGGAGTATTGAAAGAGTAAACGAAACTCAAGATAGGGAAGGTGATGGGAATGACAGAATTCAAAAAGGAACAAGAATTGTCGAATGAACAAATCGACTACCAAAAAAGCTACTGCAAGAAGCTAGCTACTCGTTATGAGGACTATACAGAGGAAGCGTTAAAGTTTGTTTTTAGTGCGTATTATCAACCAGAGGTATGGGAAGACGCGAGTCAGGTTTATAAAAAAGCGATTACTGATTTTCTTCCTTTGGATAAAAGTGAGATTCCTGTTCTTTTCGTAGGTGCAAATGCACAAAATAGAATTACTCGAAAAGCTAACGCAACGGGCTTTCTTCTGACGGATCACATGATCTATGTAAAAGAAGCGAGTATTTTTAATGACACATTGCCGCTAAGCTATCCTTATTCGGCATCAAAAATTGAAGCAATCGAGGTATTGGAAAAAGCGATGAAGGCCTTTGATTGGGAATACCTTGAAACCATTCTTTCTCCGCAAATCAAAAAAGAACTAACCCAATTAATGAGAGAAGCGATTACCGATATTCTTACTGTGAAGGAAACGCTGGAGATTGCTCACATTGAACGACTCAAAGCAGGAGATGTGGAAGGAAGATTTGCTGAATTAGGACTTAAGAATAATTCCCTGATAAAAATGGGTAGTGATGAGTCCCATCAGAAGCATTTCCGAAAAGTCATTAAGAAATTTGGCATCCCACAGGCCGAGACGATCCAATTTGCCATTACAGATTCCACATTCGTTGGTCCCTATGGACTGGTTGTCACAGAACAAGCCATCTATTCGAAAGACACGCTTGAAAAGCCTGAAAGTACGAAGCGAAACGACCTAGAAAAGCGTTATCCTTTCAAAATCGTTGAAGACAGTATTCTCTTAGGAACGAATATCGCTCATATTTTGCCTAGCAGCTTAAAAGAAAGCGAGAAAGAATCGGTTAAGACGGTGCTGCAGGAGTATCTCAATGAGGAGATTCATTTGTAAAAGGAGAAAAGATGAAAACAATCAAGCTTCTGCTAGTAGTTTCCGCAGGATTAGTTATTCTTAGCGGATGCAAAGAAAGTATAGATAAAAATGAAACCACTTCAAATTCAATTGAATTATCAACAAATAGTTCAGAAAGTTCGCAAGAAGAGACTACTCAATTCGAAATTGGAGAAAAACTATTTCAGATAACTATTTCTGATTTTAACGTAATAGCTGATGGAGATATGAGCGATGAGAATGGGAACACTTGGCTAATCTTGCAAAGTGATAAATATAGTTCGTTGTTGATTCAATTATCACTACATAACAAAGCTGCCGTTGAACGACCGAACGCCTACTCTCTAGAGGTGCTAGATATAGAAAGAACGGATACAACAATGGTAAATTATCATCAATTCAATCGGGAAGAGTTATCAGAAGCAGTAAATGCTACAGGTAAAATCTATGAATTTGAAACAGAAGAAATCAATGGTCAGTTGGTATTTCTGTCTAAGCAAGAGCTAACGGCAAAAGAAAAGGAGTACTTCGATGAGATGATTAAAAGCATAGAAATCGTCGATCGTTAAAGATCGCTTAATAAGTGATCGAGAAGTTTTTTCCAATAGCTCTTTCCTTCATTATAGGAATGATTGTTTGACCAGTTCTTCTTATTGAAGAGGCCGTGACATAAGTCATAGTCTTTAATAGGAAAAAATTGGCGTCCATAAATCAGTAAATGATTTATGGACGCCAATTTCTATGTACCCAAGGTGCCCAGCCGTTTCATTGCCGCTAACTTTCTCATATTCAATGCCATGATAAGGATGCCCGTTTCCTTTTTCACCTTTTCCATGCTTCGAACATGGTACCGAGTGAAATGCAAACAAGCCTTCATCCATCCAAAAACAGGTTCTACGTCAATTTTTCTTTGTGCGTAGATTTTTCCATTTTCAGGTTCTGAAAGCAAGGTGCGTTGTTTGGCTTTAAAATATTCTAACGAAGGATTGACCTTAATGATGCGTGTATTTCCCCCTTGGGTCAACGCTTCTTGAATCACTTCTTTGTTTTCTGTGTATTTCTCTGCTTTGTATTCTTTAAAATCTCGGACAAACCCATCGACTTTATCCGTCTCTGTTCTGTACGCATTGAAATTAAAACGAACACCTTTTGGATCAAGATAATAATCCTCTTGTTCGTTGTACGTCCAATTCATCACTTTTCGTTCGTCCGATTGCCACTTCTTACTCTGTTCTTTCAACATCGTTGAGTAAGGGATCAATGCAGTGTGGTTCGGTAGTTCATCTTCAAGGTACCGATAATTTTGTTCTGAACCATACCCTGCATCCGCGACAATATGCATTGGGAGGCGATTCGCCACGTTCAATTTTTTTATAAACGTGGGAAAGGTTTTGGTATCCGTTGGATTTTGATAGACATCATAACCCAAAATGAACTGATTACTGGTGGCTATTTGAAGATTGAACGCAGGTTTTAATTGCCCATTGCGCATAGGATCTTCTTTGACACGCATAAATGTGGCATCGTTATCTGTTTTTGAATAGCTATTGCGGGCACCACAAATAACTAAGCGCTGTTGATGATCGACCATTTTTTCACGCCGTTCATTTAGTTTTCGTGTTTGTGCTTTTAATAAACGGCGCTGCTGTTTGGCTGGATTTGGTGAAACCTTTCTGGTTTCAAGTACTTCTTGTTCCAATTCTTCTAGCCGTATTTCCAACCTCGTCAGTACTTCATCTATCATATCTAATGTGAGTGAGGTTCCTTCAGGAACGTGACTCGCTAAATGTGCCTCTTTCAGTTCAGACATCAAAGAGACGATCTGCTCACGATTCATTTTGTCATAGTTGAGCGTGGTCTTTTTCCAAACAAAACTGTATTTATTGGCATCTGCGAGGAGCTTCGTTCCATCGATAAAAATCGAATCATTAATCAATTGTCGCTCTCTTAAATAATGGACCAACGAATCCAACCCTTTTTCGATCAATGTTTCTAACTCATTGGAAACACGAAAGCGGGCAATGGTTCGATAGGTAGGCATCTGTTCTTGGGTCAACCAACGAGCCGGTAGGCTTTCTTCTGCCAACTGTTCAATTTTCCGACTGCTAAACACACTACGGGTATAGGCAAAAAGAACCAGTTTTAACATCGCACTCAAATCATAGTTCCGGGGACGACCAAAAAGATAGGAATCCGTGATTTCAAGAGATTCAACGAGTTCATTAATAAACCAAGCAGTGCTGTCTTTTTTTGGAATATAAGAAGTTGTGATATCTAAAGTGAGTTGATTCATGTTATAATTTGTATGCATGATTTTGATCCTTTCGGGGATTGAATGATTTAGAGTACGGGTGCTACCGTACTCTTTTATTTTACCCAAAAAGCACTAGAAAAGGACGTTTTTACGTCGTTTCTAGTGCTTTTTTTTGAGACTTATGTCACAGCCTCTAGTATTTTCAGTCGTCATGGATCACGCCCGCTCAACCAATGGTTGACTAGGGCAATGATCAGCCCCACAAAGAGTGGAGCGAGGACATATCGAATCAGCTCGCTCAAGGTGCATCACCTCCTCTCCGATGTGGAGGCTGACGACTTGAGCAAGATAGACCTACGCTTAATTTATTTGAGAAGGGCAGAATTTAGCTGCTGGAATCACCATTTCGAGAACGGATATCTGGGTCGTCCTTGTTTCGATTGATTTTTTGACGAAGCCGAGCGAGAAAGCCTTTTTGCCGACTTTTCTGTTCGGGAACATCTGACTGCGCAGCCAAAAGATCAGAAGAATCCTCAGCAGCAGTATTTTCTAATGATGTAATCGTCTTTTCTCCGATTTGTGGTGCATTTATTATTAATGAAGGGGAGTCGTTTCTCGTTTCTGCTGGATCTTCCAAACTTTTAGCAATCGCAGTTCTCGATCTATTGAACAAATAATTGTAGCTGTTTCCTGTTTTAACAGCGGGCATTTCCGGTTCTTTCTCTATTTTTGGAGAAGGAACCGTTTTTTCTTTTTCGCAGATGGCTTCTTCGGGTTCTTTTTCTTTATCGAAAATCTCGGTTTCTTTGGTAGTGATGATCTTTGCCGTAACCACGGAATCAAATAGTTTTACGCCATTTTCTTCAAAAATATCCAACGTCGTTAAGAGTTCGCAAGCTTCTTTGATTACTGGTATTGGCAGATCATTCTTTAGATTGTTATATTTCCAGTCATGTGTTTTTCCCAGACCGTTGGTAAAGGTTGCCACTAAATCCTGTCGCATAGCTGTATTTTCCTTTCTCAAATTTTTCTTTACGTAGGTCATCTTCTATCAAGGTTCATTCGTTTCATCGGGACGGACTTTGGCAATCAGGGAACGGACAAGGGACACGGCTTTTTCACCGAAGTTTCGGACAGGGAAGGTTCTCATTTTCAACGTTTGCCATTCAGGCGCCATGAAGTAATCTTGAAAGTAGTAGAAGAAACGCTTCATGGTGCGAGTAGCCTTGGTGTTCATAAAAATCTCACGGACAAGATCCTTCAAAATGAAAGCAAACTCTTCCGCACCTAGCTGGTGCCGTATTTTCAAAGTGAGAATGTATTTAATCGTTAAGCTGCTGTTTTGTGTACTGTAGTAATACTCTTTGATACGTTTTTCCAAGGTGGTTGATTTCAAATTGAATAATTGGCGGTACGAAAGGGTTTGTTCATTCATGGGATGGTGTCCTCCTTTTTTTTTTAGTAGAGGAAGGCGGCTAAGCCGCGCCTCCTCAAGTGTATTCATTAAAAAATAATTGTCTCGACCGTTTCTACATATTTGGCGCTGACGACTTCGTTATACAACTTTTCGCCATCTCTATTGAACAAATGCAGCAACGTCATTTTTTCTAAGATACTGCGGATATCCTCTGGCGCTTTGCCTTCTCCTGGATTTGGATAGCTCCACGTTTGGGAGCGGCCACCGCTGGTTTTAAAGATCGATACAAGTTTTTTCATCTAGTTTCCTCCTAATTTTTTGTCACACGAGATTGGCTGGTGATGATCACGCCATCTAGCAAGGTGTCGTCTTGGTCTAGCTCCGTCATGATTTCCCCTAGTTTGATGATTTCTGCTTCCTCAGGGTTTTCCACGACGTTTGAAAAAGTGACTTTCTTTAATTTTTCCACTCCAGGGACAGATAAGTGGACTTGCAATTTGGTACTTAGTTTTTGGATCATGTTCATTCCTCCATGTGTTTTTTTGTTCCGGCCGGTGACTACAAGATAAAGGATTATAAAAATAATTTCGACTTGCAATTTCGAACAAGCCCCCTCAATTTCGAATGTTTAGTTCCTAGAAACGTTGAAAGATCGTTTTAAATAATCGAAGTTGATAGAGGAGAATTGAAGTTGCTCTTTGATTTACAATGTAAAATAAACATTTAGGTACTTTTGCTGATTAATAGCTCTAGAATTTACGAAATTTGAGTCACTGTCCACATTTTATAATGTCTAGGGAGACATGTATCATCAGCTCCCAAAAGACTAGTAAAGATGATATCGAGTTGAGTATATCTCGATCATTAAAAAAGACTAAAAGCAAACTATCCGCCAGTTAATACTCAAGGATAATATGATCGTGGAAAAAATAAGGTGAATAAGTTATTACTAGAGATTTTCTTCCATATCCATAAGCAAAGTAAAAGGCAAAACTTTCCTTGTCGAGAGTTTTGCTTTTTTCTTTTAAGAGCTTATATTGATTTGAAGTATTTTTTGATTACTAAAACTAGAAAACAAGGGAACCTCATTACTTTGATTGTATCTAATAAAGGAGAGAACAGTCATGGAGACTAGCTTGATGAAAACTGGGATTTTTTATGAGTTTGATTAATGGAGGTATGCCGATCAGGATTTATTAGATGAATCCAAGGAACGCAAGAAAAATCTGCCTAATGTTTTAGACTAATTAGCAAAACAGAATTTGTTAGAAAAAAATATAATGAGCAAAGCTGAGTTGGAGAAAGACCTAGATTTTGATTTCAAGCAAAAAAGGCGTGTCTCAGCACAGCTTTATTCTGCTTACCTCAATTTGTGAAAGTATCACCATAAAATAACTAAAAAAAAGTAAAATCAGTATGTTTTATCGAATTATTTTTTACTTGTATTGTTATATTATACCAGTTAGTCTGATTGGTCTTTGATTACGATTTTTTTAGCGGTAATTGATACCAGTCGTTTTTATTGCGAAAATACTTATTTTTGTAGTTTTTTCGAAAGTTTTTCACTATGAATTTATGTGATTTTCTATAAAATGATTTAAGAGTAAAATATACATAATTGCTTTGATTTTAAAGAGATGCACTGTGGTTTATTCAAATTCCCAGCGATGACATTCGATAATTTCGAATAGTTTCTGATATTTATAAAATTAATTGTAATATAGGTGTTCTCTTGAGTTATTATGTGGTATCTACCAATAATTAGAAAAATTCCATTTTTATGAAAGCGTTGACATTGTCATTTTCGTGCGTTACTATTTTTATAGGAAGTTATTTAAATGGTTCTTTTAAACACTTGTGAAAAAACTAATCATTGGTATGATTTAGTCTCATTCTTTTTCACTAGCTTTAATGAGTTGTATTGGCGTCTCGATAAATATATTTGTGGTTAGTGGAACAAGGAACAACGTTCAAAAGCAAAAGTATCAGGAATCAAAAGAAGCAACCCACTCAAGAAATAGTCTGGAAGGGCGGTGTGATTATAGCTGAACTGGTTGTAACAAGTCAAGATTGGTGGTTTTAAGAGCACAGCAGCTGAATTCTATCCCGGTGCGATAGGAAGTCATATATTGTTTGTTGCTACAGTATTTCTAGCAAGAGAATTTTAACAGTAATTATGAAAGCGCTTACTAGTTTTTGGCAAAAATATCGAGGATTCCATCACAACAGCGAATAAACCACTGACCTGAAAACAGGAATGAACAAAGTAACTGTATTGGCATCAGCGCAAGCTTTACGTTGCGAATCACACCGTAAAAACAAAGGGATCTAAGCATAGTCCAGCCGCTTGGTTCTCTTATCAAAGTCTAAACAAAAGAAAGAAGGATGACGATGATTGGATGTATTTTAACTGGACATGGCAGTTTTGCGCCGGGCATTATGGGGGCAGTCGAAATGATCGCGGGTCCGCAGGAAAAATTTGAAGTTGTGCCGTTTTTAGAAGAGGAGACGTTGGAGTATTTTGATGAAAAAATGCAGGCTGCGGTAGAAAAACTGGATAAGGTTTGTGATGGTGTGGTCATTTTCTCTGATTTATTAGGCGGGACGCCGTTTCGCTCCGCGATGTTAGCCGCCCATGAAAGAGATTCGGTGGAAGTGATCGCTGGGACAAATCTGCCGTTACTAGTAGAAAGCTCTTTATTGCGTCTGGGTGTTGAGAATGTCAGTGAATTTCTGGAGCAAATGGTGGAAGTTGGCCGAACAGGTCTGATACATGCTCGGTTGGGCGAGTCACAGCAAGAAGACAGTAGCGAGGAAGAAGGGATCTAGCATGGCACAAAGTATTTTGGCAGCCTCAATCGTTATGATCGCTTTTTTGATCATTATGGCACTGATCTACTATTTGGTCAGTCGCAAGGGGGTCAAGAAAAGAAAGGAACATTATCAGAAATTACATCAGTCATTACAGAGTGGTCAGAAGGTTCAGCTGTCTAGTGGGATATTGGGCACTTTGAGACGGGTGGACGAAGAAATTGTTGAGTTGGAAATAAAGTCAGGAATAGTCATGGAAGTATCACGCTACGCTATTTCGGACATTATTAAATAGAACAATTGGAGGAATGCATAATGGGAGAACCGAATATTTTACTAACAAGAATCGACAATCGTCTGATTCACGGCCAAGTCGCGACACAGTGGAATGGGACGATCGGAGCAAATCTGATTTTAGTAGCAAATGACAAGGTCGCTGGTGATAAGGTTCGTCAGGGTTTAATGGATATGGCGGCACCTGCGGGAGCACAAACACGGTATTTTTCGATCCAGAAAACGATCGATATCATTCATAAGGCATCTGCGAAGCAAAAGATTTTTATTATTGCTGAGAACCCTGCTGATGTTTTGAAACTAGTGGAAGGAGGCGTACCGATCAAAAAACTGAATATTGGGAATATGCACATGGCAGAAGGCAAACGACAAGTTGCTACGACGGTTGCGGTAGATGATGCAGATGTTTCGGCATTCAAAAAGATGAAGGATCTAGGTGTTGAATTAGAAATTCGCCGTGTTCCGACGACACCGATCGAGGATTCAAACAAGCTATTCAGTTAAATCGAAGTAAGGAGGAATTATTGAATGGATTACAATATTGCTCAAATTATATTGGTCTTCTTAGTAACGTTTATTGCTGCAATCGATCAGTTCAGTTTTTTGGAATCATTATATCAACCGATTGTAACCGGAATGGTCATTGGTCTTATTCTAGGCGATTTAAAAACAGGTCTGATCGTTGGAGGAACCTACCAGTTGATGACGATCGGGAATATGCCAGTCGGCGGTGCACAGCCGCCAAATGCGGTTATCGGGGGAATCATGGCCGCAATCTTGGCGATTACATTGAAGTTAGAACCAACTGTAGCGGTGGCGACAGCAATTCCATTTTCTTTATTGGGTCAATATGGCGTTACGTTGATTTTCTCTTTGATGTCTCCTGTTATGACCGTTGCCGATAACTATGCCCATGAAGCGAATACGAAGGGAATTGATCGAATCAACTATCTAGCGATGCTCGGTTTAGGAACGATCTTTGGTTTGATTGTTACCTTATTCTTTATTGGCGGAGCCGCTTTTGGTCAGCAGGTAGTTGATGCGATTCCAGAATGGTTGATGGATGGTTTAGGTGCTGCTGGGGGCATGATGCGTTATGTCGGTTTTGCGATTCTATTGAAGGTGATGATGTCACGGGATATGTGGGGCTTTTACTTCATGGGCTTTGGGCTAGCCACGATCGTTATGGCAGCGCCGAGCTTGAGTGGTCCGGCATTGTTGATTCTAGCATTCATCGGTTTTGCGTTAGCATTCTGGGATTATCAAATCCAATCCAAATTCAAAACAGCAAAAGTATCGAATGATTTAGGAGGCGAAGAGGATGGCATATAATATTCCAGAGACATATAAGGATCAAGCACCTTCAGAACAACTAGATCAAAAAACATTGAATAAGATGGCCTGGCGTTCACTGTTCTTACAGGCTTCTTTCAACTATGAGCGGATGCAATCCGGAGGCTGGCTGTACAGTATTTTACCAGGATTAAAGAAAATCCATAAAAACAAAGATGATTTGGCCGCTTCAATGAGCCACAACTTAGAGTTCTTCAATACCCACCCATTCTTAGTTACTTTTGTAATGGGAATCGTTCTATCAATGGAACAAAATAAATCAGATATCCCAACGATTCGTGCGGTACGGGTCGCAGCGATGGGTCCATTAGGCGGGATTGGGGATGCGTTGTTCTGGTTTACTTTAGTGCCGATTACTGCGGGGATCACGTCAAATATGGCGATCAACGGAAGTATCGCTGCGCCATTTATTTTCTTGTTGGTATTCAACGTTGCTCAATTTGCTATACGTTTCTTCTTGATGAACTGGTCTTACAAACTGGGGACTGATGCGATCGGTATTTTAACGGAAAATGCTAAAGAGTTCACTCGTGCAGCAAGTATACTGGGGATCTTTGTCGTCGGCTCATTGACTTGTGTCTATGGCGCGACGAAGGTGAATATCGAGATCCCGAATGGGACAACCAATAATGTGCATTCCGTGACGGCAGTGGTACCGGAAAGTCAGATGCATAAATACGACGAGTTTGTTTATAAAAAAGATGCTAATGGTAAGCTGACGGATGAAGTGCAGGATGCTGGTACAGATGAAAAAGCTTTGGGTGTCAAGGAATTACCTTCTGGTGAATACGAAGTGACCTTCAATCGGAACGAAGAAGCACCGGTAGTGATCAACATCCAAGAGATCTTGGACGGCATTTTACCACAGATCATTCCATTGGCGCTGACAATGCTGCTGTATCTACTAATGTCAAAACGTGGTTGGACACCATTGAAATGTATTGGATTCCTACTGATTATCGGTTTGCTGGGCTCTGGCTTTGGCATTTGGCCGAATATCTGGCCATCATAAGCCAATTAGATACCTCTTATCTCAAAGGTGAGAGGTATTTCTTGTTTTGCCTTACTGGGTCTGGTTGTAACCAGTGTGTTGTGAGTAGGATGCGAGTGAATGAAAATGATGAAGAAGAGGGACTGGCATATGAGTAATAACGTCAAAAATCAACCATTGTATGACCAATTGGTTACGCTGCTGAAAGAGAAAATCGAAAAAGAATATGTGGCGAATACTTTGTTGCCGTCAGAACGAGAGTTGTCCAGTACGTATGGCTTGAGTCGGACAACGGTTCGATTGGCTTTGCAGGAGCTGGAGAAATTAGGCTATATCTATCGCCGTCATGGCAAAGGAACCTTTGTATCGAACATTCGTGAGTCGGCACTGAACTTGTCTAATACCTATAGCTTTACGGAGCAAATGAAATCATTGGGGAAAACACCCCGTACAGACGTCTTGAGTTTTCAAAAAATCGAAGCGAATAAGTATTTAGCGGAGCAGTTAAATGTCACCTTAGGAACCAAGTTGATCGAGATTGAACGTCTGAGATGCGCCGATGGGCTCGAAATGATGCTGGAGATGACGTACTTACCTTTGCAGTTTTTTATGACATTGGAGAAGGCAGAGTTGGAGAAAAAAGCCATGTATGACATTTTTCGCGAGAATTACCGTCAGATTATCCGCGTGGCCGAAGAAGAGTTTTATGCAGGGATTGCTGAGGAACAGGATGCTTCAATCTTAAAGATTTGTCCAGGTGCACCAGTCTTGAATTTGCTGCGAAAAACCTACAATACGAAAAATGAGATCATTGAATTTACGATGAGTGTCGCGCGGGCGGATCAGTTTCGATATAAAATCGTCCATCATAAAGATTAAGGAGGAATTCATTGATGTTTCAATTAGCAACGGCAGAACTAGAAAAAATGGGGGCTGAGATCACGACTCGTGAGATCAAACAACAGCCAGAACTATGGGAAGAAGCGTTCCAAATTTATCAACAGCAGCAAGAGGAAATTCGGTTTTTTCTAGAAAAGGTCAAAGCCTCTGCGGATGGTAAAGTACGGGTTGTCTTTACTGGTGCGGGTACATCGCAATATGTTGGAGATACACTTAAGCCGTATTTATCTAAAACGGGGAATAGCACCAGCTTCATTTTTGAGAGCTTAGCGACCACTGATATCGTGGCGGCTCCAGAAGAATATTTATTTGCAGACCAAACAACTTTACTTGTCTCTTTTGCTCGCAGCGGAAATAGTCCAGAAAGCATCGCGGCGGTTGAAGTGGCAAATGCCTATGTTAAGAATATTTTTCATTTGACCATCACCTGTGCAAAAGACGGCAGCTTAGCCAAAGCGGCGGCCGATGATGACCGGAATTTATTGTTGCTGATGCCGTCACGGTCGAATGATGCGGGGTTTGCTATGACCGGTAGTTTTTCTTGTATGACCTTGATGGGACTTTTGGTTTTTGATCAAACGGCGGTGGAGACCAAAGCAGCCTATGTTCGGACGTTGAATAGGCTAGGCCGTGAAGTGATTGATAGAGAAGCAGATATCCAACAATTCCTAGCAGGTGACTATGACCGGATCGTATATCTTGGTTCTGGCAGCTTGGCTGGTTTGACTCGTGAGGCACAGCTGAAGGTATTAGAGTTGACGGCAGGCAAGGTCGCGACTGTCTTTGATTCATCGATGGGATTTCGCCACGGGCCAAAATCCTTTATCAATGACAAGACGTTGGTCTTTGTTTTTGTGAATAATGATGAGTACACCCGTCAATATGATTTGGATATTTTGGAGGAGGTAGCAGGTGATAAGATCGCACCTCAAGTAGTGGGGATTGGTCAAGCCGGAAAGAGCAACTTTAGCGGAAAGACCTTTACTTTTGAACAGGGAGAGATGCTGCTGCCGGATGGCTACTTAGCGTTGGCAGACATCGTCATCGGGCAAACGATTGCTTTATTGACTTCGGTCAAAGTTAACAATACTCCTGATACTCCTTCATCGACGGGAACTGTCAATCGGGTCGTGAAAGGTGTGACGATCCACGAATTTTCCAAATAAGAAAGAAGTGAAAAGGATGCATTATTATATCAAAGCGGATCGCTTCTTTTTAAGAAGCGGGATGGAAATAGGCGGTTATCTAGAGGTAAAGGATGGTTTGTTTGGACGCTACAGCAAAACTGAACCCACTGGTGAAATCTTGGATTATTCTGGCAAGTGGATCGCACCGGGCTTAGTGGATACTCATATTCATGGTTATAAGGGTCATGATGTGATGGATGGGGATTTTGACGGTCTGAATGAAATTTCCCGAGGCTTATTAAGCTGCGGGGTCACTTCCTTTTTGCCTACGACGTTAACGTCGGATGTGGAGAGCTTGAATCAAGTCAGCCAATTAATCGGAGAGCATTACCAAGACGTGGAAGGCGCGAAGATCCAAGGCATCTTCTTTGAGGGTCCATTTTTCACGGAAGAACATAAGGGTGCACAAAATCCGATCTATTTTAAAGATCCAGACTTAGCAACTTTTGCTCATTGGCAGGAATTGTCAGGCGGTTTAATCAAAAAAATCGCGCTTGCACCGGAGCGTGAAGGGGCATTAACTTTTATTGAAACAGTGACGAATCAAGGGGTTAAGGTGGCGCTTGCTCATAGTTCGGCCACGTATCAGCAGGCGAAAGCGGCGGTTGATGCGGGTGCGAGTATCTTTGTTCATACATTTAACGGCATGAGCGGCTTTACTCATCGGGAGCCGGGGATGGCAGGTGCAGCGATGACCACCAAGGCCTCTTTTGCTGAGGTGATCACTGATGGGCATCACGTACATCCTGCAGCGGTGGATGTGTTGCTGAAGGCCAAAACCTCCCAGCAGATCGTCTTGATCACCGACTGTATGCGGGCTGGCGGAATGCCAGAAGGTGAGTCGACTTTAGGAGAATTTGCGGTCATCGTGAAGGATGGAGCGGCACGCTTGAAAGAAGGAGGCAGTTTAGCTGGCAGTATTTTGGAATTGTTTGAAGGCGTAAGAAATGTTGTGGATTGGAATCTAGCGACCGCCGAAGAAGCAATCAAGATGGCCTCGTATGTTCCAGCTAAGAGCGTCGGGATTGAGGATCAATGCGGCAGTATCCAACCAGAACGTGCCGCTGACTTTTTAATCATTGAACCAGAGCTGTCTCTGGCAGAAACATATTTGGATGGAAAAAAAGTGTATTCGAAAGATTAGGAGCGAAAATAAATGCTAGAACTTACTAAAGGAAAAAAGGCAGCGATGGACAGATTGTCAACACCGGATGGCTTGATTGGGGCTTTAGCGATCGATCAGCGGGGTGCATTGAAAAAAATGATCAAAGCCTTGGGAGCCGAAGTGACTGCCGAACATATCGAAACCTTCAAAGCATTCGTCTCAGAAGAGTTAACGCCCTATGCCTCTTCGATCTTATTAGATCCAGAATATGGTCTACCCGCAGCCAAGGTTCGGGCGGAGGACGCAGGATTGCTGCTGGCGTATGAAAAAACGGGCTACGATGCTTCTACACCGGGGCGCCTGCCGGATCTATTAGAAGACTGGTCCGCCTTACGAATCAAAGATGCGGGAGCCGATGCGGTGAAATTCCTACTTTATTATGATATTGATGAAGACGCGCGGATCAATCATTTGAAGCATGTTTTTGTTGAACGTTTAGGTAGTGAATGCGTAGCGGAGGATATTCCTTTCTATTTAGAATTAGTTTCTTATGATGCCAACATCGCAGATGCTGCGTCACTTGACTATGCAAAGGTAAAACCGCATAAAGTGAACGACATGATGAAGGAATTTTCAAAGCCGCAATACAAGGTCGATGTTTTAAAAGTAGAGGTTCCGGTGAATATGAACTACGTGGAGGGCTTTGCGAAAGGCGAGACGGTTTATTCAAAAGAAGAAGCGAGAACTTATTTCAAAGAACAGAGTGAGGCGACTCATCTGCCATTCATTTTTTTGAGCGCCGGTGTTTCAGCTCAGCTCTTCCAAGAGACCCTAATATTTGCGAAGGACTCCGGTTCAACCTTCAACGGTGTCCTCTGTGGACGTGCAACTTGGAGAAATGGTGTGGCGCCGTTTATTGAAAAAGGTGAAGCTGCAGCTAGAGAATGGTTGAAAACAGAAGGCAAACACAATATCGAAAGCTTAAATGCGGTGATTAAGCAATGTGCGAGTTCATGGCACGATAAAGTACAAGTAAGAGATTAGGAGGAACACGGATGATTGTTACAGTAACAATGAATCCCTCAATCGATGTCTCCTATCCGCTAACGAGCTTTAAACTGGATACCGTGAATCGTGTAGCGAAGGTTTCGAAGACTGCCGGCGGCAAGGGGCTGAATGTCACATGGGTGATTCATGAATTAGGTGGCGAAGTGATCGCTACTGGAGTGATCGGTGGGCATCATGGTGCGTTTATCATGGAACAGCTGGACAAGGAAGGCATTTCTCATCGTTTCTCACCAATTAAAGAGGAGTCGCGAAACTCAATTGCCATTCTTCATGAAGGGAAGCAAACGGAAATTTTGGAAAGTGGTCCGACAGTTAGTGCAGCAGAGCAGTCAGCTTTTTTAGAGCTGTTTAAGAAGCTTTTGTCTGGCGCCGATTGCTTAACGATCTCCGGCAGCTTAGCAAAAGGTTTTCCAAGTGATTTTTATCAGACATTGCTGAATCTAGCCGGACAGGTTGAAGTGAAAGCTTTAGTAGATACTTCTGGCGAAAGTCTGAAGCAAAGCTTGCTAAGTGAGCAGAAACCTTACTTGATCAAACCAAATGCTGAAGAAATCCAAGAGCTCTTAGGACAACGTGTTTCACTAGAAGATTTATCGGCCTTTAAAGCAGCATTAAGAAATGAATTGTTCACTGGTGTCGAATGGGTCATTGTTTCTTTAGGCGCCCAAGGAGCGGTAGTCAAACATCAGCAAGACATTTATCGTGTGTCGATTCCTAAAATTACTGCCGTCAACCCAGTAGGCTCAGGTGATGCAACTTTAGCTGGTTTGGCGTATGGGATCAGTCGTCAGTATGATCCCGAGACAACGATCAAAACCGCGATGACGACAGGGATTTTGAATACGCTGGAGAAGAAAACCGGGCATATTAATCGTGACAACTTTGAGCAGTATTTTTCACAGATCCAAGTCGAAAAAATTTAATCAAGTTTTGGGAAGAGTGTGATAGTCGTATAGTCACACTCTTTTTTCAGTATTCGAAGTGAATGTTTTGGGAAAAAGATGTCGTTATAACTAAAAAAAGCCGTGCACTCGCACGACTTTTTACTTACTCTTCCACATATTCAATGATATCGCCTGGCTGGCACTGCAAAATCCTGCAGATACTTTCTGGCGTATTAAAGCGAACCCCTCTACAACGCACTCTCATGCGCCATCAGCTCTGGGTAATACTCGAACTCCTCAAAAAGTGTCGGATCGTAATCAACAAAGCGTTTGACCCAATTCTTAGCTTCGAAGAAATCCAGCATTTCTTGATCGGCTGGATGATAAGGGATATTCAAGAATGCCGTCAGCTTACTTAGATCTGGTTCGATCATGAAGACATTTCTCGGATCGTACAGCCGGTAAAAAGGCAGCATCGCATTCGCTGTAACAAGTTTCTTCTGCAAAAATAAGGACTCGAATGTTCGCAGAGTCACTCCGTATTGGCCAGCACGTAGGATTTCAAGGATGCCTTTACTGCGTTTAACCAGCTGCAAATAGTCGTTATAGGGCAAGTAGCCTTCTTGCTCATTGCCTCGTTTAGGCAGGATATGATAATGAGTCGCAAGGCCAAGAGACTCGAATCGGTCTTTTAATTCCAACGCCTGCTGCTTTCGTCCATTGTCATTGGCGCCAAAGAAAATATCGTATTCAGTCTTATGCACGGACTCACCGACTGATTGTGTATAAAAGGAGCTGTTATGTTTTAGCCCTAGATCCCGCGCTTCTAATGGATCGAAATGGTAGATCTCATCAATTGCGGGTTCTTTTTGTGCGTCGTTCAATTTTCGATAATGCTCTAATTTGAAGTGATTCCAGAAGAATAGAACGATCTTGGCTTTTGTGAAGGGGCGGATTCGTGCCGCCATTTCTGGTTCAAAGCCGAAATCTAAAAATATGATCAATTGAAAATTTTTCAAGTAGTGACGTAATGTCTCGTTGCTTGCTGCAAGTAATTCTTTCCCTGAACAAACACTCATTTCTGAGATGGCAGGGAAAAAGTATAGTGAACGGTCCTTAGGGACAATCAAAACATCAGAATTTTTCATTTTTCTCCCAGCTTTCTTATTAAATTTGACCTAGCATAGCGCTTTCCAAAGTCAATAGCGATAATTATGCTTGAGAAAAATAACACATAAACCTCATAAGAAATGAAAAATTTTTTGTTCACGTGCGGTTTGCATCACGCTATATTGATTGAACAGGACTCCTTTATTCTTTCTAAAAAGGCGCTATTAGCCTACTTAAGTGTGAAAATTGTGAATGACCAAAAAAGAGGCTGTCTATGGGATAAGACAGCCTCTAAAGGAATTTACGATGTGAAAGAAAGAACTACTTTCAAACAAACGTAATCTTTTCTATAAAATTAGTGTGCGCGATTGAAGCGTGCGATCCATTGCTTGTAGGGCAATACGCCACCTAAGAAATAGGTGATGATGGCTTGAATCGGAATCCAAATCACGGTTTTAATCAAACGTGGTGCCCAAATTACCCAGCTGTTCAATGGCACATGGTACATCATCGCCAGCCAAAGCGGAGTTAGGATCAAGTTGATCACAATCGTCGTAACTAGCACCGCTTGAATCGAGTTTTTCCAAGTGATCTCTTTCTTATAGAAGAAGTATCCGTAGATCGCTCCTTCAAGAAAGGCATTGATGGTAAAACCAATGAAAAAGGGTGCCTTTGCAAAAAGTGACATACCGATAAAATCAGCGATAACCGCACCGATCCCCGTCCAAAATGGACCGAAGAGCATTCCCATAATGATTTGTGGGATAAAGGTAAAGCTGACTTTGAGAAATTGCGTCTCAATTCCTAGTATCCGAGACAGAGTGACCATCATGGCGATCAATAGCGCCATCGTTGTGATGCTTCTAGCATCGAGGTGTTTCTTCATTTCTAGCATCTCCTTATAGGGCTGCTACATCTTCATGCAGCGAATGCGAAAATAAAACCGCAGACCAAGTCTTTCGTCCAGAAGGCAACATCCCATCCCTCCAGCACTTAACGCTTTATTTTCTACTCTGATTTATTTTTGGGAGAGTTCCCCTGAAGAAATACTAGCACAGAATGAAAAAGGAAACAATCTTTTCAAGCGTAACTTTCAATTATCGGAAAAACTTTTTTTTCACTATTAATTTTGGGTAATTTTCGGCTTATTTTAGAGGTATGATAGAACTATATCTAAGCTATAGAGAAAAGAGGTCTGAATATGTCTGTAAAGCCGTTGAATGAAAGGCAGCTGTTTCGAATGAAGCGGGAGAACTTGGAAAAACGGATCCAGCAATACTATGAAGAAACCCATGATACAGATGCTGTACTGGAATATAATCTGGCGGTTCTAGTTTTTAACGCGATTACGATGGATGATTATTCATTTGTCTGTCAAGAGTTGATCAAGGAAATTTTCTTAACAAGTGAACCAAGTGATAAATTACGAGATTATTGCTTGTATTTCTATGATTTCTTTGACTACCGTGAATGGGAGCTTGTAAGAGCGCGGTTGTTCAAGAACAGAGCGGAATTTTCGGAATATACACGCTTGATTCGTCCCGAAACGACGTGTGTTCGAGCAGCATCTGCGCCTACGGATAAAGCACGGGATTGGCTTTTTGAGCGTTATTACGGTGATGGGAGCCATACCCATCAAGTGAAAGAAAGCTGCGACTACTTTTTCGAAACCGTCTTTAAGGATGCACAGGGGAAAAAGCATAAACAAAAATTTCAAAATGCGGATATCAGCATGTCGACTAAGAAGTTAAAGGTACTGCTAACGATTCTGACAAAGCTGACAATCTTTGAAAGAGATGGGAATCGAAAGTTTGCGGAGGTCGTGTTTCCCGACTGCAAAACAGTTGTGGGAGATCTATAAGCTAGAAAAAACAATGGTATTAGAAAGAGGGGGAAAAACGTGCAGCCTTTACAAGAAAGACAACTGCTCCAAATGAATCGAGATTCTTTAGAAAAGAGGATTCAACAGTACTATAACGAAACAAAAAATGAAGATGTAGTGATCGAATATGGATTGGTTCTTCTAGTGAGAAATGCGATGGTGATGGATGACTACTCCTTTATTTGCAAAGACTTGATCTGCAAAATCTTTTTAGAAGGCAAGCCCAACAATACAAAGCGCGATTTTTGTTTGTATTTCTACGACTACTTTGAATACAGTGAATGGGAGATCGTACGAAATCGACTGTTCAAGAATCGTGCGGAGTTTTCGGAATGGACACGGGGGATTCGTCCTGAAACAAAGTGTTTTCGTGCGGCTGCGGCACCGACTTATGACAAATTCGACGAAATCTTGAGCTATGCGACACAGAACTATCCAGAAGAACAGAGAGCTGCTGCTTTTGCTGATAAGGAGAATTACGATTTTTGTTATAAGGCATATTTTGCTGATGCGAATGGCAAGAAGCATATGGTGACCTTCAAACATGCCGATATCAGCAAGTCAGGTGCGGAGCTCTATATATTATTTGAGATGCTGACAAAGCTGACAATTTTTGAGAAAGACGGGGTTCGCCGATTTACAGAAATTATGGCGGACGACTGCAATGAAGTGACCATCCACTCATTGATCCGTTCAAAGAAAAGAGCCCATAGTCGTTAATTTAAAGAAGCAGGACGATAAGAACGTCCTGCTTCTTTAAATGGGCAATACGTTGAAGACTAGTATGCTCCAGAAAATTAGAAAAAATGATTAATATAATGAGGATTGAACATCATGAATTCCACTTTGTTGATTTCAAGTTTGTTTTTTAATAAACGATCTCTTTCGGATCCGAATGCGCCAAGACGAATTCTTTGAAACTAATGACCGCTGGTGTTAGATAGGCTTCTTTGTTCGTGACTAGATAAAAGGAACGATCCTGTATCACATTTTTTAGGTGAATCGTTTTCAACGGCAGTTGCTTCAAGATGGTCATATTTGGCACAACAGCGATCCCAAACCCTTGACTGACAAGGCCGGCAATAACCTGATCAACGGTCACCTCATATACGATATTGTAGCTGCAATTATTTTTTTTGAATATTTCATCAATCACATTCCTCAGACCGCTGCTTTTGCTGAAGCCGATCTGCTCATAGGGTTGTGTTTGCTCCAAATAAATATTGTCAAACTGCGCTAATGGGTGATCAAGGGGCGCGATAACGACTAATTCTTGGCTAGCGATGGGTAGAAATTCTACGCTAGGTTCGTCGGGTAGGTAGGAGGCGATACCAATATCGTAGTGCATCGTTTTGATGCCATCCACGATTTCTTTTGTTACCCCAGAAGAAGTATGAAAATCAAAAAGAATCTCTTTATCAGGATTTGCGTCATGAAAGCCTCGAACAAGCTTTGGTACAAAAGTCGTTCCTAAAACGGGCAGAAAAGCAAAGCTGATAAAGCCGCTGCCTTTACTGATTTTTGTCACTGTTTCTATCCCGTCATCCAGTGTACCCAAAGTACGGGCGACATAATCTTGAAAGATTTTTCCTGGTTTCGTCAAGACCACATTCCGGCCTTTTTTCTCGAATAAGGTGATGCCTAGCTCATCTTCTAAAGAGGCGATCGCATTGCTCAAGCTTGGCTGTGTAACATTCAGTATTTTACTGGAACGGGTATAATGCTGCTCTCTGGCCAATACATCAAAATATTTCAAATGTTGTAAATTCATCTGCCTCACTCCCGGGTATTTTTAACAACTTCATAAAGCTTTTCTATAAGTATAGCAAAACCTATATGTTTTACCTATAGATTGTTCGAGAAAAACCAATTAGAATTTTAAAAATTCTCACGTTAAAATGAAAACAAGATTTGATTGTGAAAGCAGATACATTATGGACCCTATAGTTTTCACATCAAAAAAGCTTTCATTTATTAAGGGACTGCAGCCTAGCATGTGAAAGAAATAACTTTTGAATAACTGAGAGACGATTTAGGAGGAGAGCAAGAAATGAAAAAAGTACCATTAACGATCAGTTCGTATACTTTGGGTATGGAAATTGACTTTGAAGAACGGGTGAAAATTGCGAAAGCAGCAGGCTTTGATGGCATTGGTCTTCGTGCTGAAACGTATATGTTAGCTATCAAGCAAGGCTATTCTGACGAACGCATGTTAGAAATTTTAGAAGAAAACGACATGAAGGTGACGGAAGTAGAGTATATCACCTTATGGGCGGATCCAAATAAAACGCAAGAAACACCAGAAACGCTATTGCAGCAATTCAAAGAACAAACCGTTTATCATATGGCTCGTTTGTTTGGCGTAGGCCATATCAACTGTGGTTTGATGGAAAAATATCCAGCAGAAGTTCATATTCAGGCCTTCAAGGAATTGTGCGCACGGGCGAAGGAATTAGTGATTGGTTTGGAATTTATGCCGTATAGTGGTGTTCCAGATTTAGCGAGTGCTTGGAATATTGTCAAGGGCGCGGGTTGTGACAACGGCATGCTGATCCTAGATACATGGCATTGGGCACGAGCGGAAACATTAGCGGAAGATTTAAAAGAAGTTCCAGCAGAAAAAGTGGTCTCTGTTCAAATCTGTGACGTATTAGAACGCCGCTACCCAGATACGATTTTACGTGATGAATCCATGCATGATCGTCTTTGCCCGGGAACAGGCTGGGGAGATACCGTTGGTTTCTTGAAAGCAATCAAAGAACACGGCATCAAACCTCGTGTGATTGGTACCGAAGTGATCTCTGATCCAATCTTAAGCCTAGGATATGAAAAATCAGCTCAAATGAACTATGAAACAAGTATAGATGTTATCAAGCAAGCTTGGCCAGAACTACTAGAAGATTAAAAAGGATGGATAAAAATATGTTAGAAGGCGTATCAGGTAAAACACAATTATATGGATTGATCGGTAGTCCAGTAGGACATTCAGGATCACCAGCGATGTACAATTATGGATTTGAACAATTAGGGATTGATGCTGTTTATCTTGCGTTCGATGTGCAAATCGACGAAGTTGAAAAGGCAATACAGTCTGTTCGTACTTTCAATATGCCTGGGGGCAACGTGACGATGCCTTGTAAGGGCGAAGCAGCGAAATACATGGATGAGTTATCTCCTGCGGCTCAAATGGTCGGTGCGATTAATACCTTCCAAAATAAGGATGGAAAATTAACCGGACACATCACAGATGGTATTGGCTTTGTTGATAATCTGAAAGCGAATAATGTGGATCCTAAAGGAAAGAAATTTGTTGTTTTAGGAACTGGTGGGGCGGCAACAGCGATCCAGGTTCAATTAGCGATCGAAGAAGCGGCTGCTATTGATATCTTCAATATCAAGGATGACTTCTTTGTGAAGGGTGAAGAAACAGTAGAACGGATCAAAAAATTCTATCCAGATTTAGCGGTTGCCATCCATGATTTGGGAGATGCGGAATTATTGAAACAAAAAATCGCTGAAGCAGACGTATTAGTGAATGGTACGACTGTTGGAATGGGTGAAGGTTCAACGAGAACACCAATCAGTGATACGAGTATGCTTCATGAAAAACTAGTGGTAGCAGACGCGGTATATAATCCTCCAGTAACACAGCTGATCAAAGATGCTAGAGAAAAAGGTTGTGACACCGTGACTGGTGAAGGAATGCTGTTAGGGCAAGGAAAAGCTGCCTTTGAAATTTTCACTGGACAGGCACTTCCAACAAAAGAAAAATAGCAGTTGGAGCTAAATAAACGAGTAGGAGTTAATTATTATATGAGAAAGAAATATTTACCGTCACTGATTTTTGTGTATTTGGCCTATTTTACTCACGGAATGCAGACACTGAGCCTGAGTCAAAATGCCTCATACTTTTTTGACAAATGGGGCTACACAGATGCTACCGCTGGGGCGGCGGCTGTTTCAATGGCGATCACGTTTACAGGTTTCGGGAAGCTGATCTCTGTTTGGATCGGTGGAGAAATTTCAGACAAGGTTGGTCGGAAAGTGTTGGCTGTCGGAGGCTCTGTGCTATATCTTCTGTTCTTCGTCGTTTTATTACTGTCAACTAACGTATATATCGCCTATGTTGCGGCTTTCATTGTTGGGATCGCTAACTCAGGGATGTGGGATGCGGCGTTGTATCCGGCAGCACAAGAAGCGACACCTAAATATGCGGCTTCGGCACTATTAGGAATTAAATTATTTGTCTCCATCGCTGGGGTAATCTTCCCATTAATGGTTGTTCGTTTTGCAGAAGCTGGACAAAACTCTATGAGTATCATCGTACCGGGAGTATTGGCACTTATTTGTGTAATTATGTCAATTCTTTGCCCATTTGCTTATGATGACGATATGAAGGCTAGTAAAAAAGCGAAAAGTGATTCTTCCGTAGAGGAAGCGTTAGAGTCTTCAGAAGATTTGGTTCAAAAAGAAATTGATGAAGCAAAAGCGAAGATGCTGGTTCAACCAAACAAGCTGGTTAATTTTACTACGATGTTTTACGGTTTTGTTTGTATGTTCATTATGTACGGTGGCCAACAATATACAAAGGCATATGGTTTGAGCAATGCCGGCATGACAGAAATGCAGGCAGCGAGTCTGACGTCTGTTTATACGATTGGGTCTATTATCGCTGTTCTTTTCTGGGCCTTTATGATGGGTAAATTAAGATGGAATCCGGTGAAGGTATTGTTCATCGATGCAATCTTTACAACGATTCCTTTGGTTGCAGTGTTGCTTATTCATAATATTACGGTGATCTATATCAGTATCGCTTGTCTGGGATTCTTCGCAGCAGGTGGTGCGTTGCAAGCTGGACTAAGTGTTCGCCAAATGTTCTCACCAGGTAGAAAAGGTAGAAATACAGGAATCTATTATACTTGGATGAGTATCGCCAGTGTGGCTTTACCATACTTTGTCGCTTACATGACTAAATCAGTAGGTGAAGCCCAAGCGGTGTATATCATGATGGGCTTATTGTTAATGTTTGGTGTCATCTCAATCGTTATGATGAGCTATCTTGTTCTACAGCACAAAAAGATTTTTGGCTATAGTGCTTTTGAGAAGCTGAAGGATTAACAGGAATTGAATAATACTTACGGAGGAAGGACTGATTTTTAGAGAATCAGTCTCCTCCTTGTTTTCATATTATGAATAAACATGTGAATGTTTTTTCAATAGTCAATTATGAAAGCAGAGACTCAGGGTTTGAAGGAGGTACCCATGAATATTTTAATTGGGTTATTGTTAATCTGTTCCTTTGCAGGGATGGTCATCTATTGTATAAAAGGTCATAACTTAATGATCGGTTTTTTCATTATGGCAACGATTTGGACATTTTTACCAATTATTGGAAACTTGCTATCACCGAATGCGGCATTTGATGGATTGACTGTTCACGATATGCTGGGACAAGTGTATCAAACGGCACCAGAAAAATATGGTGCTTCTGTTATGAATATTTTCTTAGGCGCTTTTTTTGGGCGGATTTTACTAGATACTGGTATTGCAGCCACAATCATTCGAAAAAGTGTTGAGCTGGGAGGAGATAATCCAGCGGTAATTTTAGCGATCGTCAATATCATCAGTGGGTTTATTTTTACATCAATGACGGGAGGCGGCTCAGTGATTGCGATTGCAGTTATTGTTTTACCAATCCTGTTTTCAATCGGTATCCCAAAGGTTGTCGGCTTTTTCTCCTTTACTGGTTCAGTCGCAGCGGGCATTTTTTTGAACCCGATTAATTTTGGGCAATATTCCGCCTTCTTTTTAAATTCAAACGGCGGTCAAGAATACACCTATAACGACTATTTTCCTTTTGGTATTTTGGCTTTTGTGGTGATGATTACAGTAGTCTCATTAGCGTCAATGGTTTATTTGAAAATGGAAAATCTCACGTATTCTTGGGCAGCAGTGAAGCAAAGTGAAGTGGTAGATGCACCCGGTATCTCACTCATTACCCCTTTTTTGCCTGTCGTTGGGGTGATTGTATTTAAGTTGCCTGTGATTTTGTGTTTTATTTTAGCGAGCTTGTATGGGCTGGGTGTTTGCGGTGGATTGACGGGGAACTTTCGTGAAGTGTGTCGGACGATCTCACGGATATTTACTGAAGGGGTAAAGGATATGTCAGCGTTGATTGCTTTTTGGATCACCTTGGCGATGTTCAATGATGCGGCAGTTTACGCGGCACCTTATTTTCAAGAAATTATTGGCAGCTGGATTCCGTCTTCACCGTTAATTTTATGTATTGCCTTTGGAATTTTGGCTCCATTGACTTGGTTCAAAGGACCGCTTTCATTGATTGGTTCAGGAGCGGCTCTGCTTGCTGTGGTGAGTCAAACGACAAATTTTCCAACGACCTTTTTGTATCCTTTATTTGCGTCTGTCTTGATTGGCATGGCTCACTTTGATATTACGATTTCATGGAATGCATGGGGATTGGGCTTTAATCGGATCAATGCGGTAGATTATATGAAAGTCGCGCTGATTCCTGGAACAACAGTCGCGTTAGTTTTAGAAATCGCGAACTTTTTCCTCAATAATCCGCTATAGATTTAAAAAAGGAGTGTCTCAAACATGAAACGACGTGTTCGAATCGGGATCGATGTCGGTGGAACCCATACAAAAGCGGTAGCAATCGACAATGATACCCAAGAAATTATCGGAAAATCTTCGGTAAAAACAACCCATGACAGCGAGCAAGGAGTAGCTGAAGGTGTGGTCAATTCCTTTTTAAAATGTTTAGAGGAGTTTGATATTGCACCGGAAGAAGTCGTCTTTGTTGCTCACAGTACTACTCAGGCGACCAATGCTTTGTTAGAAGGCGATGTTGCAAAAATCGGGATTATTAGTACAGCCAAAGCAGGAATTGAAGGTTGGTTGGCGCGTCCTCAAACCAATCTAAAGGATATTGATTTAGGAACTGGTAGAAGTATCCGCGTGGTTTCACGTTATATTTCACAAAAAAATATTACAGAAGAAGAAATCGAAACAGTAATTGATGAATTGGTAAAAGAAGGCATTGATGTGCTTGTCGCATCAGCAGCATTCGGCGTGGATAATCTATGTTTGGAAGAACAGATTGCTGAGGTAGCTAGAAGAAAAAATATACCAGTGACTTTAGCCTCAGAAATGACCAAGCTCTATGGTTTATCACGAAGGACGCGTACCGCAACGATCAATGCTTCTATTCTGCCAAAGATGCTGGAGACGGCTAATTCTACTGAAGAAAGTGTCCGTTCTTCTGGTGTAGATGTTCCTCTAATGATCATGCGAGGAGATGGCGGACTGATGGATGTTGTCGAAATGAAAAAACGTCCAGTCTTAACGATGCTATCGGGTCCTGCCGCTAGTGTTATGGGGGCTTTAATGTATTTACGGACTTCAAATGGTATTTATTTTGAAGTTGGTGGAACCTCAACGAATCTAGGAGTTATTAAAAATGGTCGCCCGGTCATTGATTATTCAGAAATATCAGGCCATAAAACCTATGTGAATTCATTGGATGTCCGAGTTTTAGGTGTCGCCGGCGGAAGTATGATCCGTGTGAACAAGAATGGTGTGAAGGATGTCGGACCCCGGAGCGCTCATATCGCGGGGTTAGAATACGCTGTGTATACACCTGAAGAAGAAATCATTGATCCAAAACTGGAGCTTTACTCACCAAAAGAGGGAGATCCGGCAGATTATGTAGCCATAAGACTTGCGAGTGGAAAGTGTATTACGATTACTAATTCCTGTGCGGCCAATGTTTTAGGGTATGTTACGGAGGAAGATTTCTCATATGGGAATGTGGATTCCGCAAGAAAGGCAATGGCCCCTTTAGCGGAATATCTGAATACTACGGTAGAAGATGTTGCTCGTCAAATTTTGGCAAAAGCGGTCGAAAAGATCGAACCCGTTATTCGCTCACTGGCCAAAAAGTACCAATTAGAAAAAAATCAAATGACGCTTGTTGGTGTAGGCGGTGGCGTTGCATCGCTGATTAAGTTTGCGGCAGAGCGAATGGAATTGAATTATAAAATTCCGGAAAATGCTGAGGTAATTTCTTCTATTGGTGTGGCTTTAGCCGCGGTCCAAGATGTTGTTGAGCGGATTGTTCCTAGTCCGACGAAGCAGGACATTCAGGCGATTAAACAGGAAGTCACCGATATGGCAATTGAAAGTGGAGCGACGGAAGACAGCGTTGAAGTTCATATTGAAATCGATCCTCAGACGCAAAAAATAACAGCTCGCGCCTCCGGTTCTACTGCTGCACAAGCAACAGAGCTGCAAAGTGCAGCTACAGAAGCAGAAGCTAGAGAAATTGCTGTTCAGGATTTTCGTTTGCCGTCTGAACAGATCAAACTACTGAACTCAACTGATTATTTTAATATTTATGGAACCAGTACGAAAAAAGGTAATGGGATTCGTGTCATTGATAAAAAAGGATTTATTCGTGTGCAACGTGAACACGCTGAAGTAGTTAAAACAACGATTCAAAGTTATTTTGAGGTCGTTAATCAGCTGTGGGAAAGCATGGCGAATTATCAGAGTGATCTGATTATCCGACCAGATTACTATTTCTGTGTTGGTCCACGATTGTTAGATTTTTCAAGTACCGATTTCTCTCAATTAACCATGTTAATGGAAATTGAGATGAGCGAAATTATGGGAACCGATGAGATAATTATTATTGCCGCAAACCGTTATATTTAGCAAGGGGATAGGAAACTAGAAATCAGAAAGGGCGTTGTTTATGAATTTTTGTGCTTTATTGGATCAGAAAGATGAAAAATATGCGGAGTATTTATTATCACAAGATCATCTGTATAAAAAAATTCCTGAAACTCAACGCTGGGATTTGTTAAATAAAGCAATAGCATGTGGCAGAGAGACTGCTAGCGAATTTACTTCGACAGATTTATGGGCGTTTTGCCAACAAGAGTCCATAGAGATTGAGTATTTTGAAGAGGAAATAAAAGCGGAAAATTTTCGTTTTGTATTAGCAGAGTTTCAATTACCTAATCGAATTCGAATCAATCAGAGTCTGCTGAGAGAAGCAGAAACCTTTTTAGCGGAGCAGGAATTTTTGAAGGATCGGCGAGTGGAGGAGATTTTATTAGCCCACGAGCTCTATCATTATCTGGAAAATCAACTGGAATCTTATACGACGCAAAAGCAATTGACCTATCAAACAGGGCCATTTAAACGCCAGGCACGTGTACATTCCTTGAGTGAAATCGCGGCGACAAGCTTTGCAAAAGAGTTATTAGATTTGAACTTTTCGCCAATTTTATTAAATGTACTTTTGCTTTATCCAGTCGCTCCTGATTACAGTCAGGAGCTAGCAAAGCAATTGCTGATGATTGATTGAACAAGACTATAGATTGATTGAAAAAAAGAATTAGTATCCATTGGTAGGATTCAGTATATTTAAAGAAAGAAAACCTTTAAGGAGCGGAAATAATGGAAAAATCATGGTTAGATTTAGCAGGCGACGTGGTCGTAATCACGGGAGCTTTAGGTGGAATGGGACGCAAAATCGCGAATGACTTCGCGGAGCAAAAGGCAAACTTAGCTTTAGTCGACTTAAATGAAGAAGCGACTGAAAGCTATGCGAAAGAGTTAGCTAAAAAATATGGCGTTCAGGCGAAAGGCTATGCCTGCAATTCAACAGTTGAAGAGCAGGTAGACGCATTAGCGAAAACGGTAAAAGAAGATTTTGGAAGAATTGATGTGTTGGTTCAAACAGCAGCCATCTTGACCTTCAGTCCATTAGAGGACTTAGCCTTGGATGAGTGGAAGCGTACAATTGATGTGAACTTGAATGGGTATTTCTTAGTTTCGCAACGAATTGGTCGTGTGATGATCGAGCAGCAATCCGGCCGGATGGTCCACATTTCTACGATTGCTTCGATTGCACCGGAAACTTACTCAGGCGCATACAGCCCAAGTAAAGCGGGTGTGAACATGCTGTCTAAGATGATCGCCGGTGAATGGGGACAATATGGAGTACGCAGCAACTGTGTATTACCATGCTTCGTAAAAACACCGTTATCAACGAAATTCTATGAAGATGCGGAAGTAGAAGAAGGCAGAAGAAGAATGACTGCCAACCGCCGCATCGGTGAAGTACAAGATATCGCGAATGCGGTATTATACCTTGCGAGTAAGCGTTCAGATTATACGAACGGTCACGAATTACGTGTGGAAGGCGGCTTCGGGAATATGATCGGCGATCTTGTACCAAAACCAGGCGGTCGCCGTCAATACGCTATTGATTCTAAGAAACCAAAAGCTTAATACATCGCCAGAGCCTTGACAACATTTGTCAGGGTTCTTTTTTATGCGGTTTAAAGAAATACCTGCGGTTGATTTAACTAGGTATCCTAACGAGAAATCTTAGAAAATATAATCAATTGCTAATCTCCATAACTAAAAAAGTTCGAAGAAAACAGGGAGTGCTTTCTTCGAACTTATTGTTTTAGGTAAAAAGAGATTACCAAATACTTACTCGTTTTTCTGGTGCTAAATACATCGCATCTGTTGGTTGGACATCAAAGGTTTGGTAAAAATCTGCCAAATTCTTCACTTGAACATTGGCCCGTAATTTATTTGGCGCATGCACATCAATTGATAAAAGTAGTTGTGTGTACTCTTGGCGCGCCTTCATGCGCCAAATGGTTGCCCAATTAATAAAGAAGCCTTCAAGGTCAACGTCTTTGTCCTTTTTAGCAGCTTCAAGTGCACAGCTCAAGCCACCCGCATCGGCGATGTTTTCTGAGACCGTCAGCTTGCCATTTACTTTTCCACCGGCAATTTCTAGACCGTCAAATTCAGCGATCATTTGATCAGCTAGTTCCTGGAAGTGCTGCTGATCTTCTGCTGTCCACCAATTGTTCAAGTTCCCATATTCGTCAAAGAGTGAGCCATTGTTGTCAAAAGCGTGAGAGATTTCGTGAGCAATTACCGCACCGATGCCGCCGAAATTTGCACTGCTGGATTGCTCTAGGCTGTAAAATGGCGCTTGAAGAATCGCTGCTGGAAAAACAATGATATTGCGGAATGGGTGGTAATAAGCATTCACTGTATCTGCACTCATTTCCCATTCATCCCGTTCAACAGGTTGATTCCATTTAGCATAGTCTTCTTTCCGTTTAAGATGACTGAAGTGCAGCGCATTACCTAAAAGAGTGCCGCCTTTTTCTGCTGGTGTTACTTTAAATTGTGTATAGATTGATGGGATCTTTTCTGGATATCCAACATGGATACCTAATGTACCTAACTTAACGATGGCTTTTTCACGAGTTGACTGACTTAACCAAGTATTATTGTTTAGACGCTCTTGATAAATGCCGACCATTCGTTGAACCATTTGTTCCACGTCTTTTTTTGCCTGTTCGCCGAAGTATTTCTTTCCGTAGTAGTCGCCGACGATTTGGTCGAAGCGGCCGGAAGCCAAATAGAACGCTGCTTTTTCTTGTGAACGGGCTTCTGGGGCGCCAGAAAGTGTGCGGCTGTAGATGCCGCCGACTTGACGAAATTCCTCGCTGAGATAAGCCGTCAAGGCATTGATCGTCATCACTAACATCCAGCTTTTCATCGGTTGGAAGGTGGTTGGATTCACTAATTCATCTAGCTTGTCAAAATAAGCAGGTTCAGTCACGATGATTTTTTCGGGAACCTCACCGACCAATCCAGTCAATAGCTTTTTTAAATCTAAATGCTGGCTATGCTTAATGAAGGCGTCGCCGCTTTCAGGATTGTACATTTTACTGTAGTCGGCATTTTCCTCTGCACTTTTTACGTAAGGAGCCAACAATTTGTCGTATTGCAGGGCTTCATCTGTGATTTGTTCTGCGACAGCTGTTTCATAGCCTGCAAGTTCAAAAAGCTTCATTGTCATTTCTTTAAAGACGGCCAGCAATTGTAGCGCTTGTGGATGTTCCGCCTCGTAATAAGTTTTATCCGGTAAGATCAAGCTAGGAGCTCCGGCAAATAAAGCATTGATTTTTGTATTTTTCATGTCCGCATCTACGTCAACGCCAAAGGGTAAAGGCAGTCCGTCCAGCACCCAACTGGTTAATTGCTGTTCGAGCTCCGTAAGGTCCTTTACATCTTCCACGCGTTTCAATAAAGGGAGCATGGGTGATGCGCCATCTTGATCCCGTTTTTGATAATCATTGGCTAGTCGATAATAGGCAATGTATTCTTTCATCAAATCATTGGGAATGAGTGAAGCGTCCTCACTCATTTTTTTGGTATCTGCCATTAATAGCTCATCAATGCCATCTACAAGGTCCTGAAACCCGCCGGTTGCTGGTTTGTCTGCTGGGATCGTCGCTTCCTTGATCCATTCGCCATTAACCGCTTCATATAGATCTTCTTTGATTAATGCTTTGTTCAAAATAGATTCCTCCATCCTTTTTTTCTAGTTCTTTTAGCTACTATCCATTATGATATAACTTAAGAAGATACACAAAAGAAAATGATTCGGAGGTGGCAAAAATGAATTATCCAATGGATCAATGGATAGAGCTAAACAGCTTTGAACCTTACCGTGATTGGAAAACACCGCGCGGTTTTTTATGTGGAACCTATGCCAGTAGTGTTCTTTTAGCCTATTGGCAAGATCAAATAGATGACCGTATTTTGCCGAATGGGTTAAGAAAAAAAGAGAATGAACAAAATGAAGCGCTGATTCAAGCGCTGCAGCCTTTGTTGCAGCCGATTGATTTTCCAACTGTACCGCTACAGATTTCTTTAGGTTTAAATCGCTTTTTTCGCCGCTATCGAATTTCTTATCGTGCTCGCGGAACAGTGGCGGGGTCTTGGCAGCGTGTGACCAAACGCATTTTGAAGGGAGAGCCTGTGATGATCGGACTCTTGCAATTGTTTGGCAGCAGCTATAAAAATCATTGGGTAGTCGTTCATGGCTTCATGGAAAACTCGGACGGACAAAAATTTTATAAAATCCACGACAATTGGGGTAAAAGTGATGCAGTAATTCCTGCTGAATGGGGAAACGGCACGATATCTTTGGTGGCACAAAGAAGCTGACCGCGGATTTTATTAGAGATGTCAGATCAAATTTTTCAAATCATCGTATTTATCCGCCTAAACAAAAAGTAAAATCTACATCAAATAACTCAAAATATGTTAAACTGGTGGTACAAAAATACTTGGAGGGACACCATGTCAGAAGAAAGTAATGAAAAGTTTAAAATTTTTAGCCTAAATGGAAATAAACCATTGGCTGAAAAAATCGCCGATGTCTGTGGCGTGCCATTAGGGAAAAGTACTGTCAAGCAGTTTAGTGATGGAGAAATCGCTATTAATTTGGAAGAGACAGTTCGCGGATTCGATGTTTATTTGATCCAATCAACCAATGAGCCGGTGAATGATTATTATTTAGAATTATTGATCATGATCGATGCGTTAAAACGAGCAAGTGCGAAAACAATCAATGTTGTCTTGCCTTACTATGGGTATGCCAGACAGGATCGTACAGCAAAGCCGCATGAGCCGATCACAGCAAAATTGATTGCGAATTTACTTTCAGACGCAGGGGCAACAAGAGTCTTGACTCTTGATTTACACACTGTGCAGGTCCAAGGATTCTTTGATATTCCAGTTGATAATTTGTTTACGATGCCATTGTTCGCGCATTATTATCGTCGCCGTGGAATGGTTGGGGATGATTATGTTGTTGTTTCTCCAAAAAATAGTGGTGTTCAGCGTGCCCGCAGTCTAGCGGAGTATTTGGATACTGCCATCGCGATCGTGGATGTTGCAGAAGAGGGAAATCCTGAATCTGGTTACGTTATTGGTGATGTCGAAGGTCGTTGCTGTATTATGGTGGATGATATTTTAAATACGGGAAAGGTTTTCTCCAATGCGTCAAAAACATTGAAGAAAGCTGGCGCTAAAGAAGTGGTTGCCTGTGCCTCTCATGGACTACTATCACCTCCAGCAAAAGAGAATTTAGATGCCGCGGACATCAAGGACATCTGCATTACAGATTCTGTCTTGACTGATACAGAGCGCCATCCAGAAAAATTATCCATTATTAGTTGTTCTGTGCTGATGGGAGAAGCAGTCAAACGTATCCATCAAAATGAATCAGTCAGCCCATTGTTTACGATGGAACAAAAAGATTTCGAATAAAAAAGGGCATTAAGCCCTTTTTTTGTCGAAGCACTGACTATGAAGAGAGGTTTAAAAGTTTGTGGAAAATATATATTTAGATCATGCGGCGACAAGCCCTATGCATCCAGAAGTCATCGCGACGATGACAGAAATCATGGCGGATACTTTTGGTAATCCATCAAGTGTTCATTCTTTTGGTCGACAAGCTGCCGGAAAATTGGAAATGGCGCGAGAGGTGATCGGCAAGAGTCTCGGTGTGAAATATCATGAGATCATCTTTAACAGCGGCGGAACAGAAGGAGATAACACGGCTATTTTAGAGACCGCTTTTGGCCGACAAGCAGAAGGACGGCATTTGATCACTACTCAGATTGAACATCCTGCGGTAATTAATACGATGAAGTATTTAGAGACGCAAGGGTTTGACGTGACCTATTTGCCAGTAAATCGCAAAGGTAACATCTCCTTAGCCGATTTTGACGCCAGTTTGCGGCCAGATACGATCTTAGTTTCCATCATGTATGGCAATAATGAGATTGGGAATTTGATGCCTATCAAAGAAATCGGAGAACGGTTGAAGGAACATCCGGCTTATTTCCATACGGATGCGGTTCAAGCCTATGGCAATCAATTCATTCGTCCTCATGAATTAGGGATTGATTTTTTGAGTATCTCCGCCCATAAGATCAATGGGCCAAAGGGAGTCGGTTTCTTGTACAAAAGTGACGATGCCAAGTTACCTCCATTGCTTCGAGGCGGCGAACAAGAGGAGAAACGTCGTGCGGGAACGGAAAACTTGGCCGGGATTTGCGGTATGGCAAAGGCGGTTGAATTACTGACTGAAGAGGAACGAGAAAAACGTCGCGCGCTGTATGATCAATTCACTCATAAGATTTTAACTACCTTGGATCAAGCAGGAGTCAACTATCAGGTGAATGGCGATTTGAACAATAAGCTGCCTCATGTACTGAATCTTCGTTTCAAGGGAATTATCAATGATTTGTTGTTGATGAAGCTGGATTTACGAGGCATTGCCGTCTCAACTGGTTCTGCTTGTACAGCAGGAACGATCGATCCTTCCCATGTATTAGAAGCCATGTACGGAAAGAACGCTCAGGAAGTAAAGGAATCACTACGTGTAAGTTTTGGCTACGGAAATACCATGGAGCAAGTGGACTATTTTGCTGAACAGCTCGTTGCTAGTTTACAAGAACTAACAAAGTAGATTGAAATGGCTCATGCTTATCTTTATAATTAAGAGTGAAAGAAAAAAACGATGAGGTGAGTAAATGGCATTTACAGAAAAAGCGACGATTAAGGGATCAAAATATCAATATGCGTTAGCACCAACGGCTAAACGCTATACACTGCGAGACAATGGCTTTACAGAAACAAGTTCTGGTAACTTCCAATTGGTTCGTCCTTTACAGGCAACACCACAAAGCAAAGAAGGCTTCAAACTAAAAATTACGGTATCAAAAGATATCCATACGATGAAAATGTCGGTAACAACGGCAAATGGCTTAAAAGCAGTAGATATCTTTAAAGATTCGAAGCAAGAAATGGTTCAAGAAAAATTTTACTTTCTGATGGACGGTATGATCGATCGTGGGCTCTTTGTAAAAGAAGAAGTTTAATTGTGAGATTTAATGAATGAGGTCTGTTTTTTATTAGCAAAACAAAAAAGGACTGAAGCGAATGAGTAGGAAAGTCATTTGGATATGGTCATTTAATAACCGTCAGCAAACTGTTGGCTCGCCCAATGGAATGATTGCGTTGATGCATCCCTTTAAATTTCAAAGAGGGATAAGACAAATACTAGCGCCCGATTGGACGGTTGAATTTATCAGTGATGATTTTTCAGAGGAGCTCCCACAGGCAGATGTCATCGTTATCCCTAGATCAAATAGAGCACTTTACGCAGAACGAGCAAAAGATGCGAAGGTTGTATGGGTGTCGGGAAACGAGGTTTTGGAGAACGATTTTGAAGGAATCAAGAAAAAGATCGTCGAAGCTTAAACAGCAAGGGGAGTCATCAGTTGCTCTTCCTGTACAAGTAGCGTTTTTAATGAAGTAAGAAGAATCATGTGAATATTGAAAAGAGAAGGCTTCTTAGGGTGTCCAAAAGTTGTGATGAACAAACTTTTGGACACTTTTTTTGAGTTGCATTCTCTGAAAACAGTTGTTATTTTTAGTTTAGAAATAATCGTTCTTTTTCGATTACTCCATTAAATTCACGGATATCAGATTATAATACGCTTTCTATTTTTCTATATTCACCTTTTTTTCTAAATATTTTTGGTACTTAAAAGCTTAAATCTTTAAAGATTATGGTACACTGATACTAAGAAATTTGTTGGAAACGAAGGTGAGAAGTTGGTTCACAAGATACATACAATCGAGCATCACAAAATTATTTCTGATTTCCGTCTCTTGTCAGGGCTGACCGTCTCCATTGAAGACTGTGCCCATCTGACGAAAGAGTTCCAAAAATATGGTGTAGAGGATTATTATATTAGTGATTACGAGGGAAACAGTTATTTGACCCGTTACGTTGATTACTTTATAGACGGGATTCCTTGTTGGAAATATAAGAAGAACTACTTGGTTCCGTTGATATTTCGTGATATGCCCGACACGCAAAAAATGTTCCGCGATAGCTATCGTTGGGAAGCTTTTTTTATTCTCTTAGATTGGTACTTGGAATACAATCCTGAAAAAGTGATTGTTGCCTGCAGTAAGAAAAGAAAAAAATTTGAAGTGATCGATACGGCCTTTTTAATCTTCCGTTTATGGGAAATTTGTGACGGCGCGGCATTTCCAATCGCCAACATCACAAATCTATCCGAATTCGAAAAGTGGAATCAAATCTTCCATTTGATTGATACAGGAAAATCCTTTAAGCGCACAAAGGAATTCGATGCAACGAAAGTAGAAGATTTAACGCAACTAGAAGCAGTCATTTCGATTATTAAATTAAAATATCAAACGCTTTTACAAAAGCAAGGCTACCAGTTTTAAAGTGGTAGCCTTTTTTCACGAGAATCTCTGACTAGGCAATGATGACAAGTGGGCTTTTTTTTAGAAGAGATGGTAAAATAAAGATAAGAATCAGAATTCGTTTGTAGGTGATGAGAATGAAATATTTTATATCAGATACACACTATTTTCACGAGAATCTTTTAGGTGACAACGATTTTGCGCCACGTTTATTTGATTCGGTGGAAGAGATGAATCAGCAAATGATCGACGCGTGGAATGCTGTCGTAAATGAAAAGGATACGGTTTATCATTTGGGAGATGTAGCGATGCATCCGCAATATGAAAGAGGCTTTAGAGATATTTTAAACCAATTGGTTCAATTAAAAGGCAAGATTGTTTTTATCAAGGGAAACCATGATTCTCGCACCTTTTTCCGATATTTAGCTTCCCATGATCCGAAGCTTCCCAATGGAGAAGACAAGTTTGAATTTCATGATGTAGGTGCGATCGTTAAATTTAATCATCATCAGTACTATTTGACTCATTACCCAATGCTTTTAGGGAAGACATTGAATATTCGAAACCTGCACGGGCACATCCATAACTACAGTATGCCGATTGCAGAAGATATCAATGTGGGTGTCGATGCGCCGGAACGTGGATTTCTCAAGACCTCTTTACCTTTTGGTACACCGATTTCTGAAAATTTGATTGATGAGATTGCTGATTACAAAGAAGCGGAAATTAAGAAGTTGAAGTAGAAAGGGACAGTTTGTTCCTTTCTTTTTTCTGCGCTCATTGATCTTATGGCAAAATCCAATTTGCCGTTCTCATGGGCATGCCTCTGTGGTACAGTGGAAGTAAGCGATAACAGAGATGTTTATAAGGAGGCGAAAAAGTGAAAATAAAAGAAGTAGTCAAGACAATTCTTTTATATGTTGTTATGATTGGAGCGGTGCTTGCCTTGCGTCACTATGTATTTACACCTGTTGAGGCGATTGGAGATTCCATGAAGCCAACATTGAATGATGGTGAGCGGATGTTTGGTTTAAAGCATGCCAAAATCGAACGTTTTGATGTCGTGACCTTTCCAGCACCAGATGATCCGGGAAGAGAATATGTTAAACGGGTGATCGGTTTGCCAGGAGATACGGTTGCTTACAAAAATGATCAGCTCTACATCAATGGGAAGAAGTACGATGAGCCCTATTTGGATGAGTACAAAGGCAACTTAACCGATGGGGAACCGCTGACCTTTGATTTCGATTTGCAGAGCTTGTTTGGCAATGAAAAGGTACCAGAAGGACAGCTCTTTGTTTTAGGAGATAATCGTCGGATCTCCAAGGATGGTCGAATCATTGGGATGATTAATCAAAAGGACATTCTAACCAATGTTAAATTTGTCTTTTGGCCCATCAACCGAATGGGTACTGTAGAATAAATGAACGCCCTCTTCAATTTTTGAAGAGGGCGTTTTCTGTTACTTACGTGCTTGAATGCTTTGGTAAGCCTGCTTTGTTACAGAAGAATCAGTATTAGTATAATAGTAATCTCTTTTTTTCGTTGTGATTTTTAAGATGGGTTTCGATTGATGATCCACAAAAAGCGTTGCGGATTTTCCGCCGACTTTAAAGCTGCCGATGGCGTAGTTCTCCGTTGCAAGCCCATTGACTTTCATTCCTGTGGGAGGGAGCTGCTCAATTAGGGACACTTTTTCTATATCCTGGAACGAAATTTTTTGTTCACGATAGTACGGACCGTCTAGTAGGACGCTTTCTTGTTTTACTTCATAGGTTAACGGATCAGGATGATAGTCTAGCACATATAAAGGAACTACTACGATCAGCATAGCAGCAATCAATATAATCGGAATCAATCCGATAAAAATTTTCCCCCCTACACGTGCCAAGTTGATCGTAATATTCAACCCGATGCGATCAGGAATCATTAGCCGTCTGTCATCTGGGTTGTAATAAATGCCATAGCGCCAGTAATAATCATCGCCAGTATAGCGAAAACTGGGTGTTTGTGTCAGTAATTGATCCTGCTTGTTTCGTAACCGAAACAGCCACCAGAAGGTAAGACCGCAGAAAAGAAAAATCAGTAAAAATTCGCTGATCATTAAAACCTCAAAGAAGCGATCACTGAGATTCACCGTCAATAATGGAAGGTAGATGATCAGATTTACAAAGAAGCTTGTCGCCGCCATAAAGGCTGACCAATAGAATTTTGTCAGGTCATTGTATTGACGATTAATCGTTTGATCATCTGTTAATGCGCGTACCGGTAATCGACTAATAGCCCACCAACCGATAACAAATAAAGCCACGGTAAGGCCACAGGTGATGAATAGGACCCAAGTCAAGCTTTCCATTCCTTGATTATGAAGGACAAACGTCAAGAGAAGCAAGAGTCCAAATGAGACCGCAAACCACCAAGGAGAGACAAGTTTTCGATTTTTTTCGATGACTAGTGCTGTGTTTACTTGAATCGGTTGTTCTGTCAGTTGCCAGTTGTTCTCTATAATTAATTGATGCCCCTTGCGGATGTAGCGAATTTGCAGCAAGTAGCCAGCAGCGATCGTGATAAATATAAGAACGAAGAATAGCATCATGAAGATCGAATCTTTCATAGGAATAAGCAAGCTCAAATCTAGTATAGTCAGGATAGAAGCCAGTTGAAATTGGCGCTTCCGATATTTTTTTCTAAAAGAAAGAACTTTTGGATCATCGATTTTATCTGCGGGAAATGTATTTTCCACGATGACATAGTTATGCGGTTTAGCCGCTATTGAATTGGTAAAAGCCATGATAAAGTTGCAAAAAATTAATATACCCAAAATAAGAGGAGATAACATCAGGCATCGTCCTTTCTGAAGCTCGTCAAAATTCTGTGAACTTTTTCCTGAACCGCTTTTTCGTTAGGCTCAGACAAGTAAAGTTCTGCCAATAGTAAAGTCAAATTTTCTTCGCTTGTTACCTTAGAAGTGACAGGCAGCGGAGCGACTAAGGTTCCTTTGCGGCGATCAGTGATCAGATAGCCTTCTTCTCGCAGTTGTTGATAACCCTTAGAGACAGTCATCGTATTCACACCAAGCTCATCCGCAAATTGCCGGACGGTCGGCAGCTGCTCATTCGGCTTTAATTCGCCGCGAGCAATACCGATAATGATCTGTTTTCGTAATTGTAAGTAAATGGGCTCTTCAGAATGGGGATCAATTTCTAAAATCATTTTCTCGCCCTCCTTTGTATCATTTATATTAATACAAATGATACAAAAGAGCAATAAAAATCGATTCTCAAAGAATTATCTATCGAAAATTTAAGATTTATGTTGTATAATTCGTCATACTGAAAAGTTGCGACCTTCAAATCGTAGAGTTTTCGGAATCTATATTGAAATGATGGTGATACTGTGTCTAACAGCAACACACGAGTCGTCGTAGGAATGAGCGGCGGCGTCGATTCATCAGTAACTGCTTTGTTGTTAAAGGAACAAGGCTATGATGTAGTCGGCATTTTTATGAAAAATTGGGACGACACTGATGAAAACGGTGTTTGTACCGCGACAGAAGATTATAAGGACGTGGCGAAAGTCGCTGCCCAAATCGGAATTCCTTATTATTCTGTCAACTTCGAAAAGGAATATTGGGATCGTGTCTTTGAATATTTCTTGGCGGAATACCGTGCAGGCCGCACACCTAATCCTGATGTGATGTGTAACAAGGAAATCAAATTCAAGGCTTTCTTAGATTACGCGATGGAATTAGGTGCGGATTATGTAGCAACAGGACATTATGCCCAAGTTGAAAAAGACGAAAATGGGGTTGTCCATATGCTGCGTGGTGTGGATAATAATAAAGACCAAACCTATTTCTTGAGTCAATTGTCACAAGAACAGTTAGCGAAGACGATGTTTCCACTTGGCGGCATGCAAAAACCAGAAGTTCGCGCAATCGCAGAACGAGCTGGTTTAGCCACTGCTAAGAAAAAAGATTCAACGGGCGTCTGCTTCATCGGTGAAAAGAATTTCAAGCAATTCTTAAGCAATTATCTACCTGCTAAAAAAGGGAAGATGGTCACCTTAGATGGTGAAGAAAAAGGAACACATGATGGTTTGATGTACTATACAATTGGTCAGCGCCAAGGTCTTGGTATCGGCGGCGGTGGAAAAACCAACGATCCATGGTTTGTCGTAGGAAAGGATCTATCTACGAACACCTTGTATGTCGGTCAAGGTTTCCATCATGAAGCACTGTATGCTACTAGTTTAGATGCTAGTGAAATTCACTTCACTACGAACGAAGACCGACCAAAAGAATTCAAATGTACAGCGAAGTTCCGTTATCGTCAGCAAGATGTACCGGTAACAGTTCGTTTATTGGAAGACGACCGAGCAGAAGTGATCTTTGATGATCCTGTTCGTGCGATTACACCAGGACAGGCTGTTGTTTTCTATGACGGTATGGAATGCTTAGGCGGCGGTCTGATTGATCACGCGTATCAAGAAACAAAAGAGTTACAATATATTTAATAGATAAGATCAAAAAAAGTCATCGTCGATTTTCGACGATGACTTTTTTATGCAAGACTTTGAGCAAAATGTGCCATTGCAACTTTTACTTCGTTTAGTTTCTCTGGTTTGATCAGAGGAAAAAGCTTTTCTTGGAGCTTTTTGAATTCTTCAAGACTTAGTGCCTCTGTTTCTTGATCTGCGAAACTCTTTACTAAGATTTCCTTTGCCTCGTCTTCTTTTCCTTCAATCGTACTGTTTAGGAAAAAGTCTAAAAACTTTAATTGGCCTTCAAGCATGTTGTTCACTTCTTTCATTAGAATCACTTATTAGTATAAAAAACTAACGAAAAAGTTGCCATTAATATGTCTTGGACATTAGTGCGTATGCTGTGTTTGATGATATTTTTCAGCGATTTCCTTCGTGTTGCGATGAACCAATAGGTAATTGGTCAAAACAAGAGCGGAGGTTGAAATGAAGACTCCGCGGTATCCAAAGATTGATGAAACGCTTGAACCAATCATCGGGCCAACCACATTTCCGGCCGCTTGAAAGGACTGATTATAGCTGAAAATTCTCCCGGCTGCTTCTTGGGGTGAGTACTTCGTAATTAGCGCTTGAACGGCAGGTAAGAGACACGCATCGGAGATCCCGACCAAGAAACGTAAAAAAGCCAGTTGCCAAACATTCGTAACGATGGACATCGGTAAAAAGACCAACATCGCAAAAATCAAGCCAATTCCTAAAACTTTTTCGCTGCCAATCTTATCGCCGAGGCGGCCGAAACGAGGAGCTGCGATCAAGGTGGCAATTCCAGGAATTGAAGCGATGATTCCGCTGACTAAAGTAACGTTGCCATGATTATGCATCAATTGCCGAATATACAGACTGATAATCGGACTGATGGAGTTATTCGACGCTTGGATAATCAAGGTGGTGACAAACATGCCAATGACGACATGTGGATACTTCAAGCTGTGAAAAATTTCCTTCGCAGGCATCATATCTTTCTTCTCGATCGGAGTAAATTCTTCGTGAACGAATAGAACACTGAGCAAAAAGACAAGAAATAGAATACTGCCGGTAATGAAAAACGTTAAACGATAACCAAAAACTGAGGCTGTGACGCCACCAACTAGTGGGCCAAGTAGGTTTCCAGTTACTGCACCGGTCGCTAACGTACCAAGTACCTGACCACTCTTTTCGCGAGGGGTTCCCGTAGCAACTAAGGCTGTTGCGTTACTGATATAGCCGGAAAAGACGCCTTGAAGTAGGCGCAAGCCGATCAGCTGATAGACATTACTGACAGTTCCCATTAAACTAATGACGATTGCCATACCAAGGGATGCACGCAACAGCATCAGCTTTCGCCCTTTCTGATCGGCTAAGCGTCCCCATAAAGGAGAAACTATCGCAGTGATCAAAAAGGTGGATGAAAAAGTAATTCCGCTCCAAAAATTCAACTGTTGGTTACTATAATGGCCTAATGAATCTATGTATAAGGACATAAAAGGCATGACCAGACTAAAACCAATGCCGGCCATAAAAGTACCGAACCATAAAACGATCAGATTCTTTTGCCAAGTGGGACGAGGTTGAAATAATTTACTTTTGATTTTACTCAAATTGAGAAGGCCTTCTTTCAAAACTATGAAATTTTCAAAAAACATTTTCATTATAACTCTCTTAAGGACCATATAAAATCCTGTCGCTTTGTGTTAGGATAGAATTAAGAAAAAAGCAATATTTTTCTGCAAAATTCTTGCGGTTATCTATTTTTTTCTTGAACTTGTTTCAACCGGAAACATTTTTCTTGAATTTTTATTTCATGATACTTATGATTGAGGTGGAAAGAAGGGTAGCGGGATGTATCAAGTAATAACCATGTACGGCGATAACGAACCTTGGTGGTTCTTTGAAGAATGGCAAGAAGATATTCAAGAAACCGCGGCTTTTGAAGATTTTGACGCGGCAGTAGCCTATTATGAACATCGTTGGAGTGAACTCCAAAAGACCAATACATATAGTAATGCAAAGCATAATTTTTTGAGCGCATTTTGGAAAGAGCAGGACGAACGCTGGTGTGAAGAGTGTGATGACTATTTACAGCAGTATTGGGGGCTTGCACTATTAAAAGATGAACAGCCATTAACGGTTGATAGCAGAAAGGAACTTTATGAAACAGCTAATTATAGCGGAAAAGCCAAGTGTTGCAAGAGACTTGAGCAAGGTGCTTAACGCCAATCAAAAAAATAAAAACTATTTTGAAGGACCCAATGTTGTCGTGACTTGGGCCCTTGGTCATTTATTGGGCCTAAAAATGCCAGAGGATTTGAATAAAGAATGGCAAAGCTGGCAGATGGAAACTTTACCGATGATTCCTAAATATATTGGGATCAAACCTTTACCTAAAACGCGTGGACAACTAAAATCCATTCAGCAGCTGGCAAAACGTAAAGATATTTCAGAAGCGGTGATCGCAACAGATGCGGGGCGTGAAGGAGAACTTGTTGCACGTTGGATTTTAGAATATGTACGGTTCGAAAAACCAGTGAAGCGCCTGTGGATTTCGTCACAGACGAATAAAGCGATCAAGGATGGCTTTAAAAACCTGAAGCCCGCAAAAGAGTATGATAATTTGTATCACTCTGCATTGGCGCGAGCAAAAGCAGACTGGCTAGTTGGGCTAAATGTTACCCGCGCATTGACTGTTAAATATGAAGACAGCCTATCCGCTGGTCGAGTACAAACGCCAACACTTGCAATGGTTCGTCAGCAGGAAAAGAAAATCGAAAAATTCCGTCCACAAAATTATTTTGTCATTTCGTTAGAGGTCGAAGGACAAAAAGCTAAGCTTAATCAAAAGAATCCATATGGACTCACAGAACGCGAAACAGCCGAAAAATTAGTCAAAGAGCTGTCTAAGCAAAAAGGAACCGTGACAGATATTACGGAAAAAGAAAAGACAGAGCCGGCACCGCTGCCGTATGATTTGACGGAAATCCAGCGAGAAGCGAATGCTCGTTATCAATTTTCAGCCAAAAAGACATTGTCCTTGGTTCAAAGCTTGTACGAAACTCATAAAATCGTGACGTATCCGCGAACAGACAGCAAATACCTAACCAATGATATGAAGGCTACGATGAAAGAACGTTTGCAAGCAATCATTGATTTTGCACCAGAAGTAAAAACGTATATCAAAAATGGGGCACAAGTAAAACAGAAGCGTGTATTCCAAGACAGTAAAGTAACGGATCATCATGCGTTGATCCCGACAGAGCAACGTCCGCGTTTCGAAAAGCTTTCAACGGATGAACAGCGTATCTATAATATGATCGTAACCCGTTTCTTGGGCTTATTCGCTGATGCACATAAAGAGAGCCAACAAAAAGTAACGGTAACCTTCCAAAAGGAAACCTTTACCTTCCGTCAAAATAAAGTTCTAGTTGCTGGATGGAAACCAGCAGAAGAAGCAAAAAAATCCATTCAATGGTCTGAGGAAATGAAGATCGTACCGAACTTTACGATCGAAAAAGCATTGACCACACCGCCTAAACCATTGAATGAGGGCACACTGCTGGCTCAAATGGAAAAGCATAGCTTAGGGACACCAGCGACTCGCGCGGAGATCATCGAAAAGTTGATTAAATCTGAGTTGATGGAACGAACGACTAGTGGTTTGATGGTTTCACCAAAAGGCAAGCAATTACTAGAGCTTGTTAACCCTTCATTAGTGACGCCAGAGCTGACTGAAAAATGGGAGAAGCAGTTAGAGGCAATCGCCAACGGCAAGTATAGCAGTAAGCAATTCTTGCAGGAGATTGAATCAGATACAAAGAAACTTGTCAGTGAAGTAAAACACAGCGACAAAAAGTATCAAGATTTCTCGATAACTGCCAAAAAATGTCCAGAGTGTGGTTCGCCACTGCGAGAAAAGAATACTCGTGACGGAAAAATCTATATTTGTACGAACCCAGAGTGTAGTTACCGCCGCCGGAAAGATCCAAAAGTCTCGAACCATCGCTGCCCTCAATGTCACCGCAAAATGGAAATCATTGATGGAAAAAATGGCTCGTATTTCCGTTGCAAATATGACGGGACGACAGAAAAAATGTTAGATAAGAAAGAACGCTCGAAAAAAATGACGAAGCATGAAGAGCGCCGCTTACTGAAAAAAGTGAACGAACAGGAAGAACCACAGGAAAGTCCATTAGCTGCGGCACTGAAAGCAGCGATGGAAAATAAAGATTAGGCAAAAATAACTCAAACATTTTTATCGGCTCTCCTTCTATAAGTCACGATTATAAAAAGTGACTTATAGAAGGAGAGTTTTGTATACATTTAATTATTTTCAATGTAAAATAGATCAGCGGTATTTTGAATGAGTAGAGACTAGAAATTCAAAAAGAAAAGGGTTACAATATAAATGGTTTATACCATTTTCGGGAGGGATTTTTTTGAAATCTAGAAAAGATGAAGTATTAGACGCATTAAGAGCAAATCCTAACGAACAGACTGCACAAGAACTGGCGGAGCAGCTAGGTGTTGACCGCACTAATGTCAGTCGTTACTTAAATGAACTGACGAAAGATGGAAAAGTAAAAAAAATTGACGGTCGCCCAGTAAAATTTCAGCTAACGACAGTTTCGACTGAAGGACATATTAACTTTGACAATTTGATTGGTCGTGAGGATTCGTTAAAAAGTCAAATTCAAAAATCTAAAGCGGCTATTTTATATCCTCCACGCGGATTACATACGATTATTTTTGGCGAGACGGGAACTGGAAAGACGATGTTTGCAGAATGTATGTATCGTTTTGCTGTCTCCGCTAAAGTGTTAGACGAAAGTGCACCATTTGTTACTTTCAATTGTGCAGATTACGCACAAAATCCTCAGCTCCTATATGGACACATATTTGGTGTGAAGCGGGGAGCATTTACAGGTGCAGAAGAAACACGGGTTGGGTTGATGGAACAGGCGGATGGAGGAATTTTGTTCTTAGATGAGATTCATCGTCTGCCGCCAGAAGGACAAGAAATGCTTTTCACCTTCATTGATAAAGGGACTTTTCGATCTTTAGGAGATGGACAAGAGAAACAAGCATCTGTTCAGATTATAGGGGCAACGACCGAGACCAGCTCTATGTTCCTATCAACATTTAATCGTCGAATTCCAATGCAGATAGAGTTGCCTTCTCTGGCGGAACGTTCTTTAGATGAACGCTTAGCTATCATCAAAGAATTTCTACAGCAAGAGGCGAATCGGTTGATGCAGGAAATCGCGATTGATAAGCGAAGTCTATTAGCATTTCTTCTATATAATGCAGAAGGGAATATTGGTCAGTTAAAACGTGATTTAAAATTAGTCTGTGCCAAGGCCTTCCTTCATCATCAAACCAATAGCGATTCAGAAAAATTGATGATTGTGGAAGAGGACCTGCCTCTAGTTGTACAAAAAGGGTTACTACGAATGAACGAGGTTCAGGATAAGCTGACGCCATTCATGGATAAGAGAAATCTTTACTTAACCTTAAAGCCAGGTACGGAGGAAGTTGTTTGGGGACAAGACCCTAACAAAGATATGGAGGTTTACCATTCGATCACGTACAAGTTGGAAAAGCTCGGACGGGAAAACCTATCAGAAATCGATCTAGAAGAATTGATTTCCGATGATGTGGATCAATACTTTGAGACTTATGTTGAAGAACTTTCTCACAGCAATGCCTATCGTGAAATTATTTCTGATGACCTCTGGAAGCTGGTCAATGAGCTTTACGATTTTGCTTCGATTCAAATGAATCGGGAATATGATGAGAAGGTTCGGTTTGCCTTTGCGCTGCATATCAATTCAACGATTGAACGAATTCGTGGGAATCAATTTATTTCACATCCTAATTTGAATGATATTCGTCGGAACTATTCAAAAGAATTTCAAGTGGCGATTGAATTATCTAATCGCATTGAAGAAGCCTACAATATCATGATTCCATTAGACGAGATCGGCTTTATCACGATGTTTCTTACTATGGATAATCAAGAGGAACAGCAAATCGATGAACGGCAAGTCGCAGTTCTTGTTGTGATGCATGGCAAGTCGACAGCTTCGAGTATGCTGGAGACGGTGCAAGAACTTCTGGGAACAACGAATGGCATCGCCTTTAATATGCCGCTGACGTTAAATACTGAAAAAATGTATGCTCAAATTAAAAATTACATCCAGAAGAAACGGGAAGAATTCTCAGAAGGAATCATTCTTTTGACAGATATGGGCTCCCCAAATAATTTCGGCAATCTAATCTTTCATGAAATGGGGATTCGGACACGAGTGATTTCAATGGCAAGTACCATGTTAGTATTGGAAAGCTTGCGCTTAGCAACGTTAGGGCGTTCGTTAGAAGAAATCTATACGAGTGTTATCTCCATGTTCCAAACAATGGTACGTCTAGAAGAACCAACTCAGAAGGATGAAAAGAAAGTTATTATCGTAGCCTGCTTTACCGGAGAAGGTGTTTCGAAACGATTAAATGAAGTCGTCTCACAAATCGTTAACTTGGAAGAATTTGAGATTATTCAAATGCAGTCTTTGGAGCGAGAAAGCTTTAAGCATCGTATCGACCAGCTGATTACACATAAAGACATTGTAGCGATTGTAGGCACTATGGAAATTCATTATCAAAAAATTCCTTTTATCCCAGCCATGAACTTATTCAAGCGGGATAAAATTCTAGAATTTCAAGATTTATTAGGCAGCACGATCACGCTCCCAGAAATGGTGGATTCATTAACTAAAAACTTTTCACCTGAGATAGATGTAAAGACGTTGTTCCTGTTAATCGACGATGTTTTACAATTAATTCGTAAAGATCAGGAGCTTATTATCGAGAATACAGCGATGCAGGCACTGAGTATACACATCGCGTTCTTAGTAGACAAAATAAAAAAAGGGGAAGAACGTCCTGCTTTTGAGGATGTCAAATGTTTCCACCAGCAGTATCGTAGCCGCTTTAATCAAACTGCGGCCAATCTATCCCTGATTGAAAAACAATTTGAGGTTCGCTTTACCGAAGACGACATTGCTTACATTGTAAAGACTCTTGAAGATAATCGAATCGAACTAGGATTGCACAGTGTGTAATCCTAGTTTTTTTGTGTGTAAAATGAAAACCTTATCACGGCGCCTTCTGTGCGGTAAAAAAGTTGGCACGCATCTTGCTTTATATAAAGTGAACAATTAAAAACTAAGGAGTGTTTTACATGAAAAGAATTATGTTAGTTTGTGCGGCAGGAATGAGCACTAGTTTATTAGTAACTAAAATGGAAAAAGCAGCAGCTGATCAAGGATTAGAATCTGATATCTTCGCAGTTTCAGCTTCAGAAGCAGATGCAAAATTAGAAGACGCAAGCAAACCAGTCGATGTTTTGCTATTAGGCCCTCAAGTTCGTTTTATGAAAGGTCAATTTGAAACAAAATTAGCAGACAAAGGAATTCCAGTCGATGTTATCGATATGAAAGATTACGGCATGATGAACGGCGAAGCTGTTTTAAATACTGCGCTTAATCTTATGAAATAAGAAGTAGAAGGGGAGCTAAGCAAATGAGCGATACAATGAGTCAAGAACAATTAGAAGCAGTAATGGGTCTAATCATTAATGCTGGTAACGCAAAGAGTGATGCAATGGAAGCGATTCAAGCAGCTAAAGATGGCGACTTCGCTTTGGCTCAAGAAAAACTTGCAGCAGCAGATCAGGCGTTAGTTGAAGCACATCATTCTCAAACAGGGCTATTGACAGAAGAAGCTAGCGGTAATCCAATGACCGTGACATTGTTAGCGGTTCATAGTCAGGACCATCTGATGACGGGCATTACTTTCAATGATATGGCAAAAGAAGTAGTAGATATTTACAAACGTTTAGGGAACGAATAGAGGAAGTGATCCTGTGAAATTAGCTCGTGATCAGGAATCGTTGAAAGCGATCACAGGTTTAATTGAATACGCTTTTAGAAAGCAGCAGCCAATCATCAACGACCCACTCTTTTTATCACGGTATGAACATGCCGATGCTTATGGTGTTTACCAAGAGAGTGAGTTAACGAATTTAGTGATGGCGAATCATTTTGAGATTCAGCTTTTTCAACAGAGAGTCAAAATGGCCGGCGTTGGTTATGTGGCTAGTTATCCAGAGTATCGAGGCAAAGGCGGCATCAGCGGTATCATGTCCGAACTTTTGTCCGATCTTTACCAACAGGGTGTTGCAGTGTCACAATTGGCTCCTTTTTCCGAAGATTTTTATCGTCAATTCGGTTATGAGCCTACCAGCCGCAGAAAAACCTATCGCATTCCAGCACTGGCCTTTAATTATTTGACAAGTGAAAGAAGGGGGAATGTTAAACGTGGAACCTGGCAACAGATGAAGTCAGTGATCCAATCGATTTATCAGCGCTTATTAAACCAGCAGCAAGTCGGAACGGTTGTCCGTGAAGACTGGTGGTGGGAACGTCTAAATGACTACTATCCTCACCGCTTCTACGCTGTAGTTTATGATGACGCTGAAGAAGCGAAAGGGTACATTATTTATCGGATGCAAGGCAACACATTAGTAGTAGACGAGCTTGCTTATGAAACGGAACTAGCTCTGCGAAAATTGTTAACGTACTTAAAATCCCATGTCTCATCATTTGAAGAATTTCTTTATCACGCACCAGTTCATGAGATTATTGAAAAATGTTTTCGTGAACAAGAATATTTTACGATTACTTTAGAACCTTACATGATGAGTCGAATTATTGACATCAAGCAATTATTACCGAAAATTCCGATTTGCCAAAAAGAAATTATTATTGAAGTAACTGAAGATAAAGAGTGTCCTTGGAATGTTGGTAGCTGGCTAGTCAGTCAGGGGAATTGTAAAAAAGTACAACAAGCAGGTACCATCAAAGCTTCGATTCATGGGTGGAGTGAATTATTATTGGGAGAATTGACTTTAGCTGAGGGAATTTTTCTCGGCAAGGTCACCGCTTCAAAAGCGTTTGAAGGGGAAATTTTTCCAAAAGGTCGACAAAGTTTTTACGATTACTTTTAAAATAGGGGGAACACAAAAATGGATGGATTTATTAATTTTATGGAGAAACACTTTATCCCGCATGCGTCAAAAATCGGGAACCAGCGTCATTTAATCGCAATCCGTGATGCATTTACAGTAACAATGCCGTTAATGATTTTAGGTGCGCTAGCAGTAATGCTTAATAACTTGCCAATTGATGCTTTCCAGAACTTTATGAATGGTATTTTTGGCGGTGAAGCTTGGAAAGGCTTCGGCGGTGCAGTTTGGAACGGAACGTTTGGTGTTCTTTCAGTCTTCATTGCATTCTTAGTCGCTTATAATTTAGCGCATCACTATGGTAAAGATCCAATCGGTACAGGGGTTGTATCTGTCGCTTCTTTCTTCACTTTAGGTGCAGCGACTAGCGGAATGAACTCTTCCGGTTTATTCGTAGCGTTGATCGTAGGTATTGTTGTTGCAGAAGTCTTCACTCGTTTAGTTGGTAACGAAAAATTAGTTATCAAAATGCCAGACGGCGTTCCGCCAGCAGTTGCCCGCTCATTTGCTTCTTTATTCCCAGCAATGATTACTGTATCAATCTTCGGTTTGATCGCTGCAGTTATTGCCGGATTTGGTGTTGAAGATATGTTTGCTGAATTCTATGCATTGGTTCAAGAACCTTTCATGGGCTTGGCTAACTCTTATGGTTCTGCATTATTAATTGCTTTCATTACACCATTCCTATGGTTCTTTGGATTACACGGTGCCAACATGATCGATCCGTTCATGCAAGCAATCAACGCGCCTGCAATCGAAGCAAACAATGCAGCACTTTCAGCTGGTAAAGCAGCTCCTTATATCGTAAACAAACCATTTATCGATTCATTCGTTAATATGGGTGGTACTGGTGTAACAATCGGTTTGATTATCGCAATTTATCTAGTTGGACGTAAGAACAAACCATTTATGGTAGTAAACAACTTGGCCGCAGCTCCTGGTATTTTCAATATCAATGAACCATTGATGTTCGGACTACCATTAGTATTGAATCCGATCATGTTCATTCCATTCATTTTGACACCAATGGTCTGTGTAACAACAGCTTATTTTGCAACGAGTCTTGGATGGGTACCGGCAGCAACAGTTATGCCACCATGGGTAACACCGCCAATCATTGGTGGATTCTTAGCAACACAAAGCTTCTCAGGTGCCATTTTAGCAGCAGTAAACTTGGTTATCTCAATCGTTATGTACGTACCATTTGTTTCATTGGCAACAAGACAAGAGCTTAAAAAAGTAGCTGAAGCATAAGGTTTATCTGGGGGTTATGGATCGCTTGATCCCTAACCCCTTTTATATTAAAAATTTAAAGATCTAATATGAGGAGATTTACAATGAAAACTTTTCCAAAGAATTTTTGGTGGGGCGCGGCAACTTCTGGCCCACAAAGCGAAGGACGTTTTAATAAAAAGCATGCCAATGTCTTCGATTACCATTTTGAAATCGAGCCGGAGAAATTCCATAATCAGGTAGGACCGGATGTTGCATCAAATTTTTACAACAGTTACAAAGAAGACATTCAAATGATGCGTTCAATCGGTATGAATAGTTTACGGACAAGTATCCAGTGGAGTCGCTTGATCGATGATTTGGAAACAAATACGGTCAATCAGGATGCTGTAGATTTCTATAATAATGTGATTGATACAATGTTGGCAGAAGGCATGACTCCTGTAATGAATCTGCATCATTTTGATTTACCAGTGGAATTATATGATATATATGGCGGCTGGGAATCGAAAAAGGTTGTAGAATTGTATGTTGGATTTGCTGAAAAATGCTTTGAATTATTTGGCGATCGTGTAAAATTCTGGGCAACTCATAATGAGCCAATGGTAGTTGTAGAAGGGGAATACCTATTCCAATTCCATTACCCAAATATTGTTGATGGAAAAAAAGCAGTACAAGTAGCTTATAACTTGAACTTAGCTTCGGCTAAAGCGATTCAAGCTTTCCGTAAGTTAGCCATCAAAGATGCAAAAATTGGTACCATTTTGAATCTGACACCGACTTATGCCGCTTCTGATTCACCAGAAGACCAAGAAGCCGCACGGATCGCGGAACTTTGGAATAACAAAATGTTCTTAGAGCCTGCAGTTTATGGTCATTTTCCTGCCGAGCTGGAAGAGTTATTGACGAAGGACAAGGTTTTGTGGGAAACAACAGAGGAAGAAAAAGAAATCTTAAAGAACAACACGGTTGATTTCTTGGGAGTAAACTTCTATCATCCAAATCGTGTGAAGGCACCCGATGTAGCTCCAAATTCTGTCGGCGAATGGATGCCAGATCGATATTATGACGCTTACGATATGCCAGGCCGTCGTGTGAATTTAGATCGTGGCTGGGAAATTTATCCGAAAGCTTTATATGATATTGCAGTGAATATCAAAGAAAACTACAAAAATATCCCTTGGTATGTCTCTGAAAATGGTATGGGCGTCTCAAATGAGGAACGCTTCAAGAATGAAGGCGGAATGATCGAAGACGATTATCGAATTGATTTTGTGCAAGAACATTTGGAGTGGCTACATAAGGGTATTGAAGAAGGTTCAAACTGCTTTGGTTACCATATGTGGACACCAATTGATTGCTGGTCTTGGTTAAACTCGTATAAGAATCGTTATGGATTTATTTCAAATAATATCCATACTCAAATCAAAACGGTGAAGAAGTCAGGCTACTGGTTTAAGCAAGTGACTGAACGAAATGGCTTAGCAGAGTAACTCAAAGAGGAGGAAAATTAGTGAAACGTGAATTAGGTATTTCGGTTTATCCCGATCATAGTGATCCGCAGGCGGATCGTGACTATATCAAAAAAGCTGCAGCACTCGGATATACTAGAATCTTTATGAGCATGCTGGAGGTAACTGAAGGCAAAGAAAAAGTCAGCGAAAAGTTTGGCAGTATCATCCATTACGCGAAGGAATTGGGCTTTGAAACAGTCTTAGATATTGCGCCTTCTATTTTTGATGATTTAGGGATTTCTTATGATGATTTAAGCTTCTTTGCAGAGCTTGGTGCCGAAGGAATTCGTTTGGATGAGGGCTTTGATGGAAACAAAGAAGCCATGTTGAGTTACAATCCAGAAGGTCTGGCGATCGAGTTGAACATGAGTAACAATGTCGCTTATCTTGATAACATCCTATCTTATGAAGCAAATGAACCATTTATTTACGGCTGTCACAATTTTTATCCGCAAGAAGGTTCTGCGTTACCTTATGACTTCTTTATTAGTTGCAGTAAACGGTTCAAAGGTCATGGGATTAAGACAGCGGCCTTTATTACCAGTCACGATGCAGAGTATGGCCCATGGGATGTCAATGATGGTCTACCAACGCTAGAAATGCATCGTCATTTGCCGATTGATTTGCAGGCACGCCATATGTTTGCAACGGGATTGATTGATACAGTCATTATCGGAAATGCTTATGCTTCTGATGAAGAATTAGAAAAAGTAGCGGCAGTTGATCGTTATAAATTGAGCTTAGGAATCGAGTTCGTACCTGAGGCAACTGAAATCGAACGTAAAATTGTTGCCGATCCGAAACATTTTCGCCGTGGTGATATCACTGCAACGACAGTTCGTTCAACAATGGTTCGAGTGAAATACGCCGATGTTGCAAATCCTGTTCACGACAATACGCAAGAATTTCAAGTTGGTGATGTTGTCGTAGGAAATGATGCGTTTGGAAAATACAAAAATGAGCTGCAGATCGTTTTGGAACCTCATAGTGATCCACGAAAAAATTTAGTTGGCAGAATCCCGCAAGAAGAGCTGATTATGCTGGATTTCTTGAAGCCTTGGGCAAAATTCCAGTTCGTTTCTAAAAACTAAGTTTGAAGGTTATGATAAAAAGATGAAGGTTCTTTATTGACAAACCCGATAAAGGCGTGTAAAGTATGACTCAACTTAATCAAACGACAATGAAAAGAAGAGTAGCAGTTCATTTGTTCTCAGAGAGTCTCTGGTTGGTGAGAAGAGACAGCAGTGATTTGTGAACCACATCTTTGAGTCGATCAGCTGAAATAAAGTAGGTTGATCCGGGTGAGCCCGTTAGCGCAGAGGTCAGATTGACCAGTTGAGATCGTTCGTTGTGAGACGACGATGAAAAAAGGTGGAACCACGTAATTACGTCCTTTAGTCCTAGCGACTAAAGGACTTTTTTTATTTTCACCTGCTGGAACGGCTGACCCGTAGAGGTGCTTTTCGTGAGAAAAGGACAAAGATGAGGTGGAACCACGTATACGACGTCCTCTGGTAGAGATACCAGAGGGCTTTTTTTGCGAGTTACGCTTTTCGCAGTTTATTTAGAAGGCGAATACTATTCGAAGTATCTGAATAAATTATTGAATGGGCTGTTTAGCGGAATCGTATGCGTACGACGATAAAATCTTTTTCTGTTTTTTGGAAAAAGATTTCCTTAACTGGAGCTAGCTGGAATTATTAAGAGGTTAGTAGAATGATATGCGTAGTGAACAATTCCTTTAATTGAGGTTAGCTGCCACTCAAAAACAAAGAGCTATCCGCAACGAGCACTTTCCACCTTAATAAAAAAACGAAGTCACGATTAAGAAACCTCGAAGGGCCGTACACTTTTCGAGAACATGGAGGGATATTGGGATGAATTATTTGATCGAAGTTATGCCGCAATTATTGCAAGGGGCATTGATCACACTGAAATTATTTGCTTATACGATATTGGGCTCACTGCCGCTAGGAATTTTACTCTCATTTGGTTTAGCGAGCCGTTTTAAACCGTTGCAATGGATCTTACGTTTTTACGTTTGGATCATGCGTGGGACGCCTCTACTATTGCAATTGATATTTGTTTTCTATGGATTACCGCTAGTTGGAATCATTTTTGATCGTTTTGAAGCGGCACTCTTCGCCTTTGTATTGAACTATGCAGCGTATTATGCGGAAATCTTCCGCGGCGGGATTCAATCAATTCCGTTAGGTCAATACGAAGCGTCAAAAGTGATTGGATTAACCCCCGTTCAAACAATCACACGGATCATTATTCCGCAGGTTGTAAAAATTGTTTTACCCTCTGTTGGGAATGAAGTCATCAATTTAGTAAAAGATACTTCACTAGTTTACATTTTAGGGTTATCTGATGTCATGCGTGCTGGTAAAATCGCGATGGAACGTGATACGACCTTGTTGCCGCTCTTCGGAGTCGCCATCATATACTTGGCGTTGACGGGAATTACGTCAGTTATCTTGAAGCAATTAGAAAATCGTTTGAACTATTATCGTTAGGCGGGTGGAAAAAATGATTGAATTAAAAAAAGTAAATAAATCGTTTGGCAACAAAAAGGTTATTGATAATTTGGATTTAGTTATTCCAGACGGTCAAATCTTAGCAATCGTTGGACCATCTGGTGGTGGTAAGACGACGTTACTGAGAACCTTAGCTGGATTAGAAACGTCAGATAGCGGGACGTTTTTATTAGATGGAAAACCGTTTGATCCAACGTCTTCGAAAGAACAGGAGCAAGTTGTTGGAGTAGTTTTTCAGGATTTTCAACTGTTTCCACATTTGAGTGTATTGGATAATATCACGATTGGTCCACGTTTGGTCTTAAAGCAAGACAAAGAGACCTATACAAATAAAGCAAAACACTTGGCGAGTTTGTTAGGAATTGAAGAGCTGCTGGATAACTATCCGTATCAGTTGTCAGGTGGTCAGAAGCAGCGGCTGGCTATTGCTAGAGCCATGGCAATGAATCCTAAAGTATTGGCTTACGATGAACCAACGAGCGCATTGGATCCAGCTTTGCGCCAACAGGTAGCTAGTCTGATTTTAGAGCTAAAGGCAGATGGAGTGACCCAAATCGTGGTTACCCATGATTTAGTTTTCGCTGAGGAAATTGGTGATCAGTTATTGAAGGTTGAACCTATCAAATAAAAAAGGATGTAGGAGGAGTAAGTATGAAAATGAAGAAAATTATTTTAGGAATGGTGGCTGTTTTAACATTGGTGACGTTAACTGCTTGTGGGAAAAAAGAGGCTAGCAGTCCCGATAGCTGGAAGACGATTGAAGAGGACAAAAAAGTAACGATCGGTTTAGATGATACCTTTGTTCCGATGGGGTTCAAAGATGAGGATGGAGAAATCGTTGGATTTGACGTTGATTTAGCTAAAGCAGTCTTCAAAGAATACGGGATCAAAGCCGATTTCCAACCAATCGATTGGTCAATGAAGGAAAGCGAATTAGAAAATGGGACAATTGATTTGATTTGGAATGGTTACACAGTAACAAAATCACGGGAAAAGAAAGTTCTGTTCACTGATCCTTATGCACAAAATGAACAAGTGCTAGTAACGAAAAAAGACAGTGGCATCACGAATGCTGAAGGCATGAAGGGGAAAATTCTTGGGGCACAGGAAGGATCTTCCGGTTATGAAGCCTTCAATAATGAAACAAAAACCTTAAAGGATATTGTAAAGGATAATGATGCTACTTTATATGCCAGCTTCAATGAAGCCATGATCGATTTGGAAAATGGTCGTATTGATGGTCTGCTGATTGATAAGGTTTACGCAGATTACTACCTGAAGCAAGCTGGTAAACTAGACGCATACAACATTTCAAGCGTTGGTTTCAAAAATGAGAATTTCGCAGTGGGAGCTCGTAAGGGGGATAAGGAATTAGTTGATAAAATCAATGAAGCCTTCAAAGAATTGCAAGATAACGGTAAATATGCGGAAATTTCTAAAAAATGGTTTGGTGAAGAGCTCACTTTACCAAAAGACTAATTGACTTTTTAAATCCCCCTAAATTTTAAACTTTAATTAACCAAAAAGAAAAGGCGAGCAAAACTTTTGTTCGCCTTCTTTTTTTTGTATAATGGTACAGAATGGAAAGAGGGATAGCATGGCGCAAAAGAAGCGTACAAAGAAAAAAAGAAAAACAAAAAAACAAAAACAACTGCAAGAACAGCGCCTGATTATAGTCATTGGGCTTTTATTTATTTTATTCGCAGTCTTCTCCTTGTTTAAGCTAGGATTTTTAGGAAATCTGATTGCAAATGTATTACGCTTAGTCGGTGGGAATACGTATCAATTTCTTGCGATACTTTTGGGTCTATATGGCGGGCTACTTGTTGCTAAGAATACGAAATTGCGATTAACAAAGCCGCGGCGCTGGATCGGAATCGGTGTTTTCTATTTGGGAATTCTGCTGATTATCCATGCTCGTTTATTTGCTAATGTGCAAAGCAAAGACCCCAATATTTTGAAGATCACATGGGATTTATTGATGACGGATTTCTTAGGTAATCAAATTACACAAAATGTCGGCGGAGGCATGCTGGGAGGCGTGCTGTATAGTCTAACTCATTTCTTAGTATCCCAAGTTGGAAGCTATTTGATTGCGGTCTTACTATTAATTTTAGGTGGATTCTTATTTAGTCAGCTAGAATTCAATCAAGTGATCGACTATTTATCAAATTTTGTGGAAACAATGCAAGAGAAATTCACTGAGTCAGATGAGAAAAAAGCGATAAAAACGGCTAAAAAGGAAGAACGACAGGCGCAAAAGGCTCAGGCTAAGGCAGAAAAGCAGGCAGCTGAAAAAGCCAAAAAAGAAGCTGAACGGGCGGAGCGCGAGAAGAACAAGGTACGTTCAATGACACCAGGGGAACAATTAGCGAAAGAAAGCCAAGAGCACTTAGTCAATGAACCAGAACAGATGACTTTAGTTCCAATCGAAGGCTTCCAGGAAAACCTAGAGTCGACTGTTCCTCCAGCACCAATGAAAAAAGAATCATTCGATGAAGAGGACATTGAAGATCCAGGAGATTTGGAATTTGAGATCAATGCTGAACCAGAGGATCACGATTATCAGTTGCCGCCTTCAACCTTGTTAGACTCGATTCCTGCTGCAGATCAAAGCGATGAATATAAGAAAATCGAGCAAAATATCAAAGTGCTGGAAAAAACCTTTAATAGCTTTGGTGTAGATGCAAAAGTGGTTAAAGCAAGCCTAGGACCATCGGTTACCAAATTTGAAGTTCAACCAGCAGTCGGTGTGAAGGTCAGCAAGATCGTGAATTTAACAGATGATATTGCCTTGGCCCTAGCGGCGAAAGATGTGCGGATGGAAGCACCGATTCCTGGGAAATCATTGATTGGGATCGAAGTACCTAACAGTACTATCAGCATGGTTTCCTTCCGAGACATCATTGAGGCGCAGCCAAATCATCCAGACAAGCTGCTAGAAGTGCCTTTAGGTCGAGATATTTCTGGGATGGTGCAAACAGCGGATCTATCAAAAATGCCTCACTTACTAGTCGCAGGATCAACCGGAAGTGGGAAATCTGTCTCCATTAACGGAATTATCACTAGCATCTTGATGCGGGCAAAACCAAATGAAGTAAAACTAATGATGATCGACCCGAAAATGGTTGAATTGAATGTCTATAACGGTATTCCCCATTTGTTGACTCCGGTTGTTACGAACCCGCGAAAAGCAGCACAGGCTCTGCAAAAAGTGGTTCAGGAAATGGAAGAACGCTATGAAAAATTTGCGGCTACTGGTGTTCGTAATATCTCTGGATTCAATGAATTAGTCATTCAAAAGAATTTAGAAGATGGACAAAATCGCCCTATCCTACCCTTCATCGTTGTAATCGTTGATGAGTTGGCTGACTTGATGATGGTTGCTAGTAACGAAGTAGAAGATGCCATTACTCGTTTGGCACAAATGGCCCGTGCGGCTGGGATTCATATGATCTTAGCCACACAACGACCAAGTGTTGATGTTATTACGGGGATCATCAAAGCGAATGTGCCTTCGCGAATCGCGTTTGCCGTTTCCAGCGGGACAGATTCACGGACAATTATCGACAGCAATGGTGCTGAAAAACTCTTAGGGCGCGGGGATATGCTGTTCTTGCCGATGGGTGAAAACAAACCAATCCGTGTTCAAGGTGCATTTATTTCAGACCATGAGGTAGAACGCGTAGTGGAATTTGTTTCCGATCAGCAAGAGGCTCATTACGAAGAAAAAATGATGCCGACAGAGGAAACCACCTCGTCACCTTCGGAAACACCTCAGGATGAATTATACGAAGAAGCGAAGGCCTTAGTGGTGGATATGCAAACGGCTAGTATTTCATTGCTGCAGCGACGTTTCCGTATTGGATACAATCGAGCAGCTCGAATCGTTGATGAGCTAGAAGAACACGGAGTAATCGGACCTTCAACAGGTAGTAAACCACGTGAAGTACTCTTGCAAAAAGCTGAGGAAGAACCAGAAAATCCATTAGATGAATAGGAAAGCTTTGCCAAATTATTTTTGGCAAAGCTTTTTTTGTATTTTGCAGTTGCACATATGTGCATAACGGAAACTAATTGGGACTGAATCTGTCTGTTTATTTTTCCGACTTTAATTATAGGCAGAATTTGTAAAAAGCTTGATAGTATAGGGTTTAAAGTGGAAATATAAAGAAATATTTGGACTTGAAATTGATGGAAAGAATAAATTTCAACATTAATGTGTAACTTTTATGTGTTATACAATAGAAAAACCCTGTGCTATCTTTTTGTTAGATTGATAAGCGCTTACAATTGGAGGAATAAAAATGAAAGGGTTGAATCCACGGCAAAAAAAATTAATCCATTTACTTGTACAGAATGAGCAATATCTGCCGGTGTCTTTTTATTCAGAGAAGTTGGAAAAATCAAACCGAACCATTTATTCTGATTTGGAAAAGATTCAAGCTTTGTTACCAAAGGAACAGCTTTTCTTAGAAAAGAAACCACGGCTTGGTATTCATTTAAGAGGTACAGTCGAAGCGAAACTGCACTTTTTAGAACAAATTACCGGAGCCAGACAAGAAGCGGTGGTTGAATCGCGGGAACGTCAATGGCAGATTGTGAAACAACTATTGATCGAAGATAAGACTGTGACGCAGCAGAAGCTTGCACAACAGTTTCATGTGAGCCCGAGCTCGATTGTTAGCGATTTGGAGAAAATTACTGAAAAGTATCGTTTGATACTGTCATCCTCAAAACGCGGAACGAAAATCATCGGGAATGAGGAGGAAATTCAAAATAGTCTCTTTCGTTTTTGTGAAGATTATTTGGATGTCCATGGTATTGATACGGATCAGCTTTTTGATGAAGCAACGCAATACGTATTATTTCAGTTGCTCCCACAACAATTAGTCAAAGTTCTATTGGAACAAGTAAGGAAGTGGAGAAGTCAAACAGATTTCTGTATTCCAGAACAGTATGTAAAATCGCTCGTTATTCGACTACTTGTCTTTTGTTTTCGGTTGAGTAAAGGGAAACATATCGAGGAAAAAGAGTTTTTATTTGATCAAATAAAACTGATTGATACGTTTTTGATGGCAAATGAGTTATTAGAAAAGGTTGCGGAAGTCATAACGTTTGATTTCGACGAAGACGATGTTTCCTATGTGAATCGTCAGTTAGTCGGGTACGGAGTCAAGCCAAATACGAAAGAACAGAAGCGTTATGAGAAATATGCAAGCACGATCCAAGCGATTTTAAAAAATATGAGTGAAATGATGCAAATTGATTTCTTAGCAGACACGCAACTATCTGAACGATTTGCCAGTCATTTTGTTCCGATGGTCTATCGATTAAAAATGGGGATCGTGATTACGAATCCATTAGTCGAAGAAATCAGGAATCAGTATGGAATTACTTTCAGTGCGACGTGGTATGCGTTGGCAAATGTCGAAGAAAAATTGGGTGTCCAATTTAATGATGAAGAAGTCGCTTTAGTGGCAATGTACTTTCAAGTTTCATTGGAAAAAAGTCAAAATGGTAAAAAGATTTTAATCGTTTGTCCAAACGGTATCGGCACTTCCGAATTGATTTTTAATAAAATTAAACGAATCTTACCGGCACAGGATACGGCTGAAGTTACAACAGTAGATAAACTTTATAAGAAAAATTTGAGCAATGTTGATCTGGTCATTTCTTCCATTAAGCTAGAAAAGATAAATAAACCAATTATTACGGTTTCTACCTTAGTTACCCAAGAAGATATTATAAATATCACAGCATTTTACGCACATTTATTTTATTCTGAAGATGCAGAGGAAGCCGAGGAAATCAAATTACCTATTTTGAAGAGGGTGATTGACTTGGAGTATATTTACACACAGAAAAAATTTTCAAATAAGGAAGTTTGTTTACATTGGTTGATTGATCGTTTAGAGAAGAAGCAGATAGTCACAAGGGCTTTTCGCAGAGAAGTTTTTGACCGTGAGGCAATTGGTGAAACGGCACTAGCAACAGGTGTAGCAATTCCTCATGCGTCTCCTCAAAATGTTCTGCAAACGAAAATTGCCGTCGTCACTCTTGAACAGCCGATTATTTGGGACCAGCGAAAAGTACATTATGTATTTTTAATGTGTATTGCAAAAAATGATCGTAAACTTGTTCGTGGTGTAATTACTGATATTCATAAAATCGTCCAATCAGAGAAACAGTTGACAAATTTTTTCGCAGAAAGAAATGCAAAAGAGATTTATAACAATATTATCAGGAGGTAAAACATGCAAGTAATTAACGAAGAATTAGTTGATTTAGCAGTTGATGCGGACTCAAAAATGAGTGCCATCAGTATTCTAGCAGATCGAATTAATCAGGCAGGACGACTACATAATCATGCCGGATACATTGAAAGTGTCGTGGAACGAGAAAATTTAACGACAACAGGTATCGGCTTTGGGATCGCGATTCCTCATGGAAAAAGTCCCCATGTCAAAGAGACAACCGTAGCCTTCGGACGCTTGAACAATAAAATCGATTGGCAAAGTCTTGATGGTGAAAGTGTTGGATTAGTCTTTTTATTGGCAGTTCCAGAAGAATGTCAAGGGGATCAGCATTTGAAAATAATCGCTGGATTATCAAGAAAATTAGTTCATCAAGAGTTTCGTGACACTTTAAAACAGGCTTCAAGTGATTGCGAAATCGTCGAACTGCTTAATGACAGCTTGGCAGGTGTCTTAGTATAAAAGTTAATACAAACAAATTTAAATGATATAAAGGAGCGAAAACTATGAAATTAGTTGCTGTAACTGCTTGTCCATCAGGCGTAGCCCACACTTACCTTGCTGCAGAAAGCTTAGAGGTAGCGGCGAAAAAGAACAACGTTGAAATTCATGTCGAAACACAGGGATCGATCGGAATCGAAGATGAATTATCAATGGATCAGATCCAAAGTGCGGATGCGGTGATTTTGACCAATAACATCGGAATTAAAAACGAAGAACGCTTCAAAGGAAAACCAGTAGTCCGTGTGAGTGCAGGTGATTGCATCAACAAAGGAGAAGCGATTGTCAAAAAACTCCAACAAAAATTAGCAAAATAGGAGGAACTGGAATGATAGAACTATTAAAAAATACGAGAAAAAATTTGATGACGGGCGTCTCCTACATGATTCCATTCGTTGTAGCTGGTGGAATTTTATTGGCCCTGAGCGTGCTGCTTTCTGGAAATGCTTCTGTGCCAGATAAAGGCTGGTTAGCCGACATCGCGAATATTGGTATTACAGGACTTGGCATGATGGTACCAATTTTATCTGGCTATATCGCCTTTTCAATGGTGGATCGTCCAGGATTGGCACCGGGGATTATTGGCGGATTGATCGCTAGCAATATTGGAGCGGGTTTTTTAGGGGGGATTTTATCAGGGATCATTGCAGGAGTTGTGGTTTTTTACCTGAAGAAAATTAAATTACCATCTAGTTTGCGTTCATTAGGTCCGATTTTTATTATTCCATTATTTGGCACATTGATCGTTGGTATTTTGATGTATTGGGTGATTGGTCAGCCAATCGCCACATTGATGACGGCATTAACTAAATGGTTGGAATCCATGGGGACTGGAAATTTGGTAGTCTTAGGATTAATTTTAGGAGCAATGATTGCTTCCGATATGGGCGGTCCAATCAATAAGGTAGCGTTTAGCTTTGGTTCTGCAATGGTAGGCACGATCAATCCTGCAACTGGTTTGCCTAGTGAAACCGCGTTAACGATCATGGCGGGAATTGGAGCGGCAATCTGCATTCCACCGCTTGCCATGGGATTAGCGACAATAGTTGCACCTAAGAAATTTACAGTAGAGGAAAGAAATTCAGGTAAAGCAGCGATCGTTATGGGAATGGTTGGTATTTCAGAAGGAGCGATCCCCTTCGCTGCAGCAGATCCTCTACGCTGCATTCCAGCAAATATGATCGGTAGCGCTATTGGAGCGGCTATAGTGATGGTTCTAGGTGCTGGTAACCCAGCGCCTTGGGGTGGATGGATTGTTGCGCCAGTTGCACAAAATCCGTTCGTGTATATTCTCGGAACAGTGATTGGTTCTGTCATTACAGCAGGAATCGTCATTGCTTTGAAGAAGCCGATTGTTGATGAATCCATGCAAGCAGTTGCTCTGGAAGACGATTTTGATCTAGATATTGAGATTATGTAGTAAAAAGATGTGCCGACAAATGCTCGGCGCATCTTTTTTAAACCAAAATCAATTTTGCGTATGCACGGATCATTCGTTCGTAATCTAATGGGAGCTCTTTATTTGAGATAACGATATCGACTTCAGACCAAGGAGCAACTTGAACGAGGGAGGTCTTTTCAAACTTTGTGTGATCAAGCAGAACGATTGTTTTAGTAGATTTTTTTAGCATTCGCCGCTTAGCTTCAGCATCAATCAGTGAAGAGGTGCAAAAACCTTTACGATTTTTAACCCCGCTGGAGCCGAAAAAGCATAGATCGAACTGAATATCCGGGTAGATCTCACTGCCGCTATTGCGAAAAGCCATATCGTCAGGAGAGTATTCACCGCCGAAACAAAAAAGTTTATGGTGACCGCTGGCTAACTGAGTAATGGCTGCTAAGGAGCTAGTGAAAATTTGCTTCTCTTCTAAAGAAAGCATTTTTTTAGCGAGCAGGGCCAAGGTGCTGCCTTGGTCTAAGCCAATCGTGTAATCCTCTGAAGTAATACACCTCATAGCCGCTTGCGTGAGTTTTTTTTTTTCAGGAAACTGTGTCGTTCGTTGGAAAACAGGAGCCAATTCTTTTTCAAGTATCAATCTGGCCTTTCCATGATGTTTTTCCAATATTCCTTCTTTAGCTAAATAGGCTAAATCCTTTCGGATGGTTTCATCGGAGACTTGAAATTTTCTCACTAATTCACGAACTTTGATCTCTTTTTGTTGATATAAAAGTTCAGTGATTTGTTTGCGACGTTTTGCGATTTCAGCAGCTTTCATTCATCAATCCTCCCGTTTTTCATTTACGGTAGCATGAGAATCCAACAAAAACAATCTAAAACTTGGGAAAAGTTGAACAAATCCAACTTTTTTCTCATATTTCAAAGAAGTCTATGGTTTGAAGTAAAAAAACTTTCTATACTAATGGAAAATAGAAATAAAAAAGGAGTGAAAAACTTGGGAACGGGAGTTATTAATCATGAAAAAAATATTGCTAATGTAGTAGTAAAAGGGAACCCACGTATTCAAATGATGAAGGATCATCTCTTCAAAGAGAAACGCCAAATTTCCTTAGAACGTGCACTACTTTACACAGAAAGCTATCGTCAGACGGAAGGTGAACCCACAATTGTTCGTCGGGCAAAAGCGGTCGCTCATATCCTTGAAAAGGTGGAAATTAGTATTCGTGAAGGAGAATTGCTAGTGGGAAACCGGACGGTTCGTCCGCGGTCAGGAATTCTTTCACCCGAGATGGATCCTTATTGGATTATGCAGGAAATTAATACGATCGCTTCACGTCCACAAGACCAATTTGAATTCACTGAGGCAGATAAAAAAATTTATCGGGAAGAGCTATACCCTTATTGGGAAAAACGTTCGATGAAGGATTTTATCAATGGTGAACTGACAGATGAAGTGAAGATGGCACTGAAAGATGAAGTTTTCAAGCTGAATCAAACAGATAAAGGCCAAGGGCATATCATTATGGATTTCCCAGGAATATTATCGCGAGGGATTGGGAATTATCTTATTCTATTAGAGAAAAAAATTAGTGAAGAGCCAGATAATCATTTCTATCAGGCAGGTAAAATCGTATTTACAGCGATGACGGATCATTTTATCCGCTATGCAGAATTAGCAGAAGAGAGCAGTAGAAGTGAAAAAGACCAGCAACGAAGTCGAGAACTGCAAGTGATCGCTGAAATGTGCCGCAAACTAAGTAATGAAAAACCGGATTCTTTTTACGAAGCGCTGCAATTATTATGGATGACTAGTATTGTAGGCCAATATGAATCAAATGCTTCATCCCTTTCTTTAGGGAGAATGGATCAATATTTGTATCCTTTTTATCAAATGTCACTGCAAGCAGGAGTGGATGAAAAATTCCTCTACGAAGTTCTGGGAGACTTTTATATTAAGACAAATGATGTTGTGCTTTTGCGTTCTGAGAGTAGTGCCAAATGTTTTGCTGGATTTCCAACAGGCTATACGGTTGTTTTAGGTGGACTAGATGAATTAGGACATACTTCGGTAAACCCGCTATCTTTTGTAATGTTGGAGCTTTATCATGAAATCTTGTTGCCTCAGCCAAACTTATCGGTACGTATGAACGAATTAATTCCCAGACGTTTTTTGCTTAAAACTGTCGAGACGATTCGATTGGGGACAGGCATTCCACAATTATTTAACGATGAGGTTTGTGTTCCAGCCTTTTTGAGCAAAGGAGTGTCCCTTGATGATGCTCGGGATTACGCGACGGTGGGCTGTGTCGAGACATCGATTCCTGGCAAAACTTACGGACTGCACGATATCGCACTGTTTAACTTACTAAGGATTATGGAATTGAGTATGTATGAGTTAAGAGATGATGCTGAATTAACCTATAACCAGTTGGTGAAGACGATCGAAAAGAAAATTGATTATTATGTTGAACTAGTAGTCAAGGGCTCAAACATTGTTGACTTAGGTCACCGCCATTATGCGCCGACACCCTTTTTATCTGTGTTGATCGATGATTGTTTAGCAAAGGGCAAAGACGTTACAGAAGGCGGCGCACGTTATAATTTCTCAGGAGTGCAAGGTATCGGCGAGGCTAATCTAAGTGACTCTCTATATGTTATCAAAAAAATGGTTTTTGAAAAGAAAGAGATGAGCTTTAGTCAGTTAGTAGAGGCGTTAGAAGCAAACTTTTCAGGCGAGTATGCTGACTTGCAAACACATGTGATTCAAGACTTTGAAAAATTCGGCAATGATGATGAAGAGCTAGATATTATTGCAGCAAAGTTGTTTCGTCATTATGCTAAAGAGTTAGAAAAATACGAAAATGTAAGGGGCGGTAAATTTATCCCGGGTGCTTATACAGTATCTGCTCATATACCATTAGGAGAAGCAGTCGGTGCGACACCTGACGGACGCAAAGCACAGGAACAATTAGCTGACGGCGGTTTATCACCGATGGTTGGAAGAGATCATTTAGGGCCTACCGCGGTATTAAAATCAGTCAGCAAGCTAGATAATTATTTGACCGTCAATGGCAGCTTGTTGAATTTGAAGTTTCAGCCAAACACTTTGAAGGGACAGCAGGGATTAAACAAATTTGCTGATTTCTTAATGGCGTTTACTAAATTAAAAATTCAACATGTTCAATTCAATGTTCAATCAAAAGAAACCTTACTGGAAGCACAAAAGCATCCAGAAAAATATTCAGGTTTATTGGTTCGTGTCGCAGGCTACAGTGCCTTTTTCGTAGATTTGAACAAACAAATTCAGGATGACATTATCGCGCGTGTCGAACATCAATTGTAGGATGAGGGATAGAAATGGATCAAGGGTTAGTTTTTAATATTCAACGTTATTCTGTACATGATGGCGGCGGGATTCGTACATTAATTTTCTTAAAGGGCTGTCCATTGCGCTGTCCTTGGTGTTCCAATCCTGAGTCACAAAAAAATGTAGAGCCTGTTAGCTGGAAGAAAAATGGCAAAACAGAACAAATTGGGCAATGGCGTTCAATCGACGACTTGCTAGATGAAGTACTGAAGGATGAGATTTTTTACCGCACGTCTGGCGGCGGTGTAACCTTATCTGGTGGAGAGGTTTTGATGCAGGCTGATTTTTCCGAAAAATTTTTACGGGAGTTGAGAGACCTTGGTATTCATACGGCCATCGAAACAACTGGGTGTTTTCCAGTTGAACGACTAAAGAAGATTGCTCCTGTAGTTAATCAAGTACTATTCGACTTGAAGATTATGGACCATTGCGAAGCAAAAAAAGTTATCGGATTGGATTCTAAAATCGTAGAAGAAAATTTTGACTATCTTTTAACACAAAGGCAGATCCAATTAATTCCGAGAATTCCATTAATCCCTTCATACACGACGAACAAGAGCAATATTCAGCAGTTAATTAGATTTTTGACTGCACGAAAAGTAACAGAAGTACATTTGCTGCCGTTCCATCAATACGGCAGCAGTAAGTATGAGTATCTGGGTTGGGAATATCATATGAAAGAGGTTCAGGTCTTGACTCAAGTAGAAGTTGATACGATTAAAGAACTGTTTGAACGTGAGGGGATCGCTGCAAATATTGACGGATTGGAATGAGAGGGTAACTACCTCTCTTTTTTTCTGGAACACCGAGTTTGTGAATTTTTTTCTTTTTTCCAAAGTTGATTGTTTTCTCCTTGTGAATCGGTTATAGTATGTAGCGAATGTCGCCATTTTTCGAATGTTACGAAAAGTGGAAGACGTACGAAGAGAAATTTTTTGAAATTTCTGATCTTATTAGTGAGCTTGCTTGTCCTTTAATAATGAGCGAGCGCTTCGGTAGAATGTAGTAGGAGGTAACACCTTGGAAAAACCCTCAATTTATGGTTTAAGAAGAGAAGAATTGGTCGAATGGTTTTTAGAACATGGAGAGAAGAAATTCCGTGCCACACAGGTATGGGAATGGCTATATCGCAGCCGTGTAACTGAATTTGCGGAGATGAGCAACCTATCGAAAAAAACGATTGCTCTGTTAGAAGAAAATTTTGTTATCAATCCATTAAAGCAATTAGTTGTGCAGGAAGCCAGCGATGGAACGGTCAAGTATTTATTTGAATTACCGGATCATTTGATGATCGAAACTGTTTTGATGCGTCAAGAATACGGATTGTCTGTCTGTGTAACGACTCAAGTGGGCTGCAATATCGGTTGTACCTTCTGTGCTTCAGGATTATTGAAGAAGCAGCGTGATTTAACAGCTGGTGAAATTGTTGCTCAGATTATGTTGGTACAGCATTATTTTGATGAACGCGGTGAAGAGGAGCGTGTCTCCCATGTCGTGGTTATGGGGATCGGCGAGCCATTTGATAATTATAAAAATGTCATGGACTTTCTAAATGTGATTAATGATGATAAGGGGATGGCAATCGGTGCACGCCACATCACGGTTTCCACAAGTGGTTTGGTTCCTAAGATCAAGAAGTTCGCAGAAAATGGCTTACAGGTGAACTTGGCAATTTCACTGCATGCGCCTAATAACGAGGTTCGTTCATCAATCATGCGAATCAATCGTAGTTTCCCCATCGAAAAATTGATGGAAGCTGTTGACTATTATATAGAAGAAACAAATCGTCGAGTCACCTTTGAATACATCATGCTTTCTGGAGTAAACGATCGACCAGATCACGCACAGGAATTGGCGGATCTGATGAAGAACAAGAAAAAATTAGTTTATGTGAACCTGATTCCTTATAATCCAGTCAGTGAACATGACCAATATTCACGTAGTAGTAAAGCAGATGTGTTACGCTTTTACGATGTTTTGAAAAAGAATGGTATCAATTGTGTGATTCGTAAGGAACATGGAACAGACATTGACGCAGCTTGCGGACAATTACGCAGTAAACAAATGAAAAAAGCAACAGCGAAATAAATAGCTTACTTCCTCATTTTTAGTGAGGAAGTTTTTTTAATTAATCACGAAAATAACTGGAATGACTATGATACACTGAAAAGAAAGGGCATTCAAGGAGAATAAAATGGATAAAGCAGCAGACATTCAAGCAATTTTAGCTCATCGGTATGATCAAGGATGGGATTATTGGACGACAGAGGATAGGCGATTAGGCAAAGGGGCGCCGTTTTCTTGTTTAGAATCAGCGGAATACCTATTGGAGTTAGGGATGGATCCGCAGGAAGAAATTCTGCAAAAAGTAGCAGAACTTATATGGGAAAGCTGGCGTGAACCTGGTGAATTTAAACTTTATCCAAAAGGCGCCGTTTTCCCCTGTCAAACGATCCCGGCAGCGACTCTTTTAGTTCGTTTGGGACACGAGGATGATCCGCGAATGAAGCAAACACAAGAGCATTTGCTCTCGACTCGATACGAAGACGGCGGCTGGTGGTGCAAAAAATTTTATTTTGGACGAGGACCAGAGACAGAGTTTTCTAATCCATTACCAACACTAAATGCATTAGAGCTCTTCCGTCGGACAAAATTCATTGAAGAAGCGGAACTCGATGATGCAGTAGAGTTTTTGTTGCACCATTGGGATACAAAAGCTCCAATTGGTCCTTGCCACTATGGAATCGGAACCTTATTTATGCAGGTAGAGTATCCGTTTCGCGGATATGATCTCTTTTATTATCTCTATGTACTGTCCTTTTATGAAAAGGCCCGACAGGATGTACGTTTCAAAGAAGCATTTGAAGCACTGAAGGAAAAAACGAAGGAGGGACAAATCATTGTTGAGCGAGTTGTTCCTAAATTACGAAAATTGAGTTTTTGTAAAAAGGACCAAGCGAGTGATCTGGCAACGGAACGTTATCAAGAAATTTTGAATAATTTAGCAATATAGCTCTTTTTGCGTCTCTTTTTAGTAAATAGGGAGGTGCAGAATGAAATTAATTGAGATTAAAAGAGAATACGGACTCAATCAAAATACGTTTTATGGCTGGTTAAAGGAAAATTAAATGATTGTAAAGGAATTGACGAGTTACTCGGTAGGGCTAAACGCGTTAGAAGGAATGGCGACTAGTACAAATCGGCGGGTCACTGAAGATGGCGATATCTTGATTACGAAACAAGTCATCGTTGACAATCAAAGAATCCCTGAGCTTTTAGAGCGCTATGAGTCATCAGGGTTACCGAGAAGATATTCTCCTCAAAAAAAGGAGCGAGGACAGAATTCAAACGATGAGTTAGAAAAGCGAGTGGCAATTCTTGAAAAGCAGGTATATATCCTCACTGAACAATTAGCAACATTCATTAAGCAAAACGAGGCCGTGACATAAGTCATAGTCTTTAATAGGAAAAAATTGGCGTCCATAAATCAGTAAATGATTTATGGACGCCAATTTCTATGTACCCAAGGTGCCCAGCCGTTTCATTGCCGCTAACTTTCTCATATTCAATGCCATGATAAGGATGCCCGTTTCCTTTTTCACCTTTTCCATGCCTCGAACATGGTACCGAGTGAAATGCAAACAAGCCTTCATCCATCCAAAAACAGGTTCTACGTCAATTTTTCTTTGTGCGTAGATTTTTCCATTTTCAGGTTCTGAAAGCAAGGTGCGTTGTTTGGCTTTAAAATATTCTAACGAAGGATTGACCTTAATGATGCGTGTATTTCCCCCTTGGGTCAACGCTTCTTGAATCACTTCTTTGTTTTCTGTGTATTTCTCTGCTTTGTATTCTTTAAAATCTCGGACAAACCCATCGACTTTATCCGTCTCTGTTCTGTACGCATTGAAATTAAAACGAACACCTTTTGGATCAAGATAATAATCCTCTTGTTCGTTGTACGTCCAATTCATCACTTTTCGTTCGTCCGATTGCCACTTCTTACTCTGTTCTTTCAACATCGTTGAGTAAGGGATCAATGCAGTGTGGTTCGGTAGTTCATCTTCAAGGTACCGATAATTTTGTTCTGAACCATACCCTGCATCCGCGACAATATGCATTGGGAGGCGATTCGCCACGTTCAATTTTTTTATAAACGTGGGAAAGGTTTTGGTATCCGTTGGATTTTGATAGACATCATAACCCAAAATGAACTGATTACTGGTGGCTATTTGAAGATTGAACGCAGGTTTTAATTGCCCATTGCGCATAGGATCTTCTTTGACACGCATAAATGTGGCATCGTTATCTGTTTTTGAATAGCTATTGCGGGCACCACAAATAACTAAGCGCTGTTGATGATCGACCATTTTTTCACGCCGTTCATTTAGTTTTCGTGTTTGTGCTTTTAATAAACGGCGCTGCTGTTTGGCTGGATTTGGTGAAACCTTTCTGGTTTCAAGTACTTCTTGTTCCAATTCTTCTAGCCGTATTTCCAACCTCGTCAGTACTTCATCTATCATATCTAATGTGAGTGAGGTTCCTTCAGGAACGTGACTCGCTAAATGTGCCTCTTTCAGTTCAGACATCAAAGAGACGATCTGCTCACGATTCATTTTGTCATAGTTGAGCGTGGTCTTTTTCCAAACAAAACTGTATTTATTGGCATCTGCGAGGAGCTTCGTTCCATCGATAAAAATCGAATCATTAATCAATTGTCGCTCTCTTAAATAATGGACCAACGAATCCAACCCTTTTTCGATCAATGTTTCTAACTCATTGGAAACACGAAAGCGGGCAATGGTTCGATAGGTAGGCATCTGTTCTTGGGTCAACCAACGAGCCGGTAGGCTTTCTTCTGCCAACTGTTCAATTTTCCGACTGCTAAACACACTACGGGTATAGGCAAAAAGAACCAGTTTTAACATCGCACTCAAATCATAGTTCCGGGGACGACCAAAAAGATAGGAATCCGTGATTTCAAGAGATTCAACGAGTTCATTAATAAACCAAGCAGTGCTGTCTTTTTTTGGAATATAAGAAGTTGTGATATCTAAAGTGAGTTGATTCATGTTATAATTTGTATGCATGATTTTGATCCTTTCGGGGATTGAATGATTTAGAGTACGGGTGCTACCGTACTCTTTTATTTTACCCAAAAAGCACTAGAAAAGGACGTTTTTACGTCGTTTCTAGTGCTTTTTTTTGAGACTTATGTCACAGCCTCGTTTTTTTTCTTTAGGCTGTGATTGTTCCTTCAGGGAAAATTCTTCTGAAAACTTTGCGAACAAGTGGACCTGCGATTAGTATTTGAAATGGTAGAGCCATAACAAGATTTTTCAAAATATTCGTTCCCCAAATAATGAATAGCAGATGCCATTCGTGGGTTTGGCTTAGTACCTCAAGCGTACCATATAGTGACATAAAAAAGACCATTGGCAAAACCATACAGCTGGAAATGGTTAAAATTTTACGTAAAGGGCTAGCAAAGGTAGGTAGAAGTTTAAAGGCTATTTTTTTTGCAGGACCCGAAACGACAAACCAATCCAACAGTAAAGCACAGCAATAACCTAGCGGCAAGCCGAGCCAGGCTGATTTAAGAACTTCGAAAGTGAAGGCTCCTGAATGCAAATAAATATTGTACAAACTCATCCAGAACACCATCACAAAACACATCATAATTGTATAAACAAAACTTTCTCTTTTATTACTTGGCATAAAAATCCTCCTATTATTTGAATACAGCGACTTTTATAGAAAGAAAACGTTTTTCGATAACCTGAACAAAGATATTAGTGGAAGCTATATATCAAACGGAACTTTAAATAAAATGTAGCAAAGAATGTATTCGTTTCATTATTTGATTGTCTGCGAAAGGCAGAACTCACAAAAAAGCGGCCATCGTATAACTCGCTACGATGACCACTTTGGGAATCTTCACTGCGTTATGGAAAGACGTTTTTTGCTTTTTCCATTATATACACAGTTTTCAATTTCATGTAAGTAAAAATTTTATTTTTTTTCACCGATCTCGTCTTTTAAACGGTAAATCTTTGAAGGACGGCCAATTCCGACAGGGCGTTCACCAATTTCATCAAAATATTGCAGCATTGCTTTTTTGAAATTAGAATGATCCACTGTTTTGAAATCAACCCCTAAAAATTTCGCAAACACCTTGCGTGCTTCAGTGATGGTGAATTCCTCACCTAAAACTTGTAGAATTAGTGGTTCGTGGTCCATTTTATTCAAAACTCGATTGAAGGCCTTGCGAATGATTTCGTTGTGGTCAAAGGCTAAGGTATCTTTTCCGACCGATTTTCCAGCCTCTAGCTCAATCTCAATTGAAATGTCATCGCTGGTTAAAGAAATCGTTTCACCATGACGCTCAAGATTGAACCAGCGGGCATCTTGTGTGTCATCACCAGCCGTTGGTGGTACTTGACCAATAAATGCTAAATAGCTGACAGTAATTACCCAGCCACGAGGATCACGATTTGGTGTACTGAAGGTATGAAGCTGCTCGACACTCTTGCGACCAATGGTCAATCCAGTTTCTTCAGCGGTTTCGCGCCGAACACTGTCATTGGTTGATTCATTGCGTTCGACGAAGCCGCCAGGCAGTGCCCAAGAATTCCGATAGGGGTTTCCACGACGTTGAATCAGTAATATTTTCAGCTGATCCTCTTCCTTGTTATAGCCCATAATGACAATGTCAACGGTGACAGAAGGCTTGTCATATTCGGGATGATCTTGTTCTTTATACCAAGCGACGAATTCAGCTTCATCTGCTTCGTGTTCATAATAATCTTTTTCTGCTTCTTTAGAGGCAAATTTTTTCATGCGTTGTTCACCCATCCTCTTACTATAAGTATTCGCTACTTTATTGTAGCATGAATAACTAAAAAAGGGGAACTCCGCTTGGAATTCCCCTTTTGCTTTATACGAATTATTTTGTTGACTCAGTTGTAGCCTTTTTGCTTGAACTATTTGTTGTTAAGAAGTCAGATAAAATATTTTCGAATGAATCATCTTTGATCTTCACGTTGGCTTTCTTCAATTCTTTTGCGATAACCTCAGAAGAGAAGGTTTGGTCAGCCATTTTTGTATCTTCAGCAATTTGTTTCAATTCTTTTTTGTATTTATCCATGTCATTGCCCTTAGAAGAGTTTTTCTCCATTTTGACAATGTAGTAACTTGATTGGTAAGTAGATGAATCCATCGCAGTAATTACATCAGAAACTTCGCCATTCTTCAATTTGAAGGCTGCTTCTTTGACTTCAGATGGAACGGTCGATGATTGTGAATCAAATTTGATTTCTCCACCATCTTCTTTTGTTGTTGAATCTTGTGATTTTTCTTTTGCGATTTTAGCAAAATCGCCTTTATCATCTAGTTGTTTCTTGATTTCTTTTGCTTCATCTTCGCTGCTTGCCAAAATAATACGTGCAGTTACTTCTGGATGGAATGAATCCCATGCCGATTTTAGATCCTTATCTGTGATCTTCACGTGAGATTTCAACCCTTCTTGGAAAGCTAGTGATTGTTTCAAATACTCTTTATAAGATTTTTTGGTATAGCCAGCAGATTTCAATTGGCTTTCGAAGCTATCGCCTAATTGTTTTGCTTGCTTATCGTATTCTTTGTCGATTTGCTTATCGGTTACTTTGTCACCATAAGCATTTTCGAAAACCTTGTAGATGATCATATTACGAACTAAACTTTGGTTTGTTTGTTCTTTTTTCGCTTCATTATAGAAATCTTCGACGGTAATTTTTCCGCCTTTCATTGTTGCGATGTCTTGATTAGAACTTCCTGAACAAGCCCCCAGTACAACTACGCTAAGTAAGCCAGCAGTGGCTAAAAGAATCTTTTTTTTCATTTCTTTGCTACAACTCCTAAAATTTAATTTACATACGTTTGTTATTCCTTTTCAACTATAACACACCTAAAAATGTAAAGGAAAGGGGGTTAAAAATAGTTTCCGAGAAAATTCATAATAAAGGCATAATTACTTAAGTGAAACAACTTAATTCTTACTATTATTCAACAGGACGTTCTAAAGAGAAGCGTCCTTTTTTTATGACTGTTGTCTCTTCTGCTTGAGGCAATGCTTGATTGATTTTTTCTATTTGAGCCTGAATTTGTTGAATGCGAGGCTCTGCTTGGAAGCGAAACTCTTCAATATCTTTCTCAACCCCTGATTTAAAGGCAGGGACCAGCGTATCAAATGTTCCTTTTAGAGTCACCAATGACTCTCTAAAATCGGTCAAATTATCATTAAGTTCGTCTGTTAATTCAACAAGTTCTCGGGTATTCGTAATTAGTTTTTCTCTTGTTTCTTCCCCTTTTCGAGGGGCTAACAGAAGACCGCCTAGTGTCCCAAGTCCGGCACCAAATAGAATTCCTTTAAAAAAGCTCATTTATTTCACCTGCTCCTTGATCTTATCAGCGATCGCTTGCATTTCTTCGGGAGACTGCTGCTCCGCATGATTACCGAAGTGAATGGAAAAGTCATCGTTTTTACTATAACGAGGAACTAAGTGCACGTGAGAATGGAAGACTGATTGATAAGCTAATTCTTTATTATTATTTAGGATGTTTAGTCCTTCCATCTCAGGAAAAGCTTTCTCAATGGCACGGGCAATTTTAGGAATCCGTGCAAAAACCTCTGCGGCTAATGTCTCATCATATTCAAAAATATCAGTAACGTGTTGTTTTGGAACAACAAGAGTATGACCCTTTGTCGCTTGTGAGATGTCTAAAAAGGCATAAACTTTTTCATCCTCATAAATTTTGTAGCTAGGGATTTCTTGGTCGATGATTTTACAAAAAATACAATTTTCCATTGCAAACATCCTTTCTGATCAATTATGATTTTTATTTTATGGCGACGCTGTTAAAAAGAAATTCAACAACAGCCGTAAATTCTTCTTTTACTTTACCATAACTTGTTATACTTGTGCTGGAAAAGGTCAGGAGAACATTAAATATTTGTAGGATTCTGCTATAATACTAACTAAGAAATTGGAGGGAAAAAGATGAGCTTAGCAATTCAGCATGTTACGGGCGGCTACGGCCACTTGCCTGTTTTAAAAGATATTAATTTTGAAGTCCAAAATGGAGAAATGATCGGCTTGATTGGCTTGAATGGTGCGGGGAAATCCACTACGATCAAGAACATCATCGGTTTATTGACACCGCAAAAAGGAACTATTACGGTAGATAATTTGACGTTACAACAGGATCCAGAGAATTATCGAAAAAAAATCGGCTACATTCCTGAAACACCTTCATTATATGAAGAGTTGACTCTACGAGAACATATTGAAGTGACGGCGATGGCTTATGGTATTCCTAAAGAAGAAGCGATGCAAAGAGCAGAGACGCTACTGAAGACTTTTCGTTTAGAAAATCGGCTTGAGTGGTTTCCTGTAAATTTTTCTAAAGGAATGAAGCAAAAGGTCATGGTTTTATGTGCATTCTTGATTCAACCAAGTCTGTACATTATTGATGAACCCTTCTTAGGGTTAGATCCTTTAGCGATCAATGCTTTGTTGGAACTGATGGTGACGATGAAGCAGCAAGGAGCGGCTATCTTGATGTCCACGCATATTTTGGCGACGGCTGAAAAGTATTGTGATCGTTTCGTCGTATTACATGAAGGGGAAGTACGGGCGCAGGGGACTCTGCAGGAGCTGCAAACAGAATTTGAGTTACCTGGCTCTTCTTTAGATGAAATCTATATCGCACTGACAAAGGAGAAAGAACATGCATGATTTTTTTCTATTAAGGCGACAACGCCATCAGAAAAAAATGATGAAATATATGCGTTACGTGTTAAATGATCATTTTGTCTTGGTGTGCTTGTTTTTAGTCGGCGGCCTAGCCTTTTATTATTCGAATTTATTAAAACAACTGCCGCCAGATTTTCCATGGAGTTTGCCGATTGTTGCTGTCGTGTGGTGGTTTATTTTACCATTTGGCAAATTAGCCACACTGGTGGAGCCTGCGGATATGACCTTTTTATTACCTAAGGAAAAAGAAATGGGCAGCTATCTAAGTCGCGGAGTGCGTCACTCGCTAGCATTTCCATTTGCTGTTGAGCTGCTTGTTTGTGGTGCCTTACTACCATTAGTCGTTTTAGCTAAGCAAATCAGCTTCATAAATTTTTTCTTCTATTTATTCATGTTGTGGGGATTGAAATATTCTCATCTAAGATTACAACGACTAGCTTGTTATCAGAAAACTCATGAGCAAGCACGGCGATTATTCTTATTATGGTTTATCGCCAGCGGGGCGATAATTTTTGTTAGTCTTTATGTTACTGCCTGGGTTGGCACAGTGCTAGCTTTTGTTTTGACGTTTGGTTTCTTATCCTTAACTCAAGAAAAAGACCGTTTACTGGACTGGAGTAAAATGATTGACCGTGAAAATGCGCGATTGCATCGTATTTATCAATTCATTAACTTATTTACCGATGTGCCGGAGGTCGAAGCAAAAGTCCATCGTCGTAAATACTTGGATTTTCTATTAGCTAGAATCTCTTCCAAACAGGAAAATACGTATTTGTATTTATTTGCTAGAGGTGCTTTACGTGGTGCGGAGTTCGGGGGCTTATTTTTCCGCTTGCTGATTGTTGGCAGTGTGTTATTGTTCTCATTAAATGATTTTCGCTTTATAATCGGTATCAGCGCATTGTTTATCTATTTGATTGGGTTCCAAATGATTCCCTTGTACAATCAATTTGATTACATTAGTGCGGTCCAGCTTTATCCAGTACAAATGAAATATAAAAAAACTGCTTTGCAGAGATTAATGGTGATGTTGCTGTTTGGCGCAGCGCTTCTCTTCGCTTTGTGTAGTTTGGTTCACTTGTCAGTTGTTGAAAGTTTGGTTTTACTTGTGTTGCTTTTGATTGAGATCGGGTTATTTGCATGGTTGTATCTCCCGGTAAGAATAAAGAAAATGGAGGCTTAGTGGATGAAAGTATTATGGAATGAAAAAATTGTCGATGAATCAGAAGTTAAAATTGATTTGGAAGATCGTGGTTACCAATTTGGCGATGGTATTTATGAAGTGATTCGTATTTATGATGGCTATATGTACATGGAAAAGGAACACTTGGATCGTCTATGGGTTAGTGCGGAGAAAATTAGAATGACCCTTCCATTTACTAGAGAAGAATTAAGCCAACGGTTGCATCGTTTAGCCAAAGAGGTTGGATTGGACAATGCCCGTGTATATTTCCAGGTGACTCGCGGGACTGCGAAGCCACGTTTGCATGATTTTCCAGATCCAAAAGAGGTTCAGCCTGTTTTAATGGCGGATATTCAACCAGCTTCACGTCCGGCTGCAAAGCAAAATATTGGTATTCGTGCGGGAATCGTTGAAGACAAGCGCTGGTTGCATTGTGATATTAAATCAATCAGTTTATTAGGAAATATTCTTGCTCTAGATGAAGCACAACAAAAAGGGTATGACGAAGCCGTCTTGGTTCGTGATGGCAACGTGACAGAGGCCTCCGCATCAAATCTATGGATGGTAAAAGACGATATCATCTATACACACCCTGACAGCAATTTGATTTTACCAGGAATTGCAAAAATTAAAATTCGCGAGCTGACTAAAGCGTTAGGGATTGAGCTGAGAGAAGAAACGTTTACTGAAAAGGAATTGCTGGCCGCGGATGAATGCTTTAAAACTAGTTCAGTAGCGGAAGTAATGCCGATTGTTGAGATCAATGATCATAAAATTGGTGACGGAATGCCAGGGAAAGTTACGAAAAAAGTTCTTGATGCCTATATTGAAGCGGTGAACTTAGCGGTTCAAGCACATCGCGATGAAAAATAATCAAAGAAGAACATACATGCCCTTGACGAAGTGCCTTTCCCCGACTAAAATAGTAAATACGTTTAAAATGCTAGGGGAGGGCCTTGGGAATGGAGTTTCAGTTAGATAGTGACTGGCGTGTGCAGCCGATCAAAGGTGATACGGGAAAAACGTATATCGGCTATCGAGACGAAGATCGCGTCTTCATTAAACGAAATACCACTCCGATGTTGGCTGCTTTATCCCGTGAAGGAATCGCACCCAAGCTTGTGTGGATCAAGCGGACAGGGAATGGGGATACGTTAACTGCACAAGAGTGGCTAGATGGGCGAATCCTCGAACCAGAAGAAATTCCTCGTCGTAATGACGTGGTGGATGTTTTGTATCATCTTCATCATTCACCTTCATTGAAAGTCATGCTGAAGAAAATGGGTGGACGTCAAGTGTCGCCGCAACAGCTTCTAGCGGATTATGAAGCGAATTTGCCAACCATGATTGAGCAAAATAGCTTTATTGAGTTAGTCTATGATTATTTAAAGAAAAATATTCCAACGTATGCCAAAAAGAATTACACCGTTGTTCATGGCGATGTAAATCATCGAAATTGGATAGTATGTTCGAATTATTTATATTTAGTTGATTGGGATTCAGTCATGTTTGCTGATCCAGCACTGGATGTTGGAACGATTTTAGGTAATTACGTGCCATTGTCCAGCTGGAGTAAGTGGCTTGTACGATATGGTATTCGGCCAACAGATGAGAACATGGAGCGGGTTTATTGGTATGGTCTGATGAGTTTGCTTTTAGAAATCGCTCGTCAATACAAGCGTAAAGAATACCATCATATGAATCAATCAATTTTACAATTAAAACGAATTTTTGCCGGAAGCTGAACGTTTCGTTCAGCCTTCTTTTTTGCGAGTCCAACTTTTCGCAGGACAATAATGTTCGAGATGAAATATTTAGTCAAAGTATATTATGCTACGTAAAGTATAGTTGGATCGTATGCGAAGTGAAGAACAGACTCATTTTTTGTGTTTTAGAAAAATGAATACGAAATTAGAACTAGCTGCGAGTCCAACTTTTCGCAGGATAATAACGTTCGAGATGAAATATTTAATTAAAGTATATTATGCTGCGTAAAGTATAGTTGGATCGTATGCGAAGTGAGAAAAAAACTTATTTTTCTGCTCTTTAGAAAAATGAATATGAAATTAGAACTAGCTGCGAGTCCAACTTTTTGCAGTTATACAAAAGAGAAGTTACTAAGTGCATGAAATAGAGTGAATTATTTATCGAATTATTTGGAGGAAAACAATGCGGGTAAGAAATCGTCCAGGCGCTGCTGAAATGTTGGCAGCTCGTCCTGAATATGTAGTACAAGATCCAGAAGGATGGAAGGGTCGCTGGTCCGAACGTTTTGGCAACGACCATCCGATTCATATTGAAATTGGGATGGGAAAAGGTCAGTTCATTACTGGAATGGCTGCTGCTCATCCAGAAATCAATTATATTGGAATAGAGATGCAAGTTAGTGTTATTTCCCTTGCGTTGGACAAACTAGTTGAGGCAGAGCTACCTAATTTGCAATTATTGCATGTCGATGGGTCCGAGTTGACTAATTACTTTGCAGATAGTGAAGTTGATCAAATCTACTTAAATTTTTCTGATCCTTGGCCGAAGAAGAAACATGAGAAGCGCCGTCTAACGTCCCCTAGTTTTCTAGCTGTAGATGAAACGATTTTGCGGCCTGCCGGGGAAATACACTTCAAAACTGATAACCAAGGCTTATTTGAATATTCCTTAAGCAGTTTTTCAAAATACGGGATGACGCTTGAGCAAGTCTGGTTGGATCTACATGAGAGCTCATATGAAGGAAATATTATGACTGAATACGAAGAAAAATTTTCTAACAAAGGGCAGCGTATTTATCGAGTAGAGGCACGCTTTCAAGACAAAACAAAATAAGAATTTTTGAGAAGGTAAATCAATTTTTTGGTTTATCTTCTTTTTTTGAAGCCAAAAGATTTTTTTACGTATATTATTTTTGAGGTGAAAGGAATGGAGATTGAAAAGCTTTCAGATGATCTGATTCAACATGGCTTCGAACATCAAATGCAAGACTTATATTTATTACCTCAAGGAGAGAAGTACCGCTGCTTCTTTCGGCGAGGCCCCTTCTATGAGCGCGAAAACTCAAATCTATCCTATGTTAAAAATGAATTGTGTGTGGATACAGCCTTGCAGCTGATTAATCGGTTTAAGTATCTGGGTCAGATGGACGTTAGCGAAAAAAGAAAAGCGCAATTGGGTGCAATCTCCTATTCCTTGCCTCATGGTGAACAAAGACTGCGACTTTCCACTGTGGGAGACTATTTGCAGCGAGAAAGTTTAGTCGTTCGCTTTTTACACCAATTTGGTCGCAGTTCTGAAGTCTATCATGTGCCAGAACAGCTAGAGGTTATTCGAAAGCATAGCAAAAAAAGAGGTCTTTACTTATTTTGCGGTCCAGTCGGGTCAGGCAAAACAACGTTAATGTACAAACTAGCTAGAGAAATAGATGGACGGGTACTAACAATAGAAGATCCAGTAGAAATAGAAGAGCCTGATTTTTTGCAGTTGCAGGTAAATGAAAAAATTTATCAAAGCTATGAAGAATTGATCAAATTATCGTTGCGCCATCATCCAGACGTTCTAATTATTGGAGAGATACGCGACACGAAAACAATTCAAGGTGCAATTCGAGCAGCTTTGACAGGACATTGTGTTTACGCGACTCTGCATGCTGCCAGCTTGGAATCTGCTCATGCAAGGGTTTTTGAATTGGGAGGCGAAGCAACTCTGCTCAAGGAATGTTTGCAGGGCATTGTTTATCAGGAATTATTGCCATTGGATGAAACAATTGGATTATTGACAAGCTATCGATTCTATCAAGAGGATATTTTATATACATGGGAGGAAGGGCTAGAGGCATGCGGCGCAGGACAAAATTAACTAGAAAACAGCGAATTGATTTTGTTCATTTGTTAGGAGATTTATTGGAAAACGGGTTTAGCTTGCAGCAGGCTTTTGACTTTTTCAGCAATGCGAATCTCTTTAGAACGACGATTTTAGAGAGTATTCAGACTGATCTAAACAAAGGGGAAAGTCTGGCAAAGAGCTTTGCACGATTAGACTATTCGAATGACCAGCTTTTACAAATTGAACTGGCCGATTCGCATGGCAACCTGTCTCAGACGCTATTAGGTATTGCAAGCCAGATGAAACTCATGCAGCGTCAACGAGAAAATTTTCTTAAAGCAGTTTCTTATCCCGTTCTTTTACTTCTTTTTTTACTGGTTATTTTGTTAGGAATGCGTTTTTTCCTATTACCGCAATTACTGGCTGGTGGGATGATCAAACCGGATGATTTTTCAGTTCAATTGATTACAGCAGTGCCTTTCATTGGACTAGGAATATTGTTTTTTTTGTTACTATTACTGTTTTGTTGGCATTATTTTGGTAAAAGATATACATACTTAGCTCGGTTTCGTTATCTAGCAAGAATTCCTTTAATTGGAACCCTATTCAGCAACTATTATTCAGCGTATTTCGCCTTAGAGTGGGGAAAATTATTTCAGCAAGGGTTGGAATTGAATCAAATCATTGACTGCTTGTTAGCAATTGATGGCAAGTCTTTGATGCAGGAATTGGCTGGTGATTTAAAAGTTCGTCTAGCTCAAGGAAATGCTTTAGCGGAGGAATTACGAAAGTATCCTTTTCTAACTAAGGAATTTAGTCGAATCGTTTTTCAAGGAGAAGCTCGAGGAAACTTAGGAAAAGAATTATTGACATACAGTCAACTAGTTTGGCGCCGTTTTTTCAATCAGCTAGAGTTTATGTGTTCATGGTTGCAGCCGTTTGTTTTTTTACTTGTCGCCTTATTGATTATCAGCTTGTATTTGACGATGCTCTTGCCAATGACAAATCTGGAGGGAATCTTGTGAAGAAAAAAGTTTCTGGCTTTACATTAATAGAAATGCTAGTTGTTCTTTTCGTAATCAGCTTACTATTACTGCTTTTTGTACCAAAGCTGATCAATCAAAAAGACAGTGCCACAAAGAAAAGTGATGCGGCTATTGCAAAAGTTGTCGAAACTCAGATTGAGGTTTTTGAGTTGGATCATGGTAGAACACCGAGCAAACAAGAATTAATTGATCAGGGCTATGTTAAGGAGAAGCAATATGAAGCCTATGAACGCAATAAAGAATAGTAGTGAGAGTGGTTTTACACTTTTTGAAACGTTGCTCGTTTTATTCTTGGTTTGCAGTTTTGTTTTATTACCAACAATTGCGCTTAAAAGTTGGCAGTCTCAGTTGGAGAAGAAGTTCTTCTACTACCAATTTGAGAAATCAATTTTACATTTACAACAAGTGGCTATTACTGACCATCGCGGCACTCGAATTGAGCTTCATAAGGACCAACAGAGGATCATATTTTATACGATTCATACAGAGCTGCCGTGGAAACGGCTTAATGTACCGGACAATATTCAATTAGAAAGTAGGGACACAATCTTTTTCAGTGCAGGAAAAGGAAATATTTCAACAGATCAGCCGGGAAACAGAAATATTCCTAAAGTTGTCTTTTATGATAATGGTCAAATTATTTATCAATTCCAAATGGGAAGTGGTCGTTTTGAAAGGAAATAATGGATATATCTTGTTAGAAAGTCTAATCAGTCTGGCGGTTTTGATCATTATTATTTCGAGTTATGTAGAAGTAACGGTGAAGATGCAGAAGGACAGCCAACAACGTCTAAGCAGTATCGCAAATTATCGTGACCTTTATAATGAGACTCGACGGTGTCGTTTGCATTCTGTTCCTCCGGTCAAGCCGCAGATAGAAGTTTCTTTAGAGCAAGGTCGAGCATCAAACCAGCAAGGAGGAATTCTGATTGTCAAAAAATAGTGGTTTTACCTTGCTTGAAAGTTTAGTCGCTCTATTGATGCTGAGCGGAATTCTTTTGCTGCTCTCAGGTCTAATTCATCATGCCCATAAAATGGAGCGAGCTATGAGTAGTTATCATCAATTAGAATGGGAAATTTTCTTGCTTCAGTTGGATAATGAGTTGAGCGAGGTGAATTATATCGGGACTACGCAGACTGAAATTTCAACTGAAATAGAAGATAAGGGAAGAGTGGTTTCATTGGTCATAAAAAAAGTAAATAGAAGAATTATTAAAAGACAGTCTGGTGGGAATCAGCCATTATTGACGGGAGTGGATCAATTTGTGTGCCAAGAAAAAAATCATGGAGTGGATTTTATCGTTACCTTTACTGATGGGAAAAAGAAAGAAGGAACATGGATCTTTGAATAGCCAAGGCGGAATACTGTTATCCGTACTGTTGGCTATTTTTTTGTTTAGTTTTTTATTGATGAATATGGTAACCAGTTATCACCAAACGGTTGATTTGGCATCACGGACTGAGCAATTGTATCAAGCTAAAATTGCCAAGGAACTTTTTTTAGCTGAGTATCCTCAATTAACGTCAGAAAAAGGGACATGGGGGTTTAACAAAGGAGAGATCACTTATCAGAATGAACAGGATCGGGTAAAGATTACAGTGAAAATTAAAAAGAAAACATATCATTTTTATGAAAAAAATAGCACATCAAACTCCTCAGACTGATATAGCGCGTGAGCTCATGCGAAAACGAGTGTTTTTATTGTAAAAGATACTTTTATATGGAATTAGAAAATCAATGATAAAAGAAAGAAAGCGATTGATTAATTGGAACATGTCCGCTAAAATAGAACAGGTATCGTGAGTGTTATATTAGTTAGTGAGGTGCAAGATGAATCCAGAGAAAATTGAGACAGCTTTTTCTTTGATGGAAGAAGCGATCATCGCATTGCAGCATTCACTAGGGACTTCTTTTTTTGACGCTTACATCGAAAATACGGAGAACTTAGTTGACAATGCAAAAGTACGTGTGCTTGATCAACAGCCAGACGAAGCTACTGTGAAAAAGGTAGAGGCACTCTATCAGGAATTATTAGCTTTAGAGTTAGAAAAAGAAGATTGGCGGAAATTGACACAATTAGTTTTACTAAAAGGATCGAAAACTGAAAGTTTACAGCCCAATCATCAATTGACGCCTGATAGTATTGGCTTTTTATTTGTCTTTTTGATTGAACAATTGACGTTAAAAAAAGAACAGCCATTAGATATTTTAGATATTGCTGTCGGTATGGGCAATCTATTACTGACAACAGTGATCAATTTGCAAGCGGCTAACTACACTGTCAAAGGAATCGGCGTGGATAACGACGAAACTTTATTGGCAATTGCGGCTTCAGACAGTCTTTTAATGGATGAAGAAATTCAATTATTCCACCAAGATAGTCTGCAAGACTTATTAGTTGATCCAGTTGATTATGTTATTGGCGATTTACCTGTGGGGTATTATCCAAATGATCAGCAGGCTGAAAAATTTGCTACCCATTCCGAGAAGGAGCATAGTTATGCCCATCATCTTTTAATGGAGCAAGGAATGAAGTACGTGAAACCAGATGGCTTTGGTCTATTCTTAGTTCCTAGTAATTTCCTTGAGACTGAGCAGGGACCATTACTGCAAAAATGGTTGAAGGATGATGTGTTGCTGCAGGGAATCATTCAATTGCCGGATGAATTATTTAAGTCTGAACATTCGCGTAAGAGTATTTTACTACTGCAGAAAAAAGGTGAAACTGCTCAGCAGGCGGAAAAAGTTTTGCTGGTTCACTTACCATCCTTAAAAGATCCAGCACAAGTAACAGAATTCTTCAAAAAATTCGAGGACTGGAAGTCTTCTAATTTATAAAACTGCTCAAAAGAGCGGACAGCAATTCAATTATAAAGGAGAGTAAAAATGTCAAAAACAATTGCAATCAATGCAGGTAGTTCAAGTTTGAAATGGCAGCTTTATCAAATGCCTGAGGAATCAGTAATCGCAAAAGGAATCGTTGAACGGATCGGTTTGAACGATTCAATCTTTACAATTAAATATGGCGATGGACAAAAATTTGAACAAATTTTAGATATTAAAGACCATGAAGTTGCGGTTCAAATGTTATTAGATCAATTAATTGAACTTAAAATCATTGCATCATTTGATGAAATCACTGGCGTTGGGCACCGCGTGGTAGCTGGCGGCGAATACTTCAAAGATTCTGTTTTAATCGATGATGATGTTTTAGCCAAAATTGAAGAGTTAAGTGAATTTGCACCACTGCATAATCCAGCAAATGCCATGGGAATCAAAGCTTTCCGTCATATTTTACCAAATGTAACGAGTGTGGCTGTTTTTGATACTTCTTTCCATGCAACAATGCCGGCAACAAATTATTTATATAGTATTCCCAAAGAGTATTATGATAAATACTCTGCTCGTAAATATGGTTTCCACGGAACAAGTCATCGTTACGTTTCCGAACGTGCAGCTGAATTGCTTGGCAAACCTATCGAAGAAACGAAGATCATCACTGCACATATCGGTAATGGCGGATCAGTAACTGCTGTTGAAGGTGGAAAATCAGTGGACACTTCAATGGGCTTCACACCTTTAGCAGGTTTGACAATGGGAACTCGTGCAGGAGATATCGATGCTTCGCTACTTCCATACTTAATGGAAAAAGCAGGAATTAAAGACATCAACGAAATGATTGATGTGTTAAATAAAAAGTCAGGTGTTTTAGGACTAACTGGTATCTCAAGTGATATGCGTGATATCGAGAACGGAGCAGATGAAGGCAATGAAGAAGCTATTCTAGCCTTAGATATTTATTGTGATCGCATCCGTAAGTATATTGCTCAATACATTTCAGTAATGAACGGTGTTGATGCTATTGTCTTTACAGCTGGTGTTGGTGAAAATGCTGATCCTGTTCGCCGCATGGTTCTAGAAAAAATGACTTGGTTCGGCATTGAAATCGATGAAGAAATCAATAAGAGCATCCACGGAAAAGAAGCAGAGCTTTCAACAAAGGATTCTCGTGTGAAGGTTTATGTGATTCCAACAGATGAAGAAGTAATGATTGCTCGTGATGTTGAGCGTTTAGGGAAATAGTTTGTTAAGCCTTTGTCTTCTGGAGACAAAGGCTTTTTTTAGTCATTGTTGTGTAAGAAATCCGAAGGCATAATTTTGTTGTATTAGAACAAAACTATGCTATTTTTTTATGCTAAACTTTTTATGAAAGTGAGAGTGACTGTCATGAGTGAGAAAAGAAATATTGAACGTTCTATTCAAGAATATGTTCCCGGGAAACAGGTCACGCTTGCTCATTTGATTCCACATGCCAATCAAGAAGTTTTTGAAAAGCTTGGTCTTGAACATACTGGTGATGCGATTGGTATTTTAACCATTACACCAAGTGAAGCGTCAATTATTGGTGCGGACATTGCTAAAAAATCAGGAAATGTATCGATTGGTTTTATGGATCGTTTTAGCGGAGCAGTCGTGATTATCGGTGAAGTGTCCTCTGTAGAATTTGCCCTAAAGCAGGTAACGAATTCACTCGCAACGATTTTAGATTTTGATGTTGCAGAAACCACTAGGACATAACGGATGAAGCGAGTTATATTTATAGGTGAGACGGGATCGGGGAAAACAACCCTGATGCAAATTCTTAATGAATGGGAAATCAAATATCATAAAACACAACAGGTCTATTTTACAGATAATGTGATCGATACACCGGGTGAGTTTATGGAAAATCGGTTCTATTACAATGCTTTGGTGAGCTCCGCTGTCGGTGCGGATTGCATTGCCATTGTTCAAAGTATTACGAGTAAACAAAATTATTTTCCACCTTGTTTCTCTTCACGTTTTACGAAACCGATGATTGGAATTATTACGAAAACAGATATAGAGCACAGCCAAGAGGAATTTGATATAGCGCAAAAAAGACTTCGGTTAGCTGGAGCAAAAAAAGTTTTTTCCTTATCTGCAGTTAATCAAGAAGGAATCTCAAGTTTGAAAGAGTTCTTATTAACGAATGAATTTTGACAACGCATACATTCTGAGTTATTATGTAGGCGGATAGAATTGAATAAGAGCATTTGGAACAGGGAACAAGGTGAGAATCCTTGGCAGACCCTTTCTACTGTATTGCGGACGACATCTCAATAAGCCACTTTCGGGAAGGCGAGGTGAAGGATGATGCGAAGTCAGGATACCTGCCCACTTGCTGAGATAATTGTATTGGGAGAATTATTTCACCATTAAAAGTGTCAGATTGACGTTTATTTGGTGAGGTGTCTTCCAGGCACCTCACCTTTTTTTCGAGTTTCACTTTTTGCAGTTTGTACATCGAAAAAAGAAATCATTGATTTAGATTAAATTGTGAATAATGATACTAGTGGAATCGCATGCGTAACGAAATAAGCTCATTTTTTCCGGTTTTTGAAAAATGAACTTCCTTAGGATTGTTTTCTTCAGTCCAATCCCTTTACACTGCGAAAAGCAGAACTCGCAAAAAAACAGCCGTAATTCGGCTGTTTATCAGGAGTTATTTGATTTTTCGATAATTGACTGGTGTCATACCAACAAGTTCTTTGAATATTTTACAGAAGTAGCTAGTCTGAGAATAGCCGATATTTTGAGAAATAGACTTTATACTCAAGTTGGATTGAGTCAAAAGAACTTTCGCTTGTTCAATTCGTTGCTGATTTAAATAGGTAATAAAGCTGACACCAATTTCTTTTTTGAATAAACGGCTGAAATAAAATTGGCTTAAGTAAACATGATTAGCCACATCTTCAAGCGTTAAGTTGGTGGTTAAATTGGTATCAATATAAGAAATCGCCTTGCGAATCTCATCGTTTTTCGAATTTATTGTATTTTTTGTCTCTTTTTTGTTTGAATGAAAGTTAAACTTGATTTGTTCACGTGGGTCAGTGTCGTTAAAGTGGTAGTCGCCAATTGTTTTGAGCAGAGCAGCCGCAGATTCAATTTGAGTCGTATTAACTGTCTTTATTTTTTTTCTAGCTTGACGTAATTCTGGGGAAGATTCCCAGTGAGTAACGATCGGGTGGATGCGGGTAAATGGGTTCTCAGTGTCATCGTTCATCTCTACTTGACCAAATAATGCGAATCCAATCAATTGATTATTGCGAATAATAGGTAATGAGATATCTGTAAGTCCAGCATGGCAACGATAAATACAAGGGTTACCATTTTTTGAGGCTTCAAGGCCTCCAAATGCATCACATTTTTGGCAAAGAGATTTAAACTCTGGCTTCGAACGCATAATCTGACAAAAAGGGGAAAAGTTATACAGGTCAGAAGTTTCCTTTCCATGTATATCAACGAGGACCGAGCCAAAATCTGCTGCTAGAGCGAAATCTTGGATTGTTTTGGAAAGTTGCAAGGAACTTTGCGAATTCAATGTACTGATATTTTCCATGTAAGCGCCTCCTAGTCATCTATTATTCTACCAGAACACAAATTCAATTTAAATCGCGATAATACCAATAACATTATTTTGACTAGCAGAAGACAAAATTTTGCTATTTTTTGACCTTAATTGACTTCTTATTAAGGCTTGTTTGGCGTTGTCTTGACATAATGTGATGACAAAATATTAATATTGCGAATAATCGGACTAAAAGATAGGACAAATTTGTTCTATCTTTTTTGTTTATCATAATAAATGTAAGTGCTATCAAAATAATTAGGAGGAATGTTTTATGCAACAGGAAGCGTTAGGAATGATTGAAACTAGGGGGTTGATTGGTGCTATTGAAGCAGCTGACGCGATGGTAAAAGCTGCGAATGTTTCCTTAATTGGAACGGAGAAAATTGGTTCTGGATTAGTCACTGTAATGGTAAGAGGAGATGTAGGTGCGGTAAAAGCAGCAGTTGATGCAGGTGTTTCTGCGGCCGATGCAGTTGGAGAAGTTGTTTCTAATTATGTTATTCCACGTCCACACACTGAAGTTGAAGGCTTGCTCCCTAAATCAGAATAGAAAGGGTGGGATAGCTGATGGCAAACACGGATCAAAAGATCGAAGAGATCATGAAGCGCGTCCTCGCAAAAATGGAAACAGGAAATGAGATGAAAACAACTAACGGAGGAGATCAAAAAATGATTGAAAAGCAATGTGCATTGACTGAATTTGTAGGAGCGACAGAATTTGGAGATACAATTGGGTTAGTAATTGCTAACGTCGATTCCTCTCTTTTAGAAACAATGAAATTAGAGAAAAAATATCGTTCAATCGGAATTGTTGGTGCCCGTACTGGTGCCGGACCTCATATTATGGCTGCTGATGAAGCGGTGAAAGCAACGAATACGGAAGTAATCTTGATTGAAATGCCTCGCGATACAAAAGGTGGCGCCGGTCACGGATCGATCGTGATTTTTGGCGGTGATGATGTATCAGACGTGAAACGTGCAGTAGAAGTAACGTTGAAGGAAGTAGATACACGTACTTTTGGTGATGTATATGGAAATGAAGCTGGACACATCGAATGTCAATATACTGCTCGTGCTAGCTATGCTTGCAACAAAGTCTTTGGTGCCCCTGTTGGCAAAGCCTTCGGAATTTTAGTAGGAGCTCCTGCTGCTATTGGTGTAGTAATGGCAGATACAGCCTTAAAATCAGCGAATGTTGACGTAGTATCTTATGCGACACCGCAAAATGGGCAAAGCTTCTCCAATGAGGTAACGATGACAATCACAGGCGATTCAGGCGCTGTGCGTCAAGCGATTATCTCAGCTCGGGACATTGGCTGTCAGTTACTTGGAACCATGGGAAGCACGCCTAAAAATGATCAACCATCATACATTTAATAGTGGGAGTGAAAAATAGATGAAATCAAAACGATTTGAAGAACTAGAAAAAAGACCGGTCAATCAAGATGGTTTCGTGGATGAGTGGGTAGAAGAAGGCTTAATCGCGATGCAAAGCCCTAATGACCCTAAACCAAGTATTAAAATCGTCAATGGCGAAGTGGTTGAGCTTGATGGAAAAGACAAAGCTGACTTTGATTTGATTGATTCATATATTGCTCAATATGGAATTGACTTGACTCGTACCGAAGAAGTGATGGCCATTCCTTCGAAAGAATTAGCGAATAAAATCGTTGATCCAAACATTTCTCGAGAAGAAATCGTTCAATTAACCACAGCGGCAACACCAGGAAAATTGAATGAAGTGGTTGGTTATATGAACGTGGTTGAAATGATGATGGCGGTCCAAAAAATGCGGGCGCGTCGTCGGCCAACAACACAATCACACGTAACGAATGTGCGGGACAATCCTGTTCAAATCGCTGCAGACGCTGCTGAAGGAGCATTGCGTGGATTTGATGAACAAGAAACAACCGTTGCCGTAGCTCGTTATGCGCCATTCAATGCGGTGGCAATCATGGTTGGTTCGCAAACTGGACGTCCAGGCGTATTAACTCAATGTTCATTGGAGGAAGCAACGGAGCTGGATCTAGGGATGCGTGGGTTCACTGCTTATGCAGAAACGATCTCTGTCTATGGAACCGAACAGGTATTTACTGACGGAGACGATACACCTTGGTCGAAAGGATTTTTGGCTTCCTGTTATGCTTCTCGCGGCTTGAAAATGCGCTTTACTTCTGGAACTGGATCAGAGGTACAAATGGGATATGCGGAAGGTAAATCGATGCTGTATCTAGAAACCCGTTGTATTTATTTAACAAAAGCAGCAGGTGTTCAAGGCTTACAAAATGGTTCGATTAGTTGTATCGGTGTGCCAGGAGCGGTTCCGTCAGGGATTCGGGCGATTTTAGCTGAAAATTTGATTGCCATGTTGCTTGATTTAGAAGTAGCTTCTGGAAATGACCAAACCTTCTCACATTCTGATATTCGGAGAACGGCTCGTCTATTGATGCAGTTCTTACCAGGAACAGATTTCATTTCATCAGGTTACTCGGCAACACCAAACTATGACAACATGTTTGCCGGTTCAAACTTCGATGCTGATGATTTTGATGATTACAATGTCATTCAACGTGACTTGAAGGTCGACGGTGGATTACGTCCAGTCAGTGAAGAAGATGTCGTTGCAGTGCGTAACAAAGCAGCGAGAGCATTACAGGGTCTCTTCGATAAATTAGGTTTGCCAACCATCACCGATGAAGAGGTTGAAGCAGCAACCTATGCTCGCGGCTCACAGGATATGCCTGAACGCGACATGGTTCAAGATATCAAGGCGGCACAGGAATTGTTAACGCAAGGGAAAACAGGATTGGATCTTGTTAAAGGATTGTCAGAAAGTGGTTTTGAAGATGTGGCGACGAGCTTGCTTAATCTTTTGAAACAGCGTGTAGCTGGCGACTTCCTTCAAACGTCTTCAATCTTTGATGCAGATTGGAATGTTATCTCTGCGGTGAACGACAAGAATGATTACGCTGGACCAGGAACAGGCTACCGACTAGATGGTTCAGAATGGGAAAAAGTTAAAGCAATTCCTAAAGCAATCAATCCGAAAGACATTTAAGAATGCCCCCGCTACTTTTCACCATACGATCAGTGGAGAGTGAAGGCATCAAACATTAAATGTTGAAACATCGTGGAATGATATACGGCGAGAAAATGAAACTAATTTTTACGTTAGAAAAAATTAATTCCTTAATATGAAATAGGATGTCAGTTCCACTTTTTGCATTTAGAAAGGTAAGAAAAACTCAATAGGCAAAAGCCTTATGATTAAGGATCGAAGCCTAGTGGAATGATATACGGCGAGAAAATAAGACTAATTTTTACGTTAGAAAAATTAATTCCTTAATATGAAATAGGAGGATTAAAAATGACAGAACTGAATGAAAATCTTTTGCGCTCCATTATCAAAGAAGTGTTGACGGAAATGGAAGCGAGTACTGGAGACCAGCCTGTTGCATTTGAACAAACAAAGACAGAGCCTGCAGCATCATCGGATTGGTTTAAATCTGTCGGTGTTGCTCAACCAGGAAATTCTCAGGATGAAGTAGTTATTGCTGTGGCACCGGCATTTGCAGAATCACAAACCACCAACATTCTTGGTGTACCCCACAAAGATATTCTGAAGCAAGTTATTGCTGGGATTGAAGAAGAAGGCTTAAAGGCACGAGTTGTAAAAGTTTATCGAACCTCTGATGTTGCCTTTGCCGGTGTCGAAGGAGATAAGTTGTCAGGCTCAGGTGTCTGTGTATCGATCCAATCAAAAGGAACAGCGATCATTCACCAAAAAGATTTGCAACCGCTATCAAATCTAGAATTGTTCCCTCAAGCACCGCTGATTACTTTAGAAACCTATCGTGCAATCGGGAAAAATGCTGCAAAATATGCCAAAGGTGAATCACCAAACCCTGTGCCAATGATGAATGACCAAATGGCACGACCTAAATATCAAGCGTTATCTGCTTTGCTCCATATTAAAGAAACAAAGCACGTGGTAATCGGAAAACCAGCAGAAGAAATTTCTGTAACTTTATAGTGAGGTGACTAGAATGAATGAACAATCTATTGAAAGTTTGGTTCGAGGAATCTTAAAAGATATGAATAGCGGTGCAAGTCCTGCCGCGCCAGAAAATTCAGTAAGTTCTGGGGCAGCGACAGTAGCGGATTACCCAATCGCTAAAAACCATCCAGATTGGATTAAAACGAATACTGGCAAGACACTGGATGATATCACGCTAGAGAACGTATTAAATGGCTCATTAACACCAGATGATCTAAAAATTACTCCTCGCATTTTGAAAGCGCAAGGGGAGATCGCAACCAGTGCTGGAAGAAAAACAATTGCGAACAACTTTGACCGTGCGTCTGAGTTAACGGCTGTTCCTGATGCACGAGTGCTGGAAATGTATAATGCTTTGCGCCCTTACCGTTCAAGTAAGCAAGAGCTGTTGGATATCGCCAATGAGCTGGAAACAAAATACCAAGCAAAAATCAGTGCAGCTTATGTTCGGGAAGCGGCAGCACATTATGAAAAACGGAAAAAACTTAAAGGTGACAACTAAATTCTAGTTCGGAAATTCAGGAAGAGGAGCAATGAATGATGAAACGTGTAATTGGGATTGATATTGGAAATTCCTCAACTGAAGTCGCTTTAGTTGAAGTCGATGACCATCAGCATGTCCGATTCCTAGAATCAGCAATTGCGGATACGACCGGAATAAAAGGAACGAAGAAGAATCTATTTGGTATCTACAAAGCGATTAATGAGGCTTGTTCAAAAAATCGCCTTAAGGTTGAAGACATTGATCTGATCAGGATCAATGAAGCAACGCCCGTTATCGGGGATGTGGCGATGGAAACCATCACAGAAACCATTATTACTGAATCAACAATGATTGGACACAATCCGAAAACACCTGGTGGTTTAGGACTGGGTGTAGGAACAACGCTTCGGTTTGATGAGCTTGAAAAAGCAGGTAAAAAAGAGATCCCTTATATTTTAATCATTGATAAATCCTTTGATTTTGATGATGTGGCTAAAAAAATCAATCAGCTAGTCGCGAATGGTTATCTGATTACTGCTGCGATCATGCAATCCGATGATGGTGTTTTGGTGAACAATCGTCTAACACATAAAATTCCAATAGTCGATGAAGTTTCCTATATTGATAAAGTACCAGTAAACATGCTGGCTGCGGTTGAAGTAGCGGAAACAGGCCGCGGGGTTTCTCAATTATCAAATCCTTATGGAATTGCGACGGTTTTTGATCTTGATTCGGAGGCAACCAAAAATATTGTCCCTGTTGCAAGAGCCTTAATTGGCAATCGTTCTGCGGTGGTGATCAAAACGCCAAAGGGTGATGTCAAAGCACGAACAATACCTGCTGGTAAAATCGAGATCACTGGAGGAAATCGTCGCAGTACAGTAGGAATTTCGGCGGGTGCTGAAAAAATCATGGAAGCAGTATCGGCCTTTGAAGTAATCGATAACGTTACTGGAGAATCTGGAACGAATGTTGGCGGTATGCTGGAAAAAGTTCGCTTAACAATGGCTGAATTGACAGATCGACCAGTCAATCAAATCTTTATTCAAGACTTATTGGCGGTGGATACCTTTGTGCCGATTAGTGTCAAAGGTGGTTTAGCCGGAGAGTTTTCAATGGAACAGGCGGTTGGGATTGCCTCAATGGTCAAGTCTGATCACTTGCAGATGTCCAAAATTGCTGATGAAATTCAACAGGACTTAGGTATTAAAGTTGAAATTGGCGGAGCGGAGGCTGAAGCGGCGATCTTAGGAGCGTTAACGACTCCAGGAACTTCTGCACCGCTGGCGATCCTAGACTTAGGTGCGGGCTCAACAGATGCGTCCATTATTAAAAAAGACGAGACAATCGTGGCGACACATTTGGCTGGTGCAGGAGATATGGTAACGATGCTGATTCAATCGGAATTAGGTTTAGAGGATGTTTATTTAGCTGAGGACATCAAGAAGTACCCTTTAGCTAAAGTGGAGAATATTTTCTACATCCGTCATGAAGATGGCTCTGTTCAATTCTTTGATGAACCTTTAGATCCAGCTTTGTTTGCCAAAGTGGTGGTGGTAACACCTGATGGATATGTACCAATACCAGGAGATGATTCCATCGAGAAAATCCGATTGGTTCGACAAACAGCGAAAGAACGTGTTTTTGTAACCAATGCGTTACGAGCTTTGCGGCGTGTTAGTCCGACAGGAAGTATTCGAGATATTCCGTTTGTCGTAATCGTTGGCGGTTCTGCTCTGGATTTTGAAATACCTCAGATCGTCACCAATGCACTGTCTCATTATGGATTAGTTGCGGGTCGAGGAAATATCCGACAAATCGAAGGACCGCGGAACGCAGTGGCAACGGGATTAATTCTCTCCTATCTAAGGGAGGGATTCGATGGAGCTTGATTTAAATGTTCGTCCAGTTGTATTGATCTATATTTCTAAAAATGTGTCAACGGAGGATATTCAATACATTCTTTATGGCTTGGAAGAAGAAAAAATTCCTTTTTCGATTGAGCAAAGAGATTTTTCGACAGCGACAGAGGCTGCTTATGTCGCGGCGAACACTTCTTCTTTAAATGTTGGAATCGGCTACGTAAATAATGAAGCAGCTCTGCACTATAAAAATTTGGCACCAGAAACTCCTTATCAATCGATTCAACGAGTTGTAACTTGTCCGCCGATGATTTTGAAAAGGTTTGGCGGGAATGCGGCACGTTTAGTAAAGGGTGTGCCATTCAAATCAATTGATCCTATGGAGGTGAAACTATGAAACAAGCAATTGGCTTAGTCGAGGTGAAGGGTCTGGCTAGTGCTATCGAAGTATCAGATACGATGGTTAAGGTCGCAAATGTTGAACTTTTAGGCGTTGAAAAGGCTAAAGGGTTCGGCTGGATGACAGTCAAGGTTGCTGGTGACGTTGGCGCTGTGAAGGCAGCGGTTGATGCTGGTAAAGCAAAAGCAGTCGCTAACAATGTGTATTTGTCAGCACTGGTTATTCCTCGCCCAGCCAATAATTTAGAAAAATTCTTCTTTGCGAAGGAGAAAAAAGCCTCAGATTTACCTGCGGAAAGATCGGTAAAAACGCCAATGGTTAACGAACCTGTAGTAGAAGAAGCGAAAAAAGTTTCAGAAGAACCGAAGTCAGAAGAGGAACCAGTGGTGGCGGAACCGATTAAAGAAACAACAGACAAAAAAGAGGCGGTAAAAGAAGAACCAATTAAGGAAGAGCCAATCAAACAAGATCCGGTTAAAAAAGAAAAACCAATCAAGGAAGAACCGAAGAAGAAAAAGAATCCTCCTAAAGGATCAAAGAAATCTTCGGAGTCCAAAAAGAAGAAATAGCGCCAGAAAGTAGAGCTCTTGAAAATAGGATTAATTTTTACGTCAGGAAAAATTAGTTCATTGAGATGAAATAGGATGGCAGTTCCACTTTTAGCAGTTAGATTCAAAAGAGATCAATCTGAAAGAAACTGTTAATTAAGAACAAAAAGTATAGTGGAATGGTATACGGCTTGAAAATAGGATTAATTTTTACGTTAGGAAAAATTAGTTCTCTGATATGAAATAGGAGGAATAGACATGAATGATGCATTAGGAATGATTGAAACAAAGGGGCTTGTCGGAGCTGTAGAGGCAGCAGATGCGATGGTCAAAGCGGCGAATGTAACCTTAGTCGGGACTGAGAAAATTGGTTCTGGATTAGTTACTGTGATGGTTCGTGGAGATGTTGGTGCAGTAAAAGCGGCAGTGGACGCAGGAAGTGCGGCTGCTGATAAAGTGGGGGAAGTGGTTTCCGTTCACGTAATCCCAAGACCGCATCGTGATGTTGACGAAATTTTGGTCCCTAAAGTAGGCAATGAATAATTACAGTGTCGAGGAAATCAGAAAAATTGTTCGTGAAGTGTTATTGGAGATGCAAGCAGAAACATTTCCAATTGGCATCTCTAACCGACACATACATTTAACGGAAGAACATTTCAATATTCTATTTCCGAATGAAACGATAGAACCTCTAAAACCTTTGAAACAACCAGGTGAATTTGCGTCGAAACAGACAGTATCCTTAGTAGGAGCAAAAGGAGAAATTAAAAAGGTTCGAATTTTAGGGCCGTTACGCAAAAGATCTCAGGTAGAAATTTCAAAAACGGATGCACGAAATTTGGGTCTTCAGCCACCGATTCGTTTGTCTGGAAATTTAGACGATGCAGTGGAAGTCATGATTCGCAGTGAGGCGGCAGAACTGACAATTCCTGCGGCAATCATAGCGAAACGCCATATCCATCTTAATTTTCAGGACTTAGAACGCTTGAAATTGAAGGAGGGACAGCTTGTCTCAGTAGAGATTTTCGAAGGGACACGGAGAACGATCTTTCACGATGTAGAGTTGCGACCGGGAAAAAATTTTGTTTTAGAGATGCATGTAGATACAGATGAAGCCAACGCTGCGGATATTCAGCCAAATACAAGAGGACGGATTATCAAGGAATAATCCAGAGGAGGAAGTATGGAATCAATCGAAAAAGCCAATCAATTATTAACTTCTTTTCATGAACTTGTGAACACCAAACAAGCGCAGGCATTTAATCCTGAAGATGGTTATAAAGTTGGAGTCGATTTAGGTACTTCCTCCATTGTATTAGTTGTTTTAGATGGAAAGAATCAGCCGGTTTTCGGTGCCTTCGAGTATGCAAACGTTATCCGAGATGGACTAGTCGTTGATTATCAACAATCAGTCCAAATTGTGAATCGTTTGCGTATTCAAGCAGAGGAAATACTTGGTTTTTCGTTGAAAGCAGCATCAGGCGCTATTCCGCCGGGAACGGTGGGAAACAACAAACGAGTTGTGGCAAATGTCATTGAAAGTGCCAATATGCTGGCGGATCAACTAGTCGACGAGCCTACAGCAGCTGCTCTAGTTTTAGGTGTAACTGAAGGTGCGGTAGTAGATGTCGGTGGTGGAACGACCGGTATCAGTATTTTTGAACAGGGAAAGCCAATCATCGTCGAGGATGAACCCACTGGTGGGACACATATGACCTTGGTTATTGCTGGAAATAATAAAATATCAATTGAAGAGGCTGAACTGCTTAAGCGAGATCCAGCACGTGATCGAGAGAATTTTATTATTTGCCGTCCAGTGATCCAACGAATGGCGAATATTACTGCCAATGTCCTGCGAAAGCATCCAACAGAACCGATTTATGTTGTTGGTGGCGCCTCGTATCTATCTGAGTTTGAAAAAGAATTCTCAACGTATTTGAAACAAGAGGTATACAAACCGAAATATCCTCAATTTGTAACACCAATTGGAATTGCGATGTCATCTAAGCCAATCATGGATTTGATGTAAAGCGAGATCCAATGGAAACAGTCACTATATTAGCAATAAGAACTGGGAGTAAGAATATGGACGAGTTAATTAAGCGTATTATTTCAATTATCAATGAACGAGAGCAAAATACCTTAGTTCTTTCTTGTCGTACACCTTCCCCTGTTAGCCAAGGAATTAGAAGCTTTCTATATAACAAGCATATTCATTTGACCGAGGTAGATATCCTATTTTTAGAGCGGTTCATAAAAAAAGACGAACAAGATCCACTGGTGAAATGGCTGTATCAAAGTTATAGCTATGATTGTCGTCTGACCTTTGAACTTGCTTTCTCAAACACAGATTTGATTCCCAATGAATTATTCAACGAATGCAGTGTTCGGCTGCTTAATAATCAAGGAAAACAATACTTTCTATTACCAAAAAGGGTCATTACTTACCAACAAGTAGCGATGCTGACGCAGCAGGATATTCTACTCATTGCATCCAATCAGCTCATTACAGATTTGGCGAGGGATCGATTGCGGGAAAGAAAAGTCGTTGTTGAAGAAAGGATGTCCGTTCTACTTTTCGCAGGAATTTAAAGGAAACTAGCCGAACGTGAAAATGGATTTGTATGATAAATGCACGAAAAGTAACCCATCCTTAATTAGAGAAAGGAGTTCAACCCTATGCTGATGGCAAAAGTAATTGGAAGTGTCGTTTCAACTCAAAAGGATGCCTCATTAGTTGGAAAAAAATTGATGATCATTCAACCGATTAACTCTGAGCAACAGGATATTCGCTTCCAGCAGGTGGCGGCGGATACAGTAGGGGCTGGTATTGGAGATTATGTTTTATTAACTAGTGGCTCTTCTGCCAGAAAACTGTTTTCGACTCCTTCAGATGCTGTTGATTATGCAATTGTTGGAATTATTGACACGTTTGATTTTTAGGGAGCTGAGGAAAGTATATGGCGATTTATACAAAAACGGGAGATAAAGGAACAACAAGCCTTTTTGATGGAACAAGAGTAAAAAAATCAGATCTGCGTGTCGATACCTACGGAACATTTGATGAATGTTGCGCCCAAGTCAGTGTAGCTCAGAAATTGGCAAGGGATTCAGAAACGATTCAGCATTTAGAATGGGTCCAACAAAAGCTTTTCCAATTGAATGCGGAAATCGCGACACAAAAAGATTTCACGAAATTGGAAGAGAAAAGCACATTGATTGGATCAAAAGACATTCACCAAATGGAAGAATGGATCGATCAGTACACTAAACGATTGCCTGAATTGCATCAGTTCATTTTGCCGGGGCAAACCCATTCAGGCGCTCAGCTACATGTAGCTCGTGCAGTTTGTCGCCGGGGTGAACGTTTATTGACGGACTTATCTGAAGCAACAGATATACGCGAGGACCTTCGAAAATTTGTAAATCGACTATCGGATTGTCTTTATATTTTTGCTCGAATGGAAGATCAAAAGGAGAGCGAACAAAAGTTAATCAATGAGATTCTTCGCCGCTATCTCGAAAAAACGGGTGTACCACTACAGAAAAGCCCATTAACGATGTATCAAGAAATATTCCGTGCTTGTGAAGCACAGGCTGAAAAAATGTCTCTACCTGTTTCGATGGCATTAGTTGAAAAAAATGGCAAGCTTGTAAGCTTTTATCAAATGCCAGGCGCTCTGCTGGTCAGTGAATCAATGGCCCAGAAAAAAGCATATTCTGCTGTTGCCATGAAAATGCACACGCATGAATTAGCGAAGCTAGTCCAACCGGACGGCGCCCTTTACCAATTAGAAACGCTGACTGATGGACAAGTCGTTACTTTTGGCGGAGGATTTGTAATTAAAGATGTTTCTGGGAAAGTCATTGGTGGCTTAGGTATCAGTGGTGGCGCCGTAGAGGAAGATATGGCGATTGGTCAAAAAGGTTTAGAGAAGTTGAAGGAGATTGGCTATGCATGAAGAAGAAATAAAGGAACTCATTAAAAAAATTCTTCAAGAAGCTCAAGCAACTACCTCTCCAGCGAAGGAATATGGTGTTTTTGAGACCGTTGAAGAAGCCATTCATGCGGCAAAGTTTGCCCAAGAATGCTACGAGAATCAAACTTTAGAAACAAGAAGAAAAGTCATTGCCGCGATACGTTGCGGCATGCAGCCGCACATTGAAAAAATTGCTCGCGATACGCTAGAAGAAACAGGTATGGGGCGTTACGAAGACAAGCTACAGAAGCTGCAGCTGGCGATAGATAAAACACCGGGGGTCGAGGATTTACGTACAGAGGCATTGACCGGTGACAATGGGATGACCTTGTATGAACTATCTCCTTATGGTGTAGTGGGAGCGGTTACGCCAAGTACTAATCCGGCTGAAACGGTTATTTGTAACGTCATTGGCATGCTGGCAGCTGGGAACGCTGTATACTTTAGTGTTCATCCAGGAGCGAAGAAAATTTCGAGTTGGGTCGTAAGTAAAATGAATGAATTGGTTTACGAAGCTTGTGGTATCCAGAATCTGATCGTAACAATTGCCGAGCCTTCAATTGATGCAGCACAGGAAATGATGATACATCCGGATGTGCCATTGTTAGCTATTACTGGCGGACCAGGTGTGGTTCGACAAGCTCTGAAAAGCGGGAAGAAGGTTATTGCGGCAGGGGAAGGAAATCCGCCTTCACTTGTGGATGAGACGGCAAATGTCGAAAAAGCTGCGAAGGATATTGTAATCGGTGCATCGTTTGATAACAACATTCTTTGTACGGCTGAAAAAAGCGTCGTTGTCGTAGAACAAGTAGCGGATTACTTGATCCTTCAGATGGAAAAGCAAGGGGCCTATTTGGTACAAGACGACGCGGTTATTCAAAAAATGATGGATATGACCATTATGGAGAACGGTGCACCTAGTCGGAAATTTATTGGTAAAGATGCCAATTATATTTTAGCCGAGGCGGGTGTCAACGTAGACTTTGATGTACGGGTGATCATTTTACGGACAGATAAAATTCATCCTTTTGTTGTGAAGGAAATGCTGATGCCGATTTTACCGATTGTTACAGTGAAGGATTTTGATGAAGGGTTAGCAACAGCTCTGCAGATTGAGAATCGCCGGCATCATACCGCGACCATGCATTCACAAAATGTTGGTCGAATGAATATCGCAGCGAAGAAGTTTCAAACGTCGATCTTTGTTAAGAACGGCTCCTCTTTCGCCGGCTTAGGTTTTGGCGGAGAAGGCCCAGCCACCTTTACCATTGCCACGCCAACAGGAGAATGTACGACCTCGGCGCGGGATTTTGCTAGAAAACGCCGTTGTGTGCTGACTGATGGGTTTTCAATTCGCTAGAGGGGAGGTTTTTGTTTGAAAAAATGGTCCATGAAACCAGAAATCTATTCTGGTTTTGCCAGTCTGGAACGACTGCAGCAATTTGAAAAAGAAAACCTCTGCTTCGTGTGTGATCCCTATTTAGCGGAGTCCGATAGCTTAAAAAGAATTTTAGGTTATGTGAAGCGGACAAATACGGTGGAAATTTATTCTGATATTATCCCCGATCCGCCAATTGAAACGGTAATAGACGGGATCGAAAAGATGACAAAACACCAACCGACCGTGGTTATCGCAGTTGGCGGAGGCTCGGCCATTGATACGGCTAAGGCGATGCTGTTTTTCTATAAGCGAACAACAGGCAATAAAGTAAAGCGGTTTGTCGCTATTCCAACGACTAGCGGTACCGGATCGGAAGTCACAAGCGCATCTGTGATTACGGATACACAAAACAAAATTAAATACCCGATTTTTCATGAAGCGATCATTCCACATGAGGCAATCTTAGACGCAAGCCTAGTCATGTCTAGCCCGCCTTCGGTGACAGCGTTCAGCGGGCTGGATGTTTTAACTCATGCAATGGAATCGTTAGCTTCAGTAAATCGAACAAATTATACCAATGCTTTGGCAGAAAAGGCGACAGAGTTGGTTTTCCAATATTTACCAACTTGTGTGAACCAAGGAATGGAGCTAGATGCCCGAATTCAAATGCATGAGGCTTCTACCTTGGCAGGCTTGGCTTTTGATGCGGCAGGTCTGGGTGTCTGTCATGCGATTGCCCATCAGGTGGGCGCGAATTTTAAAGTCCCTCATGGGCTAGCAAATTCTATGCTGCTTCCCTATGTAATAGAAGCAAATAGCAAGAATAAAGAAACTCGAAGAAATTACGCAAGAATTTCACGTAAATTGAGCATCTGTCCGCCAAGTTTGCCAGATCATTTGGCTGTTTCAAACCTCTCTCAAGCGGTTCAACAACTAGCGATCGAATGCAAGGCCCCGATTAAATTGAACAGCTTTGGGATTCAAGAAGAGACAGCTTTGCAAGCGGAGGATACGATTGCGAATAACGCATTGAATGACACGACATTCAAGACCAATCCGGTTCAGTTTTCAGCAGAAGAAATCAAAGAGATCTATCGTAAAATCATTAAGTAGCAATGACAAACGGCATGAACATCAGACTTATTTTTCTGAACAGAAAAATGAATACATTGAAAAGAATAAGGATGTCAGTTCCTCTTTTTGCAGTTTGCTTGAGAAAAAAAGGAAATAATGAACTAGAACTAGCTAAAGATCGAACAGTATAGAGGAATGATATACGGCATGAACATCAGACTTATTTTTCTGAACAGAAAAATAAATACATTAAAAAGAATAAGGAGGTCTCATAATGAATAGTCCAGTATTTGGTGAATTTTTTGGTACGATTGTTCTGATCCTATTTGGGTCGGGGGTTGGTTGTTCTGTCAATTTGAAAGGTACTTTAGCAAAAGGTGTTGGTGCTAGTTGGCTATACATCGCGGTAGGCTGGGGTGTGGCGGTTATGCTAGGTGTGCTTAGTAGCGGATACTTCGGTTCACCTGGTCACTTGAATCCGGCGGTTACCATTGGATTTGCTGTAGCAGGTTCTTTTGAATGGGGACAGGTAGCGCCATTTATTTTGGCACAGGTTGCTGGAGCCTTTGTAGGTGCCTTGATTGCTGCCATTCATTTCTGGCCGCATTTCCAACAGACAACAGTGGAAGAAGGCAATAGTGTTGGTATTTTTGCTACAGGACCAGCCATTCCAAGCACAGCATTAAATTTAGTTAGTGAAATCATTGCAACTTGTTTCTTCGTCTTAGCAATTCAATTAATGCCCGCTGACATTCCTCCTGGATTACAGCCGCTGATGCTTGTATTTGTTCTGATTGGTATTGGGTTGTCATTAGGTTCGACCACCGGTTATGCCATTAACCCTTGTCGAGACTTCGGTCCACGGTTGATGTATGCAGTAATGCCAATTCCAAATAAAGGAGATGCGAATTGGGGTTATGCTTGGATTCCGATTGTCGGTCCAATCATCGGTGCTTGTATCGCGACCTTATTAGTAAAAGGTTTAGGATAAAAATTATTGCTGTGAATTCGGTATCTTATCATTTTATGACGAGATACCGAATTTATTATCAGCAGAGGAGGAAAAGATGGCGAATAAAATTATGTCTATCAATGCCGGCAGTTCCTCGTTAAAATTTCAATTATTTGAGATGCCTGAGGAAGAGCTGTTAGTAAAGGGATTATTTGAACGAATAGGTTTAGAGGATCAAATGATTTTCTCCTATTCAATGAAAGAGGAAAAAGTAAAGACGACGGTTGAGGGGAGGACCCATGAAGCAGCCATCAATTTTCTTTTGCGCTTTTTGTTAGAGAGAAAGATTTTAACTAGTTTAGACGAACTTTCTGCCGTGGGACATCGCGTGGCTCATGGCGGTGAGGAGTTTAAGACATCGAGTCTGGTTGACCAAAATGCCCTGATAAAAATCAAAGATTTAGGCAAGTTGGCTCCTTTGCATAATCCGGTAAACGTCGTGGGAATCGAAGCGCTAAAAAAAGAGTTGCCTAATTGTCCTCAAGTCGCTGTTTTTGATACGTCCTTTCATCAGACGATGGCACCAAAAAATTATATCTATCCATTGCCCTATCGTTTTTATGAAGAGAATAATGTGCGTCGCTATGGTTTCCACGGGACGAGCCATCAATTTGTAGCAACAGAGGCAGCTAGCTATTTAGGAAAGCCTTTGGAATCGTTAAAAATTATTTCCTGTCATTTGGGGAATGGAGCGAGTATCTGTGGGATCAAAGAAGGCAAATCTGTGATCACGTCTATGGGCTTTACACCATTAGCTGGCTTAATGATGGGGACGCGCTGTGGCGATATTGATCCGTCTATTATTCCATTTTTACAAAATGAGAAGAATCTTTCAGCCAGTGAGATGGACCAGCTGATGAATGGTGAATCAGGATTTAAAGGTGTAACGGGCTTCAGCAGTGATACACGGGATATTATCAGTGAAGCTGAGAAGGGGAATGAGTTGGCAAAGCTTGCACTGGATATGTTTGCAGGACGTGTGAAGCAGACAATTGGTGCTTATACTGCGGAGCTCGATGGTGTGGACGTGTTGATTTTTACTGCGGGAATAGGTGAGAATTCTTCTGTTATTCGTGAGATGATCTGCGAGAATCTAACCTTCTTTGGTGTTCAGATCGATCAGGAGCTAAATCAGCAGAATAATAAAAAAATCAGTTCAGCGACTTCTTCTGTAGAGGTATTGGTCGTGGAAACGAACGAGGAGCTGATGATTGTCAGAGATACGTTCGAATTGATTTAAATAGAGTGTATGAGCTCAGAAAAATGCCATGGATTCGAAAAAATCCATGGCATCTTTTTATTGGATCAAACTGTCAATCAATTCTGGATGAGGATTGGATAAGACGATCTTATTGATAAGCATCGCCTGATCGCGAGCGCCGTTTGCACCAGCTTCAACCGCGGCTTTCACGGCTGCGACGTCCCCTGTCAAAACAACGAAGGATTTGCCGGCGATGCCTGTACCTAACTGAATCGCAATCAGTTCAACGTCGGCAGCCTTAACTGCGAAATCGGCTGCGATAATTGAGCCGGTGGCTGAATAATATTCTAATACTCCCACTGCTCGAATGTTTTCTGGTACTTTGGCCATGTTAATGGCTTGGATCACGGAACTGTTGATTCGTGGGATGACCAATTCACCAACGACGTAGCGTCCTCCAAGTTCAACGCCTACTTCCATAGAGCGCTCAATGGCTGCGACTTGCCCGCAGATCATGATGTAGTATTTTCCAGGACAACTTGCTCGCGCCATGATTAATTTCGCGTCAGCGGCTTTCAGCATGTAGTCCACGACCTCAATTCCTTTGGCGATACTATTTAGTTCTAAAAATCCGATCGTATCCATTAATTTCATTAGTTGTCCCTTCTTTCAATTGTAATACCGGTATCTATAGCAGTCACTGTACCATCAATACTTGCATGAATAGCTGCACCTAATGCTTTTTCAGGTTTTCTGCCGATCATCTCGCCAACTTTGACTTGATCGCCCACCTGAACAGTTGGCTCACAAGGTGCGCCGATATGCATCTTCAGCGGAATAGTCACGCGATTCGTTTCATACTTTGCTAATTCTTCGACTGTTAAATCAACGTATTGCTTCAGTCCGTCCTTCAATAAAATTTTAACTGGAGAGACCTGCTGAAACTCCCGCATGATAGAAGGGGAAAGGGGCTGTTCGGTTTTCTGATACCGAATGCCTTTTTCTGCTAAACGCTGCTTTACATACTTATTGACTTGCCGTGGCAACAGCTCCATTGGACAGGCAATTGTCTCGCAAATCCCACATTCGCAGCAAAGGAGCGCTTCCTTCCAGATCGGGTCGTCATCAATATCCTCAGGAATCTCTGTAATGGTTAAATGACGCATTACCCGATGAGGATGAATGGGGTGCCCAATCTGATATCGAGGACAAAGCTCTGTACATAACCGGCATTGAATACAGGAGGAACGGGCTTTATTGATCATCTGAGGGATTTCTTTTTCTAGCAATTCGTAGATAAAGTCTCGTTTCTCCATAATAATGATGCCAGAAGTTGTCTTCGTTACTACTTGATGGGAAAAATCCTCCTTTGTACCGGTTTTCCCCATCATCGGTCCGCCGTTGATAAATAGGAAGTCGTCGATCGTCGCACCGCCTGCCAAAGCCAAACAATCTTCAAAAGAGGTGCCAATTGGAACCTCTAGGATTTTTGGTTCATTGACTGCACCTGTGATCGTCAATAACTTATGTGTGACGTTTTTTCCTTGCTGGGCATGAAAAACATTCAGCATAGTGGAAATATTGGAGATGACACAGCCGACTTCAATTGGAATGCCTCCCGGAGGTACGGTTCGACCAGTGACTTCAAAAACCATAATCTGTTCGTCACCAGCAGGATAGAAATTGTTCATTTTGAAGATAGAAATTGGTGCATTGTATTTCTGAATGGCCTTTTCTAAGGCATTGATTTCTTTTGTGTAATGCCCCTTTGTGGCGATCACGAGATGCTCTGCCTCTAATAATTTTCCTACCGCTGTAATAGCTTGAATACATTCTTCCGCATAATGATTCATGACATAATGATCGGTCTTTAGAAGCGGCTCGCATTCCGCCGCGTTGATAATAAAATACTCCGCTTTTGTATTGTATTTCGCAGCAGTAGGAAAACCAGCCCCGCCGCAGCCGACAATACCCGCATTCGTAATTTGTTCCAATAGCATACTCGTACCTCATTTCTTCAAGTTAAAATAAGAGCGTTTTCATTTTTTGGAATTAATTTTTGTAAAAAGTCTTTTTGTGTTGATTGAATCAAGTCGCAAACAACTTCAGTAGATCTTAAGTGTTGACGGTGAGCCAGGAGCGTTTGTGCTAACATCATCGACAGACCTTTTGCTAGAAAGATTTCTTTGGGTTTGGCTAAGCAGTCAAAATCTGGAAATTCACCTAAGTTTGCGATACGGTTGATATTCGCTATCGCTAAATAACCTAAAGAATCTTGAAAGATTTCTATGATTCGTGCTTGTTGATAACCTTCTGCATGACTTGAAAAATAATCAAAATAAGTTTTGTAAGCATCCTTGATGACCTGCAGCAGATAGGTACACATAGACGTGTCACCCCGTACGCTGAAAGCCGTATACTGTGAAAGGATATTCGCTAAGAAATAGCCGATGTCATAGGAAAAAGGGCCGGTCATGGTATATTCCATATCAATCACTTTAAAGGAATTCTGGGAAACAAAAACATTAGACGAATGGAAATCCCCATGGATCAGACAGTCATCTTGACTAGTGATACGTTCAATCAATGTCTGCCAGTCACTTCGTATGGTTTTATCCGCCAAAATAGTATCTAGAATTGCCAGTAGTGCTTCTTGATCGGGCGTTTTCTTTGTCTCAGTTCTAGGCGGCGGCTTCAAAATGAAATCCGTAATAATCAGTCGCATATCGGTATTTTGAAAGTAATTTTTTAGCGCGTACCAATAGTCCGAGGACAGTTTCATTTTCGAGGTGGCTAAATGCGTCCGTGCTAGATATTCTCCCACCTGTTTGCCTAATCGTGGAAACTGATCGCCTCGACAAAGAGCAAAACGCAATACACTCAGATAAGAGAGGTCTTCCATAATGAAGAGGTGCTCAGTTGGATCGGCATAATAGGTTTCAGGAACCATTTGAGGCGCTAAGCCGGCACGCAGCTGATACGTCATGTATTCCAAGTAATTTCGTTTCGGATCGATTGGCGCCAAAGAGATGCCACTAGAGATGGTCTCTTTTGAATGCTTGACAATGTAGGTTTGCTTTCCTTGTTTAAGGGTGTAAAGATAATTCAAATAACCATCAACGTATTTGTCTTTTTCGTTGCAAAGAGCGGTCACGATGAGGGGACTGGTTTGATTAAAAAGAGAGGTCCGTTGAAGCAGATATTTCGGTAATGTCGACTCACTAATCTCCATCGTTTTCCTCCTGTTCAAAAGGGATCATAAAGCTTATAAGAATCCTATCCTACCAACCATTTTATCGAAATCTAGAAGGAAAATATATAATAAAAATATGCACTTCAAGGATGTTTGTGAAAAAGCTTATCCCCGCTAGGATCAGAAAAAATACAGAAAAAAAGTGAGCAAAAAAATACAATAAAAAACCGTTCTCGTAAAGAAAACGGTTATAGCTCATACATTACTTCTTCGTAATTTTCTACATAATAGCGAAAGTTTTTCCTTCCTCGACGAACGACTGAATGTCCTTCAGCCTCAAGCTTTTCTATCTGTGCCTCTACACCGCCAGGAAATTTCGGATTGATTTCTCCCTTATTTTTAAGTGTGCGCCAATAAGGGGTCAAGTCGGTCTCTCGCTGCTCGCTAGCCCATGCAGCAATTGAGATAAAGGCTCCGGCAGTAATTGGTTCAGTAAAATCTCCACCATTTTGTTTTGCCAAATAGTCTCTGATCGCACCAGTGGTGATGATCTTACCATAAGGGATTCTCTTCATAAGCGCATCATAATCTAAAGGGGGTGCGAAGTACATTTTTGTCCCACCATACCGTTTGATCGTTGCTTCATCGGTAATGATCTGCATTTTCGGCATTCCTTTATCCTCATTCATCATTGCATTGAAATCCTTTTGATCCTCATTAGCCATGAGGGCCACCTCCTACTATCTTATAATCATGTCGTCATTACGCGCGCAATTCCTATTACTAGTTTACCTAGTATAAAAATAGGGTGCAATGAGACAGTTTATTTTTTTTGAAAAAAAGTTGGCACATTTTTGTCTAATTTTTTGGTAGTCGCAACAATAAAAAGTTCTTCAATCGAGGACAGGCTGCCGCAGGTCAAGAGAATCAATCCAAAGGGTGTGATGGGAAGGAGAATTAATAGAATGGGAGATAAAAAAAGCAGCAGGCCCGTCAATTTATTTAGATAGGTATGCAAACTGGCGAATTGGTGAAAACGGAAGAAACCAATGACGTATGTCAGACAGCGAATGAGGACAATGACACCAGCTCCCCACAGTAAAAAAGACGGTAACTGGATCGTAAAAACGACTTTAAAGACAACAACTAGAAAAAAGATCAAGTCAGCAATACTGTCTAAAAGCGTTCCAAAGCGGCTGGTCCAGTTCATTTTTCGTGCAATCCAGCCGTCTAAGATATCAGTTATTCCCGCAAAAAAATAAAGGGGAAAGAAAAAAGAATCAGGAGCAATCAGTATGAAGAATGAAGCCAAAATACGAAAAATTGTTAATATGTTCGGAATATAATTCATGGGACAGCTCCTTCTTTGAATATAACTTAACTTTAGCATGTTCTTAGCGGGTTTGAAATCAAATTGACATCTAAATGAAATGAATTTGTGCTATTTTGATAAAAAGGGTAATGAGGAGGGTAAAATGACTACAACATTGATTATCGATCATCCGTGGAAGGGCAGCTTTAATCATGGGATTCTGAATCATTTGATCACAGGGTTGGAACAAGATCAAAAGATTTTTCAGGTCATTGATCTAAACAAAGACGGCTTTGATCCAGTTATGAAGGAAGGAGAATTGGCTGTGTATCAAAGTGGGTCGGTCTTAGATCCTTTGGTCCTTCACTACATGAATTTGCTGCGGGAGACGTCACAGTTGGTACTGATCTTTCCGATCTGGTGGTATAGCTCACCGGCAAGTTTAAAGGGCTTTCTTGACAAAGTATTATTAAATGAATTCGCTTTTTTCGATGGCGGCAACGGGATTCAGCCGTTATTGTCAATTGATTCGGTGGTTGTTTTCACGACCTCTGATCAACCAACAGAAGGGCTGGAAAAGCGTTGTACACGCAGTTACAAGCATCAGTTGACCACTACTTTAGAAGATATTGGGATGCGGAATATTTCTTGGTATCATTTGGGTTCTGTCAAAAATTTAACAGAGGAAGAACGACAAGCGTATCTTGAATCTGTCTATAGCAAAATTTAAAGATTCAAGGCCCCGCCTTTTTCGGGGGCCTTGAATTTTTTTCTTTTCAAATTCATGTCGACCGATTGGTAACAATGGGTGTGTTTTTTGTTGATCCGGCCGTGATGAACTTGCCCGTATTGTCTCTCTTTTTAAAAGCACGTTTTTCAGCTGATTTATCCACTTTTACTTACCATCTATAAAAACATAGTGCTTCTTATGCAAGGGATTCAAGTTTGATTCTCTCAGCTTGATAAAATCTCAAACTTTTTATAAGTTTTTGCGAGAAGCTTCTTGTGGGGTCTTGCACCGGCATCTTTTTATCGGTACACTGGCTAAGATGCGATAAAAGCGACTTGCTTAAGTTGGATCATAGGGCAATAAAAGCAGGGTTCTTTTTCGCCTTTTGAAAGAGGATTTTTAGAGACGAATTAGGAGGATTTATTTTTTTATGGAAAACGAGAAAGTGACACAGCCGAATAAGAGCGACTGGTTTTTACGCTTCATCAAAGGAATGTTCATCGGCTCTGGATTTATTTTACCGGGAGTCAGCGGTGGTGCTTTAGCGGCTGTATTTGGGATTTATGAACGAATTATTTCATTTTTGGCTCACATCACGAAAAACTTTAAAGAGAATGTCTTATTTTTTATTCCAGTAGGATTAGGTGGATTAGCGGGAGTATTTGTCTTATCTTTTGCAGTCAGCTTCTTACTAGGCGAATTTGAGACAATTATGCTGTGGTTTTTTGTTGGTTGTATTATCGGAACGGTTCCCGCATTATGGAAAGAAGCTGGAAAGAAAGGCCGAGATACCAAAGACTATGTCATTATTGCGGTTAGTTTCGTCGTAGGCTTTTTGTTCCTGTGGAAAGGCTCAAGCCTTTTCGGAACAGTGGATCAAAACTTTTTCACGTGGATGATTGCAGGTGCGTTGATCGGGTTGGGTCTGATCGTTCCTGGCTTGAGTCCTTCAAACTTTCTGGTCTATATGGGGATGTATAAAGCAATGGCCGATGGCTTTAAGACTGTGGACATGGGGGTAATTATCCCTATTGGAATTGGCGGTTTAGTCACAGTGTTAAGCTTATCGAAAGTCATGGATTGGGTATTTAGTCATTTTTATGCGCCAATGTATCATTTTATTTTAGGAATTGTTTTTGCATCGACGGTCATGATTGTGCCGACCGATTATAGTGGCATTGGCTTCCTTGGTTTCCTTGGTTGCGCGGTTCTATGTCTATTAGGTGCTGCTTTAGGATGGTGGATGAGTCGCCTAGAAGAACGTTATGTTCCAGAAGATTAAAAAAAAATTTGACATTTGGGCTTGCATTTTTGATGAGAAGTCTTTAATATGGTGTTAAGCATTTGGAATAGTAATAAATTTTATCGGCAGCAGAGAGTTGATTCACCGTCTGAAAGATCAACACGCCCTCTGGGATTTATGAACCTACCAAAGTTGATTGCTGTGAAAGCAGCACGCGTCTCTAGCGTTATTAGAGCTGAAAGTTGGGTCAACAAGGTTTGACCAAGCAAGGTGGTACCGCGAAATTATCCGTTTCGTCCTTACAATATGTAGGGATGGAGCGGTTTTTTTATTTTTATTTTCTAGGAGGATGCATGAATGACAAACTTACAAAAAGAAGATTTTTCAAAATGGTATTTACAAACAATTCAAAAAGCTGACTTGATGGATTATTCACCCGTTCGTGGCTGTATTATCTTTAAAGCCGATGGTTGGGAACTATGGGAACATATTCAAGAGGACTTCAATAAATGGTTGAAATCTCAAGATATCCGTAACGTTTACTTCCCAATGCTGATCCCTAAGCATTTCCTAGAAAAAGAAGAAGAGCACGTTGAAGGGTTTGCGCCAGAATTGCCTTGGCTGACAAAAGTTGGTGACGAAGAATTAGAAGAGCCTTATGCGTTACGACCAACATCTGAAACATTGATTGGAGATGCCTTCTCTAAGTGGATCAACTCTTACCGTGACCTTCCTTACGAAATCAACCAATGGGCAAATGTTTTCCGTTGGGAGAAAAAGACAATGCCGTTTTTACGTACATCTGAATTCCTATGGCAAGAAGGACATACGGCCCATGAGTCTGAAACAGATGCACGCGAACGTACAATGAGCGCATTAGAAGCCTACGCGACATTGATCGAGGATACTTTAGCGATCCCAGTTTATCGTGGACAAAAAACACCGTCAGAACGCTTTGCCGGTGCCGTGGATACGTATTCTGTAGAGGCAATGATGCGTGACGGGAAAGCCGTCCAAGCAGGAACGTCTCATTACCTAGGTCAAAACTTTGCGGAAGCTTTTGATATCAAATTCTTAAACCGCAACAACGAACATGATTTTGTTTATACGACTTCATGGGGAATTTCTACTCGTTTGCTTGGATCATTAATCATGGTTCATGGGGATGAACAGGGGTTAGTGTTGCCACCAAAAGTTGCACCAACACAAGTTATCTTGATTCCAGTTGGCCCTTGGCAAAAGAACCCAGCAATTCTAGATCGTTTGACAGAATTGAAAGCATCTCTAGCGGAAAAAGATATCCGTGTACGGATTGATACCACTGATAATACGCCAGGCTATAAGTTTAATGAGTGGGAACTAAAAGGGGCGCCATTACGAGTGGAATTCGGACCGCGTGATCTAGAAAATAATCAAGCAGTAATTAAAATGCGTGATCTAGATGACAAAGAATCTGTATCACTAGATGGTATTGAAGACTATATTACTGAGCAACTGGATGTTATGCAAAAACGTTTATTCGAAAGCGCACAAAAACGCTATGAAGCGAATGAACATACTGATATTGATACATTAGCTGATTTGAAGACACATATCGAAAAATCTAAGGAAGCTGGCGAAGTTCCAGGATTTGTCTTAATCGGTTGGGATGGTACTGAAGAAACAGAAGCTAAGATCAAAGAAGAAACTGGCTTCACTACTAGAAATATTCCATTTAATCCACCTGTTGAAAAAACAGTCGACATCGTTAGTGGAAAGCCTGCGAAACACACTGTTTGGATCGCACGCGCTTATTAATCTATATGGATGATAGTAGCTTTTACAGGATTATACCTGTCTAAGTAATATTATCCATGCCCGGCTTCACGAAGCCTTTGTTACTTGAGGAAGTCCGCTACAGAATCACTTTTTATATAAATGAGTTTTTGCAATTACTGTTTAATCAATCAGCCACCAGTAAGCAGGACGGTCGGGAATTTGGTTTCCCAAAAGGTTGATCTGTGCGGTTATATTCTTAGAGCCAGCAACAATCAAAGACATTTGATTGCTGCTGGCTTGTTTTTGCGAGTCCAACTTTTTGCAGTTGGCTACGTTTGGAATCGATGAAGGGTATTATGTAGAATAAAAGTTGCGAGCTATTTAGTTGGATCGTATGCGTACGAAAATAACCTCATTTTTCGTTTTTTGAAAAATGAATTCTTTACTAATGAAGTAGCTGTCAGTTTTTCTTCCTGCTTTAGCAGGTTAGAAAAATGATATGCGAAGCGAAAATAGAGTGATTTTTCTGATCTTTGGAAAAATCATTTCGTTAGTAGGAGTTAGCTGCGAGTCCAACTTTTTGCAGTTGGCTACGTTTGGAATCGATGAAGGGTATTATGTAGAATAAAAGTTACGAGCTATTTAGTTGGATCGTATGCGTACGAAAACAACCTCATTTTTCGTTTTTTGAAAAATGAATTCTTTACTAATGAAATAGCTGTCAGTTTTTCTTCCTGCTTAAGCAGGTTAGAAAAATGATATGCGAAGCGAAAATAGGGTGGTTTTTCTGGTCTTGGGAAAAATCATTTCGTTAGTAGGAGTTAGCTGCGAGTTATTTAAGGTATAATAATTATTAAGCACTTCAAAAAAAGTTGAATAGAGAAGATTAACAAATCGTATAGGCACGTAGTTAAAAGAATAAATAGCAGGAGGTAGTATGGACTATTTAATTCGAGAGTTAAAAGAATCAGAATATCCTGTGTTGGAAGAATTTTTATACCAAGCGATTTTTCAAAGGGATGAGAAAAACCCGATTCCAAGAAGTGAGCTAACTAAACCGAGTATCAATATTTACATTCGTGATTTTGGTAAGTATGAGGATGATTTCTGCTTATGCGCAGAAGTCGATCATAAAATTGTTGGGGCAGTTTGGGTTCGAAACATTCAAGGATTTGGGTCGATCGATGATCAAACCCCTGAATTCTCAATCTCACTCTATTCGGACTATCGTGGGAAGGGTATCGGTACAGCGATGATGCGAGCGATGCTTCAAAAATTGAAAGAAAAAGGATATGCGAAAACTTCTTTGGCTGTTCAGAAGGACAATTATGCTTTGAAAATGTATACTGCTGTTGGTTTTGAGATTGTTGATGAAAATGAAGAAGAATATATCATGGTATGTCCGTTAAATTAAGCTTCTAAATCAAAAAACATAACGGGCAAATCCCTCGAAAGAGCACTCATTTTTTTGTTGAGTGCTTTTTTTGACGTTTAACTTTAAAAAATGAACGAATTATGATCCTTAACAATTAGACTGAAAAAAGTTATCTAAATAAAGTTAGTTACAGGTTTTAATTTCAGCATAATGCGAATACTTTTTATCAAATGACAAAGAATCACTATCCAAAATTTATTTTTCATAATATATTTAATGTATTACAATAAAAATATAATGAAAAATGGAGAGTTTGAATGAAACGAAATAATCTATTCAACAAACGACTCTTGGTGGTATCCGTTATCATTTATCTCATTTTTGCTTGTGTCATCGTGCAAAGTGTTTATGTTTTTCGAAATTTTTATCGCCATGAAGAAAATGTCTATATAGAAGAGATCCAAGAAGATATCCATGCGGCTTTGAAAAAAGATACCTGGAAAAATGAATTGGATAAATTAGTTGAGGATACGGCGATTGAGGTTGTTTTGCGTGATGAAGCGGGGAATCGATTGTATTCCACCATTGATTTGGCAAATGATGCCCAAATTAAAGGGGTGGTCAATGATAATGCGAAGTTCTTGGAATCTTTTGAACAAACAAAAATTGGGGAGCAAAAAGGTTCTCTTTGGTACGTGATTTATCAGGTTCCCTTTGTAAATGTGGTCCAAAACTTCATCTTCAAATTCAATATACTGATCCTCGCGGTATATGTGGCGTTGGTGCTCATTATTATCTGGCTGCAAAGGAAACTTCTGACCCCCTTATATCAAATCTCTACTTCCCTTGATCGGGCGGAACGCAATGAGCTTGATGAGAAGTTTTTTGCTACTGCAGACGATCAGTTGAATGAACGACTGAATAATTTCTTCTTGAAGCAGAAGCAAACCTTGAATATGGTTTACGGAAAGAATACAAATCTTGAAATTGAGTTAGCTTTAGAGCGGGAACACTTGGAGAATACGATCAATCTTTCAAAGGCAATGGTTCATGATTTAAAGGGGCCTTTGCATAATCAGCTGCTTGAAAGTGAAATGAAGTTGATGCGTACAGAGCAAGAAGAAAAGAGGCAGTTTTTAGGAAAAGAAATCGAAGTCTATAATGAACTGCTACTTGAAATTAATGAAATCCTACATCTATTGCGAGAGAATATGTATCAATTTGATGCTGGCATCGAACAGTTTGACCTAGTCGATATGGTGAGAACTTCGCAATTCTATCAAATGAATGAATTGAAGCATAAGAAACTAAGCTTCTTCTTTGATGGCCCTGAAAAAGCAATGATCTATCAAAATAAAGTTGCTATGCGCCTGTTGCTGCACAATATCAGCTCAAACATGGTTCATTATGCGTTAGAAAATTCAGAGTTAGAAATTACGCTTGAATTAAGGGACAGTGAGGCTCATATCACCTTTAAAAATGTGGCCCAGACTCATCATCTGCAAAATATTTTAGAAAGTAATAAATCTCCTTTCTTCATTCCAAAAGAGACACAGGATTATTCTTACAGCAGCGGAAATGGTATTTACTTAATTAAGGATCTTGCAAAGTTTTTACATGGGTCCTGTGATTATCAGATTGAAGAAAATTATGTGGTGACTCGGTTAATCATCCCCAACGAGGAGCAGCAGCATGAAGATTAGGAAATGGGTTTGGTATATGTTGTTGCTTTTAGCATTAGTTCCTGTGAACGCTTTTGCTGAAGAGGAGGGTGAAACGGCGCTTTGTTCAGGTACTTATTTTCCGATTTTGACATACACGAAGCAAAAGAAACAAGTGGAAGTCCCTTTGAAGGTGACTCTCACTTCTGAAAATGGACAGACGGATGAAAAAAAGCAGGTCGGCATCGATGGACGAGATTTTGAATATGAAAAAAAGGTCAATTTACGGGGATTGGACAAGGAAAAGCTTGCAGAAATGGCAGAGGTCCGTTTTTGGTCCTTGGAGGATGGGAAAACACTAGCCATAGATGAGTTCAAAATAGAGACGCTGGATAATGTAGAGAGTCAAATCACCTTTTACAATTTTGAGAAGAACGTTAAAAAATCCGTTCGAGCGTATAAAAGCGGAGATGAAATCCATGGAAATAAGAAGTACTCACAAGTAAAGCTGCAAAAGTATAAGAACATCAAAGGAGATGTGAAGGAAAGACCTTGGAGTATCGAACATCGAACGATGCTTACCTACATCATTTTCTTTTTAACAGTGAGTCCAGTCATTTTAGTGATCGCATTGATTATCTTTGTTTATATTCAAACAGAGCAGCTAGATAAAATCGCACGAAAAAAGAAGATTAAGCGTCAACTGTTATGGCTGCTTCTTCCGGCACTTTTTTCTTTTGGCGGTGAAGCTTCAGCAATTGATGTAGAGCTCCATGCAATAACCCTTATTCAAGAAAAAGCTGAAGTATTGGCGAAAGAAGAGGCGTTGGATAACTATCTCATTGAAAAATCTGGTATCAAAAAGCAATTGAGCTCAAAAAAAGCAGCTACTGCCAAGGTCGACAGTAAAGAGCTAACGGATCAATTGAATCAGCCGAGAGAACAAGTGGTTCAGGTCTATTATTCAAGAAGCTTGAAGGTAGGAGATTACGAGAATCATATTGTGCCTGCGATCGTTCTTTACTCAGCGGTTATTGCTCTCCCCTTCATTTATTTTTTCAATAGATGGTTCAAAACGAATCAATAAGAAACATTCAAATAAGCTGTGAAGTTTCGCGTTTTAGACGAGAGGCTTCGCAGCTTATTTTTTTGCAAAGGAACTTATTAGAAATTATAAGTTAATTTTTGATTATCACTTTCTGTTTTTTTAATTATGAGTAAATAACGTTTGTAATTTCCGGAAAAACAATTATATGATTCGTTGTTTTTACTCTAAAATAATTGAATTTAAAAATGAATTTTAAGTAATAATTAGTTAGAAAGGCTATATGTTTCTTTAAATACACAAAAAACACACAAATCACACAATTTTAACCGTAAATATAATAAAAATATTTAATAAAGTTTTGAAAAAGTATTTAAGTTTTGCTAAGATTATAATTAAGGAAACAGGTAATTTTCAGAACATAAAAATTAATTTAAGGTTAAATGGTTTAAAAGTATGTTATATAAAGACGGAAATTAATAGTCGCTGACAAGCTTTGTTTAAATCATGCATTCAACTGGAGGTATATAAATTGGGTAAGCGAATTATGTTAGTAGAAGATGATGTACGGTACGCCGCAAAATTAGTCGAGGCGTTAGAGGAAGTCGGCTATGAGGTCACGTTCATGGAAACACCCATCAGAGCGGTTGCTGAGTTTACGAAAAAGAAATACGACTTGATTATTTCTGATTTTTGTATGGATGAAATGGACGGGGTAAAGTTATTAGCCATTCTCAAAGAGATCAACCCGAGTGTTCACTGTATCATTTTGACCGCCTTTCCAGAGGAAGAAGTTGAGCTGGAGGCCATAACGATTAACGTGGACCATTACTTAAGCAAGGATAAGAGCCTGACCGTCATGATCAAGTACGTCCAGCATCTTCTAAAAAAAGAGCCAAATGCAAAAGAAGAGAATATCTACGGTCTTACCTCTGCCATTGAACGAATTTCCATTGATACACAAAGCCGTATTGTCGAAAAAGAAAATCAAGTGGTGTCGTTGACGAAAAAGGAATACGATCTGCTGGTTCTTTTCTTGAAAAATAAAGGAACAGCACTAAGTCGTGAAGAGATTGCGGAACAGCTTTGGAGTAATGATATTGAAAATATCGATCTGCGGGTAATTGACGGACATATCAAGCGCTTGAGATCGAAGCTGTCGCTTTTTAGTATCTCGTCCGTTCGTGGATACGGCTATAAGTGGAGCGAGTAAAGAAGTTTCTAATTAACGGAATTAAGGCGTATTGCTTTTATTCAAATAATAATCAATTGGAGGGAAGTAAAAGATAGATAATTTTGTATAAATATCTTTTGAAAATTCTAAAAGGATTATTGTGCAAAATATTTTTAGAAATACAAATATTAAGGAGGTTCTATGAATGAAATTAAGAAAAGTAATAGGGAAATTCGCAAAGTGAAGTGACCCCAAAAAGTTAGACTTATTTCGGAGTAGAGAAATCTACTCCATTTTTTGTTTGTTAACATGACAATTATGCCGCTTTCTGTGCAGCTTTTCGAAATTGAACAGGGCTTCTCCAATTCAATTTCTGTTTCATCCGGTGATTGTTGTAGTAATAGATATAGTCATCGATCGCCGTTTTTAGTTCATCAAAACTGTGATAGGTTTCCCCATGAAAGATTTCTTGTTTTAGAAGACTGAAGAAGTTCTCCATGATTGAATTATCTAAACAATTTCCTTTGCGAGACATACTTTGAAAGATTTTCTGTTTCTTTAGTTTTTGCCGATAGGACTTCATTTGATAAGCCCACCCTTGATCCGAATGGAAGGTGCGACGATAGGGGCAATCAGCCGTGATCGCGATGGCTTCTTCTAAACCTTCCATAATTGCCAAGGCATTCGGCTTTTCTGAAATGCGGTACGAAAGAATCTCGCTATTATACATGTCCATGAACGGGTCTAGGTATAACTTTCTTTGTCGGATCACGCCTTTGGTATCTATTTCAAAATACTTGAATTCTGTTGTATCTGTCGTAATTTTTTGATGACAAATACTCGTATAAAAATGACGACGAATCCGGTTTTTCGCCACTTTTCCAATCTTTCCTCGATAAGAATTATAGCGACGTGATTTACGTGTGTAGGAACGGACTTCGATCCCTAGCTTTCGAATCAAACGTTGAACTTTCTTTTTATTGACATGAAATCCGCGATTTTTTAGTTCATTCGTCATTCGTAAACAGCCATAATTTTTATGTTCTTTACGAATACGAAGCATTTCGGCTTCGATTCCTTGATCGGGATTGTCTCTGTCAAATCGTTTTTGCCAGTACATAAACGTCGCTTTAGGAAAGTTTAACGTCTCAAGAAGCTCAACTAATTTGAATGATCCTCGGAGGCTGTTGATGATTCGTGCGATTGATTCGTTCGTCTTTGTTGGGCTTCCTGTTTTCGCAGCTTCCTCAGCTCTTTTAAAAAGGCATTCTCAATCTGAAGGGAACGCACTTGTTTTTCTAATTCTTTAATACGGTCTCGTTCTTCCGGTGTTGACTCAATTGAACGCTTCTTTTTCTGTTCTTTTTTCTCAGTCAAGGTAGATGGACGTCCTTTCTTTTTTGTGAGTCCATCAATACCATCATCCCGAAATTTTCTCATCCAACTGGCAATGAGAGACGGATTATTCATTTCAAGTACATTGGCAATTTCACGATAAGACAGCTCACTAGTTTGATATAACTCTATCGCATCCAACTTAAATTGAACAGAATAATTCGCATTTTTACGTTTTCTGAGAAGACCTTCTTCGCCAAATTCCCGGTAGGAATTCACCCAATCTAGTATTTGTTTCCTATCCTTAACCGAATGTATCTTTGCTAAATAGCTATAACCACCTTTCCCATCTAAGTATTCTTGAACTACTTTCAATTTGAATTCAAAACTATATTTAGCCATAAAAATACCGACCTCCAAGAGTTAGATTTTGGTCTAACTTTTGGGGGTCGGCTCAAAGTTACTATGGATTTTTTTATTAATGTTTCCTAGTAATATGATTGCTTACTCTATTGAATCAGATCAAGATATATCATCAATAGATAAACATTTGGTCACTTTTCTGAATAAAAATGGAGAAAAAATATCAGAAATAGAATTGAGCGATGGGGAAGCTCTTTCAAATGGAGAAATACCTAATCAAAAAGAAGCTTCATCTCTAACGAAGGAAGAAGCCGAAGCAATTGGTAAAGCTTTTGATGTTAATTCCGAGCTCTCAGAAGATTTAGTTTTAAAACAAGTTTTTGGCGAAGAAGAGACAATAGTTTCGTCTTCAGAAGAAGAAACTTCTGCTGAATCTGTAGAGGAATCTCAAATGACTTCGAGCGAAACAGAAGAATCGGTTCCTCAAAAAAGAGCTTCTTCAAAAGAAACAGATAAAGAGAACAAAAAAGAAGGCAAAAAGTCTGAAAAAGCTAAGAAAGAGATGGCACCCTTAGCTGCAGTTACAGGAGATAAAATTGAGCTGTCTGATGGTGATACGCTAACGTTCACCGGGGCGAACAGTTTTACCGCCACTGGCGTATCAGGAACACAGACTTCTAACTCAGATTCTTATGTCGAAGTTTCAGCAGGTGCTGCTGCAACAATTAAGGTCGAAGCTGGTGTAACAGCGACCATCAAATACGTCTATGGTCCAGATAGTACAGTGAATTTCACTGGTGATGGCACCTTGGTTTTGGATAATGGATTTACTTCTGGTACTGGAACGAATCTTGATTTTAATAGCATGCAAACTTCCCATAGTGACCCACTTTTTGAAACAGTGGCAGGGGCAGTCATTCGAAAAGCTGTTTTTGATAAAGCCACAGTGGATATAAAAGGGGATATGCTGGGTGCCCTCTTTGAAGACATGACTGCTAAGAACAATAGTGTTCTTACTGTCCAATCAAAGGCTGATCCAATTGACGTTAACGCGGAAAACAGTGTTGATTTTGAAAAAGGAAAAGGGCTTTATGTTCAGAAGTTGGCAAGTATTGAATCAGGCACAGCACTTACTACAGAGGGCTATCATGCTGGTTTTTACAATTTAGGTTCAATTGAAGTAAATGACGCTGACTTGACCGGGACCTCTCGTACAGGTGGAAGTGCTGGCGGGATTGCAACTCACGGAAGATTAATAGCCTCTAATGGGGCAAATGTTCAAGGGATGACAAGCGTTTCTGGTGTCTCGCCGGAAGAATTTGCTGCTGGAATTTTTACTGGCGTCTCACTTGAGGCGACCGGATCAACTACTAAAGTCGTAGGCGAATGTACGACATCCTCCGCTAAAGGAAGTTCTGGAATTTGGGTTCGAGCAGATATTGATAATGGTAACGGCTATTTAAAAGTTAACGCCGCGACTGTTGAAGGTCTAGGTGGTGCTTATGGGATTGCGCTTGGGGAAATGGAAACGACCTATTCTGACCATGCCTCTTATGGGATTATCGAAAATGGAGCACATGTTATAGGTTCAAACTCGAAAGGTCAAGGAAACATTGTTGGTTTTTATCATGGTCGTAGTAAGGCCTACGATGAGACTGAGAATTACCTAAAAGTAACTAACAGTACCCTGGATGCTTATACGAAAGGCACTATCGAAAATGGTCGCCTTAGTTCTATAGCTGCCATGAAGGTTCATAATCTGATTGCAGATAACGCAACGATTACGGCAACGAACGATTCAGATTACAACGATTCTATCCATATCTTGAACAATTATACTGTGAAAAATAGTACAGTGAAGTCTTCAGTAGGTGGAAATGCAGGGGAAGACAATCTTTCTTTCGGACCAAATACGCGAGCGTCACTGTATGTAGCAGATGGTGAATTGCTTCAAACAGGTGGAACCTTTGATGGTGTTGGAAATATTCGTGTTTATAGAAAGAATCTTACCTTAGAAAAAGCCGGAACCATGGACGTAAAGTCTGACAAAATTGGTGTTCGATTGATGACAAAAGATTTAATCGTTAACGATGCAAATTCGAAGATCGAAGTTATTGGAAACAAGGAAACAGATGCGCAAATCGGTGCAAGTGTTGCTGGCAAAGTTTCAGTCAGTGAGGGAAGTCTAATTGTTGAAAAAGCGAAAGATGTTGGTCTTGTTGCTACAGGCGATATATTAGCTACAAGCGACGGAACAATTTCAGGCGCTTGTACAGATGATACTTCTGCAGCGACAGATATTGGCGGTGTCGTGAGTAAAAGTGGAGATATTACTGCGGATAACGGGAATATTATTGGTTTAACGGTTCATGAGTACAATGATTCCGATAAAGTGTCCGGAGCGACTGACCATGCAGCGGTTCATGCAAAAGCAAGTGGAAAGAAAGTTTCCTCTATCAATGATGGAACAGTTGATGAATATTATGAAAAACAATGCCAGACACTCTACAAGGTATGGCAGAAAAAATATGCCGATAAAGGTGTTTCCATCAGTACAGCGGATTTTGCCAAATACACTTGGACCTCTCGGGGAAATGGAAGTAACAGCTGGTCAAATAGTGCCCAAGATGATCGGATCGTTACTAAAGCTGATGGTTCTGCTATTAAAGCAGTTGCAATAGCCGCAAGCGAATTTATTGTAGCAAATTCAAAGGCTGGGGCAATCAGCTCCACTCATTTTGAAAAAGACTCAAATAGTAAACATAATGTTCATTTCAAATTGGCATTGGCAGATTCTGAAGACACTGCCCTTCACAAGAAGGTTGCCAAAGGAAAGACGACAAACAAAGCAGATTTCTCAGAGGATATTTTTGAAAAAGGCATATCCAAGGATGATCAGTTTACTTATTTTATTGAGATGACGACACCAGCTACAGGGGTTGACGGCTATGACTCCATTGATATTACAGATACGTTGCCAAGCAAAACGGCTTTGGATGACACGCTTACTAATTCGATCACTATGAATGTCGGTACAAAAGCGCTCACTATAAGTGGAGATGAGCTGCGGGATGGAAGCGCAAAAGTGGGAGAGATTGAATATAATTCCACTACTCGCAAGCTCGAAGCACATTTGAATCAAGCGGGAATCAATCTATTAACGACGCCGAATAGTACGATTGAGTTGTTCGTAACGGTTAAAGCTACAGAGAACATTACTAAAGGGGCGACATTGAAAAATAAAGCGGATGTATCTATTAATGGGGATGATCCTACCGACAGCAATGAGTCGAAAATTACAGTGCTTGAAGAACCAAAAGAATTAAAGAAACAAGTGAAAGCTGCAGATGGCACATATAAAGACACAAAAACAATCAATGCCGGTACGGAGCAAACACTGGATTATCAAGTAACGATGCGTTTACCAGACAGTTTAGCTGGCTATGATCAATTAGTTCTTACGGATATAGCACCTGCTGGAACGACATTTACTGGCACTCCTACATGTAAGGTTGAAGGGAGTGAAGTAGGCACAGTCGTTATGAAGGATGATTCTTCTCTATTGCGAGTTGATTTAAGTAAAACGCAATTGACTGGATTAGAGAGTAAAGACATAAAAATCAACGTACAATTGACTGTTCCAGCTAACTATTCAGCGAATACGATCAAAAATATCGCTTCTTATTGGATTAATCCAAGCACACCTGGAAATAGTACTTCCAGCGGGACGACTGAGCCAGGAGATGCGGCGGATGGCACTGCGGAAAATATCGTTACAGTTAACACAACATTCAGTGTTACCTACGATGGGAATAGTCATTCAGCTGGAACAGTTCCAGTCGATAGCAAATTGTATACTGTTGGTGAGACGGTGGGTCTTAAAAAACCAGGGACGATGGCTCGAAGCGGATTCAAGTTTATTGGATGGAATGATAAGGCCGACGGAAAAGGAACGAATTATTCATTCGATTCTACTTCTGAAGTCTTTACACCAAGCTCCTTCCAGATGCCGGCAAAAAATGTCACACTTTTTGCTCAATGGGAAGCTTCTCAAGATATTACTATCTTGAAGAAAGATGCGTCTAGTAAACAAATTATGGATGGCGTGGAGTTTACACTGACTAAACCTGCAGAAGCGAGTTTCAAACAAGTGAAAACCAGTAATAATTCTGGGAAATTAACGTTTTCAGACTTAGAAACTGGCGAGTATGAGTTGCGTGAAACAAAAACGAAATCCGGCTACCAATTACCGTACGGCTATTGGAAAGTCAAGGTAGAAATTGTAAGTAACCAAGTCAAGGTTACCTTTACCGGAGAAGCAGAGAAAAATGGCGCTAAACCACCAGCAGTAGAATGGAGTTCTACCGAAGATGCGTATATTATTTACAATTCTAAAACGTATACACTGCCTAAAACAGGGAAAGCTCTCACAGCCTTGAAAGTTGTGCTTGCTGGCGCAGGAGTTCTGACCATTGCATTGAGCATTTATGGAGTAAATAGAAAGAGAAGAGGGGTATAGAAATGAATAAATTAAAAAAAATGTTTTCAGCACTATTTGTTGTGTTGCTTGCGTTGAGTGGATTAATTTCTGGAGGGAGTTCTTCATTAGCAGCGTCTACTGTTGATACAGCGAAAGCTGTAGATTTAACGATTCACAAGTATAAAGAAACAAATTTAACAGGATTACCGGGCTCTAGTGGAGATGAGCTGGACCTTACAGCTTTTCCTAGCTTAGAACCTTTAGAAAATATCAGCTTTAATATTTACAAAACAAATATTAATTTTAACGCCGCTAGTGCTGCTGATTTACCTGATGCAGCGACTGTTTTGGCGAATCCAGCAACATATGGTGTTGATCTAGACGTACCAAGCCAATCAGGAACGACAGATACAAATGGTGAGGCAAAGTATACGATTGCTGCGGCAGATCAAGGAATTTATTTGGTCACAGAAGTAGCAAACCCTGTGGTTGAAGATGCAGAAGGCATTCCGTTTCTAATTTCATTACCATCTACCAATAAAGATGGAACAGATTGGAATTATGATGTTCATGCATACCCTAAAAATAAATTAAAAGATGGTCCAAACATAAAAAAAGAAGTTGAAACAGCAGATGTTACAAATAAAGGAGTAAATGTCGGAGATGATGTGAAATGGCGAATCATTTCTGATATTCCTAAAGACCTATATTATACAGATTCAAATAGTAAAGAAGTTTATGGTAAAAAATTTGAAATGGTCGACATCTTGTCAAAAGGTTTGGAATATAAAGGTGTTAGTTTCATGGTAGATGGCTCAGCGTTTACGTTGACACCAACGACCGATTACACTGCGGTTACTACTCCACAAGGAGCGGATACAAAACTGACTTTCTCACTTACAAAAGCTGGAATGAAAAAAGTAGCGCAGGCAGGAACAGCTACCTATCCGTTGTTTACTTTAGAAGTCTTAACGACTGTCACTCAAGATGCACTAACTGTTGATAAAATCGAAAACAAAGCAACATTGAATTACACTAATAGTATTGGTGTCGACTTTGTAGCAAATACGGATGATTCTAAAGTTCCAGGAGATCCATCAGATCCTGTTGATCCAACGAAGCCGACAGTCCCTGAAGTACACACAGGTTCTACTGGATTTGTTAAACTGGCAGCTGGAACAAGTACTGCCTTATCGAATGTGAAATTTGCGATTGCTAATACTGAAGCAAACGCAAAAGCTGGTAAATATGTGAAGAAAACAGCTACAGGAAAGATCGTCTTTCCGGGAGAGGCACAATATGACTCAGCCGCAGACTATATTGTAGAATCAAATGCTACAGGAGAAGTTGTCTTTGAAGGACTGAAATACGGAAATGACAATGAATCATGGGAAACCGCTAAAAGCACCTATTATGTGGTTGAGACGCAAGCAAAAGATGGGTATCAGCTATTGAAAAATCCAGTCGCTCTTGAAGTAAGTAAAAATAGTGACTTAGCAGCAAAACTTCAATCAAACAAAGTGTACAACAACAAAGGATTTACGCTGCCAAAAACAGGTAGCGCGGCATCTATCATTTTAATAGCTGCTGGTTTATTAACGTTATTTGCAGCGTATCTGATATCAAGAAAGTCACGTAAAGAAGCTTAGTAAGGAGACTAGACTTGAGTAGTTAAATCTATTCAAGTCTAGATTAAAATGACTGAATGAAAATTTATAAACTACTAATTCCAGTTCTTGTATTGATTGGAGTCGGGCTTTTGAGTTATCCCTTTATAGCAAACATTTTTGCAGGGATTCAGGAAGAAAAAGTGATTTCAGAATACGAAAAAAACATTGATAAGTATTCTGCTGAGGACTCTGAAAGAGAAATTTCATTAGCAAGTGACTACAACGATAGTATATCTGGTGAGAAAATAAAAGATCCATTTATCCAAAATAGTGGAATCTCTGTGCCAGATAATTACATGAGTATATTAAATTTTGATGGCGTCATGGCAACGATTGAAATACCGAAGATTAAGGTGAAACTACCGATCTACCACGGTACCAGTGAAAAAATATTGCAAAAAGGTGCTGGACATCTAGTTCAGAGCTCATTTCCAGTAGGAGGTAGCTCTACTCATGCGGTTATAAGCGCTCATCGTGGACTGCCAAATGCAAAACTTTTTACAGACCTAGTCAGTTTAAAGAAAAGTGATCGATTTTTTATTAAAGTAATGAATGAAACATTGTGCTATGAAGTAGATCAAATCCAAAAAGTCGAACCAAATGAGACAAAAGAGCTTTTGCCTGTTATTGGTGAGGATTATGTAACATTGGTTACTTGTGTTCCTTATGGTGTGAATAGTCATCGTCTCTTAGTTAGAGGGACTAGAGTTCCATATGAGAAAATGCATACTGAAAAAATCAACTTAAGTAGTGATAGTTCGAAAAAATCTTTTTCGATAATATTATCAATCGCAATTACAACGATTGTTATATTTCTGGTTAGAAAACATTTCAAGAAAAATAAAAGCATTAATTAATTATCGTTATCTATAAAAGTTAAAGAAGGTGATTCCCAAATGGGACATGTACTAATACTTACGCGCAATATCTTATCCGATGGCGAATTACAGGAAAAGCTGCAGTTTTTGAATTACGAAGTTCTTTGTTCCTCTAGTTTGTATGATTATTTGGTTCAACATCAAAAATACCCTGATTTGATGAACCATTTTCAATTTATCATTTTCAGTGAGACGGTATCCAATGCGGAAATTAAGTTTCTGTTGCCGCTTTTTGAAAATAAAAAGAATCTGCTGTTTCGTAAAGTCGGCGAGGTGGCAGATTTAGGTGATTTGAAAAATGTTGAGAAAATCACGGCAATCAATTTGAATCTGGACTCTTTAAGAGAAAAATTAATGGTTTCAAAATTTAATCATGCGACACAAACAAGCTTTAGAAAAACAGGGATTAACTCTAGTTTTGGTCAAAAGATCGACATTGCAGAGCAAATGAATCAATTAAGCCTTTCGAAATTAGAAGAGAAAGTCTTTAATGAACTGTATTATTCAAATGGTGAAGTGATTACGAGAGAGGCCTTATGCAACAAGTTGTGGGGAACAGGTGTGACGAACTCCCATTTATCTCACCTTTCCTCCATCGTAAAAAAACTGAGAAAGAAATTTGACAGAATGAACCTGACTGAAGAATCAATCAAAACAGTCTGGGGAGAAGGCTATCAGTTGTCTCCTGTATTTTTCTCGTAACGGGTAAATGAAGTAATCAAAAGACGATATACATAATTGCCTTTTGATTACTTTTTTTGCTCTAGCGAACACACAATTAACTTATGTTACACAAAAACAACCGTAAATTATCAATTAAAATTAAAATAGTTTTGATTATGCAAGTTTCGGTTTGGTATTATTGTTTATATATTATTATATTTTGATAATAATTAATTCGAAATAAATTAGAGGAGATTTGTTGAGGAGGATTCAAATGAAGAAAAAGCCCATTGCATTTCTTGGTACGTCTATCTTACTTTTTAGTTCTTTGCTGCCAACAGGCGCAGTTTTTGCTGAGTCGTATGGTTTAGAACAAAAAGGTGAACAAACTGAGCAAAGTGATAAAACCTTAGAGTCTGTTCAAAGTGGGATAACGATTCCAGAAAAGATAGAAGTGGAAACACCCGATACCGTTACAGAAGCTTCAAGTGAGGAACAAACACAGTTCTCATCGGAAGATACGCCCACCGAGGAGGTAAGAGAAGAAGCATTGATACCTTCAATGGTTCTGAAGCAAAAAGAAGAAAAAACAATCAAAGAAGACCAAAAATTTACTTTAGAGATGTTTGGTAATCTGAAAGAAGCTAAGCTTTATTTGCCAGAGGAATTAGCTTTTGATGGCGAAGATAACCTTTTTGAGGAGAAGCCAAGTGAAGACTTTTCTTGGAATGAGGAAAAAAGAGAATTAACGATCAAAAATATTGCTGATGAAGAAGCAACAGCCAAGACTCTTACGCTGACCGCCGAAAAAGCAGGAAGCTATGAGTTGTCTCTCTTTGATGAAGAAACGAATTATGAAAGTGAAAAGCTTGTTGTTGCTGTCGAAGAAAAGGAAGCCGAGAAGGAAAAAGAAGAATCCAAAGAAGCTACCGAAGAAACAACTGAGTCAAATAAAGAAGAGAAAGACCCAGAAAAGACAGCGACTAAAGCAAAACCAACACCCAAAGCTGCAAGTATCAATGTTGGTCTGCAAGCAGAGGGCACTTTTAGAACATATACTGATCCGGTATCAGGTATTGCACCAACAGAATACGCTGTAGCTGTTCCGCTTTCGATCAGTACCGCTGGAATTACGGGAGCTAAGGTAGAAATTCCCTATGGATTTACGCCAGATCCTTCGAATCCAAATTTTGAACACTTTACCATGACAGATCCGATTTTTTCTTTTATCGATCCGGGAACACCAGCAGCAGATTCAATCGTTGATCATTATGAGGATGATACCACCAATCAAAAGCTGATCATCCATTTGAAAATGACTAAGACAACTGTTGAAACAGTTAACCTGCGATTTAAGTTTAATCCAGATTACGATGCGAAAATTCCGGTAAACCAAGTAATTTGGCAGGATTTACAAGCAACTGCTTATGATTCTGCGGATACGCAGTTGTCGCAGTCGAGTAAGGTACAATTGAAAAGTTCAACGACTGATGGGATGAATACTACTATTGGGCGATTTAGTCCAACCTCAGAGGACTATGAAGGGGGGAGTATCTCAAATCGAGTTCGAGTTTATAATAGTTATAATAAACGATGGCTGTTGGATGAAACTGCGAAAAATCTTGCGTACATCGAGTATCCTACAGGATCAACGGTATCAGCTAATATGACAAACTATTTTAATGGTCCCGCTAAAACTAATAATGATGATTCAACTATTCCAGTTGGATATACACGTCATTACCGAGAAATTTCCGATAGTCCTGCTCACTTTAACTTGTGGCAGGCGAACAGTAATATAAATTCTAACTATCAATCAATAGATACCACATTTAATCCGCCTGCCACATTAAATGTAGGAGACAATTTTCACATAACTGTAGGAATTGTTTACAAGAAAGTAAATGGAAAACTACAAGAAAAAAAAGCAATCTCGGATTACGTAAAACAGGAGCAGCAAAATTGGCAATTAACTTCAACTGACTCACGTCGTAATACAGGTTCCGTAGCGCTTGCGATAGTGGATTTATCAAATAATTCATCCGTTTCAACGGCAAATTATGTATTCGGGTACTCAAATTATTATCATAGCTGGACAGGAAAAAATACTGGTAAGAGAGATATTCTTAATACGAAATTCTCACTTTATCAGAAAGATGCAGATTCAAAAAAAGTGAATTTCAGTTCAGTCATGGTATATGAAACAGCCGAAACAGGAACACCGTTAGGATATTATAAAGCACAATTCTCTATTGTTGACACTAAGACGGGAATCACTCGAACGGGAACTAGTGCAAATTATTCTGGAACTAAAACAGTTCCGCTTCCAACGCTAAACACGAGTGAGTATATCGATAAAGTAGATGTCATTCCAATGGGACTTGATGGAGCAACAACAGGAGCATGGTTACCAAATACGGGTTATGGTATTCGCTATCAAGCAGAAAATTGGAGTTCAGGAAACTGGCCAGATGGAACGAAAATTCCTACGAATGAAGTATCAACAGTTTCTATGGGAGCGACATTATATTATGATGATGAAACGAATGATCAGCCTGCAGTTGCAAAAATAAAAGAAATGGACACTGGGTATGTATATTACGCTCCTGGAAATACCACGGATACTTATGTAAATTTTGTTAGTGGGAATTCAAATGCTAGGCAACCCGGGGACACAGTTAATTATGAAATTCAAGGGTACAATGCGTACAACGCTGTAGGAAGTGCAAAAGATCCTGAGATAACAGTGGCGATTCCCAAAGTATTAGAAATGGTCGAACCTGGATCGCCAAAGGATTTTTATGATGCTATGAATAGTACGAACTATCCTGGAACAGTGCAGGTAAGTTTGATCAGTTCTGACTCGACAAATAATTATTACCGTTTTAGTGCTAGTGGAGTAGAGGGTTTCAATAATAAGGACGGCGTTTCTTATAAGATCCCAATAAGTTTCAAGATAGCATCTGGGACACCTGTTGGAAACTATTCGATCCCAGCAACAGCTGTGACAAATTCTAATTTTGTTCAAATTACTCAAAATATGAATAATCTATCTGATTCCCTAGCAACAAGCATGGGTTACGATAACACTGTTCCTAATAGTTACACAGGGCGAACTAGCGGTCACACTGCTCTATCAGTCGTCTATGCCTCTAAACTCAACGGAGACACAGCAGGTCGGAGCGGAAGCAGCGACAGCTGGACAGAAACCACCCATTTTTCGGTAGATAAGAATACGACTCCGCAGATGAAAGCAACCGTCAGCAATACAGGAAATACGAGTTTTAACAATGTTCGCTTGTACGATATTTTACCGTCATCAGCGGATGGTCGCGGATCAAATGGAAATATCAGCTTTACTGGTCTAGCGGATGCTGGCGGCACGGTGTACTACACCACGCAAGCGATCGATACATTGCCAGACTATAGCAGCGACTTGCAAACCTGGAATGCGGCGAAATTGAGCAGCCACGGGTTTAGTACAGCAACGCCTGGCGATATGGAGGCTGTTACTGCGATATATATTGATTTTGGTACGAAGGTTGTTGCACCGAATGAAACATTAGACACGGTGATGAATTTCTTAGTGCCAGATGCCGATAACCAAAAAACTGTGAATCAGTTCCAATATTCAGCGAAAGAAGTTGGATCTGGTACAACGTTGAATGCGAAGAGCTCTGAAATTACCTTTAGTACGGAGATTGCTAAGGTGACCTATGATGAAGCACTGCCAAGCTTCTTGGCATCTGGTGTAACTAGCGCTAGCAATATGCCAACGATGCAATCAGTTTTATTGGATTCTTCTGGGAACGGTTCGATTACTTTATCGGACAACGTTCCTACGTTATCAGGTTATACGTTTGTTAAATGGCAAGATAAATCGAATGCTAGCAAAGACTATCAGCCTGGGGCAAAAATCAATTTCACCTCAAGCTCAACGGCGTTGGATTTGAAGGCAATCTGGAAAGCTGTTTCAGTGGGTGTGACCTATAAGAAGAATGACGGAACAACAGATACTGTTGATACGAAGTCTTATGATTTCGGCGACACGGTTGATTTAACAGCAGTGGCTAAGCCAACTCGTACTGGCTACAAATTCAAAGGATGGGGAACAACACCAAACGAAACGGCTGCAGATTTTGTGGATGGCACGACTGTTGACTTTACCGTAGATAAAACGGTCTATGCGATTTGGGAAGCCAATGCTTATACTGTTCAGTTTGAGAGTAACGGCGGAACAGGAACAATGACAGATCAAACCTTTACTTATGACGTTGCTGGGAACTTAAAAGAAAATACCTTTACACGCCCGGGTTATCAATTTAGCGGCTGGGCAAAAGCAAGCAATGCCGTATCTGCAGATTATGTCGATAAAGCTTCTGTTATGAATCTGAGCTCTGCTGAAAATGGGACAGTCAAGCTTTACGCAGTCTGGGCAGCTCTTGATCAAACGATTCAATTTGATGTAAATGGTGGCGATATTGCCAGCAAACCAGCGGATATCGTGAAGAAAACCGATCAAGAGGTCGAGATTGACAAAGTCAAGGCTCCGGCTAGAACCGGTTATACATTTAATGGCTGGTATAAAGATAGTAATGAAATTACCGGAACGATCAAGATGCCAGCAGGCGGCATGACTTTGAAGGCTGATTGGATAGCAAATCAATACACGATTCAGTTTGACGCGAACAAAGGGACTGGAACAATGGCTTCACAGCAGTTCACTTACGACGCAGAGCAGAAACTCACTGCAAATAGTTTTACTCGATCTGGCTATACCTTTGTTGGCTGGGCAACGAGTAAGACAGGCAGCTCCGCCTATGTTGATGAACAAAACGTGAAAAACCTAACTGCGAAAAATAATGAGACGATTACTCTTTATGCTGTATGGTCAGCTTCTCCTCAAGTTCTTCAATTCGATGTGAACGGTGGCGATGTTGACAGCAAGCCAGCGAACATTACCTCGGCGACGGATGCGGAAGTCGATTTGACCATTGTAAAAGCACCAACGCGCACGGGTTATAAATTTACTGGCTGGTACGATGGTGCAGATAAAGTGGGGGATTCAATCATAATGCCAGTAGGGGGTAAAATCTTACGTGCAGAATGGGAAGCCATCTCTTACAAGGTGAATTTTGATTCTAATACCGGCAGTGGAACGATGGATAAGCAAACATTTGTCTATGATGTGGAACAAAAATTGGCGAAGAATACCTATACAAAACCTGGCTATCAGTTTGAAGGCTGGAGAACATCGGCGAAGAGCTTAACTTGTGATTACCTTGATGAGCAAACAGTCAAAAATTTATGTACAACACACGATGATGAATTAACGGTCTACGCTGTCTGGCGCGCCCTAGATCAAACTGTAGTGTTCGATGTAAATGGTGGTGATCCAGCGACAAAACCAAAGGATATTGTTCAAGTAACGGATTCAACGGTAGATCTTTCAACGGTGAAAGCTCCGACACGGACTGGCTATACGTTTGCTGGCTGGTATGAAGGCGCAACAAAAGCTGAGAATTCATTTGTCATGCCGGCAGGTGGAAAAACGCTAAAAGCGGAATGGACGCCAATCAGTTATACGATTACCTTTGACAAGAACAGTGGAACAGGCACTATGGCAGATCAAGCGTTTGAGTACGACCAAAACCAAAGCATCAGTAAAAATGCCTTCACAAAAGCAGGCTATAGCTTCACTGGCTGGTCAACGAAAAAAGACGGCGCGGTGGACTATGAAGATGAGCAAGCGGTAATGAATTTATCTGATACAGATGGGGCTAAAATTACGCTGTATGCAAATTGGCAGGCAGACGATCAAACCGTGAAATTTGATGTAAATGGCGGCGATGAAGCGACAAAACCTGCTGATATTATCGGTAAAACCGGTGAAAAAGTCGACATTAGCCAAGTGAAAGCACCAACCCGAAGCGGCTATACTTTTGAAGGCTGGTATGTGAAGGATAATAAATCAGAGGATGTCTTTGAAATGCCAGCAGGCGGTGTGACGCTTGTAGCAAAATGGGCGAAGAAGGAAATCACAACAGGTGGCGCGAAAACAGAGGACAAGGATTCGGGAGTGAAAGCACCGCAATCTGAAAGCACCTATCGCAGCTACTTCGGTGGAAGGTATTACAGCAATAAAGCGGATAAAGAAGCGACATCTGCTAAGAACCTGCCAAAAACTGGTTCGGAGCAAAATCCTTTATCAGCGATCCTCGGTCTTTGTGTACTCGCAGGAAGTTCCTTCCTATTATGGATTCGCAGATCAAAAAAAGAGGAAGAAAAATAAATAAGTAGAACCCGAGAGGTGAAATCATTTTTCCCTCTCGGGTTTTTGTTTCTTTTCAATTCAAAAAAGAATCGGTACAATGAATGGTAAAGAATGGAGGCAAATGATGAAAATCGTAGTTTTAGATGGTTATGCGTTGAATCCAGGAGATCTGAGCTGGAAAGGCTTTGAAGAATTTGGCGAGGTTATCGTTTATGATCGTACGTCCTTTACAAATAAAAAGGAAATCATTGAGCGAATCAGTGACGCAGAAGCGATCCTAACGAATAAAACACCGATTGATGAAGAAGTTTTGGCTGCTGTTCCACAGTTGAAATATATTGGTGTAGTGGCGACTGGATACAATGTTGTAGATATCGAAGCAGCTAGGAAGCGGAATATTCCGGTGACGAACATTCCAGCGTATGGAACAGCCGCAGTTGCACAGTTTACTTTTGCGCTTTTATTGGAGATCGTGAATCAAGTCGCTGTTCATAATGACTCAGTCCACCAAGGAGACTGGCAACGGAGTGTTGATTTTACCTACCAAAAAACACCGTTGATGGAGCTGCAGAACAAGACACTTGGATTGATTGGCTATGGTGAAATTGCACAAGCAACAGCGGCGATTGCCCATGCTTTTAATATGAAGGTTATCTATTGGAATCATCGTCCAAAAGAACCCCAGGCTTCATGGGCGCAGCAAGTACCTATTGAGGAGCTTTACCGTCAAGCGGATATTATCAGTCTACATGTCCCTCAGACAGCGGAGACACAAGAGATGATTAATCAAGAAACCATCCATCAAATGAAGGATGGCGTCGTTTTATTGAATACAGCACGCGGCGGTCTATTAGATGAGGCAGCTGTCGCAGAAGCTTTAAACAAAGGGAAAATTATCGGTGCAGGTGTCGATGTGGTCTCTAAAGAGCCGATGGCTGATAATAATCCATTACTGAAGGCTAAAAACTGTATTATTACGCCTCATATTGCTTGGCGGCCATTGGAAACTCGAGAACGGTTGATGGGAATCGCAGTAGATAATTTCGCGGCATTTATAGCAGGAGTAGAACAGAATGTCGTGAATAAGCGCGACTGATTGGGACATTTTTGTTCAAAGATATCACCTTTTTAAAAGGGTGGTATCTTTTTTTGTAAGAAATATGATTACCTTCATTCGAATAAAATAATTATGTTTATTTTAAAAAGGTGCATAAATCCTTTGTCTGTTTGTTTTTGGACGCATGAAATTATCGTTCGTTATTTATTAAGCTTGATAAAGTAATATTAAAAAGGGGGGATAGAATCGATAAAGTTACTATCCAAAAGGTTTAAATAAATTATCATTAGTGAATACTTCATAAAACCTATTTACTTCGGAGTTATTTTATGTATAAAATATTTTTGTGAACGGTTACATAAGAATTATTACTACAAAGGAATCAAAAACAACGAATGGAGGATGAAACGAATGAAAGAGGCATTGTTAGGGCAGCGACAAATTTTTGGTATGTTGAGAAAGAGCTTGGAAAAACGCGTGACTCAGCGCTATGAACAAACAAAAAATGCGGCAGAGATCGTAGAGGCGGCAGTGGCTATTTTGGTACGTGACGCACTTTCTGTGGGGGATTTTGCCTACCTGTTCCCAGAGCTAATTCGTGAGATTTTTCTGACCGCTGCACCTAATGACACCTTACGTCGTCATTGCGCCTATTTCCGCGATTATTTTGTAGGTGTAGAAGAATGGCAGACGGTCATTGATCGCCTGTTTAAGAGCGAAGAAGAGTATCAAGAGCTGACAAAACAAGCTCGTTCTTATAGGAAGTTATTGATAAAGAGAGCCGCTGAGACCTTCGAGAAGACAGCGTTTCAATTTGATCTTGCGACGGTTTTTAAAGATGGCAACGGGAAAAGATATGCCTGGACATTACGTGACACGAAACAGGTCCCGCACGGACAAGAAAGTGAAACGGCGGAAATATTGGAAATTTTGACAACCTTGACCATTTTCCAAACGGGTGGCATTCGTCGTTTTGCGGAATATGTGAAATTCAAAAGTGTAAAAACCTGTCTCGATACGCAGCATGAAGTGAGTCAACCGGAACAAGAAGAAACAGCTGAGTTGGAATCAACGGATGAAAAATGTCAGACTTCTGAGAAAAAAGAACCGTCTGAAGAGGAACCGGTGTTGGCAGAACCTTCGAATGAAAATAAAAAAGGCAAGCTGAACTATCAGGAAATCGCTGATCAGATCGATGCGAAGTACCCGCTGCCTTGGGAGCTGCCGCCAAATGAGTCAGCCGCCGCAACGGCACATAAGCCCAAAAGCTCTGAAAGACGTCACGGCAAAACGCAAGAAGAAATTGAACAGGGACGCGAGAAAAGAAAATGGGAGAGAAAAGTCAAGAAACTATTGACTGGAAGGAGATAACGGTGTGCTTTTTTTGCCCATAGGGTTTATTCAGCGAGCCTTTAAAAAGCAAAAAACGAGCACATACGTACTCGCTTTTGCTTATTATTATCGAATTTAAGAAAAAGAGAAAGAGCTTTTCGTTCTTTTTCTTCTATTTAAATAGTTGATCAATTGCTTCGAAATCTTCCGTCGATAATCGAATATCCACGGCTTTGGCATTTGCTTCGACTTGGTCTGGGCGTTTTGCGCCAGGAATGACTACGTCGATTTGCGGGTGCTTCATGTACCAAGCCAAGACTAGCTGTGTAACAGTAGCTCCGTAATTTTTCGCAATAGGTTTTAGTTGATCAACTTTTTTGATGATCTCTGCGAAACGTTCTCCCTTGAAGTCTGGATTTTTACTGCGCAGATCACTGGCTTCGAAGGTTGTTTCTTCACTGTACTTTCCTGTCAATAAACCTGAGTCTAGTGGGTAATAAGGAACGAAGCTGATTTTATTGGCTTTCAAATAAGGAAACAGTTCTTTTTCATGTTCACGGTGGATCAGGCTGAAGCGTTCTTCAACGATATCGACATAGCCGTCTTGATTGGCTTCCTTTAATTGTTCCAATGAGAAGTTCGAAACACCGATCGCACGAATTTTACCTTCTTCTTTTAGCTCATGTAACGCTGCAACTGCTTCATTTTTCGGAGTCGTCTCATCAGGAAAATGGATATAGAAAATATCTAGATAATCCGTTTGAAGTCGTTGCAAGGCAGCCTCTACCGCGTTGCGCAGAAATTCTGGCGAGTTATTAAACTTTCCGTCCTGTTGCATGTCATGAGCGGCTTTCGTCGCTACAATCACACGGGAGCGATCAAACTCAGGCTCTTGCAAAACTTCACCAATCAATTCTTCTGAACGGCCACGTCCATAAGAAAAAGCGGTATCCAATAGAGTTATTCCGTTATTGATGGCAGTGCGAACAACGTCTTTTCCAATTTCATCTGTCAAGTTCGGGTAAAGGTTGTGTCCACCTACGGCATTCGTTCCTAGACCTAGGTCGCTTGCATAGACTCGTGATTTTCCAATTCGTACATCTGTCATATAGTATCCGCTCCTTGCTTTTTTCGTTTCTTTAAAGAAACGATCATTCTTTTTCAAGTTTAAAATAAAGTATGAAAAAAAGCGACTATTCTTTTTCGAACTTCAGATATACCCATGAAATCACTTGACTTTCATGCTTTTTTTTAGTAGCTTAAGAAGAGATAAAAATATCAATGAAATATCTGTGAAGGAACCAGTAAATTACGAAAAAACGTACAGAAAAAATTGCCTTGGCTGAAAGCAATTTCGTGAAAAGTAATTGAAAGACAGTCTGGAGATGAGCGCGTGCAAAGCCGCTCCGTTACGCAAGCGTTAATTGCTAGAGAAAAAAGAGGGAGACTCTTTTTTAAAAAATAGGTGGTACCGCGATAATTTTCGCCCTTGTTCGTTCACACGAACAAGGGCTTTTTTTTGTCAGTTGCACTTTTCGCAGTTTGCCTGTTGAGAAAGTATATTCATTATATAAGGTAAATTTTAGCTCAAGATGTATAGTGCAATGATATGCGTACGAAAATAAACTCATTTTTCATGCTTTTGAAAAATGATTTCCTTATTAATAAGCTAGCTGCGAGTTCTGTTTTTTGCAGCTTTTAACGTTTGAAAGGTAGCTGTAAGTTTGTAGCAGTCTAATGAACAAGTAGTATAGCAGAATCGTATGCGTACGAAGATAAGCTCATTTTTCCCGCTTTTGGAAAAATGATTTCCTTACTTGTGAGCTAGCTGCGAGTTCTTTTTACCAAAACGTACAAATTTTTAATCCAAGGTATAACACCTCTACAGAAGGGTATCTGGCTTGAAGAGCAATCGTACTTTTCTGCAAAGTTAAAATAAATACATCAATATGAAGGAGATAAACCATGAGTTATCAGCGACCAAAAGGGACCAATGATATTTTACCGGGAGAAAGCGAAAAATGGCAGTTTGTCGAAGAGACTGCCCGCTTAGTATTCAGCGACTACCAATATCAAGAGATCCGCACACCGATTTTTGAACACTATGAAGTCATCGCCCGCAGCGTTGGGGATACGACAGATATCGTTTCAAAGGAAATGTATGATTTTCACGACAAAGGGGATCGTCATGTGACGCTTCGTCCTGAAGGAACGGCACCAATTGTACGGGCTTATGTTGAGAATAAATTGTTTGGACCAGAATTCAAGAAGCCTTATAAGGTTTACTATACAGGTCCGATGTTTCGATATGAACGTCCGCAAAAAGGCCGTTTGCGTCAATTCCACCAAATCGGTGTAGAAGCCTTTGGCAGTGAAAATCCGAGCTTGGATGTTGAAGTAATGGCGATGGCGATGGATTTCTTTAAACAACTGGGGATCAATCAGCTACGTTTAGTGATCAATACTTTGGGAGACAAAGAAACGCGTACAAACTATCGTCAAGCGTTAATTACTTATTTGGAGGCGCATGAAGAAGAGTTAAGCGAAGATTCTCGTCGTCGTTTACATGAAAATCCGTTACGGGTCCTAGACAGTAAAGATCGCAAGGATCAGCCAATTGTTGCGGATGCGCCAAGCATCTTAGATTATTTAAGCGATTATGCAAAGGACTACTTTGAAGGTGTCACAAAGACATTGGAATATTTGAATATTTCCTATGAAATCGATCACCGGATGGTTCGTGGTTTGGATTATTATAACCACACGATTTTTGAGATCATGAGTGATGCTCCTGGAATGGGGGCACAAACAACGATCTGTGGTGGTGGACGTTATGACGGACTTGTAGAAGAACTGGGCGGACCGGAAACACCAGGTATCGGTTTTGCGATGGGGATTGAACGGATTCTATTAACTCTGGAACAAGAAGACGTAATGATTCCAAGTGCGGCAAGTCTTGATGCCTATGTAGTAGGACTTGGCGAGGAAACAAATATGGAGAGTTTGAAGGTCGTTCAAGCGATTCGCGGCTTTGGTTTTTCAGCAGATCGGGATTTTATGGGAAGAAAAGCAAAAGCGCAATTTAAGACGGCTGATAAGGAAGGCGCGAAGCTTGTCCTAACCTTAGGTGAAGATGAGTTGGCAAAAGGCGTCATCAATGTGAAGGATTCTGCGACTCGGGAAGAAAAAGCTTTTCCACTAGCTGATCTTTATGAAGACTTTGCAGCAATCTATGATGAAATGACCATGCCAAAGCTTGATTAAATGAAATAAATCTTACTTTTAACAAGGTAGATTACTTAAATAAATGGAGGAATGAAAAAATGGCTAGACGTACTGTCTATTGCGGACGCGTGTCCGATGAGTATTTGGATCAAAAGGTAACATTAAAAGGGTGGGTGCAAAAACGTCGTGATTTAGGCGGATTGATCTTTATCGATCTACGTGACCGTGAAGGGGTTGTACAGGTAGTTTTCAACCCAGAAGAATCAAAAACGGCTTGGGAAATTGCGGATCAATGCCGCAGCGAATTTGTTGTTGAAATTACAGGGACAGTTATCCGTCGTGATCCAGGTGCCGTGAACAAGAAAATGGCGACTGGGGATTATGAAGTGAAGGGTGAAGCGATCACTATTTTAAATAGTGCAAAAACGCCGCCATTCTCAATCGAAGATGAACAAAATATCAGCGATGAAGTGCGCTTGAAATATCGTTACATGGATTTGCGTCGTCCGAAAATGACACAAAACTTAATGATGCGCCACCGCTTAACGCAATCAGTTCGTCGCTTCTTAGATGACAATGATTTCTTAGATATTGAAACACCTTACTTGGCGAAATCTACACCAGAAGGCGCGCGGGACTACTTAGTTCCTTCACGTGTGCATGCGGGACATTTTTATGCATTGCCTCAATCACCACAAATTTTGAAGCAATTATTGATGACGGCTGGCTTTGACCGCTATTATCAAATCGTTCGTTGTTTCCGTGATGAAGATTTACGTGGGGACCGTCAACCAGAATTTACTCAAATCGATATCGAAACAAGCTTCTTAACGGCTGAAGAGATTCAAGAATATACAGAAGCGATGATCGCGCAAGTAATGAAGGATGTTCGCGGCGTTGAAGTAACGCTGCCATTCCCACGTATTACTTGGGATGAAGCGATGGAACGCTATGGGTCAGACAAACCAGATACACGTTTTGACATGGAATTGATCGATGTTACCGATATCGCTGCTGCGACAGACTTCAAAGTATTCCGTATGGCTTCTGACAACGGCGGCGTGGTTAAAGCCTTGAACGCAAAAGGTGCGGCGGACAAATATTCTCGTAAGGAATTGGATCGCTTAGGTCAATTCGTTGGACAATTCGGAGCAAAAGGCTTGGCTTGGATCAAAGTGGATGAAAATGGCGAGCTAACTGGCCCAATCGCGAAATTCATGGGCGGCGTCAGTGAAGAGTTGAAAAAGGCAACAAATGCCGAAGCAGGCGATGTCTTGATGTTTGCGGCGGATCAATTCTTAACAGCAGTAACTGCTTTAGGCGCAGTTCGTTCAAAAGTTGGGAAAGAGCTTGGCTTGATTGATGAAAATCGTTTTGATTATCTGTGGGTTGTTGATTGGCCGCAATTTGAGTTTGATCAAGAGCTTGGTCGTTACGTTTCTGCTCACCATCCATTCACGATGCCGATGGAAAAAGATATTCCAAACTTGAAGGAGCATCCTGAAAAGGTTTATGCGCAGGCTTATGATATTGTCTTGAACGGCTACGAATTAGGTGGCGGATCATTACGTATCAACACCCGTGAATTACAGGAGCAAGTCTTTGAAACATTAGGCTTTACTCGCGAAAGTGCCAATGAGCAATTCGGCTTCTTATTGGAAGCATTGGATTATGGCTTCCCTCCAATCGGCGGTATCGCCCTTGGTTTGGATCGCTTTGCGATGCTTTTGGCTGGTGAAGACAATATTCGTGAAGTCATCGCCTTTCCTAAGAATGGGAAAGCGGCAGACCCAATGTCTGATGCGCCAAGTACCGTATCGCCATTACAGCTTTATGAGTTGAGCATTGATGTAACAAAAATCGAAGAATAAGCAGAAAAGCTAGTCTGCAAATCTATCTATAGAGTATCATGTGTGAAAGTTCGTTGATTAAATTTTTCATATTTCCCATAACTCTAAGAATATACTAAGAGAAGTGCCTGCCATCATGGTAGGTGCTTTCTTTTTTTCATGAAAATACGTATAATGTGAGTGAAATTTTGAAATGAGGCGGACAGGACATGATGAAAAAGAAGATAGAGGAGTGGCCCCATCACGATTACGCCACCCGATTATCTGTCGCAGTGGTTTATGCATTTTTAGCGGCGATTGCCGTAAACTTTTTTTACCAACCAGGACATATTTATTCCAGTGGAGCGACCGGCTTCGCGCAAATCTTAACGACCTTGTCACATCGCGTGATCGGCTTTACTGTACCAGTTTCTATCACTTTATTTTTGATCAACGTGCCGTTGTTTTTCTTAGCATGGTTCAAGATTGGTCATAAGTTTACGATTTTTACGTTCATCACTGTTTTCTTAACGTCGTTCTTCATCCATATTATTCCACAGACGACATTAACAGAAGACCCGATCATTTGTGCGATCTTTGGCGGGGCGATCATGGGTGTCGGTATCGGCTTTGCCTTGAAGAACGGCTTGTCTTCTGGCGGATTGGATATTTTGAGTATTACAATTCGTAAGAGAACAGGAACTTCCGTTGGCTCGATCTCAATCATTTTTAACATTATGATCATGCTGATGGCTGGAATTCTATTTAGCTGGCAATACATGTTCTATTCAGCTCTGGCAATTTTTATGAGCGGAAAATTGACCGACGCACTCTATACAAAGCAGCGCAAAATGCAGGTCATGATCGTTACGAAATGTCCCGATCAAGTAATCAATGCCATTCAAGATCAAATGCGTCGCGGGATCACGATCATCAACGAAGCGGAAGGTGCGTATAAGCACGACAAGCAGACCGTTTTATTCACCGTCGTTACCCGCTTTGAATTGCCGGTACTGGAGTCAATCATGCGGGAAAATGATCCTGATGCCTTTGTAAGTATCTCAGAAAATGTACGAATCATGGGACGCTTTTACGAAGAATCGATGGATTAATAAGTTGGGGCAAACGTCTCGACTTTTTTTGTAATAGGCTGTCGAAATTGGTTAAATCGTTCGATTGAAGAAATGTTGGAAAAAATTTAAAAAACAATCGTGCCGTTTGATAATCATTTAGCGGAAAGAGAAAATTATTACAGGAATATATGTTTAGAATATTTACAAACGGTAAATTTAATGTTAAATTATCAACATGGTTGTTTTGTAAAATAACTACCCAATTTCTTTGACGGAGAAATGACGGTGACTCCTGCTTCTTCCAGCAGGAGTCTTTTTTTTTGTCAATTCTCAGTATGAAATGTTCAAAGAGTGCATACGGACTAAAGAGCGCTCCAGCTTGTGCCGCATTAAGCAGAATGTCACATGAATGAAGAAAAATTCATCAAATTTGAACTAGCTGAATAGAAGTTTCTCATCAAACCTCATTCCGTTAAAAACTAAAATATTTAGGAAATACTTTTTTTATTGAGAAAATGTTGCAGTTTGTCAGAATAATACGTATAGTTAATTTGATATTCTATAGTAAAGTTGGAAAGTAAACTTATGGGAAAAAGACTAAAGCATAGTCGCTATATTACTGGGTTTGATGGGATTCGTTCCCTAGCGGTAATCGGCGTAATTTTATATCATTTGATGCCTGCGCAAATGCGGGGCGGATATTTAGGGGTTCCTGTTTTTTTTGTGGTCTCTGGCTACTTGATCACAGATTTATTATTGCAGGAATGGAAGCAGACCGGCCGAATTGATATCAAGCAATTCTATTATCGACGGATGAAGCGTTTGTATCCTGCGTTGGTTACAATGCTGATTGGAGCTTCGGCGTACATAACATTGTTTCAGCGAAACCTATTAAATAATTTACGAGGCAACGTCATAAGCAGTTTGTTCTATGTAAACAACTGGTGGCAGATCAATCATGGGATGTCTTACTTTGACCGCTTTTCTGGCGAATCTCCCTTTACCCATATTTGGTCATTGGCCGTGGAAACACAGAACTACATTTTGTGGCCGATCGTGTTTGTTTTACTGATGAAGCTGGTGAAAAATAAGGGGAAAGTCTTTCTGGGGATTATCGCAGCAGCGTTTCTATCTGCTATTTTAATGGCGGTTTGGTTCGTTCCGGGGCAAGACCCAACGCGTATCTACTACGGCACAGATACTCGTTTATTCTCGATCCTATTAGGTGGGGCATTGGCCTTTATTTGGCCAAGTACTCGACTGAAAGCCAAGATTCCACGGCAGGCGAAACGGATACTAAACGGCATTGGATTAGGCTCACTGCTATTATTAGTTCTTGCCTTTCTCTTTATGCGAGATGATTGGTCCTTCGTTTATTACGGCGGGATGTTCTTAGTGAGCTTATTAAGTGTTTTACTCGTGGCTATTACGGCACATCCGGGAGCAAGCTGGAATCGTTGGTTGACGAACCCAGTCTTTTCATGGATCGGAAAACGCAGTTACGGGATTTATTTGTATCAATTTCCTGTAATGATTTTCTATGAAGCAAAGGTCAATGTTGCAAACCATACCTTTCTTCATACGATCATGGAAGTGATTCTGATTCTTTTTGTTACAGAGCTCTCTTATCGATATGTGGAGACACCGCTGCGTCGCTTCAATTACCGTCGAACCTTCGTCTCATTGAAGCAATCATTTTGGGCGCCAATAAAAAGCCGCAGAAAAATCGGTTTTATCTTTTCGAGCGTGCTTACTATAATTGCCGTTGTCGGAGTGATTATCGCGCCGACAAATAAGGTCGATGCGAATCAACAAGCACTGCAAAAGCAGATTGAACAAAATAAGAAGGCTGCAAATAAAACAGAAGTACAACCTTCGGCAAGTGATTCCACTGCTGGAAGTGCGCCAACAGAGGAGACCACCAGCAGTTCGGAAGCACCAAAAAGCTTAGGGGACAAGTACAATCTTAGCAATCGTGAAATCACTAAAGCAAAAAATCTAAAGGTGACAGCTTTCGGGGATTCTGTGTTACTAGCAGGTTCAAAAGGATTAACGGAAATTTTCCCTAATATGGTGGTAGATGGGGAAGTCGGACGACAACTGAAAGACAGTCCGCCACTTTTGCAAGCGTTGAAGGACAAGGGTGAGTTGAACGATACTGTCCTATTGAGTTTAGGAACAAATGGTGTCTTCAGCAAAGACGATTTTGCTCAGATCATGAATGTCTTGGGAGATAAGCATGAGGTCTTCATTATCAATACCCATGTCCCAACCCGACGTTGGCAGAATGATGTGAACGCGAATTTACAGGCTGCATCAAAGGAATATAAAAATGTTCATTTGATTAACTGGTATGATTTCAGTAACGATCATCCAGACTGGTTCTATGATGATCAAGTCCATCCAAACGATGTTGGCTCAGTTCATTATTGCCACCTGATCGCAAAAGAAATTTTAAAAGGGGTATAATCAAAAGAACGTTTTGTGAGGGATCACAAAACGTTCTTTTTTTGGTTGTCTTGTATATATTTTTCCTTTTGTTTACGAGGGAGTTTTTTAAAGGCAGCTTCGGCTTTTGTTGCTTCGCTGCGTGTTTCAAAGCGCTCGGCATGGATCATTTGCACAGGTCGGCGGATTTTGGGATGCGTATATTTCGCTCCTGTTCCATCGTTGTGTTCCGCTAAACGCCGTGTCAGATCCGTCGTATATCCACCGTAAAAGCTGTGATCCCTGCAAAGAAGGACATAAAAGAATTGATCAGTTGCCATAAAGCATCTCCTGTAAGTCGGCTGAGTAGCTGCCGGATTGGTCATACGTATATAATGGTGGAAGAAAACGCAGCCCTTCGCTTTTGCCATCCTTGATGCCTTCGATCAAAAGGGTGTTGGCTTCTTTTCCTGGTTTAGGATAAACGAATTGGATCCGTTTAGGTGCGAGACGATTGGCACGCAGACAATCCACGATCTCCAAAAAGCGGTCCGGACGATGAACCATCGCAAAACGACCATTCATTTTCAACAGCTTTGCAGAGACACTGACGACATCTTCTAGTGTCGCGTGAATCTCGTGGCGAGCAATCGCTAAATGGGGATTCGGATTTTTTTGACTAGTAGGCAGCTCCTTAAAATAAGGCGGATTGCAGACCACTAAATCTGTCGAGTCCGCTCTGAAAACATCAAAGGTTTTTTTGAGATCCAGTTCATGCATTGTCATTTGTTCTTCTAAATGGTTCAAAGCGATACTTCGCTGTCCCATATCAGCGAGGCGAGGCTGGAGTTCGATCTGATCAATGGTTGCGGCTGTTTTTCGACTCAGAAAAAGCCCGATTGCCCCATTTCCGGCGCAAAGATCAATGATTTTGCCGCGTTTTGGTACACGAGCGAAATTTGCTAGTAAGACTGCATCGATCGAGAAAGAAAAGACTTCTGAGCTTTGGATAATTTGGATATCCTCGGCGTATAGCTGATCGATCCGTTCACCATTTCTTAACAATTTCTTTTGCCCCCTTAAAAAAATCATACCGTTGTATTATACTACGTTTAGTGAGTACACTGAAAGGAAGAAAAAATGTTTTTTAAATTTATTCGAGTCATCGTTCGCGTCCTCTTAGCCATCATCAATGGCAATGCGCACTATCAAAATAAAGAGAAATTGCCAGAAGGAAATTACATTTTGGTCGCTCCTCACCGAACATGGTGGGACCCGTTTTATATGGCGCTCGGCGCATCACCAAAGCAATTCAGCTTCTTGGCTAAAGCGGAGCTCTTCAAAAATCCGATTTTACGTTTTATCTTGGTCCATTTGAATGCTTTTCCTGTGGATCGTGATAAGCCTGGTCCCAGCGTTGTAAAACGACCAGTAAAAATGTTGAAGGATTCTGATAAAGGCTTGATCATGTTTCCAAGCGGTACGCGCCATTCCTCTGAGTTAAAAGGCGGAATGGCTTTGATTTCACGTCTATCGAAGAAACCGATCGTTCCATCCGTTTATCAAGGACCAACTAAATTCTCACACCTGTTCAAACGGACTCCCGTGATTATTCGGTATGGCGATCCGATCGATATTTCTGATATCAAGAAAATGGATAAGGCTGGTTTGGCGGAAGTAGAGCGTAGAGTTCAAGGTGCGTTCGATCAGCTGGATCATGAGATTAATCCAAACTATAAATATGTGGCTAAAGAAAAGGACGCTGAGTAGTTCAGCCATAAACGGTAAATAAAACAGGTATCCATCTCAAAAATGAGAGGATACCTGTTTTGTTTATCCTAATAAGGGAAGAATCCAAGTGGTCCATATCCAACTGATAGGCATCACTAAGAGCATCGCCGGAATCATGTCAGCGGTCGGGAACATCTTGACCTTAATCATACGAAAACCGGTGGCAAGCATTAAAAAACCGCCGCAGGCTTTAAAATCCAGGATCATGGCTGGCGTAGTCAAAGGGAAAACGACTGTCGCGACTAAAAATAAACTGAAAAAAATGAGGAACTGCGGGATCGCGATGACAGAGACTACATAACCGATATTGCAGGCGAAAATCGCAGCGGTAAAGAAATCGAGAATTGATTTTGCGATTAGGATCGTATGATCTCCCGTCATTCCTTCTGTTAGGCTGCCGAATATTCCAGTACCGCTAGCGCAAAAAAGAACGACAATAGTGACGAGTGTACTCATGTAGTCGTCGTATGAAAGCTTTAACTCCTGCTGTGGGAATTTCGCGATGGGTTTTTGCATCAAGGTTGCTGCCGCATTAATCTTTTGATTAAAATTTAAGAGCAGTCCTAATGACGTACCTAAAATGATGGCTAAGATCACGGCGGGCATATTCGCCATTTGACTAATGCTGGGAATCCCCATCGCCATAGAACAAACGCCGAAGATCAAGGTGATTTGCACTTTGAAATCTTCAGAGAGTAGATGGCCTAAGAAGCCACCCAAAAGCCCTCCGATAATGATGGATAAAGAATTAATAATAATACCAATTGGCACAAAATTTCCTCCTTTTTTTGTCACTTGATTTATCGTAGCGCAAAATTCGTTGAAGAGAAAGCTTTTTATGAAACGATACTCACTTGCTTAGCAGAAAAAAATGCTGAATCGTGTTATACTTTTGGGAAGGACTAAATGAGGAAAAGGGTGGATCAATGAAAGTTTTACATACGGCTGACTGGCATATCGGAAAAAAGCTTCACGGGTATGATTTACTGCCAGATCAAGCATACATTCTTGATCAAATCAAAAAAATCGCAAAAGAAGAAGCGGTGGATGCCATCGTGATCGCGGGAGATTTGTATGATCGGTCAGTACCGTCTGAAGAGAGTGTCCGGTTATTAAATCAAACAATCGCAGACTGGAACTTGCATGAGGGGTTTCCTTTGCTGGCGATTTCAGGCAATCATGATAGTGCGACCCGCTTAGCTACGGGGGCGCCCTGGTTCAATCAAGCGAATTTCCATCTTCACACTCGCTTGGCAGAAGCTTTCACTCCGATCGAAATGGCGGATACACAATTTTATCTTTTGCCCTATTTTGAACCCGTTGACGCACGGATTTATTTCGAAGACCCTGAGCTGCGAACGATTCAGCAGGCAATGCCTAAAGTAATAAAAAAAATCCAGGAATCTTTTGATCCAGCGAAAAGTCATGTATTGGTGAGTCATTTTTTCGTTGCAGGGAGCAGCAAGACAGACTCTGAAACGAAGATTGAGGTTGGTGGCCTTGACGGGATCAACGGTACTTTATTAGAGGCGTTTGACTATGTGGCGCTGGGACACCTTCATGGTAAGGATGCGTTGAAGCTCGCGAATGCTCGCTATAGCGGCTCGCCATTAAAATATTCTCTATCAGAAAAGGATCAAACAAAAGGGGTTTGGATCGTGGAGACGGAAACGGGAGAGTTCTCTTTTCGGGAGGTAACACCGCTGCACGAGATTCAGGAGCTGCAGACGAGCTTTGCTTCTTTATTAGATCCGACGTTTTATTCTGCTATTGATCGGAAAAATTATCTCTCGATCCTCTTAGAAGATCGAGCGGTAATCCCCAACTTAATGAATCAGTTGCGCCAGGTTTATCCGCGGATTATTCAAGTGGAACGGGCCAATGGCTTTGAAACAGCAGTCGAAGCTCGACTGAAAACAGAAAATATCAAGGAAAAGTCTCCTATTGCCTTAACCGAAGATTTTTTTATGGACGTTTCGCAAAATGAATTAACAACCTTACAAAAGCAATGGATCGAAGAGGGCTTACATACGATCCTTAAAGAAGGAGGCGCAAGCGAATGCTTCCGAAGAAAATAATCATGGAAAATTTCGGTCCGTTTCTTCATGAAGAAGTGGACTTTGAAGAAATGTCTGATGCGCCGCTGTTTTTGATCAGTGGAAAGACAGGTGCGGGCAAGACTACGATTTTTGATGCCATCACCTTTGCTTTATACGGAGATGCTTCCGGTGGGGTCCGCTCATCAAATGAAATTCGCTCGTCCTTTGCTGAGCCCACGGAAGAAACCCGCGTTCAATTTCTATTTGAACATCAAGGACGGCAATATTCGATTGAGCGCTGGCCTAAACAAACATTGGCTAAGAAAAACGGTAAAGGCGAGACAACGAAGAATCAAAAAGTTCAACTGAGTATTTATAATGACGCAGGTCAAGAAGCGGAGGCCTATACAAAGGTTGATGCGGTGAATGAAGTGATCTATCAGATTCTGCATTTACAAAAGGATCAATTTCGTCAGATCGTGATGCTGCCGCAGGGAGAGTTTCGAACCTTCTTAAATGCCAACAGTACAGAAAAAGAAACGGTGTTACGCAGTTTATTCGGAACGAATATTTATCGTAATTTTACCGATAGCCTGAAGCAGCAAAAGAGCGAATTGGAAAAATCAGTCAGCGAGCTGACGACCCGCATTGATCAGCTGTTTCAGCAGGTTATCAGTGAAAAAGGAGCCACCTATGAAGAATCTCTGATTTTTGCGAAGGATTATCTTTTGGAGGAGGAACAGGCGCTTCAAAAGAGCCAAAAGGAGTTGGCGGGAAAACAGGCGGAGCAAAAAGCGCTTCAGCAGAAATTCCAGCATGCGCAGGAGCTTTGTGAGAAATTCAATCAAGCAGAGGAAACCCAGCAGCAGCTACTGGAATTAGAGGAACAGCTTCCTGAACAGGCGGAGAAAAAAAGTCGACTAGTTCAGGCACAAAAAATCGAAAAATTGCGACCGACCTATGAGCGGGTCCAAGAGTTGGAACTTCTTCAAAAAAAGAAAAATCAAGAAGCTGATGAAAATCAACAACAAGCAGAGGCGTTAGAGACAAGCTATGCGGAATACCAAAGAATTACCGCTGATTTTGAAAAAAGTAAGTCTGAATGGGCAGCGAAAGAAAAAGAACTGCAAAGCTTAGAATCTTTTCGGCCTTTAGTTGAACAAAGGGAGAAGCTAACGACGCAAAAAGCGGAGTTCGTTGAACAACAGACCCAGCAGCAAACCCAACTGACGTTGATCAATGAGAAAATAAAGGCTTGTGAAGAAAAGCAAAAAACGTTGGAAGCCAAGCGGCAGACTGAAAAAGCTTGGCAGGAGCGACGGTATGAGGAACTGCAATATCAGCAAAAAATTCTGCAATTGCAAGAGCTGGATAAGCAGATCTTTGATCAACAGGAAGAGGAAGAAGATCAGCAGATCAAGCTTGCTCAATTAGTTGAAACAGCGAGTCGTACTAGCAATCAATTGACGAGTGAAACAGCAATCTATAAGAAATTAAAGAGTCAATGGGCATCTGCGGAGATTGCTCGCTTGAGTATGGATCTTCTACCGGGTGAGCCTTGTCCGGTTTGCGGCTCGAAGGAGCATCCTAATCCTGCACAGCATGAAGAAATGTCTACGGAAAATCTGGGACAATTGCAGGTAGCACTCGAAACACAAGAAGCTCGTATCAAACAGCTGGAACTACAAAAGGAGCAAGCAGAAGCTCGCTATGAAGTAGCGATGAAGGCATTTGACCACCTGCAAAATGAACGCTTAGCCGCGCAGGAATCTCTGGAGCAGCAACTTCAAGATTGCCAGAAGGCTTTCCAGGAGTATTATCAGCTAGAGGTAGCTGCTGAAATAGCGGAGCTTAAAGAGTTTCTCAAACAGCAACAGGCTGAAACAACGCAGGCTTTGCTTGAGATCACTGAAGCCGATCACGCGTTGCAACAAATGACAACAGAACTCACTGAGGATCGAACCAAAAAACAGGAGGCTGAAGCAAGTCTTCATACAATCAATGGTGAGCTGCAAACGCTCCAAGGCAGAATTGCTGGATTAGAAGAGCAGACAGCTGCTTGGCAATTAGCAGAGCTTGAATTCCGTATCAAGGAATTATCAGAAAGCCTGTCAGAGTACCGTGAACAACTTCTAGCACACGAAAAGCGGATGAAGGAAACGGAGCAGCAGCGGATTCGATTGCAAGAGAACCAAAAGCTGTTGACGAAGCAGCAGCTTGAAACATCGGAGAGTCTGCAGCAGTATCAGGAACAATTACAGCAACAATTCGTTGAAGCAGGCTTAGACATGACCGATTTAACAGCGCCAGCGCTTAATCTTTCAGTATTGGAAAAAGAGATTGCGACTTTCGATCAAGAGTTATTGGTTTTAAGAGATCGACAGGAGCGTTTAAAAGCAGTCATCAAAGGGCGAGAAAAACCCGAGTTGGCGCCTCTACAGCAGCAGTTGGCGGAAAAAGAAGAAGAGCTCTCCCAATTCCAGCAGCAGCATTATGGAAAGGAAAATCAATTGCGTCAGCAGCGTGAGCTGGTCGAAGCAATCGAAGCGCTCCAGCAGCAAAGTAAGGGACAGTTGGATGAATTGAGCCAAATGATCCAGCTGTATCAGACGATGAACGGGGACAATCCACAAAAAATCAGTTTGGAGCGTTATGTGCTGCAATGGTATCTAGCTGAGGTGCTGCAAAGCGCCAATCAGCAGCTGAATCAGCTCACGAAAGGTCGATATCGCTTTGAATTAAAGCAGGAGACCGGACGTTCGAAGGGCAATACAGGCTTGGAGATCAACGTATATGATGACAATGCCGGTGCGACCCGCAGTTCCCATACACTGTCAGGCGGTGAAAGCTTTATTGCTGCACTTTCTCTGGCATTAGGGCTGGCGGAAGTGATTCAAAACCAAGCTGGCGGCGTGACGATTGAAGCACTATTTATTGATGAAGGCTTCGGCTCTTTAGATGAAGAAGCGTTAGAAATGGCGATGGAGGCCTTAGAAGGCATCGAAAATGCGGGGCGGATGATTGGTATCATCAGTCACGTAAGAGAGTTGAAGGAACGTATCCCACAACAAATTATTGTGGAAACTAGCGGAACGGGACGCAGCAGTATTCGTTACCAGCTAGAAGGATGGAGTGAAACGTAAATGAGATGGAGTATTCCAGAAAAAGTGATCGAACGCGGCAGAACGTACTTGAAAGAGGGGCGGGTCTTATCCGTTGAGGCAGACCCTGCTCGGCGTGTTTGGCATGGTGAAGTATTAGGCAGTGAACTTTATCTGGTTGATTTAGATGGCAGTGGAAAAGAAAATGATATTTGTGCGTGTCCTTATTGGGAGGAACATGGTTATTGCAAGCACACTGTAGCAGTGGAATTGTATTTGCGGGAAAAAGGACTGTCTCGTGTGATCAAACCTGAAACAGTGCTGCCTAAGAAAATGGAGAGCAGTGTGTCCTTTGCGGATTTGTTGAATCAAGGCTTTTCTCGTTTGGCTAAAGAAGCCGAACCATTGCAATCCTTGTTTGTTGAATTCGTAGTCGAAGCGATCCCCACCAATCCTTATCATCCTGAATTGGATGTATTGGCGGTGTCACTGCGCATCGGCAGCAATCTAAGCAAACGCAGCTACATTGTAAAAAAAATGTACGACTTTTTGCATGCTTATCAAACGGATTCGGCTTATACCGTCAATAAGCAATACAAATTCCAGATTGAAGCCGGCGCCTTTGACCCTAAATGCCGCGATTTGATCGAGGATCTAGTTGGAGTCAGCGAGACGTATCAGCTATTAGGAAAAGCCGGACTGCAGGTCAAGGGGAAATTAGACAAGCGCTACCTTCTATTACCTGTCCACCGAATACAGGAATTATTGGAAGCGATGGAGAAAACGGGGAATTTGAGTATTCATTTGGGCGATAAGGTCTATTCAGAAGTCCACGAAGGACAAGAATTGCCGTTAACCTTCACGCTAGAAAAACGTGGAGAAAACGATTTTGGCTTAACAATCGAGGATGGTTTTACGAACTACTATAGCAATTATTTCATGGGCTTTGTAGAGAATTCCTATTACCTGATGACCCATGAGCAGCAGGATACGTATATCACATTGAAGCAGCTGATGAAGCGCTTGAAAGAACCAGTTATCGCCTATGAGCAACGACAGCTTTCACAATTGTTTACAGAGGTCTTTCTTTATTTACGGAAAATCGGACGTGTCATTGTAGCTGATGAGGTGGCGGAAATTATGAAGGAAGAGCCGCTGCGAGCAGTGGTAATCTTCCGAAAGATTAAAGGGATGGTCAAGGCAGAGGCAGAATTCCATTACGGGAATGCCTACTTTTCTACCAATGAGGCCCACCAGCCCAAACTGCCTAATAATGTTGAGATTTTGCGGGATAGTAAGAAGGAGAAACAAATTCTAGACCTCTTTGATACGTACCGATATCAAAAAATCGATACTGGCTTTGAGAAGAAGCTGCCGGTCAAAGAGAATCTGTACTATTTCTTCAAAGTCGAAATAGAAGAATTCAGACGCTATGCAGAAGTACGAATGGGGAAAAAGCTGCGTCAACTCTTCTTAGATGGAGAGGAATTTCAGCCGACTTTAGAAGTGAATCAAGAAGGCTCATGGCTGGACATCAAGTTTGATGTCACCGGTATCAAAGACAATGAGATTGATCAAGTCCTGAACAGCCTTTTGCGGAAGGATCGTTTTTATACGCTTGAAAACGGAGAGGTCTTGTCCTTTGATTCAGAGGCCTTTCAGCAAACGAGTGAGATGATTGGTCAGCTACGGGAACGCATCAGTGCAAAAGATGGGTTGATTCGCTTGCCGAAGAGCCAAGGAATTATGCTGGAGCAGCGATTGAAGGATAACCCGCAGGCACAGTTTAGCGAGAGCTTTACCACGATGGTACAGGATCTGACTCATCCTGAGGAATATCAAGCTGTGCTGCCTGATACACTTCACGCAACACTGCGGCCTTATCAGGAAGCTGGTTTCCGCTGGCTGAAAATGCTTAGTGATTACGGTTTTGGCGGAATTTTAGCAGATGAGATGGGACTAGGGAAAACGATTCAAGTAATCACCTTCCTACTAGCTGAAAAAGCTCAGCAGCCGATCAAAGCACTGATCGTAACGCCAGCAAGTTTGGTTTATAACTGGCAGGCTGAGATCAAAAAATTCGCACCAAGTATGAATTCGGTAGTGGTTTCAGGAAACCGGAGTGAGCGTGAGCAATTACTTGCGGACGCGGAAGAAGTGGTCATCACTTCTTATGCGAGTCTGCGCCAAGACATTGATTTGCATGAGGCGATGGGCTATCAATATATGATCCTTGATGAAGCGCAGATGGTAAAAAATGCGGCAACGAAAACCTCCAGTGCCCTAAGAAATCTATCGATCCCGCATCGCTTTGCGTTGAGCGGGACACCGATTGAGAATAATTTAGAAGAGCTTTGGTCACTATTCCAAACGGTGATGCCAGGATTCTTCCCGCCAATCGGACGTTTCCGTCAATTGGCGGTGTCTGAGATCGCGAAGATGATCCAGCCATTTGTATTACGCCGAGACAAGGATACCGTCTTGCAAGAGCTGCCAGAGCGAATCGAGTCCAACGTTCTAAGCAGCCTGACTGAAGAGCAGAAAACCGTCTACTTGGCCTATCTGAAACGAATGCGGCAAGAAGTGGATCAAATGGATTCTGCGACCTTCCGCAAGCAGCGGGTAAGTATTTTAGCAGGACTGACACGTTTGCGACAAATTTGTGATGATCCCCGCCTCTTTATGGAAGGGTATGAGGGCGGTTCAGGCAAATTAGAGCAGGTCAAAGACTTGATTCATGCAGCAAAAGAAAATGGCAGACGTGTATTGCTGTTCTCTCAATTTACCAGCATGCTTTCCATCATTGAGAAGGAATTTGTGGAGGAAGGAATTTCCAGCTTCTATTTAAGAGGTAGTACGAAAGTTTCTGATCGTCTGAAAATGGTGGATGCCTTCAATGAAGGAGAAAAAGATGTCTTCTTGATTTCACTAAAAGCAGGGGGAACAGGATTGAATCTGACGGGGGCCGACACCGTTATTCTTTATGATTTATGGTGGAACCCTGCGGTGGAAGAGCAAGCCGCTGGTCGCGCACATCGAATCGGTCAGAAGAAAGTCGTTGAAGTTTGGCGAATGATTGCTGAAGGTACGATTGAGGAACGAATGAATCAACTACAGCAGGAAAAACGTGAACTATTCCAAAAAGTGATCCAAGGCAATGAAGAACAATCCAGCAAGCTTACAGAAGAAGATATTCGCTTAATCTTGAGTTTGGGAGAATAAAAGTAAAAAAGTTTGCAGCGCTCAGCGTTGCAAACTTTTTTTATGGGTGATGGCGTTACTCAATTCGCTGAAAGACGTAATCTCCTTTTCAAACAACGCTGTTTGGCCCTTGGGGATCGCTCTTAACTGATGATTGAACCACCAAACAGACCAGTCGGCGGCTTTGGCCCCAACCACATCATTATCAAAACTGTCTCCGATATACAGCAGCTTGTCGGGCGTCAGATCAAGTTTCTCTTCCATTAATTTAAAAATCCTTGGATCCGGCTTTTGAATTTGGACGCCATCGGAGATTATGATCTTTTCTGAAGGAATCCAATGTGTTAGTTGTAGCGCATGAATCTTATCCTCTTGCCGCTTCACAGGTCCATTAGTAATGATTCCCAGTGGTGTTTTCTGGGCGACTAAAAAATCTAGCATTGTACAGATCGCTGGTGGGAGTGAAATAGTTTGTAAGGCCTCATCATATGCTGTTTGAAAGGCATCAAGATCTGAATCATTTGGTGAGAATTCAAAATCAGCTAGGGCCAGTCGAATACGTTCGTAGCGCATTTTTTCCAACGACCACTCCCCAGTGATTGATTTCATGTAATGGAAATCACTATAATAGCGAAAGCGGATGAACAATGCATTCATTTTCTCAGTCGGAAACGTGGGAAAAAGCGAATGGATTGCTTCAGCAAACGGGGCTTGTTGTTCATATAATGTATCATCTAAATCAAAAACAATTCCTTGAATCATCGGACCACTCCTAAATTATCAATGCCTTTATTATACCAAAAAATACTTTTTTTTATTGTCAGTAAACAAAAAAACAACATGTTTAGATGAATGGTGTTATGTTATTCTGATTGGTTCGAATGGAAAAAAACATATCGTGCAATCAATCAAAAATATTCTTACAAAAAAAAATAATGATTGAAAAGAGAAAAATGCGTGAATTTTTAAGGTTTACCAATTTTTGAAAACCGTATAAAAATTTTGATTTTTTTTGATTTTTTGTAAGCTGTATCTATTTTATCTCTTGATTTTATTGATAAAATTTAATACAGATCAAGGGTTTACCGTTCGCGATTAAATAACTGTAAATTAATAACAGTTGTCTTTTAATGAGCAAGCTATTTTAAAATGATTCTAATAAGACCTTGTAAAACAAAGTTTTTTTCGTGTTTTTTTTATTTTTAAAAATATATTTTAATAATTTCGATTGAATAAAAAAATTATATTTTGAATGTAAAATTGATAATTTGATAAAAAAACGCTACTTTTTAATACAGATTTTACATCTGTTATAATACTGCGCTAAATGAGAGTCGCGCCACTGTTTTCTCATCTTGACAAATCAGTGCTGTCGTGACACCCTTGATCCCCTTAAGATAAATTAAATAACGCTAATATTTGTAAAGAAAATACGTAGCACCTCTTTTTTTTGTTACCTTTTTTTTGTATAATAGAAACAGATAGCAGGAAGCTAGTATCACCTGTTACAAAAATTGAGAGTCAAGAAAAGGAGTGATATGCATGTTAACACTATATACTTCCCCTAGTTGTACATCATGTCGGAAAGCACGTGCTTGGCTACAGGAACATGAGATTCCTTACGTTGAACGAAATATTTTTTCTGAGCCATTGAACATTGATGAGTTGAAGGCCATTTTACAAATGACTGAGGACGGAACTGAAGAGATCATTTCTACCCGTTCAAAAGTTTTCCAAAAGTTGAACATGGATTTAGATGAATTGTCCCTAAAAGAATTGTTGGACTTAGTTAAAGAAAATCCTGGATTGTTACGTCGTCCGATCATGATAGACGAGAAGCGTCTGCAAGTTGGATTTAACGAAGATGAAATTCGTCGTTTCTTACCACGAGACGTTCGCCAATATGAATTACGTCAAGCCCAATTAATGGCTGGATTATAGAGTAAATACCCCGCGTTTGCGGGGTATTTTTTTATAATAGCTGAAGTCGCGTCATTTCTTTTTCTAATGGAGGAAAGTTCTTTTTATAATGAAAGCCCCTCATACCTGTTTCTTCAGCGGCTAAAATATTGGCAGCCATGTCGTCAATAAAGTAACATTCGGCAGGATTCAAGCGGAAATGACTATAAAAGGCTCGAAAGATCTCATGCTCGGGTTTGGATAATCTCCAATCTGAAGAAATGAAGACCCCATCAAAAACGTCATGATTGGGGACTTTCTCCTCGTAGAGATAATAATCTTGTGGCGCATTCGACAGAATGTAGACATTTAAGCCCTTGTCCTTCAAACGTCGCGGTAATTCTTCCATATGAGGCAGGGGAGTTAGACCGTCATACCAGGATGCTAAAAGCTCTTCTGCAAGAGGGTGCAGTTCGCGAGGCAAGCGAGTTTTGACTGATAAAGAGAGTTCATCTTTTGTCATAGTCCCTTTGTCGTAACGTAGCCAATCCACTGAACCGAAGATTTCTGACACTAGCATTTTTTGCTGTTGAGGATCCGTCGTTTTTTCACGGACAAAGCGCATAGGGTCAAAATCGATTAAAACGTTTCCTAAATCAAACACAATACTCTTGATCATTAAAAGACCTCCTTTACCAAAGTATACGTCAGTTAGACGTGCATACAAGAACGATTCCTATTTATTAACGAAAACTTGAATTGAAAAAGACTTTGAGCTTGTGTTTGAAGTAGCGAGCCTTGTTTATTTATAGGAATTTAATAAAATTCGTCGGCTTTCTTTACTTTTAGTCGGAATCAGTTACAATGAACATATAATCTATCTTTAAAGTGAGGTGTGCCAAGATGGAGATGGAACACATCAATGAGAATACGATCCGCGTCATTATCGAGAATGAAGATTTAGCTGAACGAGGAATTACTTTTTTAGATTTGCTAGGAAATCATCGTGAAATCGAATCTTTCTTCTATAGTATATTAGAGGAAGTCGATATCGAGGATGAGTTCAAGAGCAGTGAGGCTGTCACTTTCCAAGTACTTCCGAAGAATGACGGATTGGAGCTATTTATTAGTAAAAACCTGACACCTGAGGATCTCAATAAAATGAACAACTCAACAGAGTTCGAAACAAGTGATTTCGATCAATTGATTCGGCAGCAGATTTTAGCAAACTCTGAGAGTCTTGAAGAAGACGGAAAAGTAAGCCGATTACGGGTTTTTCAATTAAATAGTTTTGAAGACATGATTGAATTGTCGAGCTATCACTTTTTAGATGAGGCCTGGTGTGATTTATACCTGCTAGATGGGACATACTATCTGCAAGTCTATTTTGACCCTGAAGTTTTCGGTGAATTCGGATTGTCCGATGTGATCGCTGAAATTTTAGAATATGCTCAAGATTCTGCCGTTTCTACAGAAATGCTGGAGGAATATGGAAAGCTTTTGATGCATCGTGATGCAATCGAGATTACGCGTGCGCATTTCAATTAAAGTGTTCACCGCCATCGTTCGTTTGAACGGTGGTTTTTTTGTCGTTCGTTCAGCAAAAAGAAACGGGGATTCTGCAAAAAAAGAGCGGTTCGACAAAAGTTTGCGAAAAACTGCGTATCTTTTCATGAGGTGAGAAGAATGCTGTTTGCGTATACAAAAGAAAAAGAAATGATCCCAGCGTCAGAAAGTCACGAGGACACTTCCTTTTACTGTCCAGATTGTGGAGAACGATTGATTCGAAAAGTGGGAAAAGTGAAGATTCCTCATTTCGCTCATCGGTGTAGTGGAGATTGTCATGGGTTGAGTGAAGGGGAAACGCCTGAACATCTAGAGTTAAAGCAATTATTTTTTTCATGGGGAAATCAATTTGAAGACGATTGGAAGCTGGAGTCACCATTGTCCGATTTGCCGCAGCGTCCCGATTTATTGCAGAACAAATTGGCAGTGGAGATTCAATGTTCGTCAATCAAGGGGGCGCGTTTGGCGGAACGAATGGCGGGATATCGGCAGCAGGGGTATGAAGATTGGTGGCTGCTGGGAAAGAAATTATGGCCTACGGACAAGTTTTCAGCCTTGCAAAAACAATTTTGCTCCTTTGATAAGGAGCGAGGCTTGCATCTTTGGCTAGTAGAAAAAGAGCAGATCCGTCTCCTTTATCATATTCATGAGCTGGAGCAATTGATTTATTGCGAAGAGAGTTGGCCAAGCTATTCGCAGCCCTTGAGTGAAATAATCAAAGCCCCTGTAACTAAACGCCCAATACAGCTTTTTCCTACGATAGAAAGTATTAGAAAACGAAAGCAGGCGCTAAGTCTTAAGCTGGTTCAAAGCAATCCGAAAATTCGAGGCTTGCAGCATTATTTTTATCAAGAGCGGCGACACGTATTGTATTTGCCGGATTGGATGTACTTCCCTAGTCGGTATTCCTTTTTTTATCAGGATGATTTGTTGGTGTTTCGTTACTTGTTTCAAAAGGAAGGGAAGCATGCTTCAAGGATTTTTGACCAGTTTTTAGCCTATCGTGAAGAAAACCAAAGGGAATGGCTTTTTCATCGTATTGAACAGCGAGAAATATTGGAGCGCCTATATTTAGAAGCTCTTTTTTGTCAAAGAAAGGCTAAAGTTTCATCTGCCTGACAGCTTTTAAAAATACTTTTTTCAAAATTGTGGTAAGATTGAGGGTGATTAAATAGATGAGGGTTGTCTACTCTTTATGGATTTACCATTATAAAAGAGAAGAAAATCTCAAAACAAGTTAGGAGTGTTTTTTATGAGTGAAGCAAAACAATTGCCAAAACGGCAGGAAGTACCCACTGAACTGACTTGGGACTTAACTAAAATTTTTACAGATGACGCCGCCTTTGAAACAAAATTCCAGGCCTTATCTGATGAACTGACTGAAGTGGATAAGATCAAAGGGAGTTTAGGAAAAGGTGCGGCCGAATTTTTAGCGGCGATCGAATACGTCCTAGATATTTATCGCAAGGCGGAAGTCATTTACGTATATGCCCATTTAAAAAATGATGAAGATACCGCCAATACGACGAACCAAGCATTGTATGCGCGCGCTTCTAGCTTAATTGCACAAGTGAGTGAAGCGGTTAGCTGGTTTGAGCCAGAAATGCTGGAGCTTTCTGATCAAGAAATTTGGTCATTTTTTGAAGCAGAGCCCAAATTAGAATTATATCGTCATTTTGTTGAGCAGATCATTTCAGAGCGAGCGCATGTCTTGCCGGCTGAACAGGAAGCCTTATTAGCAGGAGCCAGTGAAATTTTCAGCAGCTCAGCAGATACTTTTTCTGTCATGAACAACGCCGATCTTAAATTTCCGGTGGTACAAAATGAAGCAGGCGAAGACGTTCAATTAACACACGGTGTTTATGGTCAGTTATTGGAAAGCACGGATCGAAAGGTGAGAGAACAAGCCTTCAAGGCGCTGTACTCGGTGTACCATCAATTCCGTAATACCTTTGCTTCAACCTTAAGCACGCACATTAAAGGCCATAATTACAAGGCGAAGATTCGCGGATATGCCTCTGCGCGTGCGGCAGCACTTAGCGGAAATCATATCCCGGAAGATGTGTATGAAACATTGACGCTAGTAGTCAATCAATATTTACCTCTATTGCATCGTTATGTGGAATTACGGAAAGAGCTGCTCGGTTTAGATGAACTGCACATGTATGATTTGTACACACCGCTTTTAGCAGAAGCGCCAGTGAAGTTCACTTACGAAGAAGCGCAGGCCAAAGCGTTAGAAGCATTGAAACCGCTAGGTGAGGAATACTTAGAAGTCGTTAAAAAGGCCTTCGATGAACGTTGGATCGATGTTGTGGAAAATCAAGGGAAGCGCAGCGGGGCCTACTCTTCTGGTGCCTATGACACACAGCCATATATTTTATTAAACTGGCATGATCGTCTGGATGAATTGTATACATTGGTACATGAGATGGGTCATAGTGTTCATAGCTATTTCACACGACACACACAACCCTATGTTTACGGTGATTACTCCATCTTCTTAGCAGAAATTGCTTCAACAACCAATGAGAATCTTTTGACCAGCTATCTATTGGAAACAGAAAAAGATCCAAAGGTTCGGGCCTATATCATTAATCATTTCTTAGATGGCTTTAAGGGAACGATTTTCCGTCAGACGCAATTTGCGGAGTTTGAGCACTTTATTCATACAGAAGATGCCGCAGGAAATCCATTAACTAGCGAACACCTAAGCAAGTTTTACGGTGAACTAAACGCGAAGTATTATGGACCAATCGTAGTGAATGACGAAGAAATCAAGGATGAATGGTCAAGAATTCCGCATTTCTACTATAATTACTATGTTTACCAATATGCGACTGGTTTTTCTGCAGCCAGTGCCTTAGCGAAACGAATCGTGGAAGGCGAACCAGATGCATTGGAAAAATATTTGGCTTACTTAAAATCCGGCAGCAGTGACTACCCAATCGAGGTCATGAAGAAGGCAGGGGTAGACATGACTCAGCCAACCTATATCGAAGATGCGATGGAAATTTTTGCGTTACGATTAGATGAGCTGGAACAAATTGTCCAAGAATTAAAAGCATAAATGAGAGGAACAGGGGCTTCGGCTCCTGTTTTTTTGTGGACTCCATCTACTAAGAGCTAGGGAAAGAGAGAATCTTATTATTAAACTGAAAAATATTTATTTTTAGTTAAGATTGGCGCTTTTTAACTTTTGGAATTGAAAAAAATAACTTAAAAAATAGGAATATACACATGAAACAAAACACCTAAATCATAGGAAATGAGATGGCTTTCAAAGCAAAATTATTCAAATATTTGAAAGAAATTTTACAATTGGAATTTCTCTTTTGAGTTTTATTATGCGAGAATTAGCATAAGTAGAGGGGGGTGGATCATAATGGCAAAACCAAACAAAAGAGACAAGATTGACTTATTTTTAAAATTATCAATCGCTGTCATGTTTATCACTGGTTTTCTAATATTTATGTATCCATTTGTCGTCGATTCGATCAATAATTACATTGATCAGCAGCGTCTGGAAGAGGTTCAAGACAAGATGGAGGCTCGATCAGAAGCTGAAAAGAAGAAAAGATTAGACAAGCTTGAAAAAGAAAATAAAAAATTAAAAACGATCATTCCTGGGGCTGGAAGTTTTGATGATCCCTTTGAATCCTCCCTTCAGGGAACCAAGAGTCCTAAAAAGGAATATTATGAAAAGCATATGATCGGCGCTGTCTTTATTCCCAAAATAAAAGTCAGCCTGCCGGTTTACGATGAGACCAATGACTTTTTATTGGATAAGGGAGCGACAGTTTTGCAGGGGACCTCTTTTCCGGTAGGAGGAAAGGGTACGCATTCAGTCATTACTGGTCATACTGGGCTACCAGAAAAAAAGCTGTTTACAGATTTAGAGCTTCTTAAAAAGAAGGATAAGTTTTACTTACATATAGAAGGGAAAAAACTAGCTTATCAGGTTGATCGCATAAAAATTGTGAAACCTGATAAGTTTGACGCGCTTAAAATTGAATTGGATCGTGATTTGGTCACTCTGTTGACCTGTACACCCTATGGAGTAAACAGTCATCGGTTATTGGTTACCGGTCATCGAATCAGCTACCCAGTTGCTGCTGCGAAAAAAATCGAAGAGACAGAAAAGTATCATCGTAGCCGTGTGTATTACCTTATTGCAGGGTGTCTCTTATTTGCTCTGATCTTCGGCTACTTTGTTTGGCGGAAAATCATCCTTTATCAATCCAAAAAACGCAATTACAATTTCGTTTTCTATCTATACGAGAATGGCGAGCCGTTACCTGGTGTCCGTGCATTGCTTACGCAGAAGCGAGATGTGGTTCGAATTGATGGAAAACTTGTTCACACTGTTAGTGATGCCTATGGAAAAATTGAGTTCAAGCAAATCCCTGGCGGCGTCTATCGAGTTGAGACTGAAAATGGCTTGAGTGTAAAAGGGAAAGTTTGGCGATTGAAGGATAAGAAATTCAAGATTTTAAGCCATCGCAGTTACAAGAACATCAAGCAGAAGATCAAGCATTTTATTATTGAAAGTAAGGTGAGCTAGCATGAAAAGATCACCGAAGCCTAGAAGCGATAGACGGCAAATGCTCAGCAAAATCTTTATGATCCTAGTCTTTCTAGTAGGCGTGCTGGTCATGATGTATCCTTTTTATATCAATGCAGTGAATGATTTTATTGATCAAAAGAGGATGGAGGAAGTTCAGGAACAAAATATCAAGCAAAACAAGGAACAGGTTCGTAAAGCCAAAGAGCGGATGAAAAAGCGTAACGAAGAGTTAAAAAAGAATGGGCTTGTTCCAAAGGCGCCAAAGTTTACGAACGATAATGAGCGGAAGATTGTGAGTGATGAATACATCCGCAAGCATTTGATCGGTGCCATTAGTGTTCCCTCGATTGAGGTGACGCTGCCATTGTTTGATACGACCAATGAAAAGCTGCTGCAGGAAGGGGCAACGGTATTACAAGGAACGTCCTTTCCGACAGGTGGAGTCGATACCCACTCTGTCATTTCTGCCCACAGCGGCTTGCCAGAAAAGAAGTTGTTTACCGATTTGGAAGATGTGAAAATAGGTGAGATTTTTGTCATCACCCTGTTTGAAGAAAAGCTTGCCTATGAGGTAGACAAGATAGATGTGGTGGAACCGAGAGATACATCCGTCATAGATATTGAACCGGGGCGAGACATTGTGAAACTTTTGACCTGTACGCCTTATATGATTAATAGTCATCGATTATTGGTGACGGGGCATCGAATCCCTTATACTGAGGAAATGGCACAGGCGATCAAGAAGGCTGATGATACTAGAAAACTCAAAGAATTACTGACGTTGATTGGGGTGGGTGTCGCGATTTTGGTTCTGCTTTTTGGAATTTATCGCGCGATTCATATCTATCTGCTAAGAAAACGACGATTCAATCTCAACATCTTGCGAACTGACCCAACGGGAAATGCCTTGTCAGGAATCGAATTGGCCATGTACACGAAAAACGGCAAGCGCCCTGTCCAACGAAATGGGATTCCGCTGATGATAATAACCGATGATGAAGGGCGTGCTCGCTTTGAGAATATCCCAGGCGGCGTGTATTGTATTAAGGACAATAAAGAGGTTGGTTTTAAGGTTGGGATAAAGAAACTGCGGCAAAATAAAATCAATCTCTATTTAACGAAGCAACAGAAAAACTATATCTTTACGAAGAATAATGCGGTACAAATAAAAAAATAAGCATCGCTGCCTTATGAGGCGCGATGCTTATTTTTTAGATTAGTGATAAGTGATTGTCATCCGTGGACTGTCTAGCGGTATTTTTACTTTGTGATTCTAAAAACGCGATTAATGATTCCTTCGTGTTATATGTATCTAGGATATGATGGATCGTGTCGCACCCCTCGATGCGAATTCCCGCGTCACAATCATCCGCGTAATTATAAATGACTGCTGATGGATGCGAGGTGATCTCCATCTCGTGAGCGATCTGTTGGTCCGTAAGAAAGGCCTCATGAACAAATGCTGAGTGACGGTCTTCTAAGAACATTTCGATGTCTCCACCAATTTTGGTGAATAATTGAATAGCCAGCTTTTTTGAATAGGGCTGCTTTTCCACACCAACCGTTTTTTGCAGCTCGACCAAAAAATCACGCCCACGCTTTTTACCTTGCAGGTGTGCGGCTTTGACATCTAGAGCGGCAGAATGAATTTCTTGTGAAAGCTCGGTTCGCAGCTCGATGTCTTTTTCGGAGGCGCCAATTCGCTGCATAAACTCAGAAACGGTTTTTAAGTTCATAATAGGAATCAGGCGTAGCTGAATCTTCATGTCATACTTGTTAATCAAATCAATGATCCGTTGCTCGATCGATAAACATTTTTTTCCAATTGGATTTACAAACAAATAAATTTCGATCACTGGAGCCCCTCCATTTCTTTTTCTCGCCTTTGCTGTTCAGTAACAGCTCGTGCGACTTTGTTTTGTGTTTTGCGATAAGTGATATGAAATCTGCTTAATAATTGATTAAAATCACCTTCATTATAGGTTGAATCAGGGACTTCGAGCTCTAGCTCAAAATCATGCTGATCGCCATACCAACTTTCGTCTAATGCCAGCTTTCCTTCTGGAATGTCGAATTCCGCTCGTTTTGTGATTAATTTCCCAATTAATTGCAAGTCAGACCGAGCGATCGCTAACTGGTTTAATTGTGTCAAAACTTCTTTCGCTTCTGAAGCGAAGGCCCTATTTTCGATTGCCTGTGCTGCGGCATCCACTGTGAGGGAGTCAGTTACCTCAAGTAGACCGATTTCTTGAGGAATCTTCAAAGTCGCTTCTGCTTTGCTGGTGAAGCGGCGAATCCGTAACCCCATTCCCAGATGTTTTAGTTGAAAATCCGCTGTATCGAAGTAAAGATTCGTCTGCATTACAAATTGTTCGTCTGTAACATTATAGTAACGTAACAATTCAATGTATTCGTCTGGTGTTAACATACTCTTGAATTCGATTTCAATTTCTTTACTCACACTTATTCTACTCCTGATCCTAGAAAATTCCTAATATAAGACATCCTCACATAGAATAACCTGAATAGTCAAACAATTAGAACCATTTCCATGAAAATGTTAGTATTTTGTAATATTCGATAAACTGAGAAAATATGATAATTCTTTCTGCAGAAGGTTTGTGATAAGATAAGAAAGAATGGAAAAATGAAGTGAGGGATAGGCGATGGAGAGAGACTGGGATTCGTTTCTTGCTCCGTATGAATTGGCAGTAGCGGAGTTGAAGATAAAATTACGTGGATTGCGAAAACAATACCGCACAAGCGGAGATCATGTGCCGATTGAGTTTGTCACCGGTCGCGTGAAGCCAGTAGAAAGCATCCTTAACAAAGCAGAGCTGCGGGGGATCCCGTTAGAGCGTTTAGAAGATGAGATGTCTGATATGGCAGGCATGCGTATCATGTGTCAATTTGTTGAGGACATTCCTTTAGTCGTGGAAATTTTGCGACGTAGAAATGATATGAAGGTCATTCAAGAACGAGATTATATTACGAATCGAAAGGCCAGCGGCTATCGGTCGTATCATTTAGTGATCGAATATCCAGTACAGATGCTGGAGGGTGAGAAGAAATTGCTTGCCGAAATTCAGATTCGAACATTATCCATGAATTTTTGGGCAACAATTGAGCACTCCATGAATTATAAATATAAAGGTCAAATTCCTGAGGATATTCAGAAGCGATTGTTTCGTGCAGCCGAAGCGGCGTATCAGCTAGATGAAGAGATGTCCAGCATTCGCGATGAGATTCAAGAAGCACAGCATGTATTTAATCGTAAGGAACAGAAAAAGAAAGTGGGTCGGCATGGGACTACGGATCGGAATCATTCATAATCAAGAAGAAAAATCAATTCGAGTGCTGCAGCGTTTGCGCGGCCTATTAGCAGAAAAAGAGGACCTGCATATCGTGGATCGTGATCCGGAATTAGTGATTACGATTGGCGGCGATGGAACATTACTATCGGCCTTTCACCGCTACAATCATCGCTTAGATGAGGTGCGTTTTTTAGGTGTCCATACGGGACATCTAGGCTTTTACACTGACTGGCGTGATTACGAGCTTCCTGAGTTAGTGAACAGCTTGAGCTGTGAGCAAGGAAAGAGCGTCAGCTACCCACTGTTAGATGTTTTATTGACGACGGCAGAAGGCGACCAAAAACACTTTTTGGCTCTAAATGAGTCCACGATTCGTAAAGGAAGTCGGACGATGGTGGCGGATGTTTACATTAAAGAAGAGTTATTTGAACGGTTTCGAGGTGATGGATTAGCGATCTCCACGCCAACTGGTTCGACAGCCTATAACAAAAGTGTAGGCGGCGCAGTCGTTCATCCAAGTATCAATGCAATGCAATTAGCTGAAATTGCGTCACTAAACAATCGAGTATTCCGTACTCTGGGTTCGCCAAGTATCATTGGTTCCCATGAATGGATCGATGTGCGGTTGAAGAGCGATGAACAACATCTGATTACCATCGATCAATTAGATATTAATCGAAAGGGAATTGCATCAATCAAATACAAAATCGCCGAGGAGCGCATTCACTTTGCTTCCTATCGGCATATGCATTTTTGGCATCGAGTAAAAGATGCCTTTATTCGAGAGGATTAGTTTTGTGGAATTCAAATGGACTTATGAAGAGCAGACCAGCTCAATTGTACGGACGTTTTTAAAGCGTCAGGGCATTTCGAAAAAATTGCTGGCAAAAATTAAATTTCAAGGTGGAAAAATCTTAGTAAATGAGACAGAACAAAACGTCTTGTTTTCTCTAAAAACCCATGATATTGTAACTGTTGTGATTCCAGATGAGGAGCCCCATGAAACGTTACTGGCAGACGAAGTACCGATCGAGATTGTTTTTGAAGATGAGCATGTCCTTGTTGTAAATAAACCAGCCGGGATCGCCTCTATTCCAGCACAATACCATCCGCGAGGAACGATGGCGAATCGAGTCAAAGCATACTATGTGAAGCAAAACTATGCCAATCAGGTGGTGCATGTCGTAACTCGATTGGATCGAGATACCTCTGGCTTGATGCTGTTTGCCAAACATGGTTTCGCCCATGCCAAACTGGATCAAGGATTGCAGAAGAAGCAATTTGTCAAAAAATATCAAGCACTTGTTTCAGGAGAAGTGGATTCCCTACAGAGCCATGGGAATATTTCGATGCCGATTGGACGTGATCTATCCTCATTGTTGAAACGACAGGTCATTGAAACGGGTCAAAAAGCCGAAACAGAATATTGGTTGAAAAAGCGAAATCAGGTGTGTGCTTTAGTTGATATCCAGCTTCACACAGGTCGAACCCATCAAATACGAGTGCATTTTTCAGCAATCGGCTGTCCGCTTTTGGGTGACGAGCTATATGATGGTTCGCTAGATTTAGGCATTGAACGTCAGGCATTACACTGCTATTCACTGACCTTTCCCCATCCCTTCAACAATGAACCGTTGCATTTTGAACTGCCGTTGGCTGAAGATATGGCAACAATAGCAGCCACGATTTAAATAAAAGAAAATGCTGCTTTTCCCAGAAATTCAGAGACAAAGAACGAAACAAAAGAGATTAGAACAATTGCCAATCAAGCAGTATAGCAGAAGGATATCCGTGACGAAAATCGAGGCAATTTTTCTAAGGAAAATTGCTACATAAAAAAGAGGTAGGTTGTCAGTTCTGCTTTTCCCAGAAATTCAGAGACAAAGAACGAAACAAAAGAGATTAGAACAATGACCAAACAAGCAGTATAGCAGAAGGATATCCGTAACGAAAATCAAGGCAATTTTTCTATGAAAAATTGCTACATAAAAAAGAGGTAGGTTGTCAGTTCTGCTTTTCCCAGAAAATCAGAGTCAAAGAACGAAACTAAGAAGAGTCGAACAATGACCAAACAAGCAGTATAGCAGAAGGATATCCGTGACGAAAATCGAGGCAATTTATCTAAGGAAAATTGCTACACAAAAAAGAGGTAGGTTGTCAGTTCTGCTTTTCCCAGAAAATCAGAGTCAAAGAACGAAACTAAGAAGAGTCGAACAATGACCAAACAAGCAGTATAGCAGAAGGATATCCGTGACGAAAATCGAGGCAATTTTTCTAAGGAAAATTGCTACATAAAAAAGAGGTAGGTGAGATTGATGGATGAAAACCAAGAAGAGCTAGAAATACATTTCCAACAATTAAGGGAGGAACTGGACCAGAATGAACTGCAGTCCTTTCGTGATCATTTTCTAGAGATGCATTTCTATGATCAGGGGCAATTTTATCAATCTTTGAATCAAGAAGAGCGTCAACTGGTTTATTCCTATCTATCACCCAAAGAATTGGCCGATATGTTTGACGTCATTGAAGAAGACGATGAACATATGGATGAGTACCTGAGTGAGATGCGTCCACAGTATGCAGCGGACATGTTGTCTGAAATGTATACCGATAACGCGGTAGACTTACTGAATGAATTAGATAAAAAGCCAGTAGCGAAGTACCTGAGTCTAATGGATTCTGAGCATGCGAACGAGATTCGTGAGCTGCTGCATTACGAAGACGATACTGCCGGTTCATTGATGACCACGGAGTATGTCTCAATTGTAGCGAATCAAACGGTTCGTTCCGCCATGTATGTGTTAAAAAAAGAAGCACAAATTGCCGAGACAATCTATTATACTTATGTAGTAAATGATGAAAATCAGCTTGTAGGAGTTATTTCTCTACGTGATCTGATCGTGAATGACGATGATACGATGGTCTCTGATGTCATGAGCGAACGGGTGATATCTGTTCACGTAGGTGATGATCAAGAGGATGTAGCGCAGACCTTCCGTGACTACGATTTCCTGGCGTTACCGGTCACAGATTATGAAGATCATTTATTAGGGATCGTTACCGTCGATGATATCATTGACGTTATCGATGATGAAGCGGCCAGCGATTACTCTGGTTTGGCCGGGGTCAATGTCGAAGAAGTGGATGAGAATCCCGTCAAAGCGGCTTCTAGACGGTTGCCATGGTTGATTACGCTGCTATTTTTAGGAATGACCACAGCCACCTTGATCAATCACTACGAGGCATTGGTAAGTAAGGCGAGTATTTTGGCTGTCTTTATCTCATTGATCACTGGGACTGCCGGAAATGCCGGGACCCAATCACTAGCGGTAGCTGTACGTCGATTGGCGATTTCTGATGACAATGAGAAAAATTTTGGTAAACTGGTCTTGGGTGAAATCTTGACAGGACTTGTTACGGGCTTTGTGACAGGTGTGACGATTTTCATTATTGTAGGTATTTGGAAGCATAATTTTATTTTAGGCTTTGTGATTGGAACAGCAATGATGGCAGCAATTACCGTGGCTACTTTGGCAGGTAGCTGGATTCCGATGATTATGGAAAAGCTGGGCTTTGATCCAGCCGTTGCCAGTGGGCCATTCATTACCACGCTGAGTGATTTGACAAGCGTGTTGATTTACTTTAATATTGCCAGTCTCTTTATGGAACGATTCATCGGTAGTTAAGTGTAACTGAAAAGACATATGCTGAAAGTAGTGAGAAAATTTTGAAAAAAGCTTATGCCGTTATTATTCGCAATGGATTGATTTTGCTTGTTCGACGTCAAGGGGTACCTGTGTGGGATTTACCAGGCGGGGATCTTTTGCCTGATGAGAATGAGCGAGAGGGAATTCAGCGTTTAGTTAAGGAGTTGCTGGCGTTTGACAGCAACGTTGAAGATTTGATTGGCATCTATACAAAAGAGCATTATGATGATATTACCTATGTTTATAAGGTCCAAGAAGCGGTTTCCCAAAGTAAAATGGACTCCCATGAATACGTGGCGTTCAATTTCTTTGATCTCCAGAATTTACCGTTGAACATTTTTCCTGATCGCCTTCGACAGATCAAGGACTATAAGACAGGACGATATCCCGTGCGTCTTCGCTTAAAAGAAAATAAATGGTTCTTTAAATTAAAATCATTCATCAAAGAAAAAAGAAAATGATTCGCAGTTGTCATAAGCGAATCATTTTCTTTTTTCATTTAGGCTGGCATAGCGGCGAACAAAATAATCACAGAAAAATTCTAATGGATAGTTCCCAATTTGAACATAGTTGGTACTGGTCAAGTTTAAAACCTGATCAAAAAGGTTTGTAATCAAATTTTGTGTGTGCTGAGTGATCAGAACAGAATGGGCTGGTCGTTTACTAATTTGATTGATCAAATCGACATGGCTGGTCAGGATGGTCCCGTAGGAGGAAAGAACCAAGATCACTGTATTTTCATCCGCCTGTTGAATCGCAATTTTTTGAAGCGCCTCATTTTCTGGAACATGAGTCAATTTGTTTGAAGCGATAAAATCAACCTGCATATTTCGAGCAAGCTCTAAAGTGGTTGTATAGCCGATGAGAATGACTCTTTCAGCGTCCCTTATTTTTTCAAGCAAACAATCAACGAGTCCATAATCCATATTCGTCAGGATGTCCTTTAATGCCGCACTTATTTCAGCAGCATAATTTGTCAGAAAAGCTTCTGGCTGATCCTGCAACTGCTGAAAGTCTGCTTTTTTCATTCTTAAAGAGTTATAGCTTTTCATTCGTTCGTTGGTATCAAGTGCCTCCCTTAGATGTGAAAAGGACGAAAAGCCAAAAGTTTGGCAAAAACGCGTCATCGTCGCAGGAGAAACAAAACACTGTTCGGCGATTTGCGAGATTGTTAATTTTTGAATTTCCTCTTGGTGTGTAAAGAGATAGGCGATGATTTTTGAATAGGTTTTATCAGAATTGTGCCGATTTAAATAATTCAACAGCTCATAAATATTGAACATAGGACGACTCCTTTTTTTAGAGATCATTTTCATGTTTATGAAAATAAACAGCGAAAAAGAAAATGCCTTCGCAAAGGTGAAACCAGCAAGCGTTTCATCTGTGCTAGACTAATAAAGTAATGATAATTATACACTAATTGTTCAGAAGGGATGAGAAGATGAGTAAATTTCCAAAAAATTTTTTATGGGGCGGCGCAGTCGCTGCGAATCAATGGGAAGGTGCATTCTTAGAGGACGGAAAAGGCTGGTCAACGGCGGATACGGCTCTTTTTGAGGAAAATCCTGATAAAGTAAATATTTCATTGCTTCAACCTATGACCACTGAAAAAGTTGAATTTGCTATGAAGGATACGGAAGGAATCTATCCGAAGCGTTTTGGGATTGATGCTTATCATCATTATAAAGAAGATATTGCATTGTTTGCGGAGATGGGGTTCAAAACGTTTCGATTGTCGATTTCATGGCCGCGAATTTTTCCAAACGGAGATGATCGTGAACCAAATGAAGCAGGCTTGGCTTTCTACGATTCGTTATTTGACGAATGCTTAAAGTACGGAATCGAACCTTTAGTGACGATTTCTCACTATGAATTTCCTTTAGCTTTGTCATTAAAACAAAACGGGTGGGAAAGTCGCGAAACGGTGGATGCTTTTGTCCGTTATGCGAAAGTATTATTCAAGCGCTATCAAGGGAAAGTAAAATATTGGCTGACCTTTAATGAAATCAATATCATTGGCATGACTGGATATTTAAGTGGCGGCTTATTAGCAGATAAGACGGATAATATGCTGCAAGCTCAATATCAGGCAGCCCATCATCAGTTTATTGCCAGTGCACTAACAGTCAAAGCTTGTCACGAGATGCTGCCGGATGCGCAGATCGGTTGTATGCTTGCTCGTCAGGAGGCTTATCCTGAAACGTCGAATCCGTTGGATGTTATGGAGAGTGTGGAGGCGGATCATACGAATCTATTCTATTCTGACGTTCAGATTCGTGGGTATTACCCTCGTTATATGGAGAAATTCTTCCGTGATCACCAGATTGAGATCAAAAAGGAAGCCGGAGACGATGAAATTTTAAGACAAGGTGTCGTAGATTTCATGTCCTTCAGTTACTATATGAGCAGCATTGCTCCCCATGAGAAATCAGGAGAAGAAACTACTGGAAATCTATTAGGCTCTAAGAAAAATCCATACTTAGCAGCAAGTGATTGGGGCTGGCAAATTGATCCGGTCGGTTTGCGGATTACACTGCATAAATTGTATGATCGTTATCAAATCCCACTGTTTATTGTTGAAAACGGCTTAGGGGCAAAAGATGTTGTCACAGAAGATGGAAAAATCCATGATGATTATCGAATCGATTATTTACGTGACCACATTAACGAAATGGCGAAGGCGATTGATGAAGGCGTCGAATTAATGGGCTATACCCCTTGGGGCTGTATTGATTTGATCAGCGCCAGCACCAGTGAGATGGCGAAGCGCTATGGGTTCATTTACGTGGATCAAGATGATAAAGGCAATGGTTCATTGGACCGCTTGAGAAAAGATTCTTTCTACTGGTACAAAGAAGTTATTGCGACGAATGGCGAGAACTTAGCGTAATCAAAAAGACCTGACACAGCTTTTTTAGTTGCTGCGTCAGGTCTTTTTATTTGAATAGTTATGTCTAAAATTGAACGACTTTTGTTCCATGAACCTCGCTGACGCCTAAAGCTTGAGCGATTTTTTCTGCATTTGACGCAGTGATGCCACCGCCGGGCAGGATGATAATCCGTCCAGCCGCGTAATCGACGAGCTCTTTAAGATGAGGAAGATTGTCCTCGATAGAAGTCGATAAAGGTCCGCCGTGAGTCAGGATTCTGTCAATTCCTAATTGGACAAACCAATCAATGGTCTTAAATTGTTCTTCTTTTGACAGCTCATCAAAAGCCATATGAAAAGTCGTTAATAAGCCTTCACTGTTGCCCATCAGCATTTCCAGAGCTTCTTCGTCCACTTCATTGTCTTCGGTCAAACACCCGAAAACAACACCATCTGTTCCCGCATTTTTAGCATGGATCAAATCATTTTCCATTATTTTCAATTCAATATCGTTGTAGACAAAGTTGCCGCCACGTGGACGAATCATTGTCATAACAGGAACGTGCTTTTCACCAGCGTAAGCTAGGACTTCTTCGATAACCCCCATGCTTGGCGTGGTGCCGCCTACAGCCAAGTTGTCACATAGCTCGATGCGTCCTGCACCTGCTTGGATCGCTTTGGGAATATCCGTATAATTTTCTGCACAAAATTCTTTAATCAAGATTGAATCCTCCAATTGTGTCCTAATTTTTGAAAAATCAAGCCTAAGAGATGTCGCCTTTTTAAGCTCAGGGATCTCTCCCGATTTGTTTGACGAATCAACGTCTCGCGTATAGTTTAGCACATCTCGACGATAGTAGGAATAGAAGAACTATGCTATGATAGGAGAGCAAAAAAGGAGTGGAAAGATGCTTAAAAAAATTGATCGGGGAGTATTATTTTTGGCTGAGCAGCAGGAATTGTTTCGTTGTCCAAAATGTCACCGTGAAATGACCCAACGAGAGAAGAGCTTGATTTGTGGTGAAGGCCATCGCTTTGACTTATCAAAAAAAGGTACGGTGTATTTTTTAGATCATCAGATCAAGACGGACTATGACAATGAAATGTTTGCCCCACGGGGACGAATGATTCGTTCTGGGATGTACCAGCCTGTAATTGAAAAGATTGCGGAATTAATGCAGACTGGGAATTTATTGGATGTCGGCTGCGGTGAAGGAAGTTTCCTACAGCAGATTACCCAGCGAAAGGAAAATCCAGTATCGATTGGTTTTGATATTGCTAAGGAAGGCATATATCTTGCGAGTAATCAACCGATGGAGGCTTTTTGGTGTGTCGCGGATTTGACGAATCTGCCTTTTGCGGACGATTCTTTTGATACAATCCTAAATATTTTTTCGCCTTCACACTATCGCGAATTTAAGCGAGTGATGAAGCCTGATGGTTGTGTGGTCAAAATTGTTCCTCAAGCGGGCTACTTAAAGGAATTGCGAGAGGTGTACCATCCTGATGGGGAAACGTACTCCAATGAAGCAGTTATTCAGCGCTTCACAGAGGAGCTTTCGATTGCCCACCGGGAACGGGTGACCTATGAGTATGATATACCAGAAGAAAATCGATTGGATTTACTGGAGATGTCACCGTTGGAATGGAAGGTTTCTCCAGCTGTAAAAGCGAAATTAGCGGCGAATCCTTTGAAGAAGATAACAGTAGATATCGAAATATTAAAAGGTTATGAGAGTAATCGCTTTCATTCAAATTCCTGAAAATAGAAGGTTGCATTTGTGACTTCGTGATGTTATAGTACTAACAAGTTGTTTTTCATTGGTTTTTATCAGGTTCCTGTTCTGATAAAAGTTAGTGAAAAGTGCTTCACTAACGTAGCGACTCGCCGTGCTAGACACCGAGTTGGTACGTTTTTTTTTATGCGAATTCCTGAACATGCTTCTTGTGTTTGTGAATTAGACAGATTTGTGTAGATAAAACAATGAAGGAGCTATCATAGAATAGCTTTGTGAAATAAAGACTGAAATAAGAACGAGGGAAATCAACATGACAAACCATATTGTACTATTTGAACCGCAGATTCCAGCGAATACAGGGAACATTGCACGAACTTGTGCGGCGACCAATTCACCCTTGCACCTGATTGAACCGTTGGGGTTTTCAACAGATGATAAGCATTTAAAGCGTGCAGGTCTTGATTACTGGAATGATGTAAATATTACTTATCACGAAAATCTAGCAGCATTTCTAGAGTACTTAGGCGATCAGCAGCTGCATTTGATCACAAAGTTTGCGAATGCGACGTATTCAGAAATCGATTATACAGACGACGCGGATCATTTCTTTATGTTTGGGAAAGAAACTACGGGGCTGCCAGAAGAGTTTATGCGAGAAAATGAAGAAAAATGTTTGCGCATCCCTATGAATGATGAACATGTTCGTTCATTGAATCTTTCAAATACGGTGGCTTTAGTTGTATACGAAGCGTTACGTCAGCAAAGCTTTCCAAATTTAGAATTGACGCATCATTATGATAACGATAAGTTAGACTAGAGATTAGACGCGGAAAGGGATTTTTATGAAACTGTATTTTACTCGTCATGGAAAAACACAATGGAATCAAGAGAAACGTTTCCAGGGAATGATGGGAGATTCTCCATTATTACCTGAAAGTAAAGAAGCAATTAAAATGCTTGGAAAAGAATTGAAGGATACCCCCTTTGAGAAGATTTATACGAGTACATTGAAGCGGGCATACCTAACCGCAGAAGGGATCAATAAGCAGCTAACGCAGCCAACGGAAATCGTACGTTCAGAGGATTTAAGAGAGCTTGGCTTAGGGAAATTGGAAGGACAGCTGATTCCAGTGATTGAGGAACGCTACCCTAAAGATATGGTCAACCTGCGTCATCACTTGGACTTGTATGATCCAGCTCCCTTTGACGGAGAGAAAATTGAAGATATGCTAAATCGCATCAATCATTTAGTCGAACAAGCAGTCGCAGAAGCAGAAGAGGGACCGCTTCTTTTTGTCGGTCACGGAGCGGCATTAACCGCGGCTATCCAAGCATTGATGGGAAAGCCGTTAAGTCAATTAAGAGAGATGGGCGGACTTTTTAATAATAGCCTGACAATTTTAGAAGCAACGAGCAGTAAACCACCGTATGAATTGATCCAATGGAATGACGTCAGCTTTTTAGAAGGCACCGGAGCCAAACCAGATTCACTATTATAATAGGAAGTAGAAGGGAGGAGCGAAATGTCGGAAGAACAGCTATACATTGTAGGAACACTAAAAGCGATCTTTTTCCAAAATCCTAGTAATTTTTATAAGGTGTTGCTGATTAAAGTCAGTGAAACCAATAGTGACTATCTTGAACAAGAGATCGTTGTTACGGGAAGTTTTGGTGATGTGCAAGAGGATGAAGACTATCGCTTCTTCGGACATTTTGTTGATCATCCTCGTTACGGAAAACAATTTTTAGTAGAAAGCTATGAACAGGCGCATCCTACTTCTGCCAACGGTTTGATTAATTACCTTTCCAGCGAAAAATTTCCTGGGATCGGAAAGATAACCGCTGAGAAAATCATCGAGGTTTTAGGAGAAGAGGCCATTGATCAGATTATGGAGAATCCGGCAGTATTAGCAAAGGTTCCTAATCTCAATGCGAAGAAGCAGAAGGTGATCGTAGACACGATTCGTCAAAATCATGGGATGGAACAAATCATCGTCGGCTTGAGCCGTTATGGCTTCGGCAGTCATCTTTCCTTTGCGATTTTTCAGACCTATCGAAACGAGGCTCTGGAGATCATTGCCGAAAATCCTTATCAGCTGGTTGAAGATATCGAAGGCATCGGCTTTAAAAAGGCAGATAGTCTTGCTGAGCAGTTAGGGATAGCCGCGGATAGTCCGCAGCGTATTCGCGCCGCGATTTTTCATCAGGTCAATGAAGATGCCAATCAAAGCGGGGATACATATGTCGAGGCGCAGCAATTACTGACTGAAGTTCTGCAGCTTCTAGAAACAACCCGTCCAGTGGAGATAGCGCCAGATCGAATTGCTACGATGATTATCCAATTGGTGGAGGAGGAAAAGATTCAGCAGGAAGCCACCAAAATTTATGAGAATACTTTGTTTTATAGTGAATGGGGCATTGCTTCTTCGATTGAGCGACTGCTAGCTCGTAAAAAAGAAATCAATTATCCTCAAGCGACCATTGATAAAAAGCTGCGCTTGATTGAGAAACAGCTAAAGATCACTTATGGCGACTCACAGGATCAAGCGATTAAAGAAGCGATTCGCTCCCCGTTGTTTATCCTAACAGGGGGACCCGGAACAGGGAAAACAACGGTAATTAACGGGATCGTTAAGCTATTCGCTGAATTAAATGATTTGTCTTTGGACCCAAAAGATTATACGAACGCAGTTTTTCCAATTCTTTTAGCGGCACCGACAGGTCGTGCAGCGAAACGTATGAATGAAACGACTGGTCTGCCAGCAAGTACGATCCATCGTTTATTGGGCTTGAATGCCAATGATGATACGCCAGATATTGATGCCAAAGAACTTGATGGCGGCTTGTTGATAGTGGATGAAATGTCAATGGTAGATACATGGTTGGCAAATACGCTGTTAAAGGCAATCCCTAATAACATGCAGGTGATTTTGGTGGGAGATAAGGACCAATTGCCATCTGTTGGTCCGGGACAAGTTTTCCACGATTTGCTGCAAATTGCAGACATCCCAAAGATGGAATTGACGGATATTTATCGTCAAGGAGACGGTTCTTCTATTATTCCACTAGCTCATGAGATCAAAGATGGCAAGTTGCCGCAGAATTTTAGAAAAAACCAACAGGACCGCTCTTTCATTGCTTGCCATGCGTTTCAAATGGAAGAAGTTGTTAAACAGGTGGTTGAACGAGCGAAGAAAAAAGGATTCACGGCCCAAGACGTTCAAGTTTTAGCGCCAATGTATCGTGGTCCTGCTGGGATCGATGCGATCAATAAGATGATGCAGGAGATTTTCAATCCCAATGATGGACGGAAAAAAGAGGTTCAATGGAACGATGTAGTTTATCGGATCGGTGACAAGGTTCTTCAGTTAGTCAACAATCCAGAGCTCAACGTCTTCAATGGTGACATGGGAATCATAGTTGGAATTATTCCTGCGAAAGAATCGGATGATAAAGTAGATGAACTGGTCATCCAGTTTGACAGTAATGAAGTTAGCTACAAGCGTACAGAATGGAACAAGATCAAACTTTCCTACTGCTGTTCGATTCATAAGGCGCAAGGTAGCGAATTTAAAATGGTGTTGTTGCCCATGGTAAAACAATATTCTCGAATGCTGCAACGAAACTTACTTTATACCGCAGTGACACGCAGCAAGGATTTGTTGATCTTATTAGGGGAAGAAGAGGCTTTTCAAGCCTGTGTCAACCGAGAGTCCGCCGTGCGAAAAACCACTCTGATCGAACGGATCATGAAGGGTGTGGACGTAGCACCAGTACAGCCTAAGGTAGAGCCCTTTGAAGCTGTAGAGGAAAAACAAAAAGCAGCGAAGAATGAACCCGCTACATTAACACCAAAATTAATTGCTGCCCAAACCATCGACCCGATGATCGGGATGGAGGGTGTTACGCCAGCAATGTTTATGTAAGCAAAAAAGGACTGAAAAATAAATCTACGGATTTATTTTTCAGTCCTTTTGTCGGCATACCAGATATATTGGGTTGCCGTGGAGAAGTTCATATCAAAGGAACGTTCCCCCATATCTTCACCATCTGCTTGACCATGCTGCGGAACGACAGAAACGATTCGAATTTTACTGCTGGTAAAATGCTGATAGTGTTTGTTCGTTGTATGCTTCTTCCGCAAAAGCTGAAGTAAAAAGCGCAAAATTGCAGGCAGATTCGGCTTCTCAACCACCACAAGATCGATCGCATCTTTCTTTGGATCAGCCATAGGTGCAATAGCTACCCCACCACCAAAATAAGGGATGTTTGTAGTGGTACATAGAAAGGTCCGCTGGAAACTCAAGCTTTGTCCGTTCAATTCAACAAGAATCGGAAACGTTTTTTGAGTAAAGATTGCTTTTACTAGGTACAACGCATAAGAAGCTGATCCAAGGTGGTATTTATTCAATACTTTTTTTGAAGTAGAGGCATTTGTCGTCGCAACGATCAAGGCATCTAAGCCGATTCCCACATTATTCAAAATAATCCCCTGTTCTTCACGAATTTTTTCTTCGTAATGAAAGACGTTGATTGGTTGCGGCTGTAAAGCAGAAGTAATTTGCTCAAAGGCCTTTTCCGGATCACGTGACAAGCCGATTCCGCGAGCAAAATCATTTCCTGAGCCTGCGGGAATATAGCTGACTGGACGCTGGATATCCATAGCGTAAAATTGATTGACAACTTGATGCAATGTCCCGTCACCGCCGATGACGACTAACAGATGAAACGAATGATCGATATGTTCCTTCTCGCAGTCTTTTGACCAAGGGCTCAGTAACGCAACGAGTCGTTCAACAATTTCTCTTTCATCGCCTGGCTTTTCCGTATAATAAGGCGTGTATGTATAATCACCGTCATCTAGCAGTTGGATGATTTTCTTTGCAGTTTTTGCCGCATTGCCGCTGCCGGCTGCGGGATTAATTAATATATGATAATGAAAATTCATGTTCTCGATCCTTTCAAAAATTGATTATAACAGAGTAACGAAAGGAACTGTAGAAAATTGAATCATTTTTCATTAATCAAGACAATGAAAAAATCGCTATTCACAAGGAAAAGGGAAAGAAATCTGCTGTTTTTTAGTTTTTCTTAGCTTTCTGGATAAACCAATCAATAATTTTTTTCTCGTAGTTTGAAGCGAGATAGTCGTTGTTAACAGTTATCGTTTGCATACTCTTATCAAATGTAACGACGAGCGTTCCCCATATCGAAAAGAGCAATTGATTCTCCGTGTTTTCGATTTTATATTTTTCTACTAATGGGGCGCGAGTACTGCAGCAACCGTAATTTCCAGGAGTCCAGCGTTCCTTGATAATTGCTTGCCCTTCTTTTTCTGCCTGTAAATACAGCTGTTCTAATTCACTGTCTATACCGATCATGATGAATCCCCTCCTACTTAAACGCCATTTCTATGAAGAGTGTATCATCGGAAGCTTGAAAAATTCAATGTAAAGCCCTTCGATAAAAATCGAGAGTTGACTTACATTCTGAAACAACGTATGCTGTATAAGGTTTACAGCGGTTCATCAACCATCCCGCTTTAAAAAAACTCGGAGAAAGAAGGAAAATTATGAATATGGTAGAAAGAAAGCGAGTCAATGTCGTGGTGACGAATGGCATCATTATGGCGCTTTATTTGGCTCTGACGGTTTTAGTTTCGCCGGTAGCATCTGGCGCGATTCAGTTTCGTATCTCAGAAAGCTTGAATCACTTGGTCGTATTTAATCGAAAATATCTATGGGGAATCTTTGGCGGAGTCGTCGTCTATAATGCGATTTTTGGTATGGGCTGGCTCGATGTGGTCTTCGGAGGAGGGCAAACGTTATTGGCTCTATCTTTAACGGCGATTTTACAGAATGTCGTAAAGAATACGAAGATCCGTTTAGCATTAAACGTTCTGTTCTTTAGTGCAAGTATGTTTCTCATTGCATTGATGCTGAATTTGACCGCTCAATGGCCTTTTTGGCCAACTTACGGCTGGACTGCCTTAAGTGAAGCAATCATTATGACTGTTTCAGCACCGATTATGTATTATTTGAATAACCGTTTGCATTTCGCAAAGCAAATATAAAAAATGGTGATCCTAAAACTAGGGTCACCATTTTTAATTAATCTAGTCTTGCATCGTTAAGGATTCTACTTCTTGAATCTCAAAGTGTTTTCGTTCCAGATGATCAATGATATGATTTAGTTTATTTTCATCGACCCCAGCGGGCAAGGTGAACAAGGTCCGACGTCCTTTAAATTCTTGACCAACATCAAGCGTAATACAGCTGGCGATGGTCGTAAACTTAGAGATAATCTTAGACATCGCTGCTAAATCACCGCGTTTTCCTGTAGAAACAACAGTGATGACATAGCTGCCAGTTTGAATATTCCAGGATTGGGAAAGCATGTTCAATAATGTACTGTGGGTCAAGATACCATAAAAATGGTGATCCTCATCTAAAACAGTAATATATGGCAATTCTTTAATCGTAAAAAAGATTTTAAAAAAGGAAGTATCTAAAGAGATAAATTTTGTTGCGTTTTTCAGCAAGTGAGTGACTGGTAAATCCATGTCGCCGCCATTTGCTTTGTGCCGGTAAATGTGCATCTTGTAGATATTGCCTCGGAAAATTTGATTGCTCTCATCTAGAATCGGTACACAACGGAAACCGGTGCCTTCTAAAATATCCAGCGCCTCTTGTAATGTCGTTGATTCATTGATCGTCGTCAAATTATCTTTCGGATAAACGAGACTTTTTAATAACATCCAATAACCCTCCAATAAAGCTATTCATTCTTTCATCATATTATCATATTCTACTAGAGAAAGAAATTCATTTTAGAAACAATTCAAATTGAAGGGGCACGGCTCTTAATGAAAGATTGACAGAAAAAAAGATAGATGATAATGTTAATCTGTGACTTTTCGAGTTTCCATCTGTAATAGTAAACATTTAAAAAATAAGGCATGAAAATCAGACTCATTTCTACAGAAAAATGAATCTATTAATAAGAATTAGGAGTAGATCGCTATGGCAACAAAGAAAGCGGCTCTGGCCTGCACGGTTTGTGGTTCAAGAAACTACACAAAATCAGTGAGTGAAGGCAAACGCGGGGAGCGTTTAGAGATCAATAAGTTTTGTAAACATTGTAATCAGTATACGATACATAAAGAAACCAAATAATTAATTGACTAGGAGGATAATCAATTGAACTTTTTACGCAGTGTTAGAGAGGAAATGAAACTTGTTTCATGGCCCTCAAAAAAACAATTACGTCATGATTCGCTTGTTGTAATCGAAACAGCAATCATTTTTGCTTTGATGTTTTTCATCATGGATACAGCGATTCAAGCATTGATCAATTTGATCATTCGCTAGTAGCCAATTCAAAAAAAGCATGTTATACTGTTTGAGAGAAAAAACCTTGGTACTACTGAGGTTTTTTTATTTTAGAACGAGGAGCCGATGGCGAAAATGGAATCTTTTGAAAAACAATGGTATGTGCTGCATACTTATTCCGGCTATGAGAACAAAGTAAAAGCAAACTTAGAATCACGTGCACAAAGTATGCGGATGGAAGACTATATTTTCCGTGTAGTTGTCCCAGAAGAAACAGAAACAGAAGTTAAAGGCGGTAAAGAAAAAGAAATCGTCCATAAGACTTTCCCTGGATACGTGTTAGTAGAAATGGTCATGACGGATGATTCTTGGTATGTGGTTCGTAATACACCAGGTGTGACTGGCTTCGTCGGTTCACACGGTGCCGGAAGTAAGCCAGCGCCATTGATGCCTGAGGAAATCAATCATATCCTACGCTCGTTAGGTATGAGTACTCGCCAGCACGATCTTGAAGTAGAAGTAGGCGAAACAGTAAAAATCATCGAAGGAGCCTTTGCTGGACTGGAAGGTGTTATTACTGAGATTGATGAAGAGCGCGATAAAATCAAAGCTAACATTGATATGTTCGGTCGTGAAACGAGTACCGAGTTAGACTTCGACCAAATCGATAAAATTTAACTAGCAAATTAAGCTGAGACAAGAGGTCTCGGCTTTTTTTGACAATAATTAAACTCACGGACAAGGTTCTTAAACTTTTGACTCTTTTTATTGAGATAACGACAAGATGTGCCTATAGTAGAAGATAAGAAACGAAAAGTGATGGCCATTACTTTAATCTAGAAACGGAAATGGAGCTATAAGGTTGAAAAAAATATTACTCAGTTTAGTTGCTGCGGCGACAATTTTGGTGCTTGTCGGTTGCGGTTCTGGTGAAACAAAGCAAACAGAAAAGACGGGGAAATCGCAAGCTACAGCGACCGTTCATGAGAAGGACGTTGTTAAAAGCACAGTACCGACTGTCTTTATTCACGGGTATGGCGGGACGATCAATTCCTTTGGCGGAATGATTCAGCGTTTATCTAATGAAGGAGAAACGAAAAGAGAAATGCTGATTACTGTCCAGTCAGACGGGTCCTTAAACGTTGATGGACAATTAAGCCATAAAAAAAATAACCCGAGTATCCAAGTGTTGTTTGCCGCTAACAAAGACAATGAATGGAATCAAACTGATTGGATCTATAGTGTTTTAAGATACTTAAAGCAGCAAGGAATCGATCAGGTCAATTTAGTGGGGCACTCGATGGGGGGCGTAAGTTCTTTGCGCTATTTAACGACGTATGGACAACCGACGGATGCAGCGAAGATTGATAAGTTTGTTTCTATTGGAGCGCCCTTCAATGATTTTAACGATACGGCAGAGAATCAGTCCATCGATGATTTACTGAACAATGGTCCTTCTCCGCAAGCTAGTCGGTATGTGGATTACAGCAACGGAATCAGTCATGTGCCAAGTTCATTGCCAATATTATTGTTGGCCGGAAAATTGAGCGAGAATGAGACTTCAGATGGGACGGTACCATTAACTAGCGCATTAGCAACCTATTCTTTACTGAAAGCTCATGGTAATCCAGTTAGCTATCAGATTTTTACTGGACCAAATGCTCAACATAGTCAATTGCATGAGAATGCTGGCGTTGATAAAGTTGTTTCAGAATTTTTATGGAAATAGGAAGACAAGTTTCTTGCTTACTTTTTGTAAGAGTATTATGATAACTCATGTATTCAAAAGAAAGAAGGAGTTATCATGACTTATCAAGCAAGTAACGAAGAACATCCAATTGACATTATAAATATTGCCTCATTAGAAGGTCGCGTAAAAGAACGCATGGAAAAAGGTGCTTTCGGCTATATTCGCGGTGGTTCTGAAGACGAATGGACAATGAAAGAAAACACTTCTTCATTTAATAATAAAACGATCATGCCAAGAGTATTACGTGGAATTGATCATGCGGATCTTCATACGAAACTTTGGGATATTGATTTGGCAACACCAATTATCCAAGCGCCATCTGCTGCACAAGGTTTGGCTCATGAAAAAGGGGAAGCAGATACCGCTAAAGGTGTTGCGGCAGCTGGTTCAATCTTTTCAATCAGCACTTATGCCAATACAACAATTGAAGATGCGCCACAATTTTTCCAATTATATATGAGTAAAGATGACGGCTTTAACGAATTCATTTTAGAAAAAGCTGTTCAAGCAGGAGCGAAAGCAATTATATTAACGGCGGATTCTACACTTGGTGGATACCGTGAAGAAGATATTATTAATAATTTCCAATTTCCTCTACCAATGCCTAACCTAGCAGCATATAGCGCAAAAAGTGCCAGCGGTGACGGTGAAGGCAAAGGAATCGCAGAAATTTATGCGGCAGCAAAACAAGGATTAGTTCCTGAAGATATTAAGAAAATCAAAGACTTGACGAACTTACCTGTTTTCGTCAAAGGCATTCAATCCCCAGAAGATGCTGAAGTAGCAATTGCAGCTGGTGCGGACGGTATTTGGATTTCAAATCACGGCGGCCGTCAATTAGATGGTGGACCAGCATCCTTCGATGTATTGCCATTAATTGCAGGCGTTGTAAACAAACGAGTGCCAATCGTTTTCGATAGTGGCGTACGTCGCGGTGAGCATGTCTTCAAGGCCCTTGCTAGTGGTGCAGATTTAGTTGCCATTGGTCGCCCAGTAATTTATGGGTTAAATCTTGGAGGTGCTGAAGGAGTAACCTCTGTGTTCGAACATTTAAACAAAGAATTATCAATCACGATGCAGCTTGCAGGAACAAAAACGATTGATGAAGTAAAAAATACGCGTCTAAATGATGCAAAATAACTAGTATATATAGGCTTTACCGAGAAAAAGAATTTCTTGGTAAAGCTTTTTTTTGCGTTTATCTTGCTTACTCCTTTTTTTTAGTTTATGATTAAACAAAAGTTTAGGTTTGCCTAAAATTAGAAAAGAGGGGTATCTATGAAAACGATTCGCGTAGAAGATTTATCCGTTGCTTACCGTGGGAAAATCGCCTTGCAGCAGGTAAGCCTTCAGTTGTCTGCTGGAAAACTAACGGGCATCGTTGGTCCTAACGGTGCGGGAAAATCCACCTTGATGAAGGGGATACTGCAGCTTATAAAAACACAATCAGGAAGGATATTTTATGGTGAAGAGCCGTTAAGTAAACAGAGACAAAAAATTGCATATGTCGAGCAGCGGCAAGATATTGATTTGAGTTTTCCGATAGATGTGTTTGGGGTAGTACTGTTTGGTACATATCCTCGTTTAAAAATGTTTCAGCGACCTGGGAAAAAAGAGAAAGCATTTACATTGGAATGTCTTGAAAAAGTCGGCTTAACTAAGTTCGCTGACCGCCAAATCAGCGAGCTGTCAGGCGGTCAACTTCAACGTGTATTCATCGCGCGGGCATTGGCACAGCAAGCAGAATGGATTTTACTGGACGAACCTTTTGCCGGTATCGATGCGACAAGTGAAAAAATTATTATCGAGTTATTGAAGAAACTGCGTGATGAAGGAAAATCAATTGTCATTGTTCATCATGATTTGCACAAGGTCACGGATTATTTCGACGAAGTTATTTTGTTGAATAAAGGGTTGATAGCCGCTGGTCCTGTTGATCAAACGTATACAACAAAAAATATGGAAAAGACGTATGGAAATGAAATTACGCAGATGTTAAAGATTGGAGGCGCTGACTTTGCTACATGATTTTTTTCAAGGATTAATTGAGTATCAGTTTTTACAGAATGCATTGATCACTTCGATTATGGTAGGAATATCCGCGGGAGTGATCGGTTCGTTCATCATTTTACGTGGAATGTCATTAATGGGGGATGCGATCTCTCATGCAGTGCTGCCAGGAGTAGCGATTTCATACATGTTGGGGAGCAGCTATATTATCGGCGCGACATTTTTTGGATTATTTTCAGCCGCGTTAATCGGTTTTGTCGGGAAACACAGCCGATTGAAAAATGATACGGCAATTGGAATTGTCTTCAGTTCATTCTTTGCTCTGGGAATCATTTTGATTTCTTTTGCTCGAAGCGCCACCGATTTGTACCATATTCTCTTTGGGAATGTTCTGGCAGTTCGTGATTCAGATATGCACTTGACGGCTGTTGTCATGGCGGTGGTTCTGTTAGCGGTCTTGCTATTTTATAAACAATTAAAATTGACCTCCTTTGCGCCAACGATGGCACAATCCTACGGCTGGAATATCAGTTTGATTAATTATGGCTTGATGTTCCTGTTGACATTAGTAGCCGTGACTTCGTTGCAAACGGTGGGGACAATTTTAGTTATCGCTATGCTGATTACACCAGCAGCGACGGCCTATCAGTTGACCAACAAGCTATCCGTGATGGTTGGACTATCAACCCTTTTTGGCGTCATGAGCGCGATCATCGGTTTGTATTTCAGTTATAGTTACAACCTTCCCTCTGGTGCAACGATTGTATTAACAGCGGCGGTATTCTTTATTGCGTCCTTCCTGTTTTCACCTTCTAAAGGATTGATTCAACAATTGCGAAAGGATGCACGTACGGCATTTCCAAGCGGAAAGTAGAGTCAAATTTAAATTTCGGACGATTACAAATTATGAAAGGAAGAAAGTGAATGAAGTATAAAAAAATAGTTTTCGCGGGAATCATTGGTTTATTAATGCTTGCAGGCTGTGGAACAAAAGGAAGTAATACAACGGCCAAAGATGAATCAAAAAAGTTAGAGGTTGTTGCCACAAATTCGATTATTGCGGATATGGTGAAAGAAGTTGCCGGAGATGAAGTGAAGGTGCACAGCATTGTTCCAGTAGGGACAGACCCTCATGAGTATGAACCCCTGCCTGAAGACATCAAAAAAGCTAGTGAAGCAGACGTTGTTTTTTTTAATGGTCTAAACCTAGAAACCGGAAATGGCTGGTTTGACAAGCTAATGGAGACAGCTAAGAAAAAAGAGAATGAAGATTATTTTGCAGTGAGTAAAGAGGTTGAACCCATTCATTTAACTGGAAACAGCAAACAGGAAGATCCCCATGCATGGCTGGATATTTCGAATGGTATTTTATACGTGAAGCAGATTGAAACGGTTTTAAGTGAAAAAGATCCAGAGCATCGAGAAGTCTATAAGAAAAATGCTGATAACTATATTAAAAAGCTGGAAGAGTTAGATAGCCGGGCAAAAGAAGCATTTGCGGATATTCCAGCAGAGAAAAATCTGTTGGTTACCAGCGAAGGAGCCTTTAAATACTTTTCTAAAGCCTATGGGCTGACTGCTGCATATATTTGGGAGATCAACACAGAAAGTCAAGGAACACCTGAACAAATGAAACAAATCGTTGAGAAGGTGAGAGCGTCAAAAGTTCCCTCATTATTTGTGGAGACAAGTGTTGATAAGCGTAGTATGGAACGTTTAGCCAAAGAAGTTGATCTGCCGATTTATAGTGATCTATTTACTGATTCCCTAGCGAAAAAGGGAGAAACAGGAGATAGCTACTATGGCATGATGAAATGGAATTTGGAAAAAATCCATGAAGGTCTGATGAAATAAGAAAAAGCAGCTGATTTTCATGTCAGCTGCTTTTTGCTGGATTTAAACAGTCGCTTTTTCAGGTTCACCAAAGACTTGGCGTTGTAAACGCAAGCCTGTTGGCGTTGTCGCTAAGCCGCCTTCGGCAGTTTCCTTGAAGATTTGAGGCATTGCTCGCCCAACTTTGTACATCGCCTCAACAACTTCATCTGGTGGAATGACACTGCGAATTCCTGCTAATGCCATATCGGCTGAAATAAATGCTTGAGAAGCCCCCATCGCGTTTCGCTTCACACAAGGAACTTCCACTAAGCCCGCCACAGGATCACAGATGAGCCCCATGACATTTTTCAAAGTAATTGCTAATGCGTTTGCCGCCATTTCCGGGGTCCCGCCATTTGCAGTAACCAAAGCAGCTGCTGACATAGCGCTGGCAGAACCGACCTCTGCTTGACAGCCGCCTTCAGCACCGGAAATAGAGGCATTGTTCGCCATGACTAATCCAAAAGCACCTGCTGTAAACAGAAAATCAATTTGCTCCTCATGGGATAAATTTAATTTTTCACGTGCGGCCATCAACACACCAGGTAATACACCGGCGCTGCCTGCAGTAGGAGTGGCGCATACGAGACCCATTTTCGCGTTGACTTCATTGACTGCAATCCCATTGCGAACCGCCTTCAAGATAGTTTCACCACTCATAAATTTGCCGCTCTCAATGTACTCATTCATACGCTTAGCATCGCCACCAGTGATTTTTGTTACAGAAGTGACTCCTTGAATGCCTTCTTCAATAGAACTTTCCATTACTTCTAAATTGCGTTCCATCAACGCAATGATTTCTTCACGTGTACGATCAGTTAATTCCATTTCAGTCGCGATCATCAATTCACCGACGCTTGAATAATCCTTTGCTTGTTCCACAAGCTCTTGGATTGAGTAAAACATGACAATTCCTCCTTAATAATACCTATCCATATAATCGATAGTAAAAATGAGTATTCACATCTAGTAAAAGCTATTTAAAATAGGTCACGCTTAAGACATCGTCTTCACGTTTGATTTCTTGTCTTAAGCCTTCTGGATCATCAGGGGTGTCGTCGATTTCTAATAGTACGATCCCGTTTTCGCCTCTGGTTTTGCGAGTCATCGTTACTTTACCAATATTCAAGCCATGCTTCATAAAAATTGTAGAGACACGTGAGAGTAGACCAGGAACATCCTTATTGATAATGATATACGTTGGATTTCCCATGCCAAGTGAAATGCTGTAGCCATTCATTTCGGTGATCTGGATATTTCCGCCGCCGATCGAAACACCTGTTACAGACATTTCAAGATCCCCCTTAATCATACGTAAGGTGACAGTATTTGGATGATCAGCGATTTCTTTTTTGGGGACAAAGAGAACTTCCATTCCTTGTTCATGAGCGATTTTCAATGAATCGGATAAACGAGGATCGTCTGGTTCCATTCCTAAAATGCCGCCGACTAAAGCGATATCTGTTCCATGTCCGCGATATGTTTTAGCAAATGATTCATATAAGTCGAATTCCACTGAATCTGGGCGTTCACCAAAAATCATTCGGCAAACTTTTCCGATTCGCGCAGCGCCAGCAGTATGAGAACTACTTGGTCCAACCATTACCGGACCAATAATGTCAAAAACACTTCGATATTTTAATACTTCCATTATTTTAAACCTCCCTAGTTTATCCGATGAAAATCCTCATCAATTCGACCATAGTGTAACATATACGCTTTCTGAAAATAGTAAGATTAATAATTTATTTTGTTATTCTCATAGTAGTTAAAGAGATTGTGAAGCGTTTTATTATTGTCAAAAAATTGCAACAGTAAGAAATCAGTCTTGCATTCAAATAAATAATCTGCTATGATACCAAAGTGTGTCTTGTGCACACTGTTTTAAGTGGGAGGAGAAATTTTGATCTCCAATTAACCACATCACGGACTCAAGGAGGTATGTCTCGTGGCAAAGAAAGTAGAAAAATTAGTTAAACTGCAAATTCCTGCAGGGAAAGCAACACCAGCTCCCCCAGTAGGTCCTGCACTAGGTCAAGCGGGTATCAATATCATGGGATTCACAAAAGAATTCAATGCTCGTACAGCTGATCAAGCAGGTTTGATCATTCCAGTTGTGATCTCTGTATATGAAGACCGTTCATTTACATTCATCACAAAAACACCGCCAGCTGCAGTATTGTTGAAAAAAGCAGCGAAAATTGAAAAAGGTTCTGGCGAACCAAACAAAAACAAAGTTGCAAAAGTTACTAGCGATCAAGTAAAAGAAATCGCTGAATTGAAAATGCAAGACCTAAACGCAGCTAACGTTGAGTCAGCAATGCGCATGGTTGAAGGAACTGCACGAAGCATGGGTATCACTGTCGAATAATTTTCGATGAACCCAAGAAAGTAGCTTCTCAGTTGGCTCCCTATCTAAAGATACGGAACACGTGGGAGGTTCTACCGTTATAACCACATCAAGGAGGAAACAAAATGGCTAAAAAGAGCAAAAAAATGCAAGATGCATTAAAAAAAGTTGATACTACTAAAGCTTACCCAGTTGCGGAAGCAGTAGCACTAGCAAAAGAAATTAACTTCGCGAAATTTGACGCAACGGTTGAAGTTGCTTACAAATTGAACGTAGACCCTAAAAAAGCAGACCAACAAATCCGTGGAGCAGTTGTGCTTCCAAACGGAACTGGTAAAACTCAAACTGTTTTAGTATTCGCTAAAGGCGAAAAAGCAAAAGAAGCAGAAGCTGCCGGCGCTGATTTCGTTGGTGATGACGACATGGTTGCAAAAATCCAAGGTGGATGGTTCGACTTTGACGTTGTTGTAGCGACACCTGACATGATGGCTACAGTTGGTAAATTAGGTCGTGTGCTTGGACCAAAAGGTTTAATGCCTAACCCTAAAACTGGTACTGTAACAATGGATGTTACAAAAGCTGTTGAAGAAGTTAAAGCTGGTAAAGTAACTTACCGTGTTGATAAAGCTGGTAACGTTCATGTGCCAATCGGTAAAGTATCATTCGACGATGCGAAATTGATTGAAAACTTTAACACAATCAACGAAACTTTAGTGAAAGCAAAACCTGCGACTGCTAAAGGTCAATACATCAAAAACATTTCAATGACTACAACATTTGGACCTGGTATCCATGTTGAACAAACTGCTATCTAATTAATTTTAGAAAAAGCTTGACCTGACTAGCTTATCTATGGTAAGTTAGTCAAGGTTAAATATTAATTGTACCGAAGACAGTAGGTGACGCAAGTCTTAATTTCCTACCGAGGACGTTTATTGAGAACATTCAATAGTCCCTCTATGTCTACGGTGGCATAGGGTATTTTTTTGCTTTCAGCAAAAAATGCTCTTCCATCAAAATCAGGAGGTGAAATATATAATGAGTGAAGTAGCAATCGCTAAAAAAGCCGCTATCGTTGATGAAGTCACTGAAAAATTCAGCGCAGCAGCTTCAGCCGTTATCGTTGATTACCGTGGTTTAACAGTAGAACAAGTGACTGAATTACGTAAACAATTACGCGACGCTAACGTTGAAATGAAAGTTATCAAAAATTCTATCTTGGTTCGTGCAGCTGAAAAAGCTGGTTTGAACGGATTAGAAGAAGTATTCTCAGGACCTACTGCTGTTGCATTTAGTAATGAGGATGTAGTTGCCCCAGCTAAAATTATCGATGAATTCGCTAAAACAGCTGACAAACTAGAAATCAAAGGCGGGATTATTGAAGGAAAAGTAGCTTCTATCGAAGAAATTACTGCTCTTGCAAAACTACCGAACCGCGATGGACTTCTTTCTATGCTATTATCTGTCCTTCAAGCGCCAGTCCGCAACGTGGCTTACGCTGTGAAAGCAGTCGCAGAAAAAGAAGAAGAAGTAGCTTAATCGCTGCATAAAATATAAAACAAAAAAACTTACCTAAACGGAGGAAATTTAAAATGGCATTGAACATTGAAAACATTGTCGAAGAACTTAAAGGCGCGACAATCTTAGAATTAAACGACTTAGTTAAAGCTATCGAAGACGAATTTGGCGTAACTGCTGCTGCTCCTGTAGCTGCTGTTGCTGGCGGAGCTGCTGCTGGCGCTGCTGAAGAACAAACTGAATTTACAGTTGAATTAACAGCTGTAGGTGACCAAAAAGTTAAAGTTATCAAAGCAGTTCGTGAAGCAACTGGTCTTGGCTTGAAAGAAGCTAAAGCTGTAGTTGATGGCGCTCCTGCACCAGTTAAAGAAGATGTATCTAAAGAAGACGCTGAAGCACTTAAAGCTGCTTTAGAAGAAGTTGGCGCATCTGTAACATTAAAATAATCACTTTTGATTGTTATGGGCTAGAATCCTTGTCAGATAAGGGTTCTAGCTCTTTTTTTGTTTTTTTGACCATACTTTTGGCCACCCCCTTAAAAGTTGACGTAATTTGAGAACTTTTCTGCCACTATGTCTTTTTGTTTCTTGGTAACATGGGTGTAGATATTTAGTGTGGTTTGCACATCGCTGTGACCCAATCGATCCTGAACTTCTTTGACAGATAAGCCGGCTTCGAAAAGCAAACTGCAATGTGTGTGCCTAAACCCATGAATCTTTAAGCGAGGGAAGTCATGATTGTTACAAATTCTAGTTAAAACGTTGTTGAATCTTGTTAACGCGATATAGTTATTATTTTTTGACGCGAAGACTAATTGATTTGGTTGCATTGCATTTTGACCATATGCTAATAAATATTTTCTTTGATCTTTTCTCCATTGTCTTAATATATCGACAGTCCGTTGATCTAATGAAATCGTTCGGTTAGAGCTTGGAGTTTTTGGTGAAGTGGCGACAACTTTATTTTTCTCGTCTAAGGCGGCCGTTTTATTGATGGTGAGCTGCCTATCTTTAAAATCTACATCATTCCAAGTTAGCGCTAAGGCTTCACCTTTTCTTATTCCTGTAAAAGCAAGTAGTCTAAAGAATGGAAAAGTTAAGGGAAAAGAGTCATTTTCACAGTAGGTAAGAAATTTCTTTAACTCATCTGCTTCCAAATAAACTTCTTTTTTAGTTTCAAGACTATTTTTTCCTGTAGAGAAGGAAACATAGGTCATTGGGTTATCCGTTAAAACATTCATTTTGATCGCAAAGTCGAACACTTTAGATACATAAGATTTTAAAGCTCGATGAGTCGCATAGTTTTCTTTCCATTCATTGATGGTATTTTGACAATAAGGAACGGTGTATTTGGAAATCCGTTTGTCACCAAATTTTTCTGAGATATTTTTATCAAAGAGAAATTTCACTCGTTGATAGGTGCTTTCCTTGACAGTATGTTTATACTGCCTGATCCATAAATCTTTGATCTGAGTGAATGTATAATTTTTCTCGGGTGTATATTTATTGTCTTTTACGTCAACTTTTAATCGTGCTAACGCAATTTTCGCTTCTTGTGATGATTTGAATCCACGTCGAGTCGTGGACATTTTCTTACCAGTTAGGGGATCAATCCCTAGATAGGCTTTGAACATATAGGCAGTATCGCCATTTTTCTTTTGATATTTTTTTATCATAATTTCTCCTTTGTAATTCGCCAGTATATCAAAGGATATTTTTCTCCTTTCTTGTCGTAATCATAGACAGCTTTATGAAGACAATCAAGGCTTAAATTTTTAATCTGCTTAAGAATTCTTGAATATCGTCACGGTCAAATCGTACTTCTTTACCGAATGGGATCACTTTTAAACCTCTATGAATCCATTGATTTAATCGTTCATCTCCGATTTTTAGAACTCTTTTAACTTGTTTTCTATTTGGATAAGGTGGAAGTTCATCAAGCTTAGAATCAAGCTTTTTTGATTTTTGTAATGCTTGAATCACATTTTGAGTGACAATCTCGATGAGAATGTCATCGTACTCAATTGGAATATCTACTTTCATCACACACCTCATATACAAGAACGTTGCTACCACGAATGATGAATTCAATCAGCAATTGGTTTCTTGTCTTTCTTAATTTTTATATAGGTTACCTTTGACTCTTCGAATTCGACGACTTGTTCAAAACGATTTTCTTCACTCAGTACTGTTAAAAATTTAGGTGTTTTGCGAATGTAGTTCGTTGAGAACAGCACATCGAAATCCTCTTTGTTGATTTTTTTCTCTGTCAGTCTTTTCGTTTCTCTCGGAAGTTTCAGATTTTGAGATTTGAAAAAGGCTTTTTTCTTATGCTCTTTGATATCCAAATCTTTATCAAAATACCTACTGACATATCTTCCTCGATTTTCGGCAGCGTCCACATCGATTTTATTGATCCAAACCAATCCATGTCCCCAAATCTCCATCAATCGTTCATGGGGAACGAAAGGAAAGGAGAACAGGATGATGTGATAGTGGATCGCTCCGCGTTGTTGCTTTTCCCACGTTGCGAGATATTTGATTCGGGATTTTTTCGTTTTATAAATTTGGTAGTTTAATCGTTTTATAAATTTCTTGAATTCATCATTCGTAGTAGCAATGTCTTGGATGTTTTCTTTAAAGGTGAGTGTTAAGAATTTTGTGTTTTTATCAAAGTTTTCGTCAACTAATCGTGCAATTTCAAAGCGCATGTTCCGATAATGTTTTGATTTTCGTTTTAGACTGTCATATTGTTCTTTTGCAGATAAGTCATCAAATTTTCTATTTCGTTTTTTCTTTTCTAATTTTTTGATCCATTCAGGAGATTCATGTTCATATTCAAAGGCTATCTTTTCATCGATTTTGTAAATGACTGGTTTTTCATATTCCCAAATTTCGATATACGTAGGAGTTTCAATGATTTTTTGATTGTAAGATTTCAGCAATCATCATCGCTCCTTACTTTTTTATTCAGTTTTCAATGAGCGAGAACAAATCCATCTTTCGACAGATGTTGTCCTATAGATCAAGTAAAGGAGCAGAACGGCTGCGCCGCCCTGCTAGCCTGCTTATTTATTGTGCGGTTTTATCGAAATGAACGGCTTTGGCTGGGGCCAGCCGCCCATTTCGAAACCACCCAACAAACAAGCAGGAAATTTAGCTAGCAGGCTTGTTAACTTGGTTATTGGCGTTGTTATTCGTTTTTTGATTGATTAACTTTGCAGAGTCGGCGTTCGCTGAGAGTCCATAGTTTACAAATTGTCCATTGGCTCGACCCCAAGGTGAAACGATCAGATTTTCAAACGAAACAAATCGTTCACTGTCCGCTTCAAGTTCTTTTTTAGTTAAGACTGGATGTTCACTAGCTACTTTGACATTGATTTTTTCGTAGCGAAGTTTGGATAAGACACATTCGTAGCTCCATCCTAAGGCTTCACCCTCCTTTTGCCATCTTGCGACATTGACGAGTCGGTATTCTTTTTCTAGTTTTTCTCTTGGTAAGATGAGATCACTGATTTTGATTGGCATAAATATTTCCCTTCCTGATATACGAATTAATATACGTTTTGATATACGTAGTCAATAGTTTTTGTAAAAAAATATATACGAATTGATATACGTGTGTTATGCTGTATATGAAATCATATAGGAGGAGATAGAAATGTTTGGATTACTACAACCGAATAAAGAGAAAGTTGGCGCACGGCTGAAACAGATCAAAGATGAAATGAACATTTCGTTTACTGAGTTTGGCAGCCGTTTAGGATTAAAGAAGCCAACGATCAGTTCGTATGTCCAAGGGTATAACTTAGCTCCAATCGAAGTGATCGAGAAAATTTCAAAAATCAGTGGACGATCGGTGGGCTGGTTTTACTTTGGAGGTATAGAGGAATATATTGCGGATTATCTTACCTTAAAAGGTCAGGGTGAATTGATCAAAGGCTATCCAGAAGTGGTGAACCAGATCAAGGAAGAATTCTTCACTGGCGATTTTAAAAATCCAGGCTGGGAAAATGAAGTCGGTTATCCAGAAGAAGAATTTATTGATGACTGTTTTGCGGATATTTTGCCGAGAATTATGACTTGCTATGTATCTGATATTGTTAATGAACAAGTTACTAAATCAGAAAAATTGATAGGGCTGACCGACAAAGAAAAAGAAGAAGCAGTGGTAATTATTATTTCTGATATAAATGGTTATATTGAAATGAGTGGCGAAATAAAGTTCGGTGAGAAAGATAGAATTGCCGAGATGGTAAATAGTTGGATCACCAATTTAGAAAGAAAAGGAACGATTGAATTTTCCGAAGAGTACTTGATCGGAAAATTAATCAATGTACTTGATGATGACGAGGAGACGGTGAAGATGATATCTAATATATCTCAAATGATGACAGATAAGCGTTTTTCCGCTTTTTTTGGTGGTAGAGAATTAATTGAGATATTTCAATCTATGCGACCAGCGTTGATGAAATTGTATTCAGAGAAGTCGGTTGATGAAGTTTATGAGTGGTTTGATAATTAATAATAATGAGTTATTAGGAAGTGAATAAAAAATGAGTAATACACGAGTAGAAAAGAAGGCAGTAAGTACAGTAAATGAATTGTTTCTAAACCATTCTAAGAAAATTGATCCTAATCTTGCATCTGGTGATAAAGGAATTTCATTTGATGGAAATGCAATTCTTTTTTCAAATGAAGAAATTACTAAATCATCATATTTAAGTAGTATACCTGTTCAGGTGAAAGGCACGGAGGTAAGTGAATTTTCAGAATCAGTAGCTAATTATTATGATTTCGATAAGGAAACTTTTAAAAATTTTCTACACGAAGATGGTGTAGTTGTTTTTCTTGTTGAAATTCTAAAAGAAAATTCTCACGAAACTAAAGTGTTTTCTAGTTTCTTAGATGCAGAAAATTTAGAAAAAATTTTGAATGAATTACAGAATAATGGAAATAATACTAAAGTTATTAAATTAGAAGAGTTGACTCCTGAAGTAGATTTAGATGAGAGGTTTAGAAAAATTGCAATCAGACGAAAGGTGTACGGGTTTAAAGATGCGAAACTAGATACTTTTTTAAAAAAAGGTTCTTCAATTGAAGTATTTCAAAATGATTTTGACAAAAACGTTGTCGAAGAATCAAGAAAAAAAGTTGAATTATATGAATATAAGAATCCTAGTTCACAATTTAATGTCGAGTTAAAAAAAAGAATGATAGAAGTTTTATCTCAAAATATTCTGTTAGATACTTTTACTATTGCTGAAAATTATGGAAAAATTGTGAGGCTAGGGTTACTCGAAGTTTTACCGGAAGAAACTAGATACTTAGCTTTGTTAATTAAAGTAAGATATTTAGCTATGAATGGGCAATTTGAGTCAGCTAGAGAAGTATTGAAAAGCATAGGTGATCCCCAAGAAAAAATAAAAAAATTATACGAGAGAGCACTCCTAGAGGCAAATTTGGATAATAATGATTTAGAGAAGCTGTTAACGAAAACAACTTTATCTAGTGAGGAACGGAATTTATATAAAGGGAAATATTACTTGATAAAAAAGGATATAAATCAATTTCATGAGATTCTATTTTCTAATCTAGAGGATAATAGGGATTGGAAATATTTGAGAGCAGAATATTTTTTATATATCGGTAATTCCGAAGCCGCGTCTGAAATATTCTATCAACTTAGTGAGGAATCATTCATGGTGGAACTTAAATATAAAGAATTATTCTCAAGGTTTACGTTGATAGGAAGTGAAGTATTTTTCATTTCTCAAGAGCGAACTGAGGCAAGTATTAATAAACTTAATTTATTGCTGAATGAAATTGAGTTATTAAGAAGAAAAGTAGAAAAGTTAGAACACATTGAAATGCCTGCATTGGAAGAATTATTTTTTGAAATAAAAATTCTACTTAATCCAGAAGAAGGACTAAAAATTATAAATGATTCACTATCCAACAAAGAAAAAGATTATAACATTCAGTATCTTCGTGAATGGAAAATCAGAGCTCTTTTTTTGTTAGGCAAGTATGACGAAGCATTGAATTATATAAATCTGTTACCAAGTGACATTCAAAATAATAATGTAATAATGTTTAAAATTTTATTGTTGATTCGAAATCCTTCTCCTAAAGATGTATTTGAGTTTATAAGTTCTTTCATTTGTTCAAATGATAGTGAGGGTAATGAGAGATTATTCGGATTTATGACATATATGTATTTAAAAAGTGCAAGAGACTACCAAGATATTAATGAGAAGGATTTCGAGAATTTCATTCAATTTTTGGTAAGTAAGTATCAGTTAGATTTTCCTCTTTTGATCGATTTGGAAAATACTCGAAAAAAACTTGGCTATAAGAATTATGGAAGTTCCTTTGAATTTTTTAAAAATCGATTTAACGAGTATCCAGATGAAAGAAAGATAGATGACATTGCTGCATTTCTACTGCAAAATAATGAGTTGGTGTTAGCAGAAAATTTATATTTTGATATGCGTAAAGTCAATAAACCGATTGCAGATGAAATAATAGCAGCTTTATATCTGTTTAACGATAAAAGCGAAAGGTGTTTGGAAGTATTGGAAGACTATTCTGATACTGAGCTTTCAAAAAAAATGCTTGCATATAAGGCTGAAGCATATAATAGAACGGATCAATATAGAGCGACTTTGAAACTTTATAAAATTAGAAATGAGAAGTTCGATGAGTACTTAATACAAGTATTGATTGCTAAAATAGTTATGGGCGACTCTGTAGATATAGATTTAATAGTTGAACAAGGTATGAAATCTGACAATACAAATTTTGAAGTAAATGCCGCTCTAGCGCAAATAAAATTTGCTTTAGATGTAAAAAGAGGATTTCAAATACTCGAGAAATATGTTTTAAAAAATCAGTTTAATAATAGGCAATTGAATCTTTCTATAATTCAGAGCGCCTTAATTGAAATTAAGGAAGATACATCTTTAGATACTTATCTTGATGTTGAGCTTAAGTGGTTTAAGTTTAAAACTGAAGAAGGGTATCGAGAGTTTGTTTTGGTGCCTAGTAAATGGAATATCCATAATTTTGATAATCTAGAATTTCAGGAAACTGATTCAGATTTTAAATTGATGGTGCAAGGAATTTCTGTTGGTGATTATGTGGAATTCGAAGATGAATCAGTTGTTCTAATAGAAGAAAAACCGCTCTCAGTTTTTATTATACACAGAGTAATGAAGCGAGAAAGTGGAGGAATTGGTAGTGGAAAACCACTTACTTCAATTACTTTGGATTTAGAGGGAAATATTTTAGACGAGCTCACCAAAGTATTAAAAGAATTTGATAGAACTGAGCAATATAATGAAATCAAGAATTTCTATAATCAGTTTCACGCACCGTTTGTTTACTCCCATATGGTTTCTGAAGAAGAAATGTTTGAATTCTATTTTCAAATTTTTAATGACACTAGTATTATATACTATGTTGGTGATGAACTTTCTTACTACCCAAATATTAACTATCAAATAAGCATCTCTTCTATTGCGTTTTTGGCCAGTTTAGATTTGCTTGAAATATTAAAGGAATATCAGAATATTTTTATTGAAAAAACCCAGAAAAATTGGATTGAAAACATATTTTCAAAAAAATTGAATAGTAAACATTTTGGAAGATTGGGTTTACTGAATGATGATGAGTTATTTTTGAACGAAGAAACAGAAGAACAAAAGAGGACGTTAACAAACACATACAGAAGAATTGTTTTGGCAACAAAAAAATTGAGACGTAATGACATCGGTAAGATTGCCTCCAAAATAAATAGTATCATTCGATTTGACGAAAGTAACATTCAAGCGGCTATTGATTATGAAAACGTTCTATTAAATGAAGATGAGGCTTTACAAATCATTGGGAAAGAGGAATTTGGGTTGCAAGTGAGTAGTATTGGAATGTTAATAAACCATTACTTCTTAGATATTGAAAAAAATGTTGATAAATATTTGGATATACAAATTCAAGCGATTAAGCAAAAAAGTGCGTGGCGATTGCAAAAAGATACGCTTAACAGAATCATTGATTTAGTTGAACGTTCTAATAACATAAATTTAATTATGAAGTTCAATATCTGGGGTAAGGCCTATACGAATTTTTTCTATTTCGATAACTTAGAAAAAACTTTATAAGATAAAGGAGAAACTCGTTTATGACTATACTATTGAAAGATGCTTTGATGAACTCTCTTTCTATAAAATTAATAAAATCAGACACTGTAAAATACCTTCAAAAAGAATACATGAATGAAGATTCCTTGCAAGACATAAAAGAAAAGCTTAATTCATTTCAAGAATATTTAAATCAAGTAGATTTAAATGATAATCTAAATCTTACAGTAAGAATAGTCATAAATAAAAAAGATGCATGTAAGAAATATGAACTATTAATTATCAAAAAAGGGGTAGAAAGTATCCACGATGTTAAAAATTTTCCTCTCGATGAAATATTAATAAGTTCAGTTGAAGGATATCAGGAGAAAATCGAAATTATTGGTGATGTTATTTCATCTCTAATGCTGGATAGTTGGCAAACTAAGAACAATGACATGGTTAAAATCGAAAATTTACATGAGCTCAAAAAAATTGAAATACCTAAAGTAAGTCCTGATATTTTGAGAAGTATTGAAAGGATTAATAATTTTTCACAGAGTTTTCAAATCCCAAATTTTCATAGATTTGATGAAATCATTTCTGCAGCTGGAAAAATGGTTAAGAACTTTAAAGTATCTATTGATCCAGTTATAGAACAAATGAAAGTTATTACAGCATCTATTACGAGGACATTATTATCTATAGATTTTGAAAGCTTGGCAAAAAACATGAAGGAGTCAGAGAAAAGAAAACTCTCACGTTTCCTTCAATATGATTGGTATTTTCCAATTTTTTTATTGGAAGATCTACCTATTATTTTTGAGTTTGAATCGGCTTCAGAAGCAGATAGCACAGCGGTGGAGTTGTTAGATTATTATAGAGATGAGCATGGGTATGATTTAAATGACCTCATTCCTAAATCTTTGAAAACATACAATGAGTTAAAACAAATAGACTATCTTTTGGATGCTCAAATGTATAAATTGACTGTAATATATTGTCTTGAGAGAATCGAAAATCGAATAAAACAAATGCAACAAAATGAGAATTCCAAGATACAGTATTCCAAATTGAAGGTTGGAAAAGGTGGATATGATTATTACATGAATGTACTTAAAGAAGAAAGTGACTATCTTGATAATTTGGTCTCTAAAATTACTATTGATCAAAAAATCCATCTTTTTGATAGGTTTGTTAAAGGTATGGAGTATAAAAATAAGCAGGGTGAATATCCGTTAAATAGAAATTTGTTTCTACACGGATTTGTTGATGATTCTGAAGTCAACGAAATAATGGCTAAGAAGGCTATTCTGTCATATGGGTTCTTCGAGTCACTTTTTCTGTTAAAATATAAACCAAAAGAGAAAATTAGACGTGTGAATGGAAAGTCTAATAGGATAATCAAAAGAAATATTTTAAAAACACGAAAAAGATGTGGATTTAGTACAGTTTAGTAATTTTTTTAAAAGGGGGAATGAACTTTGTTATGGTTTTTACGTCAAGCATCTTTAAAAACAGTGGAATTGGATTTTGAAGGTGAATATAAAATTACCAATGTAGACTCTAGAGTAGTATCTAGAATTCACAGTGTTTTCAACAATATTCATTTAGGGAAACAAAGGTATGGTTATTTTGGTAGTTCGAGAGATTTATACAAGGACGAATTAGATACGATCTCTTTTTTTAGAGGATTTACTCCTGATATTAATTTTAATGATAATAAGAGAGAATGTTCTAAGTGAAGGAATCGAACCATATTTCAACAGAGAACCGTGCATGGATGATATAAATGAGTTACTTGAGTTAATCAATTCAATATTAAGAAAAAATGGTTTTGGAAGTATTGAGATTGAAACAATCTCTCCTTATATAAAAGAAGATATTGTGGGTATCTATATGTTTTTGTTGAATTTAGTTCATAACATAGGTGGTCGATGGGATAATAAATGTAGAAGTCCATTTGTATCTGCAGCATACGGAAGAGATGGGTATAAAAAAGCACTTAATTTTGCACAAAGCCGAAATGGAAGTAGATATTCATATATAATTATGGGGTTTATTCGAAAAACTAATGTGGCAAACTACATTTTAACAAAGAAACTCTCTGAAAAATTAGGAATGTTAGACGTTGATTGGTATCAAGATATACATTCAGAGATAATTATCAAAGATGGTATCTTTCCACACAATATTCTAGGTGTTTTCGAAATTGACAATGAAACAGGAGATAAAAGTTTTATAATTAATCCATATCTATATCAATTGTTTGACGTTAGTAAAAAGAGGGTCAAATATGGATCAAGAGATTTGACAGAGTATATCTGTCATGAAGGAATACCCGTCAATCAGGATGATTTTGATAATTGTGCTAGGTCATTAGGTTATCAATCTTACGGTTATAGAATACATGATGGATATACATTTGCAGGTGAGATTGATGGTGAAGCTGATTTACCATTACCGAGAAATAGGGATTTTTGGTAAGTAATCATTTACAGTATTAATCAAGCTCCCTGTATTCTAGGGTTATTTTAAAGCTTTAGATTTAATTTTGACATACTGGCGATTTTTTGACTATCTTTTTGACCATACTTTGTAGATTTTATGGGACTATATCAGAATTTTTCATTAATCAGAAAATTCTAGAAATCCCATTTTAATCAGCATCAGAGGCTACTAGGTACCTGATTTATCAACACATTAAAATAATCACTATTGATTATTACGACAGGGATCTGAATTCAGATCCCTGTTTTTTTGTTTAGAAGTCAAAAAATCCGAGCCGATAAGTTGGGCCCGGATGAATTCTATTATTTACTTTATTGTAAAACCTCGATCATAACATCACTTTGTTCTTCAGTTACATTTCCCGCATAATTCGGAGTGGCTAAAGATAGCCCGCCTTGTTTATTATGAAACAGATACAAAACTCCAGATTGATTATTTGAATTGATGGCACCAGACTGCTGTTGCCCAACAGTCAAGGTAGTACTTACTTTAACGGTTCTAATATCATTTGTATTTGCTGAAAAAACACGAATCGATTTAACAGGATTATTTTGCATTGTCAAATTGTAAACTGCTTCACTAGGCGTATCTACGTTAAAAGTGACCTGACTTGTATTAGTATTTATATTGATGGAATCCGGAACATTCATACCAGTGAAGTAAAAGGTTGCGTAACCGCCAAATTCACTGCTGGATACAGTGTCAACTGTTTGCTGTGCCGTTGAGGAAGTGGACTCAGAGACTGTTGAATGATTTGTTGAATGTTTGGATGCAGATGATTCAGACGTCTGATCAATACTGGATGATTCTTGGCTAATTGATGTTGAACTTTCTTCAGAAACTGGATCACTACTTGAGGATTCGTTCGTTTGTTGCGATGAATCACGAGAACATCCAACTAGCAAGAAAGCTGTAACTAAAAATGCTACAAAAATTTTTTTCAAAGACAATCCCCCCTTCATACTAGATTATAGCAAAAAAACATGAATTTGTAATCGTTTGCACAAACTGCTTGAAAGTGGATGAAATTCGATATAAGACGTCAAAAAATTTTCTTTAATGAGCAATATCTTTGTATAGATAATGAATAACGCGTAGACTATTAATCAAGAAGTAGAAAAGGACTGATTGAATTTGAAGAAAATGTATGAAACAGCGATGATCAACCATGGCGGACGTACGGGTGATGTACAAGCGCCGAACGGAAGCATGAAAATGAAGATCGAACCACCTTCAATTCATGCAGAAGGAACGAACCCAGAACAATTGTTTGCAGCGGGTTACGCTTCATGTTTTAACGGTGCAGTTCACCATATGTTAAAAGAGCATAATATTGAATCTGATGCGGAAGTAAAAGCAAGAGTTTCTTTATATCAGCTTGATGATGGCGGTTATCAAATCGGAGTGATCTTAGAAACTTCATTGCCAGGTGTTGAAAAAGAAGAAGCGCAAAAAATTGTAGAAGAAGCTCATGAATTCTGCCCATACTCAAAAGCCACTCGTGGTAACATCGATGTAGAAGTAGTATTGGTATAGTTTAGAAACTCCTCAAATTTTGAGGGGTTTTTCTTTTCAACAATTTATGTAATGAAATGTAAGTACAAGAACTATCAGTGAAATAACGTTCTTTATTATAAAAAATATTTTTGGGATTTAGTGAAAAAGAGAAGAAAATAAGACGGATTACTTATTGCTTTACAAAAAATAAAGAGTTAAATAAACTAAACTCTCAACTATTTTGTAAAGGATGTGGAATGAAAATGAAAAAATATTTAGCAGAATTCATAGGTACCTTTATGCTTGTTTTTCTTGGAACTGGTACAGTCGTTATTGCTAAAGGCGGCGTATTAACCATTGGGTTAGCATTTGGATTGGCGATTACAATCATGGCGTATGCAGTAGGTGGTATTTCTGGAGGGAACTTCAATCCTGGCGTATCTATCGCTATGATGATTAACAAGCGTTTAGCTGTGAAGGATGGTATTTTTTATATCATCGCCCAAGCGTTAGGTTCAATTGTAGCTTCAGCAATTTTATATAGTTATGTTCATGCGCTAAAATTACCTAGCGACGGTTTTGGTCAAACGGATTTTCCAAATATTAGTGCAGCTCAAGCCTTTGGTGTAGAAACATTGATCACCTTCTTATTCGTGTTTGTTATCTTGATGGTAACGAGTGCGAAATACGGTAACGCTCAAATGGCTCCGTTAGCTATTGGGATTACATTAGCTTTCTTGATTATCGTTGCATTGAATTTGACAGGTGGTTCATTGAATGCTGCACGTAGTTTAGGGCCCGCACTTTTTGCTGGCGGTAGTGCTCTATCACATTACTGGGTTTACCTTTTAGCACCAACTCTAGGTGCAGTCATTGCAGCTTTTGTTGCTAAGTTTATGGGTAGCGAAGAAAAATAATATTAAAAAAGCGATCCACAATGATCAAACTTCATAAAGTTTGGTTTATTGGGATCGCCTTTTTTATTTTTAGTGTACTTTCTCAATCTTCCCTCGATGATAAATAGAATAACCAATGACAAATAAATAGGCAACAACTAGTGGGATGAGAACATTGAAAGATATCCCCATTAGCGCAAATGTGAGCAACAGGGCAGAGTAAACATAGAGCATCATATCAAAGCCTTTTGCTTTCGCCATATTACCAATCATAACATTCCGTTCATCTTTAGTATCAATTTCAATTTGCTTTGCCAGTTGTGGGTCGTTTTCCATTGATTTCTTGCTAATAAATTCACCAAAACCATTTCCAAATACGCCGCAACCTATACCGATGCAAAGGTATGGCAATGACCTCATGACATTTTGAGGATCTTCGATTGCTTTGATCAAATAAAAACCTGCTAAAATCAACAGTACTCCGAATAGTGCAATAAGTAGATCCTTTTTGTTCTTCATTTTACTCCTCCTCATAAATAAAAATATCTTCAATTGTCATATCAAAAAACTTGGCGATCTTAAATGCCAATACAATGGATGGATTATAACGGTCGTTTTCCAAAGAGCCGATTGTTTGTCGCGAAACTTCTAAAGCAGTCGCTAAATCTTCCTGTTTAATGCCTCTTTCTTTACGAATTTCTTCTAGTCGATTTTTCATTGGTAACCTCCAAAAGGAAAGTAAGCTTTACATCTCATTTATAGTATAAAAGATAATCTCACAAATGTAAAGCTTGCTTTCCGTGAAAAAACGCATCAATCATCCGTGGATTGATGCGTTGCTCGTTTAAATTTGTTCTGAAACAGGATTGGTTTGTTTCTTACGGTAGCTGAATAGAATAACTAAATAGATGCAGGCAGTGAAAAGTGTTACACCGATTGGGTTGTTCATAAGGATTCCGATGAAGATCAATCCTAAAACTAAAATGACTAATCCGCTGAAGAAGCGTTCTGACCATGTTCCTTTTTTTAAGGCTAATACAAAAGCCGCTATACTGATTAATAACCAAGTCAATAGAACAGAATAGGACAACGAGCCCACTAAATAATTAAACAGCTTGTTCCCTAAGAAATATGAAAGGATAACGCCTAGATAAAGTGTGCCTGTGCAAAATAAAACGGCTCTTTGTGGCACTTGGTGTTTGTTCAGTGCTGCTAGTTTAGACGTAAAACCGTCATTGTCTTTAACACGGAAGTATAACGTTCTGGATGAAGCATACACACCAGAGTTAATTGAAGAAAACAATGCCAGCACAATAACAAAATTCACGATATCAGTTGCAAAAGGGATATGCATTTTTTGAAAAACCATGACAAACGGACTAACCGTTGTTGCTGATAAAGTGTCCCAACGATAAATAATCAGCAGTAAGGTCATTGGTACGATATAAAATGAAATGATGCGTCCCATAACTCCTTTGATTGCTTTAGGAATCGCCGTTTTTGGATCTTCCGTTTCACTCACTGTAATGGCGATCAACTCAGAACCGCCATAGGAATATATAACAACTAAAAGAGAGCTTACTAAACCATGAAGACCATGAGGAGTGAATCCTCCATGACTATTCATACGAGAAATCGTATCAACGAAGCCAATATTAAAGACCTCATGCGCGACTAGATAGGCGCTAAAGACGATCAAAATGATAATGACCGCTATTTTGATAAATGCTAGCCAGTATTCAGTCTCGGCAAACAATCGTACGGAATACAAATTAATCATTGTCGTAAGTATCGCTAGGATCAACACGAAAATCCATGAAGGGACGTTGGGAAACCATAGTTGCATGAAACTAGCGGCGGCTACCGCCTCAGCAATAATATTAACCATCCATAAAGACCAGTATAACCAGTCAATAAAATCTGCTGTACGATCACCAAGAAAGGGTTTAATAATACCAGATAAGCCTTGAACATTGTCGCTGTTTAAAACTAAGCGACCTAAACCATTCATTACAATGAAGAGTACTAAGCCTCCAAGTAAGAAGGCCAAGATGACAGAAGGACCGGCGATGCCGATTGCTTCACCGCTTCCTTTGAACAATCCCGCACCGATTGCACCGCCAAGCGCGAGCATCATAATGTGGCGTGAAGTCATTTGTTTTTGTAATTTATTTTCCATAAAGCTGCCTCGTTTCTAAATTGAGAGAATAATTTGTAGATTTGAAATATTCTGATAATTATTTGTCAATAATAGCAGAATGTTCTGACAATTCAATTTTAGTGAAAAATTTTTCATTCCTTTTTCACTAAATCACTATAATCAGCTAGTGTTCTGTTATTTTAATAAAAAAATTCTTACTATGTGATTAAAAAGAGCTAAAAAATAAAAAATGTTAACCATGTGAGATAAAAATTCTTTTTTACTAGTAAAAAGATGTTTTTTTACTTCAGGATTTTCTTTTTATGAGAAATTTTTGGAGTTGGACTATCATAGGCAAAAAAGCTCTTCATTTCAATGTTTTTAGCTTTAAAAAAGAAAATTTCCGACAATCTTTGAGCAGATTAATGGGAAAATTTGAAGCTTATTTGTAACATAATAATGTAATTATTTTATATAGAAAGAGGGAGAGAAGAATGGGTTGGTTATGGACTTTAATCATTGGTGCATTAATCGGTGTGATTGCAGGTGCAATTACAAAAAAAGGCGGTTCAATGGGCTGGATTGCAAACATTGTTGCTGGTTTAGTCGGTTCTGCAATTGGTCAAGCGTTACTTGGCTCATGGGGGCCTAGCTTAGCAGGTATGGCACTAGTTCCTTCTATTATTGGTGCAGTTATTGTTGTTGCAGTAGTTTCATTCTTTATTGGAAGAAAGTAATTATTCATCCGTAAATAAAAAAAGCGCCTAGGCGCTTTTTTTATTTTGCATTCAATAATTCTTCCTTTGCATGAATGAGTTGGGTTAAAAAGGCACAGTAAGGTGTTTCAATTTGATGTTTTCTCCCTTTTTGCCAAACAGCTCCATTGATATAGTCAATTTCTGTTTTTCGATGATTGCGGATCAAATCCTGATACATTGATGGAAAATGCAATCCCTGAGTTTTAACATCATAAGTTGCTTCAATAGCGCGAATAACCTGCGGCTGATCCAATTCGATTCCTTCCATTTTGGCAACTGAAGCAAATTCTTCAACAATTGTTTCAATTAAATTCTTGGCTCCGGTTAATGCGCCGAAGTCAGCGATGTTGCAATCTAGGATTGTACACAAACCATTAAGTGTCCCATTAATACAAGCTTTCTTCCAAATGGAATATCGAACATTGGTACTATAAATAGGATTTAATCCAGCTTTTTGGAAGACGTTTAACACTTCCAATGTGAAGGACTTTCCTTCAGAGGCTAAATTCTCCATCTCTATACTTCCAGTGCCAACTAATTTTGCGTGTCCCGGTCCAGCAAGTCCAGCAGTCCAAGTTGTGGTACCAAAAATAATATTTTCTTTTGGTACGAACTTTGATAGTGTCTCTTCGTGACCCAGCCCATTCAATAGACAAAAGACGAAAGTATCCTTACCAATAATCGGTTGGATATCTTGAAACATTGATTCAAGCTGCATAGATTTAGTCAATGCGATAACTAGGTCAACATTTGCATGATCTTCCACGATTTCCTCTGGTGAGTAGATGGGTAGATGAGCGACGACTTCATGATCCTCAAACTCTCCGATCAATCCTTTTTCACGTATAGCCTGAATATGATCCGGCCAGCGATCGATTAGTATTACCTCATTGTTTGCTTGATGGAGCATTAATCCGATGCGACTCCCCATTGCACCCGCTCCAGCAATTGCGATTTTCATAGTGAGATTTCCCCTTTCAAGTTCCATAGACAGTATACATAAAAAAGCCTAAAAAGGCGGGTTATGTGCTCTTGCAAGAAATGATATTTCATATAAAATAAAATAATTATGAAATAGTGTTGCATTTTGTCGTGGATGCGTTTATAATCATCTCGTAAAGTTGAAATGGTTTTCATTAACGAACCGTTTAATTTTTACTTTTATAAGAATGAGAGTATCTTAGAAAAATTCTTTACTTTAAATGCTAGTGATTGCCATGAGATAGGAGGAAGCCCATGTTTGGATTTTCAATTTTTCTAAATGAAAGCCTAACCAATGAAACAAAACAATATATAGCAGAGATGGCACAAACAGGTTTTTCAGGTATTTTTACTTCGTTACATATTCCTGAAGATGATGCCTCGCATTATCGAAAGCGCTTGACTGATTTAGGTGATATTGCCAAAAAATATCAATTAGATTTAATGGTGGATATTTCAGGTGATGCTCTGACTCGTGCCGGTTTTTCTTTTCATCAAATAAAGGAACTTATTGAGATTGGTGTTACCGGACTACGAATGGATTATCATATCAGCAACCAGCAGATTGCTGAACTATCTCAAGAGATATCAATTGCTTTAAATGCATCAACGATTACGGAAATGGACATTCAGGAATTACGAAAAGCAGGAGCGGATTTCGATCATTTAGAAGCGTGGCACAATTATTATCCACGACCTGAAACTGGGCTAGATAAAAATTGGTATCATACAAAAAATCTCTGGTTGCGTTCACAGGGGTTTACAATTCAAGGATTTGTTCCGGGAGATAAAAAATTTAGAGGCCCGCTATTCAAAGGTCTGCCGACGCTGGAAGAACATCGTGGGATGCACCCGTTAGCAGCAGCGTTAGATCTATTAAATGATACCGACAAAGTTTATATCGGCGACAGCGGGTTATCCGAAGAAGTACTGGAGCAATTTTCTTTCTATATTAAAGAAAAAAGTTTAAAACTAAGTGTCGAAGCATATGATGAGCAAATTGAGTACGTCTTAGGAGCTCATATCAATCGTCAAGACGAGGCGCGTGATGTGGTACGTAGTGCGGAGGCTCGGTTTAAGAAAATTCCTCACGTTCGCCCATTGCCGGCACAAGAACGAACTGTCGGGAGCGTAACCATTGATAATGCGAACTACTTGCGTTACATGGGGGAAATTCAAATAGTAAAACGAAAGCTAGCGGCAGATGAAAAGGTAAATGTCGTTGGACGAATAACGAAAAAGGATCAAGCTTTGATAGAACATATTAAAGCAGGACAGAAATTTAGCTTAGAGAGTGTGGAGAAAGAATGATTAATTTAGAAAACTTAACAACAGAACGACGTAATGAAACAACTTTTGGTTTAGATGAAATGAGTGTAGCAGAAGCAGTTAAGCTAATGAACCAAGAAGACCATAAGGTTCCAGATGCGGTAGCAGAACAATTGCCGCAAATTGAAAAAGTAGTTGAAGCAACGATCACCGCGTTTAAAAATGGTGGACGATTGATTTATATGGGCGCGGGTACAAGCGGTCGCTTAGGTGTTTTAGATGCTGCGGAATGTGTACCAACGTTTGGTGTTGAACCTGAAATGGTGGTTGGTTTGATTGCAGGCGGCGAACAAGCGATGACTGTCGCGGTGGAAGGCGCTGAGGACGATGCAGAATTAGGTGCGCAAGATTTGAAAGATCTAAAATTAAACGAAAATGATATGGTGATCGGTATTGCAGCAAGTGGTCGTACTCCTTACGTCATAGGTGGATTGGATTATGCTCGTTCAATCGGTGCAGCAACTGGAACGATTTCATGTAATAAAGGAGCCGAAATCAGCAAGCATGCGGCACTGCCAATCGAAGTTGATTGCGGACCAGAGTTCCTAACCGGTTCAACTCGTTTGAAGTCAGGGACAGCTCAAAAATTGATTCTGAATATGATTTCTACTATCAGTATGATTGGAATCGGAAAAGTTTATAACAATTTAATGGTGGATGTAAAACCAACCAATGAAAAACTTGTTGAACGTTCAAAACGAATTATCATGCAAGCCACAGACGCAGATTATGAAACTGCAGCTCATTACTTTGAAGAGGCTGAACAAAATGTTAAATTGGCAATCGTGATGATTTTGACGAACAGTACGAAAGACGAAGCAGCTGAAAAATTAATCCAAGCCGATGGATTTGTTAAAAAGACAATTTAGGAGGGAAGAACTATGGCGAAAGAAGAATTAAGCTTAAATCAAATTGCTAAAGAGATCTATGAAGGTGCCGGTGGGATGGAGAACGTTCAGAGCGTAGTCCATTGTATGACGCGAGTGCGCATGAGTGTTCGCGATGATAGTAAAGTCGATCAGGCAAAATTAAAGAGTATCCCTGGTGTCCTTGGCGTTGTTGATGATGAACAACTTCAGGTAATCATTGGTCCTGGTAAAGTGAACAAGGTTGCGAAAGAAATGGTGGATATCGCTGGAGTTGGTCTAGGAGAGGAATTACCTCACGGTTCTGGGAAGGACAAAGTGAATGCTAAGGCTGCTGAAATGAAAGCCGCACAAAAAGCAAAACAAAAAAATTCTCCATTTAAAGCTATTTTAAAAGATATCTCAAATATTTTTGTTCCGATGATCCCGGCATTCGTTGGGTCTGGATTAGTCGCTGGTATCGCAGCGATCCTAACGAACTTGGTGACTGCGGGCACGATTGATGCAGCGAATTGGCAACAAATCATCGATGTAATGAACATCTTAAAAAATGGGATGTTTACGTATTTGGTCATTTTTACAGGGGTAAATTCGGCACAAGTATTTGGTGCTAACCCGACGCTTGGTGGAGTAATTGGTGCGGTGGTATTGTTAACGGGAATGAACCCGGAAGCGCCGATTAAAAATTTATTCACTGGTGATGCCTTAGCTGCTGGGCAAGGCGGGATTATCGGTGTTATCTTCGCCGTTTGGTTACTATCAATCGTTGAAAAGAAATTACATCAAATTATTCCGGATGCGGTAGATATTATTATCACTCCAATGCTCTCCTTGTTAGTAATAGGCTTACTGGAAATCTTCTTGATTATGCCGCTAGCAGGTTTCATTTCTAATGGAATGGTCGGTGGAATCAACTGGGTATTATCAGTAGGTGGAGCGTTCTCTGGCTTTGTTTTAGGAGCGTTGTTCCTGCCGATGGTTATGTTTGGCTTGCATCAGATTTTGACACCGATTCATATCCAAATGATCGGGGAAACAGGTAAAACACTATTGTTACCAATCCTAGCAATGGCTGGTGCTGGACAAGTGGGTGCCGCTTTCGCATTATGGATGAAACTTCGTAAGGACAAAGAATTGACTGAAATGATCAAAGGAGCGCTGCCTGTTGGTATCTTAGGTATCGGTGAACCATTGATCTATGGGGTTACATTGCCATTAGGTCGTCCATTTATTACTGCGTGTATCGGCGGTGGTATCGGTGGTGGCGTGCTTGGCGCATTAGGCGGCATTGGTGCGATCGCTATTGGCCCTTCTGGTGTTGCCTTGATCCCATTAATTGCTGATGGACGCTGGTGGGGGTATGTGCTTGGCTTGTTAGCTGCATATGTTGGCGGTTTTGTTGCAACGTACTTCTTTGGTATCCCTAAAGATAAATTAGCAGAACAAAAGTTGGCTGAGGAAACAATCATCGATTCAAAAGAATCAGCAAACAATACAACAGTATCAGCACATGAAACAACTGTTTTCACCTCAGTTGCTAATGGTTCTGTTCATCCGCTAGAAGAAGCGGCGGATCCGGTTTTTGCGGATAAAATGATGGGGGAAGGCTACTTTGTTGAGCCAACAGATGGAGCGATTTTTGCTCCAGTAGCTGGAAAAATCTCAACTATTTTTCCAACAAAACACGCGATTGGCATCACAACTGCTAGTGGATTAGAAGTTCTGCTTCATATGGGAATCAATACGGTAGAACTTGACGGGAAGCCTTTTGAAGTGCTAGTAAAAGAAGGGCAACAGGTTACGCCTGAAACACAGCTTGCTTCTGTAGACTTATCAGCAATTAAAGAGGCTGGTAAAGGCACATCTATGATGGTACTAATCACTAATATGAATGATGTAGAAACGCATGTACTTGAAAAAACTGGTGCTGTTAGTGCTTCAGAAGAAGTCTTTAAGGCAACGACAAAATAAAGAGTATACTGAGCAGATCCTTTTGATCTGCTCTTTTTTGCAATATAAGACTTTAAGAGTTTCCAACGATTACTCTATGCTACAATTAATTAAAATGGATCAGGAGGAGAAGATATGGATAATAAAGGGATCAATTATGAGTTTTCCTCAAGTGTTTATTATTATTCTTCGTCACCTCAGATGACTGGTTGGACGATGGTCTCGCTTCCTAAAAATCTTTCGTCAGCTATCCGAGAGGCATTCAAATCTTTAGAAGAGGGATGGGGAAGGATGAAAGTGACGGCAAAAATTGGGAAGACAGAGTGGCAAACAGCTATTTGGTTCGATACGAAGCAGGACACTTATTTGCTTCCTCTTAAAGCGGTGGTTAGAAAAAAAGAAAAGATCACAGAAGAGTCGATTGTAACAGTCAATATTTGGATACAGTATTAAGCAAAATACCCTGAAAGGAGTTGTCTCCTTTCAGGGTATTTTTAAAAATATTTTTTTCGATATTCTTGGACAATCGCGCGGGTCGTATAAATTTTCTCCGCATTTTCCTTGTTACGGCTGATATAGACATAAAACAATAAATCGATTGTAATAAATTGCGCTAAAATCGAGTCCGTCGCAGCGCTTCGATAAGTCGCTTCGGTAGGTCGAGAAGTTTGAAGGCAAACATCGGAAAGTTTTGCCAACGGGTTTTGTCCAAACTGAGTCAACGTAATGATTGGAATGCCTAAATCTTTCGCGGTCTCAGCTAATGCGATCAATTCAGAAGTTAAGCCAGAATTTGAAACCAACCAAATAACGGCTTCTTTTTGGTGTAAAACAAGCTGTGGTAGGATCGTGTTATAATCCGGCTCACTAATAATATTTTTTCCTAAGCGGCTCCATTTTTGAACAATATCGGTTGCTGCTAAGTTAGATGCTCCGATTCCCAAGACATAACAGAATTCTTTTTCTTCAAGTAATGTGCAGGCTTCAAGAAATTCCTCTTCGTTAAACAAGGCGGTCGTCTCATCGATTGTGTAGCGAGCATTACTTGCTAATTTATTTTTCAAGCTATGGAAGGATTCATCATGATCCACATCACTATACGTATTATTGCTACGTTCCTGCATCGTTTCAGCAGAAAGTTCAATCTTGAAATCAGTTAGGCTATTAAAGCCCATTTTTTTTGAGAAGCGCACAACGGTAGGCGCGCTGGCTCCTGAAGCTTCTGCGATTTCATTCGCTGTCATGCTGGCGGCTTTTTCACTGTTATCACGAATGAAGCAGTAGATTTTTTTTTCGGCTGCAGACATTTCCTTCTGCATGCTTTTCATGTGAGAAAGAACGCTCATAAAATACTCCTTTTCCTCTTTTTTACTATTATACCATTTTCCGTATAATTTTATTTTTTCTATAAAACAATGGGTCCTTCTTTCCTTTTTCTAAAAAAGTCGTATGATAAGAATGGAAACATGTCAGAAGGAGTAGGATGTATGGCTTTAGTTGATTTTATTTTGCATATTGATGCGCACATGGTGTCTTTAGTTCATCAATACGGTCTTGGGATTTACCCCATTTTATTTGCAATTGTTTTTATTGAAACGGGTGTCGTTATTTTTCCATTCTTGCCTGGAGATTCTTTCTTATTTGCGGCAGGGGCATTAACTGCTTTAGGAGGAAACGTTCTTCATCTACCCTATGTGATTGGAATTTGTGTGATTGCAGCGATTTTAGGAGATATGATGAATTACTGGATTGGTCATACATTAGGTGTTAGGGCGTTATATCATAGCCCGATATCTCGTTTTATCAAAGAGGACAAAGTGCGAGAGGCTGAAAACTTTTTTAATGAACGAGGAAAGTGGACGATTTTCTTAGGACGATTTATGCCATTTGTACGTACGTTCATCCCGTTTATTGCTGGTTCGAGTAAAATGAATTGGAGGACTTTTTCTAGCTTCAATATTTTTGGTGCGATTGTCTGGGGAACGGTTGTCAGTGTAGCGGGCTACTTTTTAGGAAATATCCCGATTGTCAGCGATCATTTTTCATTAATTATGCTGCTGATTGTTTTTGTTTCCTTGGTGCCGATCATAGTCCCGTATCTTAAACAAAGAATTCGCGCATGAAAAAGAGTTTGGAAGACTTTCTGAGTAGAAAAGCTTCCAAACTCTTTTTTATAGATGGAAATACAGGATTTCTGGCGTTACTCGAAAGCGTAAAGGAGGTCCTGTCGTCCCCAATCCAGTATTGACGACTAGCCCTGTTTGAGGTGTCAGCATATAAATACCTTGATCGTAGAGTTTCGACCCCAAATTTTTATAAGGTTTAATTGGAAAACGAATCTGTCCACCATGACTGTGACCAGATAAAATTAGATCGAAACGATCGAGCTGAGGCAAGTGTCTGACTTGATCAGGTTCATGAACCATTAAGATAGAGAAAGCTGCCTCTTTAGGAAGCGTATCATAGTCAGGATGTCCTTCTTGCCCATCATCGATTCCTGTCAGACTAAGTTGATCTACTTGTAAGCTCTGATTTTTCAACAGGACAAATCCGCCATCTTTCAGCATTTGACCTACCGCTGATTGTCCATCGGAACGATAATCATGGTTTCCTAAAATTGCGAATTTTCCTTTTGGGGCATTGATTTTTGCTAGTTGTTGACTAATAGCTGTACAATCGCGAGTTTGCCAATAACGATAGTTTTCGATCAAATCACCGGTAAATAATACAATATCAGGCTGTGTCTGATTCAACTTATTGATAATTTTATCAAACCGTTTCGGAGAATAAAACGGTGAGAAGTGGCTGTCGCTGATTTGTGCGATAGTTAAGCCAACTTTTTTTCCGGGTTTAATTGTCAATTGTTCATTTCTTATGAGTTGAAAGTGCTTTTCGATCAATTGGTAGGTTGCGTAACGGCAATAGATCAGAAAGAGCACCAGCAGTATACCTAAAAGTAGAATCATCTATACCATTTTCCTTCTGATTTTTTGCTAGTATATAAAAAATAACGACCTGTCACAAGTTGGACAGGTCGTATTTAAGGATAATTTAAATCGTACGGACAGTTTCTCGTTGGATAAGATGATGCGGTACGACTAATTGGACGCCGCTAGATTGTTTCTGGTCAATTTGTTCCATTAATTTTTGTGTCCCTAGACGACCAAGATCAGAAATATCGATATCAATCGTTGTCAGATAAGGGTGAACAAGTGTTGCGAATATTGAATTGTTGAAGCTGATAACGGATAGATCGTCCGGTACTTTATAGCCATGCAGTGTTGCTAATTGGATCATTCTTAAAGCAAAGATATCATCGATAACAACTAAGGCTGTCGCACCCGTTTCCTTGATGACTTCAGGGAAATCTGTGTAATCTTCTGGCTGAAGCATCGTCAACGGTGGATGAGTAGGCAACCCTTGCAGCATCATAGCCTCTTGATAACCGAAATAACGTTCAAAGAAAATGACTTCTTGATTCACGTTTGATACGAACAAGATATTTTTGTGCCCTTTTTCAATTAAGTGCTCCGTAGCCTGCTTCCCTAATAGCTGATTGTCATTATCAACATAAACGATGTCAGCTTCTCTTTTTGCTGGACGCCCAATCAATGTGAAGGGAACTTGATTGCTATACAGATACTCTGCCACAGGATCTTTCTTTTCAGAATAGGTGAGGATAAAGCCATCCACCTGTTTTTGCCGATGCATTCGCGTGACATTTTCTAATAACGTTTGGCTATTGTCAGCAGAGGCGACTGCTGTTGTCACTTGGAATTCTGCGGCTGTTTCATTTACAGCAGTCAATATTTCTAAATAGAAGGGGTTGCCTAACCGTTCCCGTGAGTCAAGGGGCGGTAAAATCACCCCCACAGAATTGGCCCGTTGTTTTCCAAGATTTCGAGCTGTGATATTGGGAAAATATCCCATCTCATCCATGATCTTTCGCACTTTCTGTTTTGTATCATCAGAGATACTAGGGTGATCATTTATTACACGAGAAACAGTAGAAGGAGAGACCTTTGCTTTTTTTGCGACATCTTTAACTGTAAATACCATCTTTCTCTCCTTCCTAAGTGGCTATCTATGCCACTGTTCTTCTAAAAATTCTAAAGTTAATTTGTCAGTAGAATCTACTAAGGGGATATCCTCTCCTAGTTGCTCAGGATTTCCGACACCCACTGGGATAGCACCACTCGCTTTAATTGCAGTGATACCTGCCTGCGCATCTTCAATTCCGAGACATTCTTCAGGGGATAGACCTACGACTTGCGCAGCTAATATAAAAATATCTGGCGCTGGTTTCCCAGCTTTTACTGCTGCTGGATCGGCAATGCCGTCAAAGTATTCTGTAAGTGCCATTTGCTTCAAAAGAAACGGTCCATTTTTACTAGCCGATGCTAGAGCTATTTTAATGTTAGCCTTCTTTAGAGCCTTCAACAATTCTAAAATACCTGGATAAACATCCTTCGGTGAGACAGCTTGAATCATTTCCACGTAGTTGTCGTTTTTCATCTTTGCTAAATGATTGAATTCAACTTCGGTAAAATCGTTTTCGCGATTTCCGTGAGCTAGAATCAGGCGTAAAGAATCTTCGCGACTGACGCCTTTTAGCTTCTCGTTGAATTCGCGATCAATCGAGATTCCTAGGTCATCGGCTAATTTCTTCCATGCGAGGTAATGATATTCGGCCGTATCAGTAATGACGCCGTCTAAATCAAATAAAACTCCTTTAAACATGCTGTTCCTCCTGTTCTAAGGGAACGCTTATTGAGCTGCTTAAGGAAATTTCTTTTCCATAAAGCATCATATCTAATGCTGGTCCATCTTTCAAGTCGATTCGCATTTCTTTTTGATTCACTGCTATCGCTAATAAGCGTCCGCGGTAATTGATATGGAAAGCGTATTGTTCCCAGTTAGTTGGTAATACTGGTGCGAAGCTAAGGTTTCCAGTATTTGTTTTCATTTGAGCGAATCCTTGTACAATCGCTAACCAGCTGCCGGTCATAGAAGTAATATGAAGACCGTCATCCGTATCGTTGTTGTAGTTGTCTAAATCTAAACGAGCGGTACGTTGGTACATCTCCATTGATTTGTCCGTTAGCCCCAATTCAGCCGCTAAAATAGCGTGAATTGAAGGGGAAAGGGAAGACTCGTGAACTGTCATAGGTTCATAAAATTCAAAGTTCTTTCGTTTTTCTTCTTGTGTAAATTGATCACTGAAGAAGTAGATACCTTGCAAAACATCTGCCTGTTTAATGAAGCAAGAACGTAAAATTTTATCCCAAGACCAATTTTGATTCAGGGGCCGATCTGCTGGATCAAGTTCAGAAGTAGGCATTAAGTCCTTGTCTAAGAACGTATCATGTTGAACGAAAATACCTAACTCTTCATCAGTTGGGAAGTACATATGGTCGATAATGTCTTGCCATTTCGCCTGTTCTTCTGATGAGATTGTAACAGTTGCCAACGTTTGGAATTTTTTGTAATTTTCCAAAGTATAAGAAAGAACCCAAGTCGCTAGATAATTTGTATACCAGTTATTGTTAATATTGTTCTCGTATTCGTTTGGCCCTGTTACACCATGAATCATGTATTTTTGTTGACGTTTTGAATAATGCACGCGGTCCGCCCAGAAACGTGAGATTTCAGTTAAGACTTCTAAACCTTCCTTTTGAATATAGCTTTCATCGCCGGTATAGGTTGTATAGTTATAAATGGCATGAGCGATTGCTCCATTTCGATGGATTTCCTCAAAAGTAATTTCCCATTCATTATGGCACTCTACACCCGTAAAGGTAACCATTGGGTATAATGCGCCTTTTAATCCTTGCTGCCGCGCGTTGTGCTGAGCCTGTGGTAATTGGTTATGTCGATATTTCAATAAATTTTTAGTGACGTTTGGCTCAGAAATTCCAAGATACATAGGGACTGCGTAGGCTTCTGTATCCCAATAAGTAGCACCGCCGTATTTTTCTCCTGTAAAACCTTTTGGTCCGATATTCAAGCGTTCATCTTCTCCATAATAAGTAGCGAACAATTGGAAAATATTGAAGCGAATCCCTTGTTGAGCTTCATCGTCTCCGTCGATTAAGACATCCGCTAGCGCCCAACGATTTGCCCAAGTAGCATTTTGCTCAGCCAATAAATCTTCAAAAGAAGCATCGTATTCTGTCAATAAGTCGATGGCTTTTAGAGCTTGTTCCGATTCAGGAATATCCCGACTAGTTAAAACAACCACACGTTTTTCTAATTGGATAGGATGTTCCTCTTTTAAATCAAAGGTAAACGTTTCTGCTACTTCTAATAAATCGTCCTGTTGCAGCCCAGGTACGGAGCCAATATGTTTCATTGCACCGGTCACTGAGAATTGCTCAATGCCGAAATTGTTTGGAATCGTTTGTGTCGTTAAAAAGCTGATCTCTTCCTGATGCCCACGTTCTTTTTCTAACCAGAACATTTCTTCGTAATTACTGTCTTCGTTTTGAACATTACTATCTAATTTAGAAACAACTTTTAATTGTGCATCGCCAACCAAAGTTTCTGCTGTAAGTCGAATAACTGCTAATTCTTGCTTAACAACACTTAAAAATCGTTCAAAAGTAAAGCGAACTTTCACTTCATCAACAGCTACAACAAAAGTACGAGAGAGCACACCATTTTTCATATCAAGCTCTAAATCAAAATCTTCAATGTCATTTGTAGCCAGATCAATCTCTTGCTCGTTTATAAACAGTTTCATTTGAATAAAATCAAGCGCGTTGATGACTTTCCCGAAATATTCAGGATACCCATTTTTCCACCAACCAACACGTGTTTTATCAGGATACCAGATGCCTGCTAGGTAGGTTCCTTGATGATGATCTCCTGTGTAGCTTTCCTCAAAATTCCCGCGCATCCCCATATACCCATTTCCGATACTTGTTAGAGATTCCTGTAGACGTCGGTTTTCTTTATCTAACTTAGTCGTGCGAATTTTCCAAGGGTCAATCTCAAAAAGACGTTGTACTTTTTTCATGATAGTCCTCCTTATTTCCTATTAATAGATTTGATGCTTGTATGGATAGTCGTTTAGTTAATTTTTTGATAGAGGTACTTTAGATAGCTCTTTTTTCTATTGTAACTAAAAACTTTACTTGCATCATTCATTTCTTAATACTATAATAAACGCAATCGGTTGCGCAAGTCAAGCGTTAATTTGCTTAATGCAATAAGGCTATTTGAAAAGGTTTTTGTGATTTTTAATATTTTTCGTTGAAAGAGTTTACAAATCAAAAGCAAAAGTATATAATATGAATCAACGAAACCGATTGCGTTGTTGTAAGCAACAGAAAAAAAGTAGGAGGAGCAAAGATGAAGGGAATAAAAAAGATTTTTAGTTTTGAGTTTTGGCAGAAGTTCGGGAAGGCCCTAATGGTGGTAATTGCAGTAATGCCGGCAGCAGGGTTAATGATTAGTATAGGGAAATCCTTACCTTTGATTAATGAGAATCTCGGATGGTTAGTTACGACAGGTGGAGTAGTAGAGAATATTGGTTGGGCAATCATTGGAAATTTACATCTGTTGTTTGCCTTGGCAATTGGCGGAAGTTGGGCGAAAGAGCGAGCTGGTGGTGCATTTGCGGCAGGGCTATCATTCATTTTGATTAATAGAATCACCGGTGCGATTTTTGGGATTTCCTCAGATATGCTTGCAGATCCGAGTGCAGTAACTCATACATTGTTTGGACAAAAAATAATGGTAGATGGTTATTTCACAAGTGTCTTGGAGGCTCCTGCATTAAATATGGGAGTATTTGTCGGTATTATTGCCGGGTTCGTGGGTGCAACAGCTTATAATAAGTATTACAATTTCCGTAAGCTGCCAGAAGTTTTGACTTTCTTTAATGGAAAACGCTTCGTTCCTTTTGTAGTTATCTTACGATCAGTAATAGTTGCGTTAGTTTTGGCACTTGTATGGCCTGTGATTCAAACAGGAATTAATGATTTTGGTAAGTGGATTGCAAATTCACAGGAAACAGCGCCAATCTTAGCGCCTTTCCTTTACGGTACATTGGAACGTTTGCTCTTGCCATTTGGTTTGCACCACATGCTGACGATTCCAATGAACTATACACAATTGGGTGGAACCTACGATATCTTGACTGGCGCACAAGCTGGAAGTCAAGTGTTCGGGCAAGATCCTTTATGGTTAGCTTGGGCAACGGACTTAGTTAACTTGAAAAACAGTGGTGACATGTCTCAATATCAAGAAGTATTAACTCAGTGGACACCAGCGCGTTTCAAAGTTGGACAAATGATCGGTTCGAGCGGCATTCTGATGGGATTAACGATTGCTATGTATCGTAATGTTGATCCAGACAAAAAGAAAAAATACAAATCTATGTTTCTTTCAGCAGCAGTCGCTGTCTTCTTAACAGGAGTAACTGAACCGCTAGAGTTTATGTTTATGTTTGTCGCGGTACCGCTGTATGCGTGCTATGCAGTGATTCAAGGGGCGGCTTTTGCAATGGCGGATGTCATTAATTTACGTGTCCATTCATTCGGTAACATTGAACTGCTGACTCGGGTACCGATGACGTTGAAAGCGGGACTAGGCGGAGACCTACTGAATTTTGTATTGACTAGTATCGTATTCGGTGTATTTACTTATTTCTTTGCTAATTTTATGATCAAAAAATTCAACTATGCTACACCAGGAAGAAATGGGAATTACGAAGTAGATACTGAAGAAGAAAGTACAGGAACAGCAGACGGTTCTGTTTCTGCCGATTCTCAAATTGTGAAAATTATTAACCTTTTAGGTGGTGCGAAAAACATCACGGATGTAGATGCTTGTATGACTCGGTTACGGGTATCCGTTGCAGATAAAAGCATTGTTGGCGGAGAAGAAGAATGGAAGAAAGCTGGTGCAATGGGTCTACTAGTTAAGGATAATGGTGTTCAAGCAGTGTATGGACCTAAAGCAGATATATTGAAGTCAGATATACAAGATTTATTAGATTCAGGTGTAGAAATTCCTGTAGCTAATCTGCAAAACAATTCATCTGAACCTGAGAAAGCAGCAGTGGCGTTCAAAGGTCTCCAAGCTGATATCGTTGCGCCGGCGAATGGTGAGCTCATTCCAATTGATAAAGTAGAAGATGATGTATTCTCTCAAAAAATGATGGGTGAAGGGTTTGCGGTGGTTCCTGAAAATGGTGAGATCGCTAGTCCGATAGCAGGAACAATTGTTTCGGTTTTCCCAACAAAACATGCGATTGGTATCAAAACGGATGATGATATTGAAGTGTTACTACACATGGGGATTGATACGGTTGATCTTGGTGGTGATGCCTTTGAAATTAAAGTTCGCGAAGGTGAAAAAGTAAAAGCTGGGAAAATTGTGGCAAGCGCAGATTTAGCGACAATTCAAAAAGCAGGAAAAATGACAACGATGATTGTAGTGTTCACTAATGGTGACAAGATTGACAATTACCATTATGATAAAACTGGACTGGTTTCTCGTGGAGAGAAGATTGGGTCAATCGATTATTAAAGTGGGGCGAGAACAATCAAAGTACTAACCTTGAATACTCATAGCTGGATGGAAACAGATAATCATATGCAGGTCGATATTTTAGCTAAACGAATTGCTAAGGAAGACTATGATTTTGTTGGGCTACAAGAAGTGAATCAGCTCATGGACAGCCCATTGGCAGAACCGGATGAGTATTTTCAACCGACCTCAGAGCAACAAGCGATTCGTCAAGACAACTTTTTGTTTTGTTTGGTCAAATGCTTAAAAGATTTGGGCTGCAACTATTATTGGAGCTGGAGCTATAATCATATCGGCTATGATATTTACCACGAAGGAATCGGATTGCTATCAAAAACACCGATAGAATCGGAAAGTCATCTAATTTCTGAAAGCTCTGATCCAACGGATTATCATACAAGAAAAGTTATGATTAGCACTACCACGATCAATGGTCAAAAAACATTTGTAGCTAGCGCTCATTTCTCTTGGTGGCAAAATGAAAAAAAAGCTTTTGCTTATGAATGGAGTATCATAGAAAAGATATTGCTGGAAAAGCAAGGCTCGTTGATTATGATGGGTGATTTTAACAACGAAGCGAAAAGAATCGGTGAAGGGTATGATTTAGTAAAAAACAGTTCACTTGGTTTGCATGACGCATTCGTTTTGGCAAAAGACAGGTATGGTGAGAATACAGTAGAAAAAGAAATTGACGGTTGGTCAGGGAACGATGCCAAGCTTCGAATCGACTATATTTTGGTATCTGATAATTACGAGGTTAAAAGCTACCATATTATTTTTGATGGAAATAATGAGTCTATAATTAGTGATCACTTTGGAATAGAAGTAGAGATGGACTAGCAATTAGCTAGTCCATTTTCTATTATAATGAAATTATTTTGAAAAACAGTTGAAAAGTATTTGACATTATTTTTCAATATGATATTATCAATAACGTTGCTGAAACAAGTTGATTTAACAATGGATAATAAATGTTGACAGACTTTTTGTTAAATGTTATTATTTCAAAGTTGTCAATTGAGTTTCAAAACTTTTTCAAAAATAAATGAAAAAAGTTGTTGACATTCAATTAGCAACCTGTTAAGATATAAAAGTTGCTGAAACAAAGCGACAAACAATGTAGACCTTTGAAAACTGAACGAATAAAACAAACCAAATGTGTAGGGCGTTTCTTTTAATAGAAACAAACAACATAGCAAGCAATATGCTAGCAAGTCAATTTTTACAATTGAGCTGATCAGTCGCAAGACTGTTTCAAACACTTTTTATGAGAGTTTGATCCTGGCTCAGGACGAACGCTGGCGGCGTGCCTAATACATGCAAGTCGAACGCCTTTTCTTTCACCGGAGCTTGCTCCACCGAAAGAAAAGGAGTGGCGAACGGGTGAGTAACACGTGGGTAACCTGCCCATCAGAAGGGGATAACACTTGGAAACAGGTGCTAATACCGTATAACAATAGAAACCGCATGGTTTCTATTTGAAAGGCGCTTTTGCGTCACTGATGGATGGACCCGCGGTGCATTAGCTAGTTGGTGAGGTAACGGCTCACCAAGGCAACGATGCATAGCCGACCTGAGAGGGTGATCGGCCACATTGGGACTGAGACACGGCCCAAACTCCTACGGGAGGCAGCAGTAGGGAATCTTCGGCAATGGACGAAAGTCTGACCGAGCAACGCCGCGTGAGTGAAGAAGGTTTTCGGATCGTAAAACTCTGTTGTTAGAGAAGAACAAGGATGAGAGTAGAATGTTCATCCCTTGACGGTATCTAACCAGAAAGCCACGGCTAACTACGTGCCAGCAGCCGCGGTAATACGTAGGTGGCAAGCGTTGTCCGGATTTATTGGGCGTAAAGCGAGCGCAGGCGGTTTCTTAAGTCTGATGTGAAAGCCCCCGGCTCAACCGGGGAGGGTCATTGGAAACTGGGAAACTTGAGTGCAGAAGAGGAGAGTGGAATTCCATGTGTAGCGGTGAAATGCGTAGATATATGGAGGAACACCAGTGGCGAAGGCGGCTCTCTGGTCTGTAACTGACGCTGAGGCTCGAAAGCGTGGGGAGCAAACAGGATTAGATACCCTGGTAGTCCACGCCGTAAACGATGAGTGCTAAGTGTTGGAGGGTTTCCGCCCTTCAGTGCTGCAGCTAACGCATTAAGCACTCCGCCTGGGGAGTACGACCGCAAGGTTGAAACTCAAAGGAATTGACGGGGGCCCGCACAAGCGGTGGAGCATGTGGTTTAATTCGAAGCAACGCGAAGAACCTTACCAGGTCTTGACATCCTTTGACCACTCTAGAGATAGAGCTTCCCCTTCGGGGGCAAAGTGACAGGTGGTGCATGGTTGTCGTCAGCTCGTGTCGTGAGATGTTGGGTTAAGTCCCGCAACGAGCGCAACCCTTATTGTTAGTTGCCATCATTTAGTTGGGCACTCTAGCGAGACTGCCGGTGACAAACCGGAGGAAGGTGGGGATGACGTCAAATCATCATGCCCCTTATGACCTGGGCTACACACGTGCTACAATGGGAAGTACAACGAGTCGCGAAGTCGCGAGGCTAAGCTAATCTCTTAAAGCTTCTCTCAGTTCGGATTGTAGGCTGCAACTCGCCTACATGAAGCCGGAATCGCTAGTAATCGCGGATCAGCACGCCGCGGTGAATACGTTCCCGGGCCTTGTACACACCGCCCGTCACACCACGAGAGTTTGTAACACCCGAAGTCGGTGAGGTAACCTTTTGGAGCCAGCCGCCTAAGGTGGGATAGATGATTGGGGTGAAGTCGTAACAAGGTAGCCGTATCGGAAGGTGCGGCTGGATCACCTCCTTTCTAAGGAATATTACGGAAACTACACAGGTTGCTTTATTCGTTCAGTTTTGAGAGGTCTACTCTCAAATCGTTCATTGAAAACTGGATACAGAAACAATAATTTAAACAAACCGAGAACACCGCGTTGAATGAGTTTTTTAAATAAGTTCAATTGCTTATTTTTTCTGATTGGGAAATCTATCGCTAGATGGAACAATCAACCCCCTAACGCAAGTTAGGATAAGGTTAAGTGAATAAGGGCGCACGGTGGATGCCTTGGCACTAGGAGCCGATGAAGGACGGGACTAACACCGATATGCTTCGGGGAGCTGTAAGTAAGCTTTGATCCGGAGATTTCCGAATGGGGGAACCCAGCATCTTTTATAGGATGTTACTTTTCAGTGAATACATAGCTGATTAGAGGTAGACGCAGAGAACTGAAACATCTAAGTACCTGCAGGAAGAGAAAGAAAAATCGATTCCCTGAGTAGCGGCGAGCGAAACGGGAAAAGCCCAAACCAAGAGGCTTGCCTCTTGGGGTTGTAGGACTCCGATATGGTAGTCCAGTGAGATAGTCGAAGGACCTGGAAAGGTCTGCTAGAAAGGGTAAAAGCCCCGTAGACAAAATTTGACTGGCACCTAGGAGGATCCTGAGTACGGCGGAACACGAGGAATTCCGTCGGAATCCGGGAGGACCATCTCCCAAGGCTAAATACTCCCTAGTGACCGATAGTGAACCAGTACCGTGAGGGAAAGGTGAAAAGCACCCCGGAAGGGGAGTGAAATAGATCCTGAAACCGTGTGCCTACAACAAGTTAGAGCCCGTTAATGGGTGATAGCGTGCCTTTTGTAGAATGAACCGGCGAGTTACGATTACTTGCGAGGTTAAGTTGAAAAGACGGAGCCGCAGCGAAAGCGAGTCTGAATAGGGCGAATGAGTAAGTGGTCGTAGACCCGAAACCATGTGATCTACCCATGTCCAGGTTGAAGGTGCGGTAAAACGCACTGGAGGACCGAACCCACGTACGTTGAAAAGTGCGGGGATGAGGTGTGGGTAGCGGAGAAATTCCAAACGAACTTGGAGATAGCTGGTTCTCTCCGAAATAGCTTTAGGGCTAGCCTCAGAGTAAGAATGATGGAGGTAGAGCACTGTTTGGACTAGGGGCCCATCTCGGGTTACCGAATTCAGATAAACTCCGAATGCCATCCATTCATCTCTGGGAGTCAGACTGTGAGTGATAAGATCCATAGTCGAAAGGGAAACAGCCCAGACCACCAGCTAAGGTCCCCAAATAACTATTAAGTGGAAAAGGATGTGGGGTTGCACAGACAACTAGGATGTTGGCTTAGAAGCAGCCACCATTTAAAGAGTGCGTAATAGCTCACTAGTCGAGTGACCCTGCGCCGAAAATGTACCGGGGCTAAATAGTTTACCGAAGCTGTGGAACACACCAATAGGTGTGTTGGTAGGAGAGCGTTCTAAGGGCGTTGAAGGTAGATCGTGAGGACTGCTGGAGCGCTTAGAAGTGAGAATGCCGGTATGAGTAGCGAAAGACAGGTGAGAATCCTGTCCACCGAATGACTAAGGTTTCCTGGGGAAGGCTCGTCCGCCCAGGGTTAGTCGGGACCTAAGCCGAGGCCGAAAGGCGTAGGCGATGGATAACAGGTTGATATTCCTGTACCCGTTGTTTTTGTTTGAGCAATGGAGGGACGCAGGAGGCTAAGGAATCAGACGATTGGAAATGTCTGTCCAAGCAATAAGTCTTGATGTGAGTCAAATGCTTACGTCTTTAAGGACAAGTTGTGATGGGGAGGGAAATAATAGTACCGAAGTTCCTGATGTCACACTGCCGAGAAAAGCTTCTAGTGAGAAAACAATGGCCCGTACCGCAAACCGACACAGGTAGTCGAGGAGAGAATCCTAAGGTGAGCGAGAGAACTCTCGTTAAGGAACTCGGCAAAATGACCCCGTAACTTCGGGAGAAGGGGTGCTGATCTAACGATCAGCCGCAGTGAATAGGCCCAAGCGACTGTTTATCAAAAACACAGGTCTCTGCAAAATCGAAAGATGACGTATAGGGGCTGACGCCTGCCCGGTGCTGGAAGGTTAAGAGGAGTGCTTAGCGTAAGCGAAGGTACGAATTGAAGCCCCAGTAAACGGCGGCCGTAACTATAACGGTCCTAAGGTAGCGAAATTCCTTGTCGGGTAAGTTCCGACCCGCACGAAAGGCGTAACGATTTGGGCACTGTCTCAACGAGAGACTCGGTGAAATTTTAGTACCTGTGAAGATGCAGGTTACCCGCGACAGGACGGAAAGACCCCATGGAGCTTTACTGCAGTTTGATATTGAGTGTTTGTACCACATGTACAGGATAGGTAGGAGCCGTAGAAGTCGGGACGCTAGTTTCGACAGAGGCGCTGGTGGGATACTACCCTTGTGTTATGACCACTCTAACCCGCACCACTGATCGTGGTGGGAGACAGTGTCAGATGGGCAGTTTGACTGGGGCGGTCGCCTCCTAAAGAGTAACGGAGGCGCCCAAAGGTTCCCTCAGAATGGTTGGAAATCATTCGCAGAGTGTAAAGGCACAAGGGAGCTTGACTGCGAGACCTACAAGTCGAGCAGGGACGAAAGTCGGGCTTAGTGATCCGGTGGTTCCGCATGGAAGGGCCATCGCTCAACGGATAAAAGCTACCCTGGGGATAACAGGCTTATCTCCCCCAAGAGTCCACATCGACGGGGAGGTTTGGCACCTCGATGTCGGCTCGTCGCATCCTGGGGCTGTAGTCGGTCCCAAGGGTTGGGCTGTTCGCCCATTAAAGCGGCACGCGAGCTGGGTTCAGAACGTCGTGAGACAGTTCGGTCCCTATCCGTCGCGGGCGTTGGAAATTTGAGAGGATCTGTCCTTAGTACGAGAGGACCGGGATGGACTTACCGCTGGTGTACCAGTTGTCTCGCCAGAGGCATCGCTGGGTAGCTATGTAGGGAAGGGATAAACGCTGAAAGCATCTAAGTGTGAAGCCCACCTCAAGATGAGATTTCCCATTTCTTTAAGAAAGTAAGATCCCTGAGAGATGATCAGGTAGATAGGTCAGAAGTGGAAGTGCAGTGATGTACGGAGCGGACTGATACTAATCGATCGAGGACTTAACCAAAATAAAATGATTGTCGGTCGTTTAAAAACGTTTCTGATCCAGTTTTGAGTGAACGAAGTTTACTCAAGTAAATAGCAGTGTGGTGGCGATAGCGAGAAGGATACACCTGTTCCCATGTCGAACACAGAAGTTAAGCTTCTTAGCGCCGATTGTAGTGAGGGGTTGCCCCTTGTGAGATTAGGACGTCGCCACGCCCAAAAAGACTGTCCATGTCGTGGATAGTCTTTTTTTGATAAATAATGTAGAAAATTCAGCGTTCAACAGTTGTGATATGCTACCCCTAACTAGGACAAAGAAATAATGGCTCTTTGTCAAATAGGACTGATAGAGTGAGATAAGAACATCTAAGGTAGAATTCCTTTTCTACTTTAGATGTTTTTTGATTCATAGGTAATCAGATTATTTAGTAAGAAAATTCTGGTCTTCATTTTCCGAAAGCTTCGAAAGCCATAAGCGACTCGTTTCAATGCTTTGATGTGGGTATGCAGATTTTCTATTTTGGCATTTGAATAAGGCAATTCGAGGGCTAAACGAATGCCGGATTCATAGTTTATAAAAGCTTTTTTTATAGAATGCAGTTCTTTTGGAACGGAATTGGGCATCGTTCTTACAAGTTTAAAGAAAGTGTCCGCCTCTTTGTCGTGAAACGCTTGAAGAATTTCTTGATAGTAAAAATAGGCGATTCGTAATTCGTCAGAGATCGAAAGCAGACGATCCACCACTTCACTTTCGGTGAGATACGCCCAACCAAAATTGCGCCATTTGGTCCATTTGTCATAAACAAGCTTGTCCTGTCGTTTGATCAGAAGCCGAGACAACGCCTTTAATTGTCGATAATATTTGGCTTGTGTTGGATCGTTTCGATCAAAGCTTTTCATGATTCGTACGCGAATATCCTCAAATTTACGAATGAGATGTTTGACAATGTGAAAACGATCCACAACGAGTTTTGCCTTTGGAAAACATTCCTTTATCAGAGAGGCATAAGAAACATTCATGTCCGTCACGATGACCTTTACCTTCAATCGTGCGCGTCGTTCAAATTGCATAAAATAAGAAACGAGAGCCTTTTTCTTCCGTGAAGGAAGAATATCCAGTAATTTTCCAGTATCGCCATCCATACAAGAAAAGGAGTAGGGACCGACTTGATTTTTCAGTGAACGAAATTCATCCATTAATAAACAACGCGGTAACCAATTTCTTTTTACTTTTGTCATGGGGATCAGAGAAGCGAGTGTCCGAGAAACGGTCGACCAAGAAACTCCGCAATGCTTAGCGATTGTCGTCATTGCTTGTTTTTCCGTTAGCTCTTCTAAAATTTTATAGCGCACTTGTTTAGCGATAAAGCAGTTTCTATCGACAATGTAGGTATTCGCCGTAAAATAGGTGTGGCAGCCACGACAGTGGTAGCGTTGTTTCGCTAAAGCAAGATAAGTCAGTTGGTTCGCACATTTATTAAGTTGAATGAGCGATTTTTTCTTTCCGTTCTTAACGATCATGCCTTCATGATTCATCTGTTTACACAAAGGACAGCGACGAATTTCTTTACTTAACGTCGCAGAAACAACAAGACTCTTGATATTCTTAATGCTCTTCGATTCCACATTTGTGATGAAAATGTTTTTATCTTTGATTCCAAGTAGTAGTTTGATATGATGAAGATCAGGCATACAGAACGCTCCTTTGCTTGTGTTGTGGTGATTCAATTCTAACGGAGCTTCTGTATGTTTTGTTTTTTCATGCTCAAAAAGGACCGATAGAATGATTTTCTATCAGTCCTAGAAATTATAGAGCCGAAATAATTAAGTCCTAGTTAGGGGTATTTATTATGGGAAAAAGACAGATGAAACTTACTGTGGAAAAACGAGTACAGTTTGTTAAGCAGTATTTGAATGGAGAACGAGGATCAGCTCGAACCGCTAAAGAAGCTGGAATTAGTTCCACTACGTTGAAACGATGGTGCGCAATTTATGAAAACGAAGGTCCTGCTGGGTTGATTGCCACAAGAAAGAATAAGGGATATTCAAAGGAACTAAAACTTGAAGCCGTTCTTGATTATCTGAATGGCTCAGACAGCCTATTGAGAGTAGCTAAAAGATACGAATTAAGAAGTACAACTCAACTTCGAGACTGGATTAAGAGATATAATACTCATGGAGACTTCAAATCAGAAAGTGGTGGAAGCAACGTGAGACAAACAAAAAAATTCAGTTTGGAAGAACGTGTAGAAATGGTCCTGTATTGTATCGCAAATGACTATGATTACAGCAGGACCGCAGTCAAATACCAAGTGAAATATGCCAATCTCTACAATTGGGTAAAGCGTTACGAAAAAAAAGGCAAGGCCGGTTTAGAAGATCGTCGTGGACAACGAAAAGCCAAACAAGAAAGTCGCACCCCAGAGGAAGACGCGCAAATCAGAATCGCTCAACTCGAAGAACAAGTAAAATACCAACAGATGGAGATCGACCTGTTAAAAAAAGTAAAGGAATTAGAAAGAAGGGATCGCTAGGACAAGTCAGAAAAGTAGTTGCTTACGAAGCAATCAAAGAACTTCACGAAGAAAAAGCCTATGCCATCTTACCCATGTGTAAAATCATGAGTGTCACTCGTTCGGCTTATTTGCGGTGGATCGAACATCCCTATAGTGAACGGACGCTAGAAAACATGGAATTGGCGAAAGTTATACGGATCATTCATAATGAACATCCTGAAAAAGGGTATCGCGGGATTAATAATGACTTGCTTCGAGAACACGATATTCATGTCAATGACAAACGCGTGTTGCGTATCTGCCGACATGAAGGGATTCAGTCGACCATCAAACACTCTGCCAACAGTATTACAAAAGGAGCGAATCATCCCTACCACACCGCCGAAAACATTTTAGATCGTAAGTTTACTGCCGAAGCGCCGAATCAAAAATGGCTAACGGATGTAACGGAATTCAAATATTATGAGGGACCAGAAATCCACAAGGTTTATTTAAGCGCGATTTTAGACCTCTATGATCGTCGGATTGTTTCTTACGTCATTAGTGATACCAATGACCTGAATATTGCCTTTGATACCTTCGATCAAGCAATCGAAACAGAACCTGATGCTCACCCGCTCTTTCATAGCGATCGTGGATTCCAATATACGCATCAGAATTTTTATAACAGAATCATTGAAGCTGAAATGACGCAAAGCATGTCTCGTGTTGGAAAATGTATCGATAATGGTCCGATGGAAGGGTTTTGGGGAATGATCAAACGAGAAAAATATTACGGCAAGAAATTTACGAGTCGTACAGAACTAGTCACGATGATTGCGAATTATATGGACTATTACAACAATGGGCGCTATCAACGGAAATTGCATGTGTTGACACCGATGGAGTATCACAATCTGTATTACGAAGCAGCCTAATCATTCGTGCGTTTCAAACATAAAACGTCCTTTGTTTTGTGTTTGAAACGCATGACCAACCAAGCGGCAGCGCGGTAGTTGTTTCTTAGAAAAGTTAAAAACTACTCTTCAAGAAGCGAAGAGTAGTTCTAAAAATCATTCATTATTTCATTGTCCTATTGACGGGTAGCCCACCATTGAGTAGATCGGTCTGTTGAATGCTTTTTTGTTTTACATTAAATTATAGTGCTATCATCAGAAAAAACGATTTTGATAATCCAGAAACTAACTAAACTAGGATGGTTATGTAATAACTTTTCAAATTATCTAATTAGATTTTTTGGGATAAAGGGTATTATTTTTAGCTATAAAATGTTCATGATATACTAAAAATATGAAGAATATTGGAGGAACGTGATGAACAAGCAAGCATTTAAAGGCGGAATTGATCTGCATCAAGATTCTGCTTTACATTTAAGAGGAATTGATAATTATAAAAAAGTGGAAAACATACATCCTAAAAAGGTCTATATTCCGGTTCAACAACACATTGGTGAACCTGCGGAAGTAATGGTATCAGTAGGAGAAGAAGTGTTCTTAGGTCAAACGATCGCGAAAATGGATGAAGGATTGGGGGCAAACGTTCATGCCAGTATTTCTGGAACCATTATTGAAATAAAGGAAATTGATCAAGGCCAAGACAATGAGATGACTTGCGTGGTGATCGAAAATGATTTTCGTGAACAACCGCGAGAGATTCATCATGAGACAATTGATGATTTATCCTCGGAAAGGATTGTTGAACGTGTTGAGGCTGCGGGAGTAGTTGGTTTGGGTGGTGCAACATTTCCTAGTCATGTAAAATTGAATCCTAAAGAGACAATTCATACTTGTATTTTTAATGGAGCAGAATGTGAACCGCTATTAATGGCAGATGCTGCATTAATGGTTACTCAAGGTGAAAAGTTGATTAAAGGGTGTGAATTAGTTTTAAAAGCAACAAAGGCAAATGAAGGAATTATCGCGATTGAAGATGATAAGCAAGAAGCCATCACAGTGATGAGAAGACTGTCTAAAGATAATCCGAAGCTCTCCGTTGCGGAAGTCCCGTCTGTCTATCCTCAGGGGAGCACAGAGATGTTGTTTAAAGCTATTACAGGTAAAGAAGCACCAGCCGACGGATCAACTAGAGATTTAGGTTATTTGATTATTAATGTAGCTACGACCGTGGCAGTTTTTGAGGCCATTGATCCAGGAATTCCTCTTAGCCATCGAATATGTTCAGTAGTTGGAGATGTAAAAAAGCAAAAGAATGTCTATTTCCCCATTGGAACGACGATTGAAGATATGATTGACTTTTGCGGTGGATTTGAGGGGAAACCATCAAAAATTATTACAGGTGGTTTTATGATGGGAAAGACGGTCGATACAATGGCGGCTTCTTTGACGAAATCTGCCAACGGATTGATTGTTATAAATGAAACACATGATCAGGACAGCTCCCCCAGTCCTTGCATCATGTGCGCGCGTTGTGTAGAAGTCTGCCCAATTGGCCTATTGCCTCATCAGCTTGAAAAAAGCTATTTAAAGGAAAATTGGAAACGTCTAGAAAAGCTTTATGTGGATAGCTGTATCAACTGTGGCTGCTGTACCTATATTTGCCCTGCAAGGCGTCATCTAGCTGAACATATCGTCGCAGGACAGCACACGCTCAAAGAAAGGAAGGCCTGATTATGGATAATAACCGTTCTTTCGAAGAAGTTCGCAGCAAGCGGTATCCGATGATGGAAGCATCCCCGCATTTGCTTTTTCATGAAAAAACCGACCAAATCATGCGACTCGTATTATTGGCACTATTTCCTAGTATCGTTGCCTCAATTATTTTCTTTGGTGCTCGATCGCTGCTCTTATATGTAATTTCGATTACGACCTGTCTGCTTTCAGAATTTGTATGGTTTAGGATTCGTAATCACTCATTGCCTAAAGACTATTCAGCGGCTGTTACGGGAGTTTTATTAGCGATGAGTCTACCGGTAAGTGTCCCCTTATGGTATCCGGCTTTAGGTGGAGTCATTGGAATTATTGTTGCAAAAGAGTTATTTGGCGGTATCGGTAGGAATTTATTGAATCCCGCCTTGACTGGTCGTGCTGTTTTAAGACTAATTTTTGTCAAAGAGATGTCTGAAAATGTTCAGCCACAGCCGTTTTTTTCAATAAATGGTTTAGATGTGGTATCATCAGCAACTCCATTGATGGAAGCTAAAGCTGGTGAATCACTCAGTTCTGGTCAGATGGTGGATAGTCTGACAGGTCTAATTGCAGGTAAAAATGCGGAAACGACCGCTATTCTTCTACTTTTAGGCGGATTATTTCTCTTATATAAAAAGGTGATTACATGGCATATTCCCTTCTGTATGATTGGTACAATTATTATTTTAGCGCTATTCATAGGAAAAGGGGATCTGACGATTGTTTTTGCCCATGTTTTTGGTGGTGCTACGATGCTGGGGGCCTTTTTTATGGCAACAGATTACAGTACCTCGCCCACGACACTAAAAGGAGAGATTATTTACGGGATTTGCTGCGGTTTGTTATTGATGGCTTGGCGGGAGCTAAGTTCGATGCCAGAGGGAATGACCTTTATTCTATTAATTATGAATTGTTTCGTTCCTCTAATTGATCATCTTATTATACCGCGAGCTTACGGCGTGGAAAGATAGCAATTATTTTCAGTAAAAAAGTAGACGTCCTTTCATTCTAATGATAAAGTGATAAAGTTGGTGGCTATTACCAGTTTATTAGAAAGAATTATCTTGGGAATCACTCCATGATTTTCAATTTATAGGATAGAGAGGATTGTTTTATTTGCTTTACGTTGCGAGACATGGTGAGACTGAATTGAATCGGAAGGGGATCATTTCAGGTAGAAGTGATATATCTTTATCAGAAGTGGGGTATAAGCAAGCCGAATTTTTAGCAGAAGAAGTAGCAGCCCTTAAAACGCCCATAACTAAAATAATCCATTCGCCGTTAGAAAGAGCGCGAGAAACTGCACGGATCGTAGCAGAAAAAAATCAGTTGCTAATGAATATGGATGAACGCTTAATAGAGTTAGATTACGGGGATTACGATGGGACAAGTGATAAATCTGAAGGGTATTTAAAATTAAGAACACAATTTGCAGTCAGGTATCCCAATGGAGAATCTTTGATGGATGTTTACGCGCGAATTGTCCCATTGCTGGAAGAATTGGAACAGGATTCTGAAAATACTTATTTATTAGTCTGTCATAATTCTGTGATTCGGGCGATCAAAAATTATTTTGAACCTCTTGAAAATGAAAAAGTCTTTAACTATCGAACCCCTAATGCAAAATTGATTGGTTTTGATTGGAAAAAAGTAGCATCAACGATCAAGAGTGCATAAAAAAACGGACATGATGTCCGTTTTTTTATATTGTCCCGTGCATGGAATGAATCGTCTGAATCGTCTGTTGCCATTTTACTTGTTCTGCATTTGAAAGATCTAAAGGAAAGCTTTCCATGATTCCTTGTCGTGAAAGCTTTGCTGGAGAGCCTACATAACAGTCTTCAGCAGGATGATAATGGCTGACTGGAGCGACTAGATAGTTATTATTCAGAATGGCTTCAACAATTCGTGAGGCCTGAATGGCAATCCCATAAGAAGTATAGCCTTTACCTCTGAACGTAACCCAGCCACCATCTCGAGCAGCAGCATCTAATGCTACAAGTTTCTCTTCAGATAAGGTATCTGTAATTGGTACTCCACCTATGCGAACACTTGACCAAGCAACGAATTGGCTTTCACCGTGCTCACCAATAACATAGCCGTCAATTGAAGAAGGATGAACGTTCAATTTCTGACTAACAGCATGTTTCATGCGTCCAGTATCTAACGTAGTACCTGTGCCTAGCACTCGTTCTTGAGGAAAACCTGTTAGTTCCTGCAAATACTGGGTGATCACATCACATGGATTGGTAATGTTCAATAGTATTCCATTAAACCCAGATTCTTTGATTTTTGGTGCCCATTCCTCCACGATCTTTTTAGTAAGGTTCAATTCTGCGAAACGATCAGGATTTCCTTCGAAGATGGAAATGTCGCCGGCTGAAAAAACAATGATGTCAGTGTCTGACAACTCAGCTAAATCAGGTTCGATTAGTCGTACTTGATTATTTTGTTCCATTTGTCCATCCATCAGATCATTTAATTCTGCTCTAAGAATAGCTTCTCTTGGCTCAAAAAGAACCAGCTCATCTACTATATTTTTTGAAATCAAGGTATAAGCTGTCGTACTTCCAACATGACCTACACCGATAATTGCGACTTTTCTCAATTCCAACACGCCTCTCTCAAAAAAATTCTTATTTTAAAAGAATGCCCCTAACATGAGAAAAAGTCAATAGAATAATTAGTAAATGATTAATTTGCGGCTTTCTCCTTTAAAATCTGGTACACATGCTCACAATCTGCAGAGGTCCCTCTTAGTTCATAATCCGCTAAAAAGGGAAAACCAAAAGCTTCACTATATTGTTTTGCGGTTAAGCAATATTGGTAGTTAAAGTTTTTGTTTCCACTGCCAACTACACCTAGACATTTTTTGTAGTTATCTTCGTATTCTAAGTATTCACGCATCACTTCGGTCAGGATCTCAGTATCCCCGCTATCTACACCGTTACCGCCTTCTAAATAGGTGGGAACAAAAGTAAAGAAAGGAGATTCTTCCACTTCAAAAATACTGTTCTCTGAAATTTCTTTGGCTGAAATCAATGGATTTGCTGAGTCTAACTCATGTTGTTCTTTCCCGTATTCCTCCAAGCGTTTTATAAAAGCTTTTGTATTTCCAGAGATCGAGATATATAAAATATTCATTAACTGACGCCTCCTATTTATTAAAATGAGTGAATCATAATCGTTTTATCTGACCACAGAATTATAACATGAAAAAGATAAACAAACAGATTGTAAACGGTTGCAAAAATCAGTAAAATGTGTTATAAATATAGATGTAAGGGGTAGGTCCCTAAGGTTGTAAAATTGTACAACAGAAATGAATGGAAGCAGTATTCATTTCAAAGTGAATGCCGAAATGGCAGAAAGGAAGTAGGGATTTGAAGTCTCCTTACCAAGTTATTCTAATCTAGCGGGGAAGAGAAATGTAGACAGTAGAACCATTTCTCCACTTAATGGTGAGGCTTAAACGAAATTCAACCACAAAGACGTTTAAGACCTAGACAAGAGTGTGAATATTCCAGAAATCTGGAATGAAGAAAAAACACTTAGCCATTAGACCTGCTAGATTATTTTTTTTGCCCAAAAAAGCCAGCTGAAAAGCTGGCTTTTTCGATAGTTATTTATTGTAATAACGAATATCACCACTAATTTTGTTTATTGCGTAATCAGTGGAATCAGAGAAAGTATACGTTTCTCCATCTGTCGGTAATTTCTTATTGAACATCGCTTCATATTCGTCAATCGACAATTGTTGACGACTTGAAAGCAATGCTTGATTTTCCTCAATTGATAGATAGGTTTTGTAATCATCCATCAAAGTCATTGAAAAGAATTCGCTGACTGCACCAGAGCCATAACTAAATAGACCAATCCGATCGCCAGCAGCTAAGTCCCCATTATCGAGTAGTGACATGAGCCCAAGGTATAAAGAGCCTGTATATAGATTTCCGACTTGTCGACTATATACAACCGCCTCATCATAACGAGCTTCAAGTCGTTGCTGCTCTTCTTCCGACATTTCAGAGAAAATTGCCCGCAGCGCTTTACGTCCCATTTTTGTATAAGGTAGGTGGAAAGTCAGCGCGGCATAATCACTACTATCTGTATGATTGACTTTTTTATTTTGTTCCCAAATACGAGTGAAGGAATCGATATACACCTGATTTGACATGTGACCATCAACTAATGGGTAATCATGTCCGGCCGGACGCCAGAAATCATAAACATCTTCAGAATAGAAGACACTATCATTGTTGAAAGCTAATAGATGTGGGTTTTTAGTAACTAGCATAGCGACTGCACCGCACCCTTGTGTCGGCTCGCCTCCGGTGTTCAGTCCATATTTAGCAATATCTGCTGCAATAACTAGAACTTTGCGATCCGGATGCAAAGTAACATAGTCGTTGGCTTGTTGAAGTGCAGCAGTACCACCGTAACAGGCATGTTTTATTTCAAATGAACGAGCAAATGGTTGAATATCTAACAGTTCATGGATGATAACTGACGCTGATTTTGAAAAGTCGGTGCTAGATTCTGTGCCGACAATTACCATGTCGATATTCTTTTTGTCCTCATCTGTAAGAATTTTCGCAGCAGCACTTGCTCCTAAAGTAACGATGTCTTGTGTCTCAGGAATAATTGCCATCTGATCTTGTCCAAGACCAATGTGAAATTTGTTGGGGTCAGTCTCACGTGCATTTGCCAAGTCCGTCATATCAAGATAATAATTTGGTACATGGAAACTGATTTTATCAATCCCTATATTCATATTGCTCCTCCTATTTCTAATTGATGAATAATGCTTCATCAATCAATTTCACCAGCATATCTTTCCACTAAATTACCAAAGTAAAAAAGTAGAGTAGACATTCTTTTCTTCCAAAGGTAAATATATCATAGAAAGGTCAAAATTAGTTAAGTTTGAATCTTAAGAAATTATAAAACTATCTATGCTATACTTACGTCTGGTTTTTAATGAAAATATTGGAGGTGCACTCTTGGAAGAAGTAGTTATTTTAAGCGCTGTACGAACACCAATTGGCAGATATAAAGGCAAATTAGCAACTGTTTCAGCCGTCGAGTTAGGTGCGTTCGCCGTAAAAGAAGCGATGAAACGCGCAGATCTCGCGCCAGATCAAGTTGAACAAGTATTCATGGGGAATGTATTGCAGGCAGGAAATGGTCAAAATGTCGCAAGGCAATCTGCAGTAAAAGCAGGAATTCCTTATGAAGTACCCGCCACGACAATCAATGAAGTTTGCGGTTCAGGAATGAAATCAGTTATTTTTGGAATGCAGCAGATTTTGCTAGGTGAAGCTCAGGTTGTTGTCGCAGGAGGAACTGAAAACATGTCACAAGCACCAAAAGTGACAAGTTTTGACTATTCTGCACAAGAGTGGCAGGAACCAAAATCAAGCATGATCTATGATGGATTGACAGATGCTTTTAGTGGCAAGCATATGGGACTAACTGCGGAAAAGGTAGCTGAAGAGTATCAAATTACTCGTGAAATGCAGGATCAATATGCCTATGATTCCCAAATGAAGGCTTCAAGAGCCAGTAAAGATGGAAAATTTGAATCAGAAATCGTTCCTATTCCTCTTTCGGATGGAAGCACGTTATGGGAAGATGAAGGGATTCGACATGATTCAACACTTGAGAAAATTGCTTCTTTAAAGCCTGCTTTTAAGGAAGGAGGCGTTGTTACGGCGGCTAATGCTTCGACTTTGAATGATGGGGCATCAGCGGTTGTTCTAGCGGCGAAATCCTATGCGATTGAGAATGGATTAGCTTATTTAGCGGTTATCAATGGCTATAGTGAAGTGGGAATTGACCCTAGTATCATGGGGATGGCTCCAGTTTCAGCGATTAATAAACTATTACACAAAGCAAACCGAACGATTGACGAAATTGATACGTTCCAAATCAATGAAGCATTTGCGGCTGCTTCTGTCGCTGTTCAAAGGGAATTAAAGCTCCCTAATGAAAAAATCAACGTCTATGGTGGTGCAATTGCACTAGGACATCCAATCGGAGCTAGTGGAACACGGATTATCACGACTTTGATCTCAGAGCTTGTACAAGAGGACAAACAGCGAGGCGTCGCAAGTCTCTGTATCGGTGGCGGCTTAGGTCTAGCTTTGATGATAACGAAAGCTGAGGATCAAGAAACTGCAAAAAAAAAGTTTTATCAAATGACCCAAGCCGAACGATTAGCTAAGTTGGTCAAAGAAAAAAAGTTGTCGGCGAAGGAAGCGGCACAACTAGCCACTGAGACAGTATTACCAGAGAAAATCGCGAATCATTTAATTGAGAATCAAATCAGTGAGTGCTCCATTCCACTTGGATTGGCACAAAATTTCGTCATTAATGGAAAAAAAAAGCTTATTCCAATGGCGACAGAAGAACCTTCTGTTATCGCTGCTGCTAGTAATGCAGGGAAGATAATCGCTAAATCTGGTGGAATCACGACACGTGTGATGAATCAAAATATGGTTGGTCAAATTGTTTTGCGGAACGTTACAGATTTTGAGAAAGTGAAAAAAATCGTTGATGCCAACGAACAAAGCTTTTTTGCGGTCGCTGAGAGAAGCTATCCGTCTATTTACCAACGTGGCGGTGGAGTACAATCGATAAAAGTGCGTACCTTTGAAGAAGGTTATGTTTCTATCGACTTAGAAGTGGATACAAAAGACGCGATGGGAGCGAATATCTTAAACACAATGCTGGAGGCTGTTGCTCAAGAAGTCCGACAACTAATGCCAGAAGCAGATATCTTATTTAGTATTTTAAGCAATTATGCGACACAGTCTCTCATTGAAGCGAAATGTGAAATTTCATTGGAACAGCTCTCACCTGAGTTGGCTGAAAAAATTGTTTCTGCGAGTGAATACAGTAAGATTGATCCGTATCGTGCGGCTACCCATAACAAAGGCATTATGAACGGCATTGATGCTGTGGTATTGGCAACTGGAAATGACACACGTGCTGTAGCCGCTGCGTGTCACGCATACGCGGCACGAAACGGTCGATACGAAGGGATGACTGATTGGTCTATTCAAGAGAACACCCTCATTGGTAAACTGACTTTGCCTATGAAGGTTGGAATTGTTGGAGGAGCAACAAAGGTTTTTCCAAAAGCGCAATTAAGCTTGAAGTTATTAGAAATAACGTCTGCTGAAGAGCTAGGAGAAATCATCGTGGCTGTTGGATTGGCTCAAAATTTTGCGGCTATTCGTGCATTAGTCACAGAAGGAATTCAAAAGGGACACATGGCGATGCAAAGTCGTTCGTTAGCGATTACTGCAGGCGCCACAACTAGTGAAATCCCACAAGTTTCTAGACAATTAAGAAAAGCTGAACGAATGAATTTAGCGACAGCTGAAGAAATTATAAAAAAACTTCGTTTGGGTTAATTAAAAGAGTCGAAAACGATTGAGTAGAGCAAGAGGCTCTACTCTTTTTTATAGAAACAATCGTTATTTAATTATATCCTCTCAGATTTTTCTGAACTTTTATATAAACTATAAATTAATTTGAAAACTTTTTTTAATAAAAAAATCGCTTTAAATCAATATGAAATTGGATTTTTCAAAGTGTGAATAAAGGGATCAACGGATTTTTTTCATAAAAAAGTTTGACAGACTCGTTATTACTTGTTATATTGTGTTCGAAAATAAAATATGATTTGTTAGGTGAGGCTCCTATACAAACATAGGCTACTGCCCAAAAATGTCGAGAGACGCCAATGGGTAGAACAGGAACTGTCGAATACAAGGCTTTTCTTAAGGTAGCTAAGATGTTTGTCTTTACGTTGTATAGTGCCAAAACTCAACGATTAGATCGACTATACGACTTTGTCTCTTTAGGATGAATAATAGTAAGGCTTTTCGCTGAGTTTTTGAGCGAAAAGCCTTTTTTACGTAGCAATCATTATTATTTTTAAAACAAGAATAAGGAGGAACAATCATGGTAAAACAGTGTTCACATTAACAAAGTGGAATAGCCCATTATATAATGAGGCCTTGACACTTAGAAACAACGAGTTAAAGCTAAGCTCTGGTAAGCAACTTCTATTCCAAGCACCTAGAGAGGAAAAGAACGATCTTCACTTGGTTGTCAAGCGAGGGAATCGAGTAGTAGGAACGCTATTACTACATCCGATCTCAAACAAATGTGCTCAGATCAAACAAGTTGCAGTAGATGCTCATTTTCAAGGGGAAGGGTTAGGAAAAAATTTATTGATTTATGCAGAACAGATCGCGAGGAGTTTCGGCTTTTGTTTCGTTTTTTTAACTGGTAGAAAGCAAGCATGGGGATTTTATGAAAAATTAGGATACCAGGCGATTTCTGATGATTATGAAGAAGGCAGATTGGTTATGAGAAGCTATAAAAAGAAGATTCAATCATCACTTGAACAAACAGAAAAAAAGGAGATGAAAACAAATGGATGACAGTAGCTCAATAATTACGGGTTTATGGCAGAAAAGAACAAACAAGATACTATTGTCTATTTGTTTTTAACCTCCACTTTTCTCCATAAGCCCGTCGATTGCAGGAGGGGTAAGGATGAATACGGTAAAAGATATGGCTCTATACTTGTTTATAGGGATAGGATTATGGCATATTTTTTTCGGAGAAAAGGAGAAAAAAATGAGACAACAAAAGAAAGTAACAACAAGGACAGATTATAGTTTATTTGCTAGAAAAACAGTGAAAAATATTTTTGAGACGTTTAATACATCGACATTGGGATTATCAGCTGAGGAAGTTTTAGAAGCTAGAGAAGCATTTGGTGAAAATAAGCTTCCTTTAAAAAAGGCGACACCATTTATCATAGAAGTTCTAAAAGCATTTATTACCCCTTTTACTTTGGTACTAATTGGGTTAGGATTCATTTCTTTGGTTACAGAAGGGATCTTGCCAGAAGCAGGTGAGAAAGATTTCTTTGGCAGCGGCATTATTTTGGTTATGGTGTTAGTCAGTGGAACAATGACACTGGTACAGTCTGTTCGTTCAAATAAAGCGGCAGAAAAGTTAAAATCATTGGTCAAGGTAACGGCAACGGTTCGTAGAGAGAATCGTTATAACGAGATTCCGATGGAGGAGATCGTCTGCGGTGATCTAGTAAAACTTTCCGCAGGGGATATGATTCCAGCGGATATCCGTCTGATTACCACGAAGGATCTATTCATCTCACAATCTGCTCTAACTGGCGAAAGCTATCCTGTTGAGAAAAGTGCTGGTGAGATAATGGGGAATAAGAATTCTGAAACTAGTTATGATAATTTGGTATTTATGGGAAGTAATGTAATTAGTGGAAGTGCTGAAGGCGTTGTAATTGCCACAGGTGCAAATACATTGTTTGGCGATGTCGCAAGTTCTTTATCGGACACTCCCGTTCAAACAAGCTTTGAGCTAGGAATTCGTAAGACCTCTTTCTTATTTATTAAATTCATGGCCTTGATGGCGCCAACAGTGATTGTTATTAATGGATTTACTAAAGGGGACTGGATGGAAGCATTTCTATTTGGTTTATCCGTTGCTGTAGGTTTGACACCGGAAATGCTGCCGATGATCGTAACGACTAATTTGGTCAAAGGTGCTACAGGGATGGCGAATAATGGCACAATTATCAAGAACTTAAACGCGATTCAAAATTTTGGTGCAATTGATGTTTTATGTACAGATAAAACGGGAACCTTGACCCAAGACAAAATCATTCTCGAATATCATTTGGATTGTGATGGAGAAGAGGATCATCGAGTTCTAAGACATGCTTATTTAAACAGCTATTATCAAACAGGATTAAAAAATTTGATTGATGTTGCGATTATTGAATCTACCAAGCAGGAATTAGACACCGATGCGATTCGTTACAAAAAAGTAGATGAAATTCCTTTTGATTTTCAGCGGCGTAGAATGAGTGTTGTTGTGGAGGATCAACAAGGAAAAACTCAAATGATTACAAAAGGCGCGATTGAAGAAATGCTGGAAATTTCCTCTTTCGTAGATTTTAAAGGGGAAGTCACAGAATTAACAAATGAATTAAGAAAAAAAGTATTACAAAAGGTACACGAGTTAAATGAAGATGGCTTACGTGTCATCGGGGTCGCTCAAAAAACGAATCCTAGTGTTGTCGGTGAATTTTCAACTGCTGATGAGGCAGAGATGGTGCTTATAGGCTATTTAGCTTTTCTAGATCCACCAAAAGAAACCACGAAACAAGCATTGAAGGCATTGAAAGAACACGGTGTAGGTGTGAAGGTTTTAACAGGCGACAATGCCTTAGTGACAAAATCTGTTTGTAAGCAAGTTGGATTAGGAACGGAAACAATCATTCATGGAGAAGACTTAATTCATTTAAAAGAAGATGAATTAGCGGAGATCGCAGAAAATTACAATGTCTTTGTGAAGCTAAATCCGCAGCAAAAACAGAAAATCACGAGTTTGCTCAGAAAAAATGGGCATACGGTTGGATTCCTCGGAGATGGGATCAATGATGCTCCGGCAATGAAGGCAGCCGACGTTGGAATTTCTGTTGATACTGCAGTGGATATCGCGAAAGAATCTGCAGACGTCATCTTGCTAGAGAAAGATTTGATGATTTTGGAACGAGGAATTCTTTCAGGAAGAGAAACCTTTGGCAATATCATGAAGTACATCAAAGCTACTGCTAGTTCAAATTTTGGGAATATGTTTTCGGTATTAGTAGCTAGTTCTTTTCTGCCGTTTTTACCAATGCTGCCGCTACAAATTCTCTTCTTGAATCTGATTTATGACATTTCTTGTATTTCAATTCCTTGGGATCGGATGGATAAAGAGTATTTAGAAAAACCAAAAAAATGGACTGCCTCCAGTATAGGTAAGTTTATGGTCTGGCTTGGACCAACTAGTTCAATCTTTGATATTACCACGTATTTATTGATGTATTTTGTGGTCTGTCCAGCTGTCATTGGCGGAAGCTATCACTCATTGTCACCAGATCAGCAGGTAGCTTTTATCGCTATTTTCCATGCAGGCTGGTTTGTCGAGTCGCTTTGGTCACAAACCTTAGTTTTACATGCGCTGAGAACTCCCCAGATTCCATTTATTCAAAGCAGAGGGTCATTTATCATGACGGTCATTACAACTTTAGGGATTGTTGTAGGAACCTTGTTGCCATTTACAAATTTCGGACAGAATTTGGGATTAGGTATCTTACCTAATCAATATTGGCTATGGTTAGTTGTCACGATTTTGGCTTATCTTTTGCTAGTTACCTTGGTAAAAAAAATCTATATCCAACGTTACCAAGAACTTTTATAATAAATCACGCCTCCGAAAAATTAATTTCAGAGGCGTGATTTATTATTTATTTTTTATCTGCTCGCAAATAAACCATGTCGACGAGTTGAACGCCTTGGTCAATTATCGGTTCGTGATAGTTGTCTGTAAAGAAGTTTTCTACACGATGAGATTCTTGAAATCCACACTTTTTATAAAAGTTCAGGATGCCAGGGACATCACCAGTTCCAACATACATCGTTTGATACTGAGTTAAAAACTCATTGAATAAAAACTGAATCATGGCTTTGCCATAGCCTTTACCATGCTCATTTGGCATCGTCGCGATATTTTTCAGTTCACATTCCGTTTCATTTAATCGTGTGACAACGGCTTCGCACTTCAGATCGTCATCATACAGGACAAACATACGCCCGCTATCAAGGTACCGATCAATCATGTCTTCTTGTTCGTCTGCTAAAAGAAGCAAATCTAAAAACTTTTTCTTATTTGAATGAATTTCTTCAATTTTCATTTGAGTTCTCCTTAGTGTTTCTTATTTTTAAATGCAGGATGGGAAAAGCGTTCCCCTGCTCGTCAAATTCTGAACGACCAGCTAGTTGAAAGCCCATGTGCTGATAAAATCCTATTCCTTGATCATTTTGTTCATTTACATCGACATACTTTATCTGTTGTTCGTCAATTGCGTATTGAAGCAATTTTTTACCGATTCGGTTTCCTCTGAAATGAGCAGCAACAAAGAGCATCTCGACTTTTTCATTTTCGATTCCAACAAACCCGACAAGAGTTGGGTCGTAATAGCCATAAAGCTGATCGATCATTAATAGAGCGTTCTTTACCTCAGGCTTTAAAGACTGGATGTCTTCTGCTGTCAAAAAGTGGTGGGTAGCTGCCACCGAACTTTCCCAAATCAGCAACAAATTTGCGAGTTCATTTTTTTTCTTTCTATTTACTTGTTTAATAGTTCCCATTTAGCAATCCTCCAATTTTTGTAAGGAAGAAGTGTTTTTCTCCGCAACAAATAAAGAGCACCCAAAATGGCTCTTTAATGAAGACGATGAAACCTTTCTTATTCCTCCTTCAAACGATGTTTCATCTTATAGTAGTTTTCTTGTTTGAAGGAAAGCAATTGTGCGTATATTGAAGACAAAATGTCGCATAGAGAACAACTCTTTTCTTATTTTTCTTAATTTTAACAAGGAAAAAAAGGGAATGCAATTTCTCATGGAAGAGTAGATCAAAGGAGAAATAAAAAAAGACAGCAGGCTTATTTTTTAAAGCTGCTGCCTTCGAGGATTATTTCAAACTAAAATCTAGGTAGACGGGATTATGATCAGAATATTTAAATTGCATATCCTTTACATGAACATTTTTAACATTGATGTTATCCGAAACAAGAAAACCATCAATCAAAGTAGTATACGTGGTTCCTTTTTTATAGGGCTCGTTTAAGGCACGAGCGGATGGAATTTTTTCTTCAGATAGCTTTCCATTAGGCAGGTGAAAGCCTGCTGGAAGTTGATCTTTTGGAAATGGATGCGTCCAGGTTTCTCGTTTTTTGGTCGTGTCAAAAACCTCAGGACTATTTCCTAAGACATCGTGATTATAGTCTCCTGCGACCAAAACATAGTTGCCCTTTTTATACTCATTTTCCATCACATCAAAAATCTTTTTTAATTGAGCTGCTTGAATCGAGCGGTCTTTAGTAAAAGCGGATAAATGCGTGTTGATCGCAATCAGCTCATGATCCCCCTTAACTGGAATACGGCTAACGGTGAAGGCGCGATCCAAGTCAAAGAATTTATTGAAATTTGTCTCGATTGGTAAAGAGTAGCGCTTGCTGCTGGTTATTTCTGCTTTACTCAATGTCACAAGTCCAGACTTTGCTTGACCGATGGGATCTGTAAAAGGATAGAAAAGGTAAGAGGAATCATAATTTTGACCATACAAACTATTGTATGCAGGCAGGTGCTTCTTCAACCAAGCAACTTCATCCACATGCTGCGAACGATCGCCATCTTGATCCACTTCTTGATAAAAGGCTAGTGTCGGTTCTAGCTCCTTTGTCGTATTCACAATTCCCTGCATGTTTTCTTTAACGGTTTCTTTGTCATATGCTCGTGAGTACTTCCCGCCATCCATAAAAAAACTATAGCTTGGTGGATAAGCACCGTATCCTACATTATGACTCATTGCGCGATACGTTTTATTTGTTTCAAGAGTTTGGTTATGCGAATTGTTTGGTTCTAAGGTTTGATCGTCAGGCAGACGGTCATAGCTTGCGAATAGGTAGATCAGGTAGCCGCCTAATACAAGGATGATTGCTGCAATAACTCCTAAAAAAATTTTTACTATTTTTTTCATTGATTTTCCTCCTAAATAAACGAAAACGCCCTTAATAGTTCTTATCTATTGATTTTAAACACAGCAATATGGAAATGAAACTGGTCAAAGTAATCATAGCAAACTTTTTACTGAATACAAAGGAACCGCACTTTCGAAAATCGGCGCCTCATGGTACACTGTGAAGGTAGTATCAAACGTTATTAAAAGAGAGGTTTTAAAATGATTCGATTTGCAAAAAAAGAAGATGGAGCGGCCGTAGCTAAACTGATATTGGTTATTTTAAAGGATATGGAGCTGGATTTTCTTGAAGAGTTTGGAGAAGAACAGGCCTTAGAAGCTATCGCTGCTTGCTTTGAAGATCCAACCTACCGCTTTGGATATGCAAGAGGGCTTGTGGAAGAAATCGATGGCGAAATTGCTGGTGCTGTTTTTGGTTATCCGGCGAATAAGGAAGCGATTATTGATCTGCCCTTACAAAAATATTTGAGGGCTCAGGGGATTGAAGATGAGGTTCAAATGTTTATTGACCCAGAGGCCTTTCCGAATGAATGGTATTTAGACTCGATTGCGGTTGATGAACGATTCCGCGGTCAAGGGATTGGTTCGAAATTATTAACAGCTGTCGATCGTTTAGCGACTCATGAAGGAGAAAAAGTGATTGGATTAAATGTTGACAAGGCGAATCCAAATGCGAAACGACTTTACCTACGAGACGGGTTCAAGGATGTTGGCGAAATCGTGATCAGCGGACATGTCTATGACCATATGCAACGAAAAGTAAAAGCCTTTGATAGAGGTTAACTTCTGACAAGTTGCTGAGAAAGAATGCGAAAAAAGAGCTATGACGATGCAGTCATAGCTCTTAATTTTGAGAAAAAGTCACTTCAAAGGCCGTTTCGGACTCTTGCTGTTTGTTTCGATTGTAGAGCCAATAATCCATGATGGCTGCTACACAGATGCAGACTGGGGCATCTGCCGGATTGGTGACATCTAGAACATAATAATCACCTGTTAGCAAAGTCGCCTTATCCATTGTCATAATTGATTGGTTGAAGTGGTTGATTTTATATTTATGATTATAAATATCTCCATAAACAGCCCAATGAAGCTGTTGAATGTAATAGAAGTCGCCAGGCCAATGGAAAATTTTGTGAAGCACACCTACTTTTGTGTGATCACAATAAATTTCAAATTTGCGCCCGAAAATCACACTTGCCTGCTTGATATAAGCGACGATTTGACCATCCATGGCATATAGAGATAGTACATTTCCTTTTCGTCCCCAGTGGCCAACCATTAAGTATAAAGGAACTCCCTTATTGTCTTTGACGATCGTTCGTGTCATGGAACTTAGTTGTTTTTCTTGAATAAAAAATTCGGTCATGTTGTATCACACCTTCTAATTATCCATTATTCAGAAAGAATTCGATCGATTGCCGTTGCTACTCCATTTTCTTCATTCGTATCAGTGACATGTTTAGCAATTTTTTTGATGGCGGGTGCTGCATTGCCCATCGCAAAGCTAGTGCCAGCGTATGTCAGCATACTGACATCATTGAAATTATCTCCAAGAGCCATCACTTGCTCCGCAGTAAAGCCCCGTTCTTCGGCAAATTGTTTTAAGGCAATCCCTTTTTGAGCATTGACGTGATTTATTTCTATATTCGTCAATTCAGAAGCGGCAATTGCTAAATCACCCATTTTTTCTAAAACACCAGTAACTTCTTTTAGCTGTTCGGGTCCGTTTTTGTCAAAAGCAATGATTTTTAATACGTCTTCATTTTTTTCAATTAATGTTTGACGCATATCTTTGACGAAAGTAATCGGTGTTAAAGATAAATGTCTAGAAGAAGCCGCAATCGCCATTTTTTTAGAGATTCCAGGCATCTTTTCTAGAATATGTTCAGAGAAAAATTCGATTCGCATCGGCTGATTTGAAGAGTAGACATGCTCGGCAGTAAAAATTTCATAATAAAGGTCGGCATCTTCCAGCGCGTCCATTACTTCAAATGTCTTTTCCTTGCCGATCGGAATCGTAAAAATGGTTTCTCGTTCTGCGTTTACGACATGAGCGCCGTTTAATAAAATCATTGGTACGTGAATGTTCGCTTCATCCAAAGAAATTTTGGCGTGGCTCATTCCGCGTCCAGTAGCTGTGATAAATTCAATTCCTTGAGCTTGAGCTTTCCGAATGGCTTCGATATTTGCTGTCGGGACTTGCATTTGATCATTCAACAGTGTACCGTCCATATCAGAGGCAATGAGTTTTATCAAAATTATTCACCTAGCTTTCCTATCATACAACGATAGTGTACCATAATCCCAGAGAGGATAACCATGTCGAGGATATTCTTTAAAAAGAATTAGTTGAACAGGAAAAATAGAGTGGAAGGATTAAACCGTTTTTCTATTGCAAATTATTTCAAACAGGAGTGAGTGAACGTGAAAGAAATCATCCATAATGACTGGCAGAATGTTTTAGCCGATCAATTTCAGGCACCATATTATTTAAAGCTGCGTGAATTTTTGAAACAAGAATACAGTACGCAACGAATCCATCCAGATATGTACCATATTTTTGAAGCACTTGAATTAACCCCTTATGACAAGGTGAAAGTTGTCATTTTAGGACAAGATCCTTATCATGGCGTAGATCAAGCACATGGACTGTCCTTTTCTGTTCAACCTGGTGTAAAAATTCCACCATCCTTACGGAATATTTACCAAGAAATGCAAAGTGATTTAGGCATTCCGCCAGTTCAACATGGAAATCTCGTAAGTTGGGCGAAACAAGGCGTATTGTTGCTTAATACAGTCTTGACTGTGCGAGAAGGGCAGGCGTATTCTCATCGAGGACAGGGCTGGGAGCAATTGACAGATGCGATTATTGAGCGGCTAAACGAACGGGAAAAGCCCATTGTCTTTATCTTGTGGGGAAAACCGGCTCAGGAAAAAATTAAAATGATTGATACAAGCAAACATGCCGTTGTGAAATCTGTCCATCCGTCACCATTGTCTGCTCATCGTGGATTTTTTGGGTCAAAACCTTTTTCAAAGACGAATCAGCTATTGACGGAATGGGGCGAGGCACCGATTGATTGGCAATTACCTGAAACAGTGTAGTATGACAACGGTTTCTGTTATAGAGACAGTTTGTGAAAAGGCTCTTAATTCACATTTACTAGATTTTAATTAGTAGTACAGATGCTTTATTCTGTCCTTTTCTTTTCATGTGAAGTATTGTATGATAGATAGGAAATAAATATCTGGAGGGTTTTATTGTGGAACTATTTGATAGTTTGAAATTTAAGATTATTCGTCGCAACATTAAAGTTGCATTTCCTGAGGCAACTGACGCACGTATTTTAGGGGCTGCCTCACGGTTGAAAGCGGAAGAACTAATTGAACCAATCTTGATTGGGAATATGGCTGAAATTGAAAAAGCTGCGGGCGCTCGTGGAATCGCTTTAAGCAACTTCACGATCATTGATCCTGATCATTTTGATCGCTGGGATGAAATGGTAGAAGCCTTTGTTGAACGCCGTAAAGGAAAAGTCAGCAAAGAAGATGCTGAAAAGATTCTTAAGGATGAAAATTACTTTGGTACAATGTTGACTTATATGGGTATCACAGACGGAATGGTTTCTGGTGCGATTCACTCAACAGGAGATACAGTTCGTCCAGCATTGCAAATTATTAAAACGAAACCAGGCGTAAGCCGAACAAGTGGTGCGTTCTTAATGGTTCGTGGTCGTGACCAAGAAAAATATCTGTTCTCGGATTGTGCCATCAACGTAAATCCAAATGCTCAAGAATTGGCGGAAATTGCTGTTGAATCAGCAAAAACTGCAGAATTATTCGATATTGAGCCAAAAGTTGCAATGATGAGCTTCTCAACAAAGGGCTCTGCAAAAGCTCCAGAAGTAGAAAAAGTTGCTGAAGCGACAAAAATCGCTCAGGAATTAGCGCCAGATTTCTTAATCGATGGCGAATTACAGTTTGATGCTGCCTATATTCCAGGTGTGGCACAACTAAAAGCCCCTGAATCTAAAGTAGCTGGTCAAGCAACAGTCTTTGTTTTCCCAGAGCTTCAATCAGGAAATATCGGCTATAAAATTGCCCAACGCTTCGGTGGATTTGAAGCTATTGGTCCAGTCTTGCAAGGATTGAACAAACCAGTTTCTGACCTTTCACGCGGGTGTAACGAAGAAGATGTATACAAACTATCAATTATTACAGCAGCCCAATCATTGATGAGCTAGTCTCGAAGGGCTAAACGATAAAGAATAAAAGTAACAAAGGCAAGAATTCGCAATTAGACGAATTCTTGTCTTTTTTTCTGTCAATAATCGAAACTGGGGGAGGTTGGGAAATTTCCCAGTCCCAGACACTTGGTGACAAGCTTGGAACCTAATTCCCAGAGTTGTCTCAGAATATTGTAAACGGTTTATTCGCCCTGTATAGTCTGAGGTGTAAACAGGAAAATCAATAATTGGAAGGAGAGGTATTGTTGTCATGATGGAAAAGATTCAGCGCTTTGGAGGAGCAATGTTTACCCCTGTACTATTATTTTCTTTTTCAGGAATAATGGTTGCTCTATGCATTATTTTCAAAAACCCAATGCTTGTGGGCAGCATCGCCAATGAGGGGACGACTTGGTACTCGATCTGGAGCATCGTTGAAAATGGTGCTTGGACAGTCTTCAATCAGATGGAACTACTATTCGTTATCGGGTTATCCATTGGGCTAGCGAAAAAGGCAAATGCTCGAGCAGCGATGGAGGCATTCGTTGTTTATACGACCTGTAATTATTTCATCTCATCGATGTTGGAGTACTTTGGAAACTTTTTTGGAGTAAATTTTGCAGCAGAACCAGGTGGAGAGAGCGGGCTTAAACTAATTGGAGGAATCAAAACATTAGATACCGGAATTATCGGTGCGATTTTTATTTCAGCAATTGTTGTTTTTTTACACAATCGATACTTTGATACAAAGCTGCCGGATTTCTTGGGTATCTTTCAAGGATCGTCGTTTATTGTCATTTTAGGATTTTTCTCAATGCTGCCGATTGCCTTTCTGATTTGTTTGATTTGGCCAAAGGTTCAACAAGGAATCGGTTCTTTGCAAGGTTTCTTAGCAAGTGCAGGGATCTTTGGGGTTTGGCTCTACACCTTCTTAGAGAGGATATTGATCCCAACAGGTTTGCATCACTTTATCTATACGCCATTTGTATACGGGCCAGCAGTTGTTGAGGAAGGGATCACCAAATATTGGATGGGGCATCTGCAGGAATTTGCTCAGACAACTAAGCCATTAAAACAATTATTCCCAGAGGGCGGCTTTGCTTTACATGGAAATTCTAAAATTTTTGCTTCTCCAGGAATTGCGGCAGCTTTCTATTTTACTGCGAAGCCAGAAAACAAAAAGAAGGTATTAGCTATTTTAATTCCAGCCACCTTGACTGCTGTGTTAGCTGGGATTACAGAGCCTTTAGAATTCACTTTCCTATTTGTATCGCCACCGCTATTTGCTGTACATGCATTTTTAGCAGCATCGATGGCGGCGACAATGTACGGCTTCGGTGTAGTAGGGGATATGGGCGGCGGCTTCATTGATCTGCTGGCGAAGGTTTGGATTCCATTATTTCAAAATCATAAAAGCATGATCTTTACTCAGTTATTTATCGGACTGGCGTTTATTTTGATCTATTTTGTCGTTTTCCGCTTTTTAATTCTACGGTTCAATCTGGCAACGCCAGGGCGCGAGGAAAATACCCAAGACATTAAATTGTACTCAAAAAAAGATTACAAAGCAAAACAAGGCGGCAACGCACCCGTTTTAGAAGGTGCGAATCAATATACTGAACAAGCAGCTGTTTATTTAGATGGTTTTGGCGGAGCGGAGAATATTGAAAAAGTGAATAATTGTGCCACCCGTCTACGAATTACAGTTAAGGATGAGACACTTGTACAACCTGATGAAGTGTTTCGATCAGGCGGCGCTCATGGCGTTGTACGAAATGGCAATGCGTTTCAGGTGATTGTCGGTTTAGATGTGCCGCAGGTTCGTGAACAGTTTGAAACATTAATGAACACAGAAAATTAATAAAGGGAGCGTATGAAGAATGAAGAAATTTTCGATTGTTATTGCAGGTGGGGGAAGTACTTTTACTCCAGGAATTGTTTTGATGTTATTGGACAACTTAGATAAATTTCCAATCAGACAAATAAAGTTTTACGATAATTTGGAGGAACGTCAAAATCATGTGGCGAGTGCCTGTGAGATTTTATTAAAGGAACGTGCACCAGAAATCAACTTTGTTGCTACGACAGATCCAGAAACAGCCTTCACAGACGTAGACTTTGTTATGGCTCACATACGTGTTGGATTGTATGCGATGCGGGAAAAAGATGAAAAAATCCCATTAAAATATGGTGTAGTAGGGCAAGAAACCTGCGGGCCTGGGGGAATTGCTTATGGGATGCGTTCGATTGGCGGCGTATTGGAATTAGTCGACTATATGGAAAAATACTCTCCAGACGCTTGGATGCTGAATTATTCGAATCCGGCGGCTATTGTAGCAGAAGCGACTAGAAAATTAAGACCAGAATCAAAGATCATTAATATTTGTGATATGCCTGTTGGAATCGAAGAACGGATGGCGCATTCGATCGGCTTGAATTCACGTAAAGAAATGGAAGTTCGCTATTATGGTCTGAATCATTTTGGCTGGTGGACAGATATTCGCGACAAAGAAGGCAATGATTTGATGCCACAGATTAAAGCGCATGTGAAGGATCATGGCTATTCATTACCGGAAGAGATTGAAGAATCTCAGCATACGGATGCTAGCTGGATGCATACCTTTGCAAAAGCAAAAGAGGTTTACGCGTTGGATCCAGATACATTACCAAACACCTATTTGAAATATTATTTCTATCCACAAGATGAAGTTGCACATGCAAATCCTGAATTTACACGTGCAAACGAAGTGATGGCTGGTCGGGAACAGCATGTATTCAGCGAATGTGACCGTATTGCAGAAGCAGGAACCGCTGAAGGCACCTCTTTAGAAGTGGATGAACACGCAAGTTATATCGTGGATCTTGCTCGCGCGATCGCTTATAACACACATGAAAGAATGTTGCTGATTGTGCCAAATGAAGGAGCCATCGTCAACTTTGATGAAACAGCGATGGTAGAAGTACCCTGTGTTGTAGGTAGTAATGGACCAGAACCATTGACGCAAGGAAAGATTCCACGCTTCCAAAAAGGCTTGATGGAGCAACAGGTAGCAGTAGAAAAATTAGTGGTTGAAGCTTGGGCAGAAAAATCTTATCAAAAATTGTATCAGGCGTTAGCACTGTCAAGAATTGTTCCAAATGCTCGGATTGCAAAAGAATTATTGGATGACCTGATTGAAGCAAATAAAGAATTTTGGCCAGAATTAAGCTAGTTGCGATGAAAAACAATATTTTTTCCTCCTCCATCACGTATAATAGTGTAGGAGGGGGAAAATTATGACATTAGAGCAGTTGATTCATCAACATTTAGCAGAACTGAGCGAACTGGATAAAGATATCTTACAATTCATGCTGGCGAATCCCGAAAAAGTTAGATCTTCAGGAATTATGGAGCTTGCCGATATGGTCCACGCGTCCAAATCATCTGTATTAAGAACAACGAAGAAGCTTGGCTTTTCCGGCTACTCAGAATTAAAATATTTTCTGCGGCATACGGAAATCAGCGAGCAGCAAGAAACGAGCGAGAAGAATATTTTTGAGAAGCAACTTGATGATATCAAGAAGACAATTGAGTATATGCAATCAGTGAACTTGGAACCAATCAACGAGATGTTTGATCGAAGCCAAACGATTTATTGCTATGCTACGGGGTTTTCTCAAAAAAATATTATCGATGAATTCTACAAAATGTTATTAAATGTGGATAAACGAGCGCTGGTTTTGCCAAACAAAACTGAGTTGGATATGGTAATGCCAATGATTACCCAAAATGATTGTGTAGTGATTGCTTCATTAAGCGGAGAGACAGATGATGTGAAAGAGAATCTTACAGCGTTTGAAGTTCGGAAAATCCCGGTACTGGCGGTTACGGCAGTCGGAGATAACTATTTTGCTAGACATTGCACGCATCATTTAAATTTTTATTGTGACTTTTTCGTTATTGGCAGGAGAAGGCTTCAATCACAATCTTTGATTGGACTAAGCTGTTTAATGGATTACTTGCTTCGGTCCTATGGCATTTATACACTTGAAAAAAGTACTGATTCCACAACTTAAATATATCTAGATTTTGACACGAAAGGGAGATTTTAAAATGATAGCGCTTAAATCTTTGAGAGTGAAAAGAAATGTGTTGATTGGCTATTGGGTCCTGATGCCAGTGCTCTTTTACTTCTATTTATTTTTAGTAAGCTTCAATCAGCAGGTGACCATCCAACAACTTATTCTTCAAATTCCAGGATTAACATTAGGTTTGCTACTGTCCTTTTTAATGCTCTTTCAAGCAGCTTGCCTCTATTTTATTAGTTCTCAAAATGAGAAGAACCACTTTGTTGAGAAACGTTTCTTAGCCTTTAGTTTGGTTCAGCAAATATTGACGGGAAATATTATTGGCGCTGCCTTGTGTTTTTTCTATAATAGAAAAATAGTTGCTGAAAAACAGTCCATCTCACGCAATACAATGTTCATTTTTTATTTTGCGATTGGATTTATTAGTTTAATTACAGTAATCATCTTATTTATTGCGATGAGGACGAAAGGAGGATAAACATGTTTTCGATGTTTAAAAAAAAGAAGCAAGGGGTTATTTTTAGTCCTGTGAAAGGACAATTGATTCCTTTGTCTGAGGTAAGTGATCCTGTTTTTTCTCAAGGGATGATGGGACCAGGTTTTGCGGTTGAACCTGCATCAAATGAGATTTTCTCACCTGTTACAGGGATAGTAACCAGTATCTTTCCAACTAAGCATGCGATTGGGCTTGAAATGAGTGATGGGAAAGAAGTTCTGCTTCACATTGGTATTGATACGGTTGAGTTGCAGGGTCAAGGATTTGATGTTCTTGTTGGTGAAGCTGCTAAGGTCACACCCGAGACAAAGCTGGCTGTTGTAGATCGAGAGTATTTGAAGGCACAGGGAAAAGCAAGTACAATTATGGTTTTATTCCCTGGGGATACCGAAAGCTATGTAACAAAATCGAAAGCCGTTGAAGCAGCAGAAGAAATCAAGTTCACCTAATTAAATATACTGAATAATCAATAAGATAGGCTAAATGCTTATCTTTTTTTGTTTATCTAAAAACACGCTTTAAACGGAAGCAAAAATGAAGAATCTTTTTCTTTTCTCTCAATGCTTAAATCGTTATACTAAGTTGGTAGTAGAAAAGAGGGGATTTGCGTGATTACGTTAATAGATACAGCAGCAACGGAACGTTTAGGAAAAATGATTGGGACAGCCGCACAGGCTAGCGATAATTTAGTGTTGACCGGTGATTTAGGGGCGGGTAAGACGACCTTAACTAAAGGAATCGCTTTAGGTCTAGGAATCGACCAAATGATTAAAAGTCCAACCTATACGATTATTCGAGAATATCAGCAGGGGCGTTTACCGCTTTATCATATGGATGTCTATCGGATCGAAACAGGGGCCGATGATTTAGGTTTAGATGATTATTTTGAAGGTGACGGCTTATCGGTGATTGAGTGGGGGCAACAGTTAGGCGAGTATATGCCAGAAGATTATCTGGAATTGATTTTAGCAAAAGACGATCAAGATGAAACGATGCGTCGTGTTGACTTCATCGCGAATGGAAAACAAGCGGAAGAATTTAAAGCACGAATTTTGAAGGCGTGGGAAGCAGAATGAGTGAAGTTGAGATCACATTGAGAGAAGCAATCCCGGACGATGCGGCAGATTTATTACAAATTAGCCGCCAAATCGCGAAAGAAACTGATTTTTTGATCATGGATGAAGTTGGCTTAGGATTAAGTGAGGACATGCTGAGTCTGCAGTTGGCAGATTTATATGAAAGTGAGAATAACTTGCTTTTATTGGCCTTTGCTGATGAGCAAATTGTTGGAATGGCTTCAGTTAAAGCCGCATCGGAGTACACTGTTTCCCACATCGGTGAGATTGGGATTAGCGTGCTGAAGGAATTCTGGGGAATCGGTTTGGGAACGGCGCTGCTTGATGAGGTTATCTATTGGAGTGAGAATGCCTCGTCCCTATACCGTTTAGAACTGACCGTTCAAAAAAGAAATGAACGGGCCATTCGTTTATATCAAAAGTTTGGATTCAAAACAGAAGCAACAATGGTGCGGGGAGCCCGTGATGCACAGGGTGACTTTTTAGATGTATTGCTGATGAGTAAATTGATCAAGTAAAAAGCGAAGCGGAGTGCTTCGCTTACATGGGCAATACTAATTTTTTTAGTGGATCGATCCCAAAATGATCTTCCTGATAAAGCAAAATCTTTGCACAGGCACGGCTGTCCTCCAAGGCATCATGATGATGTTCCAAAGGGATGGAAAGCTCCTTACACACTGTGTTTAGTCGATGGTTTGCCATTTCAGGAAACAGTCTGCGACTGGTTCGAACGGTACAAAGAGAAAGGTAAGAGGGGTGCTCTAAATGATAGTAGTCGAGACAACCAGCTAAAACCTTTGTATCAAAGCCGGCGTTATGAGCGACGATCAAACGATTCTCTTTATAATAGTGTTGGATCTCTTGCCATACCTCAGGGAATTTCGGTGCATCCTCCACATCTTCTGGGTGAATCCCATGAATTTGGATGTTTTTCCAGAAGAATTCAGTCTCGGGTTTGATCAATGAATAATACTCTCCGACAATTTGGCTATTTTTTACCATCACCAATGCCAAGGAGCAGGCACTGTGAGATTGATAGTTGGCTGTTTCAAAGTCCATTGCGATAAAATTCAACAGATTCACCTCTTCGCCAATGTTTTACCATATTTTTTAGCAGGGCGAAAGTCCTACAGGTAAAGCTTCAAACTTTTTAAAGATTGATGTCTAATTCTACAGGACAGTGATCGCTGCCGAAAATATCGGTATGAATCTTGGCATCTTGCAATTTTTCTTTCAAGTCGTCAGAAACAACGAAATAATCGATTCGCCACCCAGCATTGTTCTTACGAGCATTGAAGCGATAGCTCCACCAAGAATAAATGCCTTCCTGATCTGGATAAAAGTGTCGGAAGGTATCGATATAGCCATTCTCTAATAAGATGCTAAATTTTTCACGCTCTTGTGGTGTAAAGCCAGCGTTTTTTTGATTGGTTTTCCAATTTTTTAAGTCAATATTCTCGTGAGCAACATTTAAGTCACCACAAAAAATGACAGGTTTGATTTCTTTCAAACCATTCAGATAAGCTAAAAAAGCTTCTTCCCAGGTCATACGATAGTCCAACCGTTTCAATTCGTTTTGTGAGTTCGGTGTATAGCAAGTGATGACGTAATATTCAGGATACTCAAGCGTGATGACGCGACCTTCTTGGTCATGTTCATCCACACCCAATCCATAAGTTACATTCATCGGTTCGTGCTTGGTGAAGATAGCCGTGCCAGAATAGCCTTTTTTCTCTGCATAATTCCAATATTCGTAATAGCCAGGCAAATCCATTTCGATTTGTCCAGCCTGTAATTTGGTCTCCTGCAGACAGAAAAAGTCGGCATCTAATTCATTAAAAACATCCATAAAATTCTTTTTCATCACGGCACGCAAGCCATTGACGTTCCAAGAAATTAATTTCACGATGCATTCCTCCATCCATATAAAGATGAGTTTATTGTAACGAAAAAAAAGGAGAAAGCAAAGGATACAAGTATTAATAATAACAAAAACTAAATCATAAAAAAGGGGTCTTAGTCATGAAAATCGGAGTTATCGGTATCGGAGGCATCGCCCAGAAGGCTTATTTGCCTACCTATGCGAAAATGCGCAAGGAAGCGACCTTTATTTTTGCGACTCGCAGAGAAGAAGTTCGGGAAAAAATAGCTCAAGAATACAACTTTGAGCATACAGTCGCAACAATTGATGAATTATTGGCAGAAAAAATTGATGCGTGCTTTATTCATGTGGCAACGAGTGTTCATTTTGAAATTGCCAAGCAATGTCTGAACGCAGGGGTTGCGGTTTTCATTGATAAGCCTGTTAGTGAGAAATTACAGGAGGTTCAAGAGCTCCAGCAGCTAGCGAAAGAAAAAGGACTTTTATTTATGGTGGGCTTCAATCGCCGCTTCGCACCAATGGTGGATCAGCTGAAACAGCTTCCGCAAAAAAAAGTTATTCATTTGGAAAAGAATGAACCGAATCATGCGATGAATACACAATATGGCATCTATGATTTGTTTATTCATTTAGTGGATACAGCAGTGTTTTTATTAGATGATGAGGTCATGAAGGTTCATTCTAAAATTCGGGAAGAAAAGGGCCAAATGACGTATGCGCAACTATTGCTTTCAACACCAACGACAGAATGTATTCTTTCAATGGATTTGCAAAGCGGGGGAAAAATGGAACGTTACCAAGTAAGTTCTCCTAAAGAAACGATGGTTTTAGAGCAATTGACAGATTTGACGATTAAACGAGGACAAACAGAAGAGGTACATCGGTTTGGCGATTGGATTACAACGCTTGAAAAGCGCGGGTTTGAACAATTAGTAACTACTTTCATTGCGGCGTTGAATGGCGAAAATGTAGATTTACGTCAAGAAGACGTACTATTGAGTCATGAGCTTTGTGAGCAAATGTTGAAGCAACACATTCGCTACCAGCTATAAGGGGTGGTAAGTTTTTTTCCCGCATGCTAAAATAGCAAGGATGTTTGAAAAATTTACCCGTATCGAACGAGAAAGGCTTATCAAAGTGAAAACAACAGAATTAACGAACGCATTACCAAATTTGAAAATCCTTTTGGATGAACCCTTAATGAATTATACCTTTACAAAAACCGGCGGACCTGTGGACGCTCTAGCATTTCCTAAAGATAACGAAGAAGTGAAGGCGTTGGTAGACTATTGTCGCGGAAATGATATCCCATGGATCGTTTTAGGGAACGCCAGCAATCTGATTGTCAAAGATGGCGGAATCCGTGGTGTGGTAATCATGCTGACAGATATGACGACGATTCGCGTGGAAGAAGACACCATTACTGCACAAGCCGGAGCGAAATTAATTGATACAACGTATGTCGCCTTGGATCATTCCTTGACAGGTTTTGAATTTGCTTGCGGTATTCCGGGAAGTATTGGTGGGGCAGTATTCATGAATGCCGGAGCGTATGATGGTCAATTAGAAGATGTTTTTGAATCTGTCGACGTATTATTAGCTGATGGCACCTTTGAAACCTGGCACAAAGATCAGATGAACTTTTCTTACCGTCACTCTGCGATTCAGGATCAGCCAGCGATCGTATTAAGTGCTAACTTTAAGTTGGCTCCTGGCGATCATGGACAAATCGAGAAACGAATGACGGAGCTGACGGAATTGCGCGAGTTGAAACAGCCACTGGAATATCCCTCATGCGGCAGTGTCTTTAAACGGCCAGTTGGACATTTTACTGGAAAATTGATCCAAGATGCTGGTTTGCAGGGCTTGGTTTGGGGCGGTGCACAAATCTCTGAGAAGCATGCAGGGTTTATCGTCAATATCAATCATGCAACAGCGACTGATTATATTGAGTTGATTGCACATATCCAGCAAACGATCAAAGAAAAATTTGATGTAACGTTGGAAACGGAAGTTCGGATTCTTGGTGAAGATCCAAAAAAATAAAAAATGTTGGATAGAAATCGAAAATGATTTCTATCCAACATTTTTTTATTTTTTCATAAGTCGTAAAAGAACCGCGCAAACCGCCGTTGTTGCGATACCAGCTACGATGGCTTCAACCAATCCACTCCCGAAAATAATCCCTAAAATGACACCATAAACAGCATTAGCGGTTACCTGCAAGACATTGGCATAGCTGTCTTTAAAGAAGAAAAAGATCAGGTTCATAACTAAAATGGTATTGGTCATCGATCCGGCTAGACCGGCAATGAACAGACTGACTGGCCGTGCCTTTTGTTTCAAAAGGCGATGAAGCCCTTTGTAGACAAAGTAGGGAACGACACCGATTAAAATACGAGGAATAATAGCCACAATTATCGCGCGCCAATCCCCTTGGTTCGTCAACGGATTTGCGATAAATGGAGAAAAGACAAAGGACATCGGTGTGATAATCACCGTCGCTCTAGCCAAACTGATGATTCCAAAAACAGTTCCTAAGCCGGCACCGATGCGTGGCCCTAAAACGATGGATGCAATAATGACTGGAATATGCATCGTCGTCGCATTTATCGGACCAATAGGAATAAAGCCAAGTGGAGTGACCGCTAAAATAATCATGATTGCTAAAAACATCGCGGTCAAAGTAAAGCTCTTTACATTTTTCTCTTTCATTTGTTACTCCTTCAATTTTGAATTTACGATATGCACGATATCTGCAACATTGGCCAAGGCACCTCGGCCGTAATCACCACAAGCCAGTAAAGCTTCTCTAGGTTCAACTTCTTGATAGCCAACTTCTTTTAATGTTGCAAGGTTTCGTTGAACGATCGGGTTTTGATACATATAAGTGTTCATTGCCGGAGCGATAATTTTCGGTGTATCTGGCAGTAGAGCCAAGGCAACGGTGGACAATAAATCATCAGCAATTCCATTGGCTAATTTTCCGATTGTATTGGCGGAAGCAGGGGCCACTAAAAATAAATCGGCTTCTTTAGCTAACGCAATATGATTGATCAAAGCGGCATCTGGTTCTTCCATAACATCCAGATGAACACGCCGATGGGACAGTGATTGAATCGTTAACGGTGTGATAAATTCAGTACTGCTTTTTGTCATCACTACGTCCAATTTATAACCCATTTTCGTTAGCTCATTCGTGATATCGGCTGCTTTATAAGCAGAGATACTGCCGCTGACACCTAATAGGATGGTCTTCATTTTGCTTCCTCCAATTCCATGACTTCATGTTTGATTAGTTCCGCGATTTCTGTCTTCGTATGTGCTTCTTTAACCTTGTGCTGTTTGTTGATGAGATAACCGTGGTGCTTTTCCCCACGAATCTCAGCTAAATCATTCGCTAAAATAAAATCAGCTTGATTCTTTTTGAGACTTTCCTTTGCCACATTTAACAGTTCAATCATCGGCACATCCACCAATAGTTTAAACCCAACTAAAATCGTCTGCGGCTGTAGTTTTTTAATCAAGGAAATTATTTTTGGTGTTTTCTTTAAGACTACTACCAAATGATCAGTGTCTGAAGAGATCTTCTTCTCCGTTCGCTCGTTGGCAATAGTTACTAAGGCACTTGATAAATCCTTCGGCTGTGTCGCAACTGCCGCTTCTAGGTCTTCAAGCGTTACTGAGCTTTCAGGAGTGAAATCACTGACAGCCATACTATGAATTACGGCATCATACGTATTTTCAGACATTAATTCTTTCAGTGTTCGTTCTAAGTCAGCGGTTGATTCGATGTAATAGGGATGAATCGTTTTGCCTTCTGGTTTCATTGCGTGACGAGTAGTGATCATATCGATCACGGCATCCTCTTTTGCAAAGCTTTCAGCAATTGCCTTGCCTAATTTTCCACTAGAGTGGTTAGTAATCGCGCGCACATCATCAATTTTTTCTGAGGTGCCGCCTGAAGTTATCAGGATTCTCACTTGTTTTTTCCTCCTAAAGCGACAATGGTACGGCCTACATGCGTTCCGGCCAATAAATTGTCTGCGGTCTCTTGTACTTGATCAAGTTCGACTTGTTGGACGTTAATCGTGTCTGAAAGAGCCCATTCGTTTGCCATTTTAGCCCAAAGCTTTTGGCGTTGTTCCATCGATGCTTCTACAGAGTCGATGCCTAATAAGTTAACACCACGTAAAATAAAAGGCAAGACAGTTGTATTCAGTTTGATCCCGCCAGCATTTCCACAAAGCGCTAAGCTTCCTCCGTAGTTCACAAAAGGAAGAACCTGTGCTAGTGTATCGCCGCCAACAGTGTCTACTACAAAATCAAAAAGCTGTTTGTTTAACGGACGACTTTTTTCAGGAAATAACTCCGCAGGTGATAAGACAGAAGTGGCACCTACTTCCATTAAATAATTCTTCCGGTCATCCTTGCGACTCAAGGCAATAATTTCCGCACAGCCGATTTGTTTGAGGAAGTGTAAAGCAAAACCCCCAACGCCACCTGTTGCCCCCGTGACAAGTACGCGACTATTTTTATTTAATCCATGTGCCTGCAATGCGTCTACTGCTAATGCTGCGGTAAATCCAGCTGTTCCGAAGGTCATGGCTTGTTTAGCAGATAAATTCTTCGGTCGTTTGATTACCCATGAAGCAGGAACAACTTGCAAATCACTCAAGCCGCCATCTTGTTTGACGCCTAAGCCATAGCCAGTTACTAAAACTTCCTCATTAACAGTAAAGCGTTCATCCTTCGACTCAATAATTTTTCCCGCCAAGTCGATCCCAGGAGTCATGGGATAATCTCTTAGCACGCCTGTGTTGGCCTTTGTCGCTAGAGCATCTTTATAGTTGATCCCAGAATAGTGAACGTCGATTAGTACCTCATTGTCTTCAATCTCAGGTTTTGAAAAACTTTGGATCTCCGTGTGTAGCGTTTCATCGTTGACTACACGTAAACGGCGATATTCAGTCATGGTTCATCCTCCTAGTTCTATTGTAATCTCTTATCAGAAATGACTCCGTAATTGCTAAACTTCTCATACATTTATATTTTTGATGAACGGTGAAAAATCGGACTCGCAGCTAGCTCATAGTAAGGAAAGAATTTTTTGAAGTGCATAAAAAATACAAGGATCTTTATACGCATACCATTCTGCTAGACAGATCATTTGATGTATAGATGTGCATATTAATTGATTTCAAGCCTAGTAATCCGTGAAAAGCAAAACTCGCAGATTCGGTTACTATTATCTTAGCGGAAATGAAAGAAAATGCAACTTTCTTTTCTCTATCATTTCCATAAAACTATCCTAAGAAAATGGGGTTAAATACTTGATTTTTAGTAAAAAGTTCGTATACTTGAGTGGTGCTATTAAACAATAAGTTTACTATTAGCAAACATCATTAGAATTTTCCTAGGGCTGAGATTCGGTCCTATTTTTCTGGAGAAATGATTATAAAGAGGGAGTGAGACCATGGAGATTGGTGAGAAGTTGCGTAATTTGCGAATTCAGAAAAATTTAACACAAGAAGAGTTAGGGGAACGAACCGATTTATCCAAGGGCTACATCTCTCAATTAGAGCGTGACCTGAGTTCTCCTTCAATGGAGACTTTTTTTGATATTTTAGAGGTTTTAGGGGTGACGCCAGCTGAATTTTTCAAGCAAAAAACGGGTGATCAGAAGATTGTCTATAAAGAAGAGGACACTACTTTTTATAGTGATGAAGAACATGGCTACCACATTAAATGGCTGATTCCTGAATCCAATGAAAAGGAAATGGAGCCGATCTTATTAACCCTGGATAAAAAAGGTCAGTATAAGCAATTTACACCTTCGTTATCAGAAACCTTTATCTATGTTTTAGAGGGCAAGGTTGCTTTGCAGTTTGGTGAAACGTTGTATGAAGCGGAAAAAGGCGAGAGTATTTACTATGAAGCGAGTAAACCGCATCGTTTACAAAATCAGGCGTCAGGGGTCAGTAAAGTACTGATCGTCGCTACAGAATCTTATTTATAAAAAACTCATTAGGAGGAAGTCATGGCAAACACAATTATTTCATTTAAAGACGTAATTAAACAATACGACGAAGATGATCCCGTATTGAAAAAAATAAATTTTGATATCGAAGAAGGTCGTTTTTATACATTATTAGGTCCTTCAGGCTGTGGAAAAACGACAATTTTAAGAATTATCGCCGGTTTTACAGACGTAAGTGAAGGCGATATTTTTTTTGAGGGAAAACGAATGAATGACATTCCGGCAAATAAACGCCAAGTCAACACGGTTTTTCAGGATTACGCATTGTTTCCTCACATGAATGTTTTTGAAAACGTCGCTTTTGGATTAAAAATCAAGAAATTGTCCAAAAAGGAAATTGAAAAGAAAGTTTTAGAAGCCTTGAAGCTTGTTCAATTGCCAGGCTATGAGAATCGTGAAATTACTGAAATGTCTGGAGGCCAGCGTCAGCGGGTGGCGATCGCCCGTGCCATTGTGAATGAGCCGAAGATTCTTTTATTGGATGAACCATTGTCTGCTTTGGATTTGAAATTGCGAACAGATATGCAATATGAATTACGTGCCTTGCAAAAACGCTTGGGCATTACTTTTATCTTTGTCACACATGATCAAGAAGAGGCTCTGGCTATGAGTGATGAGATCTTTGTTATGAATAAAGGCAAGATTGTTCAAAGCGGGACCCCGGTTGATATCTATGATGAACCAATCAATCATTTTGTTGCAGATTTTGTTGGTGAAAGTAACATCGTTGCAGGTGAGATGGTGGAAGACAACTTAGTTAAATTTGTCGGTAAAACCTTTGAATGTGTTGATGGCGGTATGCGTCCGAATGAACCAGTAGAAGTAGTGCTGCGTCCAGAAGATTTATCATTGACCACACCAGAAAACGGCAAGTTAGTTGTTACAGTTGATACCCAGCTTTTCCGCGGGGTTCATTATGAAATGAACTGTATTGATGCGGATGGGAATGAATGGATGGTCCATTCTACTAAGAAAGCCAAGAAGGGCAGCAAGGTCGGCTTGTCCTTCGAACCAGAAGATATTCATGTTATGCGGTTTAATGAGAGTGAAGAAGATTTTGAAGCGCGTTTAGAGAGCTATGAAGATTAAGGAGGGGATGGAGCAATGAAAAATATACGTCGATTTTATTCCATTCCTTATTTCTTTTGGTTGGTGTTTTTCGTTATTGCACCGGTAATTCTAATCGTGTATCAATCGTTTTTTGATATGAACGGTCATTTTACGTTAAGCAATTACCACACGTATTTAACTTCGAAAACGTACTTGATGATGACGGTGAATTCTGTGTTGTTTGCTTTTTTGATTACGTTAATGACATTGTTGATCAGTTATCCAACGGCCTATTTCTTGTCTAAATTGAAGCATCGTCAACTCTTACTATTGCTAGTGGTTTTGCCAACATGGATCAACTTGTTACTGAAGGCCTACGCGTTTATCGGTATCTTCAGCGCGAATGGCTCGGTGAATGATTTTCTTAGTTTCATTGGAATCGGCCAGAAGCAGCTATTGTTTACCGATTTTAGTTTCATGTTTGTCGCAGCGTATATCGAGCTGCCCTTTATGATCATGCCGATTTTTAATGCCTTGGAGGAAATCAATCCTTCATTAATTAGCGCAAGTCGGGATCTAGGCGCGAATAATTTCGACACCTTTCGTCGTGTCATTTTCCCGCTTTCTTTAAATGGGGTAAAAAGTGGTGTACAGGCTGTTTTCATTCCGTCACTATCCCTTTTCATGCTGACACGTCTGATCGGCGGGAATCGCGTGATTACACTTGGAACTGCAATAGAAGAGCATTTCCTAGTAACTCAAAATTGGGGCATGGGCTCAACAATAGGTGTTATTTTGATTGTTGCAATGTTCATTGTGATGATGCTGACTGGCGAAAAACGTAAGGGAGGTCGAGTGAAGTGAGAAGAAGTAAATTTTCTTGGGCAAATATCTACTTGATTTTTGTATTTATTCTGCTGTATATTCCGATTTTCTATTTAATCTTTTATTCCTTTAATCAAGGCGGCAATATGAGCACTTTCACTGGATTCACATGGGAACATTATCAAAATTTGTTCTCTGATCGTCGTTTGATCAGTATCGTTGTTCAAACGTTTGTGCTAGCCTTTCTATCCGCACTTTTAGCAACCATCATCGGCACTTTCGGAGCAATGGGCATTTATTATACACGGAAACGTAACTCACGTAATGTTCTTTTAGGGCTGAATAATATTTTAATGGTATCGCCGGATGTCATTATCGGGGCTAGCTTTTTGATTCTGTTTACAATGCTGGGTGGTGTTCTGAAGAACTTTCAATTAGGCTTTGTTAGCGTTCTGCTTTCACATATCGCCTTCAGCATTCCGATCGTGGTATTAATGGTATTGCCTAAGTTAAAAGAGATGAATGATTCAATGATCGATGCAGCTCGAGATTTGGGTGCGAACAATTTTCAGGTTTTATCCAATATCATCTTGCCATTTTTGACGCCGGGAATTATCGCCGGCTATTTCATGGCCTTTACTTATTCATTGGACGATTTTGCAGTGACGTTCTTTGTTACTGGCAACGGCTTTACGACGCTCTCTGTTGAAATATACTCGCGAGCACGGCAAGGAATTAGTTTAGAAATCAATGCCTTGTCTACCTTGGTCTTCATCTTCTCTCTATTATTAGTGGTTGGCTATTACTTCATTAGTCGAGATACCTCTAAAAAGGCTCGAAAACGTAAACGCGAATTTGAGGAGGTGGCGGTACTGAAATGAGAAAATTACAATCACTTTTTATCGGTGTTGTCGCCATCATTTTGCTGCTGACTTTTTTAGTGGTGCGGTTGAATCATTCATCGAATGCAAGCTCAAAAGTATTGAACATTTATAACTGGGGCGACTATATTGATCCAGAATTGATCAAACAATTCGAAAAGGAATATGGCTACAAGGTCAATTACGAAACCTTCGATTCAAACGAAGCGATGGAAGCCAAGATCAAACAGGGCGGAACAGCGTATGATATTGCGATCCCTAGTGAATATATGATCCAAAAAATGAAGAAGGAAAAGCTCTTGCTGTCGTTGGATCATTCAAAGATTCAAGGATTAGAGAATATAGATCCGCGTTTTCTAGATTTGGATTTTGATCGTGATAATACCTATTCGATTCCATATTTCTGGGGAACATTGGGCATCGTTTATAATGATAAATTTGTTTCTGGGGACGAGATTCAGCATTGGAACGACTTATGGCGACCAGAATTGAAGAATAATATTATGCTAATCGATGGCGCTAGAGAAGTGATGGGTCTATCGCTTACGACACTTGGCTATTCGATCAATAGTAAAGACATGACGCAATTAAATCAAGCAATCAAAAAATTGAGCAGCCTAACGCCAAATGTTAAGGCGATCGTTGCCGATGAGATTAAAATGTATATGGCGAATGAGGAAAGTGCTGTGGCAGTGACCTTTTCTGGAGAAGCCGCTGATATGATGTCAGAAAATGAACATCTTCATTATGTTATTCCACCTGAAGGTTCCAATCTTTGGTTTGATAATATCGTGATCCCTAAAACATCGAAGAATCAAGAAGGGGCGTATGATTTTATCAACTTCATGTTGAAGCCTGAAGTCGCTAAACAAAATGCTGAATATATTGGTTATTCAACGCCCAATAAAAAAGCATTGGCGATGCTGCCAAAAAGTATCTCTGGGGATAAGCAGTTCTACCCAGACAATGAAACGATTAGTCATTTGGAGGTCTATAAAGATTTAGGACCAGAATATTTAGGGATTTACAATGATTTGTATTTGGAGTTTAAGATGTATAGGAAATAAAAGGCGGCTTGCGAGCTGCCTTTTATACTATTTTTTATAATATACTAGCGAATGAAATTAAGAGCTGATGGAATTACCATAATAAGTAGTAAGACTATTCATGCAAAGCCAAAAGATTTTGATATGAAAAGATTGTCTGATTTTGGAGTGCTCAAATTCTTTGTAGAATGAGTATGATAACAGAAAAAATATATCTATAAAACAAAAAAATTATAAAAGCCAAAAAGATTATAAAATTATCTTTTTGGCTTTTTTTTATTGTTTTTTTCAGAAGGTTTCACGTTTTTTTTCTTCTGAACTGTCAACTTATTTAGGTGTTATTCGAAGATTTATTTATTCTTTTTCTGTTTATTGCAGTTATGGCTTTTGGCAATGTTATATAGGATCAATCACATTATTTTTTATAAAAAATTTGGATGCGCAAAACGTTGCTTTTCAGGCAAAATAGTTTTTAAGAAAACGCATTCAAAAGGAGCGGATGAAATGGAAAGCAAACCACTTACACAGCGTCAATTACTAACAATGAAGAGAGCCAACATTGAAGTGAAAGTAAAGAAATTTTGGGAAGCGACAAAAAATGTTGATCTTGTGACAGAGTACATTGTTGCGCTTATTGTGAGAAACGCGTTAGTGGTAAGTGATTTTTCTTTCCCTTGTCCAGAAGTGGTTCAAGAACTGCTTTTCCATGCAGAACCAAGTGATGTCGTGAGAAAGTTTTGTCCTTTTTTGAAAGATTATGTGGAAGAGTCAGAATGGGAAAAGGTCATTTCTCGTCTGTTTAAAAGTAAGAAGGAGTATTTTAAGGAAACCAAGACGATGTGTCTTTATGACAGCTATTTGAAAAATAGAGGAACTGCCGTGCTTGAAGAGCACTATGAGAGTTATATTATGGTGGCCCACTTTGACGATGCGAATGGCAAAAAGCATACGTTTCGTATGAGAGACGTGGATGGTCGCAATACACTTGCAGAAAACCAGCGTATTTTGAGAATATTTAACTCCTTCACTATTTTTGAAAAAGATGGGGTGCGTCGTTTTGCGAAATTCTTAGACTGTAAATGTACAGGGACGACAGTCATCTATTCTTCACGAGCAGCGAAGAAGAAATCACCGGAGGAGTCTGTCAAAAATAAGGAAACTACTATAGAAAAAAGCCCGTCAGAATCAACAGTAACTGGGGATTTCTTTGAAGAAGTGAATTTAGAATCCATGACAAAAAGCGAACTGATTATACTGATTAAAGGAATCTTCAAAGAAGTGGAAGCTGCTGTACAGGCGGAACAGTTAGAAATAATGGGTGATACTGATGAATTATGGTCTGACGATTCTAGCTCAAAGCATCTTGCACAAATGAATGCGAGGAATATAGAGGAAACCAAACTAGATAGTACAGGTGATACTCAGCAGGGAACACTATCTACGATGATGCGAACTGAAGAGAAGTTGCGTGTACCCGTAGTGGCTGGAGCGATGAATGAGAAAAGTACTGATAAGCAAAGTAAATCCCCAACCACTGAGACAAGTTCGTCCAAAAAAATAAATAAGAAGACACGTAATCTTATAAAGAATTTTAATTCAAGTAAAAAGAAGCGTTGATTATTAGAGGATAGGGTTTATTTTCAATGCTTATTTGATTCGTACCGATTTTTAACATGTGCTAGGAATCAGAGAGAATTCCCTCTAGCTACTTCCAAACTCATCAACTATAATTAACGAATAACTATTCACAGGTACGGATTCAATGAGTGTTGGGAGGAGAAACTAAATGAAAATAGCACCATTTAAAGTAGAACTCTGGATGAATGAGCACGAGGAGAAGGCGATCTATAATACAGGAGAAACTTGCGTTGACTCAATCAGTATGGATGAATTGTTTGAAATTGCCGGATTGGATAAACAAGAAGTGTTGAATGAACTGACACAAAAGCGTTTGACTTATGGGCATATTTTCGGCAACCCACGTTTCAAGCAAGGGATTGCTTCACTGTATCAAACGATTCAAGAAGAGGATATCACAACGACGCATGGTGCGATCGGAGCCAATCATTTAGTCCTTTATTCACTGGTCGAGCCAGAGGATGAAGTGGTCGCTGTTTTACCGACGTATCAACAGTTATATTCGATTCCAGAGTCTTTTCATGCAACTGTGAAGCAGCATGTGTTGACACCAGAAAATAATTTTTTACCGGATATAGAGGAAGTTAGAAGTTTAGTCAGTCAAAAAACAAAGCTGATCATTATAAATAATCCGAACAATCCCTCTGGTTCTTTGATGAATCGAAAGATGTTAGAAGAAATCATCGCTATTGCTGAAGATGTGGGAGCGTACATTCTTTCAGATGAGACATATCGCGGATTGACTCAGGCTGAGGTGGAAAGTCCATCGATCGCTGATTTGTATGACAAAGGAATCAGTGTTAGCAGCATGTCTAAGGTGTGGTCTTTAGCCGGTCTGCGCTTGGGCTGGATAGCAACGAAAAATAAAGAAGCGATGGAGCAATGTTTGCTTCATCGTGACCACAATACGATCAGCTGCGGAATGATTGATGAAGAGTTGGCGGCGATTGCTTTGGAGAATAAGGATAAGATTTTAGCGAGAAATCAGCAGATCATTCGAGAAAATCTGAGAATTTTAGATGAATGGATAGCGAAGGAACCTCATATCACATATGTCAAACCTCAAGCGGGAACGGTCACATTGCTTTATTATGATTTTGATCGTTCAAGCAGAGAGCTCTGTCTTGATTTAATCAACAATTATGGCTTGCTGTTTACTCCGGGGGATTGTTTTGAGTTTGAATCCTGTGTTCGAATCGGTTATGGCTGCAGTACGGAGGAGTTAATAGCTGGCTTGAATAAGTTCTCTGAGTATTTAGCAACTGTATGATTTATAAAAGTATAACGTTTCCTAGCTGGATCGTTATGCTTTTTTTATAGTCTCAATGGTTAACAAAAACACCAAATAGTTTAACAAGCACTCCATTATAATCATTACCTGATAATGGTACACTAAGAGTGAAAAGAGAGGAGTGATTTCGATGGCATTGTTGATGGGCAAAACAATACAGAAGCTTAGGAAAGATCAAGGAATGACTCAAGAGCAGGTCGCTGCTACACTAGGAGTATCGACAGCCGCTGTTTCAAAATGGGAAACAGACAGTACCTATCCAGATATTTCATTGCTAAGTCCTTTGGCACGACTATTAAAAACAAACGTAGATCGACTGGTCAATTTCAAAGGAAACCTAAGTGACAGCGAAGTAGCTCGATTTGAAAAGGACGCTCGGTCTATTTTTGAGAAGGGGAATAGTCAAGAAGCGATGACGTATTGTCAATCTTTGCTGCGAGAGTATCCGAACGATGATGGCTTAAAATTTCGTTTGGCCTCGCTGTATATGTTCTATTTAGGCGCTTCTTCCGATGAAGAGTTGGCAAATCAGCAGTTAACTGCTGCTATACGACTTTTTGAAGCACTCCGTTCTTCAGAGACCCTCGAACTCCGACACGCGTCCCTTCACATATTAGCAGGGCTATACATGATGAATGATGAGTTAGATAAAGCTGAACAGGTGATTGAAGAATTACCGAATACGGATTATGACACACGAATGATGAAAACCAACATTCTTTTTAGAAAGAAAGAATTTGAGGAATCCTTAAAGTTAAGTCAGATGTGCATATTCCAACAAGTACGGGATATCAGTCTGCACCTTTATAATTTAGTAAAAATCGCAAGAAATTATGAACAATATGATAAAGCCAAGGCCATTCTAGAAATCGGCATTGAACTTGATAAGTTGCTTCATATGGACAGAATCAGTGGATTAAATGCAAATTATTATTTATCTAAGGCTGAGATTTCAGCTATACAAGGAGATACCCAAGCGGCGCTGCTCGAGTTAGAACAATTTATTCCGGCGTTAAAGACGGTCTTTGCCTTGAATGAAAACTTGGATGATTTGCTTTTTGATAGACTTGAGCTAAAAGATCCTTCTGTCTCCCCTGCGTTTATTGCTAAGGGAATGGCCGATTTAATTGAGCACTCAGAAGAATTTCAATCGTTACTAACAGAAGAGCGTTTTAAAACACTGCTGATGACCTTGAGAGAATTAAAGTAGAAAAGATATAAAAGAATAATCGAGCGTTCTGGTTCGCTAGTAAGAACTTTGTAGGTGAATTAAATAATTGAAACAAGAGTGGGACTTAAATAGTTGCACTCTTTTCTAATGGGATATTTATCGAGTAGTAGGGTACTTTTTCCCAGCTCTAGGAAAAAAGTAAGTTTGTCGAAGTAGATTTAATTTTCCTATAATGAGCATGTAAATAAATGAAAGTGGTGAAGGAAATGAAAAACATCTTGTTAATATGCGGGTCAGGTGCTTCTAGCGGGTTTATGGCAGCGGCGATCAGAAAAGCAGCAAAAAAAAGAAAGGTAGAGGTAACAGTTAAGGCGGCAAGTGAATCGCAGTTAGATGATCGTATTAATGAAATCGATTACTTGCTGATTGGTCCACATCTGTCCTATATGCTGAAGGATCTCCAAGAACAAACAAAGGACAAAAATGTCCAAGCGGCGGTGATTCCGCAGGCTGTCTATGGAACACTAAACGGAGAGAAAGCTCTGGACTTAATCTTGAAAATGGAGGGTTAGCTGATGGATAAAATCATGAATTTTATGACGAATTCTTTTGCACCGAAAGTAAATAAGGTAGTGAAGAATCCTTGGATTTCAGCCATTCAGGATTCGATTATGGTAGCCTTACCACTTGTTTTCGTCGGTTCATTGGTAACAGTCGTTTCATTACTAAAAAACATTTTTAGTGGAATGCCTGATTTTTCGATGATCAGTAATTTCTCTTTTGGAATGTACGCATTAGTCGTGGCCTTTTTGATTCCTTATTACCTAATGGAGAAAAAAGGTTATGGCGGACAGAAATTGATTTCTGGCGCAGCTTCATTGGTATTATTCATGATGCTTTTGTTCCCCACGATGACAGCAGAAGGAGAAGCCGTCTTTATTCTTTCTCGATTTGGTGCTACGGGGATGTTTCTCTCTATGATTACAGGCTTATTCGTCGGGTTTGTTATGAATTTTGCAGTAAAATATTCTTTCTTCGATGAAGACACCCCAATTCCAGACTTTGTGGTGGGCTGGTTCAATAGTTTACTGCCGATTACGTTCATTTTGCTTGTCGGCTGGTTAATCACTTTCCAATTCAAAATCGATTTCTTCGATGTGGTTTTATTGGTTTTCAGTCCTTTAGCTAGCATTGTCCAATCGTACCCAGGCTTTGTGTTATCGGTCTTTATCCCAGTATTTCTGTATACCTTCGGAATTTCTGGCTGGGTTATGATGCCAGTCGTCTATCCAGTCTATATGTCTGGACTAGCAGCAAATGCTGAATCGGTAGCGAATGGTGGACAGGCCTTAAACATCGCAACACAGGAAACCTGTTATGCCTTTTCTTCAATGGGTGGAATTGGAACGACATTAGCATTATCTGTGATGATGCTGTTGTTAAGTAAGTCTGCGCAATTGAAGGCTATTGGAAAAGCGGTAATTATTCCTTCAATCTTTAATATCAATGAACCGTTAGTTTTTGGTGCACCGATCGCCTTTAATCCCTACCTGATGGTCCCGATGTGGATCAACAGCATTATTGTTCCAACAATCGCCTACGTAACAATGTCAGTGGGCTTGGTCAACGTACCATCTAGTACCTTCTTGTTATGGTATATGCCGTATCCATTCACTTCCTACTTAGCAACACAGGATTGGTGAGCGATCATTGTTTGTGCAGTGATTTTCGTTATTACTTGGCTGGTCTTTTTGCCATTCTTTAAGGCCTACGACAATTCATTAGTTAAACAAGAAGCACAAGAGGCTTTGGAAGAAGCGGAAGCCGAAGCTGTACAATAAAAAAAGATGCACGATTAGTCATCAGCAGGAGGACACCTATGGAAGAGACGAAATTTTTAGAGGAGAATGACCAGTTGAACCAGCTGTCTATGAACATCTTAGTTCACGCCGGCAGTGCACGAGATCACTTGGTTCATTCGTTAGAAAGCTTAGAGGCGAAGGATTTTACTCAAGCAAAAGAAGAAGTAGCAGCGGCACGTAAAGAAATAGTGATCGCACATGGATTGCAAACGGATACGTTGCAGCTAGAGGCATCCGGCGAACAAATTCGCTATTCTACCTTATTTTGCCATGCGCAAGATACATTAATGACTGCACAAAGCGAGATTTTAATCGGCGAACATTTGATTCGCTTATTCGAAGCTTTTGACCAAAAATAGCAGGTACGCTTAGCCAGTCAGAGAGCCTTTGATTGGTTAATGCTACAGAGATACGAGGAGGAATTTCATTGAAAAATTATCGAATGCCTAAGAATTTTTTATGGGGTGGAGCAATCGCGGCGAATCAAGCAGAAGGTGCCTACAAAGTAGCTGGAAAAGGCATCAGTTTAGCCGACTTGCACAAGTATTATCCAGATAAAAGCAATGCCGAGATTGCCGAAGAACAGCATAAGGGAATGTCATTGGCGGATGTCCAAGCGAATCTGGCGGACACAGAGGGCTACTATCCAAAACGTCATGGGATTGACTTCTATCATACGTATGAGTCAGACTTGGAATTACTTAGTGAGATGGGCTTTAAAACGTTCCGAACATCCATCGATTGGACACGAATTTTTCCGACCGGTGAGGAAGAGGAGCCAAACGAAGAAGGGCTAGCCTATTACGATCGTCTGATCGACAAAATTATTGAACTGGGAATGGAACCGATCATTACTATTTTGCATTATGAAACACCTGTTGAGATTACTTTGAAGTATGGCGGATGGAACAATCGCAAAGTGATCGATTTGTTTGTTAAATATGGAAAAGTCGTTTTAGAACGCTATCAAGCCAAAGTGAACTATTGGATCGTCATCAACCAAGTCAATCTAATCCAGTTCGAGCCCTTTAATTCAACAGCAATTCCCTACGATACCGTCGATAATTATGAAGAGGCAAGTTTCCAAGCCGTTCATCACCAGTTCGTAGCCTGTGCGAAATTAGCAGCTTACGCTAAAACGATTAATCCTGATATGCAGATCGGAACGATGATGGCTGATTGTACGGCGTATCCTTATTCTTGTGACCCAGATGATGTGAATTTAGCTTTACGCCGCAATCGTATGCAATACTTTTATACAGATGTTCAGTTTCAAGGTGCTTACCCGCAGTATGCTCTAAATTATTTTGCTGAAAACAATATTCATTTAGAGATTACAGATGAGGATAAGCAATTATTAAAAGATCATCCAATGGATTATTTAGGGCTTTCTTATTACTATTCACAAATGGTGGACGCCTCTAAAAATACCATGAGTCCTTCATCCGTGACACCCAACCCTAATCTAAAAGCCAATCCATGGGGATGGGCGGTCGATCCCCAAGGCTTGTATAATTCATTGTCTCAATATTGGGATCGCTACCACAAATCAATCATTATCGCTGAAAATGGTTTTGGTATGTATGATGAATTAGTAGATGGTCAAGTACATGATGATTATCGAATTTCTTATCTGTCTGAACACATCACTCAGATGAAGTGCGCGATGTATGATGGTGTTGATGTCATCGCCTATTGTGCTTGGGGACCCATCGACATTATCAGTTGTTCTTCTGCGCAAATGGAGAAACGTTACGGGTTCATTTACGTTGATTTGGACAATGAAGGCAAAGGGTCTGGCAAGCGAATTAAAAAAGACAGCTTCGAGTGGTACAAGCAAGTGATTGCATCAAATGGCGAAACATTATAACCAATTGAAAAGTTGATCTTTTGGATCAACTTTTCTTTGAATGGAGGTGTTCCTGTGCTGACGAAAAAAGAAAAGGAGTTGGTTGACTACTTGACGAAGAAAAAACGTTGGGTAACCTCTGACGAACTGGCATCATTTAGTAATTGTACGACTCGTACGATTCGCAATCGGGTTGCTCGGATCAACCAGAACAATCAGGCGCTCATTTTGACGAGTCATTTGGGTTACCAGTTAAACCCAGAAGCAAAAATACAAACAAAGGGACTCGAAGATCGAAAATCTCGTATTTTTTTGGAGCTGCTAAAGCATTCTTCAGAAGGTGTTGATTTTTATGAGTTAGCGGAAAAACTGTTCGTTTCTGAGTCAACATTGAAAAATGATATTCAGCAACTAAAAAAAGAAATAACTAATGATGCGATCCAAATCGTTTTTGAACAAGATTTTATCAAGCTAACGGGACCTGAACGTGCAAAAAGGCGCTATCTTATCTCACTTTTGTACAATGAAAGCGATCTGCAGGAAAAGCTGAAGGCCAGTATTCAGCAAATGATCGGCTACATCTCATTAGACAATCTTCAACAAACGATTCAAGCAGTTTTGTCTACACACTCGATTCAAATCAATCAATACTCTTTGAACAATATTGTCCTGCATTTTGCAATTAGCATCGAACGTATCCGACAGGGACATAGCTTGAAGAAGTGTCTGGCTAATCCACAGATACAGCATCATCCAGAATTTCTGATCGCAGAGGAGATCAGCGATCAGTTGGCACAGCAGTACGACATTCATTTCTCTCAAGCTGAATTAGAGCAATTGTCTTTATTATTTATTGGAATGCAAAATGAAACGCTGACAAAACAAGACAATCAACAGCTTTCTAGTTTTGTTGATCAGAAGATTATTGTTGCGCTACAGGATGTGTTAGCAGAAGTAGAGCGCACCTATCTTGTCGAACTGCATGATGAAGAGTTTTTCAACAAATTAGCCATTCATTTACAAAGTCTCTATTATCGTTCACATTACGAAACCTTCACCCGTAATAGCAGTCTTTTAGATTTAAAAACAGCTTATCCATTAATTTATGATTTAGCAGTCTATATTTCTTCTTTGATTCAAGATCGTTTGGATATTTGGTTCAATGATGACGAAATTTCCTTCATTGCGTTACATATTGGCTCGTTCCTTGAGACACAAAAGCACTTTCAAAATCAAGTGACTATTCAATTAATCGTGAATAACTACCATGATCTCGCGAGCAATCTTAGCAAACAGCTCAAAGAGCATTTTGGTGAAACAGTCCATGTTTTAGTGACAGAAAGAGGTAAACATTTTTCTAAAGAGTATGATTTGCTACTGACGACAGATCGGGAAATAGCTTCTAAATTTGCTGGCTCTGTTTTCATTCATCCTTTTTTGACGACTAAAGATATTAAAAAAATTGAAAAACGAATGGATTCGCTAAAATCACAGCGAGAAAAACGACGGATGTATCAATCAATTGAAAAGTTTATTTTACCAGAATTATATTTCAATCAAATCGATCCCGCTGGATTAAAGCCAATCGAAATTCGGAAGCAGATGAATCAACGAATGTTAGAGAATGGCTTTGTAGATGCTGCGTTCTTTGAAAGAGTGGAAAAACGTGAACGCATGTCTCCTACGAGCTTTCCTTCAGGGATCGCGGTGCCCCATTCAGTAGAATTGGAGGCTGAAAGAAGTGGTGTGGCAATTATGACGTTACAGGACCCGCTAGTATGGGCGGATCAGTCCATTAAGCTTATTGCTTATATTGCCATCAACAAGGAGGAAGCCAATGAGTTCAATGACTTTTTTGAAAAATTTATTGAGATTGTTTCAGAACCAATCAATACGAAGCAGCTAAGTATGAGTGAGGACTATGAAGAATTTATTCTCCGTTTGAAAACCATGGTGGATGCTGATGAATAAGCAAGTATTCAATCGGCTCGGTTTAGTTTTTACGGGAACGATCTTAATGGGCGTCGGCATAGAAATTATCGTGATCGCCAATCAAGGATTTGATTCAGTCAGTACCTTGATTTTAGGTCTTATGAATTATTCGCCCCTTCCATTTGGACGCTGGAGCCAATTAATTAGTTTAGTTTTTTTACTCATTACTTTTTTCTACAAACGGAGTATGTTGGGCATTGGCAGTATCATTAACACGCTGCTGGTAGGGGAAACGATTAGCCGAGCAGCTCCTTTTCTTGAAGGGATTGTTCTTTTGCAGAATAGTCTTGTCGCTTCTTTTTTAGGTTTTGTTGTAATGGCTTTAGGGACCGCAATTTATTTATCTGGGAATCTAGGATCGGGACCTTTGGAAGGTATGATGTTTTGTACCTGTGAGTTACTAGGAGTATCCCTGCAAAAGGGACGGATATTGTTGGATTTCGTGATTGTCGCAGGAGGACTTTTATTAAAAAGTTCAGTTGGAATCGGAACGCTATTTGCTATTATTTTATTAGGTCCAATGATACAGGGATTCATGCTTATATTGCAAAAGCGGGTACGCTACAAATACCGCGATGGAGAAATACTTTAATAATAAGAAGTGATGTATAATAGCTGAAGTTCTCATTCAATGGAGTGATTAGTTAGATTTTCAGTTTGAATCATAAGGGATTAAGCAATGGGGATAAATTGAAAAAGCGCCACAACTTAGTTAGAACACGCTAACTAAGTTGCGGCGCTTTTTTTGTTTCTTTATTCGCTTTTATTTTCTTTTAGACTTTGGATGACTGTTCGAACTTTAGTGATGGTATTTTGTGCATTCTCACGATTGTGGAACATCAAAATCACATAGAGAGAATCAATGATGCTTAATTGAGCGATTCGAGAAGCCAATGCTTCAGAGCGAAATTCAATTTCTTCAGAGATCGAAATAAACACGACATCGCCTAATTTTGCCAAAGGTGAGTGGGCCTGACTTGTCATTACGATAACCTTCGCGCCATTTTTCTTAGCTGCTTCAGCGATATGAATGGTTTCTTTCGATTTTCCAGAATGGGAGATAAACAATGCGCAATCTTCCTCTGTAAGTAAGGAAGCCTCCATTAATTGAAGATGATAGTCGGTACTATGACCGACTGGAATAGGAGAACGCAAAAATTTATGATAGGCATCAGTCGCTACGATTTCAGAGCCTCCCACGCCAAAGAAATAAAGCCGCCTTGAATCTGAGATCATTTTTACCGCTCGTTTTAGGTCTTGTTCCTTCAATAGTTTCTTTGTATCGACCAAAGTTGACATATTTGAATCGAAAACTTTCTGCGCCATTACTAATTCCGAATCATCTTTTTGTACATTTTCGTGAATCGTAATCGCGGTAAGATCATTTTCTTGTTTCAATAGCGCCATCTTGAAATCCTTAAAGCCGTTAAAGCCTAATTTTTTGGTGAATTGAAAAAAAGTGGAGTCAGCAATCCCCAGTTCAGCTGCAAGATCACTAATAGAGCTGTGGCTAACCTTACTTGGGTTTTCAAGTATGTAATCGGCAATCGCTTGTTCTTTCGGACTAAAATCGTTGTACATGGATTTAATTTGTAAGTGAATAGGGCTAGACATAGGCAATCCTCCTTTATCTCATAAGTAGTTATTCATAAGATACTAGGAAACGAAAAAAAAATCAACAAAAATATTTTTTATTTTTTCTGTTTACAAAAAAATATTTTTTTGTATAATAAAGGCATAAGGTTGAATGCGTTATCAGAAATCGGTTTCCGTAGGACGCTTGACTTTGAATAGTCTATGAAAGGGAGTTGGATAGAAAAGAATCAATGAATCAATGAATGAGGTAGAAATGATTTGTCAGGAAGAGTCAAACAAGACAAAAAGGAGCTTTAAGGATGGGAAAATACAAAATAGCGATTGTAAATTCAAGTAGTTTCGGCAAAATTTTTCACGATCAATTGGAACGATTGGAAAAGATCGGTGAGGTTCGTTCATTTACAGTAGATGGCGAAATTGGTGGACGAGAATTGGCAGAGCTGTTGGCGGGCTACAATATCATTATTGCAAGTGTCACTCCATTTTTTACGCAGGAATTTTTTGACTATAAGGATGAACTTATTTTAATTACGAGACACGGCATTGGGTACAACAATATTGATATTGAAGCCGCACGAGAACACGGCACATTAGTTTCGATTATTCCAGCTTTAGTTGAACGGGATGCCGTTGCAGAAAATAATATTACGAACCTGTTAGCACTTTTAAGAAAGACTGTTGAAGCGGATATCAGTGTGAAAAATGATAGTTGGGAAGATCGTGCTAATTTTGTCGGCCGCACCCTCTTTAATAAAACAGTCGGCGTTATTGGTGTCGGAAATACAGGCAGCTGTGTTGTGGAGACGTTAAGGAATGGCTTTCGCTGTCACGTATTAGCCTATGATCCCTACAAGTCAGCGCTGCATATTGAAAGCTATGGAGCAAAAAAAGTAGACCTTCCCGAATTGCTGAAGGAAGCAGACATTATTTGTCTTTGTGCCAGCCTTAATGAAGAGAACTATCATATGATTTCCACTGAAGAAATTGCCCAGATGAAGGGCAATGTTTATCTCTCGAATAGTGCTCGCGGCGCTTTACTTGATGAAGAAGCAATTGTCAGCGCTTTAAAATCAGGGAAAATCGCGGGATTAGCCACCGACGTTTTAGAAGAAGAACCAGGCCGCAGCGATCATCCCTATCTGGCCTTTAGCAATGTGGTCATGACGCCTCATACCTCCGCCTATACGATGGAGTGTCTACAGGAAATGGGGGCGAAATGTCTGAGAGATGTTGAAGATGTCGTCGCTGGCAAAATTCCGGAACGATCGGTCCAAGCAGAAAGTAAGGTAGTCAGTTAGGAAGGTGAGCAAATGTGTTAACTGATTTAAAGGTAAAAGTAGGACCGCAGTTTTATCGGTACAACGTTGGTGCTATTGATTTTGTGCCAATGCTTTTACAGGAGTTCTCAGCTAAAAATGTGCTAATTGTTCATGGTCAAGTTTCTTTTGAGAAAGCGAAGCCGTTTCTGAGTTTCTTAGGTGAGGAAGCCTATAATTTTTCTTTTTTACGATACACCGGAGAGTGCAGTTATTATGGTGCCGAACAAATTGAAAAAGCAGTAAAAACCAATCAAATTGATTTCATTATTGGCGTTGGCGGCGGAAAGCTGGCGGATCTTGTCGGCTACGCGGCACATAGAGTGAATGTAAATTTTGGCGTGATCCCAACACTTGCCAGTAATTGTGCACCATGGACGCCTTTATCGGTGATGTACAAAGAAAGTGGGGAATCTGAAGGAAAGAGTGAACATTTCTTGCGCCAAGCGTCCTTTTTCATTACAGATCCGGAATTAGTGGTTGATGCACCAGTGAATTACTTTGTCGCAGGCTTAGCGGATACGATCGCGAAATGGTATGAATCAGAAGCAATCTTGCAGCAGGATCATTTAAAAAATGAACCCTTTCTTCAGTTGGCTGGGTATACGGCGGCGCTTTGTAAAGAAGCGATTCTAAACAATTCAGCGAAAGCGATCAAAGATATGCAAGCTGGCATAGTATCAGAAGAATTTGTTCATCTATCTGAAATTGTCTTTGCTGTTGCCGGACTAGTTGGTGGCTTAGGAGATAAATATGCAAGGAACGCGATCGCCCATGCGATGCATGATGGCATGAGCAAGTATTTGCCAAACAGTCACGATTTCTTACATGGAGAAAAAGTTGCCTATGGCATTTTCTACCAGCTAGCTGTGGAAAAGAAATGGGAACAAATTGATGTGCTGCTGCCTTTTTATCAAGAATTGGGATTGCCGATGTCATTAAAGCAGATGCAGCTCTTTCCAGAAGATGAAGCAGTTATCGATCAGATTGTTGCATTTATTGATTCAAAGGAAAAGGTCCACCTGCTTCCGATCCCAATTACAAAAGAGCTCTTGAAGGAATCAATGAATGAGTTAGAGAACTATTTAGAAAAAAAGTAATTGCTCCTTCTTGCTATTGAAGAGAGTGATTAACAATTTAAATACAGGATTTAATTACGAATGAGGAGGAAATTATGGATACTTTAAGTGTAATGCAGAGTTTACTAATCGCTTTGTGGGTCGCCGCGGTAATGTCTAGGTGGCTAGGAGGCGGAGCAACGCTAACCTTGCGTTTTTCACCTTTAATGACCGGTTTGATCGTCGGGATTATCATGGGAGATGTGGCACAAGCCATGATCGTGACGGCCGCTTTGCAAATGATTTATATGGGGGTTTTCTCACCTGGCGGATCAATGCCGGCAGAACCATCCATCGCTGCTGCTATCGCGGTTCCAGTAGCGTTATTAGGGAATTTAAAACCAGAAGCGGCGATTGCCGTTGCCGTACCCGTTGGACTGTTGGGGAGTTATTTGTATCAGTTCCGTTTCTTCATTAATACGTTCTTAGGGAAGTATACAGATAAGGCGGTAGAAGACTTAAATGCGAAAGCAATCAAACGCTCGATTATTTTATACCCAACGTTGGCGTCCTTTATTTTGTTCGTTCCATTAGTATTTATTGCTCTTTATTTAGGTGCACCAATTATTGCGGATGTCATCAATGCGTTGGAAGGAACAGTAGTCATCCATATTCTTGAAGTAGTTGGTGGCGGTTTGGCGGCGATCGGAATCGCGACAACGGTTTATGTTATTGGCCGAAAGGATTACATGGTCTTTTTCTTCCTTGCTTATTTCATGAGTGTTGTGTTGAAGTCCCTTGAGATCACGATGGTTACTTACGCAATTTTTGGGGTCTTGATCGCGCTAATCTTCGTACAATCACAAAAAGGCAAAGGTGCGGCACCCGCAGCCGAATCGGCAGGGCAAAGTTCTGCAGCATCCTTTGATGATGACGACGATTACGATGACGGGTTCTAATTTATTACTAGGAGGGAAAAAACATGACTGAAGTATCAACCAATCAAGCAGAAAATAAAAGCTTAGCACCTGAAGAGATTACCAGTAAAGATGTTACGAAAGCCTATCTGAGATGGCATTTCGCAAATGAGATTCCTCATTCATTCGAACGCTATTTGGCACCATCATTATTGTATGCCATGATGCCAATCTTGAAAAAGCTATATAAAGACGACGATGCTTTAAAGGCCGCTTATAAACGCCAGCTACTATTTTTCAACACACAGCTAAGCTGGGGTGGCGGCGTTATTACAGGGTTAATGTCATCCATGGAGCAGCAGCGCGCTCAAGAAGAATACGAGAAAAAAGAAATTCTGATGCAAGATGACTTAATGTACAACACGAAAGCTGGTTTGATGGGAGCGTTAGCCGGAATCGGTGATGCGATCGACTCAGGGACCGTTCAATATATTTTCATCGCGATTGCCGTTCCTTGGGCACAACAAGGTAGTGCCTTAGGCGCCTTGTTCCCATTTGTTTTCTTCGCTTTGTATCAAGCGGCGTTAGGGGTCTTCTTTGCGAAACAATCCTTTACTATGGGTCGAAATGCGACAGGCCTAATGCAAAGTACAGGTGTTCAAACAGCGATCGAAGCGTTGTCCGTATTAGGTTTGTTCATGATGGGGATTTTGGCCGGGAATTATGTAAAAGTTGAATCCACCTTGAAGTTCGCTATTTCTGGACGGAAGTTTGTTATTCAAGAGATTCTCGATCAAATCGTACCTGGTATTTTGCCATTAGCTGTTGTAATGGGTGTGTATTGGTTCTACACGAAAAAAGGGTTAAAAGTAACACAAGCATTGCTCTGGCTAACCTTGATTTTAATTGTTCTAGCTGGAATCGGAATCTTATAATTTGAAAAGGATGTGTATGAAATGGGCGTAATTAATCTAGCTCGAGTGGATGAACGGTTGATCCACGGACAAGTAATGATGACCTTATCACAAAAAAGTGGAGTGAATTCAATTTTCGTAGTGGACGAAGTAGTGGCGAAGGATAAATTTATGCGTGATCTATATAAAAATGCTGGCAGCCGCACAGGACAGAAGACCATCGTGATTACTCCGGAAAAAGCGAAATTTTACTGGGATGAATTCAATTTTAAAGAATACAACTGTATTTTGATCACAAAAACAGTCAGTGTAATTTACGATTTAGTAAAACACGGTGTGCCAATGAAAGAATTAAATATTGGCGGGATTGCACAAAAAGATCCTGAGAAAGATTTACTCGTGACGAAATCTGTTTATCTAAACAAAGAAGATGCAGAACGATTAAAAGATATGAATGAAAATCATGGTGTCGAAGATATTTATTTCCAAGCAACACCAGCTGCACCAAAATCCAGTTTAAAAGATGTACTAAAACAATTCGGTTTGTAGAATTTTTTGACTGAAAGAACAGGAGAGAGCATAGATGGAGCAAACAGAGGGGTTCAAGGATTGGTTATTTCGATACCAATACGTTTATCGATTGCGGCGGACTGAAAAGAGTAAAAAAAGATTTCTTGCGGCATTGGTAACGGATATCGCTAAAATGCGGAAAGATGTTCGTGTTATTGAATACGATCAACAAAAAAAATACGCGGCGCGAAATGTCTATGTTGGTAATATCAAACAAGCGGATCGCATCATTTGCACCTTCTATGATACTCCTCCTGAAAGTTTTGGTTCGTATCAGTTGTTTGATCGGAAAGACCAAGCGCAGAAGACGACCAAGTTTATTTTGCTAAGCTCAATAGCCGCAATTCTTTTTGGAATCATTGGTACGCTGGTCTATATGCGTTTTGCACCAAATTCTTTTCAATGGAACGCACTCAGCACTTTTGTGATTATGGCGATTTACGCAGGCTACTTTGCTTTGTTAGGAAAAGTAACAAAGGGATTGTCTAATCGAAAAACATTGGTACGCAATACGTCGTCGATATTGACGATGCTGAAGATGATCGCGGAAAATAAACAGAAAAATATTGCCTATGCTTTTTTAGATGAAGGCAGCTATGGCACTAAAGGTTTGGACGAGCTGCAAAAACAAGCAAATGGACGTTGTAAAATTTATTATTTAGACAGTATAGGTGCGCCAGCGCCATTACATCTTGTCGGTGAATCACCGAATAACCAAATCATTCATGAAAATATGGATTATCAAGCTTCTGATCAGAAGGTAAATTATATTTTCAGTGCAAGAACAGATCAAGAGAATCGCGCTTTTTATTTAAATCCAGCTGATTTAAAGGAAAAGCAATTAAATATGGAAAATATAGCCACTGTGACGAGCTTGTTTCAGTGAGAGAAAGGGAGGACCTATGTTAGGGATCGTAATTGCAACACATGGAAATTTAAGTGATGGGCTGAAGGATGCAGCAGAAGTGATTGTTGGGACAACGAATAATATAGCGACAGTCAATTTAAATCCCGGAGATGATGTTCAAGAATTGGGAAAACAGATTGAAGCAGCAGTCAAAGAGGTCCATCAGGAGAACGGGGTTATTGTTTTAACGGACTTGGTTAGTGCCAGTCCTTATAATCAATCTGTTTTGATTACCAATGGTTTAGATCCAACACTTCAAGAAAAGGTTTATATCATTGGCGGAGTAAATTTACCCATGCTGTTAGAAACTATCAATCATCAAATTTTGAGTACCCCCGTTGAAGAAGCAGCACCAGCGGTTATGAAGCAAGGCTCAGATAGCTTAGCTATTTGGCATATTTCAGAGGTTGAAGATGAGGAAGACGAAGACGACTTTTAATAGGAATAGGAGACTAAATTAATGAAATGGGGCTTTAGATGGTATGGAGAGAAAGGCGACTCCATTCCTTTAAATCATGTGAGACAGATACCAGGCATTAACGGCGTAGTGGGAACATTACTGAACAAATTACCCGGCGACGTATGGGAAGTTTCTGAGATAAGAGAGTTAAAAGAATCGATTGAAAAAGAAAATTTAGAATTATTAGGAATAGAAAGCGTCGCGATTCATGATGCGATCAAGGCAGGTACCGCTGAACGAGATCAGTATATCGAGAACTATATCCAGACAATCAAAAATCTTTCAGAATGTGGGGTCCATCTGATTTGTTACAGCTTCAAACCAATCTTCGGATGGGCAAAAACAACGCTGAATTATGAAAATGAAGATGGCAGTCTGGCTCTATTATACGATCAAGCAGTCGTAGACAATATGGAACCAGGAGACATGTATAAACTAATCAGCAGTCAATCAAAAGGCTTCCAGTTGTCTGGTTGGGAGGAAGAGCGGCTTAACAAATTCAATTCGTTAGTGGAAATGTATGAAGGGGTGACTGAAGAGGTTCTGTTTGATAATTTGAAATACTTCCTTGAGAAGATCATTCCGATTTGTGAAGAAGCGGATGTGAAAATGGGGATTCACCCAGATGATCCACCTTGGGAAATTTTTGGCTTTCCTCGTATTACAAAAAATCTTGCGGATTTGCAGCGAATTACCAGCATAGTTGATTCTCCATATAATGGCATCACTCTATGTACTGGAGCTTTGGGTGCAGATCCGGATAACGACATGGTCGAAATCATTCATGCCATTGGTGATCGGATCAACTTTGTCCACTTCCGTAATGTAGAATTCTTAGGCTATCGGAAGTTTAAGGAAACGGCACATTTATCTACGGAGGGCTCATTAGATATGTACGCAATTATGGAGGCCTTAGTAGATGTCGGCTTTGACGGCGTGATTCGTCCAGACCATGGCCGTACACTTTGGGGTGAGGTTGCCAGACCTGGCTATGGCTTATACGATCGCGCGATGGGTATTACGTATATGCAGGGTTTGCACGAAGCCATTACCAAACGAAAAGGTTAAATATTGCGCAGAAAGTGAGCGGGAAAATGTCAGTAAATATGAAACATAAGGTTTATGAACAATTATCGCAAACCAAACTTTTGCCGTTATACACGGCAACTGATTTGAGCTATTTATCTGTAGTAGAAGAGATTCTAATCGAAAATAATGTTCCTCTGATTGAAGTGACCTTTCGTAGTGAGCTAGCGGCTGAAGCAATCAAGCGATTGGCGGAGTCCGGTAAGCTAATGGTTGGTGCTGGAACAGTTCGAACACTAGCAGAAGCGAAAATTGCGGTTGAAAATGGTGCGCAATTCGTTGTTTCTCCAGCAGTCGTCCCTGATGTGATCGAATATTGCTTGGATCATGAGGTTCCAGTCTTTCCTGGAACGGCAACACCAAGAGATATTCAGCAGGCAGCAGATTATGGACTTAAGGTCGTAAAATTTTTCCCAGCAGATATTTATGGAGGACTAAAAGCCATTGATGCATTAAGCGGTCCATTCTATGATATAAAATTCTTACCAACTGGCGGAATTAACGGAGAAAACTTCCTAGAATATCTTGATAACCCAAATGTACTAGGTGTGGGCGGTTCCTTCATTCTCTCAGAAAAAGTTATTAAAGAAGACAATGGAAAGAAAATGAATCAGCTTCTTCACTCATACGTTCAACAAATCAATTAATTCTAACTTGAAATAAAGAACATTTGCATCCAGACTTTTGAAAAAAGGTCGATGCAAATGTTTTTTTCTTAATTGTAATAAGTCGCTCTCTTCATAATAACGCCACATTTTTTTCTAACTTTCCTTCAAAAAGCTCATAGCTTTTTCAAATATTTAGCGTAAGATGAACTTAACCCTAAAAATAATTCTTTTTCCCCTGTGAAAGCAGGAACCCCCAATAAAAAAGAGCTGGCGCAAGGACGTCAGCTCTTTTTTATGTCTATCTATTTTTTTACATCCATCCTAACTGAATACCCATGCATTGGCTAGCTCAGGCATGAGATGGTCCAAGGAGTACTTTTGTTTGTAGTGTTCCTTTTCTGGGCGATCATTTGGATCATAGACAATTATTTGATCACTTTGAAGATCCTTTTTGATTACCATGATATGTCCAACTTCTGTAAACTCGCCAGGGGTAACGGAAATCACGAGGGGCTGATTTTGATTTAAGTGTTGTTGTATTTTGGCTTGATCCTTCCCAAGTTCTTCAAGGGCAAGGCCATAATTTTGAGCAAAGGCAGGGAAAATCGACCAAGCGGTGCCTTGTCCTGCTTCATAATAATTGTTGCCGCTCCATTGCAGAATTTCTGTTGGATAAACGGTTCGCTTTTCTTGGTAAGAAAGAATCATGGCTAAGGAGGTGATCGCACACCCATTTGTGGCTAAGTCATTTTGACTGGAGCCACTGCCATAGGCTTTATCTGCCCAACGCGGGTCTGTTTGCAAAAGTAACGAGAAATCCTGACCATGCTCTTGTAAATATTGATTGGCACTGGCCGAAAAATCCTGTTGACTGTTAACTTTATTATCAAAGTGAAAGAATCGAGAAGAGAGGATCCCTAAACTTGCCATCACTAAAAAAATTCCAAGTATTATTGATAAGGGTCGATTTTTTCGCCTCATAAAAAACACCTCCACTCTCTTATTAAAGCGAAAAAGAGTGAAGGTGTCATCGGTCAAAAGTTGTAAGTTATTCAAATTCTTCTAATTCTAAGCTAAGTTCTTCCCAACTGGCGAGTTGTTCTTCTTGCTCGGCTTTTTGAGCCTCTAACTCATTCGTCAGTGCTAAAAGTTGGACATGGTCGTTCAGTATTTCTGGCTGACTCATTTGAGCCTCTAATTCATCGATTTTTTCATCCAAAGTGGCAAGCGTTTCCTCAATAGCTTCGATTTTTCGACGCAAGCTGCGGATCAGCTTTTGCTGCTCTTTGTCTTGATAAAATTTCTTTTTAGGAGCTTCTATTGCAGTCTCTTCTTTCGCCTGCAGTTCGGCAATTTCTTCTTCCTCTTTTTTCTTCTCTAAGTAATAGTCGTAATCCCCTAAATACAACTTGCTGCCTTCAGGAGACAGTTCGATGACCTTGTTGGCGATACGATTAATAAAGTAACGGTCATGAGAAACAAAGAGCAAGGTCCCTTGATAATCAATAAGGGCGTTCTCTAACACCTCTTTATTGTCAATGTCTAAATGGTTCGTCGGCTCATCTAGAATCAAGAAGTTCTCTTTATTCATTGAAAGCTTTGCCAATGCAACCCGCGCTTTTTCCCCGCCACTAAGTAAGGGAATCGTTTTTTCAACATCTTCGCCACTGAAAAGGAATCCGCCAAGAACATTTCGAATGTCTTTTTCAGGCGTTGTAGGGTGTTCATCCCATAGCTCTGCCAGAATTGTCTTGTTTCCATGTAAGTCTGCTTGACCTTGATCATAATAGCCTACAGTGACGTTTGTCCCAAAATGTGGCTGGCCTTTAATAAAGGGCAGCTGACCGATGAGAGATTTTAGCAGGGTAGATTTGCCGATACCATTTGGTCCGACTAAAGCGATGGCATCTTCTCGTCGTATGTCTAAGTCAATTGGCTCAGACAATGTCTCCTCATAGCCGATGGCTGCTTCTTCCACTTGCAGGACGACATTCCCAGAAACCTTATCAATATCAAACATAAACTTCGCGGATTTTTCTTTTCCATCAGGTCGATCCAGTCGATCCATTTTTTCCAAAGTTTTCCGCCGACTCTGGGCACGTTTTGTGGTTGAAGCACGAACTAGGTTGCGAGCGACAAAATCTTCCAACTTTTCAATTTCTACTTGCTGCTTTTCGTAAGCCTTCCAATCGCTGGCAAGCTGTGCGGCCTTTAAATCTAAATAGCGAGAGTAATTTCCTGTATAGTGCCGAATCTTATGTCTGGAAATTTCATAGATTTCGTTAACGACACGATCTAAAAAGTAGCGGTCATGAGAGACAATTAGCAGTGCACCGGAATAGCCTTGCAAATAATCTTCCAGCCAAGCCAAAGTTTCAATATCTAAATGGTTGGTCGGTTCATCGAGGATTAAAATATCTGGTTTAACTAGCAACATTCGAGCCAAAGCCAAACGTGTTTTCTGACCACCAGAGAGAGTACTGATCTCTTTATCATAAAAGCTTTCGTCAAATTTAAATCCATGTAAAACACTACGAATCTCATTTTCGTAACCGTAGCCGTTTTGATCATTAAAGTCGTGCTGCAACTGATCGTATTCCTTCAATAGAGAAGCGTAGCGACTATCACTTTCCGGTGTTTCACCAATTGCGACTTCTACTTCCCGCATTCGTTTTTCCATTTGACGTACCGATTCAAAGGCCTTCAGCATTTCATTCCAAATGGTTTCGTTGGAATCTAGGCCGGTGTCTTGAGCAAGATAGCCTAAGCTAGCTTGTTTATTTTTGATTACTTGACCAGCATCTGGCGCTTCGATGTTCGCGATAATTTTTAGTAATGTAGATTTTCCTGCACCGTTTCGTCCAACTAGACCGATACGAGCCTTGCTGGCGACTTCAAGGTGAATGTTTTCAAATAATGTATCCGCACCAAAATAGCGGGCAATTTGATTTGCTTGTAATAAAATCATTGGATATCTTCCTTAAATTTATTTTTCCGAATGGATTCAGTCTACCATATTTTTAAGGTCCTTGCGATTGGAAGCGGTCATTTCACCTAATCGTGATTTTTTCACAAATTTTCGAGCAAGTGCGTTGCAATTTCACTAACATTCTTGCTATTATAGTGCAGTAGTCAACATTTACGAATTTTTTTGATAAAGGAGAGTTATTGTGAAAGAACATTCAATTCCAAAAGCGACTGTTAAACGATTGCCGTTATACTATCGGTATTTACGTATTTTAAATAATGCTGGAAAAACCAAAGTTTCATCTACAGAACTAAGTGAGGCGATTCAGGTCGATAGTGCAACGATCCGCCGAGACTTTTCTTACTTTGGTGAATTGGGCAAACGTGGATATGGATATGACGTTGAAGATTTGATGCATTTCTTCGGAAAAATCTTAAACGATGATCAATTGACCAATGTCGCATTAGTCGGTGTCGGTAATTTAGGGAGCGCCTTGTTGAAATTCAAATTTCATCAAAGCAATAGTATCCGTGTAAGCTGTGCTTTCGATGTGAAAGAAGATATCGTGGGACGTATCGTTGACGGTATTCCAGTTTATCCATTAGACAACATGGTGGAGCAAATCAAGCTGCAGCAAATCGAAATCGCAATCTTGACGTTGCCTGCACAACAGGCCCAACAAGTAGTGGATCAATTAGCCGCTGCAGGTATTAAAGGAATCTTGAACTTTACCGCAGCTCGGTTAACTGCGCCTGAAGATGTCATTATTCAAAGCGTTGATTTAACGAATGAATTGCAAACATTGATTTACTTTTTACATCATAATACAGATAATAAAAAAGACTAAGCGTGTGTGAACCGATCCCAAAAAGCTAGACCAAAAATCTTACTTTTGGAGGTCGGTTCAGTGCTTAGTCTTTTTCATTTGAACAGCTCTTGATAATCTATCGCTTCAGCTTCTTCCGGTAATTGTTGTAGAAGTTTTTCCAACAATTTAAAGTCAATGAAGCGAGCTTGACGAGCGACTTCTTTTCCATTGTGATAAACCAAAACGGCTGGCACAGTCAGAACCTCAAAAAAGCCAGATAACTCAGGGTCTTGAACAATATCTAAATGATGAAAAGGAATCTTGTAGCTTTCAGCCAGTGCTTTTGCCTTAGGAGCATCAACATGACAAATACTGCAAGTTTCAGAGGAGATGAAAACAATGCTATTTATTTCGCTGGCAAGGGATTTCTTTACAGTTGTAAGATTTTCCATTGATTAAAGCTTCCTTTCTGTGATGCTTACTTACTATCTGTAAGATAATCAGAATTGGTCAACTTGTCAATTCTTATGTTCGATAGAAATAGTTGTTGGATTGAATAAAAAGCGTTATACTCTCTTATGTACCGCGGGTGTAGTTTAGTGGTAAAACAGAAGCTTCCCAAGCTTCCGTCGCGAGTTCGATTCTCGTCACCCGCTTCATTTACGAAAGCACAGGGCCTTAGATTAATTGGCTGCTGTGTTTTTTAGTATTTAATACTTTTCTTTTTAATGTCCCCTTGCTATTCAATCAGTGATTGATGTATGCTAAGGGTGATGTGAGGGGAAACCTTCACTTAGGGTAATTTATCCTGATTAAACCAACGTTTGTGGCTGAGCGTTGGTTTTTTTGTGTAGATTTGTAAGCGGATTATGCGAAAAAGTATATTTTTTTGAAATACAATAGAATCTGAAGTGCTTACTTTAATGAAGGAATTTGTTTGTATATAAAATCGCATTTTTCTATTTGAGATTTTCTAGTGTTCTTATTTTGTGAGGCATATACTATGAGCTAACTATTAAAGGAGGAGAAACGATGATGTTTGAAAGAGGTTATCGTTGGGTACGACGAATTAGTGTTCTATTTTCTGTAGGACTTTATGGCTTAAGTCTTTTTTCTATTCTCGTTTGCCTGCTAAAATTCCGATTCAGTTTGGTCTTGATGAGAAGGTGACTAACTGGGGAAGCAGAGGAACTGTTTTTCTTTTTCCGACCCTTTTACTGCTGATAGCAATCATCAGCAGTAGTAACTATAGTGACATGAAATATCCTGTACGAAGTATCGAAAATCGAGTGAGTAAAATAGCATTGTGTGGATCTTTGTTGTTAATTTGTGTTGTAGGCGTTTACCTCTTTTTTCTCTATGCGCGACTGCTAGAATAGATAATCCCCACAAAGCGGATTAAGTAGTGATTCCAAAAAGACTTAGGATGAAAAGTAAAAGAGCCGGGAGCATACCGTTAATGGTATTTATCATCCAATGGACCATAATGGATGACCAAATATTTTTTGACAATAAGTAGATTGCGCCTAAGTAAACACCTAATACCATGTAGGGAATCACGGCATATAAATTGCCGCTAAAATTGTTCCAGTGGACCAATCCAAATAAAATTCCTTGAACAAACAGCATCAGTATTCGCAGAATTGTGTTCTGGAATTTCCCTAATAATAAATAGCGAAAAGTTAGCTCTTCAGCAAAAGGCGCAATAAAGGGTGTAATGGCTGCTAAAACCGTCCAAGAAGGATCAAGTTTCTGGGAAGTGTAGCTTGTGGAAGACCGAAGCTGAAGAAGCTCACTAGGGATCATTCCACGCACGACCCGAAGTAACCAAAATGCTCCGGCAACTAAAACAATACTAATGAGTAATTTTATAAAAAGTTTTTGTCGAAACAGGCGCCATTGTGCTTTTAAAAAATCATGAAATAAGTAAAGCATCATGACAAATCCTGTTAAAAAAAGAACGGTCGAAGCAAGCAAAGCAAGTTTTGGGTCTCTGTCTAAGTGAATGAGTGGAAAAAGAAAATCACCAATCAATAATTCTGCTGGGACGATTAGAAGTCCCAACCATTGTTTTTTATTCGTCTCCATCTTTTATGCCCCATTTCTTTTCCTAGTTTAAAAAAATTGAGGAATAGTGTAAAGCAATATGAAATAAGAAGCAGGTTCTTTGTGATTGATTTGGTATACTAGAAAAAAGGAGGGGGAGAGTGTAGTGGATTATCAGATGCAGAAAACGATGGGAAAATGTTTTCGCAGTAAGGGGTCAAGTATTAGTGGGCTCGTTCGAATCTTGGGTAGTTGGTATGATTATAAAGTAGTGAACGGTCCGCCTGAGCCGCAAGATATGTTGGAAGTTGTCGACTTTACTAGTCGAGAGTTGCTGGTCATCATTAATAATAATTTAGAAGAAAGTGATGTGAATTACATTGTTAATAGTTAATATTGTTTTGTTAGTCCTTGCAATAGTAGTCCTTTTGTTTGTTATCAGTCAATTAGTCGTGATTGTACAGCAAGGAGAAGTTAAAGTTGTTGAGAGTTTTGGTAAGTATGTGAAGACCTTAGAACCAGGATTACATTTTTTGATTCCGATTTTATACGTGGTTCGTCGTCGTGTTTCGTTGAAACAAACGCCGATTCAAATTGAACCACAAAGTGTGATCACCAGAGATAATGTTATTGTCGAAATCGATGAGGCGATTAAGTATCACGTGACAGATGCTAGAGCTTTTGTGTATGATAATGAAGATTCTGTCACGTCAATGATCCAAGACTGTCAGTCAAATTTAAGAGGCATTATCGGTAAGATGGAACTGAACGAAGTGTTGAATGGGACGGAAGAGATTAACGTAAATCTTTATGAAAGCGTGAAGGACATTACAGCTGGTTACGGGTTATCAATTGATCGGATTAATATTGGTGAGATTTCTGTTTCGAATGAAATTGTCAATTCGATGAATAAATTAATTACAGCTAGCAGGGATAAAGAATCGTTGATCACGATTTCTGAAGGGAAAAAGCAATCAGTGATCTTAGAATCTGAAGCAAAATCTTCTGAGATGCAGATTGATGCAGAAGCCCGAGCCAGACAAACAAAAATCGATGCAGATGCTAGAGCAGAACGTACTAGAATCGATGCTGCTGCAGAAGCAGATCGAATCGCTCGAATCACGGAAGCTGAAACTGCACGAATTAAGGAAATCAATAAAGCCATTGCTGAAAGCAACTTGACGGATGAAATGATTGCTTATCTAGGAATCGAGGCCTTCAAACACGTTGTAGAAAATAATGGTAATACTGTGATTATGCCAAGTAATTTAACCGAGTTAGGAAATGTCCCAGCGATTAAGGAAATTTGGCAGCAAACAAAATAAGTGGATCAGCGTGATGGGAAAAAATAGGCAGAAAATCTTCCAGACCACTCAACATATCAACTGTTACAAGTTAGTATTGGTGTAATTCGATAGTCAGTGGTTGAATGATAAACCTGTATTTAGATAGTAGGAGTTGAAGTACCATCACAGTAAAAAAACAAGTACCGAAAATTATTACTGCTGTGGTCGTTGCTTTAGCTGGGATTTACGGTGTTTATTCACAAGTAAGTCCTAGCAATGAAGCAAGAGATGCAGTGAAAGAGGTGTCCGTCAGTCATATTTCTGAGGTTCCAGAGTATGATGGGGAGCATCAAACTATTCAATTAAATAATAATCAACCCAATTTTTCAAACAGCGATCTTTCTTTGACGAAGGGAACATGGACGCAGTTTTCTGATTTAGATCAATTGAATCGCGTTGGTGTAGCGAATGGGATGTTAGGAAAAGATTTGATGCCTCATCAAGAGCGGGAACGTTTATATGTAAAGCCGACTGGCTGGCATCAAAAATTTTATAATGATGAGCCCTTGTATAATCGAGCGCACTTGATTGCGTATCAATTTTCAGGCGAAAATAATAATCTAAAAAATTTAATGACTGGCACTGCATCAATGAATGATCCAGGCATGAATGATTGTGAAATTAAAATCGGAAATTATATTCGCAAAACGAATCACCACGTTCGTTATCGGGTAACTCCATATTTCAAAGGGAATGAATTAGTCGCTCGTGGGGTCCAGATGGAAGCGCAAAGTATTGAAGACGGTCAGATTTCATTTAATCTCTTTATTTACAACGTTCAAGAAGGAATTAACATCGACTATCAAACCGGCTATTCACAAAAAGAATAAAATAAAAGTTTTACAAGTTCATTGTGGATTACCTATAAAGTGAACAGTTTGTCATTGAAATTCCTAGTAAGAAATCTGAAGAAGCCAGATGATCGGTTATTTAGCTAATCATCTGGTTTTTTGCTATCATTTTTCACCCTTTATTGAGAGGTCACTTTTCATTTTTTAATTCATGAATAAAGGCATACAGGTTCATTTGAAGTAACTAATGAGCGAATTCTACAGTATATTAAAGGACTAATTGCTTTTAGAGAACAGCTGCACGCACCTAAAAATTATTTTAGGTGTTTTTTTGGTTGCCAATCAGTCACAAATCATTGAAAATGAACAAGAAGAATTCAAGTAAAGATGGATTTCGTTGTTTTAGGTCTGGCTGAAAAAATTTAGCTAGTAAAGCTTATAAATGAGGACTTAAGGAGAGTAGATATGGAGAAATATCAAAAAGATCGGTACGTAGCTGCCGCAGAAAGCCTAAGCAGAAAATTAGAGCGAAGAAATTTTCAACCGATTATTTGTCAAAGTTTAAAAGAAGCCAGAGAAAAAGCATTAGAGAAAATCGCTCCCGATCAGTCGGTAGGTTTTGGAGGTTCTGTTACTGTAGAGCAATCGCAAATTATTGAGAAATTATATGAACGCGGTCAACGAATGATTGATCGAGAAAAAACAAAATCAGCAGAAGAACGGCATCAAGTAATGAAGCAGGCACTGCTGGCTGATTATTTTTTGACGAGTATTAACGGAATTACCGAGGATGGAGAATTAGTTAATGTAGATAGCGTAGGAAATCGTGTCGCTGCGTTAACCTATGGTCCAGACAATGTATTTACATTTGTCAGTATGAAAAAAGTGTATGGCGATCTGAAGACGACTGTCGAAATGGTTAGGCGAAATACGGCACCATTAAATGCCTATCGTTTAGGCCTTGAAAAAACGCCATGTATCAAAAAAGGAACTTGTGGAGATTGTTTACAGGCAGAATGTATTTGCAATACCATCGCTATAACGAGACGATCAATGAAAAAAAATCGTATTGTGATTTTTTTGATTATTGAAGAGGTTGGGTTATAGGAAATTATTTTCGTATCAGCTAATAATCAATAGCCAAAATAAAAAAACCGAGGATATCCTCGGTTTTTAAACGTTTAGTTCAAAGCGCTGCTGTTTTCCATCACTTCATCAATTAAGCCGTATGCCTTTGCTTCTTCGGCTGTCATGAAGTTGTCGCGATCAGTATCACGTTCGATTACTTCGATCGGTTGACCAGTGCGTTCAGATAAAATGTTGTTTAAGCGTTCGCGCGTTTTCAAAATGTGACGTGCAGCAATTTCAATTTCTGTTGCTTGTCCTTGCGCGCCGCCTAGGGGTTGGTGAATCATAATTTCAGCGTTTGGTAAGGCGAAACGTTTCCCCTTAGCACCAGCTGTCAGCAAGAAGCTTCCCATGGAAGCTGCCATCCCAAGGACGATTGTTTGGACATCGGCTTTAACAAAGTTCATCGTATCAAAAATCGCTAAGCCGGCAGAAACGCTACCGCCTGGAGAGTTGATGTAAAGATAGATATCTTTTTCAGAATCTTGGGCATCCAAGAAAAGTAATTGGGCGATGATAGTGTTCGCCATATCGTCGTTCACTTCTCCGCTCAACATAATGATGCGGTCTTTCAATAAACGAGAATAAATGTCGTAAGCACGTTCGCCACGAGATGATTGTTCAATAACTGTAGGAACTAAATTCATAGTGAATCCTCCTTAAAATAGTGTTCATAAATTATTTTAGCACAAACGAGGTTAGATTGCTAAAACTTAAAAAAAGTATACAACGTTGGTCAGTTTTGGTCAAATATTAGGCTTCGTTTTTTTAAACAGGTCAAACTATCCTCAAAACATCAAAATATGGTACTATTAATAACGATGATAACAGGATGTCAGATTGCCGCAACTTAAATGATTTCTGTGGGATGAAGGGCGTGTGAAAATCAATTTTTTAGAAATAATTTCATAAGGATGAATTAGGAGGGAAAAACGTGGAAATCGCATTTATTGGACTAATCGGCGTGTTAATTGGAGCGGGCTTAACAGGCATCGCGGTTTACTTTGTGTTTAAGTATATTGACTTGCGTCATCGACGTGAAAGAGAATTGGAGCATCAGGTAAAGGAAATTGAAACCATTAATCTCTTAAATAAAAAAGTAAATGAAATTTTATCAAAACGAAATGTGTTAATGCAGGAGTATGTGACATTTAATTCATTCGATGATTGCTATATCACAATTGATGATTTCATCTATTTGAATTCCTTTACGGCGCAAAATAATTTCTATCTACCAAATTATTTAATTGAGGAATTTTTCAAAAATATTTCTCATCGAAAGGTTATTTTATCTCCGGAAGAAACGGTAAAAATCGGGGGATATACGTACAAAGGCGGACGGATTGTCATGGAAACTTTTTCTGAACAGCTTTTAGAAATATTAGATGAAAAGAAACAACAGTTGTCTCGTTCTACCAAACAACCTTTGCGCTATTTTAATGTACAATAGTAGCTTAGCAACACTCACAAACTTACGAGTTTTTTTATTGATGATGAACGAGGTGAAGTAAATGACAGTAATTATTGCTCATCGCGGGAGTGCAGGGACTCATCCGGAGAATACCTTGCCGGCGTTTATGGAGGCAGTACGAACGGGCGCAGATGGAATTGAACTTGACGTCCATTTAACAGCGGACCAGCAATTGGTCGTTATTCATGATGAAAGTGTTGACCGTACCACAGATGGTAAGGGATTCATTCGTGAGTTAACACTGGAAGAAATTAAGGCATTAGATGCTGGTAGTTGGTTTGACGAAAAATATCAAGCTACCAAGATATCCACGCTGCAGGAAGTTTTAAACCTCCTGCTGCAGATGCGGTTTCGTGGTTTCTTATGTATTGAGATAAAGACGAATAAATATCATTATCCAGGGATCGAAGAGAAAATATCAAACGTAATGACGAGTAAAGAATGGCCCTTCACCTATTGGTATACAAGCTTTAATATTGATTCATTGCGAATCATGCACGAGTATGAACCGGATGTTCAATATGACTTGATCCAGAAGAATGACTTAGAAAAATATCAACTCGTCTTGGATACAGATTTTATTGAAGGACTGCATCCAAGTTATGACTGGGTGAGACAGCATCCAGAGATTGTAAAAAACTTTGAAAAAGCGATTCGCCCATGGACACCAAATCTTTACGAAACAATGATGACCTGCTATGAGAACAACTTAGCTGGTATCATTACTGACTTTCCAGAAAAAGCGATTCGAACGAGAAGCAGGTTTAAGCAATGAAAGTAGTTGCAATTGTAGGACCTACCGCTGTAGGTAAAACGAGTTTAAGTATTGATTTAGCGAAACGCTTTAATGGAGAAATCATTAGTGGAGACTCTATGCAAGTATATCGTGGATTAGATATCGGTACCGCTAAAGTAACACCTGAGGAAATGGATGGGATTCCCCACCATTTAATTAATGTTCGAGAGTTAGATGAAAACTATTCTGTTGCTGACTTTCAAGTAGCAGCTAGGCAAACCATTCAAGAGATTACTGAACGTGGAAGACTCCCAATTGTCGTTGGCGGAACTGGGTTATATATTCAATCTTTATTATGGGATTACAAGCTTGGTAGTGAAGGTGAGCCGGAAGATGACACATTACGAAAAAGCTATGAGCATTTCGCTGAAAAAAATGGCAACCAAGCATTATGGGAGAGATTACAGGCAGTTGATTCATTGGCGGCTGAGAAGATTCATTTTAATAATCGAAAAAAAATGATCCGAGCGTTAGAAGTGTTTGAATTGACCGGTCATTCGATCCTTGAACCTAAGGACCAGCCTAAAAAACTTTATGATAGCTTTTTGATTGGTTTAAATACAGATCGCGCAATTTTGTATCAGCGAATTAACCACCGAGTGGATCTTATGGTTGAACAAGGATTGCTGGAAGAGGCTAAGAAACTTGCTGAAACACCGGATGTTCAGGCTGCTCAGGGAATAGGCTATAAGGAATTGTTTCCATATTTTGCTGGAGAAATGTCCTTAGAGGCAGCGCTCGAAGAGGTGAAATTACACTCGCGCCGCTATGCGAAGCGTCAATTAACATGGTTCCGTAATCGCATGTCGGTTCATTGGTTTGATTTGGTTCAGCAGCCGAAAGTGATTAATGACATTGAAGCGGAAATCACGAGATGGTTGGCAGAGGAGAATGATCAAAATTGATGGGTGAACAAATAAGACAGGTGCACAGCGTAAAACAATAGTATTCATTATGAAGCGGAAACGTTATTAATGAAATTAGGAGGAAACGGATTGTCAGAAAGAGTCATATTAGTCGGCGTCGAGACAGACGAAAGTAAATATAATTATTTAGAATCGATGCATGAGTTGGCCGGACTAACCAAGACGGCTCATGGCGAGATAGTTTTTTCATTAACACAAAAGCGCCCTCGAGTAGATCGTCAAACGATTATCGGAAAAGGGAAAGTAGAGGAATTGGCTCAGCTTGTCGATGTACACGAAGCTGATTTGGTGATATTTAACCATGCCCTCTCACCACGCCAAAGCCAAACTATTGAAGCTCAGGTGGGTGTTCCAGTGATTGATCGAATCCAATTGATATTAGATATCTTTGCGCAGCGTGCCCGCTCAAAAGAAGGAAAGCTGCAAGTAGAGCTTGCACAGTTGGATTACCTATTACCCAGGTTGGTTGGACAAGGTCAAAGCTTATCTCGACTTGGTGGTGGGATTGGTACCCGCGGTCCAGGTGAAACAAAATTGGAAACAGACCGACGTCATATTCGACGTCGTATTTCAGCAATCAAAAAAGAATTGAAAGAAGTCGAGGCACACCGTGAGCGCAATCGTCAAAAACGGCAACAATCAAGTATTTTTCAAATGGGCTTGATTGGGTATACGAATGCTGGAAAATCAACGATTCTGAATTTATTAACGAATGCGGACACGTATTCTGAAGATCAGTTATTCGCGACATTAGATCCTTTGACTAAGCGATGGCATTTACCACAAGGAATGGAAACGACCATCACAGACACAGTTGGATTTATTCAGGATTTACCTACACAATTGGTTGATGCCTTTCAATCAACATTAGAGGAAAGCAAAGGGATGGATCTTTTGCTTCATATTGTAGACGCAAGTGCGGAGGATCGACAGCAGCAGGAAAAGACAGTGATTGAACTGTTAAAGGAACTGGAAATGGACGACATTCCAATGCTAACTATCTATAACAAAGCTGATCGAATTGATGAATTCAGCTTTGCACCGACCTTGTTTCCAAGTGTTTTGATTTCTGCGAAAACAAATAAGGGAAAAGACCTCTTGGCAGAGGCCATCAAGCGAGAAATCATGAACTTGTTGGAGCCCTATTTAGTGACTTTAAATACCGATGAAGGACAGGCTTTGAATGAGATGAAAAGGGAAACGCTTGTGTTGAGCGAGCGCTTTGATGAAGAAAAAGAACAATATATTGTACGGGGATTTGCTAAGAAAAAATCTCTTTGGATTAGGAGAATGGACGATGGATTGGACGACTAACCTAGCACCTGAGTTGGTTGAAATAATTGATCAGGTTGATCAAAAGATTGCAAAGCGGTTGCAGGAAATAAGAGAGGTTGCGTTATCAAATCAGGCGAAGGTATTGACTGCGTTTCGAGAAAACCATGTTTCGGAAAGTCATTTTTTACCCTCAACAGGCTATGGGAATGACGATCAGGGCAGGGATGTATTAGAAACAGTTTATGCTCAGACTTTCGGAGCAGAGGCTGCATTAGTACGACCTCAAATTGTCTCAGGAACACACGCCATTGCGACATCATTGTTTGGTGTGCTACGTCCAGGTGAAGATCTGCTTTATATTACTGGGACACCTTATGATACTTTGCTAGAAGTGATCGGAATACAAGGAAATGGTATTGGATCTTTCAAAGAATACAACATTGGTTACGATGAAGTGAATCTTTTGCCGGATGGAAACGTCGACTTTGATAAAATCAAGGAAAAGATAACAGATAAGACCAAAGTAGTGGCAATTCAAAGATCTCGTGGCTATGCGTCCCGACCTTCTTTTACGATTGAAAAAATCAAAGAAATGTGTGATTTTGTTAAATCGATTGCTCCAAACGTTGTTATTTTTGTAGATAATTGTTACGGTGAATTTGCAGAACTAATGGAGCCGACTCAAGTCGGGGCGGATTTGATGGCGGGCTCCTTAATCAAAAATCCCGGTGGAGGGATTGCCAAAACTGGCGGCTATATTGTTGGGAAACAAGAGTTGATTGAGCGATGTGCTTATCGCTTAACCACGCCTGGAGTTGGAGCGGAAGGTGGCGCGATGTTAGGGAGTGTCTTTGACATGCTGCAGGGCTTCTTCTTGGCACCTCATGTAGTAAGCCAAGCGATTCAAGGTGCGATTTTCTCTTCTGCTTTGTTGGCCGAGTACAATTTAGAATCTACACCCAAGTGGGATCAGCCGCGAACAGATTTGATTCAGTTGATCGACTTTCGAGATCGAGAGAAAATGATTCAGTTTTGTCAAGCGATTCAAAAATATTCTCCGATTGATGCGTATGTGGCCCCAATCCCATCTTACATGGCTGGCTATGAAGATGATATCATTATGGCAGCAGGAACCTTTATTCAAGGGGCAAGTATTGAACTCAGTGCGGACGGTCCATTGAGAGAACCTTATTCTCTCTATCTTCAGGGGGGCTTGACCTTTGAACATGTTAAAGTTGCGGTAGCAAACGCTGTAAATGAAGTTTATTATTCATAATAGTTAAAATCCGAAGTTGTTGAACTTCGGATTTTTTTATTTCAAGCTGATTTTCGTGGAGGATTAATTGATAATCATGGTTGAAATACACAAGATAGGTACGATTCTCTTCATAAGAAGCTCTAACGACTCCAATCAACCCAGCCATTGGGTGAGGCCTTTTTAGTTCAACGGTTTGACCAATTTCAAATTTAAACAATCTTCCATCTTCCTGTCTTTTTTCTCCAGTATATCAATTTCTTTGAACCAATCAACCCTTGATACAATAAGCTTTCTTTGATAAAAACGAACGTTCGGAATTTATATGTAAGAAAATGTGACATAAAGACTTGACGATTGGTCTAACGGATGGTATCCTTTTTTCAACATCAAAAAACAAGGAGGAGATGTTATGCGGGAAAAAGAATTGCGTCGTTCACTTGCTGTTTTTCCAATTGGTACAGTTATGAAGTTGACGGATTTGACTGCGCGACAGATTCGGTACTATGAGGAGCAAGAACTGATCCATCCGGAACGAAGTGAAGGTAACCGTAGGATGTATTCTCTAAATGACATTGATGTATTGCTAGAAATCAAGGACTATCTATCCGATGGCCTAAATATGGCAGGAATCAAACGAGTCTATCAAATGCGTCAAGAAGAAGTGAAAGCGGCTAAAGAAAAACCGCCATTGACTGATAAGGATGTTCGCCGTATTTTTTATGACGAAATGTTGACACAAGGTGGATTCCAGCAACAAAATCCATATCAATCACAAGGTCCAAAGCTGTAGTGATTGTGGAATATAAAAAAATGAAGTGCGAGGAAGGGATTAGATATTATGCCGAAAAGAGATCTAAGTAAAGAGGATATTACAAGAATTGTCGAAGAAGAAAACGTCCGTTTTTTACGTCTGATGTTTACAGACATTATGGGGACTATCAAAAATGTTGAAGTACCAGTTAGCCAAATGGAAAAAGTCCTAGATAACAAAATGATGTTCGACGGTTCATCTATTGAAGGGTTTGTCCGTATTGAAGAAAGTGATATGTATCTATATCCAGATTTGTCTACTTGGATGATTTTCCCATGGGAAAGCGATCATGGCAAAGTAGGACGCTTAATCTGTGATATTTATAGTCCTGATGGTACACCGTTCCCAGGAGATCCTCGTGGAAACTTGAAACGTGTACTGAAGGGAATGGAAGAGTTCGGCTATACTTCATTCAACTTAGGACCAGAACCAGAATTCTTCTTATTCAAAATGGATGAAAATGGCGATCCAACATTAGACTTGAATGACAAGGGCGGATACTTTGATTTTGCACCAACTGATTTAGGTGAAAATTGTCGTCGCGATATCGTACTAGAACTTGAAAGCTTAGGCTTTGAAGTAGAAGCTTCTCACCATGAAGTTGCTCCTGGTCAGCATGAAATTGACTTCAAATACGCAAATGCGATTGAAGCATGCGATAACATTCAAACCTTCAAATTAGTTGTAAAAACAATTGCACGTAAACACGGCTTGCACGCAACGTTCATGCCTAAACCTCTTTACGGAATCAACGGTTCAGGAATGCATTGCAATATGTCACTGTTTAATGATGAAGGCAACGTGTTCTACGACGAAGATGGTCCAATGAAACTGAGCAAAACAGCTTATCAATTTTTAGCTGGTCTTTTGAAGCACGCGCGTGCATATACGGCAGTATGTAACCCGATCGTGAATTCTTACAAACGATTAGTTCCTGGTTTTGAAGCTCCTGTGTATGTAGCTTGGAGCGGACGCAATCGTTCTCCATTGATTCGTATTCCAGAATCTCGCGGTTTGTCTACACGTTTAGAATTACGCTCTGTGGATCCAGCAGCAAATCCATATTTGACTATGGCTGTTTTATTAGAAGCTGGTTTAGATGGTATCCGTAATGAATTGACACCACCAGCAGCAGTGGACCGCAACATTTATGTAATGACTGAAGAAGAGCGTAAAGAAGCTGAAATATATGATTTACCTTCTACAATTCATAATGCAATCAAAGCATTGCGTGAAGATCAAACGATGATCGATGCTCTAGGTAATCATATCTACACGAACTTCAATGAAGCAAAACGCATGGAATGGGCAGCCTTCCGTCAAACTGTTTCAGAGTGGGAACGTGATCAATACTTAGAACTTTACTAATCCTAACTCGTAGACCTCTTGAGGATTTCCTCAAGAGGTCTTTTAAATTAATAGTTTATCTCTTTACTTCTATCCGTTTGACGTTCCATAAGGCAATAGCTAAAAATATACAGCTTGAGATCACTAGAATAGCGATAGGAAGAATGATACTCTCTTGACCATTTAATAAAATTCCTAATTCTTCTTTAATTACTGTCGCAATTGGTTCATCTGCAGCAGTAAATACGTTTGCCGTTAAGATACGGCGGATTAATACGATGCCGCTAGTTAAAGGAAAATATTCTACTATTGTCTGCACATTGTCAGGCAGACTTCCTATCGGAACATAGCAACCGGTCAAAAAACCAATGAAAGGACCGATCACAGAAGTCATAGTGGAGAAGGTATCAATTCGTCTAAAAAAGCTCGCAATGAAAAACATAAAGGCTGAAGAACAAAAAACTGTCAATAAACTAACAATGAATAATAGGCCCAACTGTGGCAAAGTGAGAAAGTCACCATTCGAAAGAACCACAATGTAGATTTCTGCTACAAGAATCACGATAAAAGTAATCAACAGTGAAATCAAGAAGGTACTAAAAAAATAACCCAACATAATTTTACTTTTAGAAATCGGAGAGATCATAAAGTCAGTATAAACATTTCGCTCCTTGTCTCTAATCATTAGGCTGACTGAACCAAGAGTAGAACTTGCTGATGCAATACCGATCACACCAGCAAGCATCCAAGTGTCAATTACAAGTTTCGGATGCGAAAGGGCAGATAAGGAATCAACTAAACTGTCGCCTAGCAAGAAAACGTAAAGGATAATCATAATCAATGCTCCGATAAACGAACCAATCACCGCCTGTTTGTTTTTGAAAAATAGCAACAATCCTCTATATACTAATGCATTCATAATTCTCTCTCCCTTTTTCCATAATCGTCAAAAAGACATCCTCCAGTGTCAAGCACTGATAGTTTTTCTTCAAATTCTCTGGGGCGTCATACGCCATAATTTTCCCATTATCTAGCATCAAAATATTATCTGAATCTCGAGCCTCTTCCATGTAGTGAGTAGTTAATACAACGGTCATGTGATATTTTGATTTTAATTGATGAATCAATCGCCACATGTCTGATCGTGAACCAATGTCTAGTCCGGTAGTTGGTTCATCTAAGAACAATAATTTCGGTGTGTTAAGCAAAGCTCTTGCGATATCAACCTTTCTCTTTTCTCCGCCTGATAGAACACCATATCGTTTATTTAAGAGATGTTCGCCTTGGACATCCGCTAGTTTTTCTTTGGCTAATTGCTTGGCTTCTTTCCAATTATTAGTGTAAAAGTATGCCCGAATAAATAAGTTTTCTTTCACTGATAAATCTGGATCTAAGATACTGTTTTGGAAAACAACGGAGATCATTGATTTATGCTCAGTGGATTGTGTTTCTAAAGCTTTTCCTTCAAATAGAATTTCACCAGCATCTGCCTTGGCTAATCCTAGAATCAAAGAAATCAAAGTTGATTTTCCTGCCCCATTTGGACCTAAGACAGAAAACAACTCTCCTTCTTTTATTGAAAATGAAATATTATTTAAAACTTCTTGATGATTATAAGATTTAGCTAGGTTTGATATTGTTACGAGTTCATTCATTTTAGTTCCCTCTCGTAATATATATTTTGAAACGATTTTCATCGTTCCAGTCACCCTTTCGGGTTATTCCTTATTAAATAACTTTAAAACCTTGGCTATTGACTTTTGTTCCTGAATAATAGACTTGTGGAAATGGTCTATCGAAACACTGCTATTTTCCTTTGTAGCTATGACTACAGCAGAAAGCCTGCATCCCGACTTATTGGTTATCATGCCTCAAACCCATTAGCTGTACCGTTTACTTTTTATACTATTTCTAGTAGGAAATAGAGTGGCTTTTAGAAAGTAAACAATTGAGTACTATTAAGCGAGACTGCGGTTATCCAGTAAGGTTCAGGGATAAACTTCAATAGCTAAGTATTTCCAAATAATTTACGAAAGGAGGCCCTTCCATGAAATTATTTATCGGTTTAGATGTTAGCTCTCAAAAATTAGATACTTGTTTTTTAACAGATTCAAAAGAAATTCTATTTGAAGATTCACTTAGCAACGATTTGATCGGAGCTAGTGAAATCAAACAAAAAATTCTGAATTACCAAGAAACCTGCGATTTCAGTCGAATTGTCATAGGCATGGAATCAACCTCTGTCTACAGTTTTCATCCATCAATGTTTTTCTACTTAGATGAAGATTTAAAGCAGTTACCTGTCGAAGTTACTGTAGAAAATCCTTATAGAATCAAACAGTATTCAAGAATGTTTGATCAGGATAAAACAGATAAAATTGATGCACGGATCATAGCCGATTATCTGCGAGTAGATCTTCATACACTATCTCCTATTAAAGAAGAAATCTATGTTGGTCTTCAACGATTGACAAGATCTCGTTATCAATTAGTAACTCAAATGGTAGAAGCCAAACAACATTTTTTAGAAAATCTAACGTATAAATGTAACACCTTATCAAAAGAACTTGCGAATGAAGACAATAAAACTTCCGTATTCGGAACTACGATTATGAACCTCCTAACAGAGGACATTACCTTAGACGAATTTTCAGAAATGCCTTTGGAAGAAGCAGCCGAATTACTTCAAAAGCTAGGAAAAGGTCGATTCAAAAATCCAGAGCAACTTGTCAAAAGTATTAAAAAAGCTGTTCGTAGTTCTTATCGTTTAGGTAAAGTAACCAAGAACTCTATTGATCTTGTGTTAGGAATAATAGCCAATGAAATCAAATTTCTAAAAAAACAGATTAAAGAAATCGAAAAAGCCATTACTGCCTTACTTGAAACAATTCCAGAGGCCCAATGCTTGTTAAGCGTCCCAGGTTTAGGGCCTGTTTATACCGCAGGCTTAATCGCTGAGATTGGTCAAATCGAACGATTTGACGATCAATCTAAATTAGCAAAGTATGCGGGTCTAACTTGGACTAAGAATCAATCGGGAAACTCTCAATCTGAAAACACACCACTAAATCGTTCTGGAAATCGCTATTTTCGTTACTACTTAATTGAAGCCACCAATCGAGTAAGAATCACGCTTCCAGAATTTAAAGAGTACTACCAAAAAAAGAAAAATGAAGTACCTAAACACAAACATAAGCGAGCGCTCGTCTTAACCGGAAGAAAATTTGTGCGCTTGATCGATGTGCTACTACGCAACGGTCAACTCTATCAGCCAACGAAGGTGGTGATAGAAAAATAACGCAAAGTTATTTGCACAAAACCTCGTAATCAGCCCGAAAAAATTTGAATTTTCGTCGGGTCTAGTTCAGTGCGGTCTAATCTTTGAAAATCTAACTCATTTTTTTAAATTTCTATCTTGACTTATTACCATTAGGCTTTCTAGTTAATATTTCTCTCGTTGTTCTTCTTAATAAACCCACTATAAGCAACTTTTTTGGCTGAAACAATGGAATTTCTCTAAGTGGTTGTTAACTCGAACTAAGGTGAATGTTCCCCTATTTTTTTGCCGGTCTTCAATAAAAAATGCCTAGTAAAATCATTTTGATATAATGGAAGTAAAGACTTGTGAGGTGTGAAAGATGAAAGATAGATATCAACAATTCGCTTATGATTATGATGAGTTTGGCAGTATTGAGGAATATCTTGGCACAGAGAAGGAGTTTTTTCAATCCGTCTTTTCGAAAGAGAAAGTGGAAAGTGTGTTGGATTGCGCATGTGGAACAGGACAGCATCTTTATATGTTTTCAGAGATGGGCTTAGATGTCGCTGGATCGGATTACTCAGCATCTATGTTAGAAATTGCTGCTAAAAATTTAAGTGAAAAAGGGATAGAGGTACCACTTAAACAATGTGATTTTAGGTATTTAGAGAAAGCGTATCAAAAGAAATTTGATGCAATCGTCTGCTTAACGACTTCTTTGCCTCACTTGCACACGGAAAAAGATCTGGTTACTGCTCTAAAATCAATGAAAGCAAGGATGAAAGACGATGGGATACTTATTTTGACACAAGGGACAACACATCATAATTTAAGTTTGCCAGCAATTGAAGTAGTAGTGAATAAGCCAAATTTCTCTCGTGTATTTGTTAAGGAACAGGATGGAGCATTCCAAACCATCCATGTTTTAGATCTGTATCATTCGACAGAGCGTCTGGAAAGCAACCAATATGACATTGTATATAAGATAATTCTTGATGATGAGTACCGTCGATTGCTTAGTTTAGCTGGATATAAAGATGTACGAATATTTGGAGATTATGATCAAGCCCTTTATGATTTAGAGAGCAAGCGATTGATTGTCGTTGCGAGGTGAGCATGAAAAATGCCGATTGGCTATTCCAATCGGCAGAGAATTGTATTTTAGGCATTCACTTAGTTATTTTGCTTCCTTTTTCGCTGAATTAGCTGATTGATCTCGGCTGCTTCCTTCTTGTCATTACTGTAGATGAAAAATTTAATGAAAGCGTAAATTAATAGAGTGATCCCAAAATTTTGCATTAGTCCAATCATTCCTAAATTCCAACCATACCCAATATCGCCAATGATAATTTGTAGGAAAATCAATCCGATATAGAGCAGTTGATTTAAAATAATACGACGATTAGAGTAGGTTTCCTTGTCTTCAATAATGAAACGCAGTAATCCAGATATTAATGAGACGATCAGCATGTATTCTATGATTTCAAAGAGCGTTTGCTTATTGATTGCCAAGTTTACAAGGACTAGTAACGTAAAAATCATAGATGACAATCGGAAAACACTTTTGAAATAGTCGATTACTCTCATATCCGTTTCCTCATTCCTAAGGCTTTTTTTAGTTCAGGAACATATTTTCTCGATACAGCAACGCGTTCATCGTTAACAAGAGTTGCTTCAAAGCGGCCACTCAAAGTAGGTGATACAGATTGAATGACTTCGATATTTAGTAACATTGATTTTCCGATTCGGATAAATTTGTGGGGCAAAAGCTTTTCCTCCAGCTGATAAAGCTTTTCAGCACTTTGGTAGACCTTGTCTTGCGTATAAATAAAGCTTTTCTTATCGACAACTTCTATATAAAAAACATTTGAGTATGGCACTTTGTAATGAGCACCATTTTCCTCACCAACTAAAAAAAGTTTTTCGTTCTTGAGAATAGAAAGCACATTTTGAAGGGATTTTGTTACTTCATGAACTTTAAAATTGGCTGTTTCTTCTTTTGATTTTTCAATAATCTCAACAATTGTCTTCAAAAGCGGCTCCTTTCCAATAGATTCCTGTCTAAAAGTATAGCAAGCGCTTTATGGAAAGGTCAAATCGGAGAGAAAAGAAGTGTCCTATTGACTGACGGAAAGAAAATGAAATGATCAAAGCTAATAAAAAGACATCAGAGAGCTGATGTCTTTTGACTAGTTTAAAAACGCTAATCCAAATGAAAGGTAGGTAGCATAAATAATCCAAATAAGGTAAGGAACAAAACAAATCGCTGCTCCTGTAGAAATTCCTCGAAATTCACGAATGCTAAAAATGATACTAATTAGTAGAAACAAACTGATGAAGGAGGCGATCCAGAAATGTGAACCTCCAAAGAAAATGATACTCCAAATAAAGTTAAGTACTAATTGGATGCCAAAGAGAATATAAGAAAGAGTTTTGCCTTTTGCTTCCTTACTATCGATCACCAAGAATAATGCCAAACCAATTAGAGCATAAAGGATAATCCAAATCGTTCCTACGATGCTGCCCGGGGGTGCTAAAAATGGTTTGTTTAGCTGAGCGTAGATTGCAGGGATATCGCCAGCAAAGAAACCAGAGATTGATCCGATTAATTCTACACCAATGATACAGGCAAGTAATTTAAAAAATCTATTGGACATAGTAGAGCCTCCTTTGTTTTTTTAAGCAAGAAATGTATTTAGTAAAACAAGTTATAATTTCAGTATAACGAGCATTATCCTTAAAAGAAAAAAAGATGCTTATAAAAAAAGACATACACTAGAGGAAAGCATGTTATAATAATTTGGAAGATTTTCTAAAGCCAATAGATTGGCAACTTGCAAAGTTTGTAAGTTTTGTCTTCTTTTAGTAGAATATAATTGTTGATAATTCCAAGGAGAGGTGTGAGAAAATGGGATACACAGATGAAACAGTCCGTTTTGATTTTGATGATAATCGTAAGAAAGAAATTAGTGAAACGTTAACGATTGTCTACAATGCTTTAGCTGAAAAAGGCTACAACCCGATTAACCAAATCGTCGGCTATTTATTATCAGGAGATCCTGCGTATATTCCTCGTTATCAAGATGCACGAAACTTGATTCGTCGTCATGAGCGCGATGAAGTCATGGAAGTTTTGGTAAAATACTATCTAAAAGATCACGGTATTGATATTCGATGAGAATAATGGGACTAGATGTCGGCTCTAAAACTGTTGGAATTGCGGTAAGCGATCCATTTGGCTGGACGGCTCAAGGAGTCGAAATCATCCGTATTGATGAGGAGCAAGGGGAGTTTGGCTTTGATCGTTTACGCGAGCTTGCCAAGGAATATCAGGTTACTAAATTTGTAGTAGGACTCCCTAAAAATATGAACAATTCAATTGGTCCACGTGCAGAAGCTTCTATGACCTATGCTGAAAAAATCAAAGAACTTTTTGATTTACCAGTTGAGTTTCAAGATGAACGACTGACGACAGTGCAAGCTGAACGGATGTTAGTCGAACAAGCGGACGTGTCGCGTTCGAAAAGAAAAAAAGTTATCGATAAACTTGCAGCGGTGATGATCTTACAAAATTATCTTGACCGTACTGGCAATAAACTTTAGAAAAGAGGAATAGATATGGCACACGAACATACACATGACCACGATCACGAGCATGATCATGACCACGAACACGAAGTAATTACTTTAGTTGACGATGAAGGAAATGAAACGTTATACGAAATTCTTTTGACAATTGATGGACAAGAAGAATTTAATCGCAATTATGTATTACTTTATCCCGCAGGAGCACCTGAAGACGAAGATGTTGAATTGCAGGCTTACGCTTATGTTGAAAATGAAGACGGTAGCGAAGGCGAATTGCAGCAAATCGAAACAGATGCTGAATGGGATATGATTGAAGAAGTTTTCAATACCTTCATGACCGAAGAAGAATAAAATGAATTAAGAAGAATCCTTTTTTAGGGTTCTTTTTTTGTTTCCACTGGAATAAAACGTCAATAGAAAAGAATATTTTTATAGATTACTACTAAAAATAATCGATAAACAGATCATTTGTCACTAATTAAGTAGAAGGGTAACATTGGATTTGTAAACGTTATCAAATTGAAGGTGGGGATTTAGATGGAAAAGATTTATCAGGCGAGCACTGCAGAAGGTGCCATCGATTTTATTAATATGTTTGACCTGGAAGAAGCTGCAAAAGAGGTTATCCCTAGAGGCGGGTATGGATATATCAGCAGTGGTGCAGGGGATATCTTTACGTATCAGGAAAATGAAAAGGCTTTTAATCATAAATTGATTATTCCGCATGTATTAAGAGACGTGGAATTACCTAATACGAAGACAACGTTTGATAATGTTGAGTTAGCAGCACCGATAATTATGGCTCCTGTTGCAGCTCATGGATTGGCTAATGTTTCCGCAGAAAAGGCTTCTGCAAAGGGGGTTGCTCGCTTTGGTACAATTTATACAGCAAGTTCTTATGCTTCCTGTACGTTAGAGGAGATACGACAAGCTGGAGGAAAAGAAGCGCCTCAATGGTTTCAATTCTATATGAGTAAAGACGATGGGATAAATCGTGATATCTTAGATATGGCAAAAAGAAATGGCGCTAAGGCGATCGTTCTGACTGCGGATGCTACCGTGGGAGGAAATCGTGAAACAGAACGGAGAAATGGCTTCACTTTCCCTTTAGCAATGCCAATTGTTCAAGCGTATCAATCAGGAATCGGACAAACCATGGATGCTGTATATGGTTCATCAAAACAAAAACTTAGCGCGAAAGATGTAGAATTTATCACCCAGAATTCTAAACTTCCTGTCTATGTAAAAGGCGTTCAGTCAGAAGAAGATGTAGAACGTTCACTTGGATCAGGTGCTTCTGGCATTTGGGTATCAAATCATGGAGGTCGGCAGCTTGATGGAGGGCCAGCATCCTTTGATTCCTTACAATATGTAGCGGGCGCTGTGGCAGGCAGAGCTCCCATTGTTTTTGATAGCGGCATTCGTCGCGGTCAGCATGTTTTCAAGGCGCTGGCATCTGGCGCTGATTTGGTTGCGATAGGTCGTCCTGTCATTTATGGTTTAGCACTTGGTGGCTCCATTGGTGTACAACAAGTCTTTGATTTTTTCAAGAAGGAATTGGAGATGGTGATGCAATTGGCAGGAACACAAACAATAGAGGACATACGGAAGATAGAATTAAGAGAAAATAGATATGTATAAAAGCTTTTAAACGAATACAAGTTGAGAACTAGTTATTCTTAAAAATAAATTTAGTTATTTTAAGAGGTGTCTTATCACACATTGAAATTGATCATATCTGTATTATATCCTGTTTTTCATAGGCAACTTTCTATTAACATGTGTTTTTTATATGCTATAAGTAAAGAAGCAATAAAAAAATATGTTTAAAGGAATGGGTGAAAGAGCATTGAAGAAATGGATGATAGGTGTGACACTTATTGCCGCAGGTTTTATTTTGACTGCATGCGGAAATGGTCAAGCAAAAGAGGATGCGAGTTGGGAAAAAGTTGAGGACAAAAAAGAGATCGTTGTGGCGACTTCGGGAACACTATTTCCGTCATCCTATTACGATGGTAAGAACAATTTAGTTGGTTATGATGTAGATGTTGCAAAAGCGATAGCGAAAAAACTAGATTTGAAAATTCAATTCAAGGAATATAATGTCGATGGACAAGTTACCGCAGTTAATCGAGGGGAAGCCGACTTTGCTGCCAATGACTTTGGCATGTCAAAAGAGCGTTCGGAAAAATTCTCTCTTTCATCCCCGATCAAATATTCTTTTGATAGCATGATCGTTAGGAAAAGCGATGACTCAGGCATTCACTCTTTAGATGATTTAAAAGGGAAAAAGGCTGCAGGCGAACCGAATACTAGCTATATGAAAATTGCGGAAAAATATGGTGCAAAAGCAATTACTTACGACAATGCTACGAATGATCAATATTTAACGGATGTGGCAAACGGCCGGACAGATGTGATCTTAAATGACTATTATCTGCAAAAAATGTCCGTAGCAGCGTTACCTGATATCCCCGTAAAAATTTTAGAAGACGTTTACTTCAATGCAAATACAACTGGTTTTCTTTTCAAAAAAGAAAATAAGATGTTAAAAACTAAAATTAATCATGCGTTGAAGGATTTAAAAGAAGATGGGACTTTAACAAAAATAGCTGAACAGTACTTTGGAATAGATGTTTCAGTAAAACCGAAACAAGAAGTAACAGAAAAGGTTTCACCAGATTAATGTATATCCCTACAATTAATATCAATTTAATGATAGAATCTATTCCATTTATAGTAAGCGGATTAGGCTACACGTTAGGGATTAGTGTGGCAGCCTTTCTGCTTGGGAATTTTCTTGGAATAATTGTAACTATTTTAGGGTTTATATCTTGGAAACCCCTTCAGCTTTTTGTACGTTTTTACTTGTCTTTCTTGCGTGGAACACCAGCATTGGTTTTACTATTTTTATTGTACTTTGGTTTGCCTTACCAATTAAATGCAGTGGCCGCGGCAATTATTTGTTTTAGCTTGACCAGTAGTGCGTTTATCGGTGAAATCTATCGTGGCTCAATTGCAGGCGTAAATAAAGGTCAATGGGATGCTGCGAATGCTTTGGGAAATCGTTTTTTTCCAACGATGCGCTACATTATTCTACCTCAAGCGATGAGAATTTCTATTCCGGCTTTAAGTAACGTTGCGATGGATCTAGTAAAGGGGACTTCCTTAGCTGCTATGATCACCGTACCAGACATCTTTCAAAAGGCTAAAATCGTAGGGGGACGAACATTCGATTATTTATCTATGTATATTTTAGTAGCGATTATATATTGGCTGCTTTGTATTATTGTTGGCAATATTCAGAAACGTTTGGAAATTCATTTTCAAAGAAAATATATATGATAAAGTAAGAACTCACAAAACAATGTGGGTTCTTATTTAGTCTAAGTTTCAATCAGCGGTGATGACTTTCTAACACAACCATCATCAGCAAGTGTTAATATAGAATGATTGAATTCAGTGGTTTATTCATCTACCTATTTCTAAGAATCAGCTGCTAGTATTATCCAAAAAAATTTGTGATAATAAATAAAACATAAAATGAGGTGTCGCTAATGAAAGATGGTTTGTATTGGGCAGAATTGCTGCGAAAAAAAGAAATAAGCTTTCAAGAATTATTAATGAAATTTGAAGAAAGGGTTCTTAAGCAAAATTCAGCTCTAAATGCCTTTGTAACGATAATGGACCAAGAGGCACTTAAAGAATATGAAAAACTAGATAATATTTTGGACCGTCCATTTGCTGGTCTACCGATCCCATTAAAAATGTTGGGGCAAGAAAAGAAAGGGTGGCTAAGCACATCAGGTTCTAAGTTATTACGAGAACATCATGCAAGTCATAGTAGTAATTTTACTAATCAATTGGTAGCAAATGGCTTGATCCCTTTTGCTCAAACAAATACACCTGAATTTGGGTTTAAAAATATTACAGATACTCAAATTTATGGTTCTGCCAAAAATCCATGGAATCTTGACTATTATTCTGGCGGTTCTAGTGGAGGTGCAGCTAGTGCTGTGGCTTCAGGGATTGTTCCGATTGCAGGAGCAAGCGACGGCGGCGGTTCCATCCGAATCCCTGCCTCGTTTTGCGGGTTGATTGGGTTAAAGCCTACTCGAGGAGTGATGCCAGTTGGTCCAAGCGGATGGCGTGGCTGGCAAGGAGCGGCAATCGATTTTGCATTAACTGTTTCAATGCGTGATACGGAGAAACTCTTCTATGGAATGCGCAGTATCCATAGTGCAGCACCCTATCAGGCTCCTGAAAGAGCTTGGCAACATTTTCAAGCAGCACATGGAAAGAAACTGCGAATAGCAGTCATTATTGATTCTCCAATCGATTCGCCAGTTTCTGATGAAGCAATCAAAGCAGTGGAGCAAGCACGGGATTTCTTATCGGAAAAGGGACATCAAGTAGAAATGATTTCGTATCCAGTAAATGGAAATGAGATAATCACCAGTTATTACTCAATGAACGGTGCAGAAACTGCGGCGATGTTTTCAGAGATCGAAAAAGGCATGAAACGACCGGTTGAAAAGAATGATATGGAATTGATGACGTGGGGAATTTATCAATATGGCAAAAAAATTCCAGCTAGTCATTTTGTAAATGCCTTGAATCAATGGGATTACGCTGCTTTTAAAATGGAAGAATTATTTACGAAATATGATCTGCTCTTGACCCCAACGACTGCGGAGACCGCGCCTAAGTTGAGTGATCATTTAGTAAGCGATGAGGTTCGGGATGCACTTGAAGCAGCAGCTACGCTAACGGAGTCGGAACTTCTTCATTTAATTGATCGCATGTTCGAGAAGAGTTTACAAATTACCCCTTATACTCAGTTAGCAAATTTAACAGGTCAACCGGCAATTAGTTTACCGACGCATGTGACCTCAGAAGGCTTACCCCTAGGTATTCAATTCACGGCTGCGCGGGGACGGGAAGATTTATTGCTGCAGGTTGGAAAAGTATTCGAAGTAGAATATGGATTTAAATTACCAGAGTATTATCAATAAAAATATAGTTAGTCAAAGGAGCCCTTAAAATTGTCTATCCTTTTTAAGGGTTCTTTTGTTACACTTAATTATGTTAATGAAAACGTTTTTTTGGAGGGGTAGAGATGATTTTATTAAAGGCAAAAAAAGTAATCACTGGTGATGGGAAGACAATCATTGAAGACGGTGGTGTTGTTTTTGAAAATGACACGATTAAGGCTGTAGGAAAGGCAGAAAAATTATCTGCAGAATTTCCACAGGCCGAAATCCGAGATTATGGCAACGGGACTATTTTACCAGGGTTGATGGATGCCCATATCCACCTTGGCTATTATTGGACGCAGCCAGATTTGCATCGATACAATGATTTTATGATTGCCTATTATGCACAAAAGCAAGCAGAAACGTGTTTGGCTAAGGGAGTCACAACGATTCGTGATTGTTGTGGGCCGCAATTTTTATTAGAAACACTTCGACTAGCCGCTGAGAAAGGATTTGTTAAAGCCCCACGTATATTACATACCGATCGAGGAATATGCATAACTGGAGGTCATGGTCACGAAGATGGTATTGAAGAGGTTGATGGTGTTGAAAATATACGGCATACGATTCGACGTCAAAAGAAAGATGGAGCCGATTGGATTAAGTTATTAACGACAAATCGTGACGACATTTGTGAGTTTACACAAGAGGAGTTAAATGCATGCGTTGCCGAAGCACACCGTCTTGGATTGAAATGTGTGGTACATTCAGGAACGCAACCAGGGATTCAGATGTGTATTGATGCGGGGTTTGATACGATTGAGCATGGAAATTTTTTAACTGTTGAGCAAGCAAAACAAATGGCGAAGAATCACCAATCATGGACTCCGACAATGTTTGCGTACCATTTTCTTGCAGAATACAATCAAAAGGTTCAAGAAGTTGGCATTGATCATTCAAATCAATCAACCGAAACGTATTCACATCATTTGGATTTTTTCGAAAGTTCGGTTCAGGCTTACTCAGAAAACTTCAAAGCAATTTACGATGAGGGAGTAACCATCTTAGCTGGAACGGACATGGTAATGCTTGAAGCACCAAGTGTCCCGATTGTAGAAGAGCTAGAATTGATGGTGCGATATGGTTTATCGCCAATCGAAGCTATTCAGACGGCTACGCAAAATCCAGCGAAAATTTTTGATTTATCTCATCTTACTGGTGAATTGAAAAGCGGCTTACAAGCAGATATCCTGGTAGTTACTGGTGACGCTGCTTCCGACATTGAGGCACTCCGGAATGTTCAGCAAGTCTATCTTGCAGGAACAGAAGTCTAAAATTACCCGTCAAAATGGTTGCGCATTTTGACGGGCAAAGCCCATTAAACTAATTTTTTCGCTTTCTCTGTATTAGCGAAATGGAGTTTAACATATTTACTTAATAATTCGGTTCCTCCTTGACGTATCAGATCAGCGGCTAACTCATCAGAAGGTTTGCCTGCACCTGAAGGAACTTTTCTTCCGAGTTCAACAGAAGCTTTGTCTAATTCTTCAAGGAAGCTTGCACGACTGATGATTGAAGCAGCTGCCACAGCTAGATGATATTGTTCACCTTTAGTGACAAAATAGATTTTTTGATTAACACGCTGTGCTTCTTGTTTAACATACTTCATGTAATTGGCTTCTGAAGTAAATTGGTCAATTAGTATTGCATCAGGTTTAACTGGCTCAATCTCTTCTAGTAATATACGAATGGCTTGATTGTGTAAAGCAACCTTCATGCGTACCGCATTATATTTTGGTTGAATCTCATTGTATTTTTCTGGATTAACAACTAGTAATTTGTATGGGATCAGCTTTTTAATAGTAATTGCCATTTTACGAATTTGATCATCAGTCAGCATTTTTGAATCTTTCACGCCGAGTTTCTTTAAGGGGGAAAGGTGTTCTTTGTCTACATATGCTGCACAGACACATAGGGGGCCGAAGTAGCTGCCGTTTCCAACTTCATCACTGCCGAGAACGGATAGCGATGAAAAGTTTTCGGGCAGACTGGTGCTTTTCTTTACTGTTGATGATTCTGATTTCCCCCATTTTGCGGCCTCCTGTTCAGCATTGCTTCCTTGAAACAATACTTTTCCAGAGGTGTAGGCGGTGATGCTTGTGCCATTCTTTTTTGCTGAAAACTCACTATAGGGGGCTTTTTTGTTTAGCAAGTAATCAGTGTAATAGGATTTCAGCTTTTGGATTTCAGTTTTTGATAGTTTTAAAACAGTAGAACTCATAAATTTTTCTCTTTTCTTTAAGTTAATTGGCTTTTAATTGATGAAAGTTGTACATATGAAAGGTTTTAGCATATAATATATTAGTATTTTTAAAACTGAGTAAATAAAAAATTGTATTAGGAAGGTTGATCGATATGGCGCAAAATCGCTATAAGGCAATCGTTGCCGGTCAGACTTATACTATCATTGGACAAGAATCCAAGCAACATATGGATATGGTTACCGCTTTGGTCAATGAGCAGTTAAATGAGATCATGTCATTATCCCCTGAAATCACACAAGAAAAAGCTGCGATGTTGCTAGCGATAAATGCGATCTCAGATCAATTAAAAAAACAAGAAGCGTTAATGAAACTGGAAAAGCAGCAGTATACGCTTGATGGACAAGCTGCACATAATTTGGAATTAGAAAATCGCATTAAGAAAATTGAAGCAATTGAAGCCGAAGCCAAAGAAATTATGCGGAAAAATGGAAAAGAAAATGTTCCAATCCGGAATCACGTTGAAGCACAACAGATTGTTAATGAAAATCGAAAACGTGAGATTCAAAAAAGAGCGGCAAATAAATAAGTGAGGGATACTATGTTAACATTGGTAATTTTATTTGCACTACTGCTATCTTTTTATGTGGGTTATCGACGTGGCGCAGCTTATCAGATAGTGTTTACTGTTGGATATTTACTATCATTTATCGTTGCACGGATGTATTATCAACAATTAGGTTCTCATCTAGACCTATTTGTTCCCTATCCATCCGTTACGAGTAATTCTAAAATGATTTATTATTCAGTTGAACAAGCATTTAATCTGGACAAGGCCTTTTATGCTGGAGTTGCATTCGTTATGATTTTAATAGCCGGATGGTTAGTGACACATTTAATTGCAATCTTCTTTAAAGATTTGTTGTTTAAGGTGATCATTCCTCAGTATGATGGCATTGTTGCTGGAATTTTACAATTGATTGTTTGTTATGTGTCTATTTTTTTGATTTTGAAATTAGTCAGCTTCGTACCGATGGCCTTAATTCAAAATCAGTTAGAGGGTAGTTGGTATGCTCGCTTTATGGTTGAGCATTCACTATTTTTAAGTTCTCATTTTGATAACTTATGGGTGACAAAAATTATTGGATAAAGTAAAAACCGGGACGCTGTTTGACAGGTTTCGGTTTATTTATGTATAGAAGGTGAAAAAATGAATGAACGCATTCTAAAAACATTAGAATTTGACCAAGTAATGAAAATGATTCAGCAACACTTAACGACGGAGCAAGGTGAGGAAGAAATCCGACAATTAACGCCTTCTAGCGATGAAGATATTGTTCAAGCTTGGTTGGATGAAACAGAAGATGGAATGAAAGTCCAACGACTGCGGGGTGGGCTGCCGATTCCTAAATTAAATAATATTAAGCCGCATATGAAACGAATTGAGATCGGTGCGAATCTTAATGGATTAGAATTAGCTGAGGTTTCTCGTGTTCTGTCAACAACTAGTGAACTTGTTCGTTTTATTGAAGATTTAAAAGACAGTGAATTAGAATTTCTACGAATTTATTTTTGGGAAGAGCAATTGACGACTCTACCAGAATTAAGTGGCAAATTACGTCGTTCTATAGAAGAAGATGGAAGAGTTCGAGACGAGGCTTCATCAGAACTGCGTGCTATCCGAAATCAGATTCGTCGGAGTGAGCAAACAATTCGTGAGCAATTAGACGGCTTGATTCGTGGAAAAAACGCGAAATACTTAAGTGACAGTCTTATTACCATGCGGAATGACCGCTATGTTATTCCTGTAAAGCAAGAGTATCGCGGTATTTTTGGCGGAGTTGTTCATGATCAAAGCGCTTCAGGTCAAACACTTTTTATGGAACCTAAGCAAGTTGTTGAATTAAATAATCGATTACGTCAACAGCAAATTGCTGAGAGAACAGAGATTGAACGAATTTTAGCTGAACTATCCGCTGAGTTAGTTGCTCCACGTAAAGATATTTTACACAATGCTTATGTTCTCGGACGTTTTGATTTAATGAATGCAAAAGCACGATTTGCCAAAACTTTAAAGGCAGTTGTTCCAACTATCAATAAAGAAAACCATGTTTTCTTTAAGCAGGCTCGACATCCATTATTGGATCAGGAAAAAGCGGTGGCAAATGATCTGATGATTGGAGAAGACTTTCAAGCTGTCGTAATTACTGGACCAAATACGGGTGGGAAGACCATTTCCTTAAAAACACTTGGCCTTTTACAATTGATGGGGCAAGCAGGCTTGCCAATCCCTGTCGCAGAAGAAAGTGAAATGGGCATTTTCGAGGAAGTTTTTGCAGATATAGGTGATGAACAATCTATTGAACAAAGTTTATCGACGTTCTCTTCTCATATGACAAATATTGTATCAATACTAGATAAGATTGACGAACATAGTTTAGTACTTTTTGATGAACTTGGGGCTGGAACAGACCCACAAGAAGGAGCTGCTTTAGCGATTGCGATCTTAGATGCAGTTGGTGCGAAATCAGCATATGTGATGGCGACGACCCACTATCCTGAGCTGAAAATTTATGGCTATAATCGTTCAAACACAATTAATGCAAGCATGGAGTTCGATGTGGATACACTAAGTCCAACTTACCGTTTATTGATTGGGGTACCCGGACGAAGCAATGCTTTTGAAATTTCTCGACGACTTGGCTTGGATCCTTTGGTGATCGAAAGTGCGAAACAAATTATCGATGAGGAAAGCCAAGATTTAAATGAAATGATTTCGGATTTAGAAAATCAACGTAAAGCTACAGAGACGGAATACCTAGAAATTAGACACTATGTAGAGGAGTCTGAGAGACTTTATCGTGATTTGAAAAACGCTTATACGTATTTCTTTGATGAGCGTGAGAAGGAAATGGAAAAAGCGCGCAAAGAAGCAAATAAGCTTGTTACAGAAGCAGAAGAAAAAGCTGAAAAAATTATTAAAGATATTCGTCAAATGCAGTTGGATGGTCAAGGAACGATAAAAGAACACCAATTGATTGATGCAAAGTCACAACTAGCTGACTTAAAACAAGATGAGCAATTAAAGAAAAATAAGGTTTTACAAAAAGCGAAGGCAAAGAAACAGTTCAAGCCAAATGATGAAGTGATCGTAGAAACGTATGGTCAGCGCGGAACGTTAATTCAAAAGGTTGGAAATAATGAGTGGCAAGTTCAACTAGGAATTTTGAAAATGACTGTTTCCGAAGACGATATGACATTAACTACACCTGTTGAAGAACCGAAACAACGTGTAGTCACAGGCGTGCAACGCGGAGCCAGTGCTCGTGTGAAACCAGAATTGGATTTGCGAGGCAAACGGTACGAAGAAGCCCTGGCCGAAGTTGATCAATATATTGATGCGGCGCTTTTAGCGAATTTTGCTCAAGTGAGAATCATTCATGGAAAAGGTACTGGTGCTTTACGTAAAGGTATTACAGATTATCTCAAAAATAATCGTAATGTTCAGAGCTTTGAATTTGCTCCGGCGAATCAAGGCGGAAGCGGTGCAACTGTAGTTACTTTTAAATAGTTTACAAGTGTAAGCAGAAGAGTAGCGAAGAAAATGCGACCGTGATATACTACTTTTAGTAAGAAAAAGAAATACCTGTTTTTATGGTATTCGATTTATAATAGGAGGAATTCAAATGTCACAAGTAGTTACTGATAAAACTTTTAACGAAGAAACAGATAACGGTCTTGTTTTAATCGACTTTTGGGCAACCTGGTGTGGTCCTTGTCGCATGCAAGCACCGATCTTAGAACAATTATCCGAAGAATACGACGAAGATGAATTCAGAGTTGTAAAAATGGATGTAGATGAGAATCCTGAAACTCCAGCATCATTTGGAATCATGAGCATTCCAACGCTTGTATTGAAAAAAGATGGACAAGTTGTTGACAAAGTTATTGGTGTTCACACAAAGGATCAATTAAAAGAGCTTATCCAAGCTCACATGTAAGAAAATGGGCTCTTTGTCAAATAGGACTGATAGAGTGAGATAAGAACATCTAAGGTAGAATTCCTTTTCTACTTTAGATGTTTTTTGATTCATAGGTAATCAGATTATTTAGTAAGAAAATTCTGGTCTTCATTTTCCGAAAGCTTCGAAAGCCATAAGCGACTCGTTTCAATGCTTTGATGTGGGTATGCAGATTTTCTATTTTGGCATTTGAATAAGGCAATTCGAGGGCTAAACGAATGCCGGATTCATAGTTTATAAAAGCTTTTTTTATAGAATGCAGTTCTTTTGGAACGGAATTGGGCATCGTTCTTACAAGTTTAAAGAAAGTGTCCGCCTCTTTGTCGTGAAACGCTTGAAGAATTTCTTGATAGTAAAAATAGGCGATTCGTAATTCGTCAGAGATCGAAAGCAGACGATCCACCACTTCACTTTCGGTGAGATACGCCCAACCAAAATTGCGCCATTTGGTCCATTTGTCATAAACAAGCTTGTCCTGTCGTTTGATCAGAAGCCGAGACAACGCCTTTAATTGTCGATAATATTTGGCTTGTGTTGGATCGTTTCGATCAAAGCTTTTCATGATTCGTACGCGAATATCCTCAAATTTACGAATGAGATGTTTGACAATGTGAAAACGATCCACAACGAGTTTTGCCTTTGGAAAACATTCCTTTATCAGAGAGGCATAAGAAACATTCATGTCCGTCACGATGACCTTTACCTTCAATCGTGCGCGTCGTTCAAATTGCATAAAATAAGAAACGAGAGCCTTTTTCTTCCGTGAAGGAAGAATATCCAGTAATTTTCCAGTATCGCCATCCATACAAGAAAAGGAGTAGGGACCGACTTGATTTTTCAGTGAACGAAATTCATCCATTAATAAACAACGCGGTAACCAATTTCTTTTTACTTTTGTCATGGGGATCAGAGAAGCGAGTGTCCGAGAAACGGTCGACCAAGAAACTCCGCAATGCTTAGCGATTGTCGTCATTGCTTGTTTTTCCGTTAGCTCTTCTAAAATTTTATAGCGCACTTGTTTAGCGATAAAGCAGTTTCTATCGACAATGTAGGTATTCGCCGTAAAATAGGTGTGGCAGCCACGACAGTGGTAGCGTTGTTTCGCTAAAGCAAGATAAGTCAGTTGGTTCGCACATTTATTAAGTTGAATGAGCGATTTTTTCTTTCCGTTCTTAACGATCATGCCTTCATGATTCATCTGTTTACACAAAGGACAGCGACGAATTTCTTTACTTAACGTCGCAGAAACAACAAGACTCTTGATATTCTTAATGCTCTTCGATTCCACATTTGTGATGAAAATGTTTTTATCTTTGATTCCAAGTAGTAGTTTGATATGATGAAGATCAGGCATACAGAACGCTCCTTTGCTTGTGTTGTGGTGATTCAATTCTAACGGAGCTTCTGTATGTTTTGTTTTTTCATGCTCAAAAAGGACCGATAGAATGATTTTCTATCAGTCCTAGAAATTATAGAGCCAGAAAATGAGCTGGACGTTATGTCCAGCTTTTTTCAATTTAATTTTTACGTTTTTATTCGTACTAAAGGATTGATTTTACTATAAGCTGTTTAGTAGGATAGTATGCATGATAAGAATATAAGTAGCTATGTAGCTACCCTAGAGTTTTGAACGTTTAGATTAATGTAGGAATAAACCTTGGTAACAATCAGATTATTAAAGAGGATTGTTTAACTATAGGCAGCTTTGGAGGATAGCAACTTATGAATGAACGAATAAAAAATAAATTAGCACTATTACCAGATCAACCTGGCTGCTATTTGATGAAAGATAAAAATGGGACGATTATTTACGTAGGAAAGGCTAAAATTTTAAAAAATCGTGTTCGTTCTTACTTTACAGGTAGTCATAACACTAAGACGGAGCGACTAGTCAGTGAGATTGTGGATTTTGAATATATTGTGACAGAATCAAATATCGAAGCATTGTTGCTTGAAATTAATCTAATCAAAAAAAATGATCCTAAGTACAATATTATGTTGAAGGATGACAAGACGTATCCTTTTTTAAAAATTACAAATGAAAAATATCCGCGATTAATGATTACTCGTAAGGTTTTAAAGGATAAAGCTCATTATTTTGGTCCCTATCCTGATGTAAATGCCGCAAATGAAACAAAGAAATTATTGGATCGACTTTTTCCACTGAGAAAATGCAAGCCATCACAGAAAACTCCTTGTCTCTATTATCATTTAGGACAATGCTTGTGTCCCTACGCGTTTCACGTTGATCCTCAAGTTTACAAAGATATGGTAGAAGAGATAAAGAATTTCTTGAATGGCGGACACACAGAGATTCAAGATCAAATAAAAGAGAAGATGAATCAAGCAGCAGCAGACATGGAGTTTGAAAAAGCTGCGGAATATCGGGATCAAATCAGAGCGATTGAAACAGTTATGACGAAGCAGAAAATGACGAATACGGATTTAGTCGATCGTGATATATTCGGTTATGCTACTGACAAAGGGTGGATGTGTGTTCAGGTTTTCTTTGTACGTCAAGGAAAGTTGATCGAACGGGATGTTTCGATGTTTCCTTTTTACAACGATGCAGAGGAAGATTTTCTTACATATATCGGTCAGTTTTATCAGGAGAATGAGCATTTTATTCCAAAAGAGGTATTGATTCCCGATAATATCGATAAAGTAAGTGTGGAAGCAATGTTAGACACAAAAGTTCTGCAGCCACAACGTGGTGACAAGAAAAAACTTGTTAAGTTGGCGGGAAAAAATGCACAAGTAGCTTTAAATGAAAAATTTGATTTAATTGGCCGCAGTGAAGCTCGAACAATCGGTGCGGTGGAAAAATTGGGTGATGCTATGAATATTCCAGCTCCTATTCGTATTGAAGCCTTTGATAATTCAAATATTATGGGGACGGATCCAGTTTCAGCAATGGTTGTCTTTATTGATGGGAAACCAGCTAAAAAAGAATATCGTAAGTATAAAATTAAAACAGTCAAGGGCCCCGATGACTATGCTTCAATGCGAGAGGTTATTTATCGGCGTTATTCACGTGTTCTGAAAGAAGGTCTACCTTTTCCAGATCTTATTGTGATTGATGGGGGAAAAGGCCAAGTAGATGTAGCAAAAGATGTGTTAGCCAATCAATTAGGGATAGATATTCCCATTGCTGGTTTAGCAAAGGATGATAAGCACAAAACAAGTGAACTACTTTTTGGACCAGAATTGAATGTCGTTCCGTTAGAGCGCAACTCTCAGGAATTTTTCCTGCTTCAACGAATTCAGGATGAAGTTCACCGTTTCGCCATCACCTTTCATAGACAATTACGAAGTAAAAACAGCTTTGCCTCTAAGCTGGATAATATTGATGGTCTCGGGCCGAAACGAAAAAAAATGCTGTTAAAGGAATTCAAATCATTAAAGAATATTCAAGCAGCCTCAATTGATGAACTACAAAAAGTAGGGTTACCAAAAGTAGTAGCTGAAAACACCTATAATGAATTGCAAAAGAAATAATGTATAGTACCCTTTACATTAAATGTAAAGGATGCTATACTTTTTTTGTATCATATGTAAAGCGCGCTATACATTGAGGGGGGATTATTTGCAAAATCGAATTCAAACCTTACGTAAAGAACGTAAGCTGACCCAAAATGAGTTGGCGAATTATCTAGAAGTAACGCGACAAACCATTATTTCTTTAGAGAACGGAAAATACAATGCTTCGTTAATTTTAGCCCATAAGATTTCCCGTTTTTTTGGCTTAACAATTGAAGAGGTGTTCATTTTCGATGAGGAGGACGAGGAATGAAAGAGCTATCCAAGGCAGACCGTGAATATGCAGAGAAATTACGAAAGCAGAGTAAAATTTATTTAGTGACGATTTTGTTTATGTTAAGTTGTTCTGGCATATTATTTGTTGGAACGAATTGGTATAAATTAAAAATAAGTGAACATGCTGTTGGATATTTGCTAGGTTTCTTTCTTTCAATAAGTGTTGCCTTCATTATTTTTATTTTTAGAAATCAACGTACAATACGTAACCCTGAAAAATTGAAACAACAACGGATTGCTAGAACGGATGAACGTAACCTAGAAATTTCAAATATGGCTTTAAAAGTAACTGCGTATATACTTGCGGTTGTTTTAGTAATGTTAAGTATGATTGGCAGCTTTATTTCAGAGAGTTTGATGATTACTGCGAGCAGCTTGCTTTATGTTTTTCTATTCAGCTATCTGATTTGTTGTCTTTATTTTAGAAAGAAATTATAAGGAGTGAAAAAATGTTAAAGGTTGAGAGTTTGAGTAAAAGTTTCGGATCATACAAAGCGTTAGATAATATGAATTTTACGATCGAAGATGGAAAGATTTTGGGATTGATTGGGCAGAATGGAGCAGGAAAAACTACAACATTTCGTTTAATTCTAGATTTCCTATCAAAAGATTCGGGGAGTGTTCTGTGGGATGGACATGAATTATCTGGTAACGACTATAACATCATTGGTTATTTGCCAGAAGAACGTGGGCTTTATCCCAAGGTTACAATTGAAAATCAGTTGCTTTTCTTTGCCTCATTGAGAGGAAAAAGCAAACAGGAAATAGCACCGAAAATTGATGAATGGATGGAAAAGTTTCAGGTCAAAGGGAAAAAAACAGATAAGGTAAAATCTTTATCGAAAGGGAATCAACAGAAGGTTCAATTAATTTCAACTCTGATTCATGAACCGAAGTTAGTCATTTTAGATGAACCATTCAGTGGGTTAGATCCGGTGAACGCTGAATTACTAAAGAATGGCATTATTGAACTAAAAGAGAAGGGATCTTGCGTTATATTTTCTAGTCATAATATGGATAACGTAGAAAAAATTTGTGATCACCTGATTATGTTGAGAAATGGCGAAACTGTTCTAAATGGGAAGGTTCATGAAATCCGTGAGTCTTTTGGACGTAGTAAATTATATTTAGATTCTCATTTGAAAAAAGAGGACATAGAAGCCTTTGTTGGTGTGCATACTGTGATTCAAAAAGAGGATGGAAGTTTTGATATTACTTTGGAAAATCCAGATGCTGGACAAGACATCTTTAATCAAGCAACTAAAGACGGTTATATTCCAATGTTTAATCAACAACCGCCAACACTAGAAGAAATTTTTAAATGGAAAGCAGGTGCCGTAAATGAGTAAAATGGGGATTATTATAAAAGATGTTTATAAAAAGAATGTGAAATCAACCGCCTTCGTCATTATGATCCTTGCACCATTTTTAGTTATGGGCATTTTCTATTTATCACAACATTTCTTTGGAGATGCTAATGATATTAATAAAATTGGTATTGTCAGTGATCAGCCAGCAGTAACAGAACAATTAGCAAAAACAAAAAGTGAGGATTACAGCTTCAAAGTAATATCCTCCGATAAAAAAGCGCAAAAACAATTAGAAGATAAGAAGGTTGATGCTTATCTTGATCTTAAGATGAGTCAGGAGAATGTTTCAGGAAAGCTCTATAGTAAAGCTTCTCTAGGGACCTCGACTGAGACGCAGTTGCAGCAGATTTTAAGTTCAATGCAAGCGACTATTCGTGCCAATCAGTTAAATTTAACAACTGCACAAGTACAGAAGGTTATGGAGCCGGCAAAATTCGAATCTACTAAAGTGACTTTTGAGAATGGAAAGATGCAAAGTGATGGGGGAGATTCAGGAACCCAGTTTATTTTGAGTTTTTTAACTACTATCATTATGTTTGTGTTTATTATTAGTTATTCATCAATTATCGCTCAAGAAATTGCCTCAGAAAAAGGTACACGTATCATGGAAGTCCTACTGTCAAGTATGAAGGCAAAAACGCATTATTATGGGAAATTATTGGGTGTCTTGTTAGTGGCCTTAACCCAGTTATTAATTTATGGTGTAGCTGTCGTGTTTGGTTATCGACAATTCAAAGATGTTGCTATGGTAAAAGATCTTATCAATAACGTATCTATTAAATCGTTACTGGGAAGCGGTGCCTTGGCGATTATTGCCTTTATGTTGGTTGGGCTCTTTTTATACGCTGTTCTATCTGCCTTATGCGGCTCGTTAGTAAGCAAACCAGAGGATACTGCAAAAGCGATCCAACCAGTGATGTATCTTTCGATGATTGGTTATATGTTAGGTTTAATTCTAGGGACCTCTGATCCAACCAATGTAATCATCAAGGTTACTTCGTACATTCCATTTTTATCGTCGTACAGTATGCCGTTGCGTTTAGCATCAGGTACAGCCGCAATGTCCAGCGCATTTGTCTCTTTAGGAATTTTGATAGTCTTTACGATTTTACTGACACTTTTCTCAGCACAATTGTATAAGTCAAATGTCTTAGTCTATAGTGAAGGCGGAACGCTTAGTGCTTTAAAACAATCAATTTCTATTATGCAAAATGATCGGAAAAAGAAATAGACAAATTCGTTGAATCAAAGTCTTTCACAATAGAATTGAAACACAAACTAGAAGGAGGAAATTTGATGGATAAGATGAAGAAATTAGCAAATGGTCTCGAAATGCCTCGATTAGGTTTAGGTGTTTGGCGTGTGAATGATGATGATGCTACGAATTCTGTTAAATGGGCCATAAGTAATGGCTACCAACTGATTGATACAGCAGCAGTGTACAAAAATGAAAAAGGAGTTGGCGAGGGGATTCGTCAAGCTGGAGTGAACCGAGAAGATCTATTTATCACCACTAAGCTTTGGAATGTCGATCAAGGATATGAATCTGCTCATCAAGCGTTTAATGATAGTCTAGAGCGTTTAGGACTAGACTATGTAGATTTATATTTGATCCATTGGCCTGTTGAAGGAAAATTCAATGATTCTTGGCGAGCAATGGAAGAAATTTATGAGAGCGGTCGTGCTAAAGCAATTGGTGTCTCAAACTTCCATCAGCATCACATTGAAGAATTAATGACAACGGCAAAAATTAAACCAATGGTCAATCAAATTGAACTACATCCGACGTTAACACAAGTTCAGCTACGTGACTTTTTGTCTAAAGAAGATATTGCTATTGAAGCATGGTCGCCGCTAGGACAAGGTAAGATATTACAAAACGAAACACTTGTTGAGATTGGACAAAAATATGATAAAACTGCTGCACAGGTAATTATTCGCTGGCATCTGCAGAGTGATATCATTGTTATTCCAAAATCTGTTCATGAAAATCGTATCAAAGAAAATTTTGAAGTTTTTGATTTTGAACTGAGTGAAGAAGATATGAATCAAATAGATAGTTTAAATATTAATGAACGTCTTGGTGCCGATCCTGATAATTTTGATTTCTAATAAAGTTTTTAGAAGAAAAGAGACACGTATAACAGATATAATTCATATTTGTTATACGTGTTTTTTGTGTATTTTCCAATGAAAAATGCTGAATCTTTTCTGTCCATAAAAACAAGAATGAAAATTTTTTTAATTGAAAAAGAGTTTGTGAATTATTTTTATGATAGAATAACTAGAAAAAGGGAGGAATTTGATGGGTGATATTTTATTGAAAATTAATTCTGTGATTTGGGGAGCACCAATGATCGTCTTAATTTTAGGAATTGGTATTATTTTAACTGTTGGTTGCCGGATGATTCAAGTTCGTCGTTTGCCTCTTGCCCTGAAGTACATGGTGAAAAATGAAGAGGGTGGACAAGGAGATGTCACAAGTTTCCAAGCTTTATGTACAGCGCTATCAGCTACAATTGGTACAGGTAATATTGTAGGCGTTGCTACGGCAATTGTTGCGGGAGGTCCAGGTGCCCTGTTTTGGTTAGAATTAGCTGGCTTGTTAGGAATGTCTACAAAGTATGCAGAGGGGCTACTGGCGGTTAAATACCGTACGTTCGATGACCATGGAAAAGCACTAGGTGGTCCATTCTATTACATTGAAAATGGGTTGGGACAAAAGTGGAAGTGGCTAGCGAAGATGTTTGCCTTTTTTGGAGCAATTGCTGGACTAATTGGAATTGGTACAATTGCTCAAATTAATGGGATTACTTCAGCGGCAGAAACTTTTTTTGATCCTAATAAAGTGAATACGATTACCCTTTTTGGTACTGAATATTCATGGGCAGTTATTCTCACGGGTATTGTAGTGACAGTTCTTGTTGCTATTGTTCTAATTGGTGGTGTACAACGTATTGCAAGAGTGTCTGAGATTATTGTTCCTTTAATGATCGTCATTTATGTAGGACTTTGTTTGTTCATGATCATTGTGAATATCACAAAATTACCAGGAGTTATTATTGAAATTTTCCAAAGTGCATTTGGCTTACGCGCAGTTTCTGGTGGTGCAATGGGGGCAATGATGATCGCCATGCAAAAAGGGATTGCTCGAGGAATCTTTTCAAATGAATCTGGATTAGGTAGTGCGCCAATTGCGGCAGCAGCTGCACAGTCGAAAGAACCTGTACGACAAGGTTTAGTATCTATGACGGGTACTTTTATTGATACGTTAGTTGTTTGTAATATGACTGGTATGGCAATTATTCTTACAGGGGCATGGGAAACTGGTCTAGAGGGTTCCGCAGTGACGATTTTTGCCTTCTCAGAAGCATTACCAATTTCGCAAACCATTGCGTCTTTATTATTAATGACATGTTTAGCATTTTTTGCCTTTACCACGATTTTAGGCTGGAATTACTACTCGGAGCGTTGTTTAAGTTATTTGACTGGAGGGAACACGAAGTTTTCATCAGCATTTCGTCTGGTTTATATCTTAGCGGTATTTATTGGGCCGTATTTGACAGTTTCTGCGGTATGGACAATTGCCGATATTTTTAATGGATTAATGGCATTTCCAAATATCATTGCCCTGATTTTACTAAGTCCTGTGGTATTTAAAGAGACAAAATCCTATTTTGAACGTTTGTCTACAGGTGAAACGACTGATTTATCAACATTTTCAGTGTCAGAGACAACTATTGAAGATGACTAATAAAGAATAAAAAGAAGCTATAGCAAAAATTGCTATAGCTTCTTTTTATTCATAGCGTAAAGCGTTAATTGGATCTAGACGGGCTGCTCGATTTGCTGGAAAAGTTCCTGCTAAAAAAGCAATGAACATAATAATCACTAAAATGATCAGCATAGAAGGCCACGAAAATTGTAGCAGGGTTAAACCAGTTAATCCATCTAAAAAGGAGGTGGCAGCAAAATCATTTAGAAGACTCCCTGCAACGATAGCTCCAGCTATTCCGGTGATTCCTCCCCAAAAGCCAATTAAGAGTGCTTCGACGCTGAAAGTTAAGAAGACTTTTAGTCGTCCCATTCCCATCGCTTTCATCAAACCGATTTCACGTGTTCGATCTTGCACAGACATATATAAGGTGTTGATTATGCCAAAACTTGCAGCCAATAATGCGATTGCGCCAAATAGAGTGAGTACACCAGTAATAGCGTTAACTACTTGTCGTATCATGCCAATTTCATCTTCAACAGTCATTGAACTGAACCCTTTTTTAGACAAACGATTTTTTAATTGATCGATTTGTTTTTTTGATAAGTTTTTATCCATTGTTGCAAAAAGAGTACTGTACTTGCTCTTCATATTTTCAGGCAAACCATTTTCATTTATACTGACAATTTTATCAGACAATGCCTTGCTCATAATAGATTGTCCTTGTTGAATCAAACTAACATTTCGAACACCGACAATTGTTGCCTCAATAATTTCTTGTTCTCCAGTAGCTTGACTACTAACCGCAATGTTTATCTTTTTGTTTAGTGCAGACTTTGCATTTTTGAAGCCTAATGATTTTAGATACTCGGGTGCTAAGTTGATTTCATAATGTTCGTCGGAATTACTTACTTCACGACCAGACTCTAGATCAATAGAGATATCACTGACACTTACAGCAGAGAGTAAATATTTTTTTCCGTTATGCCGTTGAACATAATCTGTAGATAGAAAATGAAAAGGCTCAACCTTGCGGATTCCCTTTGTACTCTTGATCTTTTCAAGATCCTTTGTTGTTAAAAAATCTGCATCAGCACCCGCGCCCTTGTCAGGATTATACTCTTGAGGGTCCTCATTACCAGAACTCATTTGCGATTCAGGAAAAACCATTAATTGATCCTCTCCGCCAACTCCGCTTATTTGGCGATCAATGTAATCATTTACGCCATTATTCACACCAGTGGTTAGTGAGATTGTAAAGGCACCGATGAATATTGCGATAACTGTAAGTAGTGTTCGACCTTTGTTACGCCAAAGATTTGAGCTTGCAGATTTAAGTATGTCAATTAGTCTCATTTTACGCGCCCTCCAATAATTGACCATCTTTAATATGGATTTGACGATCACAGCGAGCTGCGAGTTCAGGGTCGTGAGTCACTATTATCAAGGTAATCCCTTTATTTTGATTCAAATTAAATAAAAGTTCTTCAATTTTTTCACCAGTAGTCGAATCTAAGTTTCCGGTGGGCTCATCAGCAAAAATAATTTCTGGTTGATTGACGATCGCACGTGCAATGCATACACGCTGTTTTTGCCCTCCTGATAAATCATTGGCCTTGTTATTGGCTTTATCACTGAGCTCGACCGCCTCTAATGCATTGATGGCCATTTCTTTTCGTTGACGACTAGAAAGCCCAGCTATTTTAAGCGGTAAGACAACGTTGGAAAGAACGGTATCTTTAGGGTTCATAAAGAATTGTTGGAAGACAAAGCCAAAGGTTTCATTTCTCATTTTATTCAGCGTTCGTTTATTAATCTTTTGTGTGTCTTGGTTTAATAAAGCTATTTTTCCGGAGCTCGGTCGATCAAGTAACGCAAGAATATGCATTAAGGTAGATTTACCTGAACCACTTTTACCAATAATCGCGATTGATTCTCCCTTTTTAATCGTGAAACTTATCCCTTTTAGTGCTTCAAAGGCTGCTGGTCCAGAACCGTACACCTTTTTCACATCATTTACTTCAATTGCATTCATTATTTTCCTCCTTTTAGCTAAAAAGCTATGAGATGATTCTCCCATAAGTGAAAACGAAAGAAATGGTACTAAAGTAGGATTTATTGATAAAAAGTAAGAAAATGTAAATAAATAAGGTTCAATCTCGGATTTGGAGATTGAACCTTATTTGCTGTTATTAAAATTCTTGAACGAAGAAATCGAATAGGCGTTGCTCTTTTACATCTTTTTTCTGAGTCAATTCAGGGTGCCACTGCACACCAAGAATTTTAGTATTTTTTTCACGACTTTCTACTGCTTCCACGATCCCATCCTGAGACCAAGCAATAGGCATAAGATTTTCTGCCAAATCTTTAATCGCTTGATGATGATAAGAGTTTACTTGTGCTTGTTCACCAAAAAGGGGAGCTAATGTTGAATCAGAGTTCACTGTGATTGAGTGAAGCCCGAAATCTGGTAAGGTGGGAAACATGTCATGTTTTACTTTCCAATCAGAATACTGTGAAAGATCTTGGTACAATGTTCCACCTAAAGTAACGTTCAGTAATTGGGTTCCACGGCAAATAGTAAAAATTGGTTTGTTTTGTTTGATGGCCTCTTTAATTAGTGCCATTTCGAAAGAATCTCGCTCGATACTTGTCGGACCTAATTTCGGATGAGGTTCTTCCCCGTAAAGAAATGGTGTGACATCTTGACCACCAGCAAGTAATAATTTATCAATAGAAGCAATATAATCCTTAGCAAGTTCAGGGTCACTGATTGGTAACAACATTGGGATACCTCCAGCTTGGTGTACACCATCAATAAAACCTTGTGGGGTGTAAGTAAATTGCTGATCAAAAAAATCTTGATTATTTTGATAATGCTGGTTTGCCGCTATTCCGATAATATTTTTTTTCATGACCGACCACTCCTTCTACATTACTTGATACCATAGTCAAAACTGAAAAAGCAAGTATTATGGTTTTTAAACTTTTTCTAATTTTTATTGAGTAAAACCCTACTATAAATAAAGCAGATTTTACTTGCTAAATATATGAGATTTTTAACCTTTTTGAGGAAAAATAGTTACGAGTATTCCTTTTTTTGATATACTAGACTCATTGAATAGATACAAAATGGTTGGGCGTAAGCTTCAAGGATCGTGTTCTTCAAGGGGTGAGAAGAGCAACCTTAAGAGTTTTGCGCTCTTTTTTTGTATATAAAGGAGGGTTTGTGTGTTAGAAGCTTTAGAGAAAATAAAGTCTGCTGAAGAACAAAATGAAAGAAAAAAAGAACTGTTACTAGCAGAACTGTCGAGTTACGAGTCAACTAAAAAACAATTGTTGCAAAAGAAACGTGATGAGTTAAAAAATGATTTTTCTAATGCCTTGGCTATACGAGAACGAACATTAGCTGAAGAGTTAGAAACCGAAGAACGAGAACTAACCAGTCGTGCAGAAGTTGCAATTAAGAAAATGGAAGACAATTATTTAGAAAAAAAGGAACAAACGGTTCAAAAAATTATTGAAAGGGTGATCTCAGAATATGGCAGTTAGCAAAATGAGTAAACTGACCTTGATTGCCCAACAAGGACATAGTGAACAAATTCTATCTGCGATTCAAGGATTTCAAGGTGTGGAAGTTCGTGACCTTTTTGAGCAAACTGTGAGCAATGATTGGGTAGAAAAATATTTTGAAGAAGTAGCACCCTTACCTAGTCAAGACGCCCTTGCAAGAGTGGATAATCAGTTAGAACAAATAACGCATGCTATACAATTTGTAGAGCATCATGGTAGCAGTCGAGAAAAAGGGCTTCACCTTAAACGTCAGCAGGCAACTCTTCAAAAATTAGAAGATACGTTTGACGAGTCCGCATTGTTAAGCGAGTTAGAGAGTATCCAAGACTTGGAGAAGCGTTTTATTGAAGCCAGCTCGAAACAACGTGAGTTGCAAGAACAAGAAAGTCTGCTACAAAAATGGAAAATGTTAGATTTTTTGCCTAATGAATATAGCTTGCGGTCAACAAAATGTTTTTTAGGAACTGCTGATGCAAGTATTTGGGATTTATTTGAACAAAAAGTTAAAGAAAAACAGATTCATTGTGAAAGTATATATAGTGATGATCAAAGCGTTAATTTTGTTCTATTATTTTTGCGAGAGGAACAGACGGAAGTCCAAGAACTGGTTCGGCAATTTAGTATTAGCACGTTTAATTATAATAGATCACTTCTGCCTAAGGCTGAGTTAACCGTGATTCAACGAGAAATACTTGAGTTGGTCGAGGAGCAAAAACAATTGGCTCGACTAATCGGACAGAAAAAAATAGTTATCCAACGTTTGGAAACAGCGGAAGAGGTTTTACTCGCGCGTAAAAATCGTTGGATGATTCACGATCGTTTTATTAAGGATGATAAGTTATTCCTATTACAAGGGTGGCTTGAGACAGAAGCCTTTACGTCATTTGAAGACTTTATGAACCAAGCGGTTGGGAAAGAAAATCTTTATTTAGAGATAGAGGAACCTACTGATATCGAAATAAATGAAGAGATTCCAACAAAACTTAAAAATCACGCGGTCGTGAAACCATTCGAGATGCTGACTGAAATGTATAGCTTACCTAAATATCATGAGGTTGATCCGACACCTTGGTTTATGCCATTTTATTTTGTGTTCTTTGGAATGATGGTTGCTGATGCTGGTTATGGCGCGTTGATGCTTATTGCTACGACAATTGCGTTGAGAACTGTCTTGCCTAGAGGAATGGGACGATTTATGCGTTTCTTCCAAATTTTATCAATTCCTACAATATTATGGGGATTGATATATAATTCATTCTTTGGATTCTCGCTTGGCTACACACCTATCCTGTCAACTAGTAACGATGTCATTAGTATTTTGATTTTATCAATCGTTTTTGGTGTGATTCAAATTTTTATTGGATTAGGTTTAGCTGCAAGAGAAAATATAAAGGCAAAGAATTACCTTGGTGCGGTTTCCGATGGATTCGCTTGGCAAGGAATCATGGTTGGTGCAATCATCGGAGGCTTGGGAAAAATGTTGCTTAATAATCAAGCATTATTTGTGATTGGTGTGGCTCTAGCTGTTTTAAGCGCCCTTATGATCATTGTTACGCCGATGTTGCAAGCAAAATCTAAGATTAAGGGATTAGCAAAAGGTGCATACAACCTTTATGGAATTACTAGTTATATAGGCGATTTAGTTAGTTACACACGGTTAATGGCCTTGGGTATTTCAGGGGGAAGTATTGCTGCAGCATTTAATATGTTAGTGGGTTATATGCCACCAGTAGCACGTTTTAGTGTTGGAATATTGTTGATGCTGGCGCTTCATGGGTTGAATATATTTTTATCTTTATTGTCAGCTTATGTTCATGGGGCTCGTTTACAATATGTAGAATTTTTTGGAAAGTTTTATGAAGGCGGCGGACGAGCTTTTAATCCATTAAAAACAGAAGAAAAATATGTAAATATAGAACAAGAAAAATAATTGGAGGAATTTTAAACAATGATGGAGTATTTGATTAACAACAGTGGCGGTATTATTTTTGCGATTTTAGGAATGGCGACAGCAACAATTTTTTCAGGGATCGGTTCTTCAAAAGGTGTAGGTATGACCGGTGAAGCGGCTGCAGCATTAACAACTAGCCAACCGGAAAAATTTGGTCAAGCATTGATTTTACAATTATTACCAGGTACACAAGGGCTGTATGGTTTCGTTATAGCATTCTTGATCTTTACAAATCTGTCTGGTGATTTAACAGTTGTTCAAGGGTTAGGCTATTTTGGCGCATCATTACCGATTGCTTTCACAGGATTATTCTCAGGTATGGCACAGGGGAAAGTTGCTGCAGCAGGTATTCAAATTTTAGCGAAAAAACCTGAACATTCAACTAAAGGGATCATCTATGCTGCTATGGTTGAAACGTATGCAATTTTAGGTTTCGTTATCTCGTTCTTATTAGTAGGACAAGTGTAAGAAGATTAATCCTTATTTAACAGATGACTGTTTAGGAAAGATATAAACACGTTAAAACTATAAAAGATAAGAATAATTTACGTCAGAAGAATCGGAATTATTTTTTCTTACAGAAAAGATAAATACCTTAGTACGAATAAGGAGTTTTTTAATGGAAGCAATCGAAAAGATAGTCGAGCAATTGAATCAGCAGGCTGAATTAGAACAGCTTCAGTTGAAAGAAAAAGAGACGAATCGGATTGATCAAGAGTTTCAAGCGGAACTATCAGAAATAGAAATAGAACATCAAAAACGCTTGGAAAAAAGCTTGAAAAATCTAGAAAACAACTACAAGCAGGCTACAAATCGGCAGCAGATTGCTCAAAAACAAATGATTTTAAATCAAAAACAAGCGATATTAGAACGTGTCTTCGCTGATGCTGTTATTCAGATGGAAGACTGGTCTACCGAAGAACAGCAAAAATTTGCTCATCATGCTTTAGAAAAGATGCAATTACAAGGGGACTTGACGTTTATTCCCGGAGAAAAATCACAAACTGTATTTTCAAATGAGTGGCTTATCGAGCAAAATAGAAGACTCTCTTATCATCTAGATTTTGGAGAAGGAACTATTGAAGGTCAAGCAGGATTTATTCTAGATAAAGAGGGTGTGCAATACAACTTTCTTTATCAAAGTCTGGTTGGAGAGATTCAACAGCGTGAGAGTTTCCAAGTGGCCGAATCACTTTTTGACTAGTAAAATGTAGACTTTATTTATAGAGTCGGTTAAAAAATACGAATTAGGAGGCATTGAATGAAGCAATCTACGTATCATGAATTGAATCCACTGGTTCGTTTGAAAGAATTAGAACTATTGACACCTGAGCTAATGACTCGAATGATCAAAGCAGATGATTTATCGGAAATTGAGGCTCTTTTCAGAGGGACTATTTATGGTGAATATCTAACTGATAATTTTTTTGATAGCTTCGAAGTAGCTTTAGGTCAGGCGCAAGAAGATTTATTGACAGAGTTGGTTAAAATTGTTCCTGATCCGGACGTTATTTGGATTTACACAATGCGTTTTACTTTCCATAATCTTAAAGCATTGATCAAAGCTGATTTATTAGATCAAAATTTTGATGAACTTTACATTTATGATGGTTTTTATTCATTAGAGCAAATCAAGACCGCTATTCGTACTGGAATGGCGAGTGGATTGCCGGCAATTTTACTGGAAAGTATTCAGGAAGTCCGTGAGCATTTTGAAGAATCTAATAGCTTACAGGGGATCGATATTATTTTGGATCGTAAATATTTATATTGCCAGCGAAAAGTAGCTGATAAGATAAACGAGCCGGAACTATTGAAGGAAGTTATCAGCTTCATTGACTTCATAAATATTTTGATGGTTGCTCGTGGGATTAAACAAAAAAGAAGTCGTAATTTCATGTCGACAGCTTTGTCCAGCCATGGAAGTATTCCAAAAGAAGAATTATTGGATTGTGTTGAGCTTGGATCAGATCAATTGATTAATTATCTTAGGACAACCTCTTACGGTGAAATCATTGAACCAAGTATTGAAGGAAGCACAATTGATTTAAGTCAATTGGAAAGACTTTGTGACGACTATTTAACAAGTTTTTATGAAACTGCGCAGACACACGCTTTTGGTCCTCTGCCAGTACTTGCTCTTTTGAATGCAAAGTCGATCGAAACAAAAAATCTTCGTCTAATTATTACTGGCAAACGAATTGGGTTGACGGAAGAACAAATGAGAGAGAGGATGCGTGAGACATATGGCACATAAAATTGGTGCGATTGGTGACAAAGATTCTGTCTTGCCTTTTAAACTCTTTGATTTTGATACTCGAACGATAAAGGATAAACAGGTCATTCGTCAGCAAATTGAAGAAATGGCCAAAAATGATTATGGAATCATTTATATTACGGAAGAGTTTGCTCAGCTTGTTCCCGAAACAATTAAACGTTATGAAGAAAAGATGATTCCGGCAATCGTTCTGATTCCTAATCATGAAGGAACGTTAGGAATCGGCAAGTCCATGATACAAGGACAAGTAGAGCGGGCAGTCGGACAGAATATTTTATAAAGGAGCTAATAACTTGCAAGAAGGTAGAATAATAAAAGTTTCTGGTCCATTAGTATTGGCAGAACATATGGAGCAAGCAGCCATTCAAGATATTTGTTACGTAGGTGACCTTGGGGTTATCGGTGAAATCATTGAGATGCGCGGGGATGTTGCTTCCATCCAGGTTTATGAAGAAACCGCAGGAATCGGACCAGGCGAACCAGTTAGGACAACAGGAGAGGCGCTTTCAGTTGAATTAGGACCAGGGATCGTTTCTCAAATGTTTGATGGGATTCAACGACCATTAGATACTTTTAAAGATCAAACTGACAGTAATTTTTTAAGTCGTGGAATCCAAATTCCAGCTTTAGATCATACAAAAAAATGGTGGTTTGAAGCTTCTGTTGAAGAAGGGGTCACTGTATCTGCCGGAGACATAGTAGGAACAGTCAAAGAGACTAAAATCATTACACATAAAATCATGGTTCCAAACGGAATTAAAGGTACCTTGAAAAAAATCACATCAGGTGAGTTCACAATTGATGATCCTGTGTATGTGATTGAAACGCCAAATGGTATTCAAGAATTTTCAATGCTTCAAAAGTGGCCCGTTCGACGTGGACGCCCTGTTTCTGAGAAATTGAATCCAGAAGCGCCAATGATTACTGGGCAAAGAGTTATTGATACCTTTTTCCCAGTTGTAAAGGGAGGCGCAGCAGCAGTTCCTGGGCCATTCGGTGCCGGGAAAACAGTTGTTCAGCATCAGATCGCAAAATGGGCCGATGTGGACCTTGTGGTGTATGTAGGCTGTGGTGAACGTGGAAATGAAATGACTGATGTGTTGAATGAATTTCCTGAATTGATTGATCCTACTACAGGCGAATCCTTGATGGAACGTACAATCTTGATTGCTAATACGTCAAACATGCCGGTTGCTGCCCGTGAAGCTTCAATCTACACGGGAATCACCATTGCTGAATATTTCCGTGATATGGGCTACAATATTGCGATCATGGCCGATTCAACTTCTCGCTGGGCAGAAGCGTTACGAGAAATGAGTGGACGTTTAGAAGAAATGCCTGGGGACGAAGGATATCCAGCTTATTTAGGTAGTCGTCTGGCGGAATATTATGAACGCTCTGGTCGTGTCATCGCTTTAGGAAATGATGGACGTGAAGGTTCGATCACAGCTATTAGTGCCGTATCTCCATCTGGTGGGGATACATCTGAGCCTGTAACTCAAAATACATTACGAGTAGTAAAAGTCTTTTGGGGATTAAGTGCTACATTAGCGCAACAACGCCATTTCCCATCAATTGACTGGCTACAAAGCTATTCTTTGTATTCTTCAGAGGTTGGTAAGTATCTAGACAATGATTTACAGGCGAATTGGTCACAAATGGTAGCAGATGGTATGAGAATGCTACAAAAGGAATCTGAATTGAATGAGATCGTTCGTTTAGTCGGAATTGATTCGCTATCAGAAAAAGATCGTTTGACATTGGAAGTTGCAAAATCATTGCGTGAAGATTATTTGCAGCAAAATGCTTTTGACGATATAGATACGTTTACTTCGAGAGAAAAACAATTCAAGATGATTCAAAACATTTTAACCTTTAATAAAGAAGGGCAACGTGCTTTGGAGCTGGGTACCTATTTGAAAGAAATCATGGATGGGACAGTTACATTAAGAGATAGAATTGCTCGAAGTAAGTATATCCCTGAGAATGAGTTAGAGAAGCTGGATCAAATTCATTTAGATATCGTTTCAGAAATTCAAGCGATTATTGCAGAAGGAGGAATGACCAATGATTAAGGAATACAGAACCATCAATGAAGTGGTCGGACCTTTGATGGCAATTGATAAAGTGGAAGGCATCAAATATGAAGAGCTACTAGAAATTCGATTGAATAATGGAGAATTACGTCGAGGACAAGTGCTAGAAATTCATGAGGACAAAGCATTAGTCCAGATATTCGAGGGGACTAGCGGTATTAATTTGAAAGAATCAACCGCACGTTTTTTAGGACATCCATTAGAGCTAGGTGTATCAGAAGATATGGTTGGCCGCGTTTTTGACGGTTTGGGTCGACCGAAAGATGGTGGACCAGAAATATTGGCAGAAAAAAATGTTGATATTAATGGTGAAGTAATTAATCCAGTTTCTCGTGATTATCCTGATGAATTTATTCAAACGGGAATTTCTGCTATTGACCATTTAAACACGTTGGTTCGCGGTCAGAAATTACCAGTTTTCTCAGGATTTGGTTTGCCTCACAAGGAGCTAGCGGCTCAAATCGCTCGTCAGGCAACCGTTTTAAATAAAGAAGATGATTTCGCGGTAGTTTTTGCTGGGATAGGTATTACTTTTGAAGAGGCTGAATTCTTTATGGAAGATTTTCGTCAGACTGGAGCAATCGACCGGTCAGTTGTGTTCATGAATTTGGCAAATGATCCGGCAATTGAGCGGATCGCAACACCTCGAATGGCATTGACGGCTGCAGAGTATTTAGCGTATGAAAAAGGAATGCACGTATTGGTTATTATGACGGATATGACTAACTATTGTGAAGCTTTGCGTGAAATATCCGCCGCACGAAGAGAAGTTCCTGGTCGTCGTGGTTATCCAGGTTACCTTTATACGAACTTAGCTACGCTTTATGAACGTGCTGGACGTATTCGGGGTTTAAAAGGTTCGGTTACTCAGATTCCTATTCTTACGATGCCTGAAGATGATAAGACTCATCCGATTCCCGATTTAACTGGTTACATTACAGAAGGACAAATTATTTTGTCGCGTGAATTAGATAAAAATGGAATTCAACCACCAATTGATGTTTTGCCCTCTCTTTCTCGACTAAAAGACAAAGGGACAGGGGAAGGTAAAACTCGTAAGGATCATGCTCCGACGATGAATCAGCTCTTTGCAGCCTATGCACAAGGAAAGCAAGCAAAAGAGTTAGCGGTCGTTTTAGGTGATTCTGCTTTGTCAGATGTTGACAAAATCTACGCAAAATTTGCGGAACGATTTGAAGAAGAATACGTCAATCAAGGGTTCTATGAAAATCGTTCGATTGAAGAAACCTTAGATCTTGGCTGGGAGCTATTAGCCATGCTGCCGCGTACTGAGTTGAAACGGATCAAAGATGACATGTTGGACGAATATTTAACAGAGGGAGCTTGATCCTATGGTGAAATTAAATGTCAATCCAACCCGGATGGAGCTAACACGTTTAAAAAAGCAGTTGACAACTGCGAGCCGTGGACATAAACTCTTAAAGGACAAGCAGGATGAGCTGATGCGGCGTTTTATCCTCTTGGTCAAAAAGAATAACAAAATGCGTGCGGAAGTTGAAGAAGAACTGCAGCAGGCAATGAAGAGTTTCTCAGTAGCAGATGCATTATTAAATGATAAGTATATTGAAGAATTGTTAGCTGTTCCTAAAGAGCGTGTATCTCTTGATGTGATCGAAAAAGATGTGATGAGCGTGAAGGTGCCGATAATGAATTTTCAGCACGAATCTGAATTATCAGATGGACCATTGGAATATGGTTTCTTGAATTCCAATGATGACCTCGATCAGAGTATACAAAAATTCACCGAAGTTTTACCAAAGTTATTAGAGTTAACTGAAATTGAAAAAACGTGTCAATTAATGGCAAAAGAAATTGAGAAGACGCGTCGTCGTGTGAATGCACTGGAATATATGACGATTCCACAGTTAGAAGAAACCATCTACTTTATCCAAATGAAGCTGGAAGAAAATGAACGTGCTGAAGTGACTCGCATGATTAAAGTTAAAAATATGGGTACTACTTGAGAAAGTAGTGCCTTTTTTTGAAGGTAGGAATCTATGAATAAAGAAAAACGTTGGCCGTTTAAAATCCACCCTATTCAATTTATTGCTTTGGGTTTCGGAGGAATCATTTTATTTGGGAGTGTATTGTTAACCTTACCTATGTTCACAAACTCAGGAGAAGGTACTCCGTTTATAGATGCCTTATTTACAGCAACTTCGGCAACTTGTGTTACTGGACTAACGACGTTGACAACCAGTGAACATTGGAATATGGGTGGGCAGCTAATCATTTTGGGTCTGATTGAAGTTGGTGGACTAGGGTTTATGATGATGCCTTTCATTTTCTTTGCAGTTATGAAAAGAAAAGTTGGCTTGATGACACGGATTATTATTAGTGAGTCCTTGAACCTAGATGGTCTATCTGGTGTGATTAAGCTGATGTACTATATTTTACGTTTTGCAATCGGTTTTCAACTGCTAGGAGCAATCTTATTGGCAGTTGATTTTATTCCTACTTATGGAATTGGAAAAGGTATTTGGTATGCTATTTTTCATTCTATCTCGGCATTTTGTAATGCTGGATTTGATTTATTTGGTGATAGCCTGGTTGGTTTTCAAGGAAATGCGTACGTGTTATTGGTAATTTCGGGATTAATCATTGCTGGTGGACTAGGGTTTATTGTTTGGCAGGATTTGATGGCCTTTCGTAAAACTAAGAAATTAAGTCTTCATAGTAAGTTGGCTTTAACGGTGTCAATTAGTTTGTTAATTTTCGGAACCATTGTCTTTTACATTTCTGAATCAGGGGGACGTTTTATTGTTAATGATACATCGCCAATCAATCGTTTTGCGAATATGCTTTTCATGTCAGTAACCGCTCGGACCGCGGGATATTTTTCTGTTGATTATGGGAATGTCAGTCAAGCGGGGATCTTATTTACAATTGTTTTGATGTTCATTGGAGGAACTTCTGGATCAACAGCAGGAGGGCTAAAAACAACAACATTTGGTGTATTGCTCATTCAAACAATTTCTATGTTGAAGGGACGGGTACATGCAGAAGCGTTTCATCGCACGATTAGACCGTCAGTTGTTTCACGAGCACTTACACTTTTTTTCATTACGTTGACCTTATGTATTGCGGTAACAATGGTCATGTCGGTTACAGAAGTACTTCCACGTTTTCGGGGGATTGAGTATTTACTATTTGAGACCTTCTCTGCTTTTGGCACAGTTGGTCTTACAATGGGCTTGACCCCGAGTTTAAGTTTAATGGGAAAACTTTTAATTATTGCCTTAATGTATATTGGTAGAGTCGGTATTTTAACAGTGGGCTTCTCACTGACTATGCGTTTAATGAAGAAAGCGAATGGTGGACATTATAAACTTCCAGAAGAGAGTGTCATAATTGGCTAAAAAATCGTTCATTGGAATTTTCCAGTGAACGTTTTTTTTCATATTAAAGAAAATCAAAAAGAGTCCACTCTTTTAACAGTGGACTCTCTTGTTGTGTTAACGAATAACTTCGATTTTATAGCCATCTGGATCTGTAATGAAGTAATAAGAAGGATCGGTTCCAGGTAAGCCTTTCATGTCAGTTACATTGAAGCCTTTCGCTTTTTGTTCTTGATGAAGTTTTTCAATATCTTCTGAGCGAATTGCGATATGTCCATAGCCATCACCTAAATCATAAGCGGCATGATCATAATTATAGGTAAGCTCCAACTCGTAGTCATCCCTTGGTAATGTTAGATAAACCAAAGTAAATTTTGAATCTGGAAAATCACGACGGCGGGATTCTTCAAAACCGAATGCTTCTTGATAGAATTTTACTGATGCGTCTAAGTCTTTTACTCGAACACAAGTATGTGCCATTTTCATAGATAAGTATCCTCCTATTAATTAGTAAGTTTATGATAACATAAAAAATCAATTTGCCAGTAATTATGCTCAGTGGTTGTTTATGAGTTTTTTTTAATGTAAACTAACAAGTAAATACATTTTGCAGGAGGACACGAATGATCCCAGTGTTTGGCGTAAAAGAAGCCGAAAAGGACTACCAAGCTCGTTATGCAGCTTATGCGATTTTAATGAATGAGGATGAAAAAATCGCACTTATACAAGCTCCTAATGGTGCATACTTTTTACCTGGAGGAGAAATCGAAGGAAACGAAACAAAAGAAGAAGCTATCGAGCGTGAAATGATGGAGGAACTAGGTTTTGAAGTGGATCTGTCAGATTATTTAGGACAGGCAGATGAATACTTTTATTCTCGCCATCGTGGAACCTTTTTTTATAATCCAGGTTATTTCTATGCTACAAAAAATTGGAAGCAAGTTTCTTCACCTTTAGAAGAAGGAAATAACAGTAGTTGGGAGTCTCCGCAAACAGCCATTGAACTACTAAAACGCGGAAGTCACAAATGGGCCGTGAAAGAATGGTTGAAGAAAAAAACTTTCTGAGTGATCAGAAAGTTTTTTTCTATTTATTCTATTAACGCGCCATTCCGAATGTGGTTAGCAAATGCTTGATAGTAATCATCGAATAAATCAGAATTTTTACTATCTTGTTGTGTCATTTCTTTTGGATAATAGAAACGAACGTCGCCTTGTCCCTGGCCAGTTAACGCTGAGACTAATTGGCTTGCTTTTGATAATTCAATTAAGGATCCATCTTTTTGCATCAATTCAATTTGTGTTCGATGACTACCTTTTTCTGGGTGGTAAAGATCATAAGGCAGGTCATAGCTTGAATTGATCGCCGTATAATAACGAGGGTTAAAGCCAGCTTTTTCGACTAAACCTTTCATTTCAGTCAGTAAGGGATTAGCACTAGAATCAACGGTAATCGATTTTAAAGGTTTACGATTTAAAAACCGGTAAGCTAGGTCACTTAAAATTAAGTCTTGTTCATCCATCCATTGAGCAAAGTAGGTGTTCAAGACACCATCATCCAATTTTAAATAGTCCTCTAAAGAAAAATCTTGCCTTAAAAAAGGAATCAGAAATTGCGAATGGAAGGAAAAAATCTCCGCATCTTCTTGATACAATTCGTGTGCGCGGTCAAGTAGATGCTCTAATAGCACCTCCATCGCGCGTGAGACTGAGTGAAAATATACTTGGACATACATTTGATAGCGGCTGACGATATAGTCCTCAACAGCATGCATCCCATTCATGGAAAAAGCAATACCACCTTCATAAGGACGAATGACACGCAAAATTCGAGTTAAATCAAATGTTCCATATTCAGTTCCTGTATAATAGGCGTCTCTTAATAAATAGTCCATTCGGTCGGCGTCAATTTGACTAGAGATCATTTGAACAACTTGAGGATTCTCGTAAGTTTTAGTGATCACACTTGCAACTTTTTCTGGGAAACCTTCTTCAACATTATTTAAAATTTGAAATACTTCTGTTTCAGGTGAAGTAATGATGGCGACGGTTAATGCTTCGTGATCGGTATGAAAAATATGCTCAAATGTATGAGAATAAGGACCATGACCAACATCATGCAGCAATGCAGCACATAGCGCGACTAACCGATGGGAATCGTCCCAGCCATCTTTACCATATTTTTCTTTAGAGTAGTTTCGCTGGAAAATATCACAGATTCTACGCGTGATATCGTAGACTCCTAGTGAATGAGAAAAGCGGCTGTGCTCTGCACCATGAAAAGTGTAGGACGTTGTTCCTAACTGCTTAATACGTCGTAATCTTTGTACCTCTTTTGAATTGATCAAGTCTAGTATTACTTGATGCTGTACATGAATATAATTATGCACCGGATCACGAAATACTTTTTCCAATGGGAGCATTTGATATTTATAAGTCATTGAGTACCTCCTGAATAATCATGTTGCGTTGCCGCATATTTTCAATACGACGTTGATATTCTTCTAATTGGTAAAATTCTGATAGGAAACTTGTTTGGTCACTATAAGGCATTGCTTGTAATAATTCTTTCTTTACTAGATCGATCGATACATCAAATGCTGCTGAGTCATTTAATGTTGTCATGCTTTCAGGCTTAACGGGTGGATAGCCGAGAGCGCCAAACTGCTCCTGTAATCCACTTCTATAATAATCGCGCACCAGCTCGCCTCTGATGTTTTGGTCGCCATCTACACTGAGATACATCATTATTGCCACGCCATCTTTTACACGCCTTTGGGCAATGCCCGCAATTTTTTTTCCATTAATTGAGAGATCATATTTTCCTGGACAATATGAATCTGTAACTTCACCAACTTCTATCCCTAAGCTTCCAAAACGGGTCTGTCTCAGCCAGTCTACCATTGCTTCGTAGCCATCCTCGATTGATAAAGAGGTAACCGTATCTTTTGGCAAAATGAATGAAACATTCAAAATTCCAGAATCACTGACTACACCTAATCCTCCTGCATTGCGCAACAGTAGATGATATTTTTTTTTATGAACCGTTTTTAACGCTTCGTTAAAATGAGTCACGCGACTATCTTTCATCCCTAAGATTAACGTCTGAGGCAACTGCCAAAAATGGATGATTGGCTGATCTTGCTCGCCGCTGAATTCAGTAAACACGTCTGTTAGGGCAAAGGGGGTAAATAAATTATCTTTTGAAAGCATCCCTTGATCAAATAGCAATGCTTTTTTCATCGAATCTTCCTCTCGTTCTATCTTTTCTTCTCTATTATAAACAAAAAAGTGAAAACAAGTAATTTAGCCACTCAAAAAGCAGAAGTAGTTGACAAAAAAAGTAAAACCGACAAAAATAAATAGTGGAAGGAGTGGAAGCTCTGTGAAAATTAATGAAGGCATTCCCGCAAAAATAAACGTTCAAACGAAAGTCACTCAAAATAATGAGACGGAAGATTTCGTATTCGACCTCCCTGGTCAAGTGGTAAAAATGGGGGATACCTTGTACATTCGTTATAAGGAAATTCAACCAGATGGACAAGAAATTCCCGTTACGGTAAAAGTTACCCCCGATTCGCAAGTACAATTGATTCGCTCTGGCGAGGCAAGGATGCGGATGCGTTTTGCTTATCGTGAGAAAATGGATACAACGTATAAAACGCCCTTTGGAATCTTTATGATTTCGACTTATGCAAAAAATTTACATGTGAGTTTAAAGGATCGACCGTTCTCAGGAATTATTACAATTGATTACGCATTGTATATGAAAGAGGAAAAAGTTGGGGACTATCACTTAGTACTAGAATTTACTACTTGAGCGTAAGAAAGGTTTGCTTTTTAGCTGTCGATTTTGTATGATAAGGAGTAGACTTTGAAAGGACGTGTCATACTTGGAACTTAGTATTTTTGATGGTTTGAACAAAGATGAATTATCAATGATTGAAGTGGCACACGCAATTCTGGAAGAACGCGCCGATGTAATGGATTTTTCGGATTTAGTGAATCAAATCCAAAACTATCTTGGCAAATCAGACAGTGAAATTCGTGATGCATTAGCCCAATTTTATACCGATTTGAATATTGATGGAAGTTTTATTTCTCTAGGGGATAACCGCTGGGGATTACGCTCATGGTATGCAATCGATTCAATCGATGAAGAAGTGAACCATGGCTTAGAAGATGAAGAAGAAGATAAACCACGTCGCAAAAAACGTAAGAAGGTTAATGCGTTCATTAATGATGATGAAGATGCAATTGACTACAACGATGATGATCCTGAAGACACGGATCTATTGGTTGATGACGACGATGATGAAATCGACGATGACGATGATGACGACGATGACGAGATCGCAGCATACAACTCTGATTTACAAGAAATTGGGGCTGATGCAAGCGAAGATGATGAAGAAGTTGTTCCAGGCGGTATCGAAGATGATTTAAGCGTGATCGATGATGACGACGATGAATTTGATGATGACGAGGAAGACGAAGAATAGATCATTTTGATCTATTCTTTTTTTGTATTTTTTTCAGTTTATTTTTCACAAGCGCTTCCTTTGGTTCTTTTTTAAGAAAAACGATAGTATAAAACTAGAAAGAAAATTGGAAGGTGATCGTCATGGAAAAAGTACCTGAAATTAAAATCAAATTAACGGATGTCACAGAACGATTGGATGAAGGCTATTTATTATTATCAGAATTGCGGAAAGAAGCTGGTGCGCCGGTTGTCAAGGCAAAATTATTGAACAAAGAAGTCATTGCCGTATATGGAAATGAAGCTGCTCGAAAATTTTATGATCCAAGTAATTTTAAGCGTGAAGGTGCAATGCCAAAGGTTGTTTTGAAAACATTATTTGGAGAAGATGGGGTTCAAACCTTAGATGGTGAGACACACAAAAATAGAAAAACTGTCTTTATGGATTTAATGACACCAAAAAGAATGGAGGAGTACCATCGGATTTTGGATAAGAATTTATCTGAAAAATTAGATCGTCAGCAAGGTGAATTTGAATTGTTTGACCTATCTAAGGATGTATTATTCCGATCAATCTGTGAATGGGCAGGCATTGATTTATCCAAAATGAGCAAAGAAGAAATCGATCAACTCGCTGAATATCAAATTTCAATGATTAGTTCTGCTGTAACTAATCCTGCAACGCATATTAAAGGAATAGAAAATCGCAAAAAATCAGAGAAATGGGCACAGTCACTGATTGAACAAGCAAGGACAACGCCAGTTGCCGGAAAAGAGGGTGTAGCACTTTATGCCTTTGCGAATGCAAAGGATGATAATGGCAACCTATTACCTATTGATGTAGCTGCCGTTGAACTATTAAACGTGATTCGTCCGACTGTGGCTTTGACCGTATGGGTAGCATTAATGGGTCATGCCTTATTTAGCAGACCAGATATTTACCAAAGGCTTCATGCAGAGTTTAATAAATTGCAAGATTCATTTATTCAAGAGATGCGTCGTTATTATCCTTTCTTCCCAATGCTCCCTGCCTTTGCTAAACAGGATGTTGAAATTGACGGCTATTTGATTCCTACAGGAAGCTGGGTAGTTTTGGATCTTTATGGAACAAACCATGATAAGCGAACGATTGAAACACCTGAAGCATTTCGTATCTCTCGTTATCTTGGTAAGGAAAAACATATTTCCTATGATGAAGAATATGAGATGATTGCCCAAGGTGGAGGAAAATTTGAAGCCATGCATCGTTGCGCAGGAGAATGGATAACACTGCATACACTGCGGGTCTTTTCTGATCAATTAGTGAATAAGTATCAATTTTCTGTACCAGAACAGGATTGGGAAATTCCAATGAATCAATTTCCAACTTTTCCCAAAAGCAAGGCCTTACTAATCAAGAACTGATCAATAAAACCGCTCAAATAGAATTCTTATTTGAGTGGTTCATTTTAATTATTTCGTTCGTTTAAGGCATTAATAGAATCAAAATTGATAAGTATCCGTTAAAAAAGTATAATGGTCTTTACGGAGAGATACTAATGCATTCGAAAAAAAGAAACGACACGTCTCAAAAAGAGAAGTGTCGTAAATGTACGCGCCCTGAGGGAATCGAACCCCCGTCTCAAGAACCGGAATCTTACGTGATATCCACTACACTAAGGGCGCAAGCACGAATATTAGTTTAGCATATAATTTTAAAAAAACAAGGGGAAAGTCTATGAAGTTTCAACAAGGTTATTCGCAAAAGCAACAACAAACTCAAAAATTGGCGATGACGCAAGAATTGCAGCAAGCGATTCAAATTTTACAATTTAATACTGAGGAGTTGCAAGACTATGTTGAAACGGTCTCTTTGGAGAATCCGCTATTTGACGTGGTCGCACCAAAAATTCAAAGTGACTTGATGCAGATGCATGGAGGAGCAGTTAAGGAAGAATCATTCATACAAATTGCCGATCATCCTGTTTCTCTGTTTGAACATTTGATCAACCAAATCCATCTAAATTATCGAGATACCTTTATTCGTGAAATTATGTTAGTTCTAGTCGAGTTCATTGACGTAAATGGCTATTTGAAAGTTGACGAAGAGCGAGTGAAAGAAGAATTAAAAGCCACCGATCTTCAATACCTTGATGCATTGACACTGTTGCAGCAGCTAGATCCTCCAGGTGTAGGTGCTAGGAACTTGCAAGAATGCCTGATGCTTCAGACAGAGCAGGATGATTACGCACCAGATTTAGCATATCTTCTTTTAGAGGAATCGTTTGATGCAATTGCTAAAAGAAAGTTTGAACAAATTGCTAAGTCTTATCAGATTAGTTTAACGCAGGTACAGAAAATTCTTGATTATATTCGAACGTTAAATCCATTTCCAGGCGCAAGTTTCGGTGGACAGGATTCAAATTTCATTATTCCAGATTTGACATTGGTGAGAAGAGAGAATCAGCTAGTTGTTTTATCGAATAAGCGTGGCCAACTACGTCTGAACTTTCAAGAAAATTATTTTAATCGTTTGAAAGAACAAGCGGATGATGAAACAAAAGCTTATTTAAAAGAAAAGCTCCAACAGTTTGAATGGTTAAATAAGACACTTGGGCAACGGAAAGATACCATCTTGGAAGTCGGTAAAATCATCGTTCAGCATCAAGCACATTTTTTTGAAGATAAACAAGGAGCATTAAAACCATTAATGCTGAAAGATGTTGCGAAAGAATTAGATGTTCACGAATCAACGATTAGCCGCGCAGTGAACGGGAAATATATCGAAACAGATTTCGGTGTATTTGAACTGCGAAGCTTTTTTGTCAATAAAGTAAATGATGAAGATACTTCTGCAGATGAAGTCAAACAGTTGATTGCTTCATTTGTTGAACAAGAAGATAAACGCAAACCATTATCTGACCAAAAAATTGTAGAATTGCTTGCTGAAAAGGACCAGAAAATCTCTCGGCGTACGGTTGCCAAATATCGAGATGCTTTGAATATCCCAAGCTCATCCAAAAGAAAACGTTTTGATTAAGCCAAGTAAAAAAACTTGGCTTTTTCCTTGCGTAGACGCCTCAAAACTGTTACACTTTGTCATGTAAGAAATCAACAATTTCAAATGAATAATTTGACTTTCTTTCATTTTTTTTATCATTCATGGGTCGCTAAAAGTCTATGAGGGACTACTTAAGTCCAACGGAGGAATTCCTTTGTTAAGTGAATTAAGAGTGCTTGAAGCAATCGCCCCTGATGTGCTAGAGGTTGTAAAAAAAAGATATCGTATTATGCAGAATATTTTTTGGATGCAACCAATCGGTCGAAGAAACTTAGCTGATTCATTAGGACTTACTGAACGGGTATTGCGAAGTGAGACAGATTATCTTAGAGATCAGCGTTTGATTGATGCAACAAAGAGTGGTATGTTGCTAACTGAAAAAGGCGAAGGCTTACTGCAACATCTGGAACTATTGATGGAACAGTTTACCGGCATGGATCAGTTAGAAAAGCAACTTGCTACACTATTCAAGATCGAACGTTGCCTGATTGTTTCTGGAAACAGTGATGAACAAGAAAAAGTAATCGGTGAATTTGGCGAGTTGGTAGATGAGGCATTGCAGCGTCAATTACCAGACGGTCGAAACATTATTGCAGTGATGGGCGGAACGACGATGGCAGAAGTAGCCAGACACGTCAGTCCATTAGAAACAACAAAGCGCCATAATCTTTTTGTTCCAGCTCGAGGAGGTATTGGGGAGGCAGTGTCAATCCAAGCTAACTCAGTCAGCGCATTAATGGCAGCGAATGCTCATGGAGAGCATCGCGCGTTATATGTACCGGAACAATTAAGTGAGGAAGCCTACCACACATTGCTGAAAGAACCCTCTATCAGAAGTGTCCTGGCGATGATTAAAGAGGCTAATTGTGTTGTACACAGTATTGGTCGAGCTGTTCATATGGCGGCTAGACGAAAAATGTCAGAAGATGAGATCGTTCGTCTAAAACAAAAAAATGCTGTTGCAGAATCTTTTGGATACTTTTTTGACGAAAATGGAGAGATCGTCCATAAAGTTCCGCGCATTGGCTTATCTTTAGAAGATATTCAGAAGATGCCGACGATTCTCGCAGTTGCTGGTGGAAAAAGCAAAGTAAAAGCCATTACAGCATATATGAAAAATGCTCCGAAACAAACGTGGCTCATCACTGATGAAGCTGCTGCAAACGAGATTTTAAAAGGGATCCCCCCTTTAAAATAAATATATTTTTTGATTCCATAAGGAGGAAATCTTAAATGACAGTAAAAGTTGGAATTAACGGATTTGGACGTATCGGACGCTTAGCATTCCGCCGTATCCAAGATGTAGAAGGATTGGAAGTTGTAGCTATCAACGATTTAACAGACGCTAAAATGTTGGCTCACTTGTTAAAATATGATACAACTCAAGGTCGCTTTAACGGAACTGTTGAAGTTCATGAAGGTTCATTCAACGTGAACGGAAAAGAAGTTAAAGTTCTTGCTAACCGCAACCCAGAAGAATTACCTTGGGGAGAACTAGGAGTAGATATCGTATTAGAATGTACTGGATTCTTCACTTCAAAATCTGCTGCTGAAAAACACTTAACAGCTGGTGCTAAACGTGTTGTTATCTCAGCTCCTGGTGGTAACGATGTTCCAACAATCGTTTACAACACTAACCACGAAACTTTAACTGGTGACGAAACAGTTATCTCTGGTGCTTCATGTACTACTAACTGTTTAGCTCCTATGGCTAAAACTTTAAATGACGAATTTGGTGTTGTTGAAGGATTAATGACAACTATCCATGCTTACACAGGTGACCAAATGACTCTTGATGGACCTCATCCTAAAGGTGACTTCCGTCGTGCACGTGCTGCTGCAGCAAACATCGTGCCTAACTCAACTGGTGCTGCTAAAGCGATCGGTTTAGTTATTCCTGACTTGAACGGTAAATTAGACGGAGCTGCTCAACGTGTTCCTGTTGCAACTGGTTCATTAACTGAATTAGTGACTGTTCTTAACAAAAAAGTGACTGTTGATGAAGTAAATGCAGCGATGAAAGCAGCATCTAACGAATCATTCGGTTACAACACTGACGAAATCGTTTCTTCAGATATCGTAGGTATGACTTACGGATCATTGTTTGACGAAACTCAAACTAAAGTTATGACAGTTGGCGACCAACAATTAGTTAAAACTGTTGCTTGGTATGACAATGAAATGTCATACACTGCTCAATTGGTTCGTACTTTAGAATATTTCGCTAAACTATAAGAATTATTTTAAACAACAACATTGTCTGAAAAAAGGCGGGGAAGCAACGCGCTTCTCCGTTTTTTTCGTAAGTTTATCATTGGCTCTTTTCTCGAAAAGAGTTGTATAATAGAAAAGATTTAAAAAAACTATTTGGAGGTTTTCTTTCATGGCAAAAATGACAGTTAAAGATCTTGACTTGAAAGACAAGAAAGTTTTAGTTCGTGTGGACTTCAACGTTCCTGTTAAAGATGGCGTGATTACGGATGACACTCGTATTAAAGCGGCGTTGCCAACAATCAACTACATTTTAGAACAAGGCGGTAAAGCAATTTTGTTCTCTCACCTAGGTCGTGTGAAAACAGAAGAAGATAAAGCAGGCAAATCATTAAAACCTGTAGCTGAACGTTTAAGCGAATTATTAGGCAAAAATGTAACATTTGTACCTGAAACTCGTGGTTCTGAATTGGAAGCGGCAATTGCAGACATGAAAGACGGCGACGTAGTTGTTTTTGAAAACACTCGTTTCGAAGATATTGACGGTAAAAAAGAAAGCGGAAATGACGCTGAACTTGGTAAATACTGGGCTTCATTAGGCGATGTTTTCGTAAATGATGCATTCGGTACTGCTCACCGTGCTCATGCTTCTAACGTAGGTATTGCTTCTACTGGAATTCCAACTGTTGCTGGATTCTTAATGGAAAAAGAAATCAAATTCATCGGCGAAGCGGTTGAAGAACCTAAACGTCCTATGATCGCTATTTTAGGTGGAGCAAAAGTTTCTGATAAAATCGGCGTAATTAAAAACTTGATTCCTAAAGCAGACAAAATTTTGATCGGCGGCGGAATGACGTATACATTCTATAAAGCTAAAGGGATGGAAATCGGTAACTCATTAGTAGAAGCTGATAAAGTAGACTTGGCTAAGGAATTGATCGAAGCAGCTGGCGACAAATTAGTTTTACCAGTTGACTCAATCACAGCAGCTGAATTTTCAAACGACGTTCCTACAGAAGAACATACGGGTGATGTTCCTGAAGGACAAATGGGACTTGACATTGGGCCTGAATCAATTGCTTTATTTGCACAAACTTTAGAAGGTGCAAAAACAGTTGTCTGGAACGGACCTATGGGTGTGTTTGAAATGAGCAACTTTGCTCGCGGAACAATCGGTGTTTGCGAAGCAATCGCTAACTTAACAGATGCTACTACAATCATCGGTGGTGGAGACTCTGCAGCTGCAGCTGAACAACTTGGCTTTGCTGACAAATTCACTCACATTTCAACTGGTGGCGGCGCAAGTCTTGAATTACTAGAAGGTAAAGAATTACCTGGTCTTGCAGCAATCAACGATAAATAGTCAGGAAAGCGGTACGAGCTCGTTCAGCTCTCGATCAATAAGTCTAAAATTTTGATAAACTGCTTTTCAAGTTTCTTAAAATTTTTACTTATTACTGAGAAGAGCTAGCTCATAAAGCTAGACAAAAAGAAAAAAGGAGCTATTCTAAATGCGTAAACCAATTATTGCTGGTAACTGGAAAATGAATTTAACTGCCTCAGAAGCAAAAGATTTTGCAGAAGCAGTAAAAAACAACATTCCTGCAAATGATAAAGTAGATTCAGTGATTGGATCACCTGCTTTGTTTTTACAAGAATTAGTTGAAGCAGCAAAAGGCACTGATTTAAAAATCTCTGCTCAAAACTGCTACTGGGAAAATGCTGGAGCATTCACTGGTGAAACTTCACCTGCAGCTTTAGCGGATCTTGGTGTGGACTATGTAATCATCGGCCATTCAGAACGCCGTGAATACTTCCATGAAACAGACGAAGAAATCAACAAAAAAGCCAAAGCAATCTTTGCTAACGGTATGTTGCCAATTCTTTGCTGTGGTGAATCTTTAGAAACATATGAAGCTGGTAAAACAGCTGAATGGATCGAAGGACAAATCAAAGCTGGATTAGCAGATCTTTCTGCTGAACAAGTTTCAAGCATGGTTATTGCTTATGAACCAATTTGGGCTATTGGTACTGGTAAATCTGCTGATGCACAAATCGCTGACGAAATCTGCGGCGTTGTTCGTTCAACAGTTGAAGGTATTTATGGCAAAGAAGTTTCTGAAGCTGTTCGTATCCAATACGGCGGTTCTGTAAAACCAGAAAACATTGCTGAATATATGGCAAAAGAAAACGTTGACGGCGCTTTGGTCGGTGGAGCCAGCTTAAAAGCTGATTCATTCTTAGCTTTACTTGAAGGCGCAAAATAATTTTTTAACGAAAATTGCAGCTTTTGTTTGCAACTGACCGCGATTTTCACTAATATTGGTTATAAGGGTTTTATAACCCCTATTTACAAAAACAAATTTTAAAGGAGAGACAAAACATGTCAATTATCTCAGACGTTTACGCACGCGAAGTCCTAGACTCACGTGGTAACCCAACAATCGAAGTAGAAGTTTATACAGAAGACGGCGCATTCGGCCGCGGTATGGTTCCTTCAGGTGCTTCAACAGGTGAATACGAAGCCGTTGAATTACGTGATGGCGACAAAGCTCGTTACGGCGGTAAAGGTGTTACTAAAGCAGTTGATAATGTAAACAACATTATTGCTGAAGCAATCATTGGCTACGACGTACGCGACCAAGCTGCAATCGATGCTGCTATGATCGAACTAGATGGCACTCCTAACAAAGGTAAACTAGGTGCAAATGCTATTCTTGGTGTTTCTATCGCTGTTGCTCGTGCAGCTGCTGACTTCTTAGAAATCCCATTGTACAACTACCTTGGCGGATTCAATACAAAAGTTTTGCCTACTCCTATGATGAATATCATCAATGGTGGATCACATGCTGATAACTCTATCGACTTCCAAGAATTTATGATCATGCCTGTTGGCGCTCCTACATTCAAAGAAGCTTTACGTTATGGTGCAGAAGTATTCCACGCTTTAGCTTCAATCTTAAAAGCTAAAGGTCTTGCTACTTCAGTTGGTGACGAAGGTGGATTCGCTCCTAACCTTGGTTCTAATGAAGAAGGTTTTGAAGTAATTATCGAAGCTATTGAAAAAGCTGGCTATGTACCTGGTAAAGATATCGTTCTTGCTATGGACGCTGCTTCTTCAGAATTCTACGATAAAGAAAAAGGTGTTTACGTTTTAGCTGATTCAGGCGAAGGCGAAAAAACAACTGAAGAAATGATCGCATTTTACGAAGAATTAGTTGCGAAATACCCAATCATCTCAATCGAAGACGGCTTAGACGAAAACGACTGGGAAGGTACTAAGAAATTAACTGAAGCTTTAGGCGATAAAGTTCAATTAGTTGGTGATGACTTGTTCGTTACAAACACTGAAAAATTAGCTAAAGCAATTGATTTAGGTGTTGCTAACTCAATCCTTATCAAAGTTAACCAAATCGGTACTTTAACAGAAACTTTCAATGCTATCGAAATGGCTAAAGAAGCTGGCTACACTGCAGTTGTATCTCACCGTTCTGGTGAAACAGAAGATTCAACAATCTCTGATATCGCTGTTGCAACAAACGCTGGTCAAATCAAAACTGGTTCTCTTTCACGTACTGACCGTATTGCTAAATACAATCAATTATTACGTATCGAAGACCAATTGGGTGATGTTGCAGAATACAAAGGAATCAAATCTTTCTACAACTTAAAAAACAACCCATTCATCGGTAAATAATTAGCGTTGAACAAACGAATAAAGAATTAAGGCTGTGGTGCTTTTGTACCACGGCCTTTTTTTTCGAAGAGATTTCTAAAAATAGTGAGACAGACTCCTTTGCGTTATTCTTTATATGAGATTCTTATTACTGAGTAACAAAACCAAGAATATATTTCTTAGTAAGTTTTCTTTTGTTATAATTGAATTACTAAGGAGAATAGAAATAATCAATTTAATGATGCAAAAGAGATAAGAGAGTTATTCTACACTAAGCTTTGGAGGGATTTATGAAAAAGATTGTTGGGTTAGCGGTTGTTACTGCGAGTATTTTTTTGTTGGCGGGGTGTAATACAGATAAAGAGCAAAAGAGAGTGTCTAGTATTTCAGAGTCTTCTTCTGAAGAAAAAAAGAAACTTGAAATTATTAGTTTCAAAACGTTCGAAACCGATGAACTAGGTAAAGCAATTATCACTGGTACGACTGATCCAAATGCGACAGTTTCTGTGGATGATCAAAAGGAAACTGCGGATGAACATGGTCTGTTTCGTATCGAGTACCAATTGACCGAACCAAAAACGAAAGAACTAACGTTGACTTCGAAAGTAAACGGCGTAGAGGCGGAAAAGAAGATTAAGATAGAGCCGTCTAAGAGTTATTTACGCTCTGAAGAATCCTCGACTTCCAGTGAAGTGGCGGTACCACAACCGTCTAGTGAAACGAATCAGTCGGCAGCACCGGCAACTCCGGAGGCGTCAGCTGAACAGCCTCAAAAGGATGATCAGGTTGGTAAGGTGTTGGTAAGCCCTAGCGGAGCAGCTGTCACGGTTCTTCGCGTCTTGCCAAACGGTGAACGAGTGATTAGCGAAGAAACTTCTCAAGCAGATCTGAATAACGATGGAATCTTGACGTTTGAAGAGTTGTCTCAGGCTGAGAATGATTTAAATAGGCAAACAGAAGAAATAAGACGCAAACAACTAGAAGAAATGGAATAGTGACGGATCAAATTAGTCAAAAGAGCTGCGAGAAACTTTCTCGCAGCTCTTTTGACTGTTTTAGTATGCTTGATGCAATGCATGAAGTGCATGTGCAACGGTAGGATGCTGGATGGGACGATGGACTTGTTTATCCCATAATTGCTGGAACTGTTTTTCCACCTCAGGCTGCATCGAAGTAAAAATCAATTTTTGATTGTTTAATGCAGCAACTGAGAAATAATCGGCAAAGGTGTCTCGTGCAGTCAAATCGATGCTTGGAACACCGCGAAGTGAAAAGATGATCCCTTCCTTGTCGACGGCTTGATCCAGTTCTCTTTTCAGCTGATTCGCTGACATAAAGAACAATGGACCGGTGATGTAGATGACTGCCCAATTAGAGCCAACCTCAGAATGCGGCAGGTCCATTCTTGTCCAATCAATTTCTTCGGAGATAATAGAAATACGCGAACTTTTGGCGATAAAGAAAATACAGCCGCAGATGACACCGATGACGATTGCAATGCTCAAATCGAAAATGATCGTGCTTAGCATAGTTACAACGAATAGAAGAATCGCTGACCGATTTTTCTGCTTGGACATTGTTCTAATGGTCGTCCATTCGTGCATCCGCCAGCTTGTAATAAGTAGAACACTGGCAAGAGCAGCCATTGGGATTTGCGACATGATCGGTGCAAAAATAATCATCGACAAAAATAGGAAGAGTGCATGAAAAATTCCGGCTAACCGTGTCTGCGCACCCGATTTTATTGCCACACTGGTTCTTGCGATCGCAGCGGTTGCTGGGATCCCTCCAAAGAAAGGCAGAAGCATGTTTCCGATTCCTTGAGCGATCAATTCTTGATTGCTGTCGAGATCTTTTCCGGTCATGCGTCCGGCAGAGGCTCCGCAGAGTAAGCTTTCTATCATACCCAGCATTGCAATGCTAATCGCAGGTAAAAATAATTGCTTTACTAATGAGAGATTAAGAGTTGCTAGATGAAGACGTTCGCTAGTAAGTAGTGACGTGGGAATTTTGCCAACTTTTGCGACTGGCAAATTAAAAATAATAGAAGCAAAAGTTGCTAGAATAATTGCGACCAGTGAAGCTGGTAGGACCTGATTCCATTTTTTGGGATAAAAGATCAACAATAATAAAACGATTATACCCAAAATCAGTGTAGGAAAATCTGGGGAAAAACCGGATCGGTAGCTGATCAGTTTTGCTAGAGCACTCTCGCCACTAGATGTTGTGCCGAAGAAGTTATCAATCTGTCCTAAAGCAATGATGATGGCGATCCCGGAAGTAAACCCTGTAATTACAGGTGATGGAATGAAGGAAGTGAGACTTCCAAGCTTAAACAATCCAGCTATCAGTAATAGGATGCCTGCGATGAAGGTGGCGACTAAGACACCCGCTAACCCTTGCGAAGCGATAATTCCAGTTAAGATGGCAGCCATTGCACCAGTTGGACCAGAAATCTGATAAAATCCGCCTGAAAGAGTGCCAATAACGAGGCCTGCAATAATAGCCGTAATCATTCCTGCTGCTGCATCGGCTCCACTGGATACACCAAAAGCCAAAGCTAAGGGTAATGCCACAGCAGCAACAGTCAGACCTGATAATAAATCCTTTTGAAGTTTTCTCTTAGAGTAATGGCGAAACTCCTGTTGTAACAAATTCGTATAACGCTTGATCACAAAACACTCCTTTTTTTGAAAATACCACAAAAGCCCGTAAATGAACGGGCTTTTAACAAAATTTTTAAAACCATCTTTAACTATAAAAGAGTAAGAATAAAAGTACAATGGTTTTCTTATGTTTTCAAGCCAACTTTTGGTTTTTGATTACTTTTGGCTGAGATTCAGCATTTTTTTGACGATTTTGATATACTGGAGCCAAAGGAAATTTTATTATAGGGAAGTGAGAGAGATGGCAAAAGATGAATTGCAGCAACATCTAGATAAAGGACGTTTTGGGGCAGCACGAATCAATCCAGATGAACAGCGAAAATATTTGGGAACCTTTCGTGAGCGTTGTTTTGCAAGTATGACGGTACGAGAGATGAAAAATCAGCAAGACCAAAAAAATCTAATTACTGAGATTAAAAAATACCCAGAAGGTAAATTATTGATCAATGGCGCTGTAGATGAAAAAGTACAAGCGGATTTCATCACACTAGCGTCTAAAAATTCAGTCGATTTTACGATCGTAAATGATGCAACAGTTGAATCAGAAGATAGTATCGGGTTATTATTGGTTACAGACCATGCTGTCAATGAAGAGATTATTGATATTGAAGAAAAATATCCTTCAACTAATTCAGATAGCAAAGAGCCTTCGGAGAAAAAGAAAAGCTTTTTTGGTCGTTTATTTGATTAAAGAAAATTAAGCAACGAATAATTACGGTTGACATTTTTCCAAAGTGTCGGTATTATACTGCTTGGGCACCCTTTTAGTAAGGGTCAAGTGTTTAGTGAAATCACAGCTCCCTATTCAAATTGGATAGGGAGCTTTCTTTGTTTTTTCTAGACGTTTCCTGCAAATTAGTATGAAGGAGTTTTTTCATTTATGACAAAGTATATTTTTGTAACTGGCGGCGTAGTTTCATCAATTGGCAAAGGGATCGTGGCAGCATCATTGGGTCGTTTGCTTAAAAATCGGGGATTGAAAGTTACCATCCAAAAATTCGATCCATATATTAATGTCGATCCAGGTACGATGAGTCCTTACCAACACGGAGAAGTTTTTGTAACAGATGATGGTGCTGAAACGGATTTGGACTTAGGTCACTATGAACGTTTTATCGACATTAACTTGAATCAATACTCCAACGTAACGACAGGAAAAATCTATTCAGAAGTTATTCGCAAAGAACGTAAAGGCGAATACTTAGGGGCAACAGTCCAAGTTATCCCTCACATCACGAATGAAATCAAATCAAAAATCATGCGTGCTGCAAAAATGACAGATTCTGATGTTATTATTACAGAGGTTGGTGGAACTGTTGGTGATATTGAATCATTGCCATTTTTAGAAGCATTGCGTCAAATGAAGGCTGAAGTGGGTGCGGATAATGTTATGTATATCCATACAACATTGATTCCTTTCTTAAAAGCTGCTGGAGAAATGAAAACAAAGCCAACACAACACAGCGTAAAAGAATTACGTGGTCTAGGGATTCAGCCAAATATTTTAGTGGTTCGTACAGAACAACCTATTTCACAAAGTACAAAAAACAAATTGGCTCAATTCTGTGATGTTGCACCAGAGGCAGTTATCGAGTCTCGTGATGTTGAAACACTTTATTCAATTCCTTTGGCATTACAAGCACAAGGAATGGATCAAATTGTTTGTGAGCATTTGAAACTTGACGTACCTGTTGCGGATATGACAGAGTGGCGAGCGCTTGAAGAAAAAGTCTTGAATCTTAAAAAGAAAGTAAAAATTGCATTGGTAGGAAAATATGTAGAATTGCCAGATGCCTATATTTCTGTAGTGGAAGCCTTGAAACATTCTGGTTTTGCTTACGATTCTGATATTGAAATCGAGTGGATTCAATCTCAAGAAGTTACACGTGAGAATGTGGAAGAAATGCTTGGAGATGCGGATGGTATTTTAGTTCCTGGTGGTTTTGGTGATCGCGGGATCGAAGGGAAGATCGAGGCGATTCGTTATGCACGTGAGAACGATGTACCGTTCTTAGGTATTTGTTTAGGAATGCAAATGGCCTGTGTAGAATTTGCTCGTAATGTTGCTGGGCTAGAAGATGCTAATTCAGCTGAAACAGTACCGGACACTGCAAACAACATCATTGATTTAATGGCAGATCAAGAAAATGTTGAGAACTTGGGTGGTACATTACGTCTTGGATTGTATCCATGTAAGCTGAAAAAAGGCAGCAAAACGGCTGCAGCCTATGGAAACGAAGACGTCATCCAAGAACGTCATCGTCATCGCTATGAATTCAACAATCAATACCGTCAATTATTTGAAGACAAAGGCTTGGTTTTCTCAGGGGTGTCTCCAGATAATCGTTTAGTTGAGATCGTTGAGATTCCTGAAAATAAATTCTTTGTGGGCTGTCAATTCCATCCAGAATTAATTTCTCGTCCAAACCGTCCTCAACCATTGATCAAAGCTTTCGTAGGTGCGTCATTAGAAAGTAAAGAAGCAAAATAGTAAATTTGACTGAAAGGCCTAGTCGCCTTTCAGTTTTTTTACAAGAAAAGCAAAAAAGTTGAAATGTAAAGGTTTTATCGGAAGGTTTGGAGTAGCAAAGATGCCGAAACTTTGATAGAATTAACACGTTAGTTAAGCATGGCTTAACCAAATAGTAAAAAACCTTAGGAGGAATTTTTTATGCCAGTAGTATCAGGAGCAGAATTCTTAAAAGCTGCACGTAAAGGCGGATATGCAGTAGGTGGATTCAACACAAACAACTTAGAATGGACTCAAGCTATTCTAAAAGCTGCAGAAGCTAAAAAAGCACCAGTTCTTATCCAAACTTCAATGGGTGCAGCGAAATACATGGGCGGATACAAAGTTGCTAAAGATATCATCACTGATTTAGTAGACTCAATGGGTATCACTGTACCAGTTGCAATCCATTTAGACCATGGTGACTACGAAGCTGCTTTAGAATGTATCGAAGTTGGCTACACTTCAATCATGTTTGATGGTTCTCATCTTCCATTTGAAGAAAACTTGAAATTGGCTAAAGACGTTGTTGAAAAAGCTCACGCTAAAGGTATCTCAGTAGAGTGTGAAGTTGGTTCAATCGGTGGTGAAGAAGACGGAATCATCGGTGCTGGTGAATTAGCTGACATCGACGAATGTGTACAAATGGTTGCTACAGGTATTGACTACTTAGCATGCGGTATCGGTAACATTCATGGTGTATACCCTGAAAACTGGAAAGGTTTAGCATTTGACCACTTACAAGCGATTGCTGATGCTGTAGGTAATGATGTGCCTTTAGTATTACACGGTGGATCAGGTATTCCTCAAGAACAAATCCAAAAAGCAATCTCAATGGGTGTTTCTAAAGTTAACGTTAACACTGAATTCCAATTATCATTTGCTAAAGCTACTCGTGAATATATCGAAGCTGGCAAAGATAAAGAAGGAAAAGGCTTTGACCCTCGTAAATTGTTGGCACCAGGTGTTGCTGCAATCGTTAAAGATGCTGAAGAACACATTGACTGGTTCGGTTCAGCAAACAAAGCTTAATTTGATTCATACATTTTGATTGAAGACTGTCAATTGTGGCAGTCTTTTTTTTTACCTTAAAAGGAAAGAAGATAGTGGCTTATGAAACCTGATAAAAACAATCTTTGAACACTTTTATTTAGTCTCATTGCCTTGAAAATGGTTACAAAAAAGCCGAGGAGTCTAAACTCGATTGTTCGTTCAGTAATAAGAATTGGTGAACTTACTATCAAAGTTGCATGAGAAGACGGCTTTTTTTCTGTAAATGAAGACTTTGCGATCTTTATGATAGGTAGAAGCAAACAATGAATAAAGGAGAAAAAAGGTATGAGTTTCAAACTCTTTTCTAAAATTAATAGTAAAAAGAATGAGTTATTGTTTTGCGAAGTGCCACTAAATCTCAGTTACTTTTAGTGTATATTAGTTTTAGAAAAGCTTTTTGAAAGCGGTTAAATAATTTGTGGATAGTGAGGAGCATGCAGCATGTCAATGGTAAAATTAACAAGTCGCCAGATATTTGGAATGAAGAGAGCAACAGTGGAAGCTAGAATTGAAAAATACTATGATGAGACTAAGGATGCGACAGTGGTAATACAATACGCGTTTGCACTTTTGTTGCGTAACGCATTATCTGTAAATGATTTTTCGGGAATGCTGGAAGCTGTTATTCATGAGATTCTGCTACGATCTGACCCGAATGATACTATTCGAAGGCTTGCTCCCTTTTTTAAGAATTATTTCAAAAGCAGTGATTGGGAGAGAGTAATCGAACGAGTGTACAAGCGTAAGAAGGATTATCTTTCCGTTGATGAGGCTCTCCATCAGTATAAAAAGTTTTTATTGGAAAAGACCACACCAATCGATGAGCTAGAAAATAAGCAATATAAATTTATATCCATTTTCTTAAAAGGAGATGGGAAATCCCATACTTGGAGCTTACGCGATGCTGATCCAAAAATATCTGATATGAAGTGGCAGGCTATCTTGGAGCTTTTGACTACTTTGACAGTTTTTGAAAAGGATGGTACTCGTCTTTTTGTGGAACTAGTAAACTCTGATTTAATGAATTGTACTCGCCGCTCACTTTGGGAGAAAAAGAGAGCAACAAAAAAGGCATCATCAAAAGAAAATAGTACTGATCATCAATGGACGGATGCTGTGCAGCTTGAACAAAATGAAAATGAACAGGAAATAGGGATTTCTCTGCCGCCAGATGTTGACTTGAAGGATTTGAGCCCAGAGGAGCTGCGAAAGATTGTCGAAGAGCAATTACCAGAAGGAGCGACATTGACGAACCTGCGGCTGCTTCAAGAGGAGGACTCCGAACAAGAAGCTCTTTTGGATTCTGTCAATCAGTCTTTGAATCAAGCAGTATCAATACCAGCCCTTACAAAAGAAGCAACTGAGACAAAAGAGAAGAAAACTTTCCGCTCCCTATTTCCAAAGAAGTCCCAAGGTCGCAAAACGAAAAATAAAAAGTATCTTGAAGAGGAAAAAAAGAAAACTCTGATGAATACTATAAATGGGAAAAAGAATAGAAAGAGGAACAAGAGAAAATAGGCCTTCTTTCTGTGAAGGTAGGTGGATTTTCGGCTGAATTTATGATGGTTATTCTTTGAAATCACCGATTAAAGTTAGCATCGTTTCCGCAAAAAAAGAACTATCTACAGGTTTTTAATCGTCCGATTAATCTTACGATACTATTGCTGTTCCTAATTAGAAAAAAATCTTCAATTAAACTTGAAAACGGTATTTCTCAATAAAATATTTGAATAAATCTAATAAATTATCCCAAGCATTTGGGATGAAGATGAAAAATAGTCCTCTACTAATCAAAAACATCCTTGAGTGAAAAGAACTTGCTTATTTTCTCACGTGATTTGAGAATGCTTCCTTTTTATACAAGCAATAATATGCTAGAATGGATAATGGTCTATAAACTTCAAAATAATTAATTAGGTGAAAATAAATGAGAAAAATCGAAATCCATGGCGGAAAGCCATTATCAGGTAATATTACAATCAGCGGCGCAAAAAATAGTGCCGTTGCATTGATCCCAGCAGCAATCATGGCGGATTCGCCAGTGACATTAGAAGGAGTGCCGGATATTCAAGATGTGCATTCATTAATCGAAATTTTAGAAATCATGGGAGCGAAAGTTTCCTTTGAAGATAATCGGATGGTCATTGATCCAAGTAATGTTGTATCGATTCCGATGCCAAGCGGAAAAATCAATTCGTTACGCGCTTCCTACTATTTTATGGGAGCTTTGTTAGGAAAATTTGGTGAAGCGGTGGTTGGTTTGCCTGGCGGCTGTTTCTTAGGCCCTCGTCCAATTGACTTGCACATTAAAGGCTTTGAAAGTTTAGGTGCCGATGTTTCTAATGAACACGGTGTGATTTATTTGCGGACAGAAGAAGAAAGCTTAACGGGAGATCGTATCTTTATGGATGTGGTTTCTATTGGCGCGACGATTAACGTGATGTTGGCAGCAGTAAAAGCTAAAGGAAAGACAATCATTGAGAATGCTGCAAAGGAACCAGAAATTATTGATGTTGCAACGTTATTAAATAATATGGGTGCGAAAATTCGTGGTGCAGGTACGGATGAAATTCGGATTGAAGGTGTAGAGGAATTACATGGCTGTGTCCACTCAATTATTCCTGATCGCATTGAAGCGGGGACTTATTTGGCTTTAGCTGCAGCTATGGGTGAAGGTGTAACCGTGCATAATGTCATCTATGAACACATTGAAAGCTTTATTGCGAAATTAGAAGAAATCGGTGTAGAAATGAATATTTCAGAAGACAGCATCGAAGTATTGCCTTCAAGGAATCTGAAGACTGTAGATGTTACAACATCGCCTTACCCAGGTTTTGCGACAGATCTACAACAACCATTAACACCGCTATTGCTTAAAGCGCAGGGAACGGCCGAAATTATTGACACGATTTACTCAAAACGAGTAAATCACATCCCTGAGTTAGTCCGTATGGGGGCAGATGCTCGTGTTGAAGGCAACTTAATTGTATTAAACGGTCCAAGCAAATTGCATGGAGCCGAGGTGGTCGCTTCTGATTTGCGGGCGGGTGCTTGTTTAGTTATTGCTGGATTAATGGCTGAAGGGAAAACAACAATTTTTAACGTGGAATATATTTTACGAGGATATGATCATATTATTGAGAAACTGACGGCTCTTGGTGCTACTATCGAAATGATCGACGAGGAAGAGGCGGAATAATGAGCGATTATTTAACAATGGCGGAGCTTGAGAACAAGACGCTAAAAGAAATTTATGCTTATGCAAAAGATTTTAAAATTCCTTATTATAGTCAAATGAATAAAAAGGAATTGTCTCTGGCTGTAATTCGTGCACAGGCAGAAAAACAAGGCTTCTTTTATATGGAAGGAGTCTTGGATATTATTGGACAGGATGGCTACGGCTTTTTACGTCCAATTAACTATGGATCGAGTGCGGAGGATATTTATATTTCCTCTTCACAGATTCGTCGTTTTGGTTTAAGAAATGGGGATAAAGTGGCCGGCAAAGCTCGTCCACCCAAAGAATCTGAACGTTATTATGGGCTGATGCATGTAGAAAGTGTCAATGGTAAAGATCCAGAAGATGCGAAGGAACGCCCGCATTTTCCTGCATTAACTGCTCTTTATCCTGATAAACAACTCGTTTTAGAAACAACACCTGGTCGTTTGTCTACGCGAATGATCGACATCTTCTCCCCAGTAGGCTTCGGTCAGCGTGGATTGATCGTTGCTCCTCCAAAAGCAGGGAAGACAACCATTCTTAAAGAGATTGCTAATGGTATTACTGATAATTATCCCGATGTCGAATTGATTGTGTTACTCATTGATGAGCGTCCAGAAGAAGTGACAGATTTAGAACGCAGTGTTAAAGGTGATGTGGTTTATTCGACATTTGATCAGCAACCACAGAACCACACCCGTGTATCTGAACTGGTCTTGGAACGCGCAATGCGTTTAGTGGAAGACAAACGAGATGTGGTGATTTTGATGGATAGCATCACTCGTCTTGCACGTGCATACAATTTAGTGGTTCCGCCAAGCGGACGGACATTGAGTGGTGGGATCGATCCTGCAGCGTTATACAAGCCAAAGAAATTCTTTGGTGCTGCTCGAAACATTGAAGAAGGTGGCAGCTTAACTATTTTGGCGACGGCACTAGTTGATACTGGTAGTCGGATGGATGATGTAATTTATGAAGAGTTTAAAGGAACAGGGAACTTAGAATTACAATTATCCCGTGAATTGTCTGAGCGTCGGATCTTCCCAGCAATCGACATTAAAAAATCTGGTACACGTAAAGAAGAATTGCTGATGGCTCCTTCACGTCTAGAAGAAATCTTCAAGCTTCGCAATAACATGACGGGAGATTCATTGGAATATACTTCGCAATTCGTGAACTTCCTGAAAAAGACGAAGAATAACGATGATGTTTTCAAAGCTTTCAAGGACGTTTCATTCGGTGGTAAAACAACCCGTAGAAATCAAAAAAGATAATTGCATTGTCGATTCATTCATGATAGTATATTCATGTTGCAAATTGCAAAAATAACTCTGAACCAGCAAATGATTCAGGGCAAAGGAGCGAAAAAACTATGAAACAAGGAATTCATCCAGAATATCATCCAGTTGTGTTCATGGACTCAACAACAGGTTTCAAATTCTTGTCAGGTTCTACTAAAACTTCACAAGAAACAGTTGAATGGGAAGACGGAAATACTTACCCAGTAATCCGTGTCGAAGTTACTTCAGATTCTCATCCATTCTACACTGGACGTCAAAAATTCACTCAAGCAGATGGACGTGTCGATCGTTTCAACAAAAAATACGGTCTCAAAGACGCCAACGCAGAGGAAAAATAAAAACATTGAGTTATCAACGTTTTACAGACTACATTTTCGGATGTGGTCTTTTTTTATTTCAAAATTAAAAAAGGTTGTACCAATTTTGATATACTAACTGTAGAATTGAATTATACGCGAAATGACGTAGGAAACGACTGTAAGAAATATTGATAAATGAGGGATTCAAATGATTATTAATCCAACAAAAAAAGCATTACCACTTTTTAACAAAATACCAAGCGTTGCTGACAAGCAATTGGCGCGAAGATTCTCTGAGTTTAATCCGCTGTTTTCTTGGCATGCGAATTATTTCAATGTCAATAGAAAGAAGATTTTATTGGTGGTCAATGACTTGACCTACTTCCCGCTTATTTTCGTAGGAATCGATGCTAAGAATAAGGGGCAGTTAAGCGAGACTTTCCAACAAGCTATTATGGAAGTGTTCCAAGCGGCAGGAATCCCAAAAAAGCAGATTGAAAAATATCTTGATCTAGCTGGTGAAGTGGAGGTGAATGGGGGCTATAATCGTGTTGTTACTGGCATTATGAAGAATATGATTTTTTCATTGGAGTATCATGAGCGATATGATTTTAATACGCTCGTGGATGTTGAAAATAGTCTTGATTTGGCAGAGGACATTTTCAAAGAGCAATATCCCATTGATAAGTTGCGTGAAGCGTTTAAGGAGCCTTTGTTAATTCATGAACTTTCACAAGAATTAACGGAGGAAAGTTATGTGGTGAAGAAGGACTGGGAAAGTCTAACCGATTATAAAGTTGATGGATTTTCTGGAAAAGAGGTCGAAAAAGCGTTGGCTAACAATCGCTTAATCTTAAATGCGTTTAAAGAGTACCTTGAAAAGTCTGAAAAGCTGACAAAGAAAACCGTGAATCATCACTTAGCCAATGTTGAAGATTATCTAAGCAATTATTTGATTTTTTATGGTTTTGACTCAGCGGTAACGACTTTCGATGTCATTAGCGACTTTTTTGGTTGGGGAGCAAGTAAAAATGTTTGGATCAGTGAAAATGCAGTCAAAAAGGCTGGTACAGCGATAAAAAAATTCTATCAGTTTTTGATTGCGGCAGGTGAAGTGAAGGAATCGGCTATGCCAGAAATACGAGACCAGATTGAACTGGGAGTAGAGACTGGAAAGATGACGCTGATGATGAGTGATAGTTGGTATTAAGAGCCGATTTTGATTGGTGCAATTCGGCTGACTTATTTCGATTCGATCAGATAGAGGATTAGAGAACTTCTGTCTAACCAGGATTAGGTAAACAATGAACAACGAACTTCCTATTTTAGCGGCGTTCGTTTTTTGCTGTTTACAAAGAAGCGCTTTGATTGTTGTTTCTGAAACTATCTGCTATGGTTTTGATAGTAAAAAATGATTTTAAAACTAAAATTAGGAGTCTTTACTATGTATAAGAAATGGTATGGGAGTCTTTTCTTTTTTCTTCTATTTTTCCTTTTTCCATCCACTGCAGAAGCATCCCACTATGGGCTAAATGTTAAACAGCAACAGGAGGCATTGAAGCCCTATAGCCATTTTTATCAAGCAGCTTTTTCGAATCAGGATGAGAACAAAGATTTCGGAATGTACAAAATTCCGGGACTCTATAGAGCGAAGACCCTCAGCCTGGAAACGAACGCGATTGCTGATAGTTCTACGATGACGCCACAGGGAATCACGCTGACGGAGAAGTATCTTTTGATTTCGGCCTATAGTCATGATCATGAAAATCATTCGGTCATCTACATGCTGGATCGTGAGACACATCGCTTTATAAAAACTGTTGTGTTGCCTGGTCGTCCGCATCTCGGCGGTATCGCCTATGATCCGAAGCATCAGCGTATTTGGATCACGACGGGCGGACTTTTCGCTGGTTTATCGTCGATTGATTTGAAAGAGCTCGAGGATTATCAGCTAAAAACGGATCGGGTCGTTTCTTATCATCAGCAGATTTCTTTAAAAGAAGTTTCTCATGCTTCGGCGCTAACCTACACATCTGGTGTGCTGGTCGTTGGTTATTTTACACTGAATGAGTATGGGCGTATGGCGACTTATCGTTTGAATGATCAAGGAGAACTAAGAATCAGTTCTCAGGAAAAAATCTCTAGTTTTGACCAAGGAGAGCAGAAAAAAGCTGGATTAACTTCTGTTCCATCCTCTCAATTTGCTCGTTCTCTTGGTTCATGGAAAACACTGGATATGATTCAAGGCATTGCTTTTTATAAAGATTACTTGATTATGTCTCAGTCGTGGGGACCGGAGCGCTCTGGCAAACTCTACTTTTTTGATCTTGATAAAGTCAATAACTTTTTCTCAGTAAAAGACGCCGCCTTTGAGATTGACACACCGCCATATATTGAACAGGTATCCGTGGGCGGTGATCAGCTTTTTGCTGTTTTCGAAGGTGGCGCATGGCCGTATCGCACAAGAAACCCCGTATTGGTGGATCATGTCATTCAATTGAACATTGAAGAGTTACTTACGAAAAAGGATCATGAGTAGTCTTTTTTGATTGTCTAATTTCTGTTTATCGAGAGCTCCTTAATAGGGGTTCTTTTTTGTGCTTCTCATGATGAAACGTATTTCATATCGTGAAACACATTGAGTTGTAAGCGGTATCGGTTCCTTTTTGTACTGCTGCCCCGTATACTGAACACATCATAAAAAGAAGGAGATAAAATGATGAAAGCGAAAATCATGGATAGCATGCAAAAATTTTCGAAAGCAATGTTTGTTCCAGTGCTGATCTTACCAATTGCTGGTATTTTGATCGCGATTGGAAACGTTTTTACGAATCCAAGGTTAATTGAAATGTTTGGATTTTTAGATAATCCTATCACAATGGGATTCGGGAGTATTTTATCGGCTGCACTGTTGCCAGTTTTAACAAACCTAGGAGTAATTTTCTGTGTCGGCATTGCTTTAGGATTGGCAAACAAAAAGAAAGCTGAAGCAGCATTTACTGCTTTACTTGGCTACTTAGTCTTCTTATATGCGATGAACAAGTTTATGGAACTTAGAGACATGCTGGTAGCGCCAGATCAGCTTCAGGGATCGGGACAAGCGTTAGTCTTAGGTGTTCAAGTATTGGATATGGGAGTTTTCTTAGGAATTATTCTTGGAATTGTGGTGGCATTAATTCATAATCGCTTCATCGATACGACATTTAATAACGCTTTTCAGGTTTATGGCGGAGCGCGATTTGTCTTTATCGTTTTGATTCCAGTATTAGTATTAGCAGCGATTGCACTTTCATTTATCTGGCCGGTTATTCAGCAAGGAATTGACGGATTGGGCGGTGTCATTCAGAAGACAGGGAATTTTGGGATTTTTCTCTATGGGTCGTTGGAACGGCTATTGATCCCAACTGGTTTGCACCATTTGATCTATACACCGTTCCTATACACGTCACTTGGCGGCGTGGCGGAAGTTGGTGGGCAAGTATTTGAAGGGGCGCGAAATATTTACTTTGCTGAAATCGCAGATCCTGCGGTTAGAGTTCTATCACAAAGTGTGATTTGGGATGCACGGGGAATTTCAAAAATGTTTGGCTTGATCGGTGCTTGTCTAGCGATGTATCAAACGGCTAAACCAGAAAATAAATTTAAAGTAAAAGCTATTTTGATTCCGGCAGTTGTGACATCTTTTGTGGCTGGAGTGACTGAACCGATTGAATTTTCTTTTATGTTTGTAGCACCAGCATTGTTTGTCATTCATTCTGCATTAAGCGGATTGAGCATGGTGGCTTTGAATATCTTTGGTTCACGGGCGATTGGACCAAATGGCTTTATTGATTTTCTGCTATACAACATACCGTTGGGGACAGAAAAGACCCGTTGGCCGATTTATCTTCTAGTCGGTGTGGCCTTCTTCTTTATTTATTACTTTATCTTCCGCTTCTTAATCGTTAAGTTCAATTTCAAAACAGTTGGACGAGAAGACAGTGATCAGGAAACGAAACTTTACTCGAAAAAAGAATATAACGATAAGAAGGGGTCTGTACCAGATAATGGCGTATTAGCTGTGCCTACGTCTGAGGACGAAGTATCTGGAATAATTGTTGAAGGCTTAGGTGGTGCGGAGAATATCAAAACAATCGACAATTGTTATACCCGTTTGCGGTTGAAGTTGGCAAATCCAGCTTTGGTTGATGAAGGATTATTGAAAAATGAGACTCAAGCAAAGGGTGTCATCAGTAACGGAGAAAATGTCCATGTGGTCTATGGATTGACTGTCCCGCAAGTTCGGGAAAAACTTGAAAAATATTTAGGTAGAGATAGTGGAGGAGACGAATAGTTATGAAGAAATTTTCAGTAGTAATTGCCGGCGGCGGGAGTACGTTTACTCCGGGAATCGTCATGATGATGTTAGACAATTTGGAGCGGTTTCCATTGCGAACGTTGAAACTATACGACAATGACGGTGACCGCCAAGGAGTGCTTGGAGAAGCCTTAGAGATATTATTGAGAGAACAAGCACCAGAGATTGAGTTTATCTATACAACAGATCCAGAAACGGCTTTTACAGATGTTGATTTCTGTATGGCACATATTCGCGTCGGAAAATATGCGATGCGGGAAAAAGATGAAAAAGTTCCGTTGCGTCATGGAGTTTTTGGGCAGGAGACCTGTGGACCTGGGGGAATTGCATATGGGATGCGCAGTATCACAGGCATGCTAGAAATCATCGATTATATGGAAAAGTATTCACCAGATTGCTGGATGCTGAATTATTCTAATCCGGCGGCAATTGTAGCAGAAGCTTGTCGAGTATTACGACCAGATTCAAAGGTGTTAAACATTTGTGACATGCCTGTTGGAACCTTACGTCGGATGTCTCAAATTGTTGGTAAGAAGCCCGAAGAACTAGAAGTCCGTTACTTTGGCTTGAATCATTTTGGCTGGTGGACTAGTGTCAAAGACAAAGAAGGCCATGAATACATTGATCAAATTCGTAATTACGTTTCCGTACATGGCTACTTGACACAAATAGAAGTAGACACTCAGCACACAGACCCAAGTTGGCAGGAGACCCATAAAAAGGCGAAGGATATTTTAGCGGTAACCCCCGATTATTTGCCGAATACTTACTTGAAGTATTACCTGTATCCTGATTACGTTTTTGAACATATGAAGGATCATCCAGAATTTACGCGTGCCAATGAAGTCATGCAAGGTCGAGAAAAAAATGTTTTTGATCATGCCCGTCAAATCATCGCGAATGGTTCAGCGAAGGGAATTGCTTTTGATATTGATGCGCATGCAACGTTCATCGTTGATTTAGCACGTGCGATTGCTTTTAATACTCACGAGCGTATGGTAATGATTGTTGAAAATAATGGCGCCATCGCCAATTTCCCTGATGATGCGATGGTGGAAGTTCCTTGTATTGTCGGTACTGATGGACCAGAAGCCTTAGCTCAAGGTCAAATCCCGGCATTCCAGCAAGCGTTGATGTTCCAGCAGGTCACTGTTGAAAAATTAGTAGTCGAAGCTTATGTTGAAAACAGCTATCAAAAAATGTGGCAGGCCTTGACCTTGTCTAAAACAGTTCCAAGTGCACAGGTTGCCAAAGAACTATTAGACGATTTAATTGTCGAAAATGGCGATACTTGGCCAGAATTACATTAATTTTTTAAGGGATGTAACAGCAGCGAGCCAATGAGTTCGCTGTTGTTATGATCCCTTTTTTAAAAAATTTCAGGAGGAACAATAATGAAGATCACGATGATCGGTTTAGGGAAAATGGGAATGGGGATTGCCGAGAATTTATTGACCCATCACTACCAAGTAAAAGGGTATGATATCAATCTTGATAGCGGGAAACGCTTGATTGAACTGGGCGGAACATTTTATTCAGATATCGTGAGTCTGTTGTCAGATCGATCACAACGTCAAATTGTTTGGCTGATGCTGCCGGCAGGTGCTTTAACAAATGACACGTTGACAGCAGCGGCTGATCGCATGGGTAAAGACGATATTATAATTGATGCTGGAAACTCTCATTATCAGGATAGCTTGACGAACGCTGCCTATTGTCAAACTAAAGGTATCCATTTTATAGATGTTGGGACGTCCGGCGGAGTTTTTGGCGCTAGAAATGGAGCTTGTATGATGGTCGGGGGTGAACGATTTATTTATGATGAGTTAGCCCCATTGTTCCAAAAACTATGTGTGGAAAAAGGATGTATTTATAGTGGCCCGGCTGGGAGTGGTCATTACCTTAAAATGGTCCATAACGGGATTGAATATGGCATGATGCAGGCAATTGGAGAAGGGTTCAATTTATTACATCACAGTCCTTACGATTATTCGATGGCTGAGGTTGCCCAAGTCTTTAATCATGGATCGGTAATCCGCTCATGGCTGATGGAGTTAACTGAAAAGGTTTATCAAGACCAGCTTGATCTGACTGAAATCGCAGGAGTCATTCCTTCTTCAGGTGAAGGGAAATGGACTGTAGAGGAAGCTTTACGTTTAAAAGTGAACCTTCCTGTGATTACGCAATCACTTATGACGCGCTTTGCATCAGAGGATTATGATAAAATAAGCGAGAAGCTTGTCGCATTATTGCGCAATCAGTTTGGCGGACACGCCTTTGTAAAGGATGAATGATTTTGTCAGTATTTTTAGGAATAGATATTGGAACAACAGCAATCAAATTGGGAATCATCCAGGAAAACGAGTTGCTTTATTCCAGTGAGCTGCCACTTCAAACCTATGGAGATGACCGCATCAAATATCAAAATGGGACAGAACTATTAGCAAGTTTAAAATTAGGTATTTTAGCCATTCCTGCGTGGCTGCGTAACGAAATTACAAGGATTAGTTTCAGTACGGCGATGCACAGCTTGATGCCGGATGATGGCAAAAAGCAAATTTTTCTATGGTCAGATCTTCAGGCGGCTAGTCTCATTGATACATTTAAGCAGTCTGATTTAGCCGAACACTTTTATCTGATTTCAGGGACGCCTATCCATGCGATGTCTCCATTTGCAAAGCTGCTGTATTTTCAAACATCAGAAAAATATCCGACAGATACTCGATGGTACGGTATTAAGGAATTGGTTATGGACTATTTTACCGGAGAGGCAGTTGTTGATTATGCAACGGCATCTGCAACAGGTTTGTTTGATTTGCGAAAAAAACAATGGAGTAGTGAAATTCTTGATTATCTAAGGATTAAGGAAGAACAGCTGGCACCATTAGCAGATACTGATCAGGTTTTTGAAATGTTGCCAGAAAAGAGGCGTTTCTTTGGTTTTCCCGACACTATTCAAGTCGTTGTAGGGGCCAGCGATGGGACGCTGGCAGCTTACGCTAGCTACTACTCTACCGGAAGAACAGCTAGTTTAACAATTGGAACAAGTGCCGCGGTTCGTCAAATAAGTAAAAATATTCATTTGGATCAGGAAAAGCAAAATTTCTGCTACTACTTAAAAAAGGAACTGCTTGTATGCGGTGCACCGTCAAACAATGGCGGAGTGATTTTGGCCTGGGCGGCAGAACAACTGGCGGAGAATCCAGCGACTTTTTATGAAAGACTGCCCGATTTGTTAGCTCAAACAGCAGTAGGAGCTAATGGTCTGCGTTTCTGGCCTTATTTGAACGGAGAACGCGCGCCCTATTGGAACAATAAGATAAAAGGCGGGTTTCGAGACCTTACCCTGCAGCATACCAGAAACGATATGCTGAGGAGTGTCTTAGAGGGAATTCTTTTAAACATCCGCCAGCTAGTAAAACTCGTAGCAGAAAATGAAGAGCTCTCTATTAGCGGTGGTTTCTTTCAGACGACTGCGTTGGGACAATTGGCGGCGGATATCTTTGCTACAAAATGCTACTACGCACAGGAAAATGAACCCATTTTTGGGTTGTATTATCTCTTGGAACAGCCAACACGGATGATTGAAGAAAGTCAACAAATTTTTCTACCTAACCTAGGTAACAGTACCGCTTATGAGAAAATCGCGAAAAACTATTTCGAGTAATTATTCGCGCGTAAATTCTTGGACAATGTACTCCATCAATAACAATAATTTACCGAAGAAGCCATTATACTTAATGTTTTGACTATCCAAGGGTCGTTCATCAGCAACCTCAAAAATAATGGTTGCTGCCTTTGTAGCACGAGACTGACTGTTTCCTGTAAAGAGAATCGTTGGAATGCTGCGTTCTTGCGAAAACTGCATTTTTTCAATGACTTTTTGAGTCTCGCCTGATTTTGAAATGACAATCAGCATACTGATATTTCCGGCGTTGTTATTGATAATTCCAGATGAATCAGCTGCATTGACGAAGAGTGTCTTAATCCCATTGACCAATAATTTCTTGTAAAGGTACTCAGCGATAATACTCGAAAAGCCCGTCGCATAAATCGTAATGAATTTGTCTTGATTCTCTTGATAGATTTGTTTCATATTTTGGATCGAGGGAGCAATTTTTTCAGTGGGAATAGAAATATCGACTGTCGCTTCAACAAGTTGATTTTGTGGCTGGTATTGATTTTTCAAAAAATAAAACAGCTCTAAATAACCAGAGAAATCTAATTTTTGTGCTAAACGAACAATCGTTGCGGGTGATGTGTAAAGCGTTGTTGCGATCTTTCTTAATGATACCCCTTCTAACTCATTTATATGTGTGGCTAAGTAAGTTAAGATTGCTTGGTCATTTTCAGACAATTGCTTACCTTTGGTTACCAATTCTAGGTCCATATTTGCCCTCCTAAATGTACTGATTATTTGTATTATACACTATCGCTTTTAGTAAAAAGATGAGATAGAAAGGAGAACGATAGATGTTTAATTTATTTAAAAGTAAAGGGATGAAAATAGATACCCCTGTTGACGGAAGAGTCTTTAATTTGAAAGAAGTTAGTGATCCCGTTTTTAGTGAAAAAATGATGGGTGAGGGTTTTGCAGTTGAACCTAAAAATGGAAAGATCTGCGCACCTGTTAAAGGAACGATCAAATCCTTATTTCCAACACTGCACGCACTTACCATAGAGGCTGAAGATGGCTTGGATGTTTTAATCCATATTGGACTGGACACTGTAGAATTAAATGGCGACGGCTTTAGCTCGATGATTCAGAAAGGACAACAGGTCAAAGTAGGAGAACCATTAATTCAAGTTGACCTTGCTTTTTTAGCGGAAAATAATAAAGATGCTAGTGTGATTGTGGTTTTTCCCGAAATAACAGATAAAGAAGTAATGGTGATTGTTGGGGAGAAACAGGTCGGTGAAGTAGCTGCTGAAGTAAGATGAAGTTGTAATGAATAACTCAGAAGAACTTTCTTGGTTGAAAGTTCTTTTTTTCTGTCTGCCATTTCTTTTTAAGGAATCAAAAATGTATTGATACTGGTCGTCTGTAAGTTCATAGATTCTTTATGATAAAATGAGAGGAAAGATACAGCGTTCATTGGAGGATAACGAATCATGGCGGTAATACTAATTGCAGAAGATGAGAAGCAAATACAAACAATTATTGCTAACTATGCGAAAAAAGAGGGGTACTCCGTGCAACTGGCAGATGATGGTGAAGAAGCATTAGCAATATTAAAGAATAATCCAATTGACTTATTAATACTAGATATTATGATGCCAACCATTGATGGATATTCTGTTTGTGAACAAGCACGAATGATCAGTAATTTACCTATTATTTTTTTAACTGCGAAAAGCGATGAGACAGATAAACTATATGGTTACCATTTAGGAGCAGATGATTATATTACAAAGCCGTTCAGTCCAAACCTCCTTATGGCTAAAGTAAAGGCACTTTTAAAAAGGGCTGATAACAAGCCGAAAATAGAAAACGATATTGAAGCTGGTCAAATTATTCTTAATCCGATATCTAGAGAAGTGTTTGTTGAAAATCAACCTATTGACTTGACCCATACTGAGTATGAACTTCTGCTGCTATTTCTGCGTCATCCAAAACAGGTCTTTTCCAGAGAACAATTACTTAATAAAGTATGGGGATATGATTTTGAAGGAACGACAAGAACGGTAGATGTTCATGTAAAAAACCTCCGTCAAAAACTTGGAGACGAAGGGAAATCCATTGTCACATTAATTCGATCAGGTTATAAATTTGAGGTGAAGTCAGATGAGCAAACCAGTTAACTCAATGAAGTGGTATTCAATCTATCTCACAAATAAAAAAGTTTTCTTTCTTTCTAAATTTGTGATAGTAGGATGTTTGATGGCTTATATTATTTCTTCAGCATTTACTGGCTGGCTGAGAGACGGTTTCTTCCTTTTTTTATTAGTAGCCTTAATTTTAGTTTGGGATGCTATCTTGAAAAAAATTATCTCACAGCCGATTCTAGAAATCAGTAAAGCTGCCCATCGGATGGCAAATTTAGATTTTTCGGAACCATGTCCGATTAATACAAAGGATGAACTTGGGAAACTAGCGAATGATTTAAATACAACTGCGGCGAATCTTGAACGTTCTCTTGCGCAGCGAAAGGACCTAACGGATTCGTTGTCACATGAGTTAAAGACACCTCTAGGGGTAATCCGGGCTTATGCAGAAGGACTTGAATCTGCTGATCCAGAACAAGAAGTGATGTATCGCCAAACAATTATTGAAGAGACAAAAAAAATGTCAGAATTAGTGAACACGCTTTTAGACTTATCTGCTTTAGAGGCGGGAGCAGCACAATTAACAACTGAATCATTTGACTTAGTTGAACTAGTAGAAATAGTAGCAGGAAGAGAGTTCATTGACAGTTCATCTAAGTCCTTTCACTTAAACTATTCACTACCAGATACTCCGATATATATTGTTGCTGACTGCAATCGAATTCAGCAAGTGCTTCATAATTTTATGAGCAATGCTAAAAAAATTGTGACTAAAAATGGTGAAATATCTATAGAAATGATCGAGTTGGATGGATTTGTTCGCTTTTCAATTTATAATGATGGTCCTTTTGTCGTGGATGAAGTTTGGAAGAGATTTCATAGAACGAGAGGCAGTGAAAATAAAAATGGTTCAGGATTAGGACTTACGATTGCTTCTCAAATTTTGACTATGCATCAAGTTGATTTTGGTTTTATAAATCAGGATACTGGTGTTTCCTTTTATTTTATTTTCCCAATAAGCTAATCTTGTAAAAAAGTCATGCCGCGCTTTAGGGAGCCACTGATAAAGTTCAATAACAAAAATTGTCGAAAGAGAATGCAGGCATTTTCTTTCGACAATTTTTTCTTTTAGATAGTGATTCGTTGTCCAGATATCTTTATAATTAGAAGTATCTAGGGGGCGATTTCATGCTTAAACAAATGGTTCAAACCAAACTTAGTCCATATAGTGATCTTTATGATTTACTCATCCCAGCCGATCATATTTTGCGTCGGTTCAATGAGTTAGTTGACTTTTCTTTTGTTTACGAGGAACTAGAAAATAAATATTGTTTAAACGATGGTCGCAATGCCTATGATCCGATTAAGTTATTCAAATATTTGATGTTAAAAGCGATGTTTCCCGCGTCTGATGTGGATCTCGTTGCTCGCAGTAAAACAGACATGGCCTACAAATATTTTCTTGGCTTAGCTCCAGAAGACGAGGTCATTGATCCAAGTCTACTGACGAAATTCAGACGACAACGCTTGAACGATTCAAATTTACTAGATCTCTTATTGAACAAAACCGTTCAGCTCGCGATCGAAAAAGAGATTATCAAAAGCAAAGGAATTATCGTAGATGCCACACATACCGCTTCTAGATTTAATAAAAAATCCGCAATAGAGCTCTTACGTTCTTATTCAAAAAAGGTGCGCAAAGCGATTTATACAGTAAAACCTGAAGCGAAACAGATCATGCCTGAAAAAAATCAAAAAAACGAGTACCAAGCAGAAAAAGACTATGTAAAGACGCTCTTAAAAGCAATTGAGGAACATCCAGAATGGTCCGTCATACCTGCAGTCGCGGAGTCAGTCAATCAGTTAAAAGAAACGGTTGAAGATTGCCAAGAATATGAAGTCTATTCTCACGATACGTCCGCAAAGGTTGGACATAAAACCGCAGAAACAGAATTTTTCGGCTATAAAACCCATCTGGCTATCACCGAAGAACGAATTATCGCAGCCGCAAGTGTGACTGGTGGGGATGTTGGAGACGGCCCATATTTAAAAGAATTAGTTGAAAAATCACGTGCGAACGGAATTGATGTGAAGGAAGTTATCGGTGATACAGCGTATTCAGGAAAAGCCAACTTACTTTTTACAGCAGAAGAAAAAATTAAACTTTATTCAAAACTTCATCCAGTGATTTCAAATGGCACACGAGATCCCGAACAGGAGTGGGAATATAATAAGGACGCTGGAATGTACGTCTGTCCCAATGGACAATTGGCCTTTCGAAAAGCTGTTCAAGGAAAGAAAAATCAAGGAGAAAACCAACGATTGACCTTCTATTTTGATGTAAAAAAGTGCCAAGCTTGTCCATTGAATGAGGACTGTTATAAAGAAGGGGCAAAAAGTAAAACGTACAGTGTGACGATTCAATCCCAAGCACATAGCGACCAACAGACATTTCAGGAAACGGAAGCGTTCCAAAAACGTTACCGTATGCGTTATATGATTGAAGGAAAGAATAGTGAAATCAAAAACAGACATGGCTACAATGTTTCTTGGTCTAAAGACATTGAGGGCATGATGCTTCAAGGAGCCAGTACGCTCTTTGTCACTAATTTAAAACGAATCGTTAAGCTGATTGATGAAAAAGCGGAAGAAAAATAATAAAGAACGCCCGATGATCAACTTTGTAGGCTGATCATCGGGCTTTTTCCGTTCATTAATCTGAGTTTTTGTAGAAACTAGGGTACTTTATCAGTGGCTCCCGCTTTAGGCATGACTTTTTTACATGCTCTTCATGGTGTCTTTACACTGTCTTTACAAGAAAAGGCTAAAATTTTAGAAAATAAAAAAGCATTGAGGTGATTGTAATGTTTCTAGGATTAGATTGGTATTGGTGGGTAGTTTTTGTGCTGCTATTCGTTCTCTCGCTTCCTTTAAAAATCAAATTTATGAACAGATGGTCAATGAAAAAGAATGGAAAGAATACTCATCGTGATAAATGGGGGAATGAAAAATGATTGGGGTAAAGAATCTAACTTATTCGTATAAAAAAAATAAACAAACAATTCACGGAATAGATTTTAATGTCGAAAAGGGAGAAATATTTGGTTTTTTAGGACCTAACGGCTCTGGAAAATCTACCACTCAAAAAATACTGACAGGTGTCATGAGAAATTTTGGTGGCGAGGTTTCTGTTATGGGTCAAGAGGTTTCTCGCAAAACTGATCGGACATTTTATCAAAAAATTGGTGTTCTTTTTGAATTTCCCTACCTATATGCCAATTTAAGTGCTTTAGATAATCTGAACTATTTTGCCTCCTTTTATCCAGAGAATCAATTACAGAATATTCCTGATTTATTGAAGCGTTTAGAAGTAAAAAAGGACTTTCTAAACAAGCCTATTTCATCCTATTCAAAAGGGATGAGACAGCGGGTAAGCATGGCACGAGCATTAATGACGAATCCGGAACTCCTTTTCTTAGATGAACCAACAAGTGGCTTGGACCCTTCTGGCGCTGTACTTTTTCGAAAAATTATTGAAGAAGAACGTTCAAAAGGGACCACGGTTTTTCTCACAACTCATAATATGGTGGATGCCGAGCTTCTTTGTGATCGTGTAGCGTTTATAGTAGATGGCACTATTGCAGCTTTAGATACACCTAAGAAACTGAAAGAAAAAGACAGCAATCAAGAATTAGTAATAGAGTATCTACTAAATGATGAGAGAATAAGTAAGACATTAACGACATTCGATTTTGATCGTTGGTTAACGTTCCCCCATGATGAAATACTGAGTATCCATTCTCAAGAGCCAACATTGGAGGAAGTCTTCATACAATACACGGGAAGGGGATTGTCCTGATGTTGAATATTTTTTTCTCACTTTTAAAAAAAGATTTTAAAATGCTGATCTCTAGTAAATTTTTTTTGTTGGTATTTGGATCACTCATTCTATATTCTAGCTATATTCAATTGGTTTATGTAAATATTGACCAATCAATTTATCCAGTCTATCTCTATGATCCAGATCAACAATTTTCTTTGGTATCTAAGGACGTTATTAAGGTCAAAAATAAAGATGAACTTTTACAACGCAGTAAAAATGATTACGCTATCGGAATAGACGCAACAAACCAAAAAACTAAACTAATAATGACTTCCTCCAATAGTAAAGCAACGGACAAGATACGATCAGCATATGCTCTTTCTCTATTAACTAATGGAGAATCTGACGTAACACAAATTGGTAACTACAATAAAAAACAAAAGAATATACGAGAAATTACCTGTGAATTTCTTTTTTTTGAATTAGTAGCAGTAGGTTTTTTAGGGGTCGCTTCAACACTTTTTAAAGAAAAGCATATGGGAGTGATACGGGTGCATGGAGTGATACCGATGATCAAAAATATGTTTATCGCCTCTAAATTAACTTCGTTTCTTTTGGCAGATATTCTATTTTCAGCTTTACTGACAATTATTAATCTGGGTGGAATGGATAGTTTGAATGCCTTGCCAGCCGTATTGTTTCAAACAATAATTATGTCACTAATCATGACCTTAATAGGATTCATCTGTGCAGTTCGATTATCTGATTTTAAGCAATTTTCTTTACTTTATTTAGTATTGGCAGTTTTTGTTACTACTCCTGTTTTTTTAGCGGGACAGACTGAAGTGACTTGGGAGTGGATAAACTTTCATCCGTTGTATCACATGTTTCAATCAATGAAACGTGCTTTTTTTCAAGTACCTGCTGCTAGTGGTCTATACTACTTCATATGTTTGATCGTTGTTCTTCTTCTTTTCAAAGTTGCAAGAAATGTCTTGGCAAATGAAATAGCAAAGGAGGGTTAATATGAAAGGGTTGAGTTATCAATTAAAAAATAGTTTTAGAGACAAGTTATGTATGCTAACATTTTTGTTACCACTCATTTTTGGTATTTTTGTTAATGTTCTTTCAAGTGTTGAGATTGATACGATAGAAGAAATTTCATTTGGAATTGTCAAAAGTGATTTGACACAAGATATGTCAAAATGGCTAGAAGAGAATGGAAATGTTAGTATTTATCAAAATCAAAACATGTTGAACACGGCTGTGAATAACCCCTCAACTCAGATTATTGGTGTAACAAATGAAGCAGGACAGCTCAGGCCGATTCTTTCTGGTGATGAGTGGTCGCTGTACAAGAAATTGGCAGGACGATTGCCTCAAATGTATGAGGAAAGAGGACAGATAGATGCAGTCGATACAAGCATTCAGAAAACAGAAAAAAAACAAAATGGTTTAAGGTCCTTGTTGATTGCAATTACCATGGTAACAGCAATGTTCATGGGTTGTACGTTTAATGCCATGAGTATAATAGGAGAAAAAGAGGATGGGATAACTTTTATCAATGATATTCTACCGATGACTCAGAAGGACTATGTTTTACAAAAAATATTCTTGGGATTTTCCGGCGCGATCCTTTCAACCATCATCACTGCTTTTATTTGTATACGTATTGAAATAAAGGGATTCATTTTATTGCTTCTTTTAATCATTCTATCTTCCTTTATTGCTGCTTTTTTAGGATTACTAATTGGAAAAATTGCAAATAATATGATGGTAGGAATACTTTATATCAAAGGAATTATGGTTCTGTTTATTGCACCACCAATCCTCCTCTATTTACTAACCGCAGAAACTAGTTTAGCTCGAGCATTCTCATACATTTTACCATCAAGTGCGACCTTTTATGGCTTAATGGATATAATGAATGGAAGAAGCGGATCGACACTCAAAAATATTTTAATCTTAATAGCTCATTGCATTTTTGGAGTAATGATTTATAAGAAAGGCCATAAACGACTCGGTGATTGACACTAGGTTCTAACTAAATTATAGTATGCGAAAGAAAGTGGTGTAGTCGAATGAAATCAATATTGCTAATTGGACAGTCAAATATGGCTGGACGAGGATACTTAAACGAGGTTCCCGCAATCTATAATGAATCAATTGAAATGTTGCGTAACGGTAGATGGCAAATGATGGCAGAACCTATTCATAACGATCGAGAGGTATCAGGAGTTGGCCCTGCTGCTTCCTTTGCAGCAGCTTGGTCACAAGACCATCCAGGAGAGAAAATCGGTTTGATTCCTTGTGCAGAAGGAGGTAGTTCGATTGATGAATGGGCGCCTGACCAAACGCTGACTCGACACGCTCTGTCTGAAGTAAAATTTGCGCTGGAAACCAGTGATCTGATAGGGATTTTGTGGCACCAGGGCGAAAACGATAGTTTAGATGGTCGCTATAAAGATTATGGAGTAAAATTGAAAGCTCTTTTCAATCATATGCGACAGGAACTTGCACGTCCTACTTTACCTATTATCATTGGAGAATTACCCGATTTTCTGGGTAAGAGGGGCTTTGGGTTAAATGCAACTGAATTCGAAGCAATCAATCTTGAAATGGCTAGGGTGGCAAGTGAAGACGAAAACTGTTTTTTAGTTAGTGCGAAGAATTTATCGGCCAATCCTGATGGTATTCATCTCAACGCCGAATCACAAAGACAATTTGGTATTCGCTATTATGAAGCATTCAGAAAAAAAAGCGATGTTACAGATGCTTTAGGAGATGAAGATGAAAAACTTGGTCGAATTTATGGGCGAGAAACGACTAAAAATGAAAAAATCTATCTATTAAGTCGAGATTTTGCGCTTGGAAAGATGTCCTATCAAAAGTTTATGGAAAAAATTTCTCTAATTTCCAATTAGTTGGGGAATGTAGAATAAAAGGAAAGCCCACGAAAATTTTTGTGGGCTTTCCTTTGTCTCTAGTAGTTCGAGCCTTTTCCCTGTATGATTGTCTTAAAAAGTATATCACTAGAAAGGGGGAAAAATGAAAAAGAACTTTAGTTTCCATTTATATGCCATGATTACGATTGCGTGCTGGTCTTTGGCTTTTGTATTGTCGCGATTAGTGATGCGAGAGATATCCTCAGAGTCTTTAGGATTTTTACGCTATTTGATTGCATCGCTTGTGTTACTTTGTTTGATTCCCTTTTTACACTTACGTAAGGTGGATTATAAAGATTTAGGACTGATCTTCTTAACTGGCGCAACCGGTTTTTTTCTTTACATGATCGCTTTTAATAAAGGGGTTAAGGAGGTAAATGCTGCTACTAGCAGTGTAATCATTGCCACTGTTCCAATGATTACAGCACTATTGTCTCGATTTATCTATAAAGAAAAAATAACCATAAGGCAGTGGTTTGCGACTGGGGTTTCCTTTATAGGAGTAGTGATTATTACGGTTTTTAGTAAAGGATTCACCATCAGTAATGGACTCAATTGGCTTTTTTTTGCGGCAGTATTACTGGCATTCTATAATTTATTGCAAAAGAAACTGCTTAAAAAATACTCCGCGATTCAAAGTACGATGATGAGTATTTTTTCTGGAACCATGATGCTGGCCATTTTTCTACCAAAGACGATCAATGAAATTCCCGCTCTTACGCTCAATTCAATACTACTTATATTGATAATGGGGATCTTTTCGAGCGCTGTCGCGTACGTTTCATGGACAAAGGCCTTTGAAGTAGCAGAAAATGCAGCATCCGTTAGCAATTATATGTATATAACGCCCTTATTGACCACAATATTGGGACTAGCTATTGCAAAAGAATCGTTAAATTTATCTACGGTTTTTGGCGGTTTGATTATTTTATCTGGATTACTTTTGTTTAATAGTGGTCAGGTATTCTCAAAAAAAATAGAAGTCAGGCGCTTGAAGATGGATGAATTAGTAGAAGCAGCCCGCGTAATTCGAGAAAGTTTTGCTACTGTAGCGGATGAATTTGGACTGACTTGCGATAACTGTCCGACCAATGGCGCCTTTACTGAGGCAAAGCATTTGAGAAGCGATTTAGGAAATGGGAATCAGCTGTTTGGTGTCTTTTTGGGAAGGAAAATGATTGGTTTTTTTGAACTGGTTTATAAAGAAAATCAACAAGCATTCTTAGAAAAAGTAGGGATTATCCCGGTAGAAAGAGGAAATAAGTACGGTGAATTTATATTAAACAACGCTCGAAGGATTGCCCAAAACGACCAAATGAAACAGATAAACATTGGAATCATTAAAGAAAATAATCGATTAAAAGAGTGGTACCAAAGAAACGGCTATCAAATTGTTTGTAGTGAGAATTTCTCCCACTTACCGTTTGAAGTATTGTATTTACAATTAGATATAATAGAGGAGATGGATAATGGACAAGCAGAGTGCGGTCAATCAAATTAATCTTGAATACCCTGATTTTTTTATTGAGAAAATAGAGTTTCTGGGATCAGGCTTTGATAGTGAAGCTTTTCTAATAAATCAGATTTATGTTTTTAAGTTTCCTCGCCATCAAAAAGCGGCCAAAAATCTTTATAAGGAAGCTTTGATATTGAAGGAAATAAAAGGTCAGGTACCGTTGAAGGTTCCCGACATTTGCTTTGTTGGAGAATCAGATGCATTAAACGAACTACAATTTGTAGGGTATGAAAAAATTGAGGGTGTTCCTCTAGATGCAGAGATTTTAGCGACATTAACGAAAGAACGGAAGGATAAATTGGCCAAGGAGCTTGCTGCTTTTTTCAAAGCACTTCATGGAATTGATCTGTCAATTACGATCGAGGGACTTAAGGTAGAGAAGAAGAATAAAGCAAAACATGAATATAAAGTAATTAAGGAAAATGCATATCCTTTTTTGAAGAATTCTGTTAAAAATCAAATTGATAAAGTTTATCAAAGATTACTAAATCAGGAATTTCATGATAAGAATTGCTTGATTCACAATGATTTTGGCGCTAGTAATGTATACTACGACTTATCAACCAATGAGATTAATGGTGTAATTGATTTCGGTGATAGTGCGATTTATGATCGTGATATGGAATTCGTTTGTTTGATGTATGATTACGAAGAAGGATTCGATCAAGAGTTTGTTCAAAAGTTGATAGATTACTATGGAGTTGATTCTGCAAGTCTGATCAACAAGTTCAATTTTACTGGTTTTTATAATCAACTTGAAAATATCTATTTAGGAAAAGAATTCGAGATGAAGGAACTATTAGACGAAAGTATTCATAGCATTCAAAAGGGCATAGAAGGATATGAAGAGAATATTTTGAGAGAAGATAAAACGAAATATTACCTCTAGTAAACAACTACTAGAGATAATATTATTTCTGACGTGTCATTTTTTTTGATTCAAAGAGGTGCTACCGATTAAATAACAATACTTAAACCGCTAAACATTGTCACTCGTTTAGCGGTTTAAGTATTGTTTTAGTTTTTTTCTTGATCAGAATGTTTTGTTATTTCTTGTAAAAGCTCAATTTGCAGTTGCTGAAGTTCAATAAGAAGTTGCCATTTTGATTCCATCAAGTAGTCAAGTTTTTCATGAAGAAGATGGATTTCCACTTCAGATTTAACATTTACTTCATAATCGTTGTCTGCTTCGACTCGATCACGCTCTGTCTGGCGATTTTGACTCATCAAAATTATGGGTGCTTGAATAGCAGCTAGACAAGATAAGGCTAAGTTTAGCAAAATGTATGGAAATTTATCAAAAGGTTCAAAAAATAACGGAAATGTATTTAAAGTAATCCAAGCCGCTAAGACAAGAATGAAGAATATAATAAAGGTCCAGCTTCCACCAAATTTCGCAATGTCATCCGCAACTTTTTGACCAAATGTTTCTTTGTGTTTCAGTTTGTCATTAACATTTTTTATATGAACTTCTTCTGATCGTATTCTATGCTTCAGCTCTTGATTAAACTGCTTTGAAGTAGAATATTCTTTACTTAATAGTTGATTCATATATAGAATACGAAAATTTAGCAGTGTCATTCGAGAAATAGTGGAGTGAGTAGTTAATTTGCTATCCATCTGTAAAATGAATTCTTGAAGTTCGATATCTAGACTAGAAATTTGAAAAACTTGATCAGAATGTTTATTCGACAAAAGAATCACCTGCTTTTCTTTTAATCATAGCACTAAGTAGTATGATCTATTTCCAAGATGCTTAAATAATAAAAAAGAAACGACATTGAATGTGACGACAATAGAATATTGGCAGAAAAAGTAAAACTGTATTCCATGAATAGATTACTTTTTCAAACTCTATGGATTTTTCTTTGATATGTCGAATTTTATAACAGCATAACTTGGTATTTTCATATTTTTTTATAATGGGAGTAAAAAATAAAAAAAGTTTCCTTTTAACGAGCTAGATTGTGTGCTATAAGTGGATTGTTCATTTGTGAAAAGAAAATTTCTGTAAAAAAATATCGTTTGACAGTTCTAATTTGATTAGTCTATAGTCGAAATAGAAATACATGAGTAAAAGTAAACAAAAGAACCAATTAATTTGCGTATGTTTAGTAAAGCAGAAAAATACAGACGGAAACAGGTAGCTTAATACTTTGGATCACATATCATTTAATAGGGCACGAGACTCATTAAAAATGAGAAAATAATAAGTTTTGAATTTTCTCTTTTTCAATCCTTGTTATTCTAAGATTTCTCATTCATGATTCCTTGTTTTTAAAAGCTACTAGTTTAGGTTTGGCAAGATATCAACAGTTGTTTTTATGTCTAAATGAATGTTGAACTGTCATTTATTTAAATAGGGCACGAAATTACTACTTGTTTTTCTTTAGTGAAGTTGTTAACATGTGATTTAAGAAAGCGGTTACAATAAATGAAAAATTGCGGGAGAGTGCAGAACAGACTGTCACCGAAGGTATAAGCTGCAAGATTTGCTGATTTTTGTAGTGAACATCTCAGGTAAATGGACCGTAATTGGATAAAACTCTGGAGAGCAGAAATGCGCCGAAGGAGCAACCCCTGAAAGGGGGGAATCTCTCAGGCTAGGAACAGGGGACAACAGCACAAGGTGTTGTTGTCTTCTTTTTTATGTCTAGAAAAGTAGATCGAAGAATAGGATAAATAAAACATTTGTGATTAACAGAACAAAAGGAAGGGATGAGTTAATGAATGTAATAACCAATAATCCAAAAGTAAAAGAAAAAATTGGTAAAAAGTCTTCTATTCATTTTGTGAAAGGCGAATACAGAGATGTGTTAGATGAGGTAAAAAGACAGATTATTGAAGAACACATTTGCTTACTCTCTCATCCATTAAGCGGCAGTATCAAACCCAATGAGACTTACTATAAGACGATTTTTGTTTCAGAGACCACTTCTCAATATATTGATATTGAGAGTTTAGAATATATTGAATCAGCGATCGAGGTCTACGAAAAATTTATCAAGAATAAGCAGCGGCCTAACTGGTCCTTAGCAGTGCTGCAGGATTTTTCTTTTGTAGATTTTTATATCGCGCAAAGTACGTTGGACAGAATGGGGGTGTCGATCGAGTAGTTCAACGGCTTGCAACCAATTAGAACTGAGGTGAATAAATGAAACTCGAAATTGGAAACATTGAAATCAAAGAAGTAATTTTAGGCGAAGAAGAGAAAATTGAAAATGGCACGTTAACCCTTGATCCGACGAAAATCAAAGAATTGGTTTTAGAAGACGATCGTTTAGCGGACTGTGAAATCGAAATCGCCAAACCGGGTGAGAGTGTTCGTATCACACCAGTAAAAGATGTGATCGAACCAAGATGCAAAGTTGATTCAGAAACAGGGATTTTTCCGGGAGTCATCAATAAAGTGGATGTTGTCGGCAGCGGCCGCACACATGTATTGAAAGGTTGCGGCGTTATGACGGTGGGGAAAATCGTCGGCTTCCAAGAAGGCATCGTGGATATGCAAGGACCTGGTTCTGAACTGACCCCATTTTCACAATTAATCGAAATTTGTTTAGTTTTGAAACCACAAGCAGAGTTAGATCCTCATTTATATGAAGAAGCGGCTCGTTTAGCTGGACTAAAGGCTGCTGATTACATCGGAAAGCTGGGGAAAAAGGTCGAGCCCGACAACATTGAGACATTTGAAACATTGCCGTTATTAGAACAAATCCAACAATATCCAAATTTGCCAAAAGTTGGATACGTTTACATGCTTCAAACACAGGGCTTATTGCATGACACCTACGTTTATGGGACAGATGCGAAACACATCATTCCTACGATCCTCTATCCGACAGAAGTCATGGATGGGGCAATCATCAGTGGAAACTGTGTGTCTGCATGTGATAAGAACACAACTTACCATCACTTGAATAATCCAGTGATCAAAGATTTGTATAAGCAACATGGAAAGGAAATCAACTTTGTAGGTGTAATCGTCACTAATGAAACAGTTTATTTGAAAGATAAACACCGTTCCAGTGATTTTGTCGCAAAACTGACTGAGTATATTGGCTTAGACGGTGTCATTATCTCGCAGGAAGGCTTTGGAAATCCTGATACGGACTTGATTATGAACTGTAAGAAAGTCGAACAAAAAGGAATAAAAACAGTTATTGTTACAGATGAATATGCAGGAAGAGATGGTGCTAGCCAGTCATTAGCAGATGCAGACAAATTGGCGACTGCAGTGGTTACTGGCGGAAATGCAAATGAAACGATTCAATTACCAAAAATGGATCGTTTAATCGGACAATTAGATTATGTCGATGTGATCGCAGGCGGCTTTGACGGCAGCTTGAAGGACGATGGCACGATTGAAGTTGAAATCCAGGCTATTACCGGTGCAACGAACGAACTTGGTTTTAACAAAATGTCTGCAAAAGGCGTTTAAATCATAATAGGGAGGAAATACTAATGACTTTAGATTTCAAAAACAAAAAAGTCTTAGTGATCGGCGACCGCGACGGTATCCCAGGACAAGCTATTGAAGCTTGTATTGAAGGTACCGGAGCTGACGTAATATTCTCATCTACAGAATGTTTCGTCTGAACGGCCGCTGGGGCAATGGACTTAGAAAATCAACGTAGAGTAAAAGAAGCAGCAGAAAACTTCGGAGCAGAAAATGTTGTTGTTCTAATCGGTGCTGCTGAAGGAGAGGCAGCTGGTTTGGCTGCTGAAACTGTCACAAATGGTGACCCTACGTATGCCGGTCCATTGACCAATGAACAGCTAGGTTTAGCTGTATATCACGCTGTAGAGCCAGAATTTAAAGAGGTTGTCGACCCAGATGTTTTTGAAGAGCAAATCGGCATGATGGAAATGGTTTTAGATGTTGATGACATCATAGAAGAAGTATCGGAAATGAGGAATCAATACGCTAAATACTAACTAGTAAAGGAGCGTCTTATGACTAAGTTTAAAGTTGTTCACTACATCAATCAGTTTTATGCTGGGATTGGTGGTGAAGAAAAGGCGGATATCCAACCATTCTCAGAAGCAAAAGTAGTTGGTCCAGGACTTGCTTTTATGAATTCATTTGGTGATGAAGCAGAAATCATCGGCACCGTTGTGTGTGGCGATAGTTTCTTTAATGAGAACTTGGATAGTGCCAAAAAGGATGTATTAGATCGTATCAAACAATTTGAACCAGATATCGTTATTGCAGGACCTGCGTTTAATGCTGGCAGATATGGAATCGCCTGTGGAGAAGTAGCACAAGCAGTGATGACTGAGTTGGGTGTTCCAGCAGTGACCGGAATGTACGAGGAAAACCCTGGTGTTGAAATGTATAAAAAGGGTGCTTATATTGTGCCAACTAGAAATAGTGCGGCGGGTATGAGAAAAGCGGTTCCTGTTATTGCGAATCTTGCGTTGAAATTGTTGAAGAATGAACAAGTTTCACCAGAAGCGGACAGTTACTTTATTCGTTATCGAAAGAATTTTCAGGATGAAAAGCGCGGTTCAGCTCGAGCCGTGGATATGCTAGTTCGTAAGTTGAAGGACGAAGCGTTTACGACTGAATATCCGATGCCTGAATTTGATAGCGTCGCGCCAGCCACCGCGATAAGTGATCTGTCTAAAGCAAGAATAGCTCTTGTGACTTCTGGTGGAATTGTTCCTAAAGGCAATCCAGACCGTATTGAATCCAGTAGTGCTTCAAAGTATGGAACGTATTCAATTGAAAATGTGGATACTTTGAGCGCCGATTCTTATGAAACGGCTCACGGTGGGTATGACCCTGTTTATGCAAATCAAGATCCAAACCGAGTATTGCCATTAGATATAGTGAGAGAAATGGAAAAAGAAGGTGTGATCGGCAGCCTGCATGATTATTTCTATACGACAGTTGGAAATGGAACTGCTGTTGCTAATGCTAAGAAATATGCGGCTGAAATCGCACAAAAATTAGTCGCTGATGGTGTTGATGCAGTCATTCTGACATCCACCTGAGGAACCTGTACGCGTTGCGGTGCAACGATGGTAAAAGAAATTGAAAAAACAGGATTGCCTGTGGTTCACATCTGTACAGTCGTTCCTATCTCGCAAACAGTTGGAGCGAATCGTATCGTTCCAGCCATTGCAATCCCTCACCCATTAGGCAATCCAAGCCTAAGCTTGAAGGAAGAGAAAAAACTTCGCCACGGAATTGTCGAGAAAGCCTTAAAGGCAATGACGACCCCTGTAGACGAACAAACAGTCTTTGAATAATTGATGGTTGCCTGGGTGAGGTTTCACTCAGGCAACTTAGAACAGAAGAATATCAAAGCTCAAGAAATTGTTTTCATATTTGTGAGAGGAGCTTAAAGAGATGTACGATGTGATTATTATTGGAGGCGGTCCTGCTGGATTAACAGCTGCTTTATATAATGCAAGGGCACGACTTAAAGTTTTACTTTTAGAAAAAACAAAATTAGGCGGACAAATTGTTTCTACGCATGAAATTGCGAACTTCCCAGGATCAATTAAAACCACGGAAGAAGAAACTTCAGGACCAGAATTGATTAAACGCATGGCGGATCAAGCCCAGCAGTTTGGTGCCGAAATCCAATTGCGCAAAGAAGTAACTGATTTGGATCTTGAAGGCAGCGTAAAAAAAATTATGTGTAAGGATGGTAGCGTTTACGAGTCTCATGCAGTTATTTGTGCAAATGGTGCATTTCCAAGAGAAATTGGTTGTGCGGGTGAGCGGGAATTAGCTGGTAAAGGTGTTTCTTACTGTGCAACATGTGATGGCGCCTTTTTCGAAGATATGGAAGTATTTGTCATTGGTGGCGGAAACTCAGCGGTGGAAGAAGCGATGTTCATTACGACATTTGCTCGTAAAGTGACGATCATTCAAAACTTGAGCGATCTGACTGCTGATGCGATTGCTGTTGAACAGGTGAAAGCCAATGACAAGATTGATTATATTTTTGACTCGGTTGTAGAAAGTATTGAAGGCGATGGCATGGTAGAAGCTATGACGATCCGAAATACGAAAACCGATGAAGTAACACGCTTTGAAGCGGATGAAGACGATGGTTTATTTGGTATTTTCGTCTTTATCGGAAACGTACCAAGTACGAAACTTTATGAAGGAAAAATTCCATTAAATGAGTATGGCTATATGATTACCGATGATGCAATGTGTACGAAAGTACCAGGCGTTTTTGCGGCAGGGGATATGCGTCCCAAAGTATTGCGTCAAGTCGTAACGGCTACCGGGGATGGGGCAATCGCTGCCTTCTCAGCGCAAAAATATGTAGAAAAAATCAAAAGGGAGGTACCAACGACATGATCGAACTAACTGTCGATAATTTCAGCGCAGAGCTATTAGAGCAAGAATCACCCGTATTAGTAGATTGGTGGGGAGAAACCTGTGAAAACTGCTTAGCCCTTATGCCAGATGTAGAAGAACTTTATGCACAATACAAGGATAGCATTCGTTTCACCAAATTTAATACGTCACAGAAAAAAGTTCGCCGTTTTTGTATCCAACATAAAATACTTGGTCTGCCGGTTATCTCGATTTATCAAAATGGCGAGAAAGTTGATGAAGTAGCGAAAGATGACTGTACCAAAGAATCTATTGAAGCAATGATTCAGAAATACATTTAGGGAGAATGCCCATGAACTATTCGACTTTACGTGGGGCGAGCTATATTTTGGTTCATACACCAGATATGATCGAACATAATGGCACGACCCAAACAACTGAAAAGATCACGACACCAGATAGTCCATATTTGGCGAACCTTTATGATCACCTGCGCCGTTTTGATGAAGTGGTCAATTATGCACCGAATCAGACATTTATCGGAAACATGAGTTATCAAGAATTAAAAGAAATTCCACAACCATGGGTCAATCAACCAATTGAAGGCACGCGTGAAGGCAAATTCGGCGAGATTATGCCGGAATTGGAATTTTACGGCTTGTTGCAGATTGTTGATGTGTTTGAGTTAGTCCATTTGGAAGAAAACTTTGCATTAAAGGTTCGTGAGGCGTTAAGCAGTCATCCTTTGTTTAAACAGGATGTGGAAAAAATTAAAGAAGGAAAAACTCTTGAATGGATTGAAAAGGATATAGCCGAAAATCATGGAGAAGGCTTGTATTATGAGCGTGAATTGGTTGGCTGCGTAAGTCCTGCTCATCAAATTGATGTGAATCTCAATGCCCATGTAATGCTGGAAAATTTGGTAGTCAAAGCAAGTGGTGTGTTCGCGTTACGTCAATTAATCGACAAGCACCAGCTTGATCCAAAAGAAATTGATTATGTGATCGAATGTAGTGAGGAAGCTTGCGGAGATATGAATCAGCGAGGCGGCGGAAACTTCGCCAAATCAATCGCCGAATTATGCGGATGTGAACATGCGACCGGTTCAGATATACGAAGTTTTTGTGCTGGACCAACCCATGCCTTAATTACAGCTGCTTCTCTTGTTGCGGCAGGAACGCATAAAAATGTAGTTTTAGTGGCTGGCGGAGCGACTGCCAAATTAGGAATGAACGGAAAATCCCATGTTGGGAAAGGATTTCCCATTTTAGAAGATGTTCTAGGCGGTTTTGCGGCTTTAATCAGCGAAAATGATGGAATCCATCCGATTTTGCGTCATGATTTGACTGGAAAACATGAAGTTGGCAGCGGATCGAGTCCGCAAGCGGTCACCACTGCCTTGATCGCTAGTGTTTTAGAAAAAGCGCAGTTAACGATCAAGGATATTGATGTCTATTCTGTTGAAATGCAAAATCCCGATATCACTAAACCGGCTGGTGCCGGCGATGTCCCGTTGGCCAATCTGAAAATGATTGGGGCAATCGGGGTGTTACGTAAAGATATTGAGAAAAAAGAACTGATAGCCTTTGTTAACGAAAAAGCCCTTGTCGGTTGGGCACCAACCCAAGGTCATATTCCAAGCGGCATTCCGTATTTGGGTTTTGCGGCAGAGGACTTAGCCAGCGGCGACAAAAATCGTGCGATGATTGTTGGGAAAGGTTCACTTTTTTTAGGACGGATGACGAATTTATTTGATGGCGTATCGATTTTACTCGAGCGAAACAACGGTAAGCATTCAGAAGAAAATCAGCAAGATCTAGAAGAACTGGTGAAACGTGAAGTTGCGCAGGCATTGAGAAGTTTTGCTGCCAATCTTTCAGTAGAATAGAGGTGAGTCAATGTCTGATCAAGTAAAACAAACAGTAAAAAAAGTTTTTGAGGATTTAGCGACTAGTTTAGAAACCGGTCGAATGGAATCGAGAATCAAGATTGGTTTGACCATCGATGGCAGCGAACTTGGCATGGATGTAATGAAGCAGGCAGCGTTAGCTATCAAGAAAAAGAATCTCTTTGATTTAGTCTTGATTGGCAGCAATGTTGATTGGGCAACTGATTTTGACCATTATTCGACCGCTGATTGTCAAAAAGAAGCGGCTGATTTAATGGAGGAACTGTTAGATAGCGGGGAACTCCAAGGCTGTGTAACGTTGCATTATAATTTTCCGATCGGCGTTTCTACGGTTGGGAAAGTAGTCACGCCTGCATTGGGACGTGAACTTTTTATCGCGACCACAACCGGGACAACAAGTGGCAATCGAAATGAAGCGATGGTGTTGAATGCAATTAATGGTATCGCTGTAGCGAAAGCTTGCGGTATCAAGCAACCTTCAATCGGTATTTTGAATATTGAAGGTGCGAAAACGGTTGAACGTTCATTAAATGAACTGCAAGAAAATGGCTACGAACTTACTTTTGGCGAAAGCCAACGAGAAGATGGCGGAAAAGTTCTACGTGGCAATGATTTACTGTTGGGGAGTGTCGATGTTGTTGTTTGTGATAGTTTGACTGGAAATATTTTGATGAAGCTTTTCTCAGCTTACTCGAGCGGTGGAAATTATGAAACTTTGGGAGCAGGTTATGGTCCAGGAATAGGTCGTAATTATGATCGCAATATTTGTATCATTTCTCGTGCTAGTGGGGCACCGGTGATTGCTAATGCATTGGAATATACTTATGAGTTGGCCAAAGGCAAGCTTGCAAAAATCAGTTATAGAGAGTATCAAAAAGCGGATCAAGCAGGCTTGAAACAAATTTGTGCAGACTTAACTGCGACACCAGCAACGGAAAAGCAAGAAGTTGAATCGCCGGCTAAAGAAATCGTAACGAGTGAGATTGCAGGAATCGAGATCATGGAATTAGACGATGCAGTGAAGGCTCTGTGGGCTGCTAATATTTATGCCGAAAGTGGAATGGGCTGTACTGGTCCAATCGTGTTAGTCAATGAAAAAAATGTACAAGCTGCACAGGATGAATTAAAAAAAGCGAATTATTTATAAACGGATGCCAGTTCAATCAATGGGCTGGCTTTTTTGTTGCTCAATGCGAGAAACAATGGTCGAAGAACCAAAGTCAAAGCATAAAAATATCGGAAACCTGAAGTGAGACTGTGAAAGAAGTAGTCTGCTTAAAAAAACAAGGAGGAATTTGCCAAAATTACTTCTCGAATTTTTGCGGAATTTCAGCACATTTACTAAGAAGCGGCTATTTCTTTTTTGTCGAATCAAAAAATCTCACAACATTTCGAAGCGATGGGTTGCAACCACAATTAGACGATAAAGATGTAAATGATTCTAAAGAATTACTTTTCGTAAAAAAAGTTGAATTCTCCTTGACTCTCCAGTTGCGGAAGACTTTAGACTAGAAAGGTAAGGGGGAAATCAGATGAAACCACTAAGATTAATCGGTCTCACACAAAACAATTTGCAGGATCTCTCATTGGAGATCAAAAAGAACCAGCTGATTGTGTTTACAGGCGTGTCAGGTTCAGGAAAGTCCAGTTTGGTCTTTGACACGATTGCTGCTGAAGCGCAGCGACAAATGAATGCCAACTACTCTGCATTTGTACGGAACCGGATGCCCAAGTTCCTCAAACCGAAAGCGGAGCGAATCGAAAATCTGAATCCAGCGATCGTGATTGATCAAACTCCGCTTGGCGGAAATCAACGTTCTACGGTTGGAACGATTACTGAAACCTATTCGTTGCTTCGTTTATTATACTCGCGAATCGGTCAGCCTCACATTGGATCTGCCAGTCAATTTTCTTTTAATCATCCTCAAGGCATGTGTTTAAAATGTTCTGGATTAGGACGTGTTAATCAAATCAACTTGGACAAATTGATTGATCGGGAAAAATCTTGGAACCAGGGTGCTGTTATGGATACCAGATATGCAGTCGGCAATTGGTACTGGAAACAGTATGCTGCCGCTGATTTTTTTGACAATGATCAACCATTAAAAGAATTGACTACTGCTCAGTGGAATCAATTAATCTATGGGCATCCAGATCAAGAGCCAACACCGGTGAATCCAAAACTAGAAGGAATCTGTCGGAATTACGAACGGATTATTTTGAAGCGCGATTTATCTGGCCACAGTAAAATGTATGAGGATAAGTTGAAAGAATTACTTTTTGAAGCACCTTGTCCTGACTGTGAAGGGCAACGATTAAACAAAGAAACGTTATCAGTAAAAATCAACGACTGTTCGATTGCTGATTGTGTAGCGATGGATATGAACGATCTGCTTCATTTTCTAGACGAGCTATATTACCCAGGAGTAAACGAAGTAATTGATGAACTTAAGCGTCAAGTTCAACGTCTGATTGATATCGGATTGGATTATCTCCAGTTGGATCGGCAGACACCAAGCTTATCAGGTGGGGAAGCACAGCGAGTAAAATTAGTGAAGTATATGGGTAGTGCCTTGAATGGGCTGTTTTACATTTTTGATGAACCGAGTACTGGAATGCATGCTCGCGACGTTTCACGCATCAATCGACTTCTGCAAGATTTGCGAGATAAGGAAAATACAGTATTTGTCGTGGAACACGACCCTGATGTGATCGCGGTCGCTGACGAAGTGATTGATATCGGACCACTAGCTGGAAAACAAGGTGGGGAAATCGTTTTTCGAGGAGAGTATCCAGCGCTTCTTCAGTCAGAAAGTTTAACTGGGAAGGAAATCTGCCAGAGCCTACCAATCAATACTCATCCCCGTAAGTGGCATGAGAAAATGACCATCAAGGAGGCCAACTTGCACAATCTAAAGAATGTGACTGTAGATATTCCTAAACACGTTCTAACAGTGGTGACTGGCGTAGCCGGCTCTGGAAAGTCAACGCTGATTACAAAAGTTCTGCCAGAACAATTTCCAAATGAACTATCTATCATTAATCAAGCGCCAATCAAAGCAACCAACCGAGCGACACCAGCGACATATCTTGGAATCTATGATGAGATTCGCCGAACCTTTGCTAAAGCGAATCATGTTCCAGTTGGTATGTTCAGTTTCAATTCAACGGGGGCTTGTCCGACTTGTCACGGAAAAGGAGAGACGACAGTGGAACTGGTATTCATGGATCCAATCGTGAATGAATGTGAAGCTTGTGGCGGGACGCGCTTCTCTGATGAAGCATTGAGTTATCGCTTGAAAGGATCCACAATTTTAGACGTGTTGGCAATGACACCCAAAGAGCTGCAAGACTTCTATTGCGGTATCGGTAGTAAAAAAATGAACGATAAGCTGCAGGCGATGATTGATACTGGGTTAACATATCTACCGATCGGACGTACCTTGACCACACTCTCTGGCGGGGAACGACAAAGACTAAAATTAACTAAGGCGATCACGCAAAATGAAACTGTTTTCATTCTTGATGAACCGACGACAGGACTGCATCTATCAGACATCAAAAAGTTAAACGGGCTGTTTCAACGGATGGTGGATAAAGGAAACACATTGATTATCATTGAACATCATAGTGAGATCATTAAGCAAGCCGATTGGATTATTGATATCGGACCAGAGGGCGGTGTGAAGGGCGGCAACGTTGTTTTCAGCGGTGTTCCTGAAGATTTATTAGAAAGCGGAACGATCACTGGTGAGTATTTGAAGAAAAGTAGTGAACGAATCGAGCATGCGATCTCCTGCTAATTCAGCAGGAGATTTTTTAATGCCATCTCACCTGGAGATTTTCAAAATATGAAGGACGTTAGATTAATTTATAGTAGAAAATATTAATAAAAAGAATTGTTTAGATTAATTATTATTTAAAGGCTAAAAGCTCAACAGAGAGTAGGCTCGCTGACTTTTCTTTCATTTTTTTAAAAGTTGTTGGATAGGTCTAGTCGTCTAAATGACGGGATTTTTTGTTATACTTAAAGGGGGATGATTGTGATGGATCGATTAAAAAACATCTGTTGCTATGCACCCATGATGGTGTATGCAACACCAGAAGTAGAAGCAAAGGTAGGTAAGTTATGTTTAGAAATGGTCACATTAGCGGCAAAAGGCTGGAGTGTGGACCAGTTATATTATCATGCATTGAAACACGGTAGTGAGATTGAAGGTACTGATATGGTGTTGACGGCTGATACTAAAGGATTAGTCATTATCTTCAAGCCAGAGCAAGAGGGGCAGGGGGTGGAAGATTATGTCAGTGAATACGTTTAACTTAAGTATCGTTCATCAAAAGATGTGTGATGAGTTTATTGCCGATATATGGATATTCGCTATCCAAAAATGCATGGATTTGCGTGAGGCATTCGTTGCAGCCAGAAAAGATGATCAGCTACAATACTTTTACAAATTGATTGATGAAAATGCTGAAATGTCTTTATATGTACATGAAGAATTAGGACTAGATTGCTAGTCCTTTTTTTTGATTTTTTTCGGAAGATAAATATGAGTATATTATAGATAATGAAAAGTTTTGATGTTGCTTATGCCCCGATTAAAGGAGGAAATTTTTATGAGTAAAACGCTCAGATTGCTCTTTCCCCAGTGGCAGGGAGGAAACAATCCAAATTATTTTTTGGCTCTGAGTTATTGAGTCATATCGTCCCGCAAGGCAATCAAGCCGAAATGGTGCAAGTCTCCGTTGACAAGGAGCTTCCACAAGAACTACCGCTTGAACATGGCGTAATCGGTGAAAGCGGATTGTTGAAACAACTGGCAGAAGCGGCTAGGATTTTGGAAGAAAAAGCACCGGAAAAAGTTATCACACTAGGCGGAGATTGTTCGATATCACAGGCACCGTTTGACTATCTCCATGGAAAATATCCAGATACATTAGGGATTCTTTGGATAGATGCTCATTCTGATATGTCCACGATCAATGACAGCAATCGTGAACATATGATGGTCCTAGGTAATTTATTAGGACATGGCGCACCACAATTTGCAGAAAAAGTTCAGCATCCCTTTAAAATAGAGCAAGTGATGCTAGTTGGTTTGAAATATGAAGAACTTCGACCCTGCGACCATCAAGTCGATGAGTTACAGATGAATTACCGGACACCCGACAAATTGGCAGGCGATAGTCGAGCATTGGTCGGTTTGATCAATCAGAACCACATTAAACAGTTAGCGATTCATTTTGATTTGGATGTCCTGTCCCCGCAGGATTTTCGTTCGACTCATCCAGGGAAACCTCATCTAGCTATTGATAAATTTCCTGCACCAGTGGGCACAATGACACTAGATCAAATCACGCGAATCATTCACGATGTTTCTGAAAAGGCTGAAATCGTTGGATTTAGCATTTGGGAACATCTACCGTGGGATACGATTAACTTGCGGAATGCATTCGCGAGTATGGAAATATTTAGGGAATAGAAAAAACAGTCAGCAGGTGCTGGCTGTTTGAAACGTTGTAACCATCCTCAACAATGATCATCATTATTGACGATCTCATACTTAATTCCATCTGGATCGTTAAAGAAGAGAGCATAATAGTTTGGCCCGTGTTGTGGGAAAATTTGCGGCTTATCTAAGATTTCAGCGCCAAGACCACGCACTATTTGATACATTCGATCGACTTCGTTTCTAGAGGAGGCTCTAAAAGCAATATGATGAACCGCACCGGGCTTTCTTCTGTGCACAGTTTGATCTTCAAATTGACTTAATGCTGAACAAATACCAAAATCATAGGAACTGTCGAGATATTCAATGACCTGCAAATCCAGCTCTTCCAAATAAACATTGATTTTTTTGTTTAAATCAAAACCCAAAGCTTCCATTAATCCATCGTAAAAGGCTTCTACTTTATTAACATCTTTCACCGTTACCTGCAAATGATCGACTTTCATTGGTAATGCCATCACTCTTCCCCCATTCTAGTAAAACCAGTTATATTTTCCAGTAAGTAGTGCCATCCACCGTACGACCTAAAATTCCATATTCAATGAGGTAGCGTCTAATCGTTACATAATCATCGAACATTTCCGAAATAATCGTATTGATTTCTTTTTCTGTATATTGTTTTTCAGGAACAAAGTTTTCTGCCAGTTTTTGAATCAGAATAATCCGCTTTTTTTCTTTTTTCGGGATTTGAGTGGCTTTCCCGTTAGCATCAAGAAAAACGCTGAAGACTTTGTCTCTTTCTTTTTTGCTGGATACAAACCGTTCATCGGAATCGATTAAGGAGTTTGCGATAAAATCACTTTGTTCCTTTTCGTCGATCAATTCCAATAAGGCCAAAAGAATTTTTGCCTGACGTTTCTTTTCTTTAAATTTGAAACGATGATTTCTTACTGCAGATGTCGTAATGTTCAGTTGATTGGCTATTTCCTGATCCTCGAATCCTTTGGAAAACAGAGTCAAAAAGTTCTTTTGTGTCTCGCTTAAGCCGGTTTGATTCTTATCAAGAGTCAGCAGTGCATCAAAAGGCCCATTGTGTTCGTGTTTTAAATGATAGATCATCGCGCCTTCCGCTCGTGCTAATTGGCTGTTTGATTCGCTGATGGGGTAGACGAAACGATCGTCAAACGTTTGATCACAATACAGACACTGAAAAAGAAATTCCCCTTTTTTGGCATAGCCTTTTTTTATTTCCTTGATTGTTAATTCACTCTCCATACGATCTCCCTCCTGTATATATGCTAACATAATTAAAAAACGTTTGCAAATTTGGTTGCAAATTTAAAATTGTTGCTACTGGTCTATGCTTCACTTTTTCTTGACCTTCACGCAACGTCAACCATTATCATATAAGCAAGGAGGTTAGATCATGAATAAGATAAATGTTACGATGATTGATTCGTTGTCTTTTTACAAAAGATGTCTGAAAGAAAAGGTAGATGAAAATGCTTTTCGGTATGAAATCATGCAGCCGTTTGAACCAATGTGGCGGTACTTAAACGCACCGCTTACTCCAAAAACACCTGGTGGATATGATGTAGTGATGGCTTCGGAGATGTTAGGCATTTGGACTCCGCGAAAAAGTGTTGATCAAATTCAAACAAAAATAGATCTGTTAGAGAAGACGAAGATTTTTTCCGAGTATAAGCAAGTGATTGCTAATGGTGCGCAACTTTTTAGTGACATTGGTTATGATATTCCTGTGAATGATTTTACTGTCGCTGTTTTATTGGGAGATTCAGACAATAGTGTATTGATGGCGAGTGAAGGATACAGTGGCTTTGGTGGGATACCAGATTTTATGTTTTTGATTGTTGTACCAAATGAGTTTAATCGAACGCGTTTAAAATCTGCATTAGCACATGAGTTTAATCATAATGTGCGATTTACTTATGAACCATTTAATCATGGTGATGTAAGTGTTGAGGATTATTTGGTGATTGAGGGATTAGCAGAAGTTTTCGCTGAGGAATTATATGGAGTTGAATCCCGTGGCCCTTGGGTACAAGAGTACGATAAGGAGGAGATGGATTATACGATTGAAGTAATGAAGGATGGTCGTGAAGCACGTGGTTTTGATCAAGTTTCGGCTTATATGTATGGGGATGAAGTCGCTAAGGAGCAGGGATACGCGCCTGTTGGACTTTCAAGAAATGCTGGATACACAGTTGGATACCATCTCGTAAAGGCCTATTTGAAAAATACTGGGAAATCAATTGCGGAGGCGACATTAACTCCGAGCCGAACGCTTGTTAAAGAATCAAAAATATTTGAATAGAATCAAATAAGCCCATTTTTCTTGGGCTTATAGACTAATAATATGCTTTTCTAATAATCATTGTTTTGGGTTTTTATTAAGTATTCACGAATGCCATTTTCATCCTCTTGTTGATAAGAATAGCCACAATGGTTTGCAGTAAATACTGCCAAAGTATGGAATAACTCACACGCAACAAACGTAGCACACCAAAGATTCTCCGTCTCGGTATTTGAATAAGTGGCACAATACTGTTCATACAAATCTTTCGGTAAAAAACGTTTATAGTATTTACCCATTTTTCCAGAGGACACACTAAAACTATTTTTAATGCCGATAAACCAATCAATCATGTCATGAAGCTCTTTTCGAACGACAGTATTATACATCATCAGAGCGTAAGGAAGTTGGTCGCGAGCAATTCCTTTGGCAACATTTTGTAAACACCACCAAAAATTATTACAACACGATTCAAATTCAATTTTGGTTGGAGGTATTATGAGGTAGTCCTTGTCTGAGGCGGGTGGAAAGGCTGGTAGCAGATCATCCTTATCAAGCAAAGGTACTGTCAGACTATCCTTACTAAAGGATTCAAGTAGTGGAATCGGAATAAGAGTCAAATCAAGTCGATTGCCATCAGAAAAGAGCATCATCCAATTAAAGTGTCCTAATCCACTGGGGGAGCGCATTGTTTCAGGCGTTTGCAGCATCAAACGTTCTCCGAAACTATCGATCCATTCAGGATCCCTTTTGAAGGATTCGAGTTCTGTTACTACATAGACAATATCATAATCTTGATAGATATCTGTTGGGACGTTCTTATTGGCACGAGAACCATTTAAAAATACCGCGCGAATGCGATCGTCTTTTTTTGCTGTTTCGAGGATAATGTGGTACATTTCTTTTTCGCTTCTCATGAGGAATCATTCCTTTCGGTAACTATCTTTTTTTAGTATACCAAGTTTTATAAAGAAAGTAGGATGCTTTATTAAATACACAGAAGTTTAATTTAGTCGGCATTTTTTACAAGAAGAGTATGCTATACTTTTAGTAATTGAATGACACTAGGGGTGCTTCTGAAGCTGAGATTATACCCATTGAACCTGAAGCAGTTAGGACTGACGCAGGGAATGTGTAATGGTTTATAAATTTGTACCCGATCGCTTTTTTGTGGTTGGGTTTTCTTATGTATGAATTTCCAAACATAGAAGCCTCCTTTTCATTCTAAATAGGGATAAAGGAGGTTTTTTGTTGCGTTAGAGAAAAAATGTCACTTTTATAGTTTAAGTTGGATGCTGTTTAATCATTTTTTGAAAAGGAGAAATTAAATGACGTTTACGAAGTTAGCAAGAGAAGAAGCGGCAGTATTTTGGGATGGAAGCTTTTCGCATCCGTTTATTCAATCGTTAGCAGCAGGAGATTTAGCCCCAGAGATTTTTCGCTATTATTTACTGCAAGATCGGTACTATCTCGAACATTTCAGTAAGCTTTACCATTATATTGCTGAGCAAACTGATGATAAAGAAATTCAGGCTCAGTTAAACGAAAATGCCAAGAATCTTGAATTGGGTGAGCTAGCAATCCGATCTGAATTTTTCACTGAATTAGCCATTACTGAAAAGGAGATAGCCGAAACGCCGATAGCTCCAACAACGTATAATTACGTTTCACATATGTACCGACAGCTGATTGATGGGACACCGAAGACAGCTATTGCTGGAATGTTACCTTGCGCATGGCTATATCAGGAGATTGGTGTACGCTTAATTGAGATGGGTTCTCCCAACCCGTTATATCAGCGATGGATTGAGACATATGCAGGGGAAGAAGCTGCGCAAGGAATTGAAAAGGAGCGTGCACTGTTAGATCGTTTATATCAAGAAAGCGAAAAAGATGAGCAGCGAAAAATGATGGAAGCATTCGTTATTAGCAGTAAAATGGAGTATGATTTTTGGGAAATGGCTCTCACTTTAGAAAAATGGTGATAACAAAACTCGGGATCGTTCATAGTGAACGGTCTTTTTTGTTTGAAAACGATTGACAGACATTCTTTGTGTTCTATAAAACAAAAATTAACACTTGCATTATTACGAGGGACTAACAATGGTTTCGGAAGCAGAAATGGTTGTAAAAGCATTTATCCAAGAGAATGTTGAGGTATGTTTTGCTTATCCTGGTGGACAGGCAATTAATTCATTTGATGCCCTTTATTAATGGGTTAAATTGAAAGAACACCTGAGTAATCATCCTTTTATGAAATAAGGACAATCATTCAGGTGCTTTTTAATCCATTTTGATTCCTTTTAAATATTTACGCAAAGTTTTCAATAGAATCTTCGCTTTTTTAGGATTATTTCCATTTGTTGTTATGGCGATCCCGAAATCTCTTTCCTTCATGAATGCCATATTAAAAAAATTGCTGTTGTCTTGATTCGTTGTATCGTTTACGAGTTGACGTGGGGTGGTTTCATTTAAAATCGCATGATTAACCGCTTCATTATCTGTACAAATAAAAATAACTTGAAAATTACTAGTATCTCCGTATTGAAAAGATCGTTCGCGCAATAAGACTGTACCGTTCTTTTTTTCATTTAATAAGGTGTCTGAGAAGCTTGGTGAAATAACTGTTGGTTTCGCTCCCGCCTCGATCAATGCAGACACTTTTCTAGTGGCTATTTTCCCACCGCCAACAACGAGAATTGAGAATTGTTTAATATCAACTAAAATTGGATACATTCTTCTAGCTCCTTAGCAATCTAATTATAGTGAGTGCTTATCGTTATTTTGTTGAGAGAGAGTCGTCAGACGTTTCTTTTGCTCCAAGCGAAAATAAATAAAATTTGAAAGAAGACCAAAGAAGACAGGCCCCAACAGTAAAGTAGAAAAATTCACGTAATTCCCTAATTTAAGAGGTTCATAAATTTGAAAAGCAATGGCTACAAATATACATATGCAGACACTGATAGAAAGCGAGTAATTAAGACCGCTATTTTTAATCAATAAAGTTTCCTTTGAAATAATTTTCTTTTTTAAAGAAAAAGGAAAGCTGGCAGCAACAATAAAGTAAGGGATTGCTCGGGAAACGTTTGTCATATAGGTCAATTGATTAAATAATTCAGACAGAAAAGTATTGCTGAATGAGAGTAGTCCGATAAACAGTGAGATAAGGATTGCCTGAATCCACAATGCATTTTCTGGCATATCATTCTCATTTAAAGCAGAGAACCTTGGCCAAAAGAACTTAGGCGTACTTTTGATCAAACTCTTTAATGGACCATAACTGATGGAACTAAGTAGACTCAAATAGGCAAGTCCCATAGTCAGTGCAGTGTAGCGAATAAAAAGTTGGACCAATAAATGCGTGTGACCTGCGGATAGCTTAAAGACGTTGCCTAATGATAGAGCCAGCTGCTCCATGACGCCATACATTAGATTTCCAAGATGTAAAGAAGTTGTATCTCGAATGGCGCCAATGTTATTTGCACAACTCCACAGGATAATACCACTGACATAGAGTATCAATACAACAAATGAACTGATGATAACTGCTCGAGGAAACCTCTTGCGGCTTTTTTTTGTCTTATCAGCAAGACTAGCAATAGTATCCAGTCCGCCGAAAGCTGTGATCGAAAAAATAAAGAAGGGCAGTTGAGATAATAGTCGGTTTGAAGAACCTTGAAAAAAGCTAGTAACAGATAGGCTATGATTGATATTTCCAATTACTTGTTCAGGATTTTTAGTAATTAGCATTAAGTTACCAATAGTCGAAAGGAGTAAAAGCCCTACCATGGCATACCCGCTAATGTGTAGAAATCTGAAGATAACTTGAAATCCTCGTTTGTTCATCCAGGTAATAAATAGTACCGAAAAAATTGAAAACACGGCTAGCCAAATTTGTGGCGAAATTCCTAGCCAATCGATTGTGCCAGTAATATCTTTTCCGAAAATAAGGATAGAAATTGGAATCAACAGTTTCATAAATAGGCTGATCATCCAAATAAAGTAACTACTATACCACAGGAAGACAGTGGTGAAGGCTGATTTAGGAGAAAGAGACTCTTTTAACCAATCATATATTGCTCCCGAACGATGAGCATATTTTTTTGTATATTGAGCAACAATCAGCGCATAAGGGATAAAGTAAAATAACGCGCTGATAAAAAACCAAATAAGTGATTGGCTTCCCAGCATAAAGAAAGCAGAGATCATGCTGGAAAATGAATACACAGTAGTGGTAATGATCAAAATTAAATTCTGAGAAGCGTTCTTTTTTTTCATCATCTGCTCCTAGCGTCCTTTTCTCCTATCTTATTTTCTTTCAAAAAAAAAGACAAGATGACTTAGGATGGTAAAAAATTGTTTGTTCATAAAAATGAGAGAATGGAAATTGACTAAAAGCTTGTTAAATCAACATTTATCATTCATCTGGTAGAGTCAATAACAATATCTTGCTTTGTTTTTACGAGAAATAACAAATTTTGGCTCAACTTACTTGATCAAATTGAATTTTGTTAATTTGTAAATGAGACTTTAATAAATTCCGTTCAATAAAAGGAACTAAAGGATGATGTAGTAGGGATTAGGCTGGTATTTTATTATAATATTTTGCCCATTCGCTACAAAAAATAGCACAATGCGGCTGAGTTCCCTTGAAAGAACCAGTATCTATGTAAACGTTTGCTATAATAAATGAAAACTAAATAAAGTAATCACTGTGTAAGGGAATGAGGTGAGAATCCTCAACAGCCCCTTTCTACTGTATATGCGGATGAACTCTCAGCAGCCACTCTTCGGGAAGGCGAGATAGTAAGGAGATGCAAAGTCAGGATACCTTATATAGAGATTAAGAAATAATTGGATTGGGAAGGTTATTTTGCTGGTTGTCTGTATCTTTTTTGGACAAATAAAACACGGCGAGACCACTTTCGGTCTCGCCGTGTTTATTTTTAAGGAGGGAATTATGATGAAGTACTCTACAAAGAAATTAGCAACATTAGCAATACTCTTGGCTCTCTGTGTGATCGGTGCAAATATCAAAATTCTAGGTTCCATTGCCCTGGATTCTTTTCCAGCCTTTATCGGTGCGATTATACTTGGACCTGCAGCAGGCGCATTTTTAGGATTTTTCGGACACATGATTTCTGCCTTACTATCTGGTTTTCCAAATACGTTGCCGATCCATTTGATTATTGCGGTCTTGATGGCAGTCTGTATGTTTTTCTATAGCTGGACGCGTAAAAAATTGTCAAAAAATAAAGTGGTTGCATCGATTGTTTCTATGTTAGTAGGTTATACGATCAACGTACCCCTTGATTTGTTATTACTTTACCCACTAATGGGTCCGGTTGTTTTTATGCTTTTTGTCCCTTTAACACTTGCCACAGTAGTTAACTTGTGCTTATCCGAGGTTGTTATTTTAGGCATTCCACAAAAATATAAAGAAGCAATTTTTCTAAAATAAAGAAGAAGCGGAGCCATAATTATGACGGTCAAACATGGTGGGAATATTCAGGAAATTAGTGAAGTTTATCAAAAAGGTATGGAACGGTTAATTGATTTTAGTGCAAATATCAATCCCTTGGGTATTCCCGAAGGCGTTGAACGAGTGATCGCGAATAGTATTACACAATTGATACATTATCCCGATATTCGTTACCAAACACTGATTCGATCAATTGCCAATTTTCATGAAATTTCAGAAGCGTTTATCTACCCATCTAACGGAGCGGCTGAAGCTATTTTTATGCTGGGAAGCACATTAAAGGTGAATAAACTTCTTTTGTTGGCGCCGACTTTTGGAGAATACGAGGCAGCGTTTAGTCAATCAGGGACAGAATTTTGTTATTTCTATTTAGAAGAGCGAAATTTTGAATGGTCGGTTAAGGAACTGATTCAGGTAGCAGAAGCGCAGAAGGTTGATGGTATTTGCCTTTGTAACCCCAATAATCCAGTCGGACAAATTCTTTCTAAAAGGGAACTTGATAAATTATTCGAATTTTGTTGTAAAAATGAAGTGGTACTTATTCTAGATGAAGCCTTTGTAGATTTTACAAAAGAGGAAAACTCGCTCATTTCGTCAATCAATGATTATCCCAATTTATATATTTTACGTTCACTAACTAAAATGTTTGCGATTCCTGGATTACGTTTAGGGTATTTATTGACGAGCAATTTATCCACTTTACATGCAATTAAAAAGAGGTCAATTCCTTGGCATATTAATACATTTGCGGATTTAGCAGGCAGGCAAGCGCTAAAAGAACATAGCTTTATTGAGGAGAGTCAGCGATATATTCAGAAAGAGCGTCTTTTTTTAGAAAAAGGGTTATCTGCTTTTGAAGAGATAGAACTTTTTCCAAGTCAAACAAATTTTTTATTCTTTCGTTATCTAGGCAGCGGATGTCTGTATGAAAGCTTGATTCATAAAAACATAGTGATTCGGGATTGCAGTGATTTTAAAGGATTAACTAAAAAGTACTATCGCATTGCAGTTAAATCCAGAACGGAGAATCAAGTGCTTTTGAATGCATTGGAGGGGATTTTATGAAAGCGGTTGCTTCTTGTCCAGGCTCCTGTGGGGAACTCATTCAAGGATGGTTGGATGATTCACAAAAATTAGTCAGTTATGGAATTAATCGTTTTTCCATGGCTGAAGTAAGTTTAAAAGAAACTTCCAAATCTGGTCATTTAAAAGCCGAAGAAGCTTTGCGACGGACATTGACTTGTTTTGATCTTCCGAGCGAAGTAAGCTCGAGACTTTCACTTACAATAAATTCAGATTTACCAGTTGCCAAAGGAATGGCAAGCAGTACAGCTGATATTGCTGCAACCTGTCAAGCTGTTGCGGCGTTTTTTGGAAAGCAGATTTCAAGAGATCAGATAATAGAGATTTGTTTGGCAATCGAACGAACAGACAGTATTCTTTTTCCAACGCTTACCTTATTTGAGCAAAGAACGGGTTCCATTAGGGAACAAAGCGGCTGGGCTCCTTTGTTCTACGTGCTTGTACTTGAACCGGATGAAACTCTAACAACAGAGGCCTTTCATTCTACTGAAACCGACCGATTGTTCTATCAACAACGCAAGCAATTTCTTGAGGTCCACCAACATTATCAACATGCGGTAAAAATACAATCTTTAAAATTTCTTGGTGAGGCAGCAACTCAAAGCGCTGTTTTGAATCAAAATATCTTACCCAAACCATATTTCTCTGAATTATTAAAGTTTCAGCAATATTTTAAATGGCTGGGTATTAATGTCGCACATAGTGGTTCCGTCGTTGGAATCATGCTGGAAACAGTTGAAGAAATAAAAGAGGCAATACGAGTGATTCAACGGTCTAAGCTCAGCGAATGGTATTCAAGGATAAGTGTACATCATAGCTTTTATGGAGGAGTACAGCTGTTGGAGGTGGGGAGAAACAATGAAAAAATTAATGGTTGCCGCAGTATCCAGCGGGTCGGGGAAAACGACGATAGCACTTGGATTGATGAACCTCTTGCAAAAGCAGGGGTACAAAATTCAACCCTATAAGGTTGGCCCTGATTATGTAGATACAGAATACCATACTCGTATCACAGGAAAACATTCACGAAATCTGGACATGTTTTTAGTCCCAAATACCGATTGTTTACGATCGCTATTTGAAAAAGAAGCGCATCAAGCAGATATATGTGTAATAGAAGGGGTGATGGGTCTTTTTGACGGTTTAGGTGTTGATAAGGACTATTGTTCAAGTGCAGGAATAGCGAAATTGTTGAATTGTCCAGTACTGTTAGTAGTGGATGGTCAATCGGCCTCAACATCTGTAGCAGCTGTTGTAAAGGGCTTTGCAAATTTTGATCCTGAGGTCAATATTTGTGGAGTGTTAATTAATAAGGTGGCTTCCGAAACACACTATCAATTGATAAGAAAAGCGGTTGAAAAATATACGGATATTCCCGTTTTCGGCTATTTAAAGCGTGAGAAAGGAGCAGAACTTCCTTCTAGACAACTCGGACTGATCCCTGATAGAGAAAGTAAGGATGCTACCCAAAAAATACAAAAAATATCTGAATCATTAGAAAAAACTTTTGATTTTAAACGATTAGTAGAATCCTTGCCGGAAGAAGAACTTTCATATAAGGCACCGAAATATCCTCACTATCCTAAAATTACACTCGCTTATGCGCTAGATGAGGCATTCCATTTTTATTATCAAGATAATCTCGAATTGCTGTCTGAATATGGAGTAGAATTGATTTCCTTTAGCCCAATCAGAGATCGTGAGTTGCCAAGTGCAGACTTGTACTATTTTGGTGGTGGATATCCTGAAGAGTTTGCGGAACGACTCGCTGAAAATTCTTCGATGCGACAAAGTATTAAGGATAAGCATGAGCAGGAAGCATTTATCCTAGCTGAGTGTGGGGGGCTGATGTACTTAGGTTCTTCATTTAAAAGTGGAAATGAGTTCTATCCGATGGTGGGGATTTTTGAAGGCGTCAGTGAGATGTCTTCTGGACTCAGAAAATTTGGCTATTGTTACGGAGAAATTGAAAGAGATACTCTGATCGGGAAAAAGGGGACGGTTGTTGTTGGACACGAATTTCACCATTCTGTCTTCAATAGTCAGGAACCTACTGTCTTGAAAATGACCAAAAAAAGAGATGGAGAAGTCATCAAAGAATGGGCAGGTGGCTATCAAAAGAAAAATACTTTTGGGAGTTATCTACATCTCCATTTCTATCAAAACGAGACCTTTCTACAGAATTTATTACAACAAGTGAGGAATGATCTATGACTATTTGGATTGTTACTGCATTTCTGTTAGATCTGTTGATCGGTGATCCTTATAATTGGCCCCATCCAATTAAGTGTATCGGCAATTTCATTGATTGGTTTCAGCGAAGATATACGCAAACAAAAAGTGAAAATGAAAAATATCGCTGGGGCATCCTATTGTTTTTTGTTACGGTTTTCGGTACGGGTTTGATCACTTATATCATTCTCAAAATAAGTTTTCTAATTCATCCTTTTTTCGGGACATTTTGCTATGTATATTTAGCCTACACAACATTGGCAACTAAAAGTTTGTCTTTGGAAGGGAAAAAAGTGTATCAGAAATTGACATTAGATACTTTAAATAGCGCCCGAAAACAAGTTGCGATGATTGTAGGTAGAGATACTAGTGAGTTAACGGAAGAAGAAATCACAAAAGCGACAATCGAAACAGTTGCTGAAAACACCAGTGACGGGGTCGTAGCGCCGTTACTCTATCTATTTATTGGGGGACCAGTATTAGCAATGATGTACAAAGCTGTCAATACACTCGATTCAATGGTTGGCTATGTGACTCCAAAGTACCAAGCAATTGGTTGGTTCTCAGCAAAAATGGATGATTTATGGAATTTTATCCCTGCCCGATTAACCTGGCTATTTTTATTAGCTTCGGCCAAATTGCTGAACTTAAATGTGGCGAATGCTTGGGCAGTTGGTAAAAAGGATTGCCGCAAGCATAAAAGCCCAAACAGTGGTTTTCCTGAATCTATTGTTGCTGGTGCTTTAGGAATACAGCTAGGTGGAACACATTGTTATCATGGCGTCGAAATTTATAAACCAACCATTGGTGTAACACTTCGTTCAGCAGAACCTAGGGATATTTTGATTACAAATACGTTGCTATATGTAACGTCAATTTTAAGTCTAAGCATTTTCAGCAGTATAGCAATTTTCTTTACCTATTACTTATTTTGAGAAGAGGGAAACGTGTGGACTATATAAGAGATCCTCAGTTAATTGAATCAAAGAGCTTTACGATCATTCAAGGAATAATTGATCAAGATTTTCCTGACTTTGTTTACTCTTGCCCAGAGGAGGAAATGATTATAAAACGCGTCATTCATACGAGTGCTGATTTTGACTATTTAAAAAGTCTCGTTTTTACCAATGATGTTATCAAAGAGCTGAAAGATTTTTTCTTAACAGGAAACGGGACAATTTTTACTGACACAACAATGGCGTTAAGTGGAATAAATAAGCGTGTATTAGACAAGTTAACTATTCGTTATGAATGTTACATAGCCGATCCTAAAATATCTGAGCAGGCTAAAAGCAAAGGAATGACTCGTTCAATGGCAGGAATCGAACACGCCGCAAAAAAAGACGGGCCAAAACTATTTGTTATCGGGAATGCACCAACAGCCATTTTTAAATTATTAGAGCTCATCGAAAAAGGAGAGTTAGATGCCGCGGCGGTAATTGGTGTTCCTGTTGGTTTTGTCGGTGCTGCTGAATCAAAGGAGGCATTATTTGAAAGTGATGTTCCAGCGATAGTAGCTAGAGGACGAAAAGGTGGCAGTAATGTTGCGGCTGCCATTATCAATGCCCTATTGTATCAGTTAGTAGAAAGGGAAAACTAATGGAGGAGTTTGTCTTTTATAACGGGAAAAAGTTACGTAAGGGCTATACGACAGGATCATGTGCAACTGCGGCAGCAAGTGCAGCAGCCTATTTTCTTTTTCATGATAAAGCTTACGAAGAAATCAAAATTGAGCTTCCAAATAAAGAAAAGATAATGATTCCAATTCATTCCATAGAAATGAAGAAGGATAGCTGTCAAGCGTTTGTTGTGAAAGATGGCGGGGATGATGTGGATGCTACTGATGGCATGCTCATTGGTGTAGAAGTCACTCGTAATACGACCAATCAACTAATCATTGATGGGGGAGTAGGGATCGGTCGAGTAACAGAAATTGGATTGCAATTACCTGTTGGTGAAGCCGCAATTAACTCGGTTCCAAGAAGGATGATTGAAAGATCAGTACGAAAAATAATTGGCTCGAACACTGGAGCAAAAATCACTGTTTTTGCCCCAGAGGGAGAAGAGATTGCAAAACAAACGATGAATCGTCGGTTAGGTATTAAAGGTGGAATTTCAATTTTAGGTACGACAGGTATTGTCACTCCTATGTCTGAAGAAGGCTGGAAACAATCAATCTCCCTAGAATTAGAGATGAAAAAAAGTCAAGGGTATAACTCTGTAATCTTATGTCCAGGTAATTATGGTGAAACCTTTGCTTTAAAGACATTAAAGCTAAATGAAGCACGCATTGTATCTATGAGTAATTTTGTCGGATACGTATTAAAGGAAATACAACGACTAAAATTTGAAAAAGTACTGATGGTTGGACATCTAGGGAAATTGATCAAAGTTTCTGCGGGAATCTTTTCAACACATAGCAGGGATGCCGATGCACGAGCAGAAATTTTAGTGGCCAATCTTGCGCTATTAGGGATGCCTGTGACTCAGCTGCAACAAATTGAACAATGTTTAACGACTGAGGCGGCTGGAGAAATTATTGCTCAAGCAGGGTATGAGGCAGTTTATCAAATTATTGCACAAAAAGTGAAAAAACGTTCTGAAGGACTATTAAAATATCGTAAACCTGAACCATCCATTGAAGTCGTTTTATTTTCTTCTCAACGAGGATACTTAGCGTCAACCAAATCATTAGAACTGTTGAAGGAGGAATGGAAATGATCACTGTCGTCGGAATTGGTCCGGGCGGAACGCAAGATTACCTCTTTAACAAAGCTCAATCTGCAATTGAGGCAGCAGACCAAATTATTGGAAGCAAACGGCAATTGAAGCTTGTTCCGATTAATAAAAAGAAAAATTGTCAGTTACTCCCAAGTAAATTAGAGGATCTATTGATACTTTTAAATGATTACCAAGAGGACAATCTCGTGCTATTGGCTTCGGGAGATCCACTAACTTACGGAATTGGAAAATGGCTGATTCAGCGATTTCCAGCAGAAAAATTAACAATTCTTCCCGGAATTAGTTCTTTACAGTACTTGTTCAATCGCATAGATATTCCCATGGAAGATTGCTTAATTACTAGCAGTCATGGCAGAATCCCTGACTATTCGATGATTTTCAACTTACCTAAAGTCGGAATTGTAACCGATAAAACAATAGGACCTTATCAATTAGCCCAGGAATCAATAAAGTATCCTAAACACTCAATCTTCTATATAGGTGAGAATCTTAGTTATACCGATGAAAAAATCAGATGCTACAAGGCTTCTGATGTGCCAGATGAAGACTATCAAATGAATGCAGTGGTGATAATTAATGAAGGATGATTGTTTCATTCGCGGAAGTGTTCCAATGACAAAAGAAGAGATACGAACAGTTAGTTTAGCAAAGTTACAGTTGGGAGAAGCAGAGACCTTTTTAGATATAGGCACAGGAACAGGCACAATGGCGATTGAAGCTGCTTATTCATACCCTAACTTAAAGGTTACGACAATTGATTCAAATCAAGCTGCTCTTGATATATTGAAGAAAAATCAAAATAAATTTCAACTGACTAATATAAAGCGTGTCCTAGGGAAGGCTCCTATTAATTTAACTGAGAGATTCGATGCTATTTTTGTTGGTGGAACAGGAGGAAACTTGTCGGAAATTTTAGAATGGAGTTTTCGACGACTACAAACGGGAGGACGTTTAGTACTAAATTTTATTTTAATCGAACACGCGATCGAAGCGACTAAGTGGCTGGAGAACAATAATCATTTATATCAAGCCATTCAGCTGCAAGTCGGTCATTATACGAAATTAGGTCAAGGCCATTATTTTAAAGGGCAAAACCCAGTGATTATTATTGAATCGAGAAAAGAGGGATAACCATATGGCAAAAGTACATTTCGTGGGTGCCGGACCAGGAGATCCGGAATTGATTACATTTAAAGGATACCAGTTGCTTAAATCAGCCGACTGTGTCATTTATGCAGGTTCATTAGTAAATCCGGAGCTTCTAAATTATTGTTCCTCCGATTGTCAACTATTCAATAGTGCCACCATGAACTTAACGGAGATTATTGATGAAATGGAACGAGGTGTAAAGGCGAATAAAGAAGTTGTCCGATTGCAAACGGGAGATTTTTCCATCTATGGATCAATTCGAGAGCAAATCGAAGAATTAAAAAAACGCAAAATTGAATTTACTTGTACGCCAGGTGTTAGTTCATTTTTAGGTGCGGCGTCAAGTTTAGGTGTAGAATATACCGTTCCAGAAATTTCTCAAAGTGTAATTATCACACGAATGGCGGGAAGGACGCCTGTGCCAGAAAGAGAGAGTTTACGTTCTTTTGCGCAACATCAAACTTCAATGGTCATTTTTCTCTCGATTCAAGGGATAGAGAGAGTAGTTGAGGAGCTGCTTGCTGGGGGCTATCAAATGAAAACCCCTGTAGCAGTTATTTATAAAGCGACCTGGCCCGAAGAAAAGAAAATTTATGGCACATTAGAAAATATTACCAAAAAAATTGAAGAGACAGATATTACGAAAACGGCGTTGATTATGGTGGGGGATTTCTTAGGAAATGAGTTTTATTACTCTAAACTCTATGATGCATCATTTGCGCATGAATATCGAAATGAGAAAAGCGATGAATAAGCGAGCAATTATAGCCATCACTTCATCGGGAATTAAATTAGCTCGAGAATTACGGGATAGTTGGGATAAAAGTGCGCCTATTTTTGTACCTGAGAATAAAGCTGAAACGGATCTATTGGTTCTTCCTACAGGGAAAGTTTTATCAGGTATTCACGCTCTTTTTTCACAATACGAGGCACTGATTTGCATCATGGCAACGGGAATTGTAGTTCGCAGCGTTGCTGGTGTGTTAGAGGACAAGCGAAAAGATCCTGCAGTAATAGTTATTGATGAGAAAGGCAGACATACAATCAGCCTATTATCTGGGCATATTGGAGGAGGGAATCAACTGACCCTTGAAATTGCCGAAAAATTAAATAGCTGTCCAGTAATAACTACAGCGACAGATGTGCAAGAAGTAACGGCTTTGGATTTACTGAGTAAAGAAATTAATGGCTGGTATGACAATTTTGAGGAGACAACAAAAAAAGTTAACGGCCTTCTAGCCGACCATCAAAAGGTAGGCTTAATACAACATGAAGAATGGAGCAAAGATTTTCGAGGGTTAACTCTAATTGAGGCTAGTGACTCAGTGGACGACTTTCAAGCTGTACTGCTTATTTCAGATAAAAAGGAGCAACTTTTTTCTGAAAAAATTATTCAAGTAGTTCCTCGAAGATATGTATTAGGGATTGGGGCAAGAAAAGCACTTGCTTTTCCAATTATTAAGCAAGAGTATCTTAATTTTTGTGAATTAAACAATGTTCATTATCGAAGTATAAAAGAAATTGTCAGTATTGAATTGAAAAAAAGTGAAGCAGGCATATGCCAACTGGCCGAATGGCTTAACGTACCGTTTACAACTTATACTTCAAAAGAATTATCAGCTGTTTCAAAAAAATATGCTCAATCAGATTTCGTAAAAAAAATAACTGGTGTAGGTAGTGTGAGTTTGGCAGCAGCAGATTTAGCAAGTAATGGACAAGTGGTGACGAAACGTTATGCCGGCCAAGGCGTCACCTTTGCATTGGGAAGGAATGAGGACGACACATGTTGTACGTGGTGGGATTAGGGCCAGGTGAAAAAGGAAAGATGTCGCTTGAAGCGATGGAGGTCATCCGTAAAGTAGAAGTAATTGTGGGGTACACCACATATGTCCGATTAATTCACGAATTAGTCAGTGGAAAAAAAATAATCAGTACCGGAATGAAACAAGAAATCGATCGATGTAAAAAAGCGATTGAGGTAGCAAAAGAAGGAAAAAATGTTGCTGTAATTTCAAGTGGTGATGCAGGTGTGTATGGGATGGCAGGTTTGATCTTAGAACTTTTAAGTCAAACGAATGATGAAATTAATGTCAAAATTGTTCCAGGAATTACCGCTAGTATTGCAGGTGCAGCGTTATTAGGCGCTCCTTTAATGAATGACTTTTGTCATATCAGTCTTAGCGATTTGATGACGCCTTGGGAAATGATTGAAAAACGACTGCATGCTGCCGCTAGTGCGGATTTTGTCATTTGTTTATACAACCCTAGAAGTAAAGGTAGACCTAATCATTTAACCAAGGCATTAGAGATCATTCAACAATACAAACCAAAAGAGACCATTCTTGGATTAGCGAAAGATATTGGACGAAAAAAAGAAAAGACAATTCTTACAACAATTGCACAATTAGATGAAACAATGGTGGATATGACAACCGTTGTTTTAGTAGGAAACAAGGAAACCTATATTCACAATGAACGGATGATCACTCCCCGAGGGTACCAATTATGATTTTACTTTTGGGAGGTACCTCTGATAGCCAAAATATTGCAAAAGCATTCAATAAGAATGATATAAACTTCTATCTGTCCGTCGTTTCAGATTATGGTGAAAGTCTTGCAAAATCCGTTGCGGAAAATATTATTAAAGGCCGTTTAACTAAAGCAGAGATGGTGGAATTTATTCAAAATCATCAAGTAAATAAAATTGTTGATGCAACACATCCATTTGCAGAGGAAGTTTCGAAAAATGCGATCTCTGCTTGTGAAGCAACAGCCACTCCTTATTTTCGTTTTGAGCGTCCTTCATTTAGTGCTGAGGGAGTACTCGAGGTAGACTCAGTAAAAGAGGCTTGCCAGAAGGCTCAAGAATATTCAGGAAACATTTATTTAACGACAGGAAGTAAAACGTTAGGAGAGTTTTTAAAATATCTACCTAAAAAGGCGATAATTGCCAGAGTATTACCAACAACCGAAGTCATGAATGCTATTGAAAAGTTGGGATTAACAACTAGTCAAGTAGAAGCAATAAAGGGACCCTTTTCTAGAACGTTGAATCGTGAATTATTACTTCACAATAAAGCGGGCGTGATGATTACAAAAGAAAGTGGCAACGCAGGTGGTTTTCTAGAAAAAGTCGAGGCCTGTCATGATTTGAATATTCCGTGTATTGTGCTGAGACGTAAAAAGATAAACTATCCGAATAAGCTTTCAACTATTGAAGAGCTTGTTCATCAAGTAAAGGAGTAATGAAATGGTCGGAAAAATTTCATTAGTTGGTGCGGGACTAGGAGATCCAGAGTTGCTAACGGTCAAAGGATTAAGAAAAATAGAACAGGCAGATGTGATTGTATATGATCGCTTGATCAATCCTGCGATTTTAAATGCCTGTAAAATTGCTTGTGAGAAGATTTACGTTGGCAAAAAGCCAAACTATCATCCAGTTCCACAAGATAAGATTGAGGAGATCATGATTGAAAAAGCGAAGTTGGACCTTAATGTCGTCCGACTTAAAAGCGGAGATCCTTATGTTTTTGGTCGTGGTGGTGAAGAGGGGGCATCTCTAAAGAAAGCTGGAATTCCGTTTGAGACGATTCCTGGGATTACCTCATCTATTGGTGGGCTCGCTTATGCTGGAATTCCAATTACACACAGAGATTTAGCTGCAAGTTTCCATGTCTATACAGGACATCTAAATAAATCAGATCAACAAGTGGATTGGAAAACAGCTGCGGCGGCAGACGGAACATTGGTTTTTTTGATGGGGATGTCTAGTTTACAAGAAATTACAAATCAACTGATAAGTCATGGGAGGGATGAAACGACTCCAGCAGCAGTGATTCAGTGGGCAAGTCGCAAACAACAGAAAACAGTAACAGGTACACTTGCGACAATTTTTGAACAAGCTCAAAATGCAAAGCTGGAACCACCGAGTTTAATTGTGATTGGGAACGTTGTAAACCGCCGACAAGACTTGAATTTTTTCGAAGAGCGTCCACTATTTTCATTAAGTATTACAGTCCCCTATTCAAAAAAAAGAAATATGACAAATCGTTTATCAGATTTAGGGGCAGAAATTGTTGAACTGCCAGCAAGTAGTATTCAAATATTTGATGAAAAAATGGAATTTTCTGAGCCTAAAAATATCGTTTTTACAGATCAACTTAGTATTGAGATGTTCATTCGAGCCATGAAAATAAGTGGTATCGATTGGCGTAATTTGATGGATTGGCGCTTTGTCACAGTAGGCCATCATACGGGGGCAGCTTTGAAAAGAATAGGGATTCGTCCGGATCATGAGTTTAAAGGTATACCACAGTGTTTGCAAGAGTTTCAAGTTACTTCTAATACACTATTTTTAGGAGATTCCTTTGAGATAGCGCGTCTGAATGAACAAAGAATTCCAGGCAAAAAGGTGATAAGTCATGAGGAAAAAATTACAGCAGAGATACCTAAGCTGTGGCAAGAAACAGATTTTATGTACTTTCCTAATTCAAAATCCGCTCGATTATTTTTAACGGCTTTGTCTACGGAAGAATTAGCGATTGTTCGGAAGAAAAAAGTTGTAGTGATGGGAAATAAGACAAAAGCGATTTTTGAAGACTACCATCTTCCAGTAATTGTGACAAATGAGCCTAGTTATAAAAGTGTGATCGATAAATTAATAGAGGAGATGTAGCAATGAAGCCTGCATTAGTGGCCGTAAGCTTTGGTACAAGTTATCCAGAAACGAGAAAAAAAACGATTGAGGCTGTAGAGAAAAAACTAAGTCAAACGTATCCGAGTTGTGATGTTTTTCGAGCTTTTACTTCTAATAAAGTAATCAAAAAAATCAAAGAACAAGAAAAGACAACCATTTTGACAGTAGATCAACAAATGCAACAATTAATTGATAAAGGTTACGAAGAGGTATATGTTCAACCACTACACATCATTCCTGGAAGTGAATATTCTAAAGCACTTCACCAAGCAATGAGATACAAGAATGACTTTAAAAAATTAGAAGTTGGGCGACCGTTATTAAGTGGTATAGAAGATTATCAAAAGGTTATTGCCTGGTTGGATTTATTAGCGAAGAATCTTGATGAAGACGAGGCTTTGGTTCTTATGGGGCATGGAAGTCAACATTCCTCCTTCACAGTTTATGCCTGTTTAGATCATATGTTAATGGAAAAACCTATTTTTGTTTGCGCAGTGGAAAGCTATCCTGAAATCTCTTCATTGATTGAGCGACTGAAAAAAAGCAGCTATAAAAAAATCAAGTTATATCCGTTAATGCTAGTAGCAGGAGATCACGCAACAAATGATATGGCTTCTGATGACGAAAATTCTTGGAAATCTCAATTAGAACGAGCTGGATTTCATGTTGAGACATTTCTTAAGGGAATGGGTGAAGCAACTGAAATTCAGGAACTGTTTATTGAACATGCGGCGATGATAATGAAAGGAAAATCTAATGGCTAAATTCTACGGTGTTGGTACTGGCCCTGGCGCATCGGATTTATTGACAATTCGCGGGAAAGAAGTCATTGAACGGGTGGATTGTCTTTACACTCCAGAACCCAAAAAAGGAGGAAAGAGTCTTGCTTTACAAATCGTGACTCCTTATGTAAGAGAAAGAACGATAATTAAGCAACGATACTTTCCAATGGTTAAAGATTGGGATGAAAAGCAAAAGGCTTGGAATGAAATTGCTAAAGAAATTATTAATGATGTTAAAAGTGGTTTAAATGTCGCCTTTATTACACTTGGAGATCCAATGGTTTATAGCACATACAGTTATTTATTGGAACGAATAGCAGATCACGTTGAAACAGAAACAATACCAGGAATTTCATCTTTTAGCCAAATTTCAAATCACTTACAGATTCCTCTAGTCATTGATGAAGAAAGTTACGCCGTATTACCAGCAACAGCAGAAGAAACAACTCTACAAATGGCTTTAGAGCAACTTTCAACAGTAGTATTGATGAAAGTGTCCATTGCCTTACCTAAAGTATTAAAAATCTTAACAAGATTGGATCTTTTGGAACAAACAATACTAGTCAGCGATTCTTCAATGGAATCAGAAAAAATAGTAATTGGTCTAAGCGAGTTGAATCCAGAAGATGATTTATCATATTTCAGCACGATGATTGTTTACAAAAACAGAACGTTGAAAGGATGAAAAAAATGAAGTGGAACCGTAAAACGATGGAAAGACTATTTCTTGCAGTGCTTCTCATGATTTTAATATGGCCTCAAAAGGCTCATGCTATGCATATTATGGAGGGATTCTTACCGCTAGGGTGGTGTTTGTTCTGGTATGCGGCGTTCATTCCCTTTTTTATCTACGGTTTGATCAGCATTCGAAGAACTGTCTCAGATAATCCACAAAACAAAGTTCTGTTAGCTTTTAGCGGGGCATTTATTTTTATCCTATCGGCATTAAAAATCCCTTCAGTAACCGGCTCTACCTCGCATCCGACAGGAGTCGGTATTGGAACGGCTCTATTTGGCCCCGGAGTAATCAGTGTACTTGGCACGATTTGTCTACTTTTTCAAGCCTTACTTCTTGCGCACGGTGGCATAACAACTTTGGGGGCTAATGCTTTTTCAATGGCGGTAGTAGGTCCTTTCGTAGGCTATGGTGTTTATCTTATTCTAAAAAAAATCAATGTTTCACATTCAATCAGTCTATTTTTATGTGCATTCATCGCTGATTTAGCAACTTATTTTACCACGTCGCTCCAATTGGGTCTTGTTTTTCCAGATCCTTCTTCAGGTGTTGTAGGAGCAATTATGAAATTTGTAGGAGTCTTCATGTTAACACAGATTCCAATAGCTATTGCCGAAGGTCTATTAACAGTTGTTGCCTACAATTTGATTTCAGCAAATTTTCCTTTTCAAGAGGGAGGTATTTTGAATAATGGAAAAAAATAAATCTAAAACGAGTTTGAATATTATTCTTTTGGTAGCGGTTGCCATATTAATGATCGGAGCTCTATTAATCAATAAAAATGGAGAATTTGGCGGTTCTGATGGGGAAGCAGAATCGGTTATCACAGAAATTGATCCAAATTATACCCCATGGTTTGATTCGCTATTGGAGCCGAAAAGTGGTGAGATTGAAAGCTTGTTATTTACTCTGCAGGGGAGCTTAGGCGTAGGAATCATTACCTATATTTTAGGGTATTACAAAGGAAAAAAGAAAAATGCTGTTAATTGATAAAATTGCTTACGAAAACAGAATGATTGAGATTTCTCCCACATCAAAAAGTATTTTGTATTTATTTTTACTGATTACCTGTTTTTTAACTCGGCCAATCGTTCAAGGAGGATTAAGTATCGTTATTGGAGCAATTACTATCTATGTTACTAAGATAACTCTAAAAAGGTACCTTAAATGGTTACTTGTTCCCGCTCCTTTTTTAGTGATAAGTATTTTGACTGTTTTATTTTCGTTTAGTTCAAGTTCAAAAGGATTCGTTTTCGAAATCCCATTGTTTAATCACTTTTTAGGAGTAACGCATTCTTCACTTTTAATAGGATTAAAACTTTTCTTCCGATCTTTTAGTTGTTTAGTTTGTACGTATTTCTTTATTCTCACTGTCCCTTTTAGTCAATTGTTAATAGTAATGAAAAGAGCGCACTTTCCAGCGCTGTTAATTGAATTGACGATGCTTATGTATCGATTTATTTTCATTTTTGCGAATGAATTTTTAGTTATTAAGCGAGCACAAGACATGCGGTTTGGATTCAAGGGATTGAAAAACAGCTATCAATCATTGGGCGTTTTGATAAAGATGTTGTTCTTCCAGACATTTGATCGTTTTAACAAAATGATTTTGTCCTTGGAAATGAAATTTTTTGACGGTGACTTTCCACTGTAATACTCAAAATGAAAGAAGGAACCAAAATGTTTAAAGTAACCGATTTATGTATCAGTTACGAAAATCAAACAGATGTATTGCATCATCTTTCTCTGAATTTTAGCGATCATAAAGCTGTAGGGGTTTTAGGTGCAAATGGTTCTGGAAAATCGACTTTATTTGCGGCAATTGTTGGTCTGTTGCGTCCGAATCAAGGTGAGATTATCTATGAGAATCGTCCATTAAATTATAATAAATCAGCATTATATCAATATCGTCAAGAAGTTGGGATTGTATTTCAGGAACCTGAACATCAAATCTTTTACTCTATCGTAGAGGATGATGTGTCTTTTGCTTTGAAAAACCTTGGGATTAAGCAGGCTCAGATAGAAAGTAGAATGAAGGAAGTTTTTTCGCTGCTGAATATTGAACATTTAAAGAAGAAACCTGTTCAGTACTTGAGCTACGGTCAAAAGAAGAAAGTAGCGATTGCAAGTGTCCTGATGCTTAAAACAAAGTGGCTACTGCTAGACGAACCGACTTCGGGACTAGATCCGGCTGGAAAGCAGCAAATGATAGAAATTATTTCTCAACTAATACAGCAAGGAACCAGAATCATTTTATCTAGTCATGACATGGATTTAATGTACGAGGTTTGCGATTACCTATATGTGATTGATAAAGGAACAATTATTCAAGAGGGAAATTCTGATCAAGTTTTTTTAGATGGAGAATTATTAAAGCAGGCTGGTCTGGAGCAACCTTGGTTAGTAAAAGTACATCAGCAACTAGGGTTTCCACTTGTCAAAAATCAACAAGAATTCATGCAGATAAAACTTGAAGGCGAGGTGAAATAATGGGTAAAAGTTTAATGATTCAAGGGACGGCCTCTGATTCTGGCAAGAGTATTTTGGTTGCTGGCTTGTGTAGAATCTTTCATCAAGATGGATTAAAGGTGATGCCATTTAAATCTCAAAATATGGCGCTTAACTCTTACATTACTCTACAAGGCAAAGAAATGGGACGTGCACAAGTTTTCCAAGCAGAAGCAGCCGGAGTTGAACCAGATGTACGAATGAATCCTGTCTTATTGAAACCAACTTCAGATCGTAAATCACAAGTTATTTTCAAGGGTAAAGTTCTCTGTGATATGGATGCAGTTGAATATCATGAATACAAACCACGACTAATCGAGAAAATTTCTGACTTATATCAAGAGTTAGTAAGGGAAAATGATGTGATTGTGCTTGAAGGCGCCGGTAGTCCTGCCGAAATCAATTTAAATAGTCGTGATATCGCTAATATGGGCATGGCTAAAATTGCGGATGCCCCTGTTCTTTTAGTGGCAGATATTGACAAAGGTGGTGTTTTTGCTTCTATTTACGGAACAGTTCATTTATTAGAACCAGAAGATAGAGCAAGGATTAAAGGGATCATTATTAATAAATTTCGCGGGGACATTGCCTTGTTAGATCCTGGACTAAAAATGATCGAGGATTTAACAGATATTCCGGTGGTAGGAGTTATTCCTTATGCGCAATTAAATATTGAAGATGAAGATAGTGTTGCTTTATCAAAAGTAAATCGTTCATACAACACTCAAAAAGAATTAGATATTGCAGTAATCGGACTATCTAAAATGTCTAATTTTACAGATTTTAAGAGCTTAGAAAGTGAACCAGATGTCTCTGTTCGATATGTTTTTCCTGGAGATAAGTTGGGCAACCCTGACATAGTTATTTTGCCGGGAAGTAAAAATACTCTTGAGGATTGTTTGTACTTGAAGGAATCAGGATTAGCAAAAGAAATACAACGTGTTCGTACGGAAGGTAAGATGATTTTCGGTATTTGTGGCGGGTTTCAATTATTAGGGAAGATGCTGCATGACCCTCAGCAAATTGAGTCTACTCATGGTAGTCTCCAAGGACTTGGATTGTTAGATACAGAGACTTATTTTGAATCCAAAAAAACGACCACTAGAGTAGAGGCCAAAATTGGAGAAACAATAATTAACGGCTACGAAATTCATATGGGCAGAACAGAAAATTATGAACAGCAGTACTTCGCCCACGTTTTCTCTGAAAATGGTAAGAAGACTTCAAAATATGATGGCGCTATCAGCTCGGATAAGCTTGTTGTCGGAACGTATCTTCATGGAGTATTTGATAATACTGCTTGGAGACGTTCACTGTTGAATCAAGCTCGAGAAGTGAAAGGATTACAAGCAATCAAGGAAATTGCTGTACCTTACGATGAGTATAAGAATCAACAGTATGACAGATTAGCAGATTTGATTCGCGAAAATGTAGATTTAGAAAAAATTTATCAAATTATTAGTCAGGAGGAGGTGTCCGTATGAGTATTTATACGCGATACGGAGATCAAGGCTTTACTCGGCTAGTTGGTGGTGGCAGGGCAAAAAAGAATGCTCCTCGTGTTCAGACATATGGGGCTATTGATACGCTGAATGCTCAAGTTGGATTGACGATTGCGGGCTTAGAGAAAGAAGATTTATTATATGCTGAACTAGTCCAAGTTCAACAATGGATTTTTGATTGTGGTAGCGATTTTGCCACTCCTGAGGAAAAACGTCCATACAAAGTTGAAGCAAAACTAATCAAATGGCTTGAAGAGAAGATTGATTTATATTGGAGTAAATTGCCAAAGATTAATCAATTTATTTTGCCGGGAGGAACTGTTGCAGCCGCAAATTTACATCTTTGTCGTTGTTTCACTCGCGAGGCTGAGCGGAATGCTGTAGATTTATTCGAGCATCAGGAAGCTGTAAACATGGAGGCGTTGAAATTTTTGAACCGTTTGTCTGATTACTTTTTTGTATTGGCTCGATGGGTCAATAATCAGGCTGGGCAATCAGAAATTTTTTATGAAAATAGTGTCTCTGTGTTTAATAGAAAAAAATGATTCAGAAAAGAGCTATCTGAATGAAAGAAGGATGAGAATGAAGAAGCTGAAAGTAGGAACGCGAGGTAGTAAGTTAGCGACGACACAAACAAAACAAGCTCTAGCTATTTTTAAAAAGTATAACCCGAATGTAGAGGTAGAACTTGTAAAGATCAAAACAAAAGGGGATCATTTGGCTACCCACAACTTGCAAGCGATTGGTGGGCAGGGCTGTTTTGTTAGAGAATTGGAATATCAACTTCGTGTTGGAAATATTGATTTTGCTATACATAGTTTGAAGGATATTCCTACGACGATACATGATGAACTGATTCTCGCTTGTGTGATGAAGCGTCATTCACCAACGGATGCTCTTATTATCAAGGAAGTCGGATATACCTTGAACTCTTTGCCTAGAAATGCCGTCGTTGGTACAAGCAGTCTACGCAGAAAGGCACAGCTATTACATGCTCGTCCAGATTTTAACATTCAACCAATAAGAGGAAATATAGATACTAGAATTCGCAAAATGAATGAGGGTCAATATGATGCCATTGTGTTGGCCTTAGCAGGATTAGAAAGACTGGGCTTGGATCAAAGTGTTTATCACCAAGAACTTTCGCCTAAAATTATGCTGCCAGCCATTGGACAAGGGGCCATAGCTTTGGAATGTCGCAAAGATAACAAAGAAGTACTAACCATGCTCAAAAAAATGGAGCACAAAGAAACAGCTATAGCAGTAACAGCAGAGCGAGCTTTTTTAAATAGCATGGACGGCAGTTGTACTTTTCCTGTAGGAGCCTACAGCCTTCCAAAAGCCAACACGTATGAATTAACAGGAATGATCGGTAGTGAAAATGGGGAAATTATTCTAAAAGAAACGATGCAGGGGAATGATCCAGTAATTTTGGGGAAAGCTGTAGCGGACAAAATGATCCAGCAAGGTGCAATTTCATTGATTGAGGAGTGTAAAAACGATCAAAAAGAAACTTTTATACACTAGAGAATCACCGATGCCAGAAGCTATTCGACAAAAATTTGCGCAAGAAGATACTGAAATAATTTCTATTCCATTGAATAGAACAATACCTTTGCCTCATCAGCGTCTAGAGAAAAACTATGAGTGGATTTTTTTTACCAGTGCGAACGCAGTAAAGTATTTTGATTTTGCTCAACTAAACAAACAAGCTAAAGTGCTCGCGATTGGCAATCAGACAAAAAAAGTGCTGAATGAGTTAAATGTTAATGTAGACTTTCAACCAAAAGAGGGATTTTCAGAAGGTCTAGTTGAAGAATGGCTTAGCTTGGTGAAGACAAAGCAACGTGTTTTTTGGCCTCATTCATTTAATGCCAGACGTGTAATTTATAATGCATTAACAAATCGAGGGCATATCGTATTCGAACAGGTAACTTATAAAAATGAATTTTTAGTAAGGGATCAAGAACGCTTGAAAGAGTTATTGTTGAGTGAAACACTTGATTATGTTCTATTTGCTAGTCCTTCAGCATGGAATTCTTTTTCAAAGATAATTAAGGATTTTCAACAATTACCGGATAATTTTTGGAAGCGTATAAAAATTGCTGCTATTGGACCTGTGACGGCGAAAGTTATAGAAATGGAACATCATTCTGTTAACGTCCAACCCCAAATATATGATATGCAGCATTTATATGAGTGTCTATTGCAATACATTAAGGAAAGAGGGTGAGAAAGCCGTGCCAGCAAGCAAATATCGTGATTTATCTATTATTCCTATTTCCGGTGAAAAAAAATTAGTGATCGCTTGTGATTCAACTGCGGGTATAGGCGAGAAGCAACAAGATCTCGTTGAGATTGATCCGGCAATTACAGCAGCATATTGTTTACGCGTTCCTTTGATGGAATTGTTTTGTTTTGGAGCAGAACCAATAGCTGTGATTGATTTGGTCGGTAATGAGTATGAAACAACTGGGAATCGTATGCTCAAAGGGATCAAAAAGGAATTAGAAAAAGCAGATCTTACCCATTTACCGCTAAATGGAAGTACGGAGGAAAACATAGAGACAAAAACTACGAGTCTAGGAATTACAGTTATTGCTGAGACGACTTCAGAAAAAGAAACGTTCAGAATGAGTGAAGCCTGCAGTCTTTTACAACTAGGGCAACCCTTTGTTGGAGAAATGGTAAGAATAAATACTCAAAATATCTTTTCTTACCCTTTAGTAAAAGCACTTAAGGCAGAACGTGGTGTTTTAGACATGCTTCCTGTGGGGTCAAAGGGAATTCGTTTCGAGGCCGAACTAATGACTGAAGTATCAGATTTTTATGTAGAATTTATAGAAGAAAAAGAGCTTGATTGTTCTGCCGGACCAGCAACAGTCGTATTGCTGGCTGTAAGATCGAAAGATGAAATAGATATCTTAACTCGCTACCCTGAATTAAAGAAAATCGGTGAATTCATAAAGGAGTGAACGATTGTGGGAGAAATTACGCTAGTGACCGGTGGCGCGCGGAGTGGAAAGTCAGCTTTTGCCGAAAGTTTGCTTGATACAAAAGCAAACGTCAACTACATTGCTACGAACTGTATAGCACAGGACGAGGAAATGAGAATTCGTATTCTACACCATAAAAAAAGACGGTCTAAAAATTGGTCAACTAGCGAAACTTATTTGAATGTTGCCGATGTCATTGAAGAAAAGACTGTTTCGGCTCATTTGCTTGATTGTGCGACGATGTTAACTACGAATTTCTTCTTTCACTTAATGAAGGAACAATTTGGTGAAGATTATGAAGTCATTGATAAAGAAATTGCTAGGCTTTCTGAAAAAGAGAAGGAAGATATTGAAGCAAAACTTTTAATTCAATGGGAAAAAATTCTAGTCGCAGCAAAACATAGTTCCTCGCATCTAATTGTGGTAACTAATGAAGTTGGCTTAGGCATTGTACCAGAAAATTCTTTTTCTCGTTGGTTTAGAGATGTTTTAGGGCATGTCAATCAAATCTTAGGAAAGGAAGCGGATAAGGCATACTTAGTGATAGCCGGTATTCCCATGAAGATCAAATGATAGATAGCATAATTCTCTATTTTCAATTTTTTACTCGAATACCTATACCTGTAGTAATTGACGAGCCTGAAATGAAAATGCGTTCTGGGGTTCGTTTTTTTTCGCTGTTCGGATTAATGCTTGGATTTCTTGAAGCAATAGTCTATTGGGGAATTCAGCACTTTTTTGGAGCAAGTATTTCATGGATTATTATCCTTTTTTTCGATGTTATGCTGACAGGTGGTTTTCACTTAGATGCCCTATCAGATATGGCAGATGGACTTTTTTCATCACGACAAAAAGAGCGGATGCTTGAGATCATGAAAGACAGCAGAGTAGGAAGTAATGGCGTCTTAGCCATTGTTTTTTATTATTTATTTTTGTTATTCAGTTTTTTTACACTAGTGCCACACCTTCAATATACACAGCAAGCAGTCATTGTTTTGCTGTTGAATCTTATTGGAAAAAATAGCATCAGTCTTCTATTTTATCAAATGAGCTATACGGGAAGTAACACAGAAGGATTAGGAACAACCTTTCTAAATGTAAAAAATCATGAAATAGGCTTATGTCAACTCTTGTCTTTCTTAACATTGGTTCTTTTTTTAGGAAAGGTTGGTATTGTCTGTTATGTGACAACTGTACTAATGACTTTTTTTTATCGTAAGTTGGTGATAAGTAAAGTTGGCGGCTTCAACGGAGACACACTGGGAGCTTCTTCCCCAATTTCACAATGCGTGTATATGCTAACACTGGTCTTAATGCGAGGATTCTTATGAAAATATATTTAATGCGGCATGGAGAAACAGAATTTAATCGACGTCATTTGTTTTATGGAAAAACAGATATATCATTGAACGATCAAGGAATTGAACAAGCGAAATTACTAGCAAAAAAGTTCGAAAGAATGAATAATAATTTGAATGTTTATACGAGTACGTTAAGGCGAACAATCGAAACGGCACAAATAGTTTTTCCAGATAAGAAAATCCTTTCTTTAAGGAATTTAAACGAGAAGGATTTTGGCATATGGGAAGGAATGTCAGCGGACCAAATTAATTCAGCTTTTCCTCTTGAATGGGAGCAATGGTTATCGTCACCCTTTGAATATACACCTAAAAATGCTGAAAAATTTTCGGATTTTCAACGGCGTGTGTTGACTATTTTTGAAATATTGTTGAACCAAAAGAAAGACTTCGCTATTGTTGGACATCTTGGCGTACTACGGACTATTTTAATGGAATACTTTCCAGAGTTTGACTTTTGGGAAATAAATGTGGATCAGGGAAATTATTCATTGATAGAAGTAGAAAACGGTACTTTCACTTTTATAAAATGGAATATATGAGTATGATTGAAGATCGTTTCTTTGCGAACGGTCTTTTTTTATCAAAAAATTCTTAAAAAAAACAATATATCCAGAAACGAATAGAATTTTAATATAAACTGAGTGAAGAATAATTGAATGGTCATCAATCTAGTTGAAGTTTAGAATTATTTGACTTCTTTGGTGTTGCAGAGAGGATTTTAGTATGAAAATTTTCAAACGTGTTATCTTAATTGTGTTAGGAATTTTGCTTGTTTTTGAGTGCTATCTCATTTTTTCATTTTTGCAGGGATATGAATCAACAAAACATGCCCAATCAAAACAAACAATTGCCTTTAATGGAGAAGAAGCCCCTGATCAAAATGATTTAAACATCTTGATTATAGGGACAGATTCTCGTGGAGAAGATCGTGGACGTTCTGACTCACTAATGATTGCCCACTATGATCAAAAGAAGGAACAACCTAAGTTGGTTTCAATCATGAGAGATAGTTATGTAGATATTCCTGATCATGGCAAGGATAAAATAAATGCAGCATATTCATATGGTGGAATTGAATTAGTGAGAAAAACATTAAAGGAAAATTTTGATATACCAATTGAGTATTACGTCACGATTGATTTCGATCATTTTAAGGATGCAATTGATAGTTTATTTCCAAAAGGGGTAACTATAGATGCAGAAAAGGATTTAGATTTGGATCAAGTCTATATTAAATCCGGAAAACAAAAAATGGATGGCAATACTTTGTTGCAATATTCTCGCTTCCGTGAGGATGAAGAAGGCGATTTTGGTCGTATTCGTAGACAGCAGCAAGTTCTATCCGCTATTTCTCAACAAGTTACAAGCGTAACTTCATTAAGTAAATTACCGCAAACTACTGGAAAATTATTAGGCTATGTTGACACAAATTTACCTGAAAGTACGATTTTGAGTGTTGGAAAAGACTTTGCTCTTGGAAACACTAAAAAAGTCGAAACACTATCTATTCCAATCGATAAGTCGTGGGAGTTTAATAATGACACGCCTAGTGGAAGTGTGTTGGAAATTGATTCTGAGGTAAATGCGAAAGCGATTAATAAATTTCTGACGGAGTAAGCTTTTTACAATCGGAGGCTGTGACATAAGTCTCAAAAAAAAGCACTAGAAACGACGTAAAAACGTCCTTTTCTAGTGCTTTTTGGGTAAAATAAAAGAGTACGGTAGCACCCGTACTCTAAATCATTCAATCCCCGAAAGGATCAAAATCATGCATACAAATTATAACATGAATCAACTCACTTTAGATATCACAACTTCTTATATTCCAAAAAAAGACAGCACTGCTTGGTTTATTAATGAACTCGTTGAATCTCTTGAAATCACGGATTCCTATCTTTTTGGTCGTCCCCGGAACTATGATTTGAGTGCGATGTTAAAACTGGTTCTTTTTGCCTATACCCGTAGTGTGTTTAGCAGTCGGAAAATTGAACAGTTGGCAGAAGAAAGCCTACCGGCTCGTTGGTTGACCCAAGAACAGATGCCTACCTATCGAACCATTGCCCGCTTTCGTGTTTCCAATGAGTTAGAAACATTGATCGAAAAAGGGTTGGATTCGTTGGTCCATTATTTAAGAGAGCGACAATTGATTAATGATTCGATTTTTATCGATGGAACGAAGCTCCTCGCAGATGCCAATAAATACAGTTTTGTTTGGAAAAAGACCACGCTCAACTATGACAAAATGAATCGTGAGCAGATCGTCTCTTTGATGTCTGAACTGAAAGAGGCACATTTAGCGAGTCACGTTCCTGAAGGAACCTCACTCACATTAGATATGATAGATGAAGTACTGACGAGGTTGGAAATACGGCTAGAAGAATTGGAACAAGAAGTACTTGAAACCAGAAAGGTTTCACCAAATCCAGCCAAACAGCAGCGCCGTTTATTAAAAGCACAAACACGAAAACTAAATGAACGGCGTGAAAAAATGGTCGATCATCAACAGCGCTTAGTTATTTGTGGTGCCCGCAATAGCTATTCAAAAACAGATAACGATGCCACATTTATGCGTGTCAAAGAAGATCCTATGCGCAATGGGCAATTAAAACCTGCGTTCAATCTTCAAATAGCCACCAGTAATCAGTTCATTTTGGGTTATGATGTCTATCAAAATCCAACGGATACCAAAACCTTTCCCACGTTTATAAAAAAATTGAACGTGGCGAATCGCCTCCCAATGCATATTGTCGCGGATGCAGGGTATGGTTCAGAACAAAATTATCGGTACCTTGAAGATGAACTACCGAACCACACTGCATTGATCCCTTACTCAACGATGTTGAAAGAACAGAGTAAGAAGTGGCAATCGGACGAACGAAAAGTGATGAATTGGACGTACAACGAACAAGAGGATTATTATCTTGATCCAAAAGGTGTTCGTTTTAATTTCAATGCGTACAGAACAGAGACGGATAAAGTCGATGGGTTTGTCCGAGATTTTAAAGAATACAAAGCAGAGAAATACACAGAAAACAAAGAAGTGATTCAAGAAGCGTTGACCCAAGGGGGAAATACACGCATCATTAAGGTCAATCCTTCGTTAGAATATTTTAAAGCCAAACAACGCACCTTGCTTTCAGAACCTGAAAATGGAAAAATCTACGCACAAAGAAAAATTGACGTAGAACCTGTTTTTGGATGGATGAAGGCTTGTTTGCATTTCACTCGGTACCATGTTCGAGGCATGGAAAAGGTGAAAAAGGAAACGGGCATCCTTATCATGGCATTGAATATGAGAAAGTTAGCGGCAATGAAACGGCTGGGCACCTTGGGTACATAGAAATTGGCGTCCATAAATCATTTACTGATTTATGGACGCCAATTTTTTCCTATTAAAGACTATGACTTATGTCACGGCCTCTTATTCATTATTAAATCCTATAGTTCACTAATAAAAACACTAATTATGATAGAATACTTCTGTTACTATTTAATAGAAGAAAGAGGAATACAATGACACAATCAACTTCAGCTTATATTCACATTCCTTTTTGTGAACACATCTGTTATTACTGTGATTTCAATAAGGTTTTTCTTGAAGGTCAGCCTGTAGATGAATATATTGACGCTTTATTAAAGGAAGCGCGTTTCACCCTTGAACAAAATCCAATCGATAATATGAAGACACTCTACATTGGAGGTGGAACACCAACTTCATTGAACGCTCTACAGCTAGATCGATTATTAAGTGGCTTGCGAGAAATACTCCCATATACAGAAGGTGAATTCACAATTGAAGCAAACCCCGGTGATCTTTCCGCTGATAAATTGGATGTAATGAAAAATTATGAGGTTAATCGAGTGTCGATGGGTGTTCAAACCTTTGATGATCGTTTATTAAAAAAAATAGGCCGTAAACATACAGCACAGGATGTCTATCAAACCATTCAATTGTTAGAGGAAAAAGAGTTTCAGAATGTGACAATTGATCTAATCTATGCTCTGCCAGGCCAAAGTTTGGAAAGTTTTCGGGATACTGTGACCCGCGCGTTGGAATTAGATTTACCACATTACGCATTGTACTCATTAATTTTAGAAAACCAGACAATGTTTATGAATTGGGTACGGCGCGGAAAAATGCATCTGCCGGAGCAAGAATTAGAAGCACAAATGTATGCGGAAACGATTGAAGCGATGGAAAAAGCAGGGCGAAAGCAATATGAAATCAGTAATTTTGCCAAACCAGGATTTGAAAGTCAACACAATCTTGTATATTGGAACAATCAGAATTATTTTGGGCTTGGTGCAGGTGCCAGCGGGTATATTGGAAATCGGCGCTATAAAAATCGCGGACCTATTCAGCATTATTTGAGATCATTGAATGAAGAAAAATTACCAGTGCTTGAAGAAGAACAGGTCTCTCTTTATGAGCAGATTGAAGAAGAGATGTTTTTAGGCTTAAGAAAAATTTTAGGTGTAGAAAAGGCTGTTTTTTTCGAGCGTTTCGGCCATAGTATGTCAGAGATTTATGGTGAAGTTATTAACGATTTGAAGGAGCAAAACCTTTTAGTAGAGACGGATTCACGCGTCTTTTTAACACGACAAGGCTTATTTAGAGGAAATGACGTTTTCGAGAAGTTTTTATTGAGCAAACCCAATTAGCACTCTCGCATATCGAGTGCTAATTTTTTGTATTTTTTTCTTGACTTATAAAGCAGATGTGGTATATTAATAATCGAGTTAGCACTTAAAAAGAAAGAGTGCTAACTAAAGGATGAGAAGAATGTTAACGGAAAGACAGAAACTGATTCTCAGCTTAATCATCCAAGACTTTACCAACACAGGGCAGCCGGTTGGATCAAAAAGTTTGATGGAAGAAGGCGTAAAAGCAAGTTCCGCGACTATCCGAAATGATATGAAAGCTTTAGAAGAATTGGGTCTACTAGAAAAAACTCATTCTTCTTCTGGAAGAATTCCTTCTGCATTAGGCTATCGTTATTATGTGGATCATTTACTGACGCCAGCAAAGGTGAGTAATCAAGAAGTAGATCAGATACGCAGATCGTTAAAGAAAGATATCCATGAAATTGATGATATCATTCAACAATCTGCCAAAATACTTTCACAAGTTACAAGCTATACGGCGTTTTCGTTAGGTCCTGAAATGAAAGATCGAACATTGACTGGTTTCAGAATCGTTCCATTGAATGACCGGCAGATTTTGGCGATCATCGTTACGGATAAGGGGAATGTTGAAAGCCAAGTTTTTCGCATACCTGAAAATGTTGATAGTCAAGACTTGGAAAAAATGGTTCGAATAATTAACGATCGTTTAGTTGGACAGCCTTTGGTAAGTGTTTATCAAAAGTTGAGAACCGAAATTCCAATGATCTTACATCGTTATTTCCAAACAACTGAAGGAATTAGTCATCTATTTGATGTGGTATTGAATGATGCTTTTGAGGACAAAGTGTTTGTGAGTGGGCGGATGAATATTTTGAATTTTAATCCAGACCAAGATCTCAGCCACGTGAAGTCGATGTATTCCTTGATGCAGAATTCTGATGAGCTGACCCAACTATTATTACCTTCTGATAATAATATTCATGTCCGGATCGGAACTGAAATGGGGAATGACTTGTTTGATCATCTAAGCATGATTCAGGCTAATTATGAAATACGTGGTCATGGTCGAGGAACCATTGCATTGTTAGGACCTACGTCCATGCCATATTCCAAAATTTTCGGTTTATTGGAAGTATTCCGATACGAGTTGACAAATGCATTGGACGATTATTATCGTTCTTTGGATTTATATCACTAGAAACGATTCCTAAAAAGAAAGGGAGTAGGCGTAGTGGCAGAAGAAAAGAAACAAGAAGTTGAAGAAGAATTAGATGAAGTTGAAACAACTGAAAATGATTCGAACGAAAAAGAAGCGGAAGAGATAGATATTCCTGAAGTTTCTGAAGTTGAGGAACTAACAAGCAAGTTTAACGAAATGGAAGACAAATTCCTAAGAGCTCGTGCTGAAATTGCGAATATGTCTAACCGCAACAAAAACGAACGCGAACAATTAGTTCGATATCGTTCACAAGATCTCGGGAAAAAATTATTACCTGCGATCGATAATTTAGAGAGAGCCCTAGCAACTGAAGTTACGGATGATCAAGGAGCAAGCTTAAAAAAAGGTGTTGAAATGGTTCTTGAAAGTTTAACAGTTGCTTTAAAAGAAGAAGGCATTACGGAAATCGAAGCTGAAGGTAAAGCTTTTGATCCAAATCTGCATCAGGCAGTCCAAACTGTTCCTGCGGAGGGTGATGTTGAACCTGATACGGTTGTTAATGTTTTGCAAAAAGGGTATCAGCTACATGATCGCGTGTTGCGTCCAGCAATGGTGATCGTAGCACAATAAATATAGAGACTACTAAATTAAACATATAATAGAAAAGGAGATTTTCAATTATGAGTAAAATTATTGGTATTGACTTAGGTACTACAAATTCAGCAGTTGCTGTTTTAGAAGGCGGAGAAGCTAAAATCATCACTAATCCTGAGGGAAATCGTACAACACCTTCAGTCGTTTCATTTAAAAATGGTGAAATTCAAGTTGGTGAAGTAGCGAAACGTCAAGCAGTAACAAACCCAAACACGATTTCTTCAATTAAACGTCATATGGGTGAAGCTGGCTATAAAGTAGAAGCAGACGGAAAATCTTATACACCACAAGAAATTTCTGCAATGGTTCTACAATACATTAAAGGTTTTGCTGAAGACTATTTAGGTGAAAAAGTTGAAAAAGCAGTTATCACTGTTCCAGCTTATTTCAATGATTCACAACGTCAAGCAACAAAAGATGCTGGTAAAATTGCTGGATTAGAAGTTGAACGTATCGTCAACGAACCAACTGCAGCAGCTTTAGCATATGGGTTAGATAAAACAGATAAAGACGAAAAAATCCTAGTATTTGACCTTGGTGGTGGTACTTTCGACGTATCTATCCTAGAATTAGGCGATGGCGTCTTTGATGTATTGTCAACTGCTGGTGATAACAGTCTAGGTGGGGATGACTTTGATAACAAGATCATTGATTATTTAGTTGCTGATTTCAAACAAGCAAACGGTATTGATTTATCTAAAGACAAAATGGCAATGCAACGTTTGAAAGATGCTGCTGAAAAAGCTAAAAAAGATTTGTCTGGCGTTAGCTCAACTCAAATTAGCTTACCATTTATCACTGCTGGAGATGCTGGTCCATTGCATTTAGAAACAACTCTTTCACGTGCAAAATTTGACGAAATCACGGCTGATTTAGTAGAACGTACAAAAGCCCCTGTTCGTCAAGCTTTGAAAGATGCTGGATTAAGTCAATCTGATATTGACGAAGTTATTCTAGTTGGTGGTTCTACTCGTATTCCAGCTGTTGTTGAAGCGGTACGTAAAGAAACTGGAAAAGAACCAAACAAATCAGTTAACCCAGATGAAGTTGTAGCTATGGGTGCAGCCATTCAAGGTGGGGTTATCACTGGTGATGTCAAAGACGTAGTATTGCTAGATGTAACACCATTATCATTAGGTATTGAAACTATGGGTGGTGTGTTCACGAAACTAATTGATCGTAACACAACAATCCCAACAAGCAAATCACAAGTATTCTCAACGGCCGCTGACAATCAACCAGCCGTAGACATTCATGTTTTACAAGGTGAACGTCCAATGGCAGCAGACAATAAAACATTAGGTCGTTTCCAATTGACTGATATTCCTGCGGCACCACGTGGAATTCCTCAAATCGAAGTATCCTTCGATATTGATAAAAACGGGATTGTAAATGTTTCTGCGAAAGACTTGGGTACACAAAAGGAACAAAAAATCACAATTAAATCTTCATCAGGTTTATCAGATGATGAAATCGAACGTATGGTGAAAGATGCTGAAGCAAATGCTGATGCAGATAAAGCTCGTAAAGAAGAAGTAGATTTACGTAATGATGTAGATGCTTTGCTATTCTCTGTTGATAAAACATTGAAAGAATTAGAAGGCAAAGTGGATGCTGACGAAGTTAAGAAAGCGGAAGATGCTCGTGACGAATTAAAAGCGGCAGTTGAAGCAAACGATATCGAACAAATGAAGGAAAAACGTGACGCATTGAACGAAATCGTACAAAACTTAACAGTTAAACTTTATGAACAAGCAGCACAACAACAAGCTGAGGCTGATCCAAACGCAGCTCAAGGCGGCGCGGATGATGTCGTGGATGCTGATTTTGAAGAAGTTAACGATGACGACAAATAATTGATTCGTTGATAAAGGCCAAAGTCATCGCTTTGGCCTTTTTTCTTTCAAGATTAGCCATTCCTTTAGAAAAAATCTAAGAAAAGTATCGTATCGAATTTGAGTGTGATACAATACTAACGATTCTATGAAATTATGGAGGGAAGCCAATGGCTACAAAACGGGATTATTACGAAGTCCTTGGGGTACAAAAAGGGGCTTCGGATGATGAAATCAAAAAGGCATACCGCAAGCTTTCCAAACAATACCATCCGGATATTAACAAAGAGGCCGATGCTGAAGAAAAGTTTAAAGAAATTTCAGAAGCTTATGAGATCCTGAGCGACCCGCAGAAGCGTGCTGCTTACGATCAATATGGACATGCTGGAACAGATCCAAACTTTGGAGCTGGCGGAGCAGGTGGATTCGGTGGCGCTGGTGGTTTTGGCGGAGCGGGTGGATTTGGATTTGAAGATATTTTTGAATCGTTCTTCGGTGGAGGCGGTTCTCGTCAAGCCGATCCTAAAGCGCCGAGACAAGGTGCTGACCTTCAATACTCAATTAATTTGGAATTTGAAGAAGCGATTTTTGGTGTAGAAAAAGATATCAAATACAATCGTGAAGAAACATGTCATACCTGTCACGGAAATGGTGCAAAACCTGGAACCCAACCAGAAGTGTGTCATAAGTGTCATGGTTCGGGTTCAATTAATGTAGAACATCAAACACCTCTAGGTCGTGTGATGAGCCGACAAACCTGTGATGTTTGTCATGGAACAGGGAAAGAAATTAAAGACCCTTGTCCAACTTGTCATGGATCTGGACATGAAAAACGTCCGCATACTGTTAAGGTAAAAGTTCCAGCTGGTGTGGAAGATGGACAACAAATGCGTTTAGCGGATCAAGGCGAAGCTGGGATTAATGGAGGGCCTTATGGAGACCTCTATGTAGTCTTTAAAGTAAAACAAAGTGACATCTTTGATCGTGATGGTGCTGAAATTTATTATACGTTGCCTTTGAGTTTTGTACAGGCGGCTTTAGGTGATGAAATTAACGTACCAACAGTTCACGGTGACGTGAAACTAAAAGTCCCTGCTGGAACACAAACAGGTGCTAAGTTTAGACTTCGTGGAAAAGGAGCACCCAGACTTCGAGGGAACACGAATGGTGACCAACAAGTAACGGTTAAAATCATTACTCCTAAGAATTTGAACGATAAACAGCGAGAGGCTTTACGAGCGTTTGCAGAAGCTGGCGGTCAAACAGTTAGCGAACAAAAAGAAGAGGGTTTCTTTGGTAAGGTGAAAGATGCCTTTGGCGGAAAGAAATAAACTGAATAAACTTAGAGGTTCAATCAATTCGCTATTGATTGAACCTCTTTTTTCTTTTACTATTATTAATAAGAGAATAAGTGTTGAAGGAGGTTTGTATGGACAAGCTGGACAAGTTATTTGACCGAATGACGAGAGACATGATGCATTATTTTATTGCTGGAGGACTTGCTGAACCGGATGGACTTGTTCGCACGGTAGAATTTTTTTTGAGCTTTGTTGATAAGGGAAAGCTTAGTGATAAACTGCTGGATGAGGAAATCGTCAAAGATGCATTAATTCACCATATGCCTAAACATATGCCGCTATTTATTGATGAAAGCTTTTATGCCTACCAAATCTTACTTGATCTTTACAGCGCCTTATTTCATGAAAAAATTATTACCGAAGAAGAATGCAAAGACATGCAGTATTTTCTCTATCTCAACAAAACGGCTTTTTTGACCCGTATGAGCAATCCAAATTATTGGTCAAAAACTAAATTAGCAATTATGGACGAGTGGCGTGAAGGCAATTTCGAAGTTGAAGACCCTTATAATATTGAACATTACGACCTTAAAGACCCGGTAAAGAAACATATGCCAGATAATATTTTAACCTTTCCTACTCAGAATAAACGTGCTGAAAAACAAACATTAAACTACGTGATTCGTGTAGATTTAAAAGGATTCAAACCGCCGATTTGGCGAAGACTTCAGATTCCTGCAAAACTATCTTATCAACAATTGCATCGGATTTTACAAGTTGCTTTTGGCTGGGAAGACAGTCATCTACACAGCTTTTTTGTTGATCGAACGACAATGATTGGTCCCAATGAACTAGAGATGATACAGTTTGATGAAGCAAAACGTATGATCGATATGGATTTTCATGAAGGTGTCAAGCTTGAATATATCTATGATTTCGGCTGTGATTGGTCCCATCAAATTATGGTAGAGAAAGAGATTGATCAATCTTCGCCGCAGTTTAATCATGCAGTCTGTTTGAAAGCAAGAGGGGAAACGCCACTTGAAGATTCTCGTGGTGAAGACCTATGGAAACCGTATGATATAACAAGAATAAATAAACAACTGAAGAAAGAATAATTTTTTGATTGTCCTATTTCCAGGAGTCTAGATATATCCATCTAGACTCTTTTTCTTTTATTGTTTTCAATATCCAAATTTGAGGTTGATTGAGAAAAAATATTTTTTTTATTCATAATAAATCTAAGTTGTTTACTATTTGAAAGGGGAATAGGTAATTCAACAAGCAACTGTTTATAATCTAGTCGGTAGTCCATTATCTGTGCTTTTTTTCTTAGCTCATGACGACAAGCGTGATCCTGAGGTACGCCTAACTGTAGTAGCAAATTCTGAGCAATCTTTAATTCATCTTTTGCTACAATATTTCCCAAATCAGTATGAATCACGATACCATCTGGATTGGTGGGCGCCGTTTGTAAGTATTTGGCTTTAAGATTCGGTAAAAATGCCTGCCTTTGATTGGAAATAAGAATCTGTCCAATCAAAGTAGTTGGAATTTGAATAATGGACATTCCGCCGCTATAAGTTGAAGCTACGTATCCACTAAGCTGACAAAGTGCTTCGTCACCTAGTCCGATTATTCCATCTGCTTTAGTCATGTTTTGCTCTGTCAGAAAGTCATAAACTAGATTTGCAGTATCGGAGGTATAAATCACTTCGTTTAAAATACATGAATGAACGTCAAAACCAAAAATGGTTAAGTATTGGAGAATTTCTGAGCCATAAGCATCGAATGCTTTCTGGTCGCATAGGAGTACAATTTTTTTATTTGTCCATAAAGAAGCAGTGTAACTACCGATTGATTGAATAGCGTCTGGTTTCATCATAATTTTTGATCCAGTGTTCATAATAATTCCTCCAATATTGGTTTTTGACGAGCAATGCAAAAAGAAAAGCTCATTATAGATTTGAAAATCTACAATGAGCTTCTTGAAAAAAATAAAAAGCCACAATAGATTTTCATCTATGCGGCAATAGGTCAGCGTTAAAAGCATTAGCCATCATAGATACAAACAAGGACGTCTGTATCCATGAAAAATGAATACAAACTTATCTAAAATAGCTAAAGTAAAAATTATTCAGTTGTGCAGAAAGTAATTGAGTCATAATAAACGCCCCAAACTGATTTAATTTATGTTGTGACTTATTCTAGACAGATTGTTCGGGCTTGTCAAGACAAAAAAGCAACTTCATTTACGAAGCTGCTAATCTCTGAGAATAAAACGGCGCAAACCGCGATATTTTTTTTCTTCCTGAACAGGTGCGTTATCAGTAATAAGTAACGCTATCATCACGTATCCAATCCAGCTATCTCGCGAATATAAGACATATTCTGGCAACCATTTATTCGCATACTTATCTTTATATTCCTTTAACCCGCCAAAAGAATAAAAACGAGAACCAAAATTATAAACTAAGTAAGCGATTCGCTCTTGAGTAAAACTTTTTCTTGAGGTTCCCACATTGGCCAAAGGCGCCATTCCCAGGTCGAAATATTCGATCCCCATTTCATCACGCATATATTGAAATAAATTGATGAAAAGAAAATCCATGGTTCCTCCGGGAGCTTTTTCAGGGCTGTGACGCATCAAATCAATGGTTCCGATATTCTTGGTATAAGTCGGCATAAAGTTCGCGAAAGCGACAATTTCTTGCTCAGTGTTTTTTATTACTGCGATTGGCGCACGTTGTAAGTAATCTTCTGAAAAGAATCCGAGAGAAAAGCCCTTTTCCTTTCGTCCATTTAACCATTCATCTGAGACGGATCGTAACTGTTTGATTGTTTCATTTGTGAAAGGAGGATGAATCACATCGAATTGATAGCCTTCTTTAATAACTTTGTTGAAACTTGAGCGCTGTCCCTTCATTTTCTTCCCACTTAAAGTAAAGTCTGGTAAATAAACATGTGCTCGCTCGCCGAATTTGATAAAATCATAGCCAAACTCATGAAGGATCATAACCATTTCTTCGCTATTTTCATAAAAAACCGGCAAGTAGTTATAACGATCTACTTCATTGATCAGAGCTTCAGTAGCAGCTTCGAAATCACTTGTTTTTCCAGAGGGATCGCCCATTATTAAGATTTTGTTGTTAAAAGTTGATAGCTGGAAGAAAACAGTATCTTCCTCGCCATTATTGTAATAAAACACTTTTTTATCTTTAAGAAAAACGAGTTGACTATCTGGATTTCCACCGTAGGTTTCCAAAATATGTTGGACCCGTTGTTCATCTAATGGCTCGCCAATTTGTCTTCGTTTGTTTTTTAAAAAACGAATCAGTAACAAAATAATGAAGGCGACGATCAAAATTGCAACAAAGCCTACACCCCATATTCGTTCACTAGGAAATAGGAAAAATTCTGGCAACCGATGACGATGATGGATTTTAGGGCTGTTGTAAACACCGATAATGATGTATAAAATCGTTAACCCACCCATGATGATGCCATCAATCGTTATCCATTCGGCAGAATAAACCAGTTGTTCTCTAAATAGCTCATTCTTAGAGAAAATAACAAATAACAAAAGCAAGGCGAGAAAAATACCAGTTGAAATACGAAATCCAGCTAATAATGAGTAAAGAAAGGTTAACGTAACAATCATAATTGTAGGAATATATGCACGCTTAACTCGTGCTGAAACTCCTCTACCTAAAACAATTAATAAAAAGCCCAATAAAATTGCTGGGAAAACGACGATTACCCGAGAGTGGATCGGATTTAATCGTTGCAGAAAAGGCAATCGAATGAATGCTTCGGGAATCGTAGCCGATAGAACTAACATAATTCCTGTAAAATAAAGAAGAAAACCTTCAAGTTTATGTGCCAATTCTTTTAGTAAACTAACAGGAATGCCTTTGTATCGCGTATTGATTGTTGTGCCTAAGTTTTTGAAAAATAATATTAACCCAATCGCAAAAGGTACTAAGTAGTAGAATAACCGAAATAATAAAAGCCAAGCAAAGACAGTTTCTCTTGGAGTGCCTAGAGCAGAAAGGCCGATGATCATCATTAAATCAAAGCTGCCGAGTTCTCCAGGAATCATAGAGACAATTCCGATTACTGTAGCAGCAATAAACAAAGGGACAACATCACGAATACTAACTTCTATGCCCATTAAGAGACCTGTAGAAATAAAACTGACGAGGACACCAGTCCATTCTAAAAAGGATGTCCCGATCAATTCTAAACGATGGGAGTTCTTCAGATCCCCTAAATATTCTCCTTTACCAAAAATACTAAGACAGAAGACAATTGGGAAATATAATCCGCCCCCGATCAACCAAATCCAATATTGACGCAAATATTGATTGTGATCATCAAACATAACAAGGAAAAAAGAGAGCAAGGCATAGATAGACAATCCAGACATAGTAAAAACTAAAATTTTGGATAGAGCTTGTACTACTTTTTTTCCTGAAGTTTTTTTGCCATAAAATTCAGATCGCAAACCAGCGCTAACAAAACCACCAAAACCTGCAATATTATTTAAGGTATTCACCAACCAGCTTGTTTCAAAAACATAAAGTTTTTTGGGTTTCTGTCCTAAAATATTATTCAAGGTAAAATCATAGCCGATCATTGGAATGACGGAAACTAAACCAATCAGTGCCATGAGTAGGATATTCCAAGGACTGATTGTGCTAAAGATAGTCGATAGTCGAGAAAAAGAAATGTTCTTCACGATGTTTGATAATTCGAATATGACAATAATAATAACTGAAATTAAAAAAATTAATTTTAGCTTGCTTAAATGTGTTTTGAACCATTCTGCTAAAGTTTTCACCAAATTACTCCTTTTCAATTAAAAATTGTAAGACTTCTTGGTTGAAGCGTTTTGGATTTCTGCGGGCAAACATATGACCTTGTCCTGAGACGATGGCGAAATTTGCATTAGGGATTGAACGAGCAAGATACATTGAGTGCTGTGTTTTAATGGAGTCATGCTTTCCTACTATTACTAACGTTGGGGCTACGATCTGGTTTAAATCTTCTGTTGACAAACCAATATCACGAAAAAGCAACCGCAATATAGGAAGGAAATTCCGCATCCCAGTATCAACAAATGCGCCAACCCAAACAATAGCATACTGCACATAGCTAAGAAGATGAGGGATCATCCGAACGCCATTCGGAGTAGTATTGCCTGCATTTAAAACCAAATGATCAACCTTATTAGGATAAAGCCGTGCAAAAACCATAGCTAAATTAGCGCCATCACTAAACCCTAATAGATCTGCGTGTTCAATATTTTCTTGCCCCATGATAGTAGCTAAATCTTCTGCCATCAATTGAAAGCTTGTTTCTTTCTGTGTGTTGGTCGAACGTCCATGTCCGCGGCTGTCAACGACATACACATTAAAATGTTTGCTGAAACTATTTAACTGTTTCGAAAAGTATCTACCGCTTCCACCATTACCATGCAGCAAAAACAGTGCTGGGCCTTGCCCATATTTTTCATAATAAATTTCTGTTCCATCACTCATTTGAGCGATTTTTTTTTCATTTTTCACAACATCACCTACCAAGATTAAGTATACCGATTTTTTCGACTCTTGCACATTAATTTAATTGTAAGACCAAACGAAATCTTTAGAATGATTAATTAAATATAAAGCTGTGAAATTATGCTTTTAAAAGTTAAGTAAATTCTTGTAGTATGGATAAAGAAAAAAGAAGATAGTTGGGCAGATTTTATGTTGAAAATAATTGGAAAATTTTTAAAAATAATTATTACGCTTGCAATCTTGCTAACGGTTATAATAGGCGGGATTTTTGCAGTTCGTACATATAAGAATACTAAAACAGTGAATAGTTATCGGAACCAGGTACAGACGTTGGCTGATCAGGAAGGTGTCGGGGAATATACCGATGTTATTTTAGCTATTATGTATACGGAGTCAAAAGGAAAAGGTACGGACTTAATGCAAAGCTCTGAGAGTGCTTATGGCAGCCGCGGTAAGATTATCAGTCAACAAGAAAGTATTGAGAGTGGTGTTAAGCATTTTGCCGAGAGCTATAAACAGACTAAAGCAGCTGGCTGTGATCTTGAAACTGCTATTCAAGCATATAACTTTGGCACAAAGTATATTCAATACGTGCAAGATCATGGAGGAAAAAATAGTGTAGAGTTAGCAGAAGAATACTCCCGCGATATTTTGTCACCAGGCTATGGAAATGATCAGCAACATACTTATCGTTATATGCAGATGCAGTCAGTTTTATACAACGGTGGTTATTTATACCAAAATGGCGGCAATATGTTTTATGCTGAAATTGTCCAAATGAACAAGCGGTTCATTACATTATTTCAAAGGTTTCAAAATGGTTAAAATAATGAGCAGAAAGCTTGTAATAATAAAGAAATATGCTAAAATGGTAGACGTATAAGTTTGTCAAAAAAAATCGCGCTGATCGGAAGATGAATTGGGGCGATTTTTTACGGCTGTTATCATATTTTTTTGGGAATTGGGGTGAGAGTTTTGGTGCAGAGAATTCCCCAACAAGTTATTGATGAGGTTCGTGAAAAAACAAATATTGTTGAAGTTATCGGACAATATGTCCAGTTGAAAAAATCTGGTAAAAATTATTTAGGATTGTGTCCATTTCACGAAGAGAAGACCCCATCGTTTTCAGTTGCAGAAGACAAGCAGATTTTTCATTGTTTTGGTTGCGGAAAGGGAGGCAATGTCTATACATTTTTACAAGAGCTAGAGGGGATTAGTTTTCCAGAGGCGGTAAAAAAGGTTGCTGATATAGAGCAAATTCCTTTAGCTATCGAAATCTCCAGTGAGCCTATCAGTCAAACTTCAACGGGACAGCAGCAATTAATCGCTTTGCATGAGCGGACGCGTGATTTGTATCATCATCTCTTAGTGAACACAAAAGTTGGAGAAACGGCATTAGAGTATCTTCACGAACGTGGATTAAGCGATGAATTGATCAATGAATTTAAAATTGGTTTTGCTCCTAATCAGAGAGAATTTTTAGTTCAGGTAGCTAAGCAAGATAAAGTGACTGCTGATTTAATGGAACGTAGCGGGTTATTTATTCGACGTGAAGATGGCAGCTTTAGTGATCGATTTTACCATCGAGTCATGTTTCCCTTGAATGATTTTCGTGGAAAGCCAATTGGTTTTTCGGGTCGTTTACTTAAAACAGAAGATTTTCCTGGTGATGATCAACCAAAATATTTGAATTCGCCAGAGACTGAGTTATTCAACAAACGGCAGGTTCTTTTCAATTTTGACAAAGCACGGAATGAAATACGGAAACAAGGCGAAGCGATTTTGTTTGAAGGCTTTATGGATGTATTGGCTGCATGGCAGGCAGATATTAAGATTGGCTTAGCTTCGATGGGAACTAGTTTGACAGAGCAGCAAATAGCAGCGATTGAACGGATTACCGGTCAAGTAGTAATTGCTTATGACGGTGATGATCCTGGACAAGCTGCTACTGATCGTGCACTGACTATTTTAGACGCACACAGTCGACTAAACTTGGCCACTGTTACGGTTCCTGAAAAACTTGATCCTGACGAATATTTGCGAAAATACGGCGTAACTGAATTGCAGAATTTATTGCAGCACGGTCGTCAAACACCTTTTGCATTCAAAATGCAGTATCGTAAAAAAGGATTGAATCTGGAGAACGAAGCAGACCGTCTAGGCTATATAGAGGTCGTAATGCAAGATTTGGCAAAAGTACAATCGCCAGTTGAGCAGGACTTGTACTTAGGCCAATTAGCAAATGAGTTTCATTTAACAAGGGAAAGTTTGAAACAACAGTTGCAGATGGTTCGTCAAACACAACGAACAGAAAGACGTCAACAACAATCGACAATTTCACAAGTACCTATCCAACCAATCAAAAAAGTACTAACTAAAGAGGAAAAAGCGGAACGAATGCTACTATATCGTAGTATGAATGAGCGTTCGATCCGAGAGCAATTGGTTCAAACAGATTTTCAATTCATTCATGATCAGTATCAAGAATTGCTTCTTTACTTAGATAGTTATATGATGGTTCATGGAAATTTTGTTTTAGCGGACTTCCTGAACTATTTAAAGGAGAATGAGATGAAGCAGTTAGCCATCGACATCTCTATGATATCCATGTCAGAAGATAGTAATGAACGAGAAATCTATGATTTGATGCAGGTTATCTCTAAGTCTGGCATTGCTGAAGAAATAAAACAACGACAAAAAGAGCAGCTCGAAGCCAGAAAAAACGGAAACCAGCAGCGGGAATTGGAATTGACCGTTCAGATTATTGAATTGACGAAACGCTTGAAACAAGCCTAGAAGTGAAAGGGGCATTTATTTTATGGCAGATGTAAAAAACAAAAAAGAGTATGAAAAAGCTGTAGCGGCCTTCATCAAGGAAAAGAAACCAATGGGACAGGTTGTTTATGATGAGCTTACCAATCGTTTGGCGACTCCTTATGAATTAGGCGCAGATGCAATGGATGAGTTGATCCAAAAAGTCGAGGACGCGGGTGTCAGTGTCGTCGATGAAAATGGTGAACCTTCTAAAGCTAGTTTGAAACAAAATGAAGAAACTGCGAAAGCCGCACAAAAAGAAGATTTATCGGCCCCAACTGGCGTTAAGATCAATGACCCAGTTCGTATGTATTTAAAAGAAATCGGACGAGTTTCATTACTAACTGCTGAAGAAGAAGTGGAACTCGCTTTGCTAATTGAACAAGGTGATCAAGAAGCTAAACAACGTTTAGCTGAAGCAAACTTGCGTCTAGTTGTAAGTATCGCAAAGCGTTATGTTGGACGCGGCATGCAATTCTTGGATTTGATTCAAGAAGGAAACATGGGTTTGATGAAAGCTGTTGAAAAATTTGATTATCGTAAAGGATTCAAATTTTCAACCTATGCAACATGGTGGATCCGTCAAGCAATCACTCGCGCCATCGCTGACCAAGCAAGGACGATTCGAATTCCAGTTCATATGGTCGAGACTATTAATAAATTGATTCGCGTACAACGTCAATTACTACAAGATTTAGGGCGCGAACCAACACCAGAGGAAATTGGTGCTGAAATGGACTTGCCGACAGAAAAAGTTCGTGAGATTTTGAAGATTGCTCAAGAGCCCGTTTCTTTGGAAACGCCAATTGGTGAAGAGGACGATTCGCATTTAGGTGATTTCATTGAGGATCAAGAAGCGACTAGTCCTGCTGAACATGCTGCATCAGAAATGTTGAAAGAACAATTGGAAGATGTGCTAGATACGTTGACTGATCGTGAAGAGAATGTTCTGCGCTTACGTTTTGGTTTAGATGATGGAAGAACTCGGACTTTGGAAGAGGTCGGCCGTGTCTTTGGTGTAACTCGTGAACGAATTCGTCAAATCGAGGCGAAAGCTTTACGTAAATTACGTCATCCTTCACGCTCAAAACAATTGAAAGACTTTTTAGAATAATTTCAGACGCACTCCTCAAGTATTACTTGAGGAGTATTTTTTTGCAATACCATGGTAGTTGCACGAAATCCAAGTTATCAAGAAATCGAATGTTAATAAAGATAGGCGATCCAAACGAGCGTTGAAATTTATTATTTTTGATTAATTCACTCGAAAATTGCTTGGAACATCCCTAAACATATGATAGATTAAAGCATATGATTGAAAAAAGGAGCCGATTTCATTGCAAAAATGCCCTAACTGTGGTTTTGAACCAGTCGAAGGATGCACGACTTGTCCGAAGTGTGGCTTTTCATTACAGTTAAACGATCAAGAAGAAATTAAAGACAGTAATAATGACAAAAATGATACGATAGAATGGTCAGAACTTGCTGATATGCCGATTGAATCTGTGCAAAAAATGTTTAAGGATAACGAGGATAAAATGAAAGAAGAAAATTCAAAAAATAACTCTGAAGAAATTCCTGAGATGAATCCGATTTTGGCACAATACATTCGTGAACATAAGGATGACCAAGACAAAATAGAAGACACTGAGACTGAAAATACTGAGAAGGTAAATGAGACGGAATCTGATGATGTGGAAACAAACACAAAAACAGAAAACGATTCAATACTTGATAACGAGAGTGAAGAGGTTGATATATCAAAAAATGCTGATGAACCTGTCATTCAAGATTCAGCGGATGAATCTTCTGAAGTGAATGACGAATCTGAAGAAACTGAGACGTTGCCGGTTAGTGAGGATGTCATTTCAGAGGATTCGATCAACTCGAACGATGGCTACGAAGCATCAGATATAACCCAAGAGGATGATTCTAATAATGAAGGAATTATTCCGCCAGATAATGCTTCGTCTGTTAGTGAACCCCCTAAAAAGAACCGTAAAAGTCTTTACATTACTTTAGCTGCGATAGCAGTTTTAGGCATTGGTGGCGGTTACTATTACTACCACGAAAAAGAAGTTGAAGCTCAGCGTATTGCGACTGTGAAAAAAGAAAATGAAGCTTTGGATTCAATTGGCGAGAGCATATCAAGTTATTATACAGATGACAAGCAAGTTTTTCTTGCGAACGACAAAGTAGCTCTCAATACTAGTAAAATTGATGAAGAGTTATCTCGCTATAAAGAAAACAAACGATATGATGAAACCAAAAAAGCGTATGATCAGCTTGTGGCAAAGCAAAAAGCTGAACAATCAGTCAATCAATTGTTTACAAGTGCTGCGATTAACGGAGATAAAATTGTAGACAATCCTTTATTAAAAACGGCTGAACCAGTTGATTTATCTATCAGCACAGGCGATAAAGAGTTTGATGAATTAATGAATCAAGCTATAAATAAAGCCAAAGATCAGTACACGAAAATTGAAAGTGCGAAAAAAGCGACGGATGGATTACTAAAAGACGGCAATGTGATTGAAACTGTAAATCGTGATCAATACAATGCAGCAAATAATGCTATCAAAGCGGTGGCGAATCAAGAATTAGTTAAAACACAAAAAGATGAACTAACTAAAGTGGATCAAGCGTTGAAAGAAAAAGAGAAAAAAGCCGCTGAAGAAAAAGCGGCAGCAGATAAAGCTGCTCGAGAAAAAGAGGAACAAGAAAGAGCAGCACAAGAAGCACAGAAGACGACTTCAACGGATAGTAGTCAAGCAGGAGATACCAGCAGTGATGCTTATGCGTGGGCTCCGGGTGTCAAAGAAAAAGTCATTCAAACCTGTATCTCTCGCGGTTACATCGTAGAAGGCGGGTATAGTTTAGAACCAGTTAAAATTGAAAACGGCGAAGGGTATTACAACTTATATGCCACTTCAAATCGAGCATCGTTAACACAAGGATATACCAGCTCTGACTTGCCCATGTACTTAGTGACAATTAATTGCAAAACAGGATGGTTTAAAGGTGACGGGCCAAATTAGATGAAGATTTATAGGCTGGGGAGACACTGTCTTCCCAGCTTTAATAATGATATAAGACATTTTTTGCGAGGAGTAATAAATATGAACGAACTATTAGGACAAGTTTTTACCGGATTAATCATTGATGAGAATGAGAAAAAATATCTTGTACAAAAAAATGGTGTAACTTTCCAGCTTTTAAAGGAGGAAGGCACCCATGAAATCGGCGAAACAATTGAAGGATTCGGTTATATAAACCAGAGTAAAGAAGCCATTTTCACAACTCAGATTCCACAGGTTAGAATTGGCCATTACGCTTTTGGTGAGGTAACAGACGTCCGTCGTGATTTAGGTGTATTTGTAAATATTGGCTTAGCAGATAAAGATATGGTAGTTTCTCTAGATGAAATGCCAAGTATGAAAGAATTGTGGCCGAAAAAAGGTGATCGCTTGATGATTAGCTTACGGGTTGATGAAAAAAATCGGATGTGGGGCGTATTAGCTGACGAAACTATTTTTCACTCTTTAAGTCGTTCTGGGAATGCTGAGATGCAAAACGAAAATAAAAAAGGAACGGTTTATCGATTAAAGGTGACAGGTTCTTATCTTATTACTGAGGATTTCTATATTGGTTTTGTTCATCCATCTGAGCGGTATCAAGAACCACGTTTAGGTGAAGTAGTGGAGGCACGGGTTATCGGTGTGAGACCAGATGGTGTCTTAAATATGTCTTTAAAGCCTCGTAGCTATGAAATGATCAATGATGATGCCGCAATGATTTTAACGATGTTGCAAAGAAACTCGGATCATAAATTACCTTTTTGGGACAAATCTGCTCCAGAAGAAATCAAAGAAGCTTTTGGCATAAGTAAGGGACAATTCAAACGTGCGATTGGCCATTTATTAAAGGAAAAACTGATTGAACAAAAAGATGGCGAAATTCATTTAAAAAGCTAATTGAGAATGTCCTTGCATAAATAAAGGCGATAAACTATAATAATTCTAAGAAAAACAGTAGTAGCATAGCTGATTGTTTATAATAATTATAAATTAGATAGAGGAGGGTTCTCTTGAACGCTATCCTGGCTTTACAGAAAACAAAAAAACAACTTCATGATTCTGGATTCAAGTTAACACCTCAGCGTGAAGCGACCGTTCTCGTTTTATTGGAAAATGAAAAAGATCATTTATCTGCCGAAGAAATTTATTTTTTGGTCAAAAAAAAGAGTCCAGAAATTGGTTTGGCGACAGTTTATCGTACATTGGAAATTTTAACAGAATTGCACATCGTTAATAAAATTAGTTTTGATGACGGATTGGCTCGGTATGACCTTCGAAAAGAGGGAGCGGAGCATTTTCATCATCACCTATTATGCCTTGAATGTGGCAATATAGAGGAGATCGAGGAGGATCTTTTGGGAGATGTGGAACGCGTAGTAGAATCCCGTTACCATTTTCTTGTTAAAGATCATCGTTTGACTTTTCATGGTATTTGCCAAAGCTGTCAGGAAAAGAAGGACGCATAGACATTTTAGTGAAAATGGATTAAGTTATAATTAATTTATATAGTCCCTTGCAAAGATACGTGCTATCATTTCAAGGGACTTTTTGTTATGATAAAGCGAAAGTGGTGAGAACATGGATGAACAAATAACAGAATATTTGCATTATTTATCGATCGAACGCGGTCTTTCAGACAATACTCGGATAAGCTATCAAAGAGACTTACACCAATACTTATCTTTCTTGAATGATCAAGGTGTGACAGATTGGCAAGCAGTAGATCGATATACAGTTGTGGCCTTTTTAACGAGCTTGACTGAAGCGGGAAAGGCGTCAACTACGATAACGCGAATGATTTCTAGTTTGCGTCGGTTCCATCAATTTCTGCGTCAAGAACGGTATACCGATCATGATCCAATGCAGCACATTGATAGCCCCAAAAAAGCGCAAAAGCTTCCACAAACTCTTTCGCTGACAGAAGTAGAACGTTTAATTGCAGCACCGGATACTACTACTGATTTAGGGATTCGAGATCGTGCTATCTTGGAGGTTATGTATGCGACGGGGCTTCGAGTTAGTGAACTGATTGGACTAAGACTTGGCGATATTCATTTGGAGATGGGCTTACTTCAGACCATCGGTAAGGGAGATAAAGAGAGAATAGTTCCGCTAGGCGATTACGCGATTCACTGGTTAGAACGCTATCTTTCTGAGGTTAGACCCTTAATAACTAAAAAAACGCCAAACGAAATGTTCTTGTTTGTCAATAACCATGGCCATGGAATGAGTCGTCAAGGAATATGGAAGAATTTGAAGCAATATGTCATTAAAGCAGAGATTACAAAAGATGTTACACCACATACATTGAGACACAGCTTTGCTACACATTTACTTGAAAATGGCGCTGACTTGCGGACGGTTCAGGAACTTTTAGGACATGCCGACATATCGACAACACAAATTTACACTCATATCACTAAACGGAGAATGACCGAAGTGTATAAAGAGTTTTTCCCACGTGCTTAACAGGAGGAGAAAGAATGCTTACTCAATACCGAAAAAATCAACGCAAGATTGCAATGGGACTTTTAAGTTTTCATGAGAGTTTAAAAGATCAACAACATTTACTAAAAGAAATCGATACATACGAAGGTGAAGATCGTTACCAGCTCTATTGTTATTACGATGAAAACTCTGACAATGTTCAAGGAGTAATTGGTGTAAGTCAATTGGAGGATGAAGAAATTGTTCTCCATGATATCAGCCTAAATCCTTCTTATCGTGGTGAGGGAGTGGGAATTCTCATGATGGATGAACTGCAAGCGATGTATCCAGATCAAAGAATTATTGGAACACCAGCCACTTCTGAATTTTTAGCAAAGTGGCAAGAGCATAAGCGAGGATAATATGGAAACGATTAGTTTAAAATTAGACGTCTTTGAAGGACCGTTAGATTTGTTATTACATTTAATCCAACAGTTAGAAATTGATGTATACGATATTCCAATTGCGGAAGTGACGGAACAATACATGAATTTTATTCATGCAATGAAAACTCTGGAGTTAGAGGTTGCTGGTGAATATTTGGTTATGGCAGCAACACTGATGTCAATTAAAAGTCAAATGCTGCTTCCCAAACCCGAGTTGGCGTTTGATTACGATGATGAGGAAGGCGAAGATCCTCGAGAAGCTTTGGTTCAACAACTTTTAGAATACCGTAAATATAAATATGCTGCTTCTGTATTATCTGAAAAAGAACAAGAAAGAAGTCAATTTTATACGAAGGCACCAATGGATCTCTCTGAATATGAAGAGGAACTTCTGCCTTTACCAAAGAATCAGTTGAACACAATTGACCTCTTTTTAGCTTTGCATGACGTTTTGCAACGTAAGAAGAGAAATCAGCCCATCGAAACAACAGTGTCTACAGAAACAATTACTGTTGATCAAAAGGTGAATGAAATAGGACTAAGGTTGGCAAAATTATCTGAGTCTGAAGGCTTGCCCTTAGAGTCTTTTTTTGTGCAATTTACTAAAGATGAGATGATTACTACTTTTATGGCCTTATTGGAATTAATGAAAAAGGGCCAAGCCTTAGCAACTCAAGAAGAAACTTATGCACCAATTTTGGTCTTTAAAGGAGTAGCAGCATGAATCAATTGAGTCAAATCGAAGCGATGCTTTTCGTAGTAGGGGAAGAAGGGATAAGTCTGGAAGAGTTGGCTTTCACTTTGAAACGCCCAATGCCTGAAATCTATCAAAATATTATCGATCTGAAGGAATCTTATGAGAGTAGCAAAACTTCCGCACTCACTCTTTTAGAAGTTGGGAACCATTTTGTTTTAAGCACTAAAAAAGAGTTTGCGCCTTTGTTAAAAGAATTTGCGCGCTCTCCAATGGCCAATCGACTAAGCCAGGCAGCCTTGGAAACATTATCGATTATTGCTTACAAGCAACCTGTTACACGATCGGAAATTGATGAACTACGTGGAGTCCAATCAAGCGGGGCAGTTCAAACACTAGTTGCACGGCAATTAATTGAAGAAAAGGGACGTGTTGATGGTCCTGGTCGGGCAATACTATATGGGACCAGTGCGTATTTCATGGACTATTTTGGCTTGAAAGATATTGAAGAGTTACCAGATGTTCAAAAGATGGAAGAAGATTTAGCGGATGAAAATGAACCTTTAGATTTATTTTATGACCGCTTCAAAGAAGAGGATGAATGATAATGGAGAGATTACAAAAAGTTATTGCCCATGCAGGAATTGCCTCGCGTCGTAAGGCGGAGGCGTATATTACTGATGGCCGAGTGAAAGTAAATGGCGAGGTTATCAAGGAATTAGGAACAAAAGTTGGCAAGAAGGACATCGTTGAAGTAGACGGCGTTCCAATTTATCAAGAAGAGCCCGTGTATTATTTATTTTACAAGCCACGTGGTGTGATATCCGCTGTCACAGATGATAAGAATCGTAAGGTAGTGACAGATTATTTTTCATCCGTACCTGAAAGAATTTATCCTGTAGGACGTTTAGACTATGATACCTCTGGAATTTTACTTTTAACTAATGATGGTGATTTTTCCCAGAAATTGGCCCATCCGAAGCATCAAATTGATAAAGTTTATGTTGCTAAAGTGAAAGGATATGCCGAAAAAAGAAACTTGCTTCCTTTAACAAAAGGGATTCGTATCGAAGGTAAGAAGACAGCACCAGCTCGATTTGAAATTCTTTCAACGGATAAAAAAGCGGAGACAAGTATTATTGAATTAACGATTCATGAAGGTCGTAATCATCAAGTGAAAAATATGCTTGCTGCTGTTGGGCTGCCAGTTCAAAAATTAAAACGTGAACGCTATGGGGACTTAACTTTGCAGGGACTACGTCCAGGCGAATATCGACGTTTAAATACGAAAGAAATCAACACACTATTAAATCAATCGAAATAGTCAAAATCATTTACTTGTTTTTTGATAGTAAAATTGTTATAGTGAATTTACAATAAAAAATAATTTAAGGTTCGTCTTCAGGGGCAGGGTGAAAATCCCGACCGGCGGTAATAGTCCGCGAACTGCGAAAGCAGCCGAATCGGTGTGATTCCGATACCGACAGTACAGTCTGGATAAAGAAGATAGAGCTTATTTGGGTGAGTCTAAATTCAAGTAACTCTATGCTTTTTCTGAAGCATAGAGTTTTTTTTGTGGTAAAGAACACTCAAATGGTTCGTTGAAGATGATTCCGAAACGGAGGATTTCAGATGAAGAACTTAAGGTTACAAAAAATGACAGCAGTAGCAGTAGCAGCGGCAATGGGGTTGATTTTGCAGTTCATCGCATTTCCAATTGTTCCAATGTTTCCATTTCTAAAACTGGATTTTAGTGATATTCCAGTTTTGATTAATATGTTTATCTTTGGACCATTAACTGGGATTGTAACTGCGTTTATTCGATCATTATTACATTTGACCATGACTGGTTTTTCTGTTGATAATATGATCGGAGACTTTGCTAGCTTCTTTGCCTCAACGCTGTATACTTTGCCAATTTTCTTAATGTTCAGGAAAAAAACAACGTCAAAACGAGTATTAGGGCTTGGCCTAGGAATTTTAGCGATGACTCTTTTTATGAGTGTTGCCAACTATTTTATTATTACTCCACTTTATTTAAAAGCATTTGGACTTTCAGCAGGACAAATGCTGGGTATGGGGTTAGGCCGATATATTTTAGTAGGAATCGTTCCCTTCAACGTGCTTAAAGGAATTATCGTGAGCGCTGTTTTCTTAGTACTCCATGCAAAATTGTTGCCATGGTTATCGAAGAAAACATTAACCTCACAACACCATTCCGTATAGAAAGATACAAAAAAATCTCAGATGAAATGTCTGAGATTTTTTTTGTCTATCTATGTTATTATGATTTTTGATAAAGGATGGCATGGGAAGGACAGCGTTTAGCAGATTGAATGACAGCTGCTTGCTGATCTTCAGGTATAAATTCGTGAGTTGCTTCTGGCTCTCCGATAAAAAGGACAAGACCATCATCAGTATAATCAAAGATTTCTGGCGCGATTGTTTGGCATAACCCACAGGCGATGCAGCGCTCAGGAATGATTTCACATTTCATTACTTCACCTTCCACAGGAGATTATATTATGACTTTTTTTATTTTAACGTTATTTAAGGCAGGCTACAAGTTAAGAACCTCTACCTTATATCATTTATTAGTGGGTAAAAGAACCAGTTCTGTATTACTCCATGGTTTTTTTCACGAAAATTTGCCTTATTTAGGAGCATTGCCGAATCTAAAAGAAGAAGTATTTCAAAAAGAACTGCAGCGGCTGATTGAAAAACAATTGATTTTAGTAAATGATGGTTTCGGAGAACTAACCGTTGAGGGACAGAGACTATTAGAAAAAAAATCCTATCCCTTTTACGGGCTGAATAACCTGCGCTATGGTCGTATGAGGGAGAATATGTGGCACATGATTCTTTTCTCAGTACAAGTAATCAGTCATTTATCTTTTAATGAAAAAAATTATCTCCCAATTGAAAACCGTCCATACTATTTACAGCAAATAAAAAAATGGTTGGCTCATTCTAAAGCAGATGTGATTGTAAAATTTAAACAGGAATTGGAGCTGATTTTTCAAAAATTACCAGTAAATGAAGCAGATTTTTTGGCGAATCAATTTTCTGGCGTAGAGTTTCAAGGGAAAACAGCGTATCAGTTATTGCCAGAAAAATGGCTGGAAGAACCATGGAGCAGTCTCTACCAGCAAAATGCAATTGATCTTTTTCTGGCGCAAGTCATGCAGGATAATAGTGGGGAAATATTTAGGTTACTCTCTAATTTGGATCAACAAAATCTGAATCAAAGCATGCTAATAACAAAGCAATTTTTTTTGGCGGGAAAATCAATAGATGAAATACTAAAATTACGTCATTTAAAACAAGGGACTGTCAATGATCATTTTATTGAATGGGCATTAATAGATGAAAATTTTCCTTTTAAAAGTTTTGAGCTCATCAATTTCAATGAGCTAGATAAGAATCGAATCGTCAATGCACGGTTTCAAGAATACGATAGTTCATATTTAACGTTCCGTTTATCACAAATTTATCGTATGAGGGAGAAATAATGGAGTTAACAGAAGTTTTAAAAGCAAAATTCAATTACGAGCAATTTCGTCCCGGACAAAAGGAAATCATTCAGACTCTTTTAGCTGGAAAGTCTGTATTGGGCATGCTGCCTACAGGAACAGGAAAATCTTTGTGTTACCAATTACCAGGGTATTTGTTAGAAGGTACAGTAATTGTGATTTCTCCTTTGATCTCTCTAATGGAGGATCAAGTAACGCAACTCCAACGTATAGGAGAAAAAAGAGCAGTCGCGCTGAACAGTTTACTGTCTGGATGGGAAAAGCAATGGGTTTTGAGCGAAGCGCATAATTATAAGTTTATTTTTATGAGTCCAGAGATGTTTTTGACCCCTAACGTTCAAAAGAAGTTGCAGGAAATAAAACTTTCCTTAGTAGTTGTTGATGAAGCCCATTGTATTTCACAATGGGGAATTGATTTTCGACCAGAATATTTAAAGCTTGCTGATGGAATAAAATTCGTAGAGGCTTCCCTGGTTTTAGCGTTAACTGCAACTGCTACGAAAGCTGTGCGACAAGATATTCAGCGTTTGCTCTTCACTCGTAAAGCAGCAGAAGAATACATTTATTCTGTAGATCGTCCCAATATAAGTTTTTTTGTCTATCAGGAAGATAAATTAAAAAAGTTACAAGAATTGGTTGAATCTTTGCGTGGTGCGGGAATCGTTTACTGCGCGACTAGAAAAAAGGTAGAAGAGCTTTACCAATTACTTAAGTCAAACCACTCGGTAGCCTATTATCACGGCGGTCTTAGCGGGCAAGAAAGGCGGATACTTCAACAACAGTTTATCGCCGGCGATTTGCAATTGCTCATTGCAACCAATGCATTTGGCATGGGGATTAACAAGGATAATATTCGATATGTTATCCACTATGATCTACCAGATTCACCTGAAAATTATTTACAGGAGGTTGGACGTGCTGGTAGAGATGGACAAGCGAGTCAGGCGACACTCCTTTATGAAGCAGGGGACGAACATATTCATCATTTTTTACAGGAACAAACCAATCAATCAAAAAAGCTTTTTGAAATCAAACAAACAATGAGTGATCTTGTTTTTGAAGACCCATTAATTAAAAAATGGGAACACTTTTTTCCTGAAGAGAGTGACGAATTATTGGCTCTATTGAGTCAACGTGGAATGACAAAACGACTCCAATTACAAAAAATGCTGGAGTACATTTCATTATCCACTTGTCGCCGTGAGTTTTTAGTTACCTATTTTGACGAAACGCTCCATGAAAAAAATCCCATTTGTTGTGATAATGACGGAGCTACTTTATCTACTAAAAAGAGTGAAGTGGAAAATATTGCGACAGTGTTACCATGGAAAAAAATATTTCAAAAAATTTTTAAAAATGATATGAAAGATTGAAAATTGACGCATATTTTTTTTGAGCTATGGTATAATACATGGCGATAGCATTTAGGAGGTTAGAGAAATTGAGTAGAAAAGATCGCTATAACGATACGAATAATGAACCGTGGGATCAACATATTTACGAATCTGATAGTGAAGAAGAAACTTATTCACGCAGCCAGTCTCGTCGTAGTGGTGGTGGTAATAAAGGTGGCGGAAATACGAAATTCTTAACGATTCTAGTCGCATTATTGTTAGCCCTTATTTTGATTCCAGCCGGTGCCTTTTTCTGGATTACTCGTGATAATGACAAGCCAGCGGCCTCTCCTGAGAGTACAACGCAGGTGTCTAAAGTATCTTCGACAGAAAAGTCTAGCACCGAAGAAAGCAGTACTGAAGAAAGTACAGCTTCAACAGATACACAGGCTGCACAAGAATCTCAACAACAAGCCGATGCAGAACAACAAGCAGCACAAGCCGCAGCATCTCAATCTCAGGCAGCAGCAGAGGCGGCAGCAGCTCAAGCGGCACAACAAACAACGCCATCTTCAAGTGTAGCTGATGATCCGAATGCCCAATATGGTACAGTCCAATCAGGCGAAGGCCCTCAACAAATTGCTGGAAGATATGGTCTTTCTGTTGATGAATTTCTTCGGTTGAATGGAATGGACAGAAGCAACTTCTATTTTGATCCAGGTCAACAGGTACGTATTAAATAATTTGAATATCTTGCCGTAATCGTTAGCGATTACGGCTTATTTATTGAAAAGAGGCAAACCATGGAAAATATTTCAATTGCAATTGACGGTCCAGCATCCTCTGGAAAAAGTACAGTAGCAAAAATTTTAGCGAATGATTTTAAATTTATATATGTAGATACAGGTGCCATGTATCGAGCGATTACTTATTTAGCAATTAAACATCAAATAGCTTTTTCAGATGAATCTGCTTTAGCTGATTTGACAAGGCAGTACCCTATTACTTTTAAACAATCTAATCATGGACAATTGGTTTTTGCAGATGATGAAGAGATTACTCAAGCAATTCGTCAGCCCGATGTTACTGCTGCGGTATCAGAAGTATCTGCTCATGGCAAAGTTCGAGAAGAGTTAGTAGAGGCGCAACGTCAATTAGCACAAAAAGGCGGCGTCGTAATGGACGGTCGCGATATTGGAACGACCGTCTTACCTAAAGCGGAGGTAAAGATTTTTTTAGTGGCAAGTGTTGAAGAACGCGCGCAGCGTCGCTACAAAGAGAATCAGGAAAAGGGTATAAAAATGGACTTTGAGGCAATCAAAGAAGCCATCGCAAAACGCGATTATTTAGATTCTCATAGAGAAGTCTCGCCATTAGTTCAAGCAGCAGATGCTGAATTGGTCGATACAACTGGAATGTCGATCGAACAGGTAGTAACGAAGATTAAAGAGGTCATTTACTCAAAAGGTTTCTAAATTTTGGATAAAATCGATAAATAAAGCGAAATTCTTTCAAATTTTTAGAAAAAAAGAAGAAATCGCTTTATTTTTCATGTGGATTATTCTAAAATAGAACATGTAGTGTATTTTACGCAGAATTGTTGGTAAGGAGGACAAACGACATGACAGAATTAGAACAAAATTCGATGGAAAACGAAAATGTTTCCATGGAAGCAGCAATGGAAAGTGTGCATGAAGTTCAAGTTGGCGATATTGTTAAAGGTGAGGTGCTCGCCTTAGAAGATAAACAAGTTATCGTTGGTATTGAAGGTGCAGGGGTAGAAGGTGTAGTTCCTGCTAAAGAACTTTCAACATTACCTGTTGAAGATATCAATGAAGAAGTCAAGGTTGGCGATATTCTTGATTTAGTCGTTATCTCTTCTATCGGAAAAGACAAAGAAAATGGTAGTTATCTTCTTTCTAAACGACGCTTAGATGCGAAAAAGGTTTGGGAAGATATCGAAAAAGAATTCCAAGATGGAAAAATTATCGAAGCACCGGTAACTAGCAGCGTCAAAGGTGGTTTAGTAGTTGATGTAGGTGTACGTGGTTTTGTACCAGCATCAATGATTGACGATCACTTTGTGGATGATTTTTCAGCGTATACTGGAAAAACATTGAAATTCAAAATTATTGAAATCGAGCCTTCTGAGAATCGTTTGATTCTATCTCATAAAGCAGTGGTGGAAGCTGAAAAAGCAGAGAAGAAAAAGGAAATTTTAGCAGATCTATATGAAGGTCAAGTCATTAAGGGTCAAGTTGCTCGTCTTACAGATTTCGGCGCATTTATTGATCTTGGCGGTATTGATGGATTGGTTCACGTATCAGAAATTTCTCACAGCCATGTGGCAAAACCTGCGGATGTCTTGAATGTAGGCGATGAAGTTGAAGTTCAAGTGCTTTCTGTAGATCCAGAGAAAGAGCGTATCTCTTTATCAATTAAAGCGAATCTGCCTGGTCCTTGGACAGATATCGAAGAAAAAGCAGCACCTGGTTCAATCCTTGAAGGAACAGTGAAACGCTTAACCAGCTTCGGTGCTTTTGTTGAAATTTTCCCTGGTGTAGAGGGACTTGTTCATATTTCTCAAATTTCTCACAAGCATATTGCGACACCGCACGAAGTCTTACATGAAGGGGATCAAGTACAAGTAAAAGTTCTTGAAGTACATCCTGAAGAGCATCGTGTAGCACTTTCAATTAAAGCATTGGAAGAAAAGCCTGAAGAGGCTAAAGCAGAACCTGTAGAAGAAGAATCTTATGAGTTGCCTGAGGAAAATACTGGCTTCACAATGGGAGACATCTTAGGCGATGCTTTAAATGAAGACTCAGAGGACAACGAATAAATATTAGCTATTTTGAGGCGTGTTTAAGCACGCCTCTTTTTTATGCAAAAATCATTGAATGCGCATAGAATCTGAAAATTCTTCAAACGGAAACAACTTAATTTTCTTATTAATTCATCCGTGAAAATGATTCCTTCTCTTGCAAGAAGGAGCTTTCTTGGTTAAACTAAAGAGAATTTGAAAAAAAGAACGCCGTTGCTAGCTCTACTAAGTAGTTCATTAGTAGAAGAGAATGTAGTTGAATCGATAATAGATTTTGTGGAAATTTATTCTAGCAATTTGAGTATGCTCTAAGTTTTATAGTATGTTTTTGTCCTAGTAAACTCAGTTGCTGCTATGGATTGGAACAGGACATACTTATCACAAAAGTAGATACTATGAGCATTAGGCTCATTTTTTAAAAAATTTAATACAGTAATTAGGAACGAGGAATTAAATTATGTCAAATCCTACAATTGCCATCGTTGGCCGTCCGAACGTCGGTAAATCAACATTATTTAATCGAATCGCTGGGGAACGCATTTCAATCGTGGAGGATACGCCTGGCGTAACACGTGATCGAATCTATGCAAAAGGTGAATGGCTGGATCATGAATTCTCAATCATTGATACCGGTGGAATCGATATTGGTGATGAACCTTTTATGGAACAAATTAAACAACAGGCTCAAATTGCGATTGATGAAGCAGATGTGATTTTACTTGTGGCAAGTGGAAAAGAAGGCGTCACTGATGCGGATGAAGCAGTAGCAAAAATTTTGTATCGTAGTAAAAAACCAATCATCTTAATGGTGAATAAAGTAGATAATCCTGAAATGCGTAACGACATTTACGAATTCTATTCATTGGGATTAGGAGAACCGTATCCTGTTTCTGGAAGCCATGGGCTTGGTTTAGGAGATGTACTAGATGAAGCAGTCAAACATTTCCCAGCAGAAAATGAAGATGATGAAGATCAATCTATCAAATTTAGTTTAATTGGTCGTCCGAATGTTGGAAAATCTTCACTAATCAATGCTATTTTAGGCGAAGACCGAGTAATCGTTTCAGATATTGAAGGAACAACAAGGGATGCAATTGATACAAAATTTGTTGGTGAAAACGGTCAAGAATTTACAATGATTGATACAGCTGGAATGCGGAAACGCGGCAAAGTTTATGAAAATACAGAAAAGTATTCTGTTATGCGTGCGATGCGCGCGATTGACCGCTCGGATGTTGTTCTTGTCGTTTTAAATGGGGAAGAAGGGATTCGTGAACAAGATAAGCGAATCGCCGGTTATGCCCATGAGGCGGGTCGAGGTGTGATTATCGTGGTCAATAAATGGGATCTGGTCAAAAAAGATACCAATACCATGAAAAAATTCGAGGAAGAAATTCGTGATGAGTTTGCTTATCTGGATTATGCACCAATTGTTTTTGTCTCAGCAATGACCAAGCAACGTTTGAATAGAATTCCAACGATGATAGAAGAGGTCAGCATGAATCAGAACTTGCGTATCCCATCTTCTGTATTGAACGACATCATTATGGACGCTGTTGCAATTAATCCAACACCGACAGATAAAGGCAAGCGATTAAAGATTTTTTATGCGACTCAAGTAGCGGTAAAGCCTCCGACATTTGTGGTTTTTGTAAATGAAGAAGAACTTATGCATTTTTCTTATGCACGGTTTTTAGAAAATCAAATTCGAAAGGCATTTGAGTTTGAAGGAACACCGATAAAAATAATCGCTCGGAGAAGAAAATAAGGTATTTTATCATACTTTTATTTTGGTGACAACAGATTTCTCTGAATGATAAAACAACCATGAATTTTGTGCCATTAATCGTTAAAAACCTTGCTAACATAAGGTTCTTATGCTATCGTTATAACAGAATATTGACCAAATCAATATTTCTTTGCTGATGGCTGGACCACTCAGTTATCAGTTGATGTTTAGACATCACTACTCATTTCTCAGGAGGTGAATTCATTCATGGCAAACAAAGCAGAATTGATCGAAAAAGTTGCAGCAGCTACTGACTTAACTAAGAAAGACGCTACAGCTGCTGTCGATGCTGTATTTTCAACTATCCAAGACGCATTAGCTGAAGGTGAAAAAGTTCAGTTGATCGGCTTCGGTAACTTTGAAGTACGTGAACGTGCGGCCCGTAAAGGACGTAACCCACAAACTGGTGAAGAAATCGAAATTCCAGCAAGCAAAGTACCTGCGTTCAAACCAGGTAAAGCGCTAAAAGATGCAGTTAAATAATTTTTGCTGCTAAAACCGTTGTGACTTTAACAGTCACAGCGGTTTTTTGTCTGAAATGAGTACAAAATTAATTGATACTTATTTCTTATTGATGTCGTTATTTCATTCTGTTTGTAACTTATTTTTTGTTTTACGAAAGGCTTTACATACGATAAAATGAAGAAAAGATTTTTATTTTTTCTTTGGAGTAGCTCAATGGCTTTTTAGAAAATGATATACTACTCAATAATGGGAGAAAAAATAAGGGAAGAAAGAGGGTGAAGCGATGTCAAAGGAGCGTCTATTTTATGTTGAGAAAAACGACTCTTGGCATTCGTATGAGTTTCTTGCACAAAGAAAAAATGATCCTAAGTGGCGACAAGCTTTTTTAGAAGCAGATGCATTACTGGAACAAGAAGATAAGAAAAGAAAGCGTCGCAACTTTATTATATTGCTAGTATCTGTTCCGCTATTATTGATTCTTGTTTTAGTCGGACTGTATTTCTATGGATCTTCGGATGAAGAGGCAATTCCCAAACGAGAAGTAAGTTTGAACGATTCGACATCTGTTTCCACAGTGGCGACAGATGAATCAAAGACAATTGATACTTCCAGTGTTGGTCAGGTGCTAACAACTCCTTGGGGCGAACAGGTAACCGTATTGAGAATTCTATCCAATGGAGAACGTGTGATCAAAGAAGGCTACTCCCCATCAGATTTAAATGGAGATGGCTTGTTAACCTTTGAAGAGCTGTCAGAAGTGGAAGAAAAAGCAAATCAAGGGGTTCAACAACCTTACCAACAACCACAACAGGGACAAAACTATCAGCAACAACCCCAACAAGGGCAAAGCTATCAGCAACAGCCGCAACAGGATCAAAATAATCAGCAACAAACACCTCAAGATAATCAACAAGGTGTACAGCCAAGTCAATCCAATGGGCAACAGACGCCTTCAAATCAGGACGGTGGCACTACACAAAATCAGCAAAACACACCACAAAGTCAATAACTAAGTACTATTATTCTTACGTGAACTGTATTTTTTTGTAGGTATAATCCAGATACTTTTTTATTCCTGTAATAAATAGAGATGAAATGTCTCATAGCCTTTCGCAGTTTTGTTGCGGGAGGTTTTTTTGTAGTATAAAATAAAGAAAACGGGGTGAGCGGGATGGAAATAACCTATCAAAATAAAAAGAAGGAAACACAGATTATTTATGGAGAGACCGTCGCTTCAATGATGCGTGAAAAAGATTTACAAAATAAACAAATTCTATTTTGTGGAAATCAACGATACTATGATCTGTATGCTGAAAAACTACGACAATTTATCCCTAAAACAAGTACTCATGACTGGTTTATCACGCCTAACAATCGGTACTGCAATACAATGGAAAGTTTTCAAGAATTGATTCATTTTTTAGAACGCTTTAGCCGACAAAAGGAAACAATCTTTCTTGGGATCGGAAACGAAGGGGTTATTGAGCTTTTGGGTTTTACTCATCATGTTACCAATCTCTCAGCAGAGCTGTGCTTTTTTCCTGTATCACTTAGATCCTTTGCTCAAAGTCTGTCCTTTATTGATCAGATAGTTTCAGATAAAAATTTGATGACAGTTATGGAAATCGAAGAGGTACCAAAAAGCATTCTGTTTGATCATACTTTGGCTGATCAACAAAAAACTGGGAAAATGGTAGACCTTTTGACCTTGATTCGTTGTGGTATAGTCTGTGATTATCCCTTTTTACAAAGTTTATACAAGAATTTTCCTACGCGGGAAGCCCTTTTTCAGCACTCTTTTTCTGCTTTCAGCGAGACGCTGATCTATTACTATCAGGACAATAGCGAGGAACTGCGTAATTTTGGTAAAATATTTGAGAAAGCTTTTTTTCAAACAGAGAATGGGTCATTATTATCCAATAGTATGAAGACGATGTTTGGCTTGTTATTTGAGGTTGCATGGAATGTCACAACAAGCAATCTTCATTTCAATTTTAAAAATTTTATGATATGGTTGGTGCGATTAGGATTTCCTATTATGATGCCAGAAGGAATCTCCTTGGCTGATTACGGGCAGCAAGTCATTGCCTTAGCGCAGGAAAAGCCCTTAGCAGGATTAATTCAAATCGGTGAAGTCGGTATGGAAAAAGTCCCGACCCAAAAAGAGTTGCTTCAAACATTTGAAGTATATCAAAAAATCGTAACAGAGATCAGGGGAGAATAGATGTCAAGTTATAGTGAAAAAATGCTTGCAGCATTAAAAAATGAAGATTTAACAGAAGCAAATCTAATGTTTGAAGAGGCATTAAAAAAAGATGATCCAGAAATTTTAGCTAGTTTAGCTGAAGAATTACAAGCGTTAGGTTTTTTAGAAGAAGCAAAAAAAGTATTAGAAAAATTAGTGACTGATTTTCCTCAAGAAGATGTTTTTTATCTTTCTTTAGCAGAAATTGCGATTGAAAATGATGATATTGATGGAGCCTTCTCGTACTTAGAAAAAATTGAACCTGACAGTGAAAATTATCTAGAAAGTCTGTTAGTGACAGCCGACTTGTATCAGGTTCTAGGTATTCCTGAGGTTAGCGAAGCAAAGCTTTTGCAAGCCAAAACGATTGCACCAGAAGAACCTTTGATTACATTTGCTCTTGCAGAGTTACATTTTTCTGCGAATCAATTAGGAGAGGCCATCAATGACTATGGACAGCTTCAAAAGCAGGGCATTGATGAGATTGCGAATGTTTCAATTGATGAAAGAATCGGTTCAGCCTATAGTATGATGGGCGGATTTGAAGAGGCAATCCCATTTTTAGAACGGGCATTGGAAAAAGAACATACTTCTGATCGGTTATTCCAACTAGGGTTTACCTACTATCAGTTGCATGATCACCAAAAAGCCATTAATTACTTACAGGAGTTAATTACACTTGATCCTCAATACCAAAGTGGCTATTACTATCTTGCTGATAGTTTGAAAGAAGAAGAATTACTGGAAGAAGCGTTGCTTGCTGCAGAGGAAGGAATCAAAGAAAATCCTTATCAAGTGGAACTACTGCATTTAGCCTCTGAAATCGCTTATCGATTGCGTGATAGTAAAAAAGCTGAAGAGTTGTTAATTCAGGCAATTGAAACAGGCGATAAAATGGATGAAACTTTGTTGACATTAAGTAACCTTTATCTAAATGAAGACCAGCCTGATAAAGCGATCGAGATGATTTCCCAGATGGATGAGGAGGATAATCCTTACGCTGCATGGAATTTAGCGCAGGCCTATAACGAACTAGAAGATTTCGATGCGGCTCGCACCTATTATAAGCAAGCGTATGAAGATCTGTCTCATGAGCCGGACTTTTTGAAGGCATACGGAGTCTTTTTACGTGAGGATGGTCAATTAGAACAGGCACGAGTTGTTTTAATGAGCTACTTGCAACAAGAACCTGGTGATTTAGAAGTACAATCATTATTAGAAGAGTAGAGAGGTGAGAAAAATGATCGATGTAGGTGAAAAACGTGAATTTCTCGTGTGGTTGATCAATAATGTAAGTTTTCAACGTCGAGAAGTGATTTGGATTTTGAATTACTTAATTAATCATGAAGCAATTCTACGAAATGTCCACATTGTCGAGCAGGCGCTAGAAACAAAACGTGGATTAGTTTTTCGAGACATTACCCAACGTGAGGAACCGATGGTGTTTTCAATTGAGGGACATCAGTTTTCGAATAGTGATCAGATTTTTCATGAAATTCGTCTGCATTGGCAACAACCTTTATACCTAGAATGCATTTTTCCAAATTCATGGCAAAATGCACAATATTTATCCGTTCTTGAGGACAATCCCGCACTTTCTTGGAATGATAATGTTAGTGAAGAGATCGTAACGGAAGTGGAAAACTATTTGAAATTTCAAGAACAGGAAGCACAAGTAGACTTATTGAAAAAGCAAATTGATATGGCCTTAGAAGATGGCGACAAGGAAGCTTTTCTCATCTTATCAGATGAACTAAACAGGCTTAAATTAACCATACACGAATAAAAAGATACCGCAACCGAATGTATCTTTGCTAAATAGCTATAACCACCTTTCCCATCTAAGTATTCTTGAACTACTTTCAATTTGAATTCAAAACTATATTTAGCCATAAAAATACCGACCTCCAAGAGTTAGATTTTGGTCTAACTTTTGGGGGTCGGCTCACTGTCTGCGATATCTTTTTAATTGCTTCGCTTCAGAGTGAATCTTCGACGTTGAGGTTTTAAATAGGTGAAGCCCTCTCCTTCGACATCGTGAACATTGCTAATTAAAATAAAGGCCTTCTCATCGACAGAGTGCACGATTTTTTTCACTTCATTGATTTCTTGCTGTGATACGACAATGTAGACGATGCGTTTCAATTCTGATGAAAAACCACCTTCACCGTGTAAGTAAGTCACCCCACGCTCTAAATGAGCCATCAGTAATTCAGCGATTACATTACTTTCGTTAGAGATAATCATCACACCTTTAGCCGCATATCCACCAGATGAAAGCATATCTACTACTTTACTAAATACAAATGAGACGATCAAAGTATACATCATTCGTTTCAAATCTAAATAAGTCAGTGAACAAATCAAAACAATAATATCAAAAACCAATAGAGATTTTCCCATTGTAAACCCGATTTTTTGCTCCAAAATTCGTGCGATAACATCCGCACCGCCAGTGGTTCCACCATTTCGATAAACCAGCCCGCTACCGAATCCGGCAAATAGCCCAGCTAAGATGGATACAATAAAAAGATCATGGTCCAAATTAATCTGAAGCGGTATTCTTTGCCAAATCCATAAGAAAACGGAAAGGCAAACGGTACCCAAGATGGTGTAATAGAACGACCGTTTTCCCAAAATTTTCCCACCAATTAAAATCAATGGGATATTAATAAGCAAGGTAGTATAAGCAGGATCGATGCCAAAAAGGGCTCGAATAATCAAAGTAATACCAGTGACGCCGCCTTCTGCCAAGTGATTTGCAATATTCAAATACACTAGACCAAAGGCATATATGGCTGTTCCCACCACAATAAATAGAATTTCTTTGATTCGTGTAGACATAGTCGTTTCCATACGACACCTCCTGATTTTGAATGTATAAATCGATTTTAAACAAATGCTGTGTACTCATCCGGCACACAATTTCAGTCCTCAATCAACATAGCATGAATTTCAGATAGTTACAACAACATGATAGGAAACAAATCTGTTTTTTGATAAGATAGGTTTGAGGTGGTTTGATGAATGAAAAGACAATGAGAATCATGCAACAAGAAGTTGATGATTATATACAACAATTTAAAACAGGTTATTTTTCCCCACTGGGTCAAATGGCTCGTTTAACAGAAGAAGTGGGTGAACTGGCTCGCGAAGTGAATCATCATTATGGAGAAAAAACGAAAAAGGATTCTGAGAGACCAAATACAGTTGAAGAAGAGTTAGGGGATGTATTATTTGTCACAATTATTATGGCGAATTCTCTAGGAATTGATCTAACAGAAGTTTTCGATCAGAATATGAAGAAGTTCAATCGGCGGGATCGCTTTAGATTCGAACGTAAAGATGGATTGACAGAAGGTGAGTCAAAATGAGATTAGAAGCATTTCCTTTAGAATTTCAAGGAGCAATGCCCATTTTACGTAAATTACAGAATGCTGGATACGAGGCCTATTATGTCGGGGGAAGCGTTAGAGATATCTTATTGAATAAGCCAATTCATGATGTGGATATTGCAACAAGTGCCTTTCCAGCTGAAGTGAAGGAGCTTTTTCATCGAACCATTGATGTCGGCATTGATCATGGGACCGTCATGGTGATTACTAAAGAAGCGACCTATGAGGTAACAACGTTTCGAACAGAATCCACGTATCAAGACTATCGTCGACCAGACCATGTGGAATTCGTCCGTTCATTAAAGGAAGATTTAAAACGAAGAGACTTTACGATCAATGCATTAGCAGTTGGTATTGATGGCACTGTGATTGATCTTTTTGATGGGTTGGACGATCTGCGCAATAAGATATTGCGGGCAGTAGGCAATCCTTACGAGCGTTTTCATGAGGATGCTTTACGAATGATGCGTGCATTACGTTTTGTTAGTCATTTGGGTTTTACTTTAGAACCTGAAACATTTCAAGCGATTCAAGAATACCACTCTTTGTTGGCAAAAATATCGGTGGAGCGTATCAATGTAGAATTTGTAAAATTAATGATGGGTTCGTTTCGTGAAGCCGGTTTACGTTCTTTTGTGGAGTCAGAATGCTACATTTACTGTCCAGGTCTAAGAAACTATGGAGAAGCACTATTAAACTTCTCAGAACTACGAGGGCCGGCAATTCCGACTGAACGGCAGGCATGGACTTTGCTAATGACAATGCTGGACATGAACATTACCGATATTCGCCATTTCATGAAAGAATGGAAATGTTCGAATCAATTAATTCGTGAAGTGACACAGATGGTACCAGCACTTCAATTTCGTTTAAAATATGAGTGGGACAATTGGACCTTGTATCAATTGGGACGAGAATTGGCTCTTTCAGTTGAATACTTGCTTTATTATTTTGATCGCGAACCCAATTTGGCTAAAATACGCTTACTTTATCAATATTTGCCCCTTTATTCATTGAAGGATCTATCGGTGAAGGGAAATGAAATAATGGACCACTTTGATTATCCTAAGGGCCCATGGATTAGTATGACGTTAAATACATTAGAGCGTGAGGTAGTCGAAGGAAATTTAAAGAATGAAAAAGAGCGATTGTTGAATTTTGCAGAAGAATTTTTGAAAAAGGAGATGCCATGAAAAAATTAACGGAATACTATCAGGTCACAAAGGAACAAACGGCGCTATCAATGGGATCAGGCGATTTGGAGGTTTTAGCAACTCCAGCTTTAGTAGCGATGATGGAGAATTGTGCGAAACGACTATTGGCACCAGAGCTTTCATCTAATTATACAAGTGTTGGTTTTACAATGAACCTTAAGCATATAGCACCAACAGCAATTGGAGCAGATGTAAAGGTGGAAGCAGAGTCAGAAAGGATCGATACGAATAAAGTTTCTTTTTCGATCAAGGCCTTTGTTGATGAGCAGCTAGTTGGCGAAGCAACGCATCAACGAGTGATTGTCGAAACAGCAGCTTTCCTTAAAAAAGTGAAGTAGAAGCACAACATGTGACCGTTTACTCAAGGTATGCTAAACTTAATTTTAGATCATTAGTGAGGAGAATGCAGAATGGCAAGAGAAATGACAGCGTTAAAATTCTATTTTCGTAATGGTGAAACATGGACGATCGATCGCCGTTATATTGGCGATTTGTGGATCAAACAAATTACGACAAGTTTCGGAAGAATTAATGGCAGCGAGTTTGTAGAAATTCATCCTTGTGCAGGTTTTAAGATTGAGATTTATCAAGAAGGCGATCATGTTCAAACAACAGATATTAATTTAGGCGGTTTAGAATTAGGCATGTTTGAGCGAGCACGTAAGTTTGAGGACATCGAACGAATGGAAATCATTTATCGAGCTGGACATCCTGATTCAGTCTATTTCCCATACAAGGACAAAGACAATGAAGGCTTGGACAATGTTTATCAATCGACAAAAGTTTCAGAGAAAACAAAAAGCTTATACATTGTAATTGATCCAACCAAAAATGTGGATGATGTCTATGGAGATAACTTCTAATCAATGAATGGACAAGTGCCCAATAACCGGGTACTTGTTTTTTTTATGGATAAAATTGTCGATCCGAGAAATCTATAGTCAAAGAAATTATTAAGGTACCAGAATATTTTTAAGAAAAGCCTTGCTTATTTGTTCAGGTACCTGTATTATATAAATATAAGGTACCTGAATAAAAAGGAGAGAACAATTATGGAAAACCAAATGAATGAACAATTCATGAAATTGCAACATGATTTGAGACGTTACTATCATCGCCAAATGGCTAAAAATCCTGGACTTGGCGTTCATCGTGGACAAGGAAGAGTTCTTGCATTATTAAAAATGAATCCAGAAATCAGTCAAAAAGATCTAACTTTTGTTTTAGGCATGCGGCCTCAATCCGTTGGTGAATTATTACAAAAATTAGAAGATAAAGAATTGATTACTCGAGAACCCTCGGAAGAGGATCGTCGCGTTATGATTATTCGATTAACGACGCTTGGTCAAGAAGAAACGGAAAAAATTTCAAAGGCACCTGATTTTGGCGAAGAATTATTTGCAGATTTCAGTGAAGAAGAAAAAGCTGAATGGACACGTTTAGTAGAGAAATTAAGCGAGACATTGAAAAATCAATTAGGTGAAGAGGATTCAGAAGACTATTTTGGTGGAGGAAGAGAATTTGATGGGCCTCGGCCTCCTCATGAGCATGGTCCACATGGTTTTGGCGGTCCCCACGGCAAAGGTCCTATTAGACACCATCACTTTTGTCAATTTGAAGATTTTGACTGGTAATCAGTAAAAAGTAAACGTATATATGTATAATCGTGAAAAGTCGTATGGGAAAAATTTCCTTTACGGCTTTTTTTTGATACAATAACGAGGAGAAATTTGAGGATGGTTCAAGATGAAAGAATTGAAAGTTACAGAGTTGTATAAAACATTTGGTGACAAAACACTGTTTGATCGTATTTCATTTTTGATACATGAGAAGGATCGTATAGGACTGATTGGCGTTAACGGAACCGGCAAATCTAGTTTGCTAACCATTTTGGCAGGAAAAGATAGCGGAGACGGAGACATTTCAGCGATAGAAAAAGCGAGTGATTATCGAATTGGTTATTTAGCACAGGAACAGAATTTTTCTGTAGATACCCTTGTTTTAGATGCAGTCTTTCAAGGGGATAATCCTTTAATGCAAACAGTTCGCTCATACGAGAAAGCATTGTTGGCTTTATCAAATGAAAATAGTGAATCAGCACAGCGATCATTTACTTTGGCTGAAGAAGCAATGAACAAGCAAGACGCTTGGACTGCGGATAGCGAAGCAAAAGCGATATTAAACAAACTTGGTATAGAGACATTAGACAAAAAAATCAGTGAACTTTCAGGGGGACAAATTAAACGTGTGGCATTAGCCCAAGTGTTAATCGATGCCCCAGATCTGTTATTGCTGGATGAGCCTACGAACCATTTGGACTATGATGCGATTCAATGGTTGGAAGGTTATTTGAAGAGCTATCCTGGTTCACTCTTAATGGTTACACATGATCGCTATTTTTTAGATCGTGTGACAAACCGTATTTTTGAACTGTCTTTCGGTCAACTGTATGAGTATCAAGGAAATTACGAATCTTATTTAGTTGCAAAGGCGGAACGAGATCGAGTAGCTGTGGAACAAGAAGGTAAAAGAAAGCAGTTATACAAACAGGAACTAGCTTGGATGAGAGCTGGTGCAAAGGCACGTACGACAAAACAACAAGCCCGGATCAATCGTTTTGAAGATTTAAAGGAAAATTTACATCAAGTAAAAAATGATGGTCAGCTTGAGATGAATATCGCAACAACTCGGCTTGGAAAAAAAGTTCTAGAGTTGAAACAAGCTTCTTTCACAATAGAAAATAAGACGATCCTAGACCATTTCGATCTTTTGATTCAAACAAAGGAAAGACTGGGTATTACTGGAAAAAATGGCGCCGGAAAATCCACGCTCTTAAATATTTTAGCTGGAAGAATCCCACTTGATGATGGAATCGTCGAGGTTGGTGAAACTGTCCGCTTAGCCTATTATACACAGCAGAATGAGACGTTAGATCCTAATATGCGAATGATTGCTTATCTACAGGAAGCCGCAGAAGAAGTGAAGCAGAGAGATGGTTCACAAATCAGTGTGGCAGAGATTTTAGAGCGTTTTCTATTTCCACGATTTATGCACGGTACATTGATAGGCAAACTTTCAGGGGGCGAAAAAAGACGCCTCTATTTGCTAAAACTATTGATTCAGCAACCTAATGTACTGCTGTTAGATGAACCAACCAATGATTTGGACATTGCAACATTAACCGTTTTAGAGGATTATCTTGAGGAGTTTCCTGGAGCAGTAATCACGGTTTCGCATGACCGCTATTTCTTGGATAAAGTTGCTGAACGATTGCTGATTTTTGAAGGGGAAGGTGAAATCACCTCTTACTTTGGCTCTATCATGGATTATTTAGCACAGCAAGCCCCAGTTAAGGAAGAAAGAACCGTTAAAGCCAAGCCGCAAATCAAAGAACGGAAAAAGAAACTTTCTTATAACGAGCAGAAAGAATGGGAAACGATTGAAGACGATATCGCGTTACTTGAAACTAAGATAAATCAATTGACGGAAGAAATGAATCATCAAGGAGATGATTTTACCAAATTGCAAGAGCTGCAAAAAGAAATAGAGCAGACTGAACAGGCACTAGAAGAAAAGATGACTCGTTGGGAATATTTAAGTGAGATCATTGAAGGATAATAAAGAAAAAATGGTATAAATTAGGGGGAACACTATGCTGATTGCAATTTGGGCACAGGATAAAAATGGCTTAATCGGTAAGGAAAATCATTTGCCGTGGCATCTGCCGAATGATTTGCGCTTTTTTAAGGAGACCACGATCAACCACACATTAGTGATGGGACGGAAAACCTTTGAAGGGATGGGTGGTCGGCCATTACCGAACCGACAAACAATCGTATTAACGCGGGATAAGGAGTATCGAGCTGAAGATGTCATCGTCATGCATTCGTTAGAAGAAGTGATTACCTATGATCAGAATCATGAGGGCGAAACATTTATTGCTGGAGGATCCGCTATTTATACAGAATTTTTACCTTATTGTAAGAAGATTTATCGGACCTTTATTGAGGCTAGTTTTGAAGGGGATGCTTATTTTCCAATGATGCTTTGGAATAAATGGCAATTAACAGAACGAAAACAAGGCGTGAGAGATGAAAAAAATCCTTACCTTTATTATTTTGAAACCTACGAAAGAGCCGGGTCTTAGTGACACGGTTCTTTCAAGATTTATAAAGAAATAGCCTCAACGATGATTTATTTCATAAGGTTTGATATACTAAAATTAATTTGAAACTAGGTGTGGAAAGAAGGATCAGAATGCCAAATGTTAAAATTGTAACGGACTCCTCTTGTACGATTGAAAAATCAGTTCGAGATGAATTAAATATTACAGTTATCCCATTATCAGTGATGATTGATGATGTGGTTTATCCAGATGACGATAAGTTAACTGGAGAGAAATTTATGGAGATGATGGCTCAGGCTAAAAATCTTCCTAAAACGAGTCAACCTCCGATTGGTTATTTTGCAGAGCTGTATGATGAATTAGGAAAAGATGGGAGCCCCATCGTGTCTATTCATATGTCCCACACATTGAGCGGGACAGCTGAGGCAGCACGACAAGCGACCTTTTTAAGCAGCAGCAACGTAACGGTAATTGATTGTGGATTTATCGATCAATCTCAAGCATTCCAAGTGATTGAAGCGGCTAAATTGGCAGAATCAGGTGCTAGTCTAGAAGAAGTTTTAGCCGGTGTTGAGCGAGTAAAGAACCACAGTAAATTGTTTATCGGAATTTCTTCATTAGATAATTTGGTGAAGGGCGGACGTATTAGTCGAGTAGCAGGCGTCATTTCCAGTGTACTGAACATGCGTGTGGTCATGGAACTCGAAAATGGTGAGTTATTGCCAATCACAAAAGGCCGAGGCAAGAAGACATTCAGTAAATGGTTCGCAGCGTTTATGGATGAATTAGCGAAAGTCAATGTCAAGCAAATAGGAATTTCATACGCTGGAAAGTTAGATTTTATCGATGAAGCCAAACAGGCACTACAGGAAATGTTCCCTGATATGCATATTCCCGTTCTGCATACCAACCCGATTGTTGCTACACATACGGGTCCTGGAGCTTTTGCGATCATGTATTACACAGATTAGTTGAACCTGCCTCTAGCAATAGAGGCGTTTTTTTACAGAGGAGTAGATAAATGAAACGATTTTCAACAATATTGATCCCATTAGCGGCAGCCGTAGTTACATTGTTGGTTCTTTTTTTGACAATTCCTAAGGCTGAGCCGAGGCTCCATGTCGTCCGGGACGAAAATCAGAATTATAAAAAATCTGTTCACTTTGTAGCAGTGGGAGATTCTTTAACTGAAGGAGTCGGGGATGAGACGAAACGTGGAGGCTATGTTCCATTAGTCGCAGACGCTTTGCAGCAAAAATATGAATTGACCTCTATCGAAAAGGATAATTATGGTGTCTCCGGAGAACGGAGTGACCAAATCCTGAAGCGTGTGAAGAAGGATTCTGATTTGCGAAATAGTTTGGCCAGTGCAGATATTATCACGATGACTGTAGGAGGAAACGATCTTTTTCAAGCGTTTCAAAAAAATCTAACGGCCAAAACGGCAAAACAATTTGATCGCTCCATAAAAAAAAATGGCAAACAAGTGGACGAAATTTTAGTTGAGATGCGGGAACTAAACCCAAAAGCACCAATTTATATTGTCGGAATTTATAATCCTTATTACTTGAATTTCCCAGATATCAAGGCGATGCAGACAGTAGTAGATAACTGGAATGATGAAACACAACGATTAACAAAAGAAACTTCAAATTGCTTTTTCGTACCAGTAAACGATCTGCTCTATAAAGGAATCGCAACAAAAGATACTGAAGAAACCAGTGCAAGCTCAAGTTCTGAAGTTAAAAATAATGCACTTTATGATGAGGATAATTTTCATCCGAACAATTTAGGTTATCAACTAATGGCAACGGCGATTAAGGATAAAATAGTAGATACGAAAGATTTGTGGTTATTAAAGGAGAGCAATTAATGGAAGAATCGAAGAAAAAAATCAATGGTTGGAAAATTGCTTTTCTTGTTTTAATTGGCATCATTTTAGGAGGCATTCTTTTCTCTACGGTGAGAGTGTTTACCGCCAGAGAAACAAATTTGCCACCAAGCAGCGAAACAACGGTACCTAAAGGGTCACCTGTTTTATCGATGAACACAAACAAGAAAAAGTTAAATACCGTTATGGAATACTTTTTGAATGATTTGCAAAAAGGTTCAGATGTGAAATATGAATTTTATTTAGAAAATCAAGCTATGTTAAAGGGCGAATTTAAAATATTGGGAGCCAGTGTCGATTTTTATCTTTACTTTGATCCATATGTTATGGATAATGGCAATGTTCAATTAAAAGCGAGAGATTTATCCATCGGCTCATTGAACCTGCCTGTCAGTCAAGTAATGGCTACAGTAAAGCGTGGGTATAAATTTCCTAAATGGGTCGCAATAGATCCAGATGAACAAACAATCGTTTTGAAGTTGAATGAATTCAAACTGAACAATGGCATGTTTATCAAAGCAAACCATATCGATCTTGTAGGTGATGATATTCAGTTTAGCTTGTATTTACCAAAAGAAAAGAAAGCCAATGATTGATCAAGAACAGTCATCGAGGTGAAACAAATGAGAAGAAGTTTTTATCATTATATCTTGACCCAGAGAGGCCATAATCCAAATGATCCTGTTGAAACATTTGCTGGCGCCGTCGCAAAAGACATCATGTTTCCAAAACAATCAGAAGATTATCATGAGGTGACAGATTATTTAGAACTTAACGTCGATTATTTAGACTCGATGGATCTTTTTGATCAGGTTTGGGATAAATATTTAGAAAACAATAAATAATTATGAAGGAAAAGTTGTGGAAGGCTTTTCCTTTTTTTTCTAGCATGCTATCATGAAAAAAAGGGTGAAAGGAAAATGCGCCTTGCAGAAAAAAACATTACCAGTATCGATTTTTTTAATATCAATCATCTGTACTATCGTAATTACTGCGGTAGTTACACATTTTATTGACCAAAAACAAGCAATGGACAATGATTCCGTTGTAAAGATTACACGAAATGATTTAGACGATGTTCAAGATTTGTATGATTTGATCAGCACGAATTATGTTGATAAGGTTGACAAAGAACAGCTTATTCAGGGGGCCTTAAAGGGAATGACAGATTCTCTGCAAGATCCAGAGTCTGAATTTTTAACAGCAAAAGAAACAAAAGAATTGAACGCCAAAGTAGCTGGCAGCTTTGAAGGAATTGGTGCAAATCTACAACTTGAAAATCGATTACCAGTGATTGATCGAGTGCCAGTAAAAAACTCCCCCGCTGAGAAAGCAAAGCTGAAAGCTCAAGATATTATTCTGGAAGTCGACGGCAAAAAAACGCAGGATAAATCATTAGACCAATTATCTAGTATGATTCGTGGAAAAAAAGGAACGCAGGTCAAATTACTGATTCAACGAGGGGAAGAGAAATTTGAGGTGGTCCTTGAACGAGATGTTATCCCGGAGGATACAGTTAAAGGGACAATCGATAAAAATGACAAATCAATTGGTTCCATTCAAATAGATAATTTTCGAGAAACGACAGCGCTGGAATTTCGTACGATTATTGAGGAACTACGAAAAGAAGGGGCTAAATCCTTCATTATTGATTTACGGCAAAATTCTGGTGGTTTAATCGCCGAGGCTGAACGTGTCGCGAGCTATTTTCTAGAAAATGGCGACACCATTGCACAGTTTTCGAATAATAAGAAGGTTATTTCTATTGATAAAGCTGGCAAGAAAATTGATCAAGGCTTCAAGGTCAAAGAACCTACAGTGTTTTTAGTCGATCAAGAGAGTTCTTATGGTGCTGAATTATTAGCGGCAGCTGTAAAAAATAAAAACTACCCCATTATTGGTGTGAATACTTTTGGCAAAGGGAGTGTTCAAAGTCTTAGTCCGATTGGAAAGGACAACTATGTTCAATTAACGATTATGAAATGGTTTGCTCCTGATGGCTCCTCTGTAGAAGGTAAAGGAGTGTCCCCAACCATCGAAGCGGATTATCCTGAATATGCTAAACTGCCACCGATTTCGAAGCAGTCCAATTGGCGAATCGGTGATTCTGGTGATGCAATCAAAAATATTAATACGATGCTTAAGGCACTAGGCTATCCAACAGAAGGTAATTTGTTTAATGAAGCTACTAAAAATGCTGTAGCTGAAATTCAAACAGAAAATAATTTATCAGCAACAGGAGCCTTAGATGATAAAACAGTGGATGTCTTACAGGAAAAAGTGTTTAAACTTGTCAAAGCAAATGATGTTGCTTATTCTAAAGCTATAGAAACGTTAAAAAAATAAATAACGAGTAGTAACTATTTTTTGTTACGAGGGAGGGGAGCAAGTGAAAAATTTATTGACAAAAAACCACCTGTGGTTAGGCGTTAAATACTTCTTGATCTCCCTTTTTATTGGCGTAATTGTCCGTGGTTTTCTATTAATTCCTGTTCCTGTTACTGGGAACTCAATGGACCAAACCTTGTCTCAAGGGGATATGGTGTTAATGGAAAAATTCAGTAAAGTAAAACGTTTCGACGTCATTGTTTTTCAACAAACAGATGGAACGATTTATATCAAGCGCGTAATTGGTCTGCCTGGAGATGAAATCCGATATGAGAAAGATCAACTTTATGTCAATGGTCATAAAATGTCGGAGTCATTCTTAACGAATAATCGAAGTCACGATCATCAAGTTTCTCCTTACACCACAGATTTTCAATTAAATGAATTAATCGGTGAAAAAAAGTTGCCGAATAATGAATATTTTGTTCTGGGGGATAATCGACGAATTTCAAAAGACAGTCGGTCTTTCGGGACAGTTCAAGGCAAAGATATATTGGGGAAAGCACAAGCAGTTTATTACCCATTGACACACATTAAAATAATTTCGTAAAAGATGGCTGAACGCCATCTTTTTTTCTGTCTACCAATCAATTAAAATTGAAAAAAGTTCTCATTTTATTTCATTGAAGTTAAATTTTTATTCAGTTATCCTTGAGGTAGGAAGTCGACTCCTAATCTGAATATAAAGGAGACAAAAGCACATGTATCATGGGAGGTTCAAAGGTACTCACTTTGAGATAGGGAAAAAATGGGGGCAATTATTGAAGAAGAACCATAAAAGTTTAGCAGATAATATCCCCTTTGAAATAACTGATGAAATGAGGGAGTTTTCTAAACAATGCTTGCCATATTACAAAAAATATTTCCCAGAAATTGTTGACGAGATAGATGGGATAGCTAATGGTCAAGTAATGGATCCCAACTTTTTATATGCGGTACTATTTTCAATGTATGCACTTGTCCGAGTGACAAACTGTTCAAGCTTTATTGTAAAAAATGATCAAAACTTTTTACTTGGAAGGAATAGTGATTTTTTAACTGAAATCGAAAAATTATATATGAACTGCCTGTACGATTTTAAAGAATCAGATTCCTACTCTTTTTCTGCAAATACAACTGCTTTTGTTGAGATGGAGGATGGAGTTAATCAATGGGGACTAGCAATTGCTCTAACTTCAGTATTTCCTGAGAGTGTAAAGCCAGGGATGAATGTCGGAATGATTTTACGCCTTCTATTAGAAAAATGTCGTAGCGTAAAAGAGGCATTGCAGCTATTAGAAACTCTTCCTCGATGCACTTCTGGAACTTTGGTTTTAGCCGATCTTTCTGGAGAGGCCTGCTTAGTCGAGTACACGAATGATACCTTGTCCTATCGGTTTCTAAAGAATAATGGATACCTCTGTGCAACAAATAGTTTCCATTTACCAGAACTTTTTTCTCGGAAACTGTTAGTAGAGGATGATTGGTTTGCGGAGGAAAGGTACGAAACATTAGAAAATTATTTGTCTAAAAACTTTCAAAGCCTAGAATTTTTAGAAGCTAAACAATTATTAGGTGGAAAATATGGGTTCATCTGTCAATATGATCGTAAAACAGGGAAAGATACAGTGTGGTCTTCAATTTATGACTTGAAAAATAATCAAGTATTTCGCTGTGAAGGAAATCCTGCACGGAAAAAGTTTAAAGAGGATACACGTTTTAAGCTTAACACTAAATAACTTAAGGGGCGTAAAAGTGTTTTTAGAAGCTTTTGCGTCTTTTATTTGTCCAATGAAAAAATTTTCTAAATGTCTGTTACTTAAAATAAATGCAAAAAAAAATAGTTATGATACAATAGCCTGTGGACATAAAAGCCTAGGCAATGAATGTAGATGAAATGAAAGATAGTGCCTCTTCATCCATATAAAAGATAAATATAATAGAAGTATAAAGCGAATGAACATTATTTTTAAGGAGGAATTACATATGACGATTCAATGGTTTCCTGGGCATATGGCTAAGGCTCGCCGGGAAGTTTCTGAAAAACTAAAGTTTGTTGATATTGTGTTTGAATTGATCGATGCTCGGTTGCCGCTATCCTCACGTAATCCGATGTTAGATCAGATTGTTCAACAAAAGCCGCGGTTGATTTTATTAAATAAATCGGATTTGGCTGATCCAAACCAAACTAATTTATGGGTAAACTATTTTCGTGAGCAGGGGCATCATGTTCTGGCTTTGACGGCTAAGGACGATAAGAGTGTGAAACAAATCGTGCCTGCCAGCAAGAAAGTTTTGGCTGATAAAATTGCACGTGACAAAGAAAGAGGATTGAAGCCGCGGGCCATTCGAGCGATGGTTTTAGGGATTCCTAATGTAGGAAAATCTACTTTGTTGAATCATTTAGCTGGGAAGAAAATTGCTAGTACGGGGAATCGTCCTGGCGTTACTAAAGGGCAGCAATGGCTCCGCTTTGGTTCGCAATTAGAGCTGTTGGATACGCCTGGAATTTTGTGGCCTAAGTTTGAAGATCCAAGCGTAGGTAAAAAATTAGCATTAACTGGAGCGATCAAGGATGATCTTCTACACCTAGACGATCTAGCACTTTATCTGCTAGAAGTTTTTTGCCGTTTTTATTCAGAACAATTAAAAGAGCGTTATAAATTAACAGAAGATAATTTATTTATGGAACTGCCTGAGTTATTATTACTGATTTCAGAAAAACGAGGATTCAAAGATGATTATGAACGTGCCAGTGAAATGTTGATTCTTGAGCTTCGTCAAGGAAAATTGGGTCGATTCACGCTGGATCGTTTTGAGGAGCTAAGTGTTTAATGGAAAAATTATCAATCAGCGCCATCAAAGAAGAGCTAAAAGTTATTACATCGGCTGACGATCCTCGTTTAGCAGGGTTTCGTCTGGATACGCGTAAAGGCGTTCAATTGGCATTAACTCAATGGCAAAAGCAGCAGGATAAGCAAGCAGCCTTAGTAGAAAAATACAAAGAAATGTCGATTTTTGAACGCGAGAAGAAAGCTCAAGGGTTTCGAGCAATCTGTGGGATTGATGAAGTCGGTCGCGGTCCGTTAGCTGGCCCTGTGGTTGCTGCAGCGGTGATTCTAAATGATGAGCATGAAATCTTAGGCTTGAATGATTCAAAACAGCTTTCGGCACATAAACGAGAAGAGCTGGTAACGGAAATAAAACGAAATGCGCGAGCAATCGGCATTGGCGAAGCGACTGCTGAAGAGATCGATCAGTTGAACATCTATCAGGCAACAAAGGTCGCAATGCAACGAGCGATTGAACAACTGTCTATCGCACCAGATTGCCTATTAATTGATGCAATGGTATTGGATAATGGCTTACCACAGGAGAAAATCATCAAGGGTGATGCCCGATCTGTTTCAATCGCGGCGGCTAGTATTATTGCGAAGGTGTATCGGGATGAGTGGATGGCAAAGTATGGCGAACAGTATCCGGCATATGGCTTTGCTAAAAACGCTGGCTATGGAACAAAAGAACATCTAAAAGCTATTGATGAACAGGGAATTTTACCAATTCATCGAAAAACTTTTGCACCAATTAAAAATATATAAAATGAAATCCTTCTTTTTTAAGTATCTTTTTGATAAAGAGCTGAAAAGAGGGATTTTTTTGAAAAATGACTTTCTATTACGTTTAAGTTTAACTAAAGGCATTGGAGCTTTCGGGAAACATCGCATTTATCAATTTGCGAAGCGGCATCAGTGGTGGCAATTTGATGGATTAGAAATCCGACTATTAGCACAATCAACCAAGCCAAACAACTGGAATGAATGGTCCGGAGAACGATTGAAGCAAGTAGAAAGAACGCACCAGTTTATCACGATTGAAGATGAAGTTTATCCAGAGACTTTGAGGCATGTACCGACTCCACCACTTGTATTATTTTATAAAGGTGATTTAGCATTATTGAAACGAAAGATGCTGGCAGTTGTAGGTGCACGCGAGGCAACAAATTATGGGTATCATGTGTTACAGGAGTTGATGCCTGAGATTACGAAACGCGGATTTACGATCGTTAGTGGACTAGCAAAGGGAATTGATAGCTTCGCCCATCAATTCGCCATCAGCAATCAAGGAAAAACAATCGGAGTGGTTGGAACAGGGTTAGATATTTGTTATCCTAAAAATAGTGGAAACTTGCAAATTGAAATGAGCCAGAATCATTTAGTATTAAGTGAATATCCTAATGGTACGACGCCAGCGAAATTTCACTTTCCCATGCGTAATCGGATCATCGCTGGATTAAGCAGCGGAGTATTGGTGGTAGAGGCGAAAAAGCGCAGCGGGTCACTCATTACAGCACAACAAGCATTAGATTATGGAAAAGATGTATTTGTGGTTCCAGGGTCAATATTAGATGGACGATCCAGTGGGTGCCATCAGTTGATTCAGGACGGTGCTATCTGTGTAGAAAAAGCACAAGATATTTTTGATTCGTATGATTTGTGGAACAAAATTCGTTAGACCTGACTTGACAAACAAAATTTGAATAGCGTATTATAGGCTACGATTTGTCAGTAGTTACCAATATATAATAGAAGAAAAAATTGAGGAGGCAAAAACATTTGGCCTATAAATACCTAGTTATTGTGGAATCACCAGCAAAAGCAAAGACCATTGAAAAATATTTGGGAAGAAACTATAAGGTGGTAGCAAGCGTTGGACACGTTCGTGACTTGCCAAAAAGCAAGATGGGAATTGACGTTGAAAATAATTATGAGCCACACTATATTTCAATTCGCGGCAAGGGCGACGTAATTAAAAGCTTGAAACAAGCGGCTAAAAAAGCGCAAAAAGTTTATCTCGCAAGTGACCCGGATAGAGAAGGAGAAGCCATTGCCTGGCATCTCGCTTATTTATTGGGACTAGATTTGAAGGATAAGAACCGCGTAGTATTTAATGAAATTACAAAAGATGCTGTAAAGGCAGCATTTAAAGAGCCTCGTTCAATTGATGTTTCTTTGGTGGATGCCCAACAAGCCCGTCGAGCGTTGGATCGCTTAGTTGGCTATTCCATTTCACCTATTCTTTGGAAAAAAATCAAGAAGGGCTTAAGTGCCGGGCGTGTTCAATCCATTGCTCTAAAGATGATTATTGATCGTGAACAAGAAATTCGTGAGTTTGTACCAGAAGAATACTGGAGTATTGATGGAAACTTCAAGAAGAAAACCAAAAAATTCAAAGCTAATTTCTGGGGTGTAGACGGTAAAAAGAAAAAATTACCAAACGCCGAAGCAGTCAAAGAGATCACTTCACGAATCGATGGTAAGGATTATGAAGTTACAAAGGTTGAGAAGAAGGAACGAAAAAGAAATCCAGCGTTGCCGTTTACGACAAGTAATATGCAACAGGAATCTGCTCGTAAATTAAATTTCCGTACTAGAAAAACGATGATGGTTGCTCAGCAATTGTATGAAGGGATTGCCTTGGGGAAACAAGGAACAGTTGGGCTGATAACCTATATGCGTACGGATTCCACTCGTATCTCGGATACAGCCAAAACGGAAGCGGCTGAGTTTATCGAGAAAACTTACGGGAAAGAATATTCTCAGCATCATGCGCGCAAAGCAAAAAATCCTCAGGGTTCTCAAGATGCCCATGAAGCAATTCGCCCTACTAGTGTTCAGCGGACACCAGATGAAATGAAGCAGTATTTGGATAAGGATCAATTAAAGCTTTATACATTAATCTGGTCACGTTTTGTCGCAAGTCAAATGACTGCGGCAATCCTGGATACCATGAAAGTGACACTAAACCAAAATGGCGTTATCTTCATAGCTAACGGTTCAAAGATCAAATTCAAAGGGTTCATGCAGGTATATATTGAGGGTCGTGATGATGGCAAAGAGGATAAGGAAAATATCTTGCCAGAGCTTGAGACTGGGGATGTTGTTCAATCTGTGAATATTGAGCCCAAACAACATTTCACTCAACCGCCAGCTCGTTTTAGTGAAGCAACATTAATCAAAACACTGGAAGAAAATGGTGTGGGTCGTCCATCAACCTATGCGCCGACGTTAGATACGATTCAACGTCGTTATTATGTGAAATTGACCCAACGACGTTTTGAACCTACAGAATTGGGTGAAATTGTTAATACTTTGATTGTCGATTTCTTCCCACAAATAGTGGATGTCAACTTCACAGCAGAGATGGAAAATGATCTGGATAAGGTTGAAGAAGGCAAAGAAGAATGGACAAAGGTAGTCGATCGCTTCTACAAACCGTTTGCCGTTGAGCTGGAAAAAGCGGAAGAGGGTATTGAGAAAATCCAAATCAAGGATGAACCCGCTGGCTTTGATTGCGATGTCTGCGGGCATCCAATGGTCATTAAGCTTGGGCGATACGGAAAATTCTACGCATGTAGTAATTTCCCAGACTGTCGCAATACCAAACCGATCATCAAGGAAATTGGCGTAGAATGTCCGGTTTGTCATAAGGGACAAGTTGTGGAGCGCAAATCGAAGAAGAACCGTTTATTTTACGGGTGCTCACGCTATCCAGACTGCGACTTTACTTCTTGGGATAAACCAATTGGCCGGACTTGTCCGAAAGATGGTGGTTATTTAGTTGAGAAGAAAGTCAAAGGCGGCAAACAAGTTGTCTGTGTGAATGGTGACTACGAAGAAGCAGTACAAAAATAAATTATTTAAGTGAGGAATAGATGGTAAAGACAGTAAATGTTATCGGGGCTGGATTAGCCGGCAGTGAGGCTGCTTGGCAATTAGCAGAAGCGGGAGTCCCTGTGAATTTATATGAGATGCGACCGATTAAATCAACTCCAGCACATCATACCGGGAATTTTGCGGAATTGGTTTGTAGCAATTCATTGCGGGGAAATGCTTTAACAAATGCCGTCGGCGTCCTAAAGGAAGAAATGCGGCGCCTACATTCAGTGGTGATTTCTTCTGCTGATGAGACGGCGGTACCAGCAGGGGGCGCACTTGCAGTGGACCGCAATAATTTTTCGGAGCTGATCACTCAAAAAGTGAAAAATCATCCAATGGTCACTGTTATCTCCGAGGAAATTACTAAGATTCCAGAGGGGATTACAATTATCGCTACAGGTCCATTGACCTCGGAAGCATTGGCTGAAGAAATTGCTGAATATAATGGCTCTCATGGGTTCTATTTCTATGACGCCGCGGCACCGATTCTAGATGGCGCTACCATTGATCGTGAAAAAGTCTATTTAAAATCTCGATATGACAAGGGTGAAGCGGCCTATCTGAATTGTCCGATGACCGAAGAAGAATTCATGCGCTTTTATGAAGCTTTGATTGAAGCTGAAGTAGCTCCCCAGAAGGAGTTTGAGAAAGAAAAATTCTTTGAAGGATGTATGCCAATTGAAGTTATGGCTAAACGTGGCATTAAAACGATGCTGTTTGGTCCAATGAAACCGGTTGGTCTTGAAGATCCCAAAACAGGTAAACGGCCTTATGCAGTTATTCAATTGCGACAAGACAACGCGGCAGCTTCTATGTACAATATTGTTGGCTTTCAAACGCATTTAAAGTGGGGAGAACAGAAACGTGTCTTTCGCTTAATTCCTGGTTTGGAAAATGCAGAGTTTTTACGTTATGGAGTTATGCATCGCAACAGTTTTATGAATTCACCTGAGTTACTTAAGCCAACCTATCAAAGCAAGAAACGAGAAGACTTATTTTTTGCTGGTCAAATGACCGGCGTTGAAGGATATGTTGAAAGTGCTGGTAGTGGGTTAGTAGCGGGGCTGAATGCTGCTAGATTGGCAAAAGGGGAAGAATTGATTGAATTTCCTCGTGAAACAGCGATTGGCTCGATGGCCTATTACATCACTCACGCTGAAGGAAAGCATTTCCAACCGATGAATGCTAATTTTGGTTTGTTTCCTAGTTTGCCAGAACGAATTCGTGATAAGAAACTTCGCTATGAAACGTTAGCTGAGAGAGCATTAGCGGCTTTATCAGAAATGAATCTTTAAAGAAATTCCGTTGCTTCGGCAATGGAATTTTTTATTTAGACAAAATAAATCGGATTCCTGTCTGATTCGACAGGAATTATGAAATATCTGTAAAGAATTGTTAGTATATTCGTGAAAAGTCAATAAATTCTGACAATTCAATTGTATTTAAAAAGGTCTTATGCTACATTTGTGTTATGTTTGTGAGGTGAGATGAAATTTGGAAAATGAAGCAGCAATGCGTGAGTTCATGGGCTATTTAATAACAGAACGTGGGTATTCAGAGAAAACGAAGGATGCGTATGAACGTGATTTAAACGATTTTTGTCAGTTTCTAGAAAATTCAGGAGACCCCTCATTGACTGCGGTAGATCATTTAGATGTTCGTGTTTATTTGGCGTTTTTAAATGATCAAAAATACAGTCGCAATACTATCAGTCGAAAGATTGCTAGTTTACGTTCTTTTTATCAATATCTCCTTAAACACGAAAAAATTAAAGAGAACCCTTTTTCTTATGTTCACCTCAAAAAGAAGCATGCGAGGTTGCCACGTTTCTTTTACGAAAAGGAGATAGAAGTCCTTTTTGATAGTGTTGAGGGGACGAAACCTTTGGACCAACGAAATCGAGCATTGTTAGAGGTGCTATATGGTTCAGGACTTCGTGTCAGTGAATGTGCAAACCTCACATTATCTGTCATCGATTTTGACAATAGTGTTATGCTGATCCATGGTAAGGGCAATAAGGATCGGTATGTTCCGTTAGGTTCCTATGCGTCGGATGCTATTCAAGCGTATGTTGATGACGGTCGTAAAAGTTTGATGGAACGTTTCGGTAAAGATCACAACTATCTTTTTATTAATCATCGTGGAGATCAGATTACGTCAACTGGGATTGAATACGTGCTAAATCAAATAATCAAAAAAAGCAGTTTAACTAGTGACATTCATCCTCATATGTTGCGCCATACGTTTGCCACACATTTATTGAATAATGGGGCGGACCTAAGAACGGTGCAGGAATTATTAGGACACGCGAATTTATCCACTACGCAAATTTATACACATGTTACAAAAGAAAGCTTACAGAAAAGTTATCGCTCGTTTCATCCAAGAGCTTAAAAGTTATTTTCAACGAAGGAGAGAATAAGATGTCAGAATCACAATTTCATTCAACAACGATTTGTGCGATCGAAAAAGATGGGAAATTAGCCATGGCTGGTGACGGTCAGGTAACAATGGGAGAACAAGTTATCATGAAAGGCACGGCGCGTAAAGTTCGTCGGATCTACAATGGAAAAGTCGTTGTGGGCTTTGCTGGTAGTGTAGCCGATGCTTTTACTCTAGAAGAAAAGTTCGAAGGAAAGCTAAATGAATACAACGGAAATCTTCAAAGGGCTGCTGTGGAATTGGCCCAAGAATGGCGTACACAACAGGCTATGAAGAATTTGGAAGCGTTGTTGATTGTCATGAACGAAGAGGAAATGCTGTTGGTTTCTGGAAACGGTGAAGTAATCGCTCCTGATGATGGGATATTGGCGATCGGTTCAGGAGGAAACTATGCTTTGGCAGCTGCTCGTGCGATGAAAAAACATAACTCTGAAATGAGCGCGAAGGAAATGGCAGAAAGTGCCTTAAATATTGCCGCAGATATTTGTGTCTTCACAAACCATAATATTATCGTTGAAGAGATGTAAGTAAAAAAATCAGTAGATGATATGAGTAAGGAGAATCAGGATGACTGAAATCAATAAAACACCAAAGGAAATTGTTAGTGACTTAGATGAATACATTATTGGACAAGATGAAGCGAAACGATCAGTAGCCATTGCATTGCGTAATCGTTACCGTCGAATGCAATTAGAAGAATCGATGCAGCAGGAGGTCACACCGAAAAACATTTTAATGATCGGACCTACTGGGGTTGGTAAAACGGAAATCGCTCGTCGTTTAGCACGGATCGTCAAGGCACCCTTTGTCAAAGTTGAAGCGACAAAATTTACGGAAGTGGGTTATGTCGGACGTGATGTAGAATCCATGGTACGTGATTTGGTTGAGAACGCGATTACTATTGTAGAGAAAGAGCAATATTCAAGAGTATATTCTCAAGCGCTAAAAAGAGCGAATAAGCGTCTGGTAAAGGTATTGGTTCCTGGTATTAAAAAAGAGCAAAAACAGAGTAACAATCCCTATGAGCAAATGATGAATATTTTTAATCAAGCGCAAACTGAACCGAAGGAAGAAGTCACCGAAGATATAAAAGTGAATCGTCAAACCGTCCTTGAGCAGCTTGAAAAAGGGTTACTGGATCAAAGAGAAGTAACGATCGAAGTCGCTGAACCGAAAAAGGCAATGCCAATGAACAATGGTTTAGAACAAATGGGCATTGACTTGTCTGATACATTAGGCGCATTGACACCTGAGAAAAAAGTTCAGCGTACAGTAACAGTTAAAGAAGCACAAGAGCTTTTGGTAAAAGAAGAACAAGCCAAATTAGTGAATGAAGGAGATATTTCTACTGCAGCGATTAAGTTGGCTGAAAGTTCCGGTATTATCTTTATTGATGAAATCGATAAAATCACTTCTAAATCACAACAAAATTCAGGTGAAGTTTCTCGTGAAGGCGTTCAAAGAGATATTTTACCAATTGTAGAAGGATCACAGGTGAATACCAAATATGGTGCGATTCAAACTGACCATATTCTATTTATCGCTAGTGGGGCATTTAGTTTTTCAAAACCAAGCGATTTGATCCCTGAATTGCAAGGACGTTTTCCAATTCGAGTGGAATTAAGTGATTTGTCTGCTGAAGATTTTGTCAGAATACTGACTGAACCGAACAATGCGTTGATAAAACAATATGTCGCTCTTGTTGGGACTGAAAATGTCAAAATTATTTTCACGCAGGAAGCTATTGAACGAATTGCTCAAATTGCTTTTGATGTCAATCGAGAAACGGATAATATCGGGGCCCGTCGATTACACACCATCTTAGAAAAATTATTAGAAGACTTGCTATTTGAAGCACCAGATATGCAAATGGGTGAAATTAAAATTACAGAAGCATATGTGGATGAGAAGTTAGCATCCATTGCTCAAAATAAAGATTTAAGTCGTTATATTCTTTAAAAAATGGAGGGGAAAAAGTGGAAACATTATTAGAGAAAACACGCCAAATCAATAAGTTAATGCAGCAGAAGAACGCCTTTGAGCCAACTGCTGAATTACCTTATAACAACATGGCGCGAATTTTAGGGGATATTTTGGGATCATTGACGTATATCATTGGTGCAGAAGGAAAATTGTTGGGACTTAATGAAAAGATTGATATTAACACTGATCGTGTTCGGTCGTTTTTAGTGGATCGTCAATTTCCAGATAGTTATGTCTCGGAAATGAAGGAAGTTTTTAAAACGGAAGCGAATATTCCCGTGGCTAATAGCCTAACAGCCTTTCCGACTGAGCGCGCGGAGTTGTATCCAAATGGATTGACGACGGTCATTCCAATCTTTGGCTCAGGGGAACGATTAGGTACCATTATATTAGCTAGAACAGAAGGAGCATTCAATGATGATGATCTAGTCTTAGCTGAATACGGTGCGACAGTTATTGGAATGGAAATTTTGTATCAACAGTTTTTAAATGTTGAAGAAAAAATTCGTAGCCAAACAGCTGTACAAATGGCAATCAGTACACTTTCTTACAGTGAATTAAAGGCTGTAAAAGCAATTTTCGATGCTTTAGAAGGCGATGAAGGACGATTAACTGCCTCAAATATAGCCGATAAAATTGGTATCACGCGTTCAGTGATTGTTAATGCTTTGCGGAAGTTAGAATCTGCAGGTATCATTGAATCACGCTCTCTTGGTATGAAAGGTACCTATTTGAAAGTTTTAAATCCATTGTTCAAGGATGAATTAGTCCGTCATAAGTAAAATGTCAGTCTAATCATTCTGTTTGAGAATAAGGTTTTCAATACAGTAAGCGGATAATGTAATGTATCGTTGGATGATATCGATGGGAACAATTACAATTAACGAAAAGCGAGGAGTGGGGTATTTATGTCAGTGTCAATCAGCAATGATTTTTTACAGGCAACGATTAATGAAAAAGGGGCAGAACTTACCAGTTTACGTGCCAATGATATTGAGTATATTTGGCAAGCAGATCCAAAATACTGGAATCGCCATGCACCGTTTTTATTTCCATTTGTAGGACGCTTAAAAGATAATCAATACACATACAAAGGCCAAACATATCCGATGGGACAACACGGATTTGCTCGTGATAAAGAGTTTAAAGTCATTGAACAAAAAAAGGATAAGGCAACGTTTCTTTTAGAAAGTGATGAAGAAACAAAAAAAGTTTATCCTTTTGATTTTAATTTGACGATTAGCTATGAGATATGGGGCGAAGGCGTTCGAATTCGTTTCAATGTTGAAAATACGGGAACGGAAGAAATGATTTTTGCTTTAGGAGGTCATCCAGCCTTTAATATTCCAATGACTGATGATTTAAGTTTTGAAGATTACTTCATTGCTTTCTCTCCACAAAAGTCGCGTGTAAAAATACCTCTAGAAGGTCCTTTTGCAAATTTGGATCAAAAAACGATTGGACAGACCAATACCAATATTCAATTGAGTCACAATCTATTTAAAGAGGATGCTTTGATTTATGAAACTCGTGGTCTAAATGCCTACACTTTAGGTAGTGAAGAGTCTCCCCACAGTGTAACTCTAGCTTATAACAACATCCCTTATGTCGGACTGTGGTCGCCATATCCGAATGAGGCACCTTTTGTTTGTATTGAACCTTGGTGGGGCTTTGCGGACACGGTAGATAGTACTGGGCGATTAGAAGACAAAGAGGGAATGAATCGTTTAGCGCCTAAGGGGAATTTTAAAACAGAGTTTTCAATTACTGTGAGTTAACGTATAAAAAAATGCTTCGCCTGACAATTTTGATTGTCAGGTGAAGCATTCTTTTTTTCTCTCTTAATCAAAAGGCACACGCCAATGTTCCTCATTGTGTGCTTTAAAGCAAAGTTCAATTTGTTCTTTAGTATTTTTCTCTTCCGCCAATCGAGGCAGAGAGTCTTTTTCAAACCAATCCGTTTTTAACGTCTCTATATTTTCAACAAAACTGCCGCCGGTTGCGCGGCACTCAATAAAAATTTTACAAACACTGTAAGCATAGCGTGGTAAATTATGCTTGTTGCGGTCCTGAATGGCAATTACTTTTTGCGGTATAACTGTTAAACCAGTTTCCTCTAATGTTTCCTTTACCGCATTTTCTTTAATCGATTGGTTGAAATCGACCCAGCCGCCGGGCAGTGCCCATTGCTTATCTTTTTCTTGAACTAATAAAATCTTATTATTCTCAAAAATGGCGGCACGAGTATCTAATTTTGGTGTTGGATACCCAACTTCTTCGGCGAATAGTTTTCGTAATTTTGGCATTGGAATCGGTGTTTGAACAGCCAACATTTCAGTTGCAATGGTGCGAATACGTTCAAAACGTTCTTGATCAAAAGGATCTTTCGTATAAGTTAAACCAGCCTGTGACAAAGCCTGTAATTCAATTGCCCAATCTAAAAACTGCTCTTCCATCTACTTCTCCTTTTTATTCAGTCCAAAAGAAACTTTGTTTTCAGTTCCTGACTTGATTCGTTGGATATTTTCTCTGTGACGATAAATGATGTAGCAGGTCAAAGCAAAACAGACCAACGTCAATAACCAGTTAAAAGAAGGTAAAATAGCGGGCCAAATAAAAGGCAACGCAATGGAGGAAAGTGTGACAAAAATAGCTGAAGCAATACTCGATGCACTGACCATGCTAGTTATGTAAAGAATGATCAAAAAGAAAACCAATGAATAGAAAAAGAATAAAGGAGCAAATGCTAGAAGCATTCCTGCGCTTGTGGCAACTGCCTTTCCACCTTTGAACCCGGCAAAAATAGGTAGTGTATGTCCTATTACAGCAACTAAACCAAACCATAAAGGATTAATATCCAAATGAAAAAGGATCGGCAGATAGGTGGCTAAAGAGCCTTTTAATAAATCCATAGCAAAAACAACAAATCCAGCGGTTCTTCCCAATACACGAAAGGTATTGGTGGTTCCTGAATTGCCGCTACCAAATTCTCGAATGTCTTTCTTGAAAAAAAGTTTTCCAATCCATATACCGGATGGGATAGAGCCTAAAAGGTAAGCTAGGACAAAAAGTATAGCGGTTTTCATATGAATCCTCATTTCTCTGTTAGTAAGGCTATTTTATCAGATTTCAAAAGAGTGAACAAATTCTAATCACATGCTATACTGACTACTGTGAGTAAATAAATTGAACTAAGCGAGGGAAATCAAATGAGTTTTCAAAATCCTAGTCAAGAAAAGATCTTTCAATACTTAGACGAAGCGCAAGTGATCGCCGTTGTCGGATTTAGCGACAAACCAGAAAAGACGAGTTATCAAATTGCGGAAGTTCTAAAAACACATGGCTATAAATTATATGGAGTAAATCCGAAATTAGCTGGTCAGACAATCAACGATATTCCAGTCGTCGAAAGCTTAACTGCTGTACCGGAAACGATTGATATCGTGGATATTTTTAGACGAAGCGAATTTTTGCCTGCTGTTGCGGAAGAATTTTTGAAGACCGACGCGAAAGTTTTTTGGGCGCAATTGGGTCTAAGCAATGAAGAAGCAGCTAAAATGCTGCAGGATCAAGGACGCATGGATATCGTTATGGATCGGTGTGTGAAGATCGAATTAAACAAAAAAGCGTAATGCTCGAGTTGATTTTATTAAAAAAAAAGCTTAAAATGCCTTTTCAGAAACAGGATAGGCTTTTTTTTTGAGCTTTTTTAGCGTATCATACAAATGATGTACTTTTAGAAACGGATCCATTGAACTTAGTAGGGCTCATCTATAGGTAAAAAATAATTTTTAGAGGAGCTTTGTTTTTGTGGTATCCGGTACGAACAAGCAATCTATTTTTCTTCTTGAAAAATAATTATGTTAAATAGGAATGAGGAGTTGTAGGCTTGGCTAAGATGAACAATGAATACAATGACGCTTCGATTCAAGTACTAGAGGGATTAGAAGCGGTTAGAAAACGACCTGGGATGTATATCGGCTCGACAGATAGTCGCGGTCTGCATCACTTGGTTTATGAAATCGTCGACAATGCAGTTGATGAGGCATTGTCCGGCTATGGTAGTGAAATCGAAGTGACCCTGCATCCAGACAACAGTGTGGAAGTAAGTGATAAAGGTCGAGGAATGCCAGTTGGTATGCATGCATCAGGCATCCCAACAGTCGAAGTCATCTTCACCATTCTTCATGCTGGCGGAAAGTTTGGTCAAGGTGGCTATAAAACTTCTGGCGGATTGCATGGCGTTGGTGCGAGTGTGGTAAATGCCTTGTCAGAATGGTTGACTGTAACGATCGTCCGTGAAGGGGTGGAATACCGTGAAGTGTTCAAAGATGGTGGAAAACCTCAAGGGACTTTAGAGAAAATTGGCAAGACTCGTAAACCAAACGGAACGACCGTACACTTCTTGCCTGATGCGCAAATCTTCTCAACACTTAATTTTTCTTATGAAACGTTATCAGAACGTTTACGGGAATCAGCCTTCTTGTTAAGAGGCGTTAAAATTACTTTAACGGATCTGCGTGGAGAAGAAAAAGTAACAGAGGTCTTTCATTTTGAAGAAGGAATCAAAGAATTTGTTGAGTATTTAAATGAAGATAAAGACACGTTAACGCCGGTTGTTTATTTTTCTGGCGAGCGTGAAGGGATCGAAGTTGAATTTTCCTATCAATACAATGATGGTTATTCAGAGAACCTTCTTTCATTCGTTAATAATGTACGAACTAAAGATGGCGGTACTCACGAATCTGGAATGAAGACTTCCATGACGAAAGCATTCAATGAATATGCGCGCAAATCAGGTTTGTTAAAAGAAAAAGATAAAAACTTGGAAGGCTCAGATTTCCGTGAAGGGTTATCTGCGGTTTTATCTGTTCGAATTCCAGAAAATCTTCTGCAATTTGAAGGGCAGACGAAAGAGAAGTTAGGAACGCCTGCTGCTCGTGGAGCAGTCGATAGTGTCATTGGTGAACAGATGGGCTTCTATTTACAAGAAAATAGTGAAAATAGCCAAATGCTGGTTCGTAAAGCCATTAAAGCTCGCGAAGCTCGTGAAGCTGCACGCAAAGCCCGTGAAGAAAGCCGTAACGGTAAAAAACGGAAAAAAGGGGAATCTCTCCTTTCTGGGAAACTGACTCCAGCACAATCGCGAAATGCGGCGAAAAATGAATTGTTTTTAGTCGAAGGGGATTCTGCCGGCGGTTCAGCGAAGCAAGGCCGTGATCGGAAGTTCCAAGCAATTCTGCCATTACGAGGAAAAGTCATCAATACCGAAAAGGCTAAAATGCAGGATATTTTGAAAAATGAAGAGATTAATACCATGATTTATACAATTGGCGCAGGAGTTGGACCTGAATTCTCAATTGAGGACTGCAATTACGACAAGGTAATAATTATGACCGATGCGGATACCGACGGTGCACACATTCAGGTATTGCTATTAACCTTCTTCTATCGCTATATGAAACCCCTGATCGAAGCAGGGAAAGTTTATATTGCTCTGCCACCACTATATAAAGTTTCCAAAGGTGCAGGACGCAAGCAGGTGATCGAGTATGCATGGACCGACGACGAGCTGCAAGATGTGACTAAAAAAGTTGGGAAAGGCTATATGCTGCAACGTTACAAAGGGCTCGGCGAAATGAATGCAGAGCAATTATGGGAAACCACGATGGACCCTGAATATCGTACGTTAGTTCGAGTTCGAATTGACGATGCTGCACAAGCTGAACGTCGAGTAACGACCCTAATGGGTGATAAAGTGGAACCACGTCGTAAATGGATCGAAAACCATGTACAATTTACTTTGGAAGAGGATGGCAGCTTACTGGACAATAAGGAAGAAACGTCTACTGTGCCAGTATCTGAACAACACGAGAAAGATGAGACAGCTGATCAAGTAAAAATAATCAGTTTGTTCGACGAGTAGGAGGTGGTCAAAGATGGATGCAAAACATTCGATTCAAGAATTAACATTAGAAGAAGTAATGGGTGACCGTTTTGGCCGCTATTCGAAGTATATTATCCAAGAACGGGCGCTGCCTGACATCAGAGATGGATTAAAACCCGTTCAACGGCGTATTCTATTCTCTATGAATAAAGATGGGAATACCTATGATAAGGGATTTCGTAAATCTGCGAAATCTGTAGGGAATATCATGGGGAACTATCATCCCCATGGAGATAGTTCAATCTATGAAGCAATGGTTCGTCTAAGTCAGGATTGGAAATTACGGCAGGTTCTGATTGAGATGCACGGAAATAATGGGTCGATGGATGGAGACCCTCCTGCGGCTATGCGTTATACAGAAGCCCGTTTGTCACAACTGAGCGGCGAGATGCTACAAGACATTGAGAAAGAAACGGTTGATTTCGTCTGGAACTTTGATGATACAGAAAAAGAACCGACTGTTCTTCCAGCTGCTTATCCTAATTTATTGGTTAACGGGTCAACTGGGATCTCTGCAGGTTATGCGACTGAAATTCCTACCCATAATTTATCGGAAGTAATTGATGGAACGATATATTTAATTGACCATCCAAACGCTTCATTAGAAAAGATTATGGAGTATATTCCCGGGCCAGATTTTCCAACTGGAGGAATTCTGCAAGGAAAGGCTGAAATCAAGAAGGCTTACGAAACGGGAAAAGGCAAAGTAATTCTTCGTTCTAAAACGTCAATCGAACCATTAAAAGGCGGAAAACAGCAGATTGTTATTCATGAGATCCCTTATGAAGTGAACAAAGCGGTTTTAGTTAAAAAAATGGATGAAATCCGATTAAATAAAAAAATCGACGGCATCGCCGAAGTTCGTGATGAATCTGACCGGACAGGTTTGCAGGTGGTTGTTGAGTTGAAAAAAGACGCAAATGCAGAAGGAATTTTGAATTACTTATTCAAAAATACTGATTTGCAGATCAATTATAATTTCAACATGGTTGCTATTGATAACATGACGCCGCAGCAAGTTGGATTGAAGCATATTTTAGTAAGTTACATCGGCCACCGTAAAGAAGTGATCACCAAACGTAGCCAATATGAACTCGCTAAGGCACAGAAACGGCAACACATTGTTGAAGGATTGATGAAGGCTTTATCAATCCTTGATGAAGTAATCTCTACGATTCGCGGTAGTAAAGACAAAAAGGATGCTAAAAATAATTTAGTCGAACGTTTTGAATTCAGTGAAGAACAGGCAGAGGCAATTGTGACTTTACAATTGTATCGCTTAACGAATACGGACATCACTCAACTAGAAAAAGAAGCTTCTGAATTAGCCAAGGAAATCAAAGAATTGCATTTGATTTTAAACAGCGAAAAAGAATTGCATAAAGTGATGAAACAAGAACTACGTCAAATCAAAAAGAATTACGGAAATGATCGTTTGACGAAAATTGAAGACGAAATCACCGAAATCAAGATTGAGACGGAAGTTCTAATCGCTCAAGAAGAAGTTATTGTTACCTTAACAAAAGAAGGGTATTTAAAGCGCAGCAGTTTGCGTTCATACAATGCGTCTCGACCAGATGAACATGGTATGAAAGATGGCGACTCTATTATCTTCATTGATAAACTGAATACCCTTGATCATCTATTGATTTTAACCAATCATGGAAATATGATTTATCGTCCGGTTCACGAAATTACTGAGCTGAAATGGAAAGATGTTGGTGAACACATTTCACAGACTATCACTAATTTATCTATGACCGAAGAGATTATTGCTGCTTTCCCATATAAAGAGATTGATGCAAACAAACTCTTTATCTTCATGAGTAAAGAGGGAATGATCAAGCAAACTCGAATGACCGAATTTTCTCCTTGGCGGACCTATCGCAGCCGACCAACGACAGCTATGAAAATGAAAAGCGATACAGATCAAATCGTCTCCGTATTTTTGACCGACGAAGTTCGCAATGCGGATGTATTTATTGCTTCTCATCGTGCCTTTGGATTGCGTTATCCATTAGATGAAGTACCAGTAGTCGGATCGAAAGCTGCTGGTGTAAAAGCAATCAACCTGAAAGACGGTGACTATGTAGTAGCTGGTGCTCTGGTACCATCGGAGGGCGATTCACCTATACTATTATTGAGCCAACGAGGTGCGGCTAAACGGATGCTTGCACAAGAGTTGCCGCAATTAGGACGTGCGAAACGCGGTCTGATGATTTTCCGTGAATTAAAGAAAAATCCGCATCGCTTGAGTTATATGACGACGGATACTGAAGGAAAGCTTCTTCTTACGACGAGCAAAGGAATCGAAAAAGAATTAGAGATTTCAAATGTAGCTATCAGTGATCGTATTTCCAATGGTACGTTCACGATTGATGAGAAAAAGGAAGGCGAACTTTATTCTGTTGTGCACCCTCAAGAATTGATAGAAGATTAGTTCTTCTGTGCTACAAAAAAATAAAACAGTTGGGTATCTGTATTAAAACAGATACCCGTTTTTTTTATCACAAAATACGTCTTATACACAATGAATAATGAATTTTAACTAAAGCTTAGTAATGCGAAATTGCTTTTAAATCAAGGGTTTGCGAACGATTACAAAAATATCTTATTTTCTAATTAATCTTTCACAAGGAAAGGCTTGCATAAAAGATTTTATGTGTTATACTTTGTTCGTAAACCTGTAGTAATTACGTTTTTAATATTCTAAGGAGGTCCTTTTGAAATGGGAACTGCAACAAATGAACTAGAAAAAATGAAAAACACAGAAAAACCTGCATGGCAAGGTTTTAAGGGGCATCTGTGGAAAAATGAAATCAATACACGGGATTTCATTCAAGCAAACTACACACCTTATGAAGGTACGGCTGATTTCTTGGCTGAGCCTACTGAGGCAACAAATGAATTATGGACTAAACTACAGCAGCTTCAAAAACAAGAACGTGAAAATGGCGGCGTATTAGATATGGAAGCAGATGTCGTATCTGCAGCTAATGCTTATGGTGCTGGATATATCGACGAAAACTTGAAGGACAAAGAAGCAATCGTTGGTATCCAAACAGACAAGCCTTTAAAACGTGCGTTTATGCCTTATGGTGGGATCCGCATGGCCGAAGAATCACTTGAACGTTACGGTTATACTCCAAATCCTAAATTTACAGAAATTTTTAATGACTACCATAAAACACACAACCAAGCTGTTTTCGATGTATACACACCAGAGATTCGTGCCGCTCGTCGCGCGAAGATCATTACTGGTCTTCCTGACACTTACGGTCGTGGACGTATCGTGGGCGACTACCGTCGTATTGCTTTATATGGTATTGACTACTTGATGCAAGAAAAATTAAAAGATCATGCAAACTGCGGTCACGGTCAATTTACAGAAGAGGATATCCGTCTTCGTGAAGAGATCAGCGATCAATATAAAGCTTTAAAACGTATCAAAGAAATGGCAGAAGCCTATGGATTTGATATCTCACGTCCAGCAGAAAATGCGAAAGAAGCAGTACAATGGACGTACTTTGGCTATCTTGCAGCGATTAAAGAACAAAATGGTGCGGCAATGTCTATCGGACGTGTCTCTACTTTCTTAGATATCTATATTCAACGCGATATTGAAAATGGCACATTGACAGAAGAAGAAGCACAAGAATTGATTGACCACTTAGTAATGAAATTACGTATGGTTAAATTTGCACGTATCCCTTCATACAACGAATTGTTCTCAGGAGACCCAGTTTGGGCTACTTTGTCTATTGCAGGTATGGGTATGGATGGACGTACCTTAGTAACAAAAAATGATTTCCGCTTCTTACACACATTAGAAAATATGGGACCATCTCCAGAACCAAACTTGACGGTGTTGTATTCTTCTCGTTTGCCAGAAGGATTCAAAGATTATGCAGCAAAAATCTCAATTGATACATCTTCTATCCAATACGAAAACGATGATGTAATGCGTCCAGTATGGTTAGATGACTATGCGATCTGCTGCTGTGTATCTGCTACACAAACTGGTAAAGAAATGCAATTCTTCGGTGCTCGTGCCAACCTAGCGAAAGCATTGTTATATGCGATCAACGGTGGGGTTGATGAAAAATCAAAAGCACAAGTTGGACCTGATTTCCGCCCAATTGATTCAGATGATGCTTTAGACTTTGATGTCGTTATGGCGAAATATGATGATATGCTGGAATGGTTAGCAGGAATGTATGTAAATACTTTGAACGCGATTCACTTCATGCATGATAAGTATTATTACGAAGCAGCTGAACTAGCGTTGATGGATACAGACTTGAAACGTACATTTGCAACAGGGATCGCAGGATTCTCACACGTGGTTGATTCATTGGCTGCTATTAAATACGCAAAAGTTTATCCAATTCGCGATGAAGACGGAATCGTTACAGACTTCAAGATTGATGGCGAATTCCCTAAATACGGAAACGATGACGAACGCGCAGATGATATCGCTGTATGGTTGTTGAAGACATTTATGGAAAAACTTGAGCATTATCATACTTACCGTAATTCAGAACCAACAACTTCAATCTTAACGATTACTTCTAACGTTGTTTATGGTAAAGCAACAGGTACTCTACCTGATGGACGTAAAGCAGGTGAGCCGCTAGCTCCAGGGGCTAACCCATCTTATGGCGCTGAACAAAACGGTCTGTTGGCTTCACTTAACTCATTGACTAAATTGCCTTACGAATATGCTTTAGATGGTATTTCAAATACTCAAAGTATTAACCCAGATGCATTAGGTCATGATGAAGATGAACGGATTGAAAACTTAACAAACGTTTTAGATGGCTACTTTGATCAAGGAGCACATCACTTGAACGTAAACGTTTTTGGTAAAGAAAAATTACTCGATGCTATGGAACATCCAGAAAAAGAAGAATACGCAAACTTTACGATTCGGGTTTCTGGTTACGCGGTTAAATTTATCGACTTGACTCGTGAACAACAAGAGGATGTTATCAGCCGTACATTCCACGCAAAAATGTAGGTTGCTGACTTTAGTAATTGAATGTATAGTAAGGGCGGATGGACGGAAGTCTATTCGCCTTACTTTTCATCATTTTAATCAAGAATGATGTGAGTTTTAAAAATTTGAATGGTACAATGCATCAGATTCAAAATAGATAAAAAGTGTAACTAGTATAAGTTATTTTCTCTTATACATTTAATGAGCTACAAGGCATAGAAACATAGTGAAAAACAACACTTAAAAAAATTACATATATTGAGGGAGGGACTGTTTATGTCTACTATGACTGAACAACCTATTGTCGGAAATGTCCATTCAATCGAAAGTTTTGGATCGGTTGATGGTCCTGGTGTACGTTTTATCGTCTTTATGCAGGGCTGTCGAATGCGTTGTCAATTTTGCCACAATCCAGACACCTGGAAAATCAATGATCCGAAAGCAAAAAAAAGAACGGCTGATGATATTTTAAAAGAGGCGTTGAACTATCGGAGCTATTGGGGAAAAAAAGGGGGAATCACTGTAAGTGGTGGAGAACCTTTATTGCAAATTGATTTTTTGATTGACTTGTTCAAAAAAGCCAAAGAAATGGGAATCAATACAACGCTAGATAGTTGCGGCAAACCCTTTACATTTGAAGAACCATTTTTCTCAAAATTTGAAGAATTGATGCAATATACCGACCTAGTACTATTTGATATCAAACAAATCGATAATCAAAAGCACAAAGAATTGACTGGTCAAAGCAACGATAATATTTTAGAGATGGCGAAATATCTGTCAGATATCAACAAGCCTGTCTGGATTCGCCATGTATTAGTACCTTTTAGAAGTGACTATGACGAATTTTTAATTCGATTAGATAAATTTATTAAAACGTTGAACAACGTAGATAAAGTTGAGATTTTACCTTATCACACAATGGGTAAGTACAAATGGGAAGAAATGGGCCTGAAGTATCCATTAGAAGGAATTGAACCACCGACAGATGATCGAGTGGAGAATGCGAAAAAATTGTTGCATACGGAAGATTATAAAGGCTATTTAAAAACTAAAGTCTAAAAATGAAAATCGGGCAGATGGTGTCCGATTTTTTTGAAAATGATAGAAGTTTAAATATTTATAAAAGGAAAAGGCGGTATGTTGTTGCTCTTTTCCTTTTTTTTGATATGATAAAGAAGAACTTATTTAAAGGAGCGAATCAACTATGGGAAAAGTTTTAATTTTTGGACATCAAAATCCTGATACAGATGCGATTGGAGCAGCGATTGCATACGCAAACCTACAAAAGGAGTTAGGTGTGGATGCTGAAGCAGTTGCATTGGGAACACCAAATGAAGAAACACAGTTTGCTCTAGATCATTTTGGTTTGACAGCTCCGCGTGTAGTAGAAAAGGTCGCGGCTGAGACGAATGACGTAATGCTAGTTGATCACAATGAATTCCAACAAAGCGTGGCAGATATTGAAGAATTAAACATTCTTTCAGTGGTTGACCATCACCGAGTAGCAAACTTCCAAACAGCGAACCCACTTTATTATCGTGCAGAACCTGTTGGATGTACTTCAACAATCGTATTGAAGTTATACAAGGAAAATAATATTGCCGTTCCTGCAAAAATTGCTGGTATGATGTTATCAGCGATCGTTTCGGATACGTTACTATTTAAATCACCTACTTGTACACAAGAGGATATTGATGCAGCTAAAGAATTAGCTAAAATTGCAGGAGTTGACTTAGATAGCTACGGGTTAGATTTATTGAAAGCTGGAACCAATTTGGGTAATAAGTCTGAAGCAGAATTGTTAGACTTAGATGCCAAATCATTTCCTATGGCTGACAAAACGGTTCGAATCGCTCAAGTTAATACTGTTGATTTGAACGAAGTTTTTGCTCGTCAAGATGCGTTGCGTGATGCTATGCTATCTGAGAATGTAAAAAATGGCTATGACTTGTTCTTGTTGCTTGTTACGAATGTGCTAGATTCTGATTCTGAATTATTAGTTGCTGGCGAACCAAGAGAAAAGGTTACAGAAGCATTTAACGTAAAACTTGAAAACGATCGAGCATTTCTACCAGGAGTTGTTTCCCGTAAGAAACAAATTGTTCCTCAATTGACAGAAGCATTTGATAAATAATATGAATGATTAAAAAGTGGACTTTTGAAGGTCCACTTTTTTGTGGGATTTTTTAAGAAGGATTATAATACGAAGGGACATGAACTGTTTTCCTTTAATTCGGTCTAAAACAATCGCAATAGGCAGTCCATTTGTTGAAATCTTAAAAATTCTCTAACTAGAAAGGACAGTGCGATGAACATCTATACACGGGATAAAAAAATTCAACAAGAATTAAAACGTCAGGATATTCAAAACCTCTTAAACTATTTCCAACAATTGCAAGAGCCTGTAATCTTACGTGACATTCGAAAAGAATTCTCTGGTGCAAAGCGTTTAGATAAGGACTTAGATTTTTTGATTGCTAATAGTATTATCTCTCGCGAAGATCGACGGTATCAATTGTCATTAGCTCCACTAAAAGAATATCCAACCACTGAAAAGGTCGAAATGTTCATAGAAAAGATGGCTGGTAGATACTCTATTGAAGAATTACTGGTTTGGCTAGGGGAGGTGCTTTGGCTTGACGACATCAATGAGATAATCGCCATTAACTATGATTTGCCGACACTGAATCGATTAGAAACCGATAGCTTCCGACTGGCGACAATCAATCATCGAGAAAAGTTATCGGAAACGTTACCGAACTATTTTAGCAACGTGGATCAACCGGATAAGTTTCCCAAACTAGCGCCGTTACTTGGTGATGTGAATACTGAATTTTTTAGTAATCAAATTGAGTTGGTTCTTGAACGAGTGCTGTTAAGGAAAAAGCCTAAGAGAACATCGATTTTTTTAGATATCTTGGTTGAGACGAAAGTAGTTGTCGCTGAGCCAGAATGGCAAGTAGCAATTCCATGCGTTGATCGAACACAGCTGGCAGATATTGAAATAGAGATGAATAAGAAAGAACAATTCTTTTTCGGGCGACAACTGGCGGAACAACTATTAAAAGGAAAAGAAAGTTTTACGTATATGATAAAAAAGAAGGCATAATAGCATGCAGCGAATAATCAAAGGGATCATATTGGTGGTTAGTTTTTTATTAGTTTTTGGAGGGGTTTATTATGCAAAAGTGCGCTACTTCAGTCCTGGGACACTAGTGAAACAAAAGGCTATTCATTATTCTAATGTTCCTACTGTTTTTATCCACGGGTATGAAGGAAATTCATTTTCCTTTGGCCCGCTACTGCGACGAATTGAACGTGAGAATGTTGCAAAACGTGAAATGACGATCGTAGTTCAAGCAGATGGTAAATTGTCTGTTGAAGGTGAACTAAAAAGCCGAAATGACAATCCAACTATTATGGTGCTTTTTGCCAAAGATGTTACGGATGAAATCACTCAAAGTCAATGGATCAGCAAAGTAATGCATTATTTGTATGAACAAGGCGTCACGCGGGTTAATTTAGTCAGCCATTCTATGGGCGGTGTTTCTTCGTTACGTTATTTGCTGGAATACACAGGGAATAAAACACCAACAACTGAAAAGTTTGTCGCAGTTGCTGCGCCCTTTAATGATTTAGAAATTGCTGAGGACACGGAAGAGATTTTTGCTTATGAGTTAACAGAAGAGGGGCCAAGCGGTGAAACACCGATCTATCAGTATTTTGATAGAGCAATGAATCAATTGCCCTCAAATATTCGTGTTTTGGCTGTTGCCGGGGATTTAAACGACGGGACAGAAAGTGATGGGTCCGTATCGACTCATAGCGCTTTTGCCTTACGCACATTGTTTCAAAAGCACGCTAAGGGCTATCAGGAGCTTACCGTTAAAGGAAAAAGCGGTGGACACTCCTCAATCACTAAAAGTGCAAAATTAGAAGAAAAATTAATCCAATTTCTTTGGAAAGAAACAGCTTGACGCTAAGGCTTCAAGCTGTTTTTTTGACGTTTTCGTACTTTTTTAGTCCAAAATCCTCCAGATATATATTTGGGTTCATAAGAAATAATGAAGGCTCGACTTTCGATTTCCTTGATGAGGGTGTAAAGTGTGCGCTCAGTTTTACGTGGAGATAAAATTTCTAACACCATTCGTCCACCCTCTAAACCTTCGCCGTATGACTGGGTGACTCCATAGCCGTTTTGTCTCAGAATGCGAGGAAGACTGGCTTCTTGATCTGTATTTGTTGGTAATATCACGGTTACCATCATATATCCAAGAGCCAATTTGTCTTCAATTTTTATCCCAACACTAATCCCAATCGCGTAACCTAAAGCATAAGTCAGGAGATTGATCGGATTATCTAAACGATCCAATACCATTGAAAGTCCAAGTATATAGATTGTAATCTCAACCATGCTCATTAAGGGCGCTAAAATGCGATAGCCTTTCATTGTAAGCATAAAACGGAGAGTATTCAGTGTAACGTAACAAAAATTGATAAGAAAGATCATCGCAAGCATTTTTATATCAATCATTATGTAATCGCCTTCTTTCTGTGATTTTTACCCATATAGGTGTTTTTAGTGTGCGTTTTGTCCTATTCTCATCAGCCTAACGATTATTTTGTCAAAAGGCAAATAAAAGGAAAAAAGGATAAAAAGATTTCATGTTTATTTGTCAAAAAAACAGATTAAACAAATAATAATTGTTATTTATTGACGAAAAACTGATTTATTTTAAAGAAATGAAATTTTTACCTTCTATTTTAATTCTTATTATAATATAATGTTAGGTAGGGGCATTTAATAATGTAAAGGAAAATATGTAAAACGCTTGATACGTTATTTTAAAAAGGTTTGTGTTATTATAATAGAACAAGCTGTGTTTTTATTATTAAACTTTGCACATTAAAATGTAATATAGGGACGCGTTGTCGTTCATTCGAAAAAGGTGGTTCTCATGGAAAATACTAAACAAGTGGCAAAGCAACAAGTTGAAGATGCGAAGAGAACATTTTTGTCTGGAGAAAATTTTTATGCACAACATTTATTGGGTGCACATCAAGTAAAGGAAGGATTCGTTTTCCGAGTTTGGGCACCCAATGCGCTTGCTGTGTCTCTCGTTGGCGATTTCAATGATTGGCAGGATTTGCCAATGGAGAAGGATGAAGTTAGCGGAATTTGGCAAGTACAATCGGATACCGCAAAAGAAGGAGACCTTTATAAATTTAAGGTTAAGCAAGCCAATGGTCGGGAAATCTTGAAAATAGATCCTTTCGCTGTCCGATTTGAAAAAAGACCTGGCGATGCCGCAGAATTATATAGCTTTCCTGAAAAAAAATGGAAAGATGGCTTATGGCGCGGACGCAATAAACGAACAAATGCGTTTAAGCGACCATTAAATATCTATGAAATGCATGCTAGCTCATGGAAACATCATGAAGATGGAACGCCCTACAGTTTTGCTGAGTTAAAAGAAGAATTAGTCCCTTATCTAGTAGAAATGAATTATACCCATGTTGAATTTATGCCGTTGATGGAGCATCCATTAGGTCGTTCGTGGGGCTATCAATTAATCGGTTATTTTGCACTGAGCTCTTATTATGGGACGCCGGCGGAGTTTCAGGATTTTGTTGAAGCTTGTCATTTGAATAATATCGGAGTCTTTGTTGATTGGGTTCCGGGTCATTATTGTATTAATGATGATACATTGCCTTATTATGATGGGACACCGCAGTTTGAGTATGAAGATCCTGATCGGGCGAAGAACAATCGTTGGGGGTCCATAAATTTTGATTTGGGAAAACCACAAGTTCAAAGCTTTTTGATTTCTAGTGCGATGTTTTGGATTGAAATGTTCCATATTGATGGTATCCGAGTAGATGCCGTTTCAAGTATGATTTATCGCGACTATGATGATGGACCGTGGACACCAAACCATGAGGGAGGCAATCGAAACTTTGAAGGGTATTATTTCCTACAAAAACTGAATGCTGTCATCAAATTGGCTCATCCGAATGTCTTAATGATCGCAGAGGAGAGCTCATCTGAAACACCTGTGACCGGTATGATCGAGAGTGGCTCATTAGGTTTTGATTTTAAATGGAATATGGGATGGATGAACGATGTCTTACGTTTTTATGAAATGGATCCTGTTTTTCGGAAAGACAATTTCAATTTGGTCACTTTTTCGTTTATGTATATGATGCAGGAGAATTTTATTTTGCCACTGTCACATGATGAAGTTGTTCACGGGAAAAAGAGTCTTATGCATAAAATGTGGGGAGATCGGTACAAACAGTTCGCGCAGTTGAGAAACCTGTACACTTATTTTATGACTCATCCAGGAAAAAAATTATTGTTTATGGGTAGTGAATGGGGTCAGTTTCTAGAGTGGAAGTTTGATGAGGGACTTGAATGGAGGGATTTGAATGATTCAATGAACCATTCGATGCAGCATTTTACTGCAGAATTGAATGATTTCTATAAAAATCAAACAGCCTTATGGGAGCTAGAGGATTCCTATGACACGATCGAAATTATTGATGCGGATAATACGGGAGAATCAATTTTGTCCTTTATGCGAAAAGGAAAACGTAAAAAAGATTTCTTAATTGTCATTTTAAATATGACTCCAGTAGAACGCCGAGATTTTCATATAGGTGTGCCTTATCCGGGGACTTATAAAGAGGTTTGGAACACGGAGATGAAAGAATTTGGCGGAACATGGACAAAGCATAATGAGGATTGTCAAAGCGAACCAATTGAATTTAAGGAGTACGGCCAGTTGATCAGAACAACTGTCCCTGCTTTAGGTGCCATCATATTGAAACCAGAAAAAATCAACACACGCAAGAAATAGAGGGGAGGTCGATGGAGGAAAGTCCTTCATCAAATAAAATGAAAACAGAAATTTTAGCAATGATTTTAGCCGGCGGGAAGGGTTCTCGTCTAGGTAAACTAACACAAAAAATTGCAAAACCTGCTGTCCCTTTTGGCGGTCGCTATCGAATTATTGATTTTACGTTGAGTAATTGCATTAATTCAGGTATCAACAATGTAGGAGTAGTAACGCAGTATCAGCCTTTAGCGTTAAATAATCATATTGGGAATGGTTCTAGCTGGGGCTTTGATGGTCTAAACTCAGGAGTAACAATTCTACAGCCATATTCTAGCAATGATGGGAGTAAATGGTTTGAAGGAACAGCTCATGCAATCTACCAAAATATGGACTACATCGATCAAATGGATCCTCAGTATGTTTTAGTCCTGTCTGGTGATCATATCTATAAGATGGACTATGAAGCGATGCTTGAAGACCATAAAGCGAACAATGCTTCACTAACAGTTGCGGTAATTGAGGTCCCTATTGAAGAAGCTTCTCGTTTCGGAATCATGAATACTGATGAAAATGATCGAATTATTGAGTTTGAAGAAAAACCAGAAGAACCAAAGAGCAACTTAGCTTCAATGGGCATTTACATCTTTAACTGGAGTCGCTTGCGCAGTGTATTGCTAAACAGTTATAAAAAGGATGATCAAATGCTAGACTTCGGTAAGCATGTAATTCCTGCCTACTTAGAAAGTGGAGAGAATGTCTTTGCGTATCGCTTTGACGGTTACTGGAAAGATGTTGGTACAATCGATTCTCTTTGGGAAGCTAGTATGGAGTTTATTGATCCTGAGCATAGCTTGAATATCCGTGATAAAAACTGGCGGATTTTAGCAAAAAATACCATTTCACCGCCACATTTTTTAACTGAAAATGCTGATGTAAAAAATTCATTGGTAGTGGATGGCTGTTATGTCGCTGGTCACGTAGAACATAGTATTTTATCTGATGATGTTCAGGTAAAAGAAGGTGCAAAGGTAGTCGACAGTGTCGTCATGCCAGGTGCAACGATTGGTAAAAATGTGCAAATCACTAAAGCGATTATTGGAGAGAACGCCATCATTGGTGACGATGCGGTCGTTGATGGATCAGAAGAGATTGCTGTAGTAGGCTATTCAGAAGTGATTGGAGTGTTGACAAGTGAGAGCGAATAAAATGTGCGCCATTTTGGGGAACGTATATGAGTGCCCAGAATTATTACCTTTAACTGAAAAGAGACCGTTGGCAACATTGCCTTTTGATTGTAAGTACCGTCTGATTGACTTTAATCTGTCAAATGCAATCAATGCGAATATCAAATCTGTATACATGGTTTTTAACCAAGGAACGACCAAATCTGTTTTTGACCATATTGGCGGAGGACGCGAGTGGCATCTTGATAGTGTAGACAGCCGTTACTTTATCCATTTTTATCAAGATTTCTTGAAAAAGAAAGCAGAAGGCCGGCCCTATTTTGAGTCAGTCATTGACTATTTGAATAAATCAAAATCTGAATATACAGTCTTTATGGGAAATCGTATGCTATGTAATATTGATTTAGAGGCTGTTTTAAAAATTCATCAACAAAGCGACAGTATAATGACTGTTGTTTATAAAAAAATGCCGAAGGAACAAATTTATCGGCAGGATGAAATTTTAGAAGTGGATGAACACGGCATAATTGCAGGCCATCATAACTTTTTAGAAGAAAAAACCAACGAAGAAGTGCTGAACCTGGGCATGAAAATATTTATTTGTCGTACAGATTGGTTAATCAATGCCTTACAGGAAGGGCAAAATCTAGGCGGTCCGGTAGCATTGGTGGATTTCTTAACTTTAGCAATGAATCAAGTGAAGACAAATGCGTATGAATATACTGGCTTCTTAAGTAACATTTTTGATATTAAGTCATATTATGATGCAAATATGGCTATGTTAGATCCTAAGAAGTTTACTTCTCTATTGTATTCTAAACAAAAGATTTATACGAAATTGAAGAATGAAGTGGCTACCTATTATTCTCCAACTTCTGAAGTAAAGAATAGTCAATTCGCTACAGGCTGTCTGGTTGATGGGAAAGCTCATGGTTCCCTTTTCTCAAGAAGTGTCATAATTGAAAAAGGTGCTGAGGTTGAGGATTCGATTATCATGGCAAGCTGTAGTATACGCGAAAACGCATATATCAAGAATGCGATCCTAGATAAAAACGTTGTAGTGGAACCAGGAATTAAAATTATCGGCTCTGCTGAACAACCAGTTGTCATCAAGAAAAATACACATGTGATCAGTGATGTTTACGGAGGCGAATAAAGGTGAAGACATTATTTGTAGCAGCAGAATGTGCACCCTTTTTTAAAACTGGAGGATTGGGTGACGTTGCGGGCGCTTTACCTAAAGCCTTAAAGGAAAAGGGAACAGATATAAGAGTGGTCCTACCATTTTTCACAAAGATGCCAGACCGTTTTAAGGAGCAGTTAGAGGATTTATTTTCTTTCGATGTCTATGTTGGCTGGCGCAAACAGTATTGCGGAGTAAAGCATCTCCGAATGAATGAGATTGATTACTACTTTTTAGACAATCTCTATTACTTCAATCGGCCAGAATTGTATGGTTATTATGATGATGGGGAACGTTTCGCTTTTTATCAGCAAGCGGTCATTGAACTAATTGAAAAAATCGATTTTATTCCTGATGTTATGCACTTGAATGATTATCATACCTCCTTCATCCCCTTTTTATTAAAGGAAAAATATCGTTGGATTAAAAATTTTGATCAAATTCGTACCGTTTTGACTATTCATAATATAGAATTTCAGGGACAATATGACCGTGAAGTTTTATATGATTTATTTGGCATGGGGTGTGAACGTTACGACGATGGCACGATACGTTACAATGACTGCGTAAACTTTATGAAGGCTGGGATTCTGTACGCAGATCGCGTGACTACAGTTAGCCCTTCTTATGCTGAAGAAATAAAAACGGCTGAGTTTGGTGCTGGTTTGGATATCATTTTGCGAATGGAAAGCGGCAAGTTGCATGGAATATTGAATGGGATTGATTATGATGCCTTTAATCCAAAAACTGATCCTGCAATTTTCGCAAATTACGATGCAGCACATCTTGATAGAAAAATAGAAAATAAAGTACAGTTACAAAAAGCCTTGGATTTACCTGTTCGACCGGATGTTCCTGTCATTGGGATTGTCAGTCGTTTGACTTACCAAAAGGGGTTTCATTTACTTCTAGAAGAGATGGAGAACTTAATGCAATTTGATGTACAGTTGGTTTTGATTGGAACAGGGGATCCGAATTTTGAGAATCAGTTCCACTATTATGGCGGAAAATATCCGAATAAAGCAAGCATCCATATTGACTTTGATGTAACATTGGCTCAGAAAGTGTATGCCGGTGTTGATATGTTCTTGATGCCATCAGCCTTCGAACCTTGCGGGCTTTCGCAAATGATTTCCATGCGTTATGGTACATTGCCGATTGTCCACGAGATTGGCGGCCTGAAAGACACCGTTCAACCATACAATCCGATTACAGGTGAAGGGACAGGCTTTGGTTTTAACATTTTTGAACCGTTCTATTTAATGAATGCGTTGAAACAGGCCATTGAACTTTATCAGGATCATCCAGCGGTTTGGCAAGGAATGATGACTGAGGCAATGTCTCGGGACTTCAGTTGGGATGAATCTAGTCAGCAATATTTAGAGTTGTACGAAGGAATATAAGATTCGAAAAGCCAGAATCTAAGCCTTGTGGCGATTGATTTTGGCTTTTTTATCATTAAATTTTCATTTATGATGTATTATATGTAGTATGTATAATACATAGCTTAAAAAGTGTAGGTTGGAGATGAGAATATGAATAAAACAGAATTTAAACAATCATTCAGTCGCCGTCTAGCTGAAAAATTTGCAATGGGTGTTGCGGACGCTTCCCCAGACGAACTTTACCAAACATTGGGTTCATTAATGACTTCGGCATATTCACAAAATTGGCAGCAAACATGGAAAGATTATCGAGAAGCAGATCAAAAACAAGCATATTATTTTTCTATTGAATTTTTACCAGGAAAAATGTTAAAAAGTAATCTTTTAAACATGGGTTGGTTAGACATGGTCACGGAGGGGCTCGCTGAGTTAAATATTGATTTAGAGGATTTAGCTGAGGTTGAACCGGACATGGCGTTAGGAAATGGCGGGTTAGGTCGTCTGGCTTCTTGCTTTATGGATTCGATTGCCTCCATGGGGCTTCCTGGCAATGGGAATGGAATCCGTTATGAGTATGGTCTTTTTAAACAACGCTTTGTTGACAATTATCAAGTGGAGTTGCCAGATGAATGGCTGCACAAAGGTAATTTGTGGGAAGTTCGAAAAGAGAGTAAAGCGGTAGATGTGCGTATCGGTGGCGATGTATACATGAGTCATGATGAATACGGCAATCTAGTTCCGAATTATCAAGGTGGGATGATGCTTCGAGCGGTCCCTTATGATACCGGGATGCTTGGGTATCAGAATGGTATTGTCAATACCATGCGTTTATGGTCTGTAGAAATATCGCCGGAAGAAGAGGATCGATACCGTAGTATAAAGGATCGTCGTGCTGTGGAGGATCTGACTTCAGTATTGTATCCAGATGATTCTAGCGAAGCCGGAAGAAGGCTGCGATTGTCACAGGAGTACTTCTTTGTCTCAGCAGGTGTTCAAAGTATTTTGCGTTACTACAAACAATTGAAGAAACCGATGGACGAAATTAATCAATACATTGCGATTCATATCAATGATACACATCCTGCTATGTGTGTGGCGGAATTTATGCGACTGCTAGTTGATGAAGAAAAAATGGGTTGGGAACGTGCTTGGAACTTAACTCAAGAGGTGATGAGCTACACGAATCATACGATCATGGCTGAGGCTTTAGAAAAATGGTCGATTGATATGATGAAAAGCGTGTGTCCAAGAATCTATCAGATCATTGAAGAGATCGACCGTCGTTTCGTTGAGGAAATGACTGGCGTGCATGATTTTGATTTGATACAACGAACAAGAATCATTCAATGCGGCCAGGTTCATATGGCCCATCTTGCAATCATAGGCTCGCATTCAACGAATGGTGTGGCGAAATTACACTCCGATCTTCTAAAGTCCGTCGTTTTGCATGATTTTTATCGATTATATCCAGCTCGATTTAATAACAAGACAAATGGGATTGCGATGCGAAGATGGACGCAATTAGCAAATCCTTCGCTAAGTAAAGTATTAGACGAAACGATTGGTAATACTTGGAGAAAGCAGCCAAGTGACCTGCGTTTGCTATTAAATTATGAGGAAGATGACCAGGTGCTTGATAAGCTTGCGGCAGCGAAATTGGAAAACAAGCAACGTCTAGCAGACTATATTCAAAAACATTGCGGCGTTGAAGTCAATCCTCATGCGATTTTTGATGTTCAAATCAAACGACTGCATGCTTATAAACGTCAATTACTAAACTTACTGCATATCATTAAGTTGTACTTAGAGTTGAAAGAAAATCCTGAATTACCGATTGAACCTCGCGTGTTTATTTTTGGTGCAAAGGCAGCTCCAAGTTACCATTATGCAAAATCTATTATTAAGGTAATCAATGAAACAGCGAGCTTAATCAACCAAGATACAACAATCAAGGATAAATTAAAGGTCATCTTTTTGGAAAACTATAACGTAAGCTTGGCGGAAAGAATTATTCCAGCAGCAGATGTCAGTGAGCAAATTTCTTTGGCGTCTAAAGAAGCTTCTGGAACTTCAAATATGAAGCTTATGCTGAATGGCGCAGTGACAATCGCGACATTGGATGGCGCAAATGTTGAAATTCGAGATGCTGTTGGAGATGAGAATATTGCTATTTTTGGTTTGACCGAGTCTGAGGTTTATCAATATTACGAGAATAAAAATTATTCATCCGCAGACATTTATCGAGAAAACGCACAGGTACACAAAGTGGTAAAAACTCTAATAGATGGTACGATTCCGAATATTTTTGCAGAGGGTCAAGAAATCTTTGATTCCTTGATTAAGTACAATGATGAGTTCTTTGTTTTACGTGACTTTGAAGATTATTGTTTGGCACAAGAAACTGTAAATCAGGCTTATCAAGACAAACGTCGTTGGCGACAAATAAGCTTACGAAATATAGCCAATGCAGGACGCTTTTCTTCAGATAATACCGTTCAGCGTTATGCAGATGACATTTGGCAAATAGAACCCGTTTTTGCTCATGAAGATGATCGAGGTGTGACACAACATGACTCATATTTACTTTAATCCATGGCTGGAACGATACAAACAACCTTTTGGTGCTGTTCAGGAAGGGACGACGGTCAAAATTTGGCTGTCGGTTCCGGAACAGCAAAATACGAAGGTCTTTTTGATTGTGCGTAAAGAAGGAAGCTCAGTGGGACAAAAAATTTTTCCAATGGAGCCGGCTTCTGAGGATCGCTTTCATTTTCAAACGACAATGGATCAGGGCTGGGGATTGTATTTCTATTATTTTAAAGTCATCCATGAAACGGATGGCTACGAAACGATTCAGTATTACGGATTTAAAGGACATGGCGGCGAAGGAAGAATCTATGGCTCTGAACGCGAAGTCGTACCTTATCAACTGACGTGCTACCAAAAACCAGAGATTTCTCCAAAATGGTATCGAAACGCTGTTTTTTATCAAATTTTTCCTGATCGATTTGCCAATGGCAATCCCGATCGTAAAATCAATCAGCCAAAAAAAAATTCATTTATCTATGCAACTGAAGAGGATGAACCTTTTTATATTAAGAATCAGAAAAATGAGATTGCTCGATGGGACTTTTTTGGTGGGAACTTTAAAGGAATTCAAGAAAAAATTCCTTACTTACAAGAACTTGGGATCACCGCTTTATATTTAAATCCAATCTTTGAGGCGACCTCTAATCATCGCTATGATACGAATGACTATTTCAAGGTGGATAGTGTCTTGGGAACTGAGGAAGATTTTCGTAGTTTGATCGCTGCTTTACATACGGCGGGAATCGCGGTTGTTTTAGACGGAGTATTTTCTCACGTAGGAAAAGACAGTCGGTACTTCAATATTTCTGGTTTATATGGCGAGGATACTGGCGCAGCTCGCGATCCTAAGAGTCGCTACTTTGATTGGTTCACATTTAACCACTATCCGGATGATTATAAATCTTGGTGGGGAGTATCCGATCTGCCAGAGGTACGTAAGGATAATCCAAGTTATCAGGAATTCATTTATGGCGATTTAGACAGTGTTCTATCTAAATGGACCTCGATGGGCGTTGATGGCTGGCGGTTGGATGTTGCAGATGAATTAACTGACGATTTTATTGCTGGTATCCGTAAAAATCTTTTGGCGTATCAAGAAAAGATTCTAATCGGTGAGGTTTGGGAGGATGCATCGAACAAAATTGCCTATGACACTCGACGAAAGTATGTGTTTGGTGATCATTTACAAGGCGTAATGAATTATCCACTCAGACAACAAATTTTAGATTTACTAAATCAATCACGATCATTGCAGGATATTTGCGAAGAGATGATTCGTTACCAAGAAAATTATCCGGCTGATTTTTACTACAATCAGTTGAATAATATTGGCACACACGATACGGAACGAATCTTGACCATGTTAGATGGTTCGGTCGAAGCGATGGATCAGGCTTGGGGATTAATGTTCATGATGCCAGGCATTCCTTGTGTTTATTACGGCGACGAAGCCGGGCTGACCGGCGGGAAGGATCCGGATAATCGTAAGTTTTTCCCGTGGAATAGCATTGATCCTAGATTGTTTAAAAATTGTCAAAAATGGATTGAGCGTAGAAAGAAATATGATGTGCTGAAGCAAGGGCAATTTTTCCCATTCTATTCGCAAACACAGCAAATATTCGGGATCATTCGATATACGGATCAGGCCTATGTCATTTACGCACTCAATTTATCTGATGAGGAACAAAGCCTAAATGTTGGAGAGTTATCAAGTCCACGTGCCTATCAAGGGGATTATGAGGTGTTGGATCGTATCTTAGAGGGTGAGGTATTGGCTCCAAATGGCAGTTTGTTTGTGTATGACTCAAATTGATCTAATGAGTGGGAGATTTTCTTATAGGTTAGGAATTTAAAAGCATTTTTTCAGCATTTATGCTAAACTATGCTATATCAGAACGATGAGGATGATTGTATGCAAACGTATAGCAGAAAAAAGAGCCGCTTTCCTGCCTTTGACGATGAAGCAGGTGTGAAATTAGTACAGACGAATCAACGTGTCTTGTTTGATGGACAAGATGACTTAATTACAAGTTATCGCTTAGAGGCAAAGGATATCTTTGACCGACAATTACCAAAGAACAAACGGACGCGACGTGTAAATTTAGATGAAGAGCCACGCAGAGAGCTGGATCATCACAAAGCTCACTTACCGATGTATCAAGGGGATCGAAAAGAATCCAAAAAAGTTAATTTGTTTGAAGAGCGAAAGCCAAAAGGGACGACAAAGCCTAAGTCAACGTTTAATACAAGAAATGGCCGTAGCGCAACACCGTTTTCGCCTAAATTTGTTCCTTCTTCCTTGATTCCTGATGAGCCTGCTGATGCAATCTCACCGAGAGAATTGATGCAGCGGATGGAAAAATCGCGTCAGTCGTATATTCTATTTGCGCCAGATAATGAAGAAAAGCAACCGGCAATAGATAGAAAGAATTCACGGCAACGTTTGGATCGCTCGTTACGAGGGATTATGCAAGAGGACAATTCTAATATCGAAAATAGCAAGTATTTTCACGATTAATGCAGAAGGTGCCAATGGGCGTCCTTCTGTTGTTTTTATGAAGATAGGAGAGAACAAGAAACATGAACCCATTCGAGGAAAAAATTCGCCAATTAAGAGCTGGAGAGATTGACAAAATCGAGGTAACACGTGATGAATTTTTCTTATTTCGTGAAGCGTGGATCAAGCAAGAGGATAAAAAATTTTTTAGAGGGATTGCGGGATTGAAGGGAAATATTACTTACGTTTACGACACAACGATTGTATAGGTATTGACTTTTTCATTTTGTATCGCTATCATAAAAAGGAATTCTGCGGTGGTGTTGGAATTGGCAGACAAGCATGACTAAGGATCATGTGAGAGCAATCTCGTGTGGGTTCGAGTCCCATTCGCCGCACTTGGGTGTACCAATGATGGTACATCCTTTTTTTAATGTTAATTTTAAAAAATCCGTTTACATCTGTTCGTTTTAGAAGAAACCTTTGGTGCTTTTCGATCGCAAGAGTTGCTTGTCAATTCGTCATCAGATAAAATAAACTTATTAAAATGTGAATATGCATATTTTGGAGGAAACAGTAATGGAAGCGATTGGTCAAGTCTTAAAAGAGTTCAGAAAAGAACATGGCATGACACAAAAAGATCTTTCTGAAGGAATTTGTTCCCAAAGTGTTTTGAGTCGAATTGAAAACAATGAAGAGATTCCGAATATTTTTGTGATTCAACAATTATGTCATCGACTAGGAATCACGATTGATCAATTGATGCTAGATTTCTTACCGGAAGAATTATTTCTGCGCAAGTATTTTAACAAAATGTTTATGTATTTGCGAACCGGAAAATATTTAGAAATTCGAACGACACTAGAGTATTTGGATGAACGTCAAATTACTCATTTAGATAAAGATAGACAGCTAGCATGCTTTTTTAAAGGCGTCTGTGCGTATTTTATTGATAAAGAACCAGAAGCGGCTTTAGAACAGATTATACAAGGACTTTCGATTTGCGTCTCAAAAAAATATGACGGTTATTTTGATAGTCGAATCTTACTCTTGAGTTTTGCTGGTAAAATGAATTCTGTTTTAGGCAGAGTAAACGAAGCGCAAAATTATTACAATCAAAGCTTTGAGTTATTCCAGACGATGATGGCTGATTATTCTGAACGTAGTGAGCTCAGTAATCTTTTTGTGAACTATGGCACTTTCTTAGTGAAACACGAACGCTTGGACCTTGCTGAAAAAGTCGTTGATATGGGGTTGAAGTGGAATCGGCAGCAATGTAGCTATTACAAGTTGAGAGAACTCTTAGAATTAAAAATTTTGATGCTAGAGGCCCGAGATGAGTTTCACACAGTGATTAATTATAGAAAGATGCTGAGAGCCATCGAAAAGCTAAAAGATTTATAGAATGGTCTACACCATTCTTGACTTATTGGCCATTCAGGAGTAACTTTAAGGTACTAAGACAAAAAGGGAGAGCTCACAATGAAAACATTTATTTATGCTGACAAATTCTTTTTAAACTCTGGTGTTAAAGGCGCAGGTTATTTAGATGTCACTGATGGCATTTTTGGAACATATACGAAAGAAAAACCTGAAGGAGCAGAAATTATTGACCAAACGGGAAAATGGATTGCTCCTGGGTTAGTGGATACACACATTCACGGATATAAAAATCATGATGTAATGGATAATGATGCCGAAGGAATTAAAGTAATGTCTGAAGGGCTGCTATCATGTGGTGTAACCAGCTTCTTACCAACTACCTTAACTTCTTCAAAAGAACGACTAAAAGATGTCGCAGAAACCATTGGTAAAGTATACCAAGAGGTTGATGGTGCGAAGATTCAAGGGATTTACTTTGAAGGTCCATTCTTTACCGAAGAACATAAGGGAGCACAAAACCCTAGCTACTTCGGTGATCCAGATTTGGACACATTCCATGAATGGCAAGAAGCGTCAGGCGGGTTGATCAAGAAAATTGCACTAGCACCTGAACGCAAAGGTGTTAGAGAATTCGTTAAAACAGTGACTGATGAAGGTGTTGTCGTATCTCTTGGCCATTCAAACGCTACTTTAGAAGAAGCACAAGAAGCCGTAGAAGCAGGAGCCAGTGTCTTTGTCCATGCCTACAACGGGATGCGTGGTCTAAACCATCGCGAACCTGGTATGGTTGGGGCTTTACTAACCTTGCAACATGTCTTTTCAGAGTTGATTTGTGATGGCCATCATGTGCATCCTCAAGCGGCTGAAGTATTAATGGAAAAAGCTGGTCATGATCATGTTGCCTTGATTACTGATTGTATGATGGCAGGCGGAATGCCTGATGGCAACTACAATCTAGGGGAATTTCCAGTAGTCGTAAAAGAAGGTACTGCTCGTCTTGAATCTGGTAATTTAGCGGGAAGTATTTTAAAACTTAAAGAAGCGATTAAAAATGTGGTTGATTGGGACATTGCAACACCGGAACAAGCGATTATGATGGCAAGTTATGTTCCAGCAGTTAGCTGTAAGATTGACGATAAATGCGGGATGATCGCTGAAGGACGCGCAGCTGACTTCATCGTATTAGAACCTACTATGGACTTAGTCGCTACGTACCTTGATGGTGTTGAACGCTATCACGCTTAATTCATTCATATAAACTTGGTCACTTTACTCGGTCATTTTGGCCGAGTTTTTTTGTTCTTTCATTGTTAATCTGGTAAAATTTTCATCAAAAGTTATTGTTTAGAGAGAAGAACTTAGCAGGAGGAGCCTATGAGACCAACGATTGGTGTAATGCCTTTATATGATAATGAAAGAAAAAGTATTTGGATGCTGCCAGGTTATTTGGAACTAGTCGAAAAAAATGGTGGCATTCCGTTGATTTTACCGCTGACAACAGATAAAGAAATTTTAGCTTCTTTTTTTACTATCTGCGACGGCTTTCTTTTTACAGGTGGGCAGGATATAGACCCAAGTCTTTATGGAGAGAAAAAACAAGCTGTCTGTGGAGAACAATCTTTTCGTCGTGATGAAATGGAGTGTTTCCTTATGAAAGAAGCCATAGCTAAAAAGAAGCCAATTTTAGCAATTTGTCGAGGCGCTCAGTTGTTAAATGTTTTATTCGGAGGGACGCTTTATCAGGACTTGACGAATGACCATCCGACAGTTGTTAATCATCAGATGGTTGTTCCTTATGCGAGGGAGCAACACAAAGTATCTCTAATTGAGGGCGGGATGCTTCATCGCATCTGGCAACGGTCAAGGTTGGGCGTAAACAGCTATCATCATCAAGCAATCAAAGATTTAGGCGAAGGCCTTGAAGTCACCGCCGTTTCGACAGATGGGGTGATTGAAGGAATTTCGTTAAAAGAGGCAGCATTTGTTAACGGGGTGCAATGGCATCCAGAATTTTTCAATGCATCTACACCGGAAAATCAAGCTTTAATGGCAGCATTCTATTCAGCATGTTAAAGTTGCTTGAGAAAAAAGTAGGAGGGAAAAAATGGCATCGGATAAAGAAGAGCTTTCTATCGCAGACAAAGACAGTTTTCTTATGATTGTTGATTTGTTAAACGAGATGGGTATTCGTTACTGGATCGAAGGGGGATGGGGCATTGATGTACTTATTGGTAAACAAACAAGGCCCCATAGAGACATAGATGTTGATTTTGATGCTGACCAAGAGGAGCTGCTAGTGCAAAAGTTGATTGATTTAGGATATGAACAAATAATGGATCAACGACCAGTGCGTGCAGAGCTTTATCATCCAAACCATGGCTATATTGATATTCACCCATTTATTATCAGCAAATCGGGAACAATGAAGCAAGCAAATCCAGAGGGTGGTTTCTTTGAATTAGCCTCAGAGTGGTTCTCACAAGGGACTTTCGAAGATCGTTTGATTCCATGTGTCTCAGTTGAAGGACAGAGACTTTTTCACACCGGCTATGAGCTTAGAGACGTAGATTATGCGGATTTAAAACAGCTAAATGCTGCTTTTCCTCTAGCCGAAGAAGAATGATAAATAAATCTAGCTTCTTAGTCAATCAAGATATTAGGATTTTTCAAGGACAGCTTACAAAAAAGAATTATTCTTCCGTTAAATACCTATCGATTTCTTGTTGGGTCAGTCTTCTTATTTCAGTACCGGCAAATGCTTTAAAGTGAGTTTGGCGATAGAGCGCCTGCTTATTCTCGGTATATTTTTTCTTATGGTTGGCTAAATAGGTGGTGTAGCTCTCATCATCTAAAAAGATTTTATAGGATTTTCGTTTGGATTCACTGATCACTTCGTAAATTCCACAAGGAGCTTGCTGCAGATAATCAGCCGCTCGTAAATACAATTTTGCAATCGCTAGACTTTTAAATGGAAAATCTATTCTGCGTAATTGACGCTTCGGGTCCTTTTGTAGACAAATACACCTGCCGCAAGTACCACAAATATACTGTTCATGTTTTTCTAAGCATTCTCTTTTTCCGAGTATCGGTGTTGCACGATTATTCGCTGAATAGCATTCGATACATTCCTTCATGTTGACGCCTCCTTTTCTCTATTATCTATTCAAAAACTGTCATTTTCAATCACTAAAAAATTTAAGAGGCTGACGATATCTATCGTTGGCTTTTTTTCTCGCTATGTTAAACTAAAAAGAAAAAAGTTTTTCAATCAGCTTTGTCAGTAAGGGGAGATAGAATGGCTTATATAGATGTAATTGATGAGAGCAAACATTATAAAATGGGCGAAACAGTTATTAAAGCAAATGAGAAAATCAATTTTTCAATTGAAAAAGGCGAAGTAGCGGTGATTCTCGGACCAAGTGGTGCAGGGAAGTCTACGGTGTTAAATATTTTAGGCGGCATGGATAGCTGTGATGAGGGAAAAGTGGTGGTAGATGGCACAAATATTGCGGCTTTCAGTGATAAGGAATTAACCACTTACCGCCGAAATGATGTTGGTTTTGTTTTTCAATTTTATAATTTGGTTCCCAATTTAACAGCAAAAGAAAACGTTGAACTAGCTTCTCAAATCGTAGCCGACGCGATGGAGCCTGAAGCTGTGCTACAATCTGTGGGCTTGGGAGAACGGATGGATAACTTTCCTGCCCAATTATCTGGCGGGGAACAACAACGGGTTACAATTGCTCGAGCACTAGCCAAAAGACCAAAACTGCTTTTATGTGATGAACCAACCGGCGCATTGGATTTTGAAACTGGGAAGCAAATTTTGAAAATTTTGCAGGATACTGCACGTGAAAACGGTACAACGGTCGTAATCATCACACATAATTCGGCAATCGCACCAATGGCTGATCGAGTGATTCGAATCAATGACGCTAGGGTTCGAAGTGAAGAACTGAATGAACAGCCTCAGTCGATTGAAGATATTCAGTGGTAAGAGGTGATGATCATGAGGAAAGCGATACGACGTTCCAATTGGCGTGAGATTGGACAATCTAAAACGCGTTTTTTTTCAATTTTAGGGATTATTTTCTTAGGTGTCGCTTTTTATGTTGGACTGCGTGCTACAGGACCAGACATGCTGAAGACAGCCGCTAACTATTATAAAAAGCAGAACTTGGCCGATACACGTATCGTCTCTTCAATGGGATTGACAGATAAGGATATTAATTTATTACAAGGAATAAAAGGCACGACCATAGAGGGGCGTTATTTTCAAGATATTAATCTCAGCCAAGAAAACCAGGTTTTTCGAATTTTTAGCTATGACTCTAAGCAAACGTTGAATCGTTTAGTTGTGACAGAAGGCCGTTTACCTAGAAAAGCAGATGAAATTGTATTAGATGATTTTGCGAAAGAAAAAGGCTACGAGCTTAATAAGACATTCAATTTTGCTGCAGATGATCCATCTAACGCCTTTAAACGACAGGAATATACTGTCGTGGGTTTTGTTAAAAGTCCAGAGTTTATTGAGAATATCTCACGTGGAAACACAACAGTCGGAAAAGGGTCGATCGATTGTTTTGCCTTTATTTTGCCAGAAAACTTTACTCAACCAGTATTCTCAGAAGCGCTAGTCGCCTTTACGGATCTAAAAAATCAATCGGCTTACTCAAAGCAGTATGAGAAGCGATTCAAATCAGAACAAAAGAGATTAAAAGAGCAGCTGAAACCAATTGCCACATCTAGTTTGAAGGAGAGAAAGAACCAGCAGCAAAAGCTGTTAGATCAAGAAAAGGAAAACTTTCAAGCACAAACAGGCATAAACATAGAGGAGCTATCACCGGAACAAGTCTTGGGATTGACCAGAATAAATCCTGAGCTGCCAAAGCAGTTGGACTCGCTGGAGAAACAACAGCAAAGAATCGACTCCTTGCCTGCACCTGAGTACCATCTATTTGCTCGTTCTGATAATCCGGGATATAGCGAATATGAAGACAATGCCCAGCGCATTTCATCGTTAGCTTCGGTATTTCCTTGGATCTTCTTTTTAATTGCTGCTTTGGTCACACTGACGACAATGACTAGAATGGTAGAGGAAAAGCGAAATGAATTGGGGACATTTAAGGCGTTAGGGTACCGAAACGGAGAAATCGCAGAAAAATATCTGCTTTATGCTTTGTTGGCTGGAGGATTGGGTACACTGTTAGGACTGGGGATCGGTTTTTATGTATTGCCGAAAATTATCTTTAATGCCTATGGGCAGCTGTACAATTTGGAAAATGTAGTAACCCCCTGGTACTTAGAGTATACATTGATTGCTTTTGCCGTCGCTTTAGCTTGTTCAGTAGGATCGGCATGGATCGTTTTACGATATGATTTGAAGGCCACTCCTGCAATTTTAATGCAGCCCAAAGCGCCTAAAAAGGGGAAAAGAATCTTTTTAGAGCGTGTAACATTCATTTGGCGTCGACTCTCCTTTAGTCAAAAGGTTACTTTACGTAATTTATTTCGTTATAAGCAGCGAATGCTCATGACCGTAATAGGAATTGCTGGCTGTATGTCGATGATTATTACGGGATTTGGTTTACGGGATTCAATCGGCGATATTGTTACACTGCAATTTGACAAGCTGTGGCATTATCAAGGGACCACGGTCTTTAAAGAGGAACCTTCAGCATCAGAAGAACAGAGTTATGTCAAACAGCTAGAAACTTTCTCTGATTTTCAAGATCATCTATTTGTTTCATTAGAAACGTTTACTGCGCAAAAAGAGGGTGTCTCAAAACAAGAAATCAGTCTATCCGTCCCTAAAGAAAAGCAGCAGCTTTCAAATTTTGTGTCTTTTAGGGAACGAAAAACGGGAAAGAACGACGCCCTTACAGACAATGGAGTCATTATTAATGAGAAGCTTGCCAAACTGTTTGAGATAAAAAAGGGGAATACATTAACGATTCAATCTATTGCGGGAAAAGAATATACGGTGAAAGTAGCTGCGATAGCCGAAAACTATGTGGGACACTTTATTTATATGACACCAACGTATTATGAAAAAGTTTTTGCCAAGAAGCCGGTATATAATACGGATCTTTTATTGTTTACTAAAAATCCTGGTCAACAGGAAGAAGACCAGATGGCGAAGAAGTTAATGGAGCGTTCAGAAATCGCCAATGTAAGCTTCATGTCCAAATCTCGTGATACGCTGAAGGATACAGTGAAAAGTCTAAATATCATCATGTGGGTATTGATTGTATCAGCCGGGTTATTGGCATTTATCGTTCTCTATAATTTGACGAATATCAATGTTTCAGAGCGTATTCGTGAATTATCGACGATCAAGGTCTTGGGATTTTACGATAATGAAGTTGTTCGGTACGTTTATCGTGAAAATATTTTGCTGACGTTCATGGGGATTGTTTTTGGCTCATTGCTGGGAAAAATCGAACATGGCTATATTTTGCAGACAGTTGAATTGGACATGACGATGTTTTCGCCGGACATTCAACCGTTGAGTTACATTTACGCGAGTTTGATTACACTATTTTTCACATTAGTGGTAGGCGTAATCATGTACTTCCGATTAAAGAAAATCGATATGATCGAAGCATTGAAGGCAAATGACTAGTATAATAAAAGATCAGTCTCATTTTTGTTGAGACTGATCTTTTATTTGTTTGCGAACGTCATAGAGCATCTTATTTAAATCGGCTTCTTTCTTTCGCAGCTCCACGAGGTCTTCTTTGATTTGTTTTTCCTTTTCATCTGTTTGAGGTGTGATCGCTCCGTTTAGAGAGATCCCAATGATCGTTCCAATAAAAGTATCTAATACACGATTCAACGCATAGATAAACGATTCTCCTTGAGGAATACTCAAAGCAATCAGAAGCATCGTAGCGATCGCAGAAATAATTCCTGAATTATTATTGAGCCCATCCGAGATTACGATGACTAAAATCACCAGCAGGGGGAGTAAAAATAATTCAACATAAAAATCATTTTTAAAAAAAGCTTGGACATAATAAAAAATCAATGCCAATAAACCGCCGAGCGAATTTCCTAGTACCCGCGAACGACCGAAGGAAATGCTTGTAGTCAAATCCTGTCGCAAGGAGAAAACCGCGGCCAAAGCAGCGATCAATGGTGATCCGCGGTCGGTCACATGGAACAAAAGAATACACAGCATAACCGCTAAAGCAGTTTTTATCGTTCGCATACCTAAACGAAAGCGACCAATTTGCACGTTTTATCCCTCTTTCTTCTCTTTATATAGAATAGTTTAGCGGAAGTTTGACAAAAAAACAAAAGGCATCGTCTAAGCAATACCTTTTGTTGGAAGAAAATTATTTTTGCTGCCACTTTTGCTGCATCTGATCCAAAATATCGATAACATCCTTCGTAAAGAAGAGGGATTTATTCGGAAGATCACCGTTGATCATGTTTACCATGTTTTCAATTTCGTAGTTCATGGCATTTCCTGTAAAGCCAGATTCAATCAATTCTTTTGTTCCGTCATTAAAAACGAGCTCTGCCTTATCAGCTCGTGGATATTCATCCACGGTTAAATAGGCATTTTCAAAAGCAACAATCCCTTTTTTAGGCATTTTCGCTTGGAAGGTCAGGCTAATTGTCGCTAACTCATTTTTTTGGTTTTGCAGGATCGTCACGGATTGTTCGTCCACTCCTGTTGAAAAGGGAATCATCGTTGAAGCGATCACCTCTGGTTGTTCTGATAAGAACCAGCGAGCAAAGGATACAGCGTAGGTGCCGATATCCAGCAACGCGCCGCCAGCCAAATCGGGATTGAAGAAACGATTGGTGGGGTCTGGTTCTTTGTAGCTGCCAAAGGGGGCTTGGATCATTTTTAGTTTCCCTAATCGTCCACTATCCATCAATGCGTGAAGCTCTTGATATAAGGGCATGTTAAAGATGGTCATCGCTTCTGCTAAGATCACGTGCTGTTGTTCAGCCAATTCGATGGCTTCTTGTAATTCCTGTAAATTCATGGTGATCGCTTTCTCACAAAGGACATGCTTCTTCGCTTTCAGAGCTTGTATAATGTGTTGATAATGTTGGCGATTTGGTACCGCGATATATATAATAGAAATATCATCATCTGCTAACAATTCTTCGTAGCTGCCATAAGCTTTAGGCAAATCGTATTGTTTCGCAAATTCTTCGGCTTTTTCTAAAGTACGTGAGGCACAGGCAGTTAATTTACTGGTCGTTTGGTTAAAGTTTTCAGCGAAATCATGAGCGATGCCGCCAAGTCCAATGATTCCCCATTGTAAGTCAGTCATAATGCTCCTCCTAGTATTCGTTTGAGCTTTGAGCTTTTAATTTCGGTTTTATTGAAAATTAAAAAAAATCGAAACAAGCGTCAAGCTTTGTTCAAAGTATAGCAGTAAATATTAAAATATTTCAATCCATTTGCCAAAGGACTGTATTTTTTCTAAAAATTCAGTAGAATAAGAGAGGAGGGATTTTTCGTGAATCAAATTTATTTGGATTTAGTGATGAGTGCAATTTTTGAACAATTTCATAGCGAACAAGATTTTTATCAGGATTATTTAGGCGTCAATGAGGTTCAATGGCAGCAATGGAAAGCGGGACAGAATAATCTATCTCCCGAGGCGAATCAAAAGATTAAAAATCTTTTTAGTGATTACGAATGGATGTTAAGTCAAAAGGTCATTCGACAAACCTTTTTGTTCCCCGAAAAACGTCCAACTGCAGTTGCAGAATATCGTGAAATGAAAACGATCGTTGCACAGAAATGGATTGCCAGCGGATTAGCCCAAGTGGAGATGATTCCGTTTAAAAATAAAAATGAAGAAGAGAACCATGATTTTATCGACTTGCGCGTAACGATTGATTATGATAATTGGGGTTATAGTGATATACTAAGCTTTCGTTTACCCGCTCATATTCAAAATCAAATTGCCAGTGCACATAAGAAAACCGCACTGCTGGATTGGGTCAATGAGAACTTAACGGAAACCTATACGTCATTGGACGATTAACGAGAGGATTTTTACATTGAAAAAAACAGTAGGACTACTTTCAGTCATTATTATGTTTGGAATGACCGCCTATTCGCTTTTTTATAGTGCACCTGCAGAAACGGATGCGAAAAAAGCGACAGCCACGACTTACTCATTCGAAAAAAAGACGACATCGTCAAAAAAGAAAAATGCTGTGCAAAAAGCATTGCCTGATTCGAATGCAAAGGACTGGAATCTTGTCTTGGTAGGTCCTAAAAACAAAATTGAAAATGAAGTCGCTGAAAGTCAGTTAGCTACACTGTCAGATAATAGTCATCAAGTCGACAGTCGGATCGCCGCAGATTACGAAGACTTTTCCGAAGCTGCAACGAAAGCTGGTTTTCCCTTAGTCATTATCTCTGCTTTCCGATCGGTAGAATCTCAAAAAGAAGTATTTGATACGAATGTGAATGGCTTAGTGAGTGGAAATGGAATGACCGAAGAAGAGGCAATTGCTAAAACTAAGGAAACCATCACAGAACCTGGCTATAGTGAGCATCATACAGGACTGGCTGTCGATATCGTTGATCAAGATTGGTACAATACCTATCAAACACAGGTACTGGATGCTTCCTATGGGGATCAGCCAGGAGCTAAATGGATCGCTGAAAATGCACCAAAATATGGTTTTATCATTCGTTATCCAAAGGATCGGCAAGATATTACCGGCATTACTTATGAACCTTGGCATATTCGCTATGTTGGTAAGGAAAATGCAGAGTATATCACTAAGCACGACCTAACTTTGGAAGAGTTTTTGAAACAGTTGTCAGCCAAGTAAGGAGCTACTATGCCTAAAAAAACCTACAAAAAACGAAAGACCAAAACTTCGATCCCGCTAATTTTTGCGGGAATCTTAGTTATTGGGTTAGCTTTCGTTTTTTCTTTACATACATTATCTGATTTTGGGGTTGAGAAAGAGCAACAGGAAGAAACTTTGTCCCGTCAGGATTTCATTGATCAGTTGGTCCCACATGCGAAAGAGCTGCAGCAGGGATATGGTGTTTTGCCTAGTATTATTTTAGGTCAAGCCATTCTAGAGTCCAATTGGGGGCAATCTCAGCTTGCCAGTCAATATAAAAATCTTTTTGGGATCAAAGCATCAGGGAATCAACCAAAAGTCAGTTTAGAAACAAAAGAATATGTGAATGAGCAATGGATCACCATTCAAGGAGAATTCAAGGTGTATAATTCTTGGAATGAATCCTTAGATGATCATACGATGCTTTTTGTTAACGGAACGAATTGGGATCCCAAACTTTATGCCGGTGTACTGACGGCTACGGATTATCGCCAAGCCGCTCAGGCGCTTCAATCTGCCGGCTATGCGACCGATCCAGATTATGCGAGTAAGATTATCAGTGTCATCGAAACATATAACTTGGAGCAGTACGATCATTCATAGTAAAATTAACTTATGAAGTTGATTGGGAGATGAGTTTGAATGGCAGATAAATATGTACCTGAAATTATGACTGAATTACGTCAAGATATCGTTCGTGTACCGAAAGTAATTAAAAATGCGTCAGGGATCAGTATCTTTGGCAAATTGATTCGTTCGATCATTTTTACGACAGATATCGCGATTATTCGAAACACGGATGCGGATGCAGTAATTGCTGTTTATCCTTTTACGCCGCATCCAGCAATAACGAAAAGTATTATTGAAGCAGCGGATATCCCAGTGTTTTCTGGTGTTGCGGGTGGACTGACTCATGGAGCACGCTCCGCCTACATGGGAATGTTTGCGGAATCACAAGGAAGCTTAGGTGTGGTAGTCAATGGACCGACACCGGTGGAAACGATTCAAGCAATTTATGACGTTGTGGATGTTCCGGTAATCGCTACGGTCACTTCAAAGTATTCTAAAATTGAAGAAAAGCTTGCTGCTGGGGTGGAGATTATTAATATCAGCGCTGGTAAAGGTACTGTAGAAGCTGTTAAGCATTTCAGAAAAACTTATCCAGAACTGCCAATTATTGCGACTGGTGGTCCAGATGAGGAAACGATCGAAGCAACGATTGAAGCGGGGGCCAATGCTATCACTTACACGCCACCTTCAAACGGTGTATTGTTCAGTAAAAAGATGGAAAAATACCGTAAGATGGAATACGATGAAGATCATCAATAAAAAAGTTGTCAAAAACTAGGAATGGTTTTTGACAACTTTTTTTAGTTTCATTTAAGCTCGTTTCGAGATACTTACTTCAAGAGAAATAAAAGAGTGAGGTGAGTAAGATCAAACGCTTATTTAAATGGATATGCCTTCTATGTATTCTTCTGTCTGGATGCTTGTTCTTCTTTTATCAGGATAAGCAATCACAAGCAGACAGTAGCGACGTACAAAAGACAGCGCCATCAGAAATTTTACTTGCTGATAATCAAAGTACGACCAAATCATTGATCGACGTTCCTTTAGAAAACCAAAATACAGGCAGTATTCCTTTGGAAAATGGCTGTGAAATCACAGCATTATCTATGTTGTTGAATTTTTACGATTACGGTACGGATAAGAACGAACTGGCAGGCTTGTTGAACTATGTCCCTGTCTATGAAAATGAAGCAGAAGACATTCGAGGCAATCCTCACGAAGGGTTTGTGGGAAATATCTATGAAGGCTACGACGCAATGGGTGTAGCAGTGGAACCAATTGCTCAAGTAGCAGAGGAAATCGTTGGAACGAATCAGGAAGTTGTTGCTAGCAGTGACACGTCTTTTTCTGAATTAGTAAACCTTATTCAAGCGGGCACTCCTGTTTGGGTAGTCACAACAGTTGACTTTGAGGTACCAACAGCCAGTGATTTTATGACATGGCAGACGACTAGCGGTGAGGTGCGTGTTTCCCCTTTATGTCATGCGGTTGTTGTTACCGGAGTAGATGAAGATCACGTGTACGTGAATGATCCTTATGGTTATAAAAATCGAATCGTTGACCGACAGGACTTTGAAAAAACTTATCAAAGAATGGGTAGTCAATCGCTTTACTTAAGTTAAATGAAGGCACGGAAATCATCCGTGCCTTTTTCTATGCAAAAATGTGTTGGAATGTTGGTAACAATTGATCGAAAGAAGTTAATTCAATATCGTGAATTTGCGATGTTCCCTTTGGTAATTGGCGGTTGCGATGGTTTAGCCAAAGAGATTGCCAACCCGCACGCTTTGATCCAATGACATCGTTATTAAAATTATCCCCCACATATAAAGAGCATTCAGGGTTTAAGTCAAATTGTTTTTTCCCTAACTCAAATATTTCCACGTCAGGTTTTTCGTAACCCGTCGCTTGAGAAATGATGATATTGTCTTCGTTTACCCAATTTAATAGTCCTAGCTGTAAAATCTTTTTGTATTGATGATCCGTTGGGCCATTCGTAATGATGCTGATGGGGACTTTTTTATTTTTCAAATAATCGAGAGTTTTTTCCACTTCTTGATGCATGGTAATCGCGTCAAGTTCAGCTTCATAGACTTCTTGGAACATAAGTGCTTCCTCCTCTGTAATATGAGGATAATCCAAATCTTTCAGGGATTGGCTAATTCGATGAGACCGCATATATTCCAGTGACCATTCTTGTGTGATGACCTTGTTAAAGTTTGCGTCACTGTGTACACGGAAACGAGTGTAAAGGGGAAGCATATCCTCATCACTTACTAAAGGAAATAATTTTTGGACCGCCTTGCGAAATGGTTCTTGTTGATCGTAAATAGTATCATCGATATCAAACACGACAGTTTCAATCAAAATCGACACGCCTTTCATTTTCAGCAAATTTTCAAATAATTACAGTAGCTATTTTAGTACAAAAAATCACACAAAAAAAGAGGAAAATCGTTGATTAGAAAAGGTTTTTCCTACTAAAAAAGACAAACCCCAGTCTATCAATTTTCAGTTTTTTTAACTAAAAAAAAGATTTCTTTTTATTTTCTAATCTATTATGATTAGACTAAAGAAATGGAAAAGGTGGAGGGCTGATTATGCGCAGAAAAAAAAGACAAGTAACCGATAGGACTTCAATCCAAAATTTAGTAGAAGAAGCGCAGGTTGTGCGAATTGCGTTGAACGGAGAGGACTATCCATATGTTGTACCGGTTAACTATGGTTATGAGTGGGAGGACGATCAACTAACACTTTTTGTTCATGGTGCTACTGAAGGGAAAAAGGTGTCGATGATTAAGAATGACCCCAGAGTAGCTGTTGAGCTTGATGGGAATCATAGGCTTGTGGAAGGAACCATGAATGCAGCGACCTATTCCTATGCTTATCAAAGCTTGATAGGCTTTGGTAAAGCAGAAATAGTGGAGGATTTGGAAGAGAAAAGAAAAGCCTTGCATGTTTTAATGGATCATGCCGCAAAGGGAGCAGCTTTCGACGAGATTCCAGAGAGCATGCTCAAACGAACTGGAATTATCAAAATAGTGCTAGATTCCTATACGATGAAAGAGAACGTTCATCCAGATGAAAAGTAGAAAAGGTTCAAAACCGATAGTGCTCGGTTTTGAACCTTTTTATTTACTAATTTTCTTTAAGCGATATTCTTCAAAATAAGCCGCCTTGCCGCGACTTTGAATCCTCGCATAGATACCCATGAGAACCGCACCAATCGTATTGGTTAAAAGATCCCCCATCGTATCCATCAAAGCAGCTCGGCCAACCAATAGTTCGCCTGCAGAAGTTGCATACCGCTGAAGATTCATATCCGCAACAGTATCGCAGAGAAATTCCCAAAACTCCCAGAAGACACCACAAACACCGGCAAAGGCAAAACCAAACAGCAAGAACAACCAAGGGGAAGTTTTACTGATGTCCGCATCCTTCATAAAGAAACCAAGCAGTCCATAGCCCATCGCGGTTAAGACCATTGGACTAACCGTATGCAAAATTTTATCCCAGAAAGAAATGATGGAAATCATGTGCAGCGATGTTCCTAGAAAGACCGAGATCACTAAAAAGAACCAATAGAAATAAATGATTTTCTCAGGTAAAACAATTTTAAAAAGCTTTTCTATTATTTCAGGTAAAAAGATCAGTGCAATCCCTGCTAAACATTCAATTACAAAAATGACTCCTTGTTTCGTGGAGTATTTACCAATAACAAATTCAAAAATATTATAAATAAGACAAAGGGTACCGAATATTAATAAAGCCAGCCGATATTTTTTATAAGTCACGGAAATCACTACCTTCTAAATAAGATTTGATGGCTTCTAATAGAGCCTCTTCGTTGCTAACGATTGTACCGTTTAATTTAATCAAGCCCACTGTATAGAGATTTAAATAATGAAATTGATTCTCTGCTGGCGTTCTTAGCGCGTCAATTTTTTGCTGATTGTCCGCGCCTTGTTGCCGAGAATCCGTATATAAAGCAATCACAGGAATTCCTTTTGTATAAGCGACACCAATTTCTGAAGCGACACCCGCATCAATTGTTAAGCCATCTAATAACGCCACCATCAGATCACTTTTTAATACTTCATCAGTATCAGCTAGAGCGATCATTTTGCTGTCCGCATAAGCCGATTTGTCATTGATTCCTTCGTTTTCTTGTGGCAAATAAATGGTCAGGTTGTCATCAAGCTCTCGGATTTTTTTAACTAAATATTGATTATAAAATAGGTCACTTTGCGCAAATAAAGGTGCAGCAAAATAAATATGTTTAGAAGTAGTCACTAAAATAAGCCTCCATATCTGGTATTGTTGATTCTAATAATTCAATCGCCTTTTTGTCGGCATCCAGCCGTTCGATCCGTGCAAGGTAAGCAGCACGACGGTAATTCATCAGCATGCAAGTTAATGTTTGAATGTTCAAACGAACTCGCTTGCCTTTCGGTTCATTTGAAAGATGCAATTTGCCGTTCTTATCCCAGCTAAGAGCGAATACCCCATTGTTCCATTCCGCAATCGGATCATCGACGACAAAATAGAAGGGCTCTACTGGTTTTTCGAAAGGATATTCCAACAAGAATTCCTTCACATCGACAATTCGCGCCATGAAGAAAGGTGCAATCGTTTCTGTTATTTCGCTATCATCGAGCAGGAAGGAGAGCGGTTCATTTTTAAAAATATCTCCCTTTACCCAGTAGACCATGGAGAAGTGAGCGCTGATAAAATTCCACAGACCGTTTCGTGCTTCTTGATTCAAATAAAACATTTCTTTAATATGGAAAACTTCATCTGAGATCCAGTAAAAAAGTACCCCTGTCGGTTTTTTATCCGCATCATAATAAATCGCAGCGATCCGTTCTTCCTCATTTTCGAAACGCCAATATTCTTCCCAGTTAAGCTCCTTGCGAATCATAGCCCCGTGGTTGTTTAAAGCAAACTCGTGGTACACCTGGTAAACATCTGGATCATCGACTTCCTTGCGTTCAACGATGCCTGGCAGATCAACTTGTTTCGGTAATTGAGTATCCTTGATTTTGAAGCTGAGTTTGTCCGACATAATTTCCCAGCCCTTGCGACGATAATAGGGAATATTGTATGGATACAAATAGGAGATCCATTGGCGGTCTTCCCGCATTTGGATCAAGGCTTTTTCGATCAAATCCTTCATCAATCCATGATTGGCATATTCAGGATACGTCCCGACCCCAGTCACGCCACCCATTTGAAACAATTTTCCGTGAATATTAACTTCACAGGGATAAATAGCGATCTGAGAAATCAAGTTTTCCTCGTGGAACCAGCCAAAAACCTTTGATTGTTCCAATACAGGCTTCTTCGCTCGAACCATTTCCCGTTTATTTTCATAGCCGCTGTTTTCAATATCACTTTCGGTTACTTGAAAAACATAGCTGAGTAATTCATCGTACTGCGCTAAATGTTCTTCACCCACTGGCTTCAAGACTAAGTTTTTCTTAAAGTCACTATCCATTCTTTCATCTCCTAGTTCCTATTAATGTAATTATTTTTCTGAGGAAAAATAAATCTGATGTTCACCACGTATGTCATTCTACTAACATGCTAAAGCATGAAGTAGAATTGAATGCTGATTTTGGATTACATTCTAAGTATAGCAAAAGCAAGATTATTTTTCTCTTACCGACTTTGAGAAATAGGGGAAAAGACTTTTTTTCTACTAGAAACGTTGGTATAATTGACAGTGCTGATTAAAAGAAATGAGGAACTTTGATGAATATAGAAGAAATGAAGAAACGCCAAGAAATGATTCGAAACTTTTCGATCATTGCTCATATCGATCACGGCAAATCTACGCTGGCTGACCGAATCTTAGAACAAACCAATACTGTAAGTTCCCGTGAAATGCAAGAGCAGTTGTTAGACTCAATGGATCTTGAACGTGAGCGGGGAATTACGATTAAGTTAAATGCTGTTGAGTTGCATTATACAGCTAATGATGGACAAACCTATATTTTCCATTTGATCGACACACCAGGACACGTCGATTTTACTTATGAAGTATCGCGAAGCTTAGCTGCCTGTGAAGGAGCCGTTTTAGTTGTTGATGCAGCGCAAGGAATCGAAGCACAAACACTAGCAAATGTTTATTTAGCTTTAGATAATGATCTGGAGATTTTGCCTGTTATCAACAAAATCGACCTTCCAGCCGCTGACCCAGAACGCGTGCGCAAAGAAATCGAGGACGTAATTGGGATTGATGCCGAAGACGCTGTTTTAGCCAGCGCGAAAACGGGAATTGGTATCAGCGAAATTTTAGAACAAATCGTAACAAATGTCCCTGCACCAAGCGGTGATTTAGAAGCACCACTTAAAGCCTTGATTTTTGACTCGGTCTACGACAGCTACCGTGGTGTCGTTTTGAATGTTCGGATCACTGACGGTATTGTTCGACCGGGTGATAAAATTCAATTGATGAGTAACGGAAAAACCTTCGATGTAACCGAAGTAGGTGTTTTCTCACCAAAAGCAGTCCAGCGTGATTACTTAATGGTGGGGGATGTTGGCTATATTACCGCCAGCATCAAATCTGTTCAAGATACTCGTGTCGGGGATACGGTTACCCTTGCCAATAATCCAGCGGAAAAAGCCCTTGATGGTTATCGCAAAATGAACCCGATGGTATTCTGCGGATTGTACCCAATCGATACGTCTCGCTACAATGATTTACGGGAAGCACTGGAAAAATTACAATTAAATGATGCGGCGTTGCAGTTTGAACCAGAGACTTCTCAAGCTTTAGGATTCGGCTTCCGTTGCGGTTTCTTAGGTTTGTTGCACATGGATGTTGTGCAGGAGCGTTTGGAACGTGAATTCAATTTGGAATTGATCACAACTGCTCCATCAGTTATTTATCACGTAAACCTAACAGATGGCACACAATTAGTGGTAGATAATCCGTCTGATTTTCCTGATCCATCTAAAATTCAAAACGTGGAAGAACCTTTTGTTAAGGCAAATATCATGGTTCCAAATGACTACGTGGGTGCGGTAATGGAGCTTTCACAGCGTAAACGTGGAGAGTTTATCACGATGGATTACTTAGATGATTATCGGGTAAACGTAGTCTACAATATTCCATTGTCAGAAATCGTTTTTGATTTCTTTGATAAATTAAAATCAAGCACTAAAGGGTATGCTTCATTGGATTACGAAATGGCGGACTACCGCGAGAGCCGCTTAGTGAAAATGGATATTCTGTTAAACGCTGAAAAAGTCGATGCTTTAAGTTTTATCGTTCACCGTGAATTTGCTCAAGAACGCGGACGTGCAATCGTTGATAAGTTAAAAACGTTGATTCCGCGTCAACAATTCGAAGTGCCTATCCAAGCGACAATCGGAACAAAAATTGTTGCTCGTACTGATATCAAGGCTTTACGTAAAAACGTATTGGCGAAATGTTACGGTGGGGATGTTTCCCGTAAGCGTAAATTGCTAGAGAAACAAAAAGAAGGTAAAAAACGAATGAAACAAATCGGCTCAGTCGAAGTCCCTCAGGAAGCCTTCATGGCCGTTCTGAAAATGGATGAGGATGAACCGAAGAAGAAATAAAAAGATTTTTCACATTCGATAGTGCATATTTTTTGAGGCGGCGGAAGAGACTCTCCGTCGCCTCATTTTTCAGTACATATTATTTTTTAAGTAGAACCAACAGTTAGAGAGAGGATATCAGCATGGATCGAATGAAGGAACTATTAGCAGAAAAATTTGGCTATACGCAATTTAGAAGCGGCCAGAAAGAAATTATTCAAAAAGTTCTGCAAAAGGAAAATGTATTGGGCATCATGCCGACTGGTGGCGGGAAGTCTATTTGCTATCAGCTGCCGGCATTGGTTTTGGAAGGGTTGACGCTCGTCATTTCTCCCTTGATTTCCTTGATGAAGGATCAGGTAGACAGTTTGAATGAGATAGGAATTCCAGCGGCTTTTATCAATAGTACGTTATCCAATTCAGAAATGAATGATCGCTTGCGGCAAGCGGCTCGTGGTGAGATCAAATTATTATACGTTGCGCCTGAACGTTTGGAATCAGCGGACTTTCGTGAGTTATTACGTTACGTTCCCATTGAGCTGTTAGCGGTGGATGAAGCTCATTGTATTTCACAGTGGGGACACGACTTTCGGCCGAGCTACTTAAAGTTGGCAGAAACGATTGAAAATTTTGACCAGCAGCCAACAATCATTGCTTTGACTGCCACGGCGACACCTCAGGTAGCAGAGGACATTTCTAGTTTGCTGCATATTGCAAAAGAGAATGAAGTGAAAACAGGTTTTGCTCGTGAAAATCTGGCCTTTCAAGTCGTAAAGGAACAAAAGGATCTCTATTTGCTAGAGTATTTAAAATTGAACAAAGGACAATCTGGGATCATTTATGCTTCTACTCGTAAGGAAGTTGATCGCTTATATCATTTATTGAAGCATCAAGAATTCGCTGTAGGAAAGTATCATGGTGGCTTGACTCCAGATGAGCGATTGAAGAATCAGGAAGATTTTCTATTTGATCGGATCGAAGTAATGATCGCGACAAATGCTTTTGGCATGGGAATAAATAAAAGCAATGTACGATTCGTTATTCATGCACAAATCCCTGGTAATTTGGAGTCTTATTATCAAGAGGCTGGTCGTGCCGGAAGGGATGGCTTACCCAGTGAGGCTGTCTTACTGTATGCGCCTCAAGATATTCAAATTCAGCATTACTTTATTGAGCAATCTCAATCGGAAATTACGTATCAGCAAAATGAATATACTAAGCTACGCGAGATGAATCAGTATGCACACACGCAGCTGTGTTTGCAGCGTTATATTTTAAAGTATTTTGGAGAAGATCAGCCGGATTGTGGCAGATGTAGTAATTGTCTGGATGAGCGGGAGCAGGTCGATATTACCATCGAAGCGCAGAAGGTGTTGTCCTGTGTGAAGCGAATGGGTGAGAAATTCGGCAAAGCGCTAGTTGCCAAAGTTTTGACTGGATCAAATGATCAAAAAATAAATCAGTGGAAGTTTCACGAGTTGCCCACATATGGATTGATGAAGGAGCATTCTCAAAAGGAAGTAGCTAATTTGATCGATTACCTCACTGCAGAACAGTATCTGGTCCCATCAAAAGGGCAATACCCATTGCTCTCTGTGTCTGAACAAGGAATCTCAGTGCTGCTAGGCAAAAAAGAAGTCTATCGTAAGCAGGCACCAGTGAAGCAATTAGTGGCGGATGATGAACTTTTTGAAAAATTACGAAGCCTGCGTTCACAACTGGCACAAGAAAAAAATCTACCGCCATACGTTATTTTCTCAGACAAAACGCTAACAGAATTGGCGGAAAAACAGCCTCAAACTTCCTTAGAATTCTTGCAGATTAAAGGGGTAGGGAAGAGCAAACTTGATAACTATGGCGAACAGTTTTTGACGCTTTTGAAAAAGGAAAATTAATTGGTAATGCTCGATTATCTTCATTTTGAGGAGTCGAGCTTTTTTGTTGATCAAAAAAGCACATGCATGAGGATACACTTCACGCATATGCTTTTTAATAGTCTATTATTTTAAAGTCATTATTAATGTGTTTCAAAGATTTGAGGCACGATGGTATCGATTTTTAGCAACTCTTCTTCAGAAAGAGTTTTGCCATCTTTCCGCCAAATGCTGATTCGACGATGATCCTTTTCAAGGGCATAGTTCTCAGTGACGTATTTTGCTCGCGGATTATTTAATAGATTTTTGATGAAGAGCGCTCGCAGCTGACTAATCGTTAAGCCATTTTCTCCCTGCAGAAAGAAGGGGGACTCGAAGTGATAAACACGACGATCAGAAGAAATAGTTCCACGCATAATTTTCTCCTTTCCAATATTCCTTTCAATTATTCTATCAATAAATAGTTAATATAAAAATAGAAATTTAGAAATTATAATTAATCTACAAATTTTGGATATTTCATATAGGAAATGGCCGAAATAAATTGAAAGAAAAAAGACCTATCTAAACGGTTATAACCGTAGATAGATCTTTTTTTACAAATATAAAGCAAAAGTATGTCAAGCGATCCTTTCATAAAACCAGAGTAATTGGGTTTCTTCCTGACTTTCATTGCACCAGCTGTGATTTTCTTTTGAGCTGTAACTTAAGCAGTCCCCTTCTTCTAGATAATAAACGGTCTTTTCTCCTATGGTAAATGTTACTTTGCCAGACAGTACGAATACGATTTCATTTCCCGGGTGGGGCTGAAGCGTTGGTCGTTTCGATCCAGGCTGCAGTGTATAAAGCATAAAAGAGAGTCGAGAATTATTTTGATTTAACAGATTTTCAATGGATAGACCGCCTTCTTCGTCTATTATTTGAACACGATGCTCCTTTTTTACCAACTGTGAGGTTTCTTCAGGATCAGTTGAAATATAATAAAGAACATTTTCCCCGTAATAATCAGCAATTTTTTTTAATACCTCGATACTGGGATTTACCTGCATATTCTCGATTTTTGATAAATAGGAAGTAGAGATTCCAACCGCGTCGGCAACTTCCTTGATTGTTTTACTCTGAGCTTGGCGGCTTTCTTTCCATTTTTCACTGAGAAAACTTTTAGTTAAGGCGTTCTCTTCGGAAGGATTTGCTTCGTTCAAGCTGTACGAATCTACCATCATTTTCACGGCCTGTGTTCCCATTTTCATGTCTACGGACCAATTTTTTATTTTCATTAACATTTCGATATCATGTTGGTCAAAGATTCGATAGCCATTTTCACTTCGTTTAGCAGTAAAAAAACCGTTTTGTTCCCAATTTCTAATAGTAGCTGGGACGACCTCAAGTATTTTGGCAACTTCTTGTATCTTAAAGTAAATATTATTAGATGTTAACATCGAAGAGCTCCTTTATTCAAACTAACAAATTTAGTTATCGGGTAGTCATTTAGATAGTTACGATTTTTTGTGTTCTAAGGCACTCTTAATTTTAAAGTAGTTTGACTATCGTTGTCAACGAACCTTATAAACGGGAAGAAACATCTAGAAAAAAGCGAAATACGATAATTATTTTTTGTTCTTTATTACCGGATGTAATGTCTTTCGAGATGTTCTTTCACAAAGAGATGAAAAGATGATATCTCTCGATCTAGTTAGCTTTTTTGTGTCATTGTTATGAGTGAGAAGAGGTTATTTTTTTAAAATCAGGAATTCCATTTATTGTTAGTGAATTTCTTAACTTGTAAAAAGGTGTTTACAAAGTTAAGAAAATACCTTACGATGTCTTTGAAAACGTATTCATAAATACTTTGCGCAAAGTTCATTGAATCATTTCATCATTCTTTTTCGAAAAAAGGGAGGCTTTTTTATGAAAGTTGTACTGTTGGATTCACAGGTGATTAGTGGATACGATTATGCCATTGAACGAAAGATTGTTGAGGATGCTGGGTTTGAATTTGTTATGGGAACTTGTCAAAGTGAAGACGAAGTAATCGAAAAGTATAGTGATGCAGACGCTATTTTAAACATAGCGACGAAAATGACTGAAAAAAGTATCGGTCAGTTAACAAACTGTAAGGTGATGATCCGTTACGGGATTGGTGTCAATGAGTTTGATATGGATGCCGCAAATAAAATGGGAATCAGAATTTGTAACGTAACCACCTATTGTATCTCCGAAGTTGCCATTCATTCGACAGCATTGGCCCTAGCATTAACTAGACAACTAAAACATTTTGATGATGCTGTTGGACGAGGGGTCTGGAATCAAGAACTTGGGAAGAAAATGCGTCGTCCATCTGCTCAAACAGTTGGATTAGTTGGCTTTGGAAATATCTCAAGACAAATTTCTCGTAATTTTCAAGGTTTGGGTTATACCGTAATCGCCTATGATCCATATGTTTCAGCAGAAGTCTTCAAAGAAAATGGGGTCCAACAGGTTGAACTTGATGCCTTGTATGCACAGTCAGATATCCTCTCTCTGCATCTTCCTGAAACGAAAGATACAGCCGGTATGATCAATGCTGAAGCATTCAAAAAGATGAAGGATGGCATTATTTTGATCAACGCTGCTCGTGGTGGTTTGATTGTTACCAATGATCTCATCGACGCGCTAAAAAGTGGAAAAGTTGGAGGTGCTGGATTAGATACACTGGCGGAAGAACCAATGAAGGATGTATCAAACCCATTAGTGGGAATGAAGAATGTGATTCTTACTCCCCACATCGCCTATAATTCTGCTGAAGCAAATCAAGAACTCTTTGCTTCGGTAGCACAAACGGCAGTAGACGCACTGGAAGGAAAGAACCCACCAAATATCTTGAATAAGAAGGCATTGAATTTATAAGGAGCAGCGAAATGGAAAAAAAAGAAAGCACGTTTCAAAGTTTGCTCGTTTCTTTTGGATTAGCCTCTGTCTGGTTCGGGATTTATATTGGTCCGGGATTTTCAGGCGGAGCGCAGCTTGTCAGTTTCTTCGTAGGACAGTCATGGCTAGGGGTATTTATTGGTCCGCTTTTTACGACAACTATCGCAGGAGTGATTTGCTACCTTGTGCTGGAGTACTGTCGCACCTTTGAACTTTATGATTTCCGTTCTTTTTATGACCGTGTTTTTGGAAAGTTCAATTTCTTTTTTGCTAATGTCAAAGAATTTTCAGCAATACTGGCTTGTATTACGATTTCTGCATTGACCTTTGCTACTGGAGGACGTTTACTGTCAGATTTTTTTAAGGTTTCGGCTGTGGCAATGGGGCTCTTGACCTTTGGAATAGTGATTCTGTTGATTCTTGCTGGACAGAAAATTGTTTTACGTTCAGCTTCCTTCATTGCTATCGCATTGATCCTTTTGATTAGTTATATCGCAGTGCGAGGTGTCCCTGCTTCTTGGGAAGGGATAAGTACTTATGTGGCTAATCGAACGATGAATGCGCCAATGTCACAAGTTCTCATGCAAATCGTTCTCTACATCAACATTATGGTCGCCTTTATAGATGCGGTGATCCCTGCTTCCAAAGGACAGGTGAAAACGAGAAAGCACTCTATAGGAACAGCGGTTCTCGGGAGTTTGATGGTATTTATTTCAACAATTGCCATGAATATTATTTTTGCGGCGGGGATGCCAAATGTCGCAGGGGAAGATTTACCTACTCTATGGAGTCTAAATCATATTATTGGAGCAGGTTTTACGGTGCGTTTGTTGTATACGGCAATTGCTTACCTAGCAGTTTTATCTACTGGAGCCGGATACTTATATGGGATGATTGAACGTTATCAATTGCTTGTTCACAAAGTTTGGAAAAATTCTAGCTATAATGCACGAAGAATTTTACTTGTAGGCATTTTAACGATTTTGGCTTTCTATTTTGGACGAGCTGGTATTCCGCAAATCGTTACAACTGCCTACGGAATTATTGGCCGAATCAATATTCCGCTTTTTGAAATTCCATTTTTAGTTATATTACCTTATCAATTATACAAATATCAGAAAAATAAGATTTCTACTGAAATTGAGTTATCAGAATAAAACTATTATAAAGAATTAAGGAGGAAAAGTAGATGGGTTTTAGAGAAGAAGGAAAATGGTGGGTAAGTCCCTCAAATTATGATGAAAAGGTGACAAATCAATTCAAATTTGTTGATCAGATCCAATTTTTAGATACGACGCTTCGTGATGGTGAGCAACAACCAGGGATTGTTTTAACCAAAGAAGAAAAAGTTGAAATTGCCAAAAAATTGGATGCGGTAGGTGTTCATCGGATTGAAGCGGGAACCCCAGCTGTAACTCAAGAAGATGCGGACGCTATCAAAGAAATCACTAGTTTGGGATTGAAGGCGGATATTTATTGTTTTGTTCGAAATATGGTAAAGGATATGGAATTAGCCAAAGAATGTGGAGTAGATGGTGTAGTTGCAGAAATTCCTGGAAGTGAACATTTACTTGCTAAAGGAATCAAATGGGGCGCGGAAAAAGCGATAAAATCAGCGATCGAGGCAACAGCAAAGGCACACGAACTGGGCTTAAAGGTACTATTCTTCCCGGCAGATGGCTCACGTGCAAGCATGGACTTTCTGATGGACACTGTTCAAGCAATTGTTGATGGCGGTGGTCATATGGATTCTCTGGCATTAGTTGATACCTTTGGTGCATTATCACCAGAAGGTGCACGTTTGAGAATTTCACAATTAATTGAGCGTTTTCCAGGCACCCCGATTGAGTGTCACTTCCATGATGATTTCGGATTAGGAACAGCTACTTCCTTGGCTGGTTTATCAGCAGGTGCTTCGGCAGTTCACGTTACAGTGAATGGTATTGGTGAACGAGCTGGATCAGCACAGCTTGAGCAAGTAGCTTTGTCATTGGAAGCATTATATGGACAAGACACGGGCTTGGATTTATCTAAATTGAAAGATTTATCGGATACAGTGGCTCGTTTGGCACGCGAACCTATCAATCCGACGGCACCAGTAGTCGGTGATGCGATTTTTGGTTGGGAAACGGGAATGCCATCTAGCTTATGGGAAAATGCACGTAAGTCGGATCCTCTTGTTATGCTGCCTTATCGTTGGGATCTTGTAGGTAACCGAGAACCAGTCTTGGATTTAGGAAAGAAATCAGGAAAAGACAATTTGCGTGTTTGGTTAGAACGTTATGATCTGACTGTTGAAGAAGACAAGAAAATGGATCTGTTAATGGCTGTGAAGGCCAAAGGAATTGCCCTCCATCGAACATTAAATGAAGCAGAATTTAGAGAATTAGTCGCAGATTTTCAATAAATAGGAAAGTTGGCTGCTTGAGATGAAAGCATTGATAATGAACTTAGGAGGAACTTCTACAAAAGTTGCCATTTATGTTGGAAATAAAAAGATTTTAAGCGACACGATTCGCCATCCTGCAAAAGAGACTGAAGGATACAAAAGGATTTGGGAGCAGTACGATTATCGAAAACAAGGAATTCTTGATTTTCTAAAGAATCATCAACTCTCGATTCATGATATTGAGTTATTCATTTCTCGGGGGCCGTCAGTAAAGCCACTGGAATCTGGCGTCTACGAAGTGAATGAAGCGATGGTAGCTGATGCGAGATCGGGAGATTATGGGCAGCATGTATGCAATTTAGGTTGTGGGATTGCCTTGGATTTTGCGAAGGAAAATGGGAAAATGGCTCTGATTGCAGACCCTCCTTGTGTAGATGAAATGATTCCGATTGCCCGCTATACAGGACTTCCACAAATCGCTCGTCACAGTTATTTTCAAGCATTAAGTCATAAAGCTTTCGGCAGATTTATTGCTTCCAAGATGGATAAGAAGTATGAGGAAATCAATATCGTCATTACCCATCTCGGATCGGGTATCTCCTGTGGAACCCATAAAAAAGGCAAAGTAATCGATATTACAAATGGCTTAGATGGGGATGCGCCATTTGGAATGGATCGTAGTGGGACACTTCCAGCAGCAGATTGGAAAAAAATGATTCAGTCAGAGAAATATACCAATGACGAATTAGACTATATGTTAAATGGCGGTGGCGGTTTAATGGCTCATCTAGGTACAAACAATGGAGAAGAAATTGAAAGAAGGATAATGAAGGGAGACACTCAAGCGCAAGAGGTTTTTGAGGCAATGGCCTTTCAAGTATCTAAAGCTATCGGTGCAGCTGCCGCCGCAATGAGGGAGCAGCCTGATGCGATTGGTATCACTGGAGGATTAGCAAATTCTGAACGCTTTGTCGATTTTGTTAAGAAACATGTTTGGTGGATGGCTCCGATTTTTGTTAAACCGGATATTGATGAGCTTGACGCATTAAGCGCCGTATGTATACCGGCTTATTCAGGTGATATTGAAGTAAAAGAGTATAAATAAGGCAGGTGATACGATGCAAATAAAAACATTCAAGGAACTGCATGCAAAAATACGAGAACTAGATCCGTTAAAAATCGTCATTGCGATGGCAGATGAGGAAGAGGTTTTATTGGCAGATCGAGCAACAAAAGAGGGAATCGCAACTTTTACTTTAATCGGGAACGAAAGTCGTATTCAAGAGCTTTTGAAAAAAAGAGGAATAGAATCTGCCAACTTTGATATCATCAATGAACCAAAGTCGAAGCATGCTGCTAAGCTAGCAATAAAAATGGTTAAGGAGCAGCAGGCGGATATTCCAATGAAGGGATTGCTGCATACTTCTGAGTTTATGGGAGCGATTCTAAACAAAGCAGAAGGTTTCGAAAGAATCAAACGAATTAGTCAAATAACGATCTTTCAAGATCATACCCATACTTTAAAATTTTTAACGGATTGCGCGATTAATATTGAGCAAAATTTATCGGTGAAGAAGGATATCATTGAGAACGCTGTTTCTGTGGGGCATTCGTTCGGTATTTCTCACCCGAAGGTCGCATTATTAAGCGCAGTGGAGACTGTCAGCGAAAAAATGCCTGATACAACATTGGGAGCAATCCTAGTCCAAATGAATAACCGAGGACAAATAAAAGATTGTGTGATTGATGGCCCGCTTTCACTGGATAATGCGATTTCGAAAGAAGCAGCTGACATTAAAGGAATCCACAGCTCAGTGGCTGGAGCAGCAGATATCCTTGTAGGTTCTTCTTTGCAAGAGGCCAACACTTTAAGCAAAGCACTTCACTTTTACGCAGGATTTGAAACGGCATCCATGATTGTAGGTACTCAGGAACCTTTTATTATGACCTCAAGAACCGATGCTTTACAGAATAAAGTAAATTCAATCGCCGCGACTTGTTGGCTTTATCAGAAACAAAAAGGGATAAAGTAAACGTTCAGCATCTAGGTTATGGTCAAAAGTCCATTTGGCTGTAACCTAGTTTTTTATGAGAAAGCCACTTTAATCCAATAAGCATGGTACAATTTACTTAAGATACGAAAACGATCAATAGGATGGTGAGAACGTTGAAAAAATATCCCTATCAAAAGGAAGAAGACTGCGTTATTCAAATCGCTGAACCTGAAGTCATGGAGAAGAATCAAGTAATTGTTCTGATTCATGGTGGGTATTGGAGACAGGAAAAAAGTTTGGAGACATTAACCAAGATGCAAACTTTTTTCGTTGCGCAGGGCTATTTAGTTTGCAATATTGAATATCGCCGCGGAAAAAAGAATCCATGGCCTACCCCTCTAAATGATGTGAAAACTGCGATTCAAAAAATAGAACTATTGTATCCAGCTTATGATATTGTTCTGATTGGTCATTCTGTTGGTGGACAATTGGCGCTTTTGAATGCAGAGAAGAAGCATAAGGTGATTGCATTAGCACCAGTAACCGATCTAATTTACACCAATGAAAATGAACTAGGTGATGATGCAGTTACGGAATATTTTGGAAATAGCGCGCGTGCAGAAGAGCTCCTTGAGGCTTCTCCTCAAGAGCATCTACCATTAACAGTAGAGAAATGCTTAATTATTCATGGGAGCGACGATGTACGAGTAGACGTGGAAACCACTTTGAATTATTTTAAAAAGAATTTGTTAAGTAAGAATAATATTGAACTGCTTATTCTCCCTCAGATGGCTCATCAGGACATCATCGAGCCAAACCAACATCATTTTGAGTATATGATAAGTTGGCTGAATCAGGAATAAAAGGAAATTCTCAAATTGGGGAGCTTGTCGCCTAAATAATGTTATTAAACCAGTAAAGCATGATTCTTAAGGGTCATGCTTTTTTATGTGCGGATTTATTTTTAGAAGTATGATGACAAAAGTAAAATACCAGAAATAGTTAAAGGATAAACAGATAAATTTGAAGGACTAGAAGAACGTATAGTTGATATCTAAGCATGAACCTTCTCAAAAAAGGGGTAAAAAGAATAAATAACACACTTGAACGCTTTATGCTTTTTTCGTTTATTTCAAATTAAAAAAAGAGTTTTTTTGGTTTCGAATGCTTAGTATCCCAAGTTTCTCCGCTTGTGAAAAACCATTTTTTAGAAAAATGTCATTTGACAAGGCTGTTTTTTTAGGATTATAGTCATTGCGTGATCACTGAAAAAAGAGAAAAAAGGAGCTATCGATAATGAAAAAACCGCTATTTACCCCGGAACAACTTTTTAGTCTTAAACCAAAGACGATTGAAAAACGTATGAATCATTATTATCAGGATACTCGTGATGCCAAGTCGACGATCCAATTTTTGGTAGCGCTTCAAGTTCGAGATGAGCTTGGTGGAGAGGACTTCTCCTTCTTTATGAAAGGACTTGTACGCAGAATATTTCTAAAGAGCAAAACTTCTCGTACTTTGCGTCGCTATTATGTTTATTTTAAGGAATATTTTTCTTCAAAAGAATGGAAACTAGTCTACTTGCACTTATTCGCAGCAAAATCATTTATCAAAGAAAAGGTTGAAAAAGTAATGAACCAAGTGATTATGACACCGTTAAGAGGACTAGTAGGCTCTTGAGCGAATATCACAAAAATCTAACGAGAAGGGAAGGAAAGATTTGGTAGAATTGGCCGCAACATTTGAAAATAGTTTTGGGAAAGAACATATCGTACGAGTGAACGATGCAAATACTGAGCTTCCGCCAGAGCAAATCAAAGCCTCTTTAGAGAAATTGACGACCATTAAACTTTTCAGAAAAAAAGGTGCTCGTCTTTTTGATAAATTAGTCACAGCAAGCTTTTTCGAAGAGATAGAAACCATTATTTTCGATACTACGAGTGAAGAAGCCACGTATGAAAGTACGGAACAACTTTCCAGTGACGAAGAAGAGGATGAAATCGAAGCACAAGTGTACAATCAAGGATTAGAAGATACTAGCGTTAGCTCTTTGACTGAGCCTAAATTGACTATGGTTGAAGAAAAAATGATTGAACCAAGTGTATTAAAACGAGTAGTGAGTCTGCCAACAGGTACGACAATTCGTGATTTTTCACAAGAACAGCTGCATTCTTTTGTTTTAACAGTTATACCTGAGAAGGGACATCTCTTAGATGCCCAACTCAATCAGGAAACAGATCCAATGTGTATTGAACTATTCATAAAGTTTGAGGAAAAGGCAAATCAGAAGAATAAAGCATCACCCTTTGGCGCTATTAGGAAGTCTTGGCAACGATTGGGCCGATTCAAAAAACGCTGGTGAAGACGAATATTTAGTATGAATCAAGGCTGATAAGAGTCGATTTCATTTCCGCGGGTGATTTTCGATTCTTCCATTTCCCTGATACCTCACTCAAAAAAAGCAGCTAACTAAGCTACTTAATAGAGTTTTATAGAATGGGTTCAAACGTTAAGATTGATCGTCTCTTGTAATCTTGGACTTGAAAAAGAGCGTTCCTGTCTTTTTCATCCACTTGGTTACCAGTTGTTTTTCGACATGGATGATTCTTAAATGCAGAGACTGAAAATACACTTTTAATTTACTGTTTTTATAAAATTGAACACGAACAAAATCCATTAATAAAACGGTAATCCCACCTGCAAATCCACAATTGTATAGGTTGATGCCTGCAGTCAAGTACTGGGTATTTCTAGTAATCAAGGAAAATATTCCGCCGGAAAGTGTACCTGTCAGCAGCCCGTACTTTCGCGTCATTGGTGAAAGTGTGCTGGCGAAAAGAATAATCACGATGTTGTTGGTCGTGGCCGCGTCTTGATATAGAAGTAAAGCGGTAAGAAAAACACCTAGCGCAGGAAAAAAGAAATAACGAAATTTGAAGTTGTACATGCTGAAGCCCGCAAAGGTCAAAATAGCCCCCACCAAGATTCCGCTTAATGGCACTCTTAGCATAAGAGTAAAAATAATGGCCAAATAGCCATAGAGTGAAAAGCGCGCGATTTTTTTTAGATCCAGAAGCAGATGCTTCGAATGTGCGGCATTTTTTCTGTAGAAGGAAAGAAAAATGAGCAGTGGAAACGTGAATAAGGCGATCAAAAACCAAAGAAGCGGCTGATGATGTTCGAAGGATAACGCATGTGGGACAATTTTAATCGCTAAAACATTTCTTGTCATCAAGTTTCCAAGGACACCGATAAAACCAGCAGAGAACCCCATATTATAAAGATTTAACTCTTTAGTGTGGACTTTCAAAAATTCAAAAATCGGAAGAATTGTGTAACCAATCAACAAACCAGTAATCAATGCAATGACTATATTTAAAAGCAATGAATGATTTGGTGCGCTATAGATCGTGCTCACAATAGGTGAAAGACAGGTACTTAACAGGCCCATTACCAATAAATCTTGTCGTCCTGAATGATGAATCTTCAAATAAATCAGGCAGCCTAGAATGATTGGGGCTGAATTGACAATGTTTTTTCCAAAAAAAGAAAAGCCGGATAGCATCATGATGACAGAAACAGTTAACGAACAAAAATGGTGCTTATGCTTCCGTAAAAGAAAAAGACTACTTAATGTCAATAAGCCGCTATTTAAAAATGCGGAACCCACACCAGCGATGTGGACATAATCTGTAATCAAATTACTAGGTGAGCGAACAATATGCTGCATGCCCACTAACAAATCCTGCGGACTAGCTAGAAAAAAAGCGGCAAGAGTAATTGAACAGCCATAAGTGAATAAGAAAATGAAAATAAGATCAGTGGAAAGCAAAACTTGTCTTGTTTTTCCCAAAGAATGACACTCCTTTAAGTGACTTGAACGACAGTGACCCCCATATGTTGAATCTTAGTTAAAACCTCTTCTGAACTGAATTGATCTGTAATCAAATAGTCAAAGGCAGAAATATCTGCCATTTTAAATTTTGATGTTTGTCCTACTTTGCGATGATCCGCAACCAAAATCTTGCATCTAGTTGTTCTTTGAACCATCATTTCATTGATGGTTGCCTCATTCATGAATTTCGTCGTTACCCCATTTTCAATATCGATTCCACTACAGCCCACTACACAGGTATCGGCATTGATGGAAGATAAAAGATTGATAACCACATCCCCAACTAAAGCTTCTTTAGGAAAACGCATTTCCCCTCCAGTTAAGACAAAATTGTACTCGGGATTTTGAGTAGCATAATTGATTTTTAAATTATTCGTAATGATTGTTAAGTGCTCAGAATGTAAATAGTCCACAGTTTTAATCGCGGTGGAGCTAGAATTGATGAAGACTGTGTCATAATCATGTATGTATTTGCTGGCTTCTTGAGCGAGGGCTTGTTTGATGCGAACCGGACCGGATTGCTCTGTGTCCGGTTTATTTTCGTAATTAAAGATACAATAGCCAAACTTGCGAATGATATCATTTTTTTCTTCCAATAAATGCAGATCTCGACGAATGGTACTAAGGGAGACATCCAGAGCTTCAGATAGTTCTAGTGTAGTCATATGCTCCTTTTTTTCTAGTATGTCTAAAATATCTTTATGGCGTTTATCGATATTAATGATTGAATTTTTCAATTAACTTCCCCCTAAAGGAAAAAATTTCAGGCGTTCCTAAGAAGTAAAATGCTTTATATGATCTTATTATACATTTTTATTGAGCATAATTATATATAAAATCTTAAAAAAATCAAAAAATCATATAAAAGGGCTTTCTTATGATTGTTTTCTTTTATTCTTAAAATAAGACCTAAGGACTATAGATTCTCATTTCAACTCAATGTAGAATATAGGTAACAAGTTACTTAATTATGAGAAGTGGGAGGAAGGGTAATGTCTATTGAACGTTTAACCGAAGCCTTTAAGGAGGGACGTGATAACCAGCAACGAGCAATTTTTGCAAGTATGTTTATTCTTGGCAATCGCCTGCAAACCTCCTTTGATAAGGTAGATCCATTTGTGACAATTAAACAATTTATGGTCCTGATCATGATCAAGCAGGCACCCGGTCGAACCTTGGATCTGACAAGTTGCGGTGAGCTTTTAGGCTGTTCAAGGCAAAATGTAAAAAAATTAGCAGTTGCTCTAGAAAAAAAAGAGCTGCTAAAACTATCCCGCAGTGAACGTGATAAACGACGAATGGATTTATTTTTGACGGATAAAGGTGAGGATTATTTTCAATCAGTTAGTCGTCTGCATGAAAGCGCATTAACCGCTATTTTTGCCGAATATTCAGATGAAGAGTTGGAACTTTTCTTCTCTATCTTTATGAAAATGTACGCAGGAGTAGAGAAACTAGAAGCGTTAGAGTCGATGGAAGGCAAAAAGGAGGAATTGCGATGAAAAATATAGTCGTTTATGGAACAAAAAAGGGGAGTTCAGAAATCTATGCAAAAGCTTTTGCCAAAGAAAATGACTACCCAATCCTAGAATATACTGATCTCACATCGATGGAACTTGCATCTGTAGATAGGGTTTATTATTTTGGCAGCGTTTATGCTGGAAATATTTTAGGTTTGGAGGAAGTGAAAAAGAAAGTAACAGAAAACCAATCCCTCGTAATTATCTCAGTTGGGCTTACTTCAATTTACGATCAGGAAAAGCTGGAGGAAATTCAACAAGGAATAGTCAAATTTTTTCCAGACGCGGAGCATGTTCATTTAAGAGGAAGAATAGTAAAAGAACAATTGAAACTACCGGAAAAGCTAATCATAAAAATGATTAGTAAAAGCAGCGCAAAGAAGGAAGAGGAGGAAAAATTGGATATTGAAAAAGCGATCGAAGCAGTAGTTAGTGAAGGAAAAGCAGATTATATTGATTTAGCAGAGTTGGTACGGATACCTTAAAGGAGTGAGTCGGAAAATGGGAAAGAAATTAATTATTGTATTACTTATTCTTGTGATCGTTGTTTTATGTGTGAAAGTTGGCGCTTCGTATTTAACAAAAGAAACATTAAAGAAAGTAACCATTCAGAACGTAGATGTTGCGAAACTAGCAAATGGAGAATATGAAGGAACAGCTAAGATCAGCCCAGTTTCAGCGAAAGTGAATGTGCTTGTCAATGAAGGGAAGATAGCATCAATCAAAATTGAAGATCATATGACCGGATTAGGCAAAGATGGTGAACAAATCGTTAACAAAATTATTGACGAACAGAGTTTGAAAGTGGATGCTATTAGCGGCGCTACCCAAAGTAGTGTGACGATCATTAAAGCGGTCGAAGATGCTTTATCCAAAGAATAGTAACGATTCAGAAGGAACAAAAGTTGATTTGAAAAAAGTGGTGCGCTTCTGATAAAAAGAAGCGCACCACTTTTTTATAGATAATATTTAAATAAATCAGGAAGATCCACGCGAACGAGCTCTTCTGAAGCGAGAACTAACTGGTTTTTTGAATCATAAACGGTTCCTTTGTGGTGAATAACAGAAAGCCCACTTTGTACATTAAATAATTTGGCTTCTTGATCGGTCAGTTGACTGATTGCTACTTGATTTAGCCCTTTGTATTGAGGATCAATACTGAAAGAAGCAAGTACTTGGTATAGCGATCCGGACAAATCAGTGTCCAATAAAAAAGTAAAAGCTAATGGGAGGTAGTTTTTTTCCAACATAATCGGCACCCCATCAATTTTACGAAGACGCTCAACTAAAATAGCTTCTTTTGAGTTGAATAAATCAGCGAAATCTGTGGGTACAGGACATTCGATAACTGAAATCACTTCAGAAGTCAGCTTTTTCCCTTGTTCTAGACAAACTTGCGTTAGTGATAAGGATTTTTGTTGAGTTTCAGCCTGTTCTTTAACAAATGTCCCCTTTCCTTGAAGGCGCATCAAATAGTTTTCTTCTACTAACTCGTCAATCGCCTTTCGTACAGTAATTCTGCTGACAGCGAAGCTTTTCTGAAATTGTGCTTCTGAAAGTAATTTATCGCCGGGCTTCAATTCGCCTTCCTTGATTTGTTTAAGGATGGTTTCTTTTATCTGCAAATAAAGAGGTTTTGTTTCATTAATAATCTTTTGAGCCATTTCTACACCACCTTTTCTTATATTATACGCAAATGCGATCTATATATCAACTTCAATACAAGTTTGAATAAACATTATAAACATGTATTGACAAATTTCGTAACACGTATTAAACTTGTCTTGTTGATAAGACGCATAGGATTAATAATGAAAGTGAGGAGATAGTATGGAACTAAGAAAAATGATTGAGGAAATCGAAAAAAATAAGAAAGCAACGGGTGGCATCAAAAATGTTATTTGGTTGGCAGCAGGTGGAAGCTATGGAGGATTCTATCCAGGACACTATTTTTTGGATCAAGAGGCAACGACGCTTCGCTCGAAAAATATTACTAGTAATGAATTTGTTAAAGCCCCTCCAGCTTTTGTTGGAGAAAATACTTTAGCTGTTGTTTGTTCAATGCGGGGCACGCCGGAGACGATCGAAGCGGCAAAACTTGCGAAAGAACTTGGGGCAGCCTCCTTGGCATTATATGTCGATGAGTCAGAATTAACAGAGGTTTGTGATTACAAAGTTGCTTATGATTCTGTCGCGGTAGACAGCAGCGATTTTTCGAAGACGAATGCCGCGTATGGGTTAAAAATAGCGATGCTGGCGATGGATGTCGTTGAAGGATATGAACATATGAGTTTGGCATTGGAGAGTTTTGAAGCGGTGGATAAAATCTATAAACAAGCGGCAGCAGATATTCGTACGAAAGCGATCAAGTGGGCGATGAAAAACCGTGACTCAAAATCTATCCATGTCATGGGCAGCGGCGCAACTTTTGGCGCAGCGTATATTTTCTCTATATGCAACATTATGGAGATGCTGCAAATTGATTCCCCAACAGTCAATTCCTGTGATTTCTTCCACGGACCGTTTGAAGTGATTGATGAAGAAACATCTGTTTTCTTGCTTATCGGTGAAGGGGGCAGTCGATCAAATGACGAGAGAGCTGCACGTTTCTTAGAAGAATTTGGCGGAAGCAAAGTATTCCAATTGGATGCTCGTGACATTGGTCTGAATCATTTTGACCCGAAGGTGAGTGAGCATTTCAATCATTTGCTTTTCTCTCCAATCTTAAACAATGTATTTATGAGGGAATTGGCTTACCAGATCAAAAAGGACTATATGACACGTACTTATATGTGGAAAGCACAATACAACTAATCAAAAAGGCGCTCAGCAGATCAAATTCGATTTGCTGAGCGCCTTCTTTCTCCTACTATACTATAGAAGAAATAAAACACATTCCTTTATATTTGCAATGAAGTGTATTGTAGAAGTTTTCTGATTCTATAGATAGAAGTCCTTCCAACACTCTTGCCCACATTATTTGTCCTATCAAACAATGTGTTGAAAGCGTTTGATAAAGTGTTGATAATAAAGGGTTTGTGGCTTCTATCAAAAAATGGCACGCTACTTGCTTTATATAAAAGTGAGAACAGTTATAAGGAGGATAGGGAATGAACAAGATTATTTTAGCAAGCCACGGAGAGTTTTCACAAGGATTGAAGCAGACTGCGTCAATGATTATCGGTGATGAAGGCAATATTTTTGCTCTTTCAGCGTTTCGAGATGAGGATGAGCCGATCAAAAATCAAGTAGAGCGTCTACTCCAAACAATCGGTTATGAAGATGTGTACATTTTAACGGATATTTTCGGTGGAAGTGTCAATAATGATTTGTTAACGATTCAACAGGAGCATCCAGAGCTTCATTTATTTGCAGGGATGAATTTACCCTTGGTAATTTCCATTGCGACGCAAGCTGGTAAGATTGAGTCAAATCAGCTAGCAGCGATTCTTGAGGAAAGCCGACAAGGAATGATTGATTGCAAACAACTATTAACAACAAAAATTAATATTGGAGGGGACGATTTATGATTAAGCTTGTACGAATTGATTATCGTTTATTACATGGTCAAGTAGTATTTTCTTGGACCAAGTCACAGGGAATCAACCGCATTATCGTAATCAATAAAGAAGCAGCGACGGATGAATTCAAGAAAATGTCACTAAATCTGGCAAAACCGACTGGTGTAAAATTGAACATTTTTACTGTTGAAGAGGCCTTGTCAAAAATGCCAAAAGTAGAAACATTGAACGAAAACATTATGCTGATTTTCGGAAATACGAAGGAGACATTAGCCTTTTGCGAGGCCTATCCTAAAATCAAGGAAATCAATTATGGCGGGATACCAAAAACCAATGATGGAAAGCAGTTTGGCAGTGCGATTTTCTTGAATGAAGAGGAGCAGCAGGAAGCTAGAAAATTGAAGGAGATGGGTGTGAAACAATATATGCAGCAGATACCAACCTCTAAATCAGAGGATTTAAATAAATTAATTTAAAAGGAGGGCTTTAAATGTTGGTTCAATCAATAGTTTTAGGATTGATTGGTGTGTTTGTCATGTTAGACTCCCGCTTGTTGGGGCGACTGAACTTCGAACGGCCGTTAATTGTTGGGACCTTAGTTGGTCTGGCGTTAGGGGATTTGGAGAAAGGGTTGCTAGTAGGGGCATCCATTGAATTGATTTCATTAGGTGTCGTTCAGGTCGGAGCTGCCGTACCTGCAGATATGACATTGGGTGCAGTTATCGCAACGGCTTTTGCAATTTTATCTGGTTCAAATGCAGAGACAGCTTTGACCATTGCGATTCCGATCGCAATTTTAGGGCAATTATTGGGAATTTTGATGCGAACGGTTTTGGCTAGTTTGACCCACCGAGCCGATTCGTTAATTGAGGAAGGAAAGTTCAAAAGGGTGCAACATATCCATATTGTATGGGGAACCATCCTGTATTCCTTAATGTATTTTGTCCCGATCTTCCTAGCCATTTATTTTGGAACGGACTTAGTTAAGTCGATTGTGGATGCGATTCCTCAGTGGATCACTGATGGCTTAAGCTTAGCAAGTAAATTGTTGCCAGCCTACGGGTTTGCTCTACTGTTGCAAACGATGCTGTCTAAAAAAATGATGCCGTTTTTGGTTTTAGGATTCCTGATTACTGCTTATTCGGGCTTAGGAATTACCGGCGTGGCACTATTTGCTGGAATTGTCGCATTTGTGATGTATCAAATTGAAGCGAATAAATCTGGTGGCAGTGGCGGCGGTGGTACCGCTGAGGAACCTGACGCACTGGATGATCTATAAAAGGAGGTTAAGAAAATGGCAAAAGAAAAGGATCAAAATGGTCGTAAATATTGGCAATTTTTCTGGCGCTCATGGGCCATTCAAGACTCTTGGAACTATGAACGTGCGATGAATATGGGCTTCTTATACGGGATTGCACCAACATTGGACCGTATCTACAAGGATCCAAAGGATGAAAACTTGAAGAAGGAAGCTTACCAACGTCATATGCTGTATTACAACTGTACACCGCAGACAAGTGCCTTTGTCTTAGGATTAGCAGCTTCAATGGAAGAGCAATACTATGAGGATCAAGAAGGATTTAATCCGGATACGATCAACTCGGTTAAAACGTCATTAATGGGTCCATTATCTGGTATCGGGGATTCCTTCTTCCAAGGAACCGTTCGTGTCTTGGCCTTTGGCTTGGGAATTAATTTGGCGCAGCAAGGCAGTATTTTAGGACCGATCTTAGCGATGATCATTTCATTTGTTCCTTCTTTTCTAGTAACTTATTATGGCGGGAAATTTGGGTACAATATGGGGAATAAGTATTTAACGAGATTATATGAAGGCGGTTTAATGGACCGCGTGATGTATGTGTGTTCCATTATCGGTTTGATGGTTATTGGGGCAATGATCGCCAGCATGATCGGAATCACTACGCCAATTAAATTTGGGAAGACGTTTGTATTGCAAGATGTCCTAGACAATATTATGCCGCAGATGCTGCCATTTGCTTTGACGATGCTCATGTATTGGTTGCTGCAAAAGAAGGTCAACACAAGTGTGATGTTGCTGATTTGTATTGTCGGCGGATTAATTTTAAGCGCTTTAGGGATTTTCGTTTAAATCAGGTAGTTGGAGCGAAGCTATGGAAAGGAAAAACATAGTGATGCTTCTCTAAATAAAAAAAGAAAACTGAGGAGGAATTCAGAAAATGAATTCAACGATGGAAGCAAAAGAAATTATCAAAGAAATAGTAGGGAAAACAGAAGTGAAACACGTTGTTTTCGTTGGCTGCGGGGCGTCAAAAGCAGATTTGTATCCAGCAAAATACTTTTTAGACCAAAATGCGAAACAATTACGCATTAGCCACTACACAGCCAACGAATTCAACTTTGCGACACCAACTTCGGTCGATGAGAACACGGTGGTGATCTCAGCTTCACTTGGAGGTGCAACTCCAGAAACAGTAGAAGCTAATGCAATTGCCAAAGATAAAGGTGCTACAGTAATTAGTTTAACACGAATCGTTGACGCACCGTTAACAAAAGATGCAGATTATGTTATTTATCATGGGTTTGCTGAAAACTATGCAACGAAACTTGAAAAAACAGGTTATTGCTTACTACTAGCGGTTGAGTTATTAAATCAGGTGGAAGGCTATGAACACTACGATAAAATGATGGACGGTTTTGCCAAGATTTATGATCTAGCTCAGGAAAGTGCAGAATCAGCGCGTAAAGCAGCAAAACAATTTGCGCAACGCTTTAAAGACGAAAAAGTTATTTATATCATGAGTAGCGGAGCCACTCATGAGGTAGCGTATTCTTCTTCCGTTTGCTTGATGATGGAAATGCAATGGATCAATTCGGGTACTTTCCATGCAGGAGAATTCTTCCATGGCCCGTTTGAGATCGTTGATAAGGACGTTCCATTTATCCTATTGATGAACGACGGAAAGACACGGGCGATTGATTCACGCGCCTTAGCCTTCTTAGATCGTTTTGATGCAAAAACAGAAGTTGTCGATGCATTAGATTACGGCTTATCCGCTTTTGTTGAAAAAGAAGTTTTAGATTACTTCAACCCATTTGTAATCACAGCAGTATTCAGAGTCTATGCTGAAGAACTGTCCTATGCGAGAGAACATCCTCTTACAAAACGTCGTTATATGTGGAAACTTTCTTACTAGTCGCAAAAAAACTTTGCGAAAAAACTGAGATACTTTATCTCGGTTTTTTCGTTTTATAAAAAATGAATCCCTTAGATAAAGAAAATGCTATAAAATAAAGTTGAGGGTACAAAAATCGATGAAAAGCAGGTGATGAGAATGAAAAAGGAACTGGATGACTATTTATATGAGTTAACGATGAATCTCAAAGAAGGATCAGAAGAGGCGTTTTCAGCTTATAAGATTGCTGAATCACTGCAACTCAATCGTAGTACCATCAGCAGTTATTTGAATCAAGCATTTCGTGAGGGAGAACTGATAAAGATAAAAAGCTATCCTGTTTTGTTTTTACATAGAAGAGCATTAGAAAACGCTTCTATTCAGATAGACAAAGCGGAGTACGAATCGATCAAGGAATTATTTGCACAAGATCGTGGGAATGCCATTGAAGAAATCATCGGTGCGAATGGCAGCTTGAAGGAAGCGATCGATCAAATCAAGACGGCTGTCTTGTATCCTCATAACGGATTACCGATTCTATTGATGGGTGTAAGCGGTTCAGGAAAAACTTTTTTGGCAGAAAAAATTTATGAATACGCCAAGGAACAACAGGTGATAGAATCAAATGCTCCATTTATCGCCTATAATTGTGCTCAATACTTTAATAATCCAGAGCTATTATCCTCCGCGTTGTTTGGACATACAAAAGGAGCCTTCACAGGAGCGGACCATGAGCATAATGGACTGATTGAAAAGGCAGATGGCGGCATCTTATTTTTAGATGAAGTTCATCGCTTATCTGAAGAAGGGCAAGAGAAGCTGTTTACCTTCATGGATACAGGCGAATTTTCACCCATGGGAGACACCAGTATTCGAAGAAAAGCGAATGTCCGCTTGATTTTTGCAACGACGGAGAACGTTTATTCCGCTTTCTTACCCACCTTTTTGAGGCGTTTACCAGTTATTGTTACCTTACCCAAATTTCAAAATCGGCCGCAATCTGAGCGGCTGCGCTTGATCGATTCCTTCTTTATTTCAGAAAGCAGCATTTTGGATAAGGAGCTGCAGGTTTCTTATCAAATGATTGATTTCTTGCTAAATAGTGATTTAGAAGGAAATGTCGGGAAAATCAAGAATATCATCAAATACGCCTGTGGAAATGCCTATGTGCATCAGAAGAATAGTCAGACGATCTTTGTTCGGTTAAAGGATCTGCCACTAGAGTACAATCTGAAATTCAAAGAACAGTTTAGTAAACCAAAGAAGAAAATGTCAGATCGCACATACCTACCCAACACGACTCAGCAAATTCACTTGGAAAGCAAAGAGACACAACTGCTTCGTAATTTTTTTGATGAAGTCGTATCAGAATTTAAAAAGGTCCAGAAAAAAGAGAGTCAGCCGCAAGAATTCATTGAGGATACTGTTAGTCGTGTGACACGAATGATGGACGAATTTATTTTTCAAGGAACGTATGAAAAGGAAGAGTCTTTATATTCCGTGCTGACTTATCATATTCGACAAACACTGGATATGATGTATGAGAACTATGGATTTGAACAGGATGGCAATCGGGTTGTTTCTTTAGCAAGCTATCTTTATCTAAAGGATAATACAGATATTTTAGATAGTGATTATGGCTGGCAGGAACAAAAAAATGAGCTGATGGAATTCCTGGATTCATTTTTAGAAACGCCATTTTGGTATGCTAAAAAGCTATTGAGCTATTTATCCCAGCAGTTGGATCAGCGATTATTGGATGAAGATATTGTTTTTGTGACCTTTTATTTTTATAGTTTACAGATCAGCGACCTGCCGAATGACGTAAAATGTATCGTACTAGCCCATGGCTATTCGACGGCCAGCAGTTTGGCGAATGTCGTGAATCGGATGTTAGGGAAAAATGTGTTTCAGGCCTATGATATGCCCATCAATATCACCTTAGACAAGGTTGAAACACAGATTATTCGTTATATCAATGATTATCGTACAGATTCAGGATTGATCCTACTAGTAGATATGGGTTCCTTCAATCAATTGGGGGAACGTCTTTCAAATCATATTAAGAGTCCTTTGGTTATTATTGATAATGTCAGTACACCGCTTGTATTGGAAGTCGGAGAACATATTGTTAACGGCAACAGTGTCACCGAAGTTTGTGAGGCGATTACTGTCGAAAACCGTATACAAAAGCAACTGATCATCCCAGAGGTAAATAAGAAAAAAGCGATCATTACCTGCTGTTATACAGGAATAGGAAGCGCCACTCAAATCCAAGAAATCCTACAGAAGTGCTTAGGTGATTCTGCAAAGGAATTGACCATCCTGCCTTATGACTATAAAAAATTAGCTGAGAATAAAATGTATGAGACTCCATTTCAGCTGTATGATGTCTTGATGATCGTTGGGACAGAAAACCCGAAAATCAATCAAGTCCCATACATTGGTTTGGATCAATTAATCAACGGAGAAGCCGTTTCAGAATTTGCGGAACTATTGCATGAACAAGTCGACATTGATAGTGAAGCCTTCAAGAGTCAATTGATTTTTAATTTCTCAATTAACAAGATCGTAGAAAATTTAACGATCCTTGATGCAACGAAAGTTTTGAGATTGGTACAAAAGGCTGTCAAAGAACTCGAAAAACTAATGGGGATCGAATTTTCAAACAATCAATTGTTCTTGCTTTACATGCACTGCTGCTCAATGATCGAACGTATTTTACGCAAAGAAAGTGTAGATGAACAAGCAGATATCAAAGAATATGTTCAAAAAGAGGGACATAATATGGAGTTGATCCATCAAGCATTTCAAGAGGTTGAGAAGGAATATACGATTGAGCTTCCTTTGTTAGAGCTTCGCTTACTAAATGATATTGTGAAGGACTAGGTGAGAGAATGAGAAAAGCAGTAATATTTGATATGGACGGTGTGCTAATTGATAGTGAACCCTTCTATTTTAAACGTCGAATGGATTTTTTTAAGTCTAAAGGCATTCAACCAGGCTCTGATAAATTTGAAGATTATGTAGGAAACTCGGAAAAACAAACATGGGAAATGCTGATTCCTAATGATGAAATTACACGTGATCGCCTTCATCGAGAGTACCTTCATTACAAACAGCAACACGGAATTGATTTTTCAAAGGCTATTCGAGAAAGCGTGCCCTCAGTATTAGAACAATTGAGAGTAGAAAATATCGCAATTGGATTGGCCTCGTCATCCCCACGCAAAGAAATTGATCAAATGTTATCCGACTGCAAATTGGAACGCTATTTTTCATATACTATTAGTGGGGAAGAGTTAAAGGAAAGCAAACCTAATCCGGAAATCTATTTGATCAGTCGCGACGCCTTAGCCTGTGATGATTGCCTAGCTGTGGAAGATTCAACATTAGGGATTGCTGCGGCTAAAGCGGCGGGTATTTATACGGTTGCTTTGAAACAAGGGTTCTTTATGGATCAGAGTAAAGCGGATATTATTATCAATGAGCTGACAGAGCTTGTGACTTTGCCACAGGTAACACGATAGAGGTGAAACTCCTCAATTTAAAAGTTGAGGAGTTTTCGCTCTTTTTTTGTTGCAAAGCAAGATTGTTTATATTAGAATAACGTAAATCAATAATGAAGCATTGAAGAGAAGAGTAATTGACTAATAGACGATTAAAGAGACCCTCGGCAGGTGAAAAGAGGGATCGTGGAAAATCAATGAAGATGAGCTCTGAGCCTCTAGTTTGTTCACGCAAGCTGGACGGGAAGCGACCGTTACATCGCCGGGTATGTTTGTACCGTTGAGGTATTATTTGTGAGAATAATACGAATAAGGGTGGTAACGCGAAAATATTCGTCCCTTTATTTATCAGGATGCTGATAGGTAAAGGGATGAATATTTTTTTTATTTGTCAAAAAAATTGGGAGAGTGTTTGTATGAAAAAAATTGGTTTGGTTTTATTGGTGTTAGGTTGTGCGACTTTATTAGCTGCCTGCGGCTCGGGTTCAGCTGAGAAGACGGATAAGGTAAAGATTGGTGCTTCACCGACGCCCCACGCAGAAATCTTAGAGCATATTAAGCCGGAGTTGAAGAAGAAGGGGATCGAATTAGAGATCGTCAAGTTCGATGACTATGTTTTGCCAAATAAGGCATTGGAGAATGGAGACATCGATGCGAATTATTTTTCAACGGTTCCATACTTCAATTTGCAAAAGAAAGAAAATGGGTATCAATTTTCAAATGTGGGGGCGATCCATCTTGAACCAATGGGCATTTATTCACACAAAATAAAGAAAATTGCTGCTATTCCCGATGGGGCAAAAGTGATTGTTTCAAATGTGCCCTCTGAATGGGGCCGAGTCTTAAATATTTTTGTAAAAAATAAGTTGATCAAAATTAAACCTGGGATACAAATTGATCAGGCAACTTTTGAGGATATTACTGAAAATCCTAAAAATCTGGTCTTTGATCATAGTGTGGATCCGACATTACTGACTTCAGCCTATGAAAATAATGAAGGGGATTTAGTCGCGATTAATTCTAATTTTGCTTACGAAAAAGGGTTGAATCCAGTGAAGGATTCCTTGATGATCGAACAAAACGATTCGCCATATGTGAATATTGTCGCGACGAAAACGACGAATAAGGACAATAAAGACATTAAAACAATTGTTGAAACATTGCATGAAGCCAAGGTTCAACAATGGATTGAAAAGAAATGGGGCGGGTCCATCGTCCCTGTGGATGAATAAATGTAAAGGATAGGTGAGAAAGATGGAGCGAGCAATTTTTGCAGGAGGTTGTTTTTGGTGTATGGTCAAACCCTTTGATTCATTGCCGGGAATTGAATCAGTGATTTCTGGTTATACTGGCGGTGAGAAAGAAAATCCAACGTATTTAGAAGTAAAGAGCGGCGATACAGGCCATACTGAGGCGGTAGAAATTATTTACGACCCAGAATTCATTTCATATCAAGAATTAGTAGAAATTTATTGGCAGCAAACAGATCCGACAGATGCTTTTGGTCAGTTTGAAGATCGTGGCAGCAGTTATCGTCCGGTCATATTTTATTTTAATGAAGAACAAAAAAGAATTGCTGAGAAAAGTCGAGACAGCTTGCAGGCAAGTGGAAGGTTTGATCAGCCGATCGTAACAACCATCGAGGCTGCAAAAACTTTTTATCCTGCTGAAGCTGAACACCAAGATTACTACCAAAGAAATCCGGAGAACTATCAAAGAAACGCCGAGCGAAGAAATAAATTTATTCATGAAGTTTGGTAAGTCCAAGAACGGTCAATCCACCCTTATTAAAACACGCAGAATTAGTATCAAAACTGAGAGGTTTTACTATGTCCAGTACAGTAAAATGATAATAAAGGGGTTGGATAATTTTGACTACTGCAAGAATCGAAGCAATCTTTCATGCTGATATAGAAAAAGTTTGGCAGGTGGTCACTTCAATGACAAACACAAAGTGGCGAAGTGATCTGAATAAAGTTGAAGTTCTCGAAGATCAGAAGGTTTTCGTTGAGTACACTACTCAAGATTTCCCCACGACCTTCACAATCACAGGTTTTGAACCCATGAAGTTTTACGCATTTGAGATGGAGAATGTAAATATGAAAGGAAAATGGACAGGTGAATTTTTCTCCTTAAGTGATCACAAAACAAAAATCCATTTTACTGAAGCGATTCAGGCTAAAAAAATTTACCTGAGACCGTTTGTTAAAAGCTATCTAAAAAAGCAACAGAAAACGTATGTAAACGATTTGACTAAATATCTACAAGAAAGTTTTTAAGGCTGGAAACTCTGAGTATTTCTTTAAGTATTGTTCAACACGTCACTGAAGGTCGCGCTTTTTAATAGTAAATACCCATCTGACGCTTTTTCAGCTTGCGCCGGATGGGTATTTTATCAATGATTTATTTTGAAATACTCTGCTTCAGAAGATCGGTATTTAAGTTGTTCCATGTCAGTAATCTGAAATTTCCGTTTTTCCCGTTTTAAAATACCATCATCACATAACTTATTCAGTAAGCGCAGCAAATGCCGATAGCTAATCCCAATCGTAGCGGCCACATCTGTCAGATTATCGAAAAAATAATTCTTATAGGAGCCTTGTAAGATATAGGTACATAATCGCTGTTCACCGGAATATAAGGCGTTCGACGTATAGTTATGCGAGCTGTTAATTAAGTTTTCTGACAGCCCTTTGGCTAACGTGGTCATAAATGTCAAATTTTTAAAAATCGAATCTTGATCATCTTGAAATGGAACGATAATGACTTCGAAAGGGGAAAGGGTAATGACCGAAGCAGTGGCATAAGTCGTGTTGGACATTAATTCAACATCACCAATCAACCCACTAGATAGGTAATAGGCCAACACTAAATCTTTTCCGCTGGGGGCACTTGTACAAACTTTGGCTTTACCAGATACAACGATCATAATATATTTATATTCGACGCCTTGAGAAAAAATCGTCTCACCAGATTTGAATTGTTGGACTTCGCAGACCGATTGGTGATCCAACAAGCCATACTTATTGAGTAAATCAAGATGATGCTGTTTTAATTGTGGGGTCATTTGTTCTCCTTCGCTTTCTTTGGAAGTGTTCTCTTCTTTATTCTACTATATATGAGTATTTGTTGTGTTAAGTAACGATCAAATTAGCAAAACCTTTCAATAAATGTCCGAGAGATAAATAAAAAGGATTTTTCTTTTGATGAAATCTCCATGTGAAGTATGCTACAATTATTATGTATTGAAAACGATTGCAAACTCAAGGGGGAAAATGTATGACAAAAACGGTAATAGTAGGAACAAACCATGCTGGGATCGCTGCGGCAAACACACTTTTGGACAATTTTGAGGACCAAGAAGTAGTAATGATTGATCGCAATAATAATCTCAGCTATTTAGGCTGCGGAACTGCCTTGTGGGTAGGGAGACAAATCGATTCTTATGAAAATTTATTTTATACAAAACGAGAAGATTTTGAAGCTAAAGGCGCTAAAATCTTTATGGAAACAACCGTTGATCGAATTGATTATGATAAAAAAGAAGTTCATTGTTCAACAAAAGCAGGAGAAAACTTTGTCGAAGCTTATGATAAATTGATTTTGGCAACGGGCTCTGTGCCAATTTCTCCAAAGGTTCCTGGTCGAGATTTGGAGAACATTCATTTCTTAAAACGATTCCAGGATGGACAAGCGGTTGATCAGCTGTTAAGCACCGACGGGATTAATAATGTTGCGGTTATTGGTGCTGGGTATATTGGTGTAGAAATCGCCGAAGCGGCGAAACGTCGTGGAAAAAATGTTTTGCTTTTTGATGCGATGACACGCTCGTTACCAAGCTACTATGATAAATGGTTCACCGATGATATGGATGCCGTTTTGAAAGAGCACGAAATCGAGCTTCATTTCGGTGAATTAGCAACGGAATATAAGGGCGATGGAAAAGTTGAAGCGATTGTGACAGACAAGGGCGAATACAAGGTAGACTTAGTTATCAATGCCATTGGGTTCCTGCCAAACAACGAATTGGGTAAAGAGCATCTAGAGCTGTTCAAGAACGGTGCGTATCTGGTGGATCGTCATCAACAAACAAGTGATCCAGATGTTTACGCAGTAGGAGATTGTGCGACGATTTATTCAAATGCGCTGCAAGCTACGACGTATATCGCACTAGCAACCAACGCTGTTCGTTCGGGGATTGTTGCCGGTTATAATGTCGGCGGTGTTGGGCTGGAATCAACAGGCGTACAAGGTTCAAATGGTATTTCAATTTTTGGTCTGCACATGGTTTCGACCGGCTTGTCTGTGGAAGCGGCAGAGAAAAATGGTATTGACGTGAAATATACGGACTTTGAGGATCTGCAACGCCCTGGTTTCATGAAGCACAATGCCAATGTTAAAATTAGAATTGTTTATGAAACAGATTCTCGCCGCGTGGTTGGGGCACAATTAGCCTCCACTGAAGACATCTCCGGTGTGATCCATATGTTCTCACTGGCAATTGAAGAACAGGTCACGATTGATAAATTAAAATTATTAGATATTTTCTTCTTGCCACACTTCAACCAGCCATATAATTACATTACGATGGCTGCATTAAGTGCAGAATAACAAATGAACGAAGCCATAAAACAGCTAAAAGCCGAGCTGTTTTATGGCTTTTTTGTCGATTATTCTTTCAGGGGTTGGTTTGCTTCCTTTAGAACGTCTAAAATTTTTTGATAATTTTGATTTTGAAAAATCTGATAGTTCAACTTTTCATAGAGCTTCACCGCATGATGACTCCAAGTCTGTGTATTCAAGTAAAGATCCTGGTGAGGATAATACTCGTGCAGTAATTGGGTGACACGAATAGCTAAGGCTTTGGCTAAACCTTTTCTCTGCTCCTCTGGAAGAACCCCTAACCAATGAAGACGCGGAGAATGATCATCTGTCCACCAAGCAGTAAAGGTCCCCACCTTTTTCCCTTCGGCATTTTCAACAAAGAGCATCCTTTTTTTTAATTCGTCCTGATAAGGAGCAAATGAGCGCTGAAAATAATCCATGGCGTCTTTTTCTGTCTCAAACTCTAAAACAGCGGTTTCTATCTTGCACCACTCTTTTTCATCCCCCGGTTGATAAAAAACGATACGGTAATCTTTCGGTAGTTGAATTTCTGGTAATGGCGGTGCATCTGAAGGGCGAAACATTGTAAATGGAATAAAAGGAACGGACTTATCCAACATAATAAAACCTCCATTTTCTTTTTCATTAAAATCGTATCATGTAGGAAAAGCAAAAGCTAGCGAAGTTTTTAACTCTTTTCAGACAAGAGTAAAACGCTTGTTCTCCATAAAAACATCTATTATAAAAAAATTGGAGCCATTGCTTGATGCGGGTATTATATAATGAATAGAGAAATTTGAATTCAGATTTTTTGGGACATGTCAATATGTTGTTAAAAGAATCCGAGGAATGAAAAAGTTAGGGAGGTAGTTTTATGGCAAGAAGGGTTTTCTTTAGTTTTTACTATGAAAATGATTTGTCAAGGGCGCTAGTTGTAAAAAATAATTGGGCTTTAAAGGAAAATGAAGAATCTGGTTTTATAAACAAAGGTGAATTTGAGCGAATCAAGCGCGACGGAGAGGAGAGTATCAGGCGATGGATAGATAAGCAATTAGCAGGAACATCTGTAACAGTCGTATTAATCGGTAGTGAAACGCTAGATTCAGAGTATGTCCAATACGAAATTGAAAAAAGCTATGAACGTGGGAACGCCATCATTGCTCTAAAAATTGGAAAAGTAAAAAACTTGAGCCAGAAGACATCAATCAGTCAATCCGTCGTAAAAATCGTTGGAAAAAAAGCCAATGGTGAATTGCTTTGGTTTGATGAGATCATAGATGGGGAATATGATTATATCAAAAATGATGGCTATAATAACCTTGAGCAATGGATTGAAAACGTCGATAAAGTGAAGGAAAGATAAGTGATCTGTCACAATCGAAAAATAAGTATTTAAGCAATACTTTAAAGGAGATTACAGGCAAAATGAAGAGAATAAAGGGGAAAAACACTAGAGCTTCACTAGGGGAGAAAAACAGGACAAGAGCTTGAACAAAATGTTCAAATCTTGTCCTGTTTTATTTTGACAACGCCAAAGCCAATGCTTTTTGAACCGCAACAATATTTTTATCCTTACGAAATTGAATCGTCTCCGCTGGTAGTTCTCCGCTAGAGATCCAAATCTTTAATTCTGCATCTAAATCGAAATGTCCGCTGGTTTCTACAGAAAAGCGTGAAATAGAACGATAAGGAATAGATTTGTATTCAACTTTCTTACCGGTCATTCCCTGCTTATCCACTAAAATTAAACGAAAATCAGTGAAAACGATCAAATCACGAACCAGTTTAAACGCAAGAGACACCGTTTACCCAGCAATTAAGACATCCACTAATTTCTCTTCAACCGTTTTGTTATTGTGTTGACTGGCATTTCCCATTAGTCCATCAAAAATACTCATAAAACAACCTTCCTTCTTTTAATTGTTAAGCTAATTTTAGCGGATAATGAATGGAAAAACCACTTTATACTGATTCAAACAATAAGAATAAATTCTAAATAAAAACCATTCCTTCACAAAAAAAATTTTTGTTTTTTTTAGTTAAAATGCCCTTGATAATCTAATAGGGTTTCGATATACTCGGAAGGGAAAAGAGCCCGGTTTCAAAATTGGGAGGTAGGGGGTGTTCTCATGCTTAAGAACTATCAGCTTTGACTGTGAAATCAATCATTACTTAGAGTTTCTAAGCTAGCAGAACAATTCATTTTCCTCCGCTCAACTTTTTTTGCGACCTGCTAAAAGGGCTATTAGGCGCGCAAAAAAATAGTCTCAGCGAGGAAACATACTTATTTCGGTATGTTTTTTTGTTGTGTTCAAAAGAAATAATTGTTATTGCTGAAAACGTTTCAAGTGAAAAAATAAACTTTGAAGGAGTATCACAATGAAAAAAATTTTCGCAGTAATCAGCTGTCTACTTTTAACAGCGTTAGTAGTCTATTCAAAAACAGAAGAGGTTCATGCAGCCGAAAAAAAGACTAAAGTTCAACGTTTAGTCAAAAGCAAAGAGATCAAGGACGATGATTTCTTTGTCGATGCAAAGTGGCTAAAGAAGCAAATGAAAGAGGACGATAAAACGGTCGTAATTGAAGCTTCTTATGGTGAAGGAAAAGATTATAAAAAAGCGCACATTCCAGGAGCGCTTCACATTGATACGATGGAAATTGAAACAGAAGAAAACAACTGGAATATCTTGGACGCTGAAACATGTAAAGAAGTGTTCTTAAAGCGTGGCGTTACGAAAACAACACCAGTAGTGGTGTATTCAAGCGATATTAACGCAGCAGCTCGTGTGGCTTTTGTGGCCTACTGGCTAGGTGTCGATAATGTGAAGATTCTGGATGGCGGATTGAAGGCTTGGGAAAAAGCGGATTACAAAGTAGAAAAAGGCAATGAAGAAGCTACAGCAGCTAAAGATTTTGGCGCTGAGGTTCCAGGACGTCCTGAGAGCTTAATTTCAACGTCAGCAGATGTATTAGCAGCCAAAGAAAAAAATCCTGACTTAGTTCTTGCAAGTATTCGTTCATGGAAAGAGTTCACAGGAAAAACAAGCGGCTATGATTACATTGAAAATGCTGGGGAACCAGAAGGGGCAGTTTACGCCAAATCAAGTAAAACTAGTGCGGATGTAGCCCAACTAATGAACAATGACGGCACAGTAAAGGAGCCGACGAAAATTTTTGCGGCGTGGAAAAAATGGGGAATCACACCAGATAAAGAAGTCGCCTTCTATTGTGGAACAGGCTGGCGCGCGGCTACTGCGTTCTTTATCACGAAGCAAGAAGGCTGGAAAGATGTCAAATTGTTCGATGGCGGCTGGTATGACTGGGATAAAGCACACCAAAAAGATCCAAGTAAATACCCTGTTCAGGTTGGCGATCCTCGAGACGAAGATAAAGTGAAAATCTTGAACTAATGAAACTTCTTCGATATTTATTGCATTTAATCCAACTGGGACTGCTCTATGTCGTTTATTTGGTTGACGATCTCTACAAAAATCATCTAGGCTTTATGCGAAATGTCTCATTTTATTCCCATAAGGTTGAGGCCAGCACATTTGGCAGCATGTTATTTTTGCTGCCGGCCTTGCTGGTAGTGATCGCTGTCTTAGTGACTTTAAAAAGGAGAAATTTCGAAAGTATTCTTTTAATTGCTATAGGATTATTTTTTCTAGTTTGGCAGCTCGTATTCACTTTGAATACGACGCCCATCTATTATTTGGTGAGCGGTCTTCTATTTTTTGGATTTATGGTACAGCTCATCATTGTATTCTTGAAAAGGGGCTAGTCAGATGGATTACTCAGAAAGAACCATTGAGATGGCTCAATTGATAGCAGAAAATTGTATAAGCTGTAAACGCTGCATGAAGGACTGTCTCTTTTTACAAAGATACTGTGAAGATCCGCAAAAATTATTTCAACAATTTTTGGAAGAAGGGCTGGATCCAATCATTCCTTATTCGTGTATGTTGTGCGGACGCTGCACAGTCGTGTGTCCACTACAATTGAAATTAGATGAGGCTTTTTTAGCTATGCGTCAAGATTTGATCAGAGAAGGCTTGCCACTAAAACAGCTAAAAAGTGTGGAGATGCATCAAAGACTTTCCACCAGTAAATTATTTACAGCAGTGAATCGAGGGGACCAAAAATGAGATACGGCTTTATGGCAGGATGTTCATTGAGCTCAAGCAACCCAAAGCAAATAAAATTGATTATCGATTACTTAAAAGGATTTTACCCTGATCTTGCGGTCATACAAGGATGCTGCGGAAAACCAACACGCATGATTGGTCAGGAGCAACTGTTTCAAGACCGCTTCGGTCACCTGACAGAACAAGTTCATCAGGCTGAAATCGATCAATTGATTGTTGCTTGTCAAGGCTGCATCAAAACAATGGCGATCCAAAACCAGTTTCCCACTATTTCACTATGGGTAAAGATGGCGGAACTGGGGTTGCCACAAGAGATGATCGGTAAGGCGAACAACAGTGATGTCGTTTTCTCTGTTCAAGATTCCTGTCCTACAAAAGAAGTGACGGAGATTCACCAAGCAGTACGATTTTTATTAGAACAATTAGGCTATCAGGTGGCAAGCAATCGTCTGTCTGGAAAGAATACTTTATGTTGCGGAATGGGAGGCATGTGCGGGGTTTCAAATCCAGATTTAGCAAAAGATTTCGCTGAAAAACGTGTGCAGGATTTCAAGACAGATCACATTGTCACGTATTGTGCCAGTTGTACTTCGGCAATGATTTTAGGTGGCGGTCAAGCTTGGCATTTATTAGATTTGATATTTGGTGATGTGGTCCATCAGAGCGATAAGAGTGAGACACATCCATTAGCCAATCCTTTGCGAGCGTGGAAAAATCGGTATCAGTCAAAAAAAATAGTAACAAAAGCATAGGAGAGAATAATGAAGAAATGGTTAACGGGTTTGTTAACGCTAGGGGTGCTTTTTTCCTTAGCAGCCTGTAAAACAAATGAAACAAAAGAAGCGAAAACAGAAGAAAAAATCACCAGCTTCTCTGATGCCGAAAAACAAGGAAAAGGTGAAACAGTGACCTTTTACGGGTTTGGCGGTGACGAAAAAGCCAATGCATGGGTAGATGAGGTAGTTACGCCGGCAATGAAGGAAAAATATGATATCACAGTCAAACGTGTGCCGATGGACATTGATCAGATTTTGAATAAGCTGACTACTGAAAAGGAAGCCGGTACTAAAACTGGAGACATTGATGTCATTTGGATCAATGGCGAAAATTTCTATACCGCAAAACAAGCGAAGCTGCTTTATGGACCCATTGCCAAAAACATTGAGAGCTTTGAAAAACTAATGGACATTGATGGTCATAATTCGCAGTATGATTTCGGAGTTAAAATCAATGGCTATGAAGTTCCTTACGGCAGTGCCCAATTAGTCTTCGCTGGCGACAAAGAGACATTTAAGAATGGATTTCCTACAGATACTCAAGCCCTATTAGCCTATGCCAAGGAAAACCCAGGTAAGATCACGTATACCGCGCCGCCTGAATTTACCGGCAGTGCTTTTGTTCGCAACATTATCTGTGATATTGTGGGTTATGATAAAGTTGAAGCGGCAGGAGCAACGAAAGAAGAGTTGTATAAGGTCATCAAACCAGGCTTAGACTATTTAAATGAAATCAAGCCCTATTTGTGGCAAGAAGGGAAAACTTATCCAACCACCACTGCGGAGCTGGACCAAATGTTTGCGGCTGGTCAAATCGACATGAGCTATAGCTATTCTCAAATGCATGTAGCTCAAAAACGCAGTGACAATGAGTTCAAGCAATCAACAGAATCCTTCTTATTCGATAAAGGAACGATTGCCAATCAAAGTTATTTGGCCATTGCTAATACTTCGAAAGTCAAAGCAGGAGCATTGCTTTTGATCAATGAAATGACAAGTGAATCTGCTCAGCTGAAAAAGGCAGAGGCGAAATATGGATACAGCATCCCACCATTTGATCCGGACAAACTTTCAGAAGAAACAAATCAAAAGCTGACGGATTTGTACAAAAACCAAGGTGTTCTATCACTTGAAGAAATGCAGGAAAAGCAAATACCTGAGGTGCAAGCAGAAAAAATTCCAATCATTGAATCGCTGTGGAAAGAGCATGTTTTAAATGAATAAAAATAGATTATTAGTCATCCCTTTTTTCTTATTAAACAGTGTTGTGATTTTTGCGGCACTGTTTAAAGGGATACAAATTAGTTTAGGCTATTATCCGCTAATTGGACTTGAAAAAATCAGTTTAACCAATTATCAGCAAGTTTTAAGTGATCCTTTTTTCCAAAAGTCGCTAGGTTACAGCTGCTACTTAGCGCTGACTGCGACTTTTTTGTCATTGCTATTTGGACTAGCGATAGCCTTTCTACTATTGAAAGTGAAAAGCCCTTGGTTGCATAAAATCATCAGTCTGCCGATCTCGCTACCTCATATCATTGTTGCGTTAATGGTGATGCAGCTGATTAGTCAATCGGGGATCATTTCTCGAGGATTATTTCAAATCGGTGTAATTGATGAAATCAACCAATTTCCCTTATTAATCCATGATGCTGGCGGGATCGGGATCATTTTAGTGTTTCTATATAAAGAGATTCCCTATGTTGCGGTAACCACATTAGCAATTTTACAACAGTTACAATTGGGCTACATTGAAGTGGCAAGAAACTTAGGTGCTTCTAAGACCCGAATCTTTTTCACAGTCATCCTGCCAATGCTTCAAAAAACGCTGATAACCTTGTTTATTATCTTATTTTGTTTCACTTTTGCTTCTTTTGAAGTGCCTTATTTATTAGGAAATCCGACAAATCAACCAGTGGCTTTGACCGCTTATGATTTATTTACTCAAGCCGACTTAACCACTCGCCCACAGGCCTTTGCTTTAAATTTAGTCATGTCGGGAATCTGCCTAGCAGTATCAGGAAGCGGACTACTCATTAGTCGTCTCTTGCCGGGAGGGAGAAAAAAATCGTGCTAACTTCAACGAGAAAATCCTATCTGCTTCTATTATTTTCGGCTGTTCTGGTGCTGTTGCCCATTGTCCTTTTAGTGATCTGGTCTGTTAGTGACCATTGGATGTATCCGGCAATTTTGCCACAAGGCTTGACTGTGAAAGCTTTTAGCCAAATGCTTCGTGAACCGAATTTTTGGCCGGCAGTTATCAATAGTTTTGTTATTGCTATCATTACCACTTTGATAAGTATCTGTATTGCCCTGCTTGCGGCTCGATATTTTGCTTTTCAGAAAAAGCTTTCTCATGGATTCATTGAAATTATTATTTATTTACCCTTGATTTTACCCGCCATAGCCATTATCACCTCTAGTCAAGTTTTATTCTTACAGCTGCATTTGACAGGTACCTTTATAGGAATTGTTTTGATTCATACCTATTTATGTTTGCCTTATGCCATGCAAATCTTATTAGAAAGTTATCGTCAGTTAGGGGAAGGTTATCACTTAACGGGACAAACGTTAGGTGCGAAGCCTTGGGTGATTTTTTGGCAAGTCACTTGGCCTTTACTACGTCCAGGGGTGATTGCTTCGGGAAGCCTAGTTTTTATCGTATCCTTTAGTCAATATTTGCCAACGTTTTTTATAGGCGGCGGCAAAATTGTCACCTTGCCTTTGCTATTGCTTCCTTATGCGAATAATGGACGTTTTAGTCTTGCTTCATCCTATAGCCTAGTCTTTTTAGTCTGTACTATGTTGGGTGTCTGCTTATTGAAATTAGTTATTGGAGGAATTCATCGTGGGACTAAACGTTAGCGAAGTTCAGCTCTCTTATGGGAAAAAAAGAATACTAGATGAGCTTTCTTTTGAGATCAATGATGGCGAGATTGTCGCTCTTTTTGGTCCATCAGGAGTAGGAAAGACTAGCCTGCTTAAAATGATTGCTGGCATTCAGCCAGTTAATAAAGGAAAAATTATTTTTTCCGAAGGATATTCGCAGGAAAATACTGTTTTGGTCTTTCAGGATTTTTGGCTCTTTCCTCATATGAATGTGGTAGACAATATCGCTTTTGGGCTGAAGGCGAGAAAGTTTTCAAAAGAAAGAATCAGAGAAAAAATTAATAACATACTAGCAGCGTTTGATTTAAAAGGATTAGAGAAACAGTTTCCTGATGAACTGTCTGGCGGTCAAAAGCAGCGAGTAGCCTTAGCTAGAGCCATTGTTTTAGAACCCAAACTGTTACTGCTAGACGAGCCTTTCGCTAATCTAGACAGTCATTTAAAGGGAGCGATGCGTGAGTATTTACGTCGGCTGCAAAAGACCTATTGCTTTAGCGTGATCTTGGTTACTCATGATCGGGATGAAGCTTTTCAATTAGCTGATCGCATGATACTACTGCTTGATGGAAAGATTCAACAAATCGGGACGCCTCAAGAAATATATTTTTATCCGAGAAATAAAAAAGTAGCTAAATCAATTGGGGAGAATAATTTCATTCCTGGAGTTGTCAGCGATCATATTTTTACCTTAGAAAATACGCATTTAACCGTTCGAAACCCGACGAATATTCAAGGAGCGGCATCGCTTTTTATACCGTATGGTGCAGAAATAGAAGTTTGTGAAGCAGGGGTGCCAGCTTTAGTAGAACATCACGAGTGGACACCGAATGGGCAGCGTACGCAGGTGAAAATCGGAAACACAAGCTGCATTTTTACAAACTTATCAAAAAAAATAATCGACCAACGACAAATATTCTTAAAATTCAATGATGATCTGCAGGTGATGCCTCGATGATCTCAATTATTATCCCTGTGTTAAATGAAGAGAAGAACCTCTCACGTTTATTGCATCAATTGACCCAATTAGAGGGGACGGTTCCTTATGAAGTGATCGTCGTAGATGGAGGAAGCCAAGATCAAACCGTTGCAATCGCAAAAAAGACGGCGATCGTTTATCAGTTGGAGAATGCCAATCGCGGCGCGCAATTGAACTATGGCGCGGAAAGAAGTACAGGTGATATTTTGTGGTTTTTACATAGTGATAGTCGATTCGAGACATATCCCAAATTGTTAGAGCAGATTCAAGCAGCATTGAATGACGAAAGATTTAGTGCTGGATTTTTCAAATTGGCCTTTGATTCGTCAGAGCTGTTTTATCGATATTTAGCTGTTACGTCAAATCTACGAGCACGCCATTTGGGGTTGATCTTTGGTGACCAAGGATTGTTTACGACAAGGAAATTCTACGAACAGGCAGGAAAGTTTGAAGCCATTCCATTGATGGAGGATTGGAAACTAAGTCGACAATTGAAGCGGTTGGGAGAGTTTTATCCATTACCTCTTTCACTTACGACCTCCAGTCGCCGCTTTAGCAAAGGAAAACTTCGCACACATCTAAAGATGCATAAAATCAAAATCCTCTATGTGATGGGAATGCCACCAGAAAAACTGGTGAAGCTTTACTACAAATGAAAAGGAGTCGTTCATGCTTAATAAAATTCGCCGTTACTTAAACGATCAGGCACTAATAAAAAAGTTGGACTTGGAAGAGCCGTATAAAATTGAATTTTTAGCTCAGGGAGAATACAATCAAAATTTTCTGATCTCCGATGGGAAAACAAGCTATGTCTTTCGACTCAATTATGGCAGTCAACTACAGTTGGAAAATCAAATCCAATATGAATACCAAGCTTTGAAATGGCTAGAACGTACAGGAAGAACACCGATAGCATATTATTTAGATGATAGCCGTCAAACCTTTAATCAAGGATTACTGATTATGGAATATTTAGCCGGTCAGCCTTTAAATTATCGGAAAGATTTAAAAGAAGCCGCGCATATTTTTGGTGAGATCCATCAGCAACCAATAGATGAACCTGCTGAAAAACTCTTTGTAAACGAAAAAGAAACGATTTTATCCGCTCGCATCAATGAGTGTCGCTACTTATTAGAGTACGTTTTCACTAGTGAATTTGTCCCATTACAGGCACAAAAGTTATTCGCTGAGGCACTAAATCGCTGTGAAAAAAATGTCGAACAGCAGCGCTATTTTATTGAATTAGATCACTGGTGTATCAATAATACGGAAGTAAACTCACACAATTTTATTATTGGAGAAAAAGGGTATTTGATTGATTGGGAAAAACCCGTGATCAGCCATCCAGTGCAGGATATTTCGCAATTTTTAGCTTCAACCACCACTCTTTGGCGAAGTAATTTGGTTTTGACTCCAATGGAGAAGGATTTGTTTCTATCTAGTTATCTTGAGGTGACAGGAATTGATCCAGTTAATTTTAAGGAAGCTCTAAAGATCTATCACCCCTATTTGATGTTACGAGCTCTTGCTTGGTCAGCGATGGCGTTTCATAGCTACCAAGCGGATACAAAGGAGCTGAAAAATCAAGAGATTTTCGACAAGGTATCCAGTTATTTAGAAGAGGACTTTTTACGTCAAGCATTAAAGGAGCAGGTTTTTGAATAAGTATGCTTATATTTTATTTACGCGAGTTCCAGTACCTTATAAGGTAAAAACACGTTTGCAAACATTGCTTACCGGTGAAGAAGCCTGTCAGGTTCAACTACAGATGTTGCAAGACAGCTTTTTGAAATTCGCTGAACTGAATAATAGAGGGATAGACCTTTATCTGGCTTATTCAGATGAAGGAGATCCGTCAAATTTACTCGCAGAACTGCCCGCAAGTTTCTCCACTTTTTCGCAAGTCGGCCACACGATCGGTGAGCGGATGAATCACGCCATACAATTTGTTAGAGAAAAAGGATATGAGAAAGTGATCCTCACAGGCAGTGATATTCCGAATTTGACTGCAGAAATAATAATTTCGGCGTTCGATCAGATGAAGGAGGTTGTGCTGGGACCTTCCCAAGATGGCGGGTATTATTTGGTGGGCTGTACTAAAGGGATCAACTTAGCACCAATCTTTGAAACAACAATGGCTTGGGGGAAAAGCAAAGTGTTGACGGAGACATTAAAACGATTGACCGATTTTGATGTAGCATTGCTAAACCAGTTGCAGGACGTTGATTTTCCTAGCGACCTGAAGGAGATGCGCCATGACTTAAAAGAGGAGAATTACTATTTCAAACGTTGGCTAACAGAAAATAGAGGGTTGTTAGAATGAGAAAAATTATTTTTGATTGCGATAATACTTTTGGACTAATAGATCGTGATGTAGATGATGGGTTAACGCTCCTGTATCTTTTAGGAGCACCCCATGTCGAACTGCTGGGGGTTACTTTGACTTACGGTAATGGGAGTATCGAAGAAGTCAATAAGATGACAAAGGAAATGAAAGAACAGTTAGGCTTGTCTTTTGACTTTTTCTCAGGAAGTAAAGAAAACAATCTCGCTGCGGCTTTTCTAGTAGAACAAGTTAATCGTTTTCCAAATGAGGTGACAATCGTCGCGACCGGAGCGTTGACAAATTTAGCCGAAGCACAAAAAATAGATTCAGATTTTTTTGCCAAGGTACAAGAAGTCGTGCTGATGGGCGGGACAACTGAACCTTTAATAGTGAACCAACAAGCGGTATCCGAATTGAATTTTTCATGTGATCCTGATGCTACTCGAAAAGTTTTGCTAAGCCAAGCAACGATAACCATCATGAATGGTCATATGACTGCGGCAGCATTTTTCTCAAAAAATGATCTGAAACACTTTTTCGAACGTGCAGCAGGTATGCTAAAAAAGGAAAGTATGACTTGGCTAAAGGACACCCTAAAGAACTGGATAATCTGGAATGAGAGAGTGTTTCATTTCAGTAGTTTTTGTAACTGGGATATGACGACAGCAGTTTATTTAGAGGCTCCTGAACTCTTTAGCGATGAACACTATTTTTTGTCAGAGAATCAACCAAACCTTTCAAAAGGGCAAATGACATTGGTAAAGAATTCGAAATATGTAGTGAAGATGCCTAAGACGCTTCTGGATGTTCAGTTATTTAATGAGTTAGCAATTGAAGGGATGATTGCTGGACTCAGATACCAATAGAACGACTTCAAGGAAGAGGTGATTCGTTGAAAAAAATTAGTCTATTTATTGTTATTGTGTTGTTAGTAATTTTTCTAGCGTATCAATTTGGTTTGATTGATCTTCTAACGAATATTTCTGACCTGCGCGCTTATTTAGAGAATCTCGGCTGGTGGGGCTACGTAATTTTTATTCTTCTGTCAGTGATTGTGGCCGTATTTTTATTACCAGGACAAGTTTTAGCAATTGTAGGAGGTCTTGCCTACGGCGGTTTGATTGGCGGTGCGCTAACCGTTATCGGCGCCTCACTAGGAGCAACCCTCTCTTTTATCATAGGAAAATACGTGGCGAGAGGCTATATTATCCAACGTTTTGGCAATGACCCAACCTTTCAAAAGATAGAAAAGGGGGTAAGAGAAAATGGGCTTTCTTTTCTAATTTTTACTCGTTTAGTCCCGATTTTCCCTTTTGCTATTCAAAGTTATGCCTATGCAATGACACCTATGAGTGTAAAAAAATTTAGTTTGATTTCTTTTTTAACGATGATACCTGCTAGCTTTATCTATGCATTCATGGCTTCAGTGATCGTTGCAAAGGGAGTTTCCATGAGTTTGTTACTGGAACTGACCGTTGCAGGAGTTCTATTAGCCTTGTTGGCGTATTTGCCAAAAAAAATAAGCAAAAAAATAAATCAGCTGACTTCAGAATATAAAAATAAATAATTTTAATGAGACTAGTATAAAGCACTAGTCTTTTTTTGTTTCTTGTAGGTTGATTATTATCCGTAGAAGTTAACAAAGACTCGATTGTTTTCTATTACGACTCATTCTAAAATAAATAGTAAGGGGGGAAGCATCATGGAAATGAATATCGGTCCAATAATCATGGAAAAACGAAAAGAGAAACATGTTACTCAACAGGAGTTGGCAAACTTTGTAGGGGTATCCAAGGCCTCAGTGTCAAAATGGGAAACAGGTCAAACCTATCCTGATATTACCTTGCTGCCATTGTTAGCTGCCTATTTTGACATTACGATCGACTCACTCTTGACCTATGAGCCGCAGTTAGACAATCATGAGATTCAGCGGATTTACTTGATGCTAAAAAAATCATTGGAAACAAAATCACCGGAGGATGTATTAGCAACAATTCGCAGCTTTGTTCGGCGCTATTATTCATGCTATCCATTTATATTGCAGATGGGGCTGTTTCTTTTGAATCATGCTGATTTATTACCAGGAGAAGAAAATGTCCAAACCTATACAAAGGAAGCACAAGAATTATTTATTCATGTAAGAACACAGACAAAGGATCCTGAACTAATCACACAGGCTTTAAAATATGAAGCGTATACTTCTCTGACATTAAACGAATTTGATCAAGTCTTAGATATTCTAGGAGAACAGGTTCCTATTTTATTTCCGATTGAAAGCTTGATTGCTGCCGCTCAGCAGCAAAAAGGAGAGGAAGATCAGGCGATCGTTACTTTGCAAAGTGCGATTTATCAGTATACGACTGTCTTTCTGAGTTTTCTAGGCAATTATTTACAATTGTTGATTAAAGATCATAAGAAGTTCTCTCAAACTGTTAAGCGTGGTCTTCAATTTGCCGATGTTTTTGAATTTAGTAACTTGCATCCCATTGCGTTGATGAATTTTCAGCTGTCTGCAGTTTTTGGCTATGCCCAGATGAAGGATGAAGCAGCTGTTTTTCCGTTGTTAAATGATTTTCTAACAGTAATGAAGCAAACACAATTTCCAGTGGAGCTCCATGGAGATGCTTATTTTGATCAGGTGGACGACTGGCTGGAACAATTAGAACTTGGTCATCAATTACCACGAGATTCAATGAAGGTCAAGGACAGCTTGATCGACTTTGTAATTGAAAATCCAACCTTTGCAAGCTTTAGCGATCAAGAACAATTAAAGCAAATCTATTCGGAGTTGCGGAATCTCAAAGAACAGGGGGTGAGTGGAAATGAATAATTTTGATTTTTTAAAAGAAAATTTGCCGATTTTTCTACCGTTAATTATTTTAGAATTGCTTTTAATGATCACGGCTGTATGGCATATATTGAAACATCCCAATTATCGTTTTGGAAACAAAGTTTTATGGCTTTTCGTAGTTGTAGTTATCCAAATTGTCGGTCCAGTAGTCTATTTTGTATTTGGAAGAGGAGAAAATGAATGAACATTTTAGAATTGAAAAATGTTTCAAAGAAATTTGGTTCAAAAAGTGTTCTTAAAAATTTGAATTTGAGTGTGCCTACAGGGTCAATATATGGTTTTGTAGGCGAGAATGGTGCCGGGAAAACCACAACGATGAAGATGATTTTAGGTCTGGAGGAAAAGAACAGCGGCGAGATTTTTATAAAAGGGCAACCGGTTCATTTTGGAGACAATCAAACCAATCATTTAACGGGATATTTGCCTGATGTACCAGAATTTTATAATTATATGTCTGGTAGAGAATATCTAAAATTCTGTGGGGAAATCACTGGTCTGACGAAGAAGCAATCACAGCAAAAAATTCCTGAAATTTTAGCACTCGTTGGTTTGGAAAACAATAAAAAAAAGATTAAGGGTTATTCACGAGGAATGAAGCAACGTCTAGGCATTGCTCAAGCATTATTAAATGATCCAGAACTGTTGATTTGTGATGAACCAACCTCTGCTTTAGATCCTAGTGGCCGCAATGAGTTTTTGGAAATGCTATCGAAGCTAAGGGGGAAAACAACGATCCTGTTTTCTACCCATATTTTAAGCGATGTGGAACGAATTTGTGATTACGTTGGTATTTTAGATCAGGGAGAATTAGTGGTCAACGGTCCATTGAATACGCTAAAAGAGAGGTACGCGAGGGATCAAATGGAAATCGAATTTTCAAATGAAGAAGATGTTGAGATTTTCACTAGAACGTTAGAAAAACTGGAACAACAAGAAGTTATCAAAGATTATTCTGTGGATTCTTCAAAGCAGCGTTTTGTTTTAACCTATTCTTGTGATTATAAGGCTGTTGCATCAGCAATTTTTCAATTATTTGAAGACTCTCACATTTACCCAAAATCCATTCAAAAAATTGATCCTTCATTAGAATCGATCTTTTTGGAGGTTATTCAATGAAAAATTTATATTATTTTACAAAAAAAGAATTAGTAGAAAGCTGGCGAACGTCACGTCTGTTACTCTTGATCATTATCTTTCTTATTTTTGGCTTGATGAATCCGCTATTAGCAAAATTAACCCCCGAGATTGTAAAAATGACTATCGGAGCAGCGATGGCCAAAACGATTCCCGATCCGACTTCTCTTGATTCTTGGACACAATTTTATAAGAACCTTACTCAAATTGGTTTAATTGTGATAGCCCTAATGTTTAGCGGAACGGTTAGTAATGAAATAAGTAAAGGGACATTGATTAATTTGGTTACGAAGGGACTTCGGCGTAGGTCAGTGATCGTTGGAAAAATGATTAGCTTGATTTTACAATGGACCCTGTGTCTTTTACTAACATTTCTTGTCACGTGGGGGTACACCGCCTATTATTTTCCAGATAACAAAAGCCCTTATCTTCTTCAAGCGGCATTTCCTTTGTGGCTATTTGGATTGTTATTATTAGGCATAATTGTATGTTCCTCAACGATCGCACGGAATAATTATGAAGGATTACTAATGACAGGTGCAACAGTCGTCATTATGATATTGCTGAATATGTTTGATAAAGTGAAATACTATAATCCAATCTCGCTAATTACTCAAAATATCAATTTTTTGCAGAAGGCTTCTGCTTTAGAAAAATATAACCCAGCAATAGGTATCAGTATTCTCCTAATTCTTCTCTCTCTACTATTCAGCGTGCTCATTTTCAATCGAAAAAAAATATAGCTAAAAGGCGGTGTGACAAGATTTTTGTCACAACCGCCTTTTTAATGGTAGCGTATTTCTGTATAAATCAATTCAATTAGGCAACACATCATTTTGGGAAGTCGTTTCCTAAGCCTTTTCTGTCTAGAGAAGGGACTAACTTGTGTAATAATTCTCATTTGCCTTGCTCAATTTACTTAGCGAGAATAGAATTTTAAAGGCTAGAGTTACTCCGGCTAGTAATAAAAATGGCATCGATAGTTGTCGATACCATTATTCGTTAAATAAAAATGTATATAACAGAGTAGACATAGTATGCAAGTAGAACTAATGAAACAAGGCAGGATAACTTAGCTAAAAAACCACCACGTGCAGGTTTGGATGATTTACGTGATTGTCTACGCGTCATTTCCATTTGCTCATTGGTTGGTATGTCCGATTTGGATGTACGTAAAAGTACGACAGCTAATAAATCAATAAATAGTAATCCTTGTAATGCAATACTAACAATATAGGTGATTTGATCGCCTCTAACGATTCTAAATAAAAATAGAACAATCATTAGAAGATCAAAAAAAAGTGTTAATAAAAGCGCCATAATAAAGCTCCTTTGAATAGGTTAGAATAGACAAATTTTATTATAGCATATAACTAATTAAAAAATTACGAAATATTTGTGAAGGATGAAACTAAATATCTCACTCTTTACGATTCAGTATTGAATAGATAATCCAGTAAAGCATGAAGCTGATAAGTGAAACAAACATAAGAATTGCTAATGTCCAAGCACCTTCGACCGGTTGATAATGATGGTAATTTATAAGTAAGTAAATACATATGAAAGTAGGGATTAAGGAGAAATATAGATGAAGCAAAATACGGTCGTTTTTAAAAAGATAAAAATAGACAATGGTCATCAAAAAGAAGATAAAGTAAATCACAATTGAAACTACAACGCCGATATCCATATATTTCCCTCCCTTGAAGGTCATTATAGCAGATTGGCCAGAGTCAATAAATAACAATAATATGAGAAATCGTGGCTTTTTCTTAATTTGAAAACATCATTTCAGCGCGTAACAACAACGTTTTATATATAAATATACTGTTAATTCTAATTAAAACTTTCTTTAATTTAAAAAAATCGGAAACTTTTGAAGAACGCCTGTTATTGCAATGTTTTCAAAGTTCAAAGTAAAATAAAAAAATTTTACTTTATGATTAATTTTTGTTACTTTATATACAGAGAGGTAAGAGAATAAGCATTAAATATAACCATCGATTAATGGTGGTTAGAGGGGGATGACATGAATTATAAAAAACTGTTATGTAGTGTGGTGTTGTTAGGCAGTTTGGGAAGTTCAGCATTTGTTGCATACGGAGAGGAAACATCGAATTTAGCGGAAACTCAAGAAAGCACGACGATACAAGAATCTTCAAGTTCAATCGCGCCAACAAATAATCAAGCAGTTGGAACTTCAGAGACGCAAGAATCTGTGTCGAAAAAGGACGTAGAATCTACCTTATCTTCTGAAAAAGAAACAGAAGAGAGCAGCACTAGTGAAGAAAGTATGATAGTGGATGAAGAAGAATATGATGCGCAGGGGAATCTGCAATTTCATCATCCAATCCCGTTTGATGAATTTACGATTGAGCCGCCTGCCTTTAGGGCTGCACGAGCAGCTGTGAATACGCAGCAGGCCTTTATCAATCAGATTGCTCCTTCTGCGAGAACATTAGCAAGTGCGAACAACTTGTATGCTTCGGTGATGATTGCCCAAGCGATTGTTGAAAGCGGTTGGGGAGGAAGTACGCTTTCCAAAGCGCCAAATTATAATTTGTTTGGAATTAAAGGGGAGTATAATGGACAGTCCGTTACGATGCCGACTCAAGAATATGTTAATGGAAAACCGATTACGATCAATGCGAAATTTCGGAAATATCCTTCTTATAAAGAATCTCTTGGAGACAACGTAACTGTATTAAAAACAACTTCTTTTTCACCAGGGAATTATTACTATTCTGGTGCTTGGAAGAGCAATACGAAATCTTATAAAGATGCAACCGCTTATCTAACTGGCAGGTACGCGACTGCTCCGACTTACGGAGCAACATTGAACAACGTCATTGAAACTTATAAGCTGACCCAGTATGATTCAAACAGCAGTGGAGGAAATAATGGCGGCTCGACTCCTGCGCCAGTTCAGACAAGTGCAATGTATCGTTTGTACAATCCAAACAGCGGAGAGCATTTCTATACAGCAAGCACTGCTGAACGAGACAAGGTTAGGAAAGCTGGTTGGCGATACGAAGGAATAGGATGGCAGGCACCAAAGAGTGGTACACCTGTATACCGTTTGTATAATCCAAATGCTGGAGATCATCACTATACACCTCATGTATCTGAAAAAAATAATTTAGTAAAAGTAGGCTGGCGATACGAAGGAATCAGTTGGTATTCTGGAGGAAGCAAGCCATTGTACCGTCTGTATAATCCAAATGCTAAATCAGGCGCTCATCACTATACATTATTGCAGAGTGAGCGTAATAACTTGATCAAACAAGGCTGGCGAAACGAAGGCATCGGCTGGTACGGACAATAATATGAAAAAGCTCTCGATGAAATTAAAATTCATCGGGAGCTTTTTTAAAGGTTAAAAAGTATAAACTTTACCCAAAAAGTACCCCAGAGTTGACTAAGCATTAAAAGCCCTTTTAGCTGGCATCAGTAATTTCTGAAATAACAAAAAAACTATGAAGCTGCTCTGTTGGGTAGTCATACTTTTTCCCTATTTCAGATAGAATCTTTTGATCTGATTCCAAAATAGGTTCGTTCCCATCATACAAAGTGTCCGTTGGAAGATGGATTTCGAAAGGCTTTTTCTCCTCTAAAACTAAGGGCTTTTCAAAGAAATATCCAGCGATCTTTTTCATGAGAATTACTCCTTTTTCTATTATTTTGTTATATATTACATCAGCGATGTAAGTAAAACCAGAAATAAGCTCTATAACAGGCGTCATTTAAAGCAATCGTAAAAGAGCGATGCCAAGAACACCTGTCAAGACAATTTTCATTAGATCATTCGTGCGAATACCGACAATGAGTGCTGGTATACAAGCAAAAACTTCAGGAAAACGCAATGTCGGAAATTGACCTGATTGAAAATTAAGTAAACTTTGCATAAGTAATGCCGTTAAAATGGTCATCGGCAAATAACTTAAAAATTTTTCGAAAGCGGACGGCAGTGTTATTGCTTTTGTTAAAACAAAAGGCAATACGCGAGGAACCCAAGTGACGACTGCACAACCTAAGAGAGTCAATAAATAGTAATAATTACTCATCCTTACTCATCACCCCCGTTAAACAGCCTAGCAATGTTGCTAAAATAACTGATAATTCAGCTGAAACAATCCGCATTAACAGATATAAGGTAATAATTGTCACAGCTAAAATTCGTACGGTCTTTGCCCGTTGCTTTTTTAATGGCAGTTGTACTTGAAAAAGGAACAAGCCAAGAAACATCGAGGTGAGTGCAAAATCAAACCCAAAGATAGTTGGGTCAGGAATGAAATTTCCTAGTAACGCCCCTATAACAGTTGATAGTATCCAGACTAGATAGGCTGTGATATTTAAGCCATGCATCCAGTTACTCGATACTTTTTTTTCTTGTGCCAGAGTCGTCATTAGCACCCCGTAAGATTCATCGGTCAGTAATGTCCCAATAGCCATCCCATTTAACAAAGAATCGTCTTTGAAATAATGTGCGACAGAGAGACTCATGAGAAGATGACGTAAATTGACAAGGAAAACAGTGAATACAATTGAAAGAATTGGGGCGCTTAACAATAATAAGCCGCATAAAATGAACTGCGCACTGCCAGCATAAACTAGCGTGGACATCAAAAATATTTGCCAAATTGCAAGATGCGCTGATTTTCCAACAATTCCCATGGCAATTCCAATTCCTAAATACCCCATAATCGTGGGCAGACAGGCCCTAACGCCATCAGTAAAACTGGAGGTTTGTGTCAGGCGATTATCCATATACTCACCCTCTCATTTTTTTCTAATTATATTAGACCATAACTAATAAAAAAACAAGAGGTTAGATGACTAAAAAAAGAGCAACAATTCCAGTCGTTGAAACTAGTGACTGGCGGGGAAGTTGTTGCTCAATTTATTTTATCATAAAAATATTACAGGAAATACTAAAAAAATAATTTTTGTTAGGGAAATAACTCGTAATTAGCAAAAAGAATGATCACGCTCTTTAATTTTCTAGAAGGAGCGACTTGAGGTATAATGAAGGTATGGGAGGCGATTTCAATGAAAGAAAGTTATAAGAAAATACTTGTGGCAGTTGACGGTTCAGAATCATCAACGGACGCATTTAAGGAAGCATTAAGTGTCGCAGAACGAAATAACGCAAAATTATTTATTCTTACAGTAGTCGATTATAAATTCTCGATTGGCGATCCAGCATTTATCAATGATTCCCTTAAGTTTCATCTAAATAATGCGGAGATCGAGCTTGAGCAATTGATTGCCAATTCAAACGTCAGTCAATTTGATTATGAGACAAAGATTGACTCAGGAAATCCCAAACGAAAAATCATTGATTATGCGCTAGAAAATCAAGTGGATCTTATCATGCTGGGGGCAACAGGTAGAGGGGCTGTTGAACAGGCTTTAGTCGGCTCAACAACAGCGTATGTAGTCAATCATGCGAATTGCAATGTAATGGTAGTGAAATCTTAAAATTTTTTCCAGATAAAAAAACGTTTTTGCTTTAAAAAAGCAAAAACGTTTTTTTAAATGAGTTTATTGGGATAGTAGGGCTCGAACCTACACTCTCCTGATTCAGAGTCAGGCGCCTTACCAGTTTGGCCATATCCCAGTAAGAACAGAAAATATTGTAACGCTAGTTTCTCTATTCTTCAAATAAAATGTCTCGACTACTTATTTCCAGCTTGCTTCAAAGCATTCAAAACAAGATTCCCATCAGCGAAACCTAAATTGATAGAAAGGATTTCAGCATCAAAAACTAAGGACAGTCGGATGCCGTTTAGTTTCTTCTTACCGCTAATCTCTCTACATTGATAAAGATTGTATTTATAGGATTTTTGTTTGCTTAAAGCATATAATGTGTTGCCGGAGATGCCATAAGCAGTTAAACCTTCTTGATTTTTAAGACTCTCATACTTGTGAAAGCCAATGAAAGAAAAGGAAAAGTTTATTTTGGGAAAGGCTTGTAAAAAATTGTTATACAAACGAATTCCCTTTTCTTCATTGGTGTTGTAGTTAATACCGTATTTTTTAGTGAATTGATAAAGCTCAGTAGCAGTATTCATAATGACCTCGTTCTCTTTTGATACATTCAGTATAAATGTTTCTTATAATAGAAACAATTCTTTATTGATTAAAACGGCGAGTGTTAATAAATTCTGAAACAGCCATCGTAATTAACAAGAAGCCAAAAATTTGGAAGAGAATCATTAAACTACTAAAAGGATTGAACAGAAGAAAAATACCAGCAAGAATCATCAAGGCACTATAGACAACCTGACCAGTAACTGGAAAACCATTTCTTTTTGCCGTCCAACTTTGCATAAACTGACCAATAGCAAAAATTAGGATAATGAATCCCAAAAACATCGGTAAAATGCTTATGATCCCTTTTGAGAACCAAAGAACGACAAAAGCAACTATAACTCGTAGGATTCCGCTAGTCGTCTCAAAGCCGACATTACCAGTATATTTTTTTGCTTGTAGGCCACGGATGATTTGTAAAATCCCCATAATCAATAAATAGAAGAAAATAATGTAAACAATTCCTTTAAAAACGCTCCGTGGTGAAAAGAGAATAGCGATTCCAAGAACCAAATAGCAAGCACTTCTTAAATAACCGTATTTCTTAATTGAATCGATAAAATTTGACATAAAAGATCCCCCCTCTGTAGCTAATTTTACCTGATTTACTTTCTTTTTGCTAATGAAGTGAAATTTTCGATTGTAAACCATTCCAGACTTAGGTATAATTGCGAATAACATTGATCCAAAAGCTAGACGAACAAATGAATGTCGATACTGGAGGGCTTACTTATGAATGAAGAAGAAATTGAACTTGGAAGAACTTATCGTTGCCATCCGATTGGTTTCGAAGAATGCGTGGAAGGCGAAGTTATTTCCAAGATGACAAATTGTGCTGTTGTACGTATAAATCAATGCGAAGAGGTTGATCAAGAGCAGCGAGATGACAAATCTAACATGGTCGTGGTAAAATATTCTAATTTCATTCCAAGTTAGAAGGCGGTTCTTTTGAATATATTTACATTGTTATTAGGCGTTTTTACGATCGTTTTGTATGTGTTCTTATTGTTGGCACGTAGAGACATTATTGTTCCAGTTTTTAAGCAGCGCAGGCAATATCCTTTTTATCTTTTTTTAACAGTATTGATTTTATGGATTGGCTTTACAAGTTGGCAAGATTTAAATGGTCGAGTGCAGACAGTCTTGGCCGCCTTGGTCATGTTAAGTTTTTTATTAGATAAAAAAGGGTTTACAGAAGACAGTTTAATCCTTTTTAGTCTAGATAATCGAGGCATTCCATTAAATGAAATCGAACGAGTCGTATTATTTCAAGAAGAAAACGGTTTGATTAAGTTGAATTATTTTCGCAAAGAGCGTCGTGGACCGATATTGACCTTTGACTATTCATTGACTGAATTTGTCGTTTTTCTTTCCACACACCTTAATGAGGGCAGCACATTAGAAATCTTGACAAAAGACGATCAAGACAAGAATGGGAAATAAGATGGCGGAGACGCCATCTTTTTTATGTAAAAAAGGAGCGATGCTGAATAAATCTGCATCGCTCCTTTTAAGATTTCGATTAATGGAATACGCGGAAGCGTTCATCATCTGCCAAGTATTCTTTTTCGTTGGCCTCGCCATCTTTAGACCCAAAGACTAATTGAGAACGTAGTTGCCAGTTTGATGGAATATTCCATTCTTTTGCAACAGCATCATCAATTACTGGATTATAGTGTTGTAAGTTTGCTCCAAGACCAGCTGCATTAAGCGCAGTCCATGTATTTGCAGTTGCGATACCGTTTGATTGTTCTGCCCAGTCTGGGAAGTTATCTGCATATAAAGCAAATTGTTCTTGCAAGTTTTTCACTGTATCTGTTTCTTTGAAGAACATTACTGTTCCAAAAGCATTACGGAAGCTGGCAATTTTCGCTTGTGTGTTAGGAAATGCTTCTGCTGGTGTTAATGGTTTTAACGCTTCTTCAACGATATTCCATAATTTTTCATGAGCATCACCAAAAAGAATGACTGCACGAGGTGATTGTGCATTAAAAGCGGTAGGACTGTTTTTAACAGAGTCCTTAACTAATTCTGTGATTTCTTCTTCTGTTAGTTGAACGTCACGTCCTAAAGAGTAAAATGAACGACGATCTTTTAATGAGTCTAAAAATTGAGACATAATAATTCCACCTTTTCTTGTTTTGTTCTTGTTGACAAGGAATACTTTAACATCTTACAAAAAGTAAGAAAAGGAATATGCTCACAGAAGAGTAATTTTTTTTTAAGGGGAAGGGAATACTTTTCAATAAGTGCTTAAGAATATGATAAACTAAATTAACGAAGAGTATAATGGAGGCTCATAAATGAATATAAAGGAAGTAGGAAAATCAATTATTTGGTTTTTAATTTTAGCAGTTATCTTAGTTGGTTTGCGTCATTTTGTTTTTACCCCCGTCGTAGTTAAAGGAGATTCAATGGATCCTACATTGATAGACGGAGAAAGAGTCATTGCCTTAAAAAATACTGATATTAAACGTTTTGACATTGTGACTTTTCCGGCACCTGATGATGAAGGAAAGAATTATATCAAACGTGTTATCGGTTTACCAGGGGATATCATAGAATATAAAAATGATGAGCTTTATATCAACAACAAAAAATATGATGAGCCATATTTAGATGAGTTCAAAGGAAAATTAACTGATGGACAGCCACTAACGTATGATTTCAATTTGAAAGAATTAACAGGATCTGAGAAGGTTCCTGATGGTGAATTATTTGTTTTAGGAGACAATCGTCGGATTTCGAAGGATAGTCGTATTATTGGAATGATTAAAGAAAAAGACATCATGGCTGATGTTAAATTTGTTTTTTGGCCACTTAACCGATTCGGTACTGTAGACTAGCAAATAGCTAGTCTTTTTTTACTATGGAATATTCCAGCTGTATCTTTCGTCATGCGACTTTTTGTTTGAACTGTTATAATATACGAGTAATCTATTCAAAAGAAATGAGGGGAAACGATGCCATTACAATTTTTGTTAGGTGCTGGACAGAACGACGCGACAGAACGAATGATTCAGACTGCGCGAGCTTGGCTAGAACAGAATTCAGAAAATCGAGTGTTCTTTTTAGTCCCCAATTACAATAAATTTGAGCAAGAAATTCGTCTTTTAGCTGCGATGAAGCAAGACGACAAAGCGGTTGAATTCAGTACGATTCGTACGCAGGTATTCAGCTTTCAACGACTAGCATGGTATTTTTTGCAAAAGAACGGTCAGATTCCTGGGAATATCTTATCAGAAGCTGGAAATGCTATGATTCTAAGAAAAATTCTTCATGAACAGCGAGAGGAGTTAACAATTTTTCGTGGCGAAGTCAACAAAACAGGCTTCATTCAACAGCTCGTTCATTTTTATCAGGAGATGCAGATTGGAAATGTAACTGTAGAAGATTTAGTTGAAAATGGAAACGATCAGGATCAGGTATTAAAACTACAGGACTTAAAAAAAGTTTTCTCCGCATATGAAGAGGCGCTGTTCAAGTACAAAGTAGCAAATGATGACCCACTGCAATTATTGCAGCAGTATCTGAGTACTAAAAAAATGTCAAATAATCTTTTTATTATTAGTGGGTTCACACGCTTTAACGCACGCGAACTTGGTGTTTTGAATGAGTTAATGGTGTGTGGGGAACTATTGGTTTCCTTAGAATTAGATCGGCCTTATCCAAGTGAAGAACCCAATCCTTTGAACTTATTTGCTGAACCAGGCAAAACATATTTTCAATTAAAAAAGAGTGCTGATGCGTATAAAATTCCTGTGCGTCCCGATCAGTTTGCACAAATGAACCAAACCGTTTTCAATCAGGTGGGTGAATTTTGGGCCAATCAAAAGAGAAGGAACTTAGGACAAAATGATCAAGTTCAGATAAAAATATTTAGTACCCTAGCTGATGAGATTCGTAAAACAGGTGAAGAAATTCGTCGATTAGTTAGAGATGAAGGGTATCGTTATAGAGATATTCAAATTTTATTGCGCAACTCACAAGCTTATAATAGTATTTTACCGGATATGTTCAATAAATTAGATATTCCGTTTTATTTAGATGAGACACAGGAGATGGCCGCTCATCCTCTCATAGAATTCTTACAAGCATTATTTTTGATTGATAGTTATCATTATCGGATCAACGATGTATTTCGCATGTTGCGTACGGAGCTATTTGCCCCATTTGATTGGACAGCGGATAATTGGTTCAATCTGCAACAAGAATACAGGGAAAAGATTGATCAAACAGAAAATGTTTGTTTAGCTTATAACTTTCGCGGGAGCGCTTGGACAAAGGAAGCTGATTGGGAATTTGTTGATTATGATTTTGAAGCAGATGTTTTTAATGACGCGAAGGAATTAGAAGCAACAACCAATGAGGTACGACGTTCTGTACAGCAGGTGATTCCAGTGTTCTTCAAAAAAATAAAAAATTCGAAAAATGGGTTAGAAGCGGCGACGTTTTTCTATCATTTTTTAGAAGCCAGTGGTGTGAAACGTCAGCTACTCTTTTGGCGTGATCAAGAGGTTGCCAAAGGAAGCTTAGACAAAGCGCGAAATCACGAGCAGACGTGGCAGGCATTGCTAGATTTATTGGATGAGTATGTACTTATTTATGGGGAAGATTCCTTTGATTGGGAAACGTTCCAGGAAATATTTTTGGCTGGTTTGATGAATGTGACTTATGGAAAAATCCCTACGGCCATAGATCAGGTGCGAGTCAATGATTTAGAATTGGCTCGAATTGACCAAACGAAAGTTACTTTTGCAATCGGATTGAACAGCAATGATTTTCCGGCTCGTTTTGATGACAAGGGATTACTAACAGCAGAGGAGCGTTCTGCTTTCAATCAAAATCTGCCAGAAGGAAAGTTTTTACCAGAAAGCAATGGGTCAAAAGTTAATCGCGAACCTTTTTTAGCATATTCAGTATTCCTTTCTGCTAGTGAAAAGCTGTATCTGAGCATGGCTACAACAGTTGAAGGTGAAAAGAAACTGGAAATATCTCCTTTTTTAAGACAGCTTAGTCAAGGATTGAAACTACCGATTCAAGAAAATGAGCCGTTAAGACTTATGAGTGATCCGGAGAATCATCTAGGAACAATGCGAACATTGCTATCTGATTTGATTGCCTTAAACCGGTTTGCTCAAGATGAGAATCGTGCCTTTTTGCCAGCTTGGCGAGAATTGCAAAAATTTATTCAAAACAGTTCATTGTCTTCAATGGCGCAGCGAGTCTTTAAAAGTTTACAGGATCTAAACGTTCCTCGTGAATTATTACCGGAGACAGCAGAGCGTTTGTATGGGAAAAATCTATATGTTTCTGTTTCGAGAATTGAAAACTTCTATAACTGTCAGTACAAGTATTTTGCTAATTTCGGCCTTGGATTAAAAGAACGTACTGTGTATGGATTGACGCCTGCTGCGGCTGGGGATTTTTATCATGAAGCGTTGGATTATTTTTTCCGGTTGATAAAGGAACAAGGCCTGCGTCTTGCTGAGTTAAATGAAGAAGAGCGGACAAATTTAGCAGATCAGGTTTTAAAGGAAATTTTCGGCGAACTAAAATTTGCAATATTATCTAGTTCGGCGCGAATGAATTATATTCGCTATCAATTATCCCGAACGATTCAAAAAGTAAGTTGGGGATTGGTAAACCAAGGAGCCCGAACAAAATTTGAACCGCAGCAAACGGAGGTTATCTTTGGCTCGATTGACGGACAAAAGGGAATCCCTGGAATTAATTTGACCTTGTCGAATGGCGGAGAAGTGGCTATCCGTGGAAAAATCGATCGTTTGGATCAACTACAAAGTGCTGAAAATGATTGGTTAAGCGTTATTGACTACAAGTCAAGTCCACATAGTTTTAATGTGGCAGATGCCTATTACGGAATTGCACTTCAGTTAATTACTTATCTTGATGTCGCAGTCACAGATTTCAGTCAGTCGAGCGGCAAAGCCATCAAGCCCGCTGGTGCATACTATTTGCATGTTCATAATCCTGTTCTAAAAGAACCTAAGAACATAGAAAGGGATATGCTAAAGGCTTATCAATATGATGGCTTATTTGCAAAGGAACCAGAGCTTTATGATCAGTTGGATCAAAGCCTAGAGGAAAAAGAAAACTCTCTGCTGTTTCCTATTAAGAAAGATAAGAATGGGCAAATTGTGGCTGTGCCTCAATCCAGAGATAAATTTTATGACTTGTCTGAAATTGAGCTGCTACGAAAATACAATCGAGAAAAAATTCAAGAAGCAGGAAATCAAATTGTCTCAGGTGAGATCAAGTTGAATCCGACTTATAAAGACAATCAGCGCATTGCTTGCCAATACTGTCCGTTCCGCAGTGTATGCAAATTTGACGCTATGTTGAAGGAAAATAATTATCATCGATTAGAGAAGCTTTCGAAAGAAGAAGTCTTGAAACGAATGGAGGAAGAACTGCATGACAACTAATTTTCCTATCCCTCCAAAAGCACCAAATGAAATGTATACCGATGCTCAGTGGCAGGCGATTTTTGATCAAGGAACGAATCTTTTAGTCTCTGCATCTGCTGGATCTGGAAAAACGGCGGTGCTTGTTCGACGGGTGATTGAAAAAATTAAGCGACAACAGCTTTCAGTCGATCAGCTTCTTGTTGTGACATTTACCGAAGCTGCTGCTAGTGAAATGAAAGAGCGAATCCAGTCCGCATTACAAGAAGCAATCAATGAAGAGACGGATCAGACATTAAAAAATCATTTCACCCGTCAATTAACATTGTTACCAATGGCGAATATTTCAACCTTACATTCATTTTGCTCAAAGGTTATTCAACGCTTTTTCTATTTGATTGATTTAGATCCAAGCTATCGAATGTTAACGGATGATACTGAAACCATTTTGTTGAAAGAAGATGTTTGGGATGAGCTGCGAGAATCTTTTTATGAAGAAAATCAGGAAATTTTTTATCGATTAACAGAAAATTTCTCAAATGATCGCAGTGATAGCGGACTAGAAGATTTAATCTTTTCAATGTATGATTTTGCTCGCGCGAATCCTGCGCCTTTTCATTGGCTAGAGGGTTTGATTGAAAATTATCGCGTAGAAGATTTGTCAGAATCAGATTTGTATCGTAAATTGATTCGCCCTCAAGTATTGAATACACTCAGAGAAATCAGCCAGACATATCATTGGATGATTCGTGCGAGTGAAGGAACGGAAGAATTAAAAAAAATTACTGATTTGGCCCAGAATGAATTAGGGATCGTCAAACAGATTGAACAGGCAATAGTTGAAGACCATTTAATTGATGCGTTTAAGATCTTTGAGACGATGAAATTCCCAGCCTATCCTTCACCAAGAAAAAAAGAGGTCAAGGAGCTTTATGGCGATATTATTGTTGAGTGCAAAAATTATCGTGACCAAGCAAAGCAAGGATTGACAAAGCTCAAAGAGCTGTATTTTGCTGTCTCACCGGAAGAACAGGTAACACGAATGCAAGAAGCACTGCCACTTGTAGAAGAACTGGTTCGAGTTGAAAAACGATTTATTGAGGAGTACTCAGCCAAAAAAAGAGAAAAGGGCATGCTTGACTTTAATGATTTAGAGCATTTTACCCTGCAGATTTTGCAAACGGAAATAGATGGACACAAACCGGCTGAAAGTTATTATCAGAAGCGATTTGCTGAGGTTTTAGTGGATGAATATCAAGACATCAATCAGCTGCAGGAAACTATTTTACGTCAATTAAGTACTGAAAATCCTGGAAATCTCTTTATGGTTGGAGATGTGAAGCAATCAATTTATGGGTTTCGTTTAGCAGACCCTACCTTGTTCATTCAGAAGTATCATGATTTTGCCGATGAAGAAGGCGGTCGTCGAATTATTCTAGCTGAAAACTTCCGTTCACGCAAAGAAGTGTTGGATTTTACGAATTTGATCTTCACTCAATTAATGGATCAGGCGGTTGGACAAATTGAATACGATAAGCAAGCAGAATTGATCAATGGTTTTACTGGATTTCCCGAGACCGATTCTTTCTCTCCGGAGCTGTTGGTTTATAAAAAAAATGGAGAAGCTCCTGAATGGATTGAAGATAAAGCAATGGGCGAGATCTTCATGACTGCTACTAAGATTCGCTCATTGATAGATCAGAAGTTCGAAATTTATGATAAAAAGCAAAAAGCCATGCGCCCCTTACAGTACGAGGACATCGTATTATTGACGCCTACTAGAAGTAATAATTTAACGATTTTAGAAGTCTTTAAACAATTAGGGATTCCCCTATCTATTAATGATACACAAAATTATTTTCAATCAACTGAATTGCGGGTGATGATTTCCTTATTGCAGATCATCGATAATCCGTATCAAGATATTCCTTTAGCCGCCGTTTTACGATCACCAATCGTTGGCTTGCAGGAAGAAGAGCTGGCACAGGTTCGTCTAGCTTTACCGCAAAAGGACTATTATCAAGCGGTTAAAAGCTATCTGCAAAACAATAAGGATGCGACAGCAGAAAAATTGACGATCTTTTTGGCCCAATTGAATGAATGGCGTGAGTTTGCTCGAAGAGAAGCGTTAGCAGACTTACTAATTAAAATCTATAACGAGACCGCTTATTTGGACTATGTTTTAGGGATGCCTGCTGGACAACAGCGACATGCCAACCTGTTAGCACTAATCGAACGTGCAAAGGATTATGAACGCAGTAGTTTCCGAGGATTGTATCAATTTATTCGTTTTATTGAAAAAATGCAGGAAAAAGACAAGGACCTGGGAGAACCGCCAACAGAAGAGCTGCAGGATGCGGTACGAGTAATGACAATTCATGGCAGTAAAGGTCTAGAATTTCCAGTAGTCTTTTTGATGGATATGAGCAAAAGCTTTAATGTACAGGATACGCGAAGAAACTATGTCTTTGACGAACGTTTAGGATTAGGTGTGAAACTATTGACTCCCGATACAAGGATTAGAAAAGATACACTTTTGTTCCAAACGGTGAAGCAGAAAAATTTGAACAAGCTGTTGTCAGAAGAAATGAGAAAACTTTACGTAGCTTTGACTCGTGCAGAGCAAAAGTTGTTTCTAGTTGGTTCTTATGATGATGAAGAAGCAGCCTATAAAACTTGGAGTAAAAGTGCTCTAAATGAAAACGTGGTACTTGATGCAGGGCTCCGAGAGGGTCAAAACGATAGCTTCTTTGATTGGGTTGGAATGACTCTATTTAGACACCCAGATATGGAAAACTATCAGAAGGAATATGCGGTAACTCAGCCTGCTCTTTTGAAGCAGCATCCGGCAGCTTTTAAGCTAGATTTTATTGATCCACAAACAATAGCGGAAGCTGTACAAAGCTATCTGCCAGAGATTAAAACGTTGGAAATCCCTCAAGGATCTATCAACATCCAATCGTTGAAAGAGCGCTTGCTGTTTAAATACCCGTATCCTGAGGCGACTAAAACAACGAGTTATCAATCTGTATCGGAGCTAAAGCGATTATACGATGACCCTGACAATCGAGAGACGTTGGAGCAGACTCCAACACCTGTAGGAACCCACTATCGATTCACTGAAAACGAGCTAGGCGAACCCAAATTTCTAGGGACAAAAAAAGAAGTCTCTGCCACCGAAATAGGGACAGCCACTCACCTAATCATGCAATTGCTGCCGTTACATGAAAAACCACAACGAGAAATAGTTGAGTCTCTAATTTCTGAGTTAGTTTCACGGCAGACCTTGACTAAGGAAATAGCGGAAAAAATATCGATTGACTCTATTATGAATTTTCTTGGTTCTGATATCGGTAAATTTGTGATTCAATATTCTGATCGATTGCATCGAGAAGAACCCTTTGCCATGCTGCTGCCCGCCAATCAATTATTCAACGATTATCAAAATCAAGACGAGATTTTAATTCATGGGATTATTGATGGGTATTTAGAATTTGAAGACAAACTATTTATGTATGATTTAAAAACCGATTATTTTACGGCCGGAAGGGAACAGCAGCTTGTTAACCGCTATCGTGGACAAATAAATTTATATAAGAATGCATTAGAAAAAGCAAAACAAAAACCAGTTGAAGCAGCTTACTTAATCTTTTTGCAAGGTAACAAGGCCGTTGATTTGTTAAAAACTCCTTAGGGATAGGCAAGTTATACTTATAAAAGGTAAGTGATGTGCTATACTCTCTCTATCGAGGTGAGAATTATGGAACAAGTAGAAGTAATGGACTTTTCACTTTGCCCCAAATTTGAGAAAGGTTTCCAAATTTTAGGTAAAAAATGGAATGGTTTAATTATTGATGTATTGTTAGAAGGTGGACCTCAAAGATTCGTTGATATTGCTGCGCTGATTCCAGATGTTAGTGATCGAGTATTAACCGAACGCTTAAAAGAATTAGAAGCAGAAGGCATTGTTGGTCGCGTAATTGCTTGCGGAAGCCAAAAACGGATGGATTATTGTCTAACGAAAAAAGGCGAGGCATTGAAAAACGTAATGAACGAAATACATCAATGGGGCGATACTTGGATTACAGATGAAGAATGTAGTTGATAATTTTTTAGATTTCTTGTAGTATTGTGATAGTCAATTGAATAGTTGAAAAAGCGTTGATGGAAAAGAGTAATCTTTTTAGATCTTACAAGGGAATGTCTGTCGTTGACTGGAAGCAGACTAAGAAAAGAAAAGATGAAGTTCACTTCTGGAGCTTGTCGAAAGACCGGCATAGCCGTTAAAAAGTGAGAGCGTCAATGTGCTATAATCTATTGACGAATTAGGATGGTATCGCGAGACCTCGTTCCTTTGTGGAACGAGGTCTTTTTTGTATTTTTAACTGATACTTATCGAGAGGTTACAACACTCCGATTGATACAAATTTATTATTTATTAAGTGTATTAAAAAAATTTGGTAGACCTTCATTTTGAAGCTTCTATCTTTTTTAAGCAACAGGGAAAGGAAGAAAACAATGAGTTTACAAGAGCAGTTAGAAGCATTAAAAAGTCAGACGTTAGCTAAAATTGACGCAGCTGATGAACTTTCTACAGTTGAAGCTATTCGTGTAGAAACCCTTGGAAAAAAAGGACCAATTACTGAAGTGTTAAGAGGGATGAGGGATCTTTCAGCAGAAGAGCGACCAAAAGTAGGAGCATTTGCGAACGAAATTCGCGATCTTTTGGCGCAAGCCGTGGAGGTACGTAAGGCGGCCTTAACAGAACTAGCACTAGAAAAGAAATTAGCCGCTGAATCTTTAGACGTAACATTACCTGGAAAACAACCGGCTCATGGAACACGCCATGTTTTGACGCAAATCATGGAAGAAATAGAAGATACATTTGTCGGTATGGGCTATCAAATTGTCGAAGGGACAGAAATCGAATCCGATCATTACAATTTTGAACGAATGAATCTACCTAAGGATCATCCTGCACGAGACATGCAAGATACTTTTTATATTTCTGATGATGTACTTCTGCGTACGCATACTTCACCGGTTCAAGCACGTACAATGGAAAAACATGATTTTTCTAAAGGGGCACTTCGGATGATTTCACCTGGGAAGGTATTTCGTCGTGATACGGATGATGCGACACATAGTCATCAATTCCATCAAATCGAAGGTTTGGTTGTTGATAAAGGAATTACGATGGGAGATTTAAAGGGAACATTAGAAGTATTATTGAAGGAATTATTTGGAGCAGATCGTAGTATTCGTTTGCGTCCAAGCTATTTTCCATTCACTGAACCATCAGTCGAAGTAGATGTAAGCTGCTTTAAGTGTGGTGGTAAAGGGTGTAACGTCTGCAAGTATACTGGCTGGATCGAAATTCTGGGCGCTGGAATGGTTCATCCTAATGTATTGGAAATGTCAGGGATCGACTCCAAAGAGTATTCAGGTTTTGCTTTTGGATTGGGTCCAGACAGAATTGCGATGTTGCGCTATGGAGTAAATGATATTCGAAATTTCTATTTAAACGATGTTCGTTTCTTGGAACAGTTCAAGGGGGAGTAAGTAGCAATGTTAGTTTCATATAAATGGTTAAATGAATACGTCGATGTGAAAGATGTCGCACCAAAAGAATTAGCGGATCGTCTTTCCTTAACTGGAATTGAAGTTGAAGGGCTAGAATCACCAGAAGATGGGTTGAAAAAAATCGTAGTGGGGGATGTAAAAGAATGTATTCCGCATCCTGATTCCGATCATTTGTCAATTTGTCAGGTTGATGTCGGGGCTGAGGAGCTGTCTCAAATTGTCTGTGGGGCACCCAATATTAAAGCGGGAATCAAAGTTATTGTTGCACTGCCTGGTTCGCGGATTGCTGGAAATGTAAAAATCAAAAAAGGGAAAATGCGTGGGCAAGTATCTAATGGCATGATTTGTTCATTGCAAGAGCTTGGCTATAGCGACTCAGTCATTCCTAAAGAATATGCTGAAGGCATTTATTACTTGCCACAAAACGCGATTGCAGGAGAACCTGTTTTTCCATATTTAGAAATGGATGATACGATTATTGATTTATCTATTACACCAAATCGCGCGGATGCGCTAAGTATTCGTGGTGTGGCACATGAAGTGGCTGCAATCTATAATAAGGAAGTAACTTTCCCGGCTGTAGAATTACGAGAAGCAGAAGAAAAGGCTAGTGACAAAATAAAGGTGTCTGTCACCGACAAGAAAGATGCTCCTCACTACGAAATTCGTATTATTGAAGATGTTAAAATTGGACCAAGTCCACAATGGCTGCAAAATCGATTGATGAATGAAGGGATTCGTCCAATCAGTAATGTCGTAGATGTAACAAACTATATTCTATTATTGTTTGGTCAACCTTTACATGCCTTCGATTATGATAAATTAGGCAGCAACGAGATTATGGTTCGTCGGGCAAAAGAAAATGAACCCTTCACAACACTTGATAGCGTTGAACGGACATTGAATCCAGAAAATATTGTTATTACGAATGGTGAGATCCCAGTTGCTCTCGCTGGTGTAATGGGGGGGCTGGATTCAGAAATTTCTGATGAAACAACAACAGTCGCGTTGGAAATGGCAATGTTTGATCATACATTGGTTCGTCGCACTTCACAAAGTTATAATTTACGAAGCGAATCATCCATGCGTTTTGAAAAAGGAATCAATCAAGGGGATATCAGTTTAGCAGGTGAAGTAGCTGCCGCGATGATTGCTGAATTAGCGGAGGGAAAAGTTTTGGCAGGGACAGTAAAAGGAAGCGAAGTACATCATCAAAATGTTGAAGTTAGTACAACACTTGAAAATGTCAATCGTTTCTTAGGAACGGATCTGACTCAAGAACAAGTAAATGATATTTTTAAAGCGCTTGGTTTTTCTTCCCAAGAAACGAATGGTGTAACGACTGTCAGTGTGCCGCCTCGCCGTTGGGATATTACGATCGAAGCAGATTTAATGGAAGAAATCGCACGAATTTATGGTTACAATAATTTACCTTCGACATTGCCAGAAGGTCAAACAGTCGCAGGCTTTTTAACTGAATCACAAAAATCCGTAAGAAAAGTTCGAAACCTTTTAGAAGGTGCTGGATTATCCGAAGCCATTAGCTATGCCTTAACAACGGAAGCAAAAGCGCAACAATTTCTGTTAAATGAAAGTAAAGTGACTCGTGTTGCTTGGCCAATGAGTGAGGAGCGCTCAACCATGAGATTAAATCTAATCAGTGGTTTACTAGAGGACTTATCTTATAACACGGCTCGTAAGAATAATGATGTTGCCTTTTATGAAATTGGTCATGTTTTTTGTCAAAATCACGATCCTAAAAAGGATTTACCAATTGAACAAAATCATGTAGCCATCGCAGTAACGGGAAATGTAGTAGATAAATCTTGGGCCGCAAAACCCGAAGCCTGTGATTACTACACAGTCAAAGGAATGGTCGAATCATTGATTGAGGGATTAGGCTTAACTAATGTGATTTCATACAAAGCTATTCAAATGAATGAAATGCATCCAGGACAGACAGCTGGAATCTATTTGAATGAAGAGTTGATTGGATTTGTTGGTCAAGTTCATCCAAAAATTGCTGCTAACTATGAACTGAAATCAGCCTATGTCGCCGAAATGAACTTAGAAGCGTTGATTGGACTAGAAAAATCACCATTGGTCTATGAAGCTGTATCAAAATATCCAGCAGTCAGTCGTGATATCGCGATGTTGGTCAGTGAATCTAGTTCTAACTCAGATATCAGCGAAGTAATTACAGCCGCAGCGGGCAAGTTCTTGACGAAATTGAACGTTTTCGACGTATATCAAGGTGCGAATATTGAACCTGGTAAAAAATCCATGGCTTATAATTTGACTTTCGTAAATCCTGAAGCAACATTGACAGATGAAGAAATCAATCGCATTATGGCGAAGGTCACTAAGAATTTAGAAGATAAGCTTCAAGCGGTTATTCGTTAAAAAGAATGAATAGCGTTAAAAATGAATAAGATAAAAAGAGGGGCTGTGTAAAGTACGCTAATGACAATACACGGTCCCTTTTTTTATTTTACCTATCAGAAATTAAGTTTAATTCCATTGAAGGAATAACTATCGCTTAGTGACTAACTCGCCTGAATATTACTTGTTGCAACCACATCGATACCAGTGTTTAAAAGATTTTCGATTGCAATATCACCGATTTTTACAGGTGCCTTTAATTCCACATTATTTATTTCTTTCATCGCTTCCAGTACTGCTTTTTTAGGAATTCCATCTGCTGTTTTTACTGAGCAAAGGGGACTATTTCCGCCATTTACAGTTACAGTAGAGGTGACCACACGCACGGGATTCGTGGCTTCAGCCTTTCCATACTTGACTCCTTTATTGCAACTATGACCTGTCACTTTGTAATCGTTGGACTCATCAACTGTTAAATGGCAGCCTTTTGGACACATAATGCAAATGAATTGTTTCATCCTTTTGACACCTCCTCAACGCAAACTTCTATTTCGCCGTTGGTAACTTTAGCTAACACTTTTTTTGATAGTTTTATTTTTTCCATCTCTCCTGGTACAATATAGCTCTTTTTCTGTTTAGCCAAAACTTCACCTTGAGACTTAATCAGTATTTGACTTTCGTCAAATACTTTATTGACCCGGAAAAATAGCTCCGTTCTGCGATCAATATTTTCATCACGAATCTTCTGCGGAACAACATATGTGACGTGAGTCCCATTTTTTATAGTAAGACATTTTGTCAGTTCTTTTTCTTGCTCTAAAATATAGGAAGCAGCAGAACTTCCTGCTTTTATACTTTCAGCTGTGACAAAATCAACTAAATCGTGAACATGAACTACATTTCCACAGGCGAAGATGCCGGGAGTCGATGTTTCCATATTTTCATAAACAAAGGGACCGCTCGTTCTGGAATCTAAATGTAGCTTTGCATCGCGACTAAGCTCGTTTTCAGGAATCAGACCAACAGAAAGTAAAATTGTATCGCAATCAACTATTTGTTCTGTACCTGGAACAGGCTGGCGTTGTTCATCGACCTCAGAGACTACTACTTGCTCTACTCTATTTTTTCCGCGAATTTCAGTAATCGTATGTGAAAGGAGAAGAGGGATGTCATAATCGTCTAAGCATTGAACAATATTTCTGGTTAATCCACCGGAATAGGGCATTACCTCAATACATGCTAATACTTCTGCGCCTTCAAGAGTCATTCGACGCGCCATGATAAGGCCGATATCACCAGAACCTAAAATGATTACTTTTTTTCCAACTAGGTATCCTTCCATATTGACATATCGTTGTGCAGTACCTGCGGTAAATACACCAGCGGGGCGACTGCCAGCAATACCTATCGCTCCGCGAGTACGCTCACGACATCCCATAGCTAACACGATCGACTTAGCTCTCAAAATTTGATACCCTTGTTCTTTATTCACAATATGAACTTCTTTATCTTCAGTGACTTCTAAAACCATTGTATCTAGTAATACATCAATATCTGTAGACTGAACTTTATCTATAAAGCGTGCCGCGTATTCAGGCCCCGTCAATTCTTCTTTAAAATAGTGCAAGCCGAAGCCGTTATGAATACATTGATTTAAAATACCACCAAGCTTTTGATCACGTTCAATTATTAAAATATTGTTGACGCCATTTTCATAAGCCGCAACAGCAGCAGCTAATCCTGCAGGACCGCCACCAATTACAATCAAGTCATGCATATTAACGACCTCCTTTCGTTGTACCGACTAAAATATTACTTCCTTCACGATCTTGTAAAATATCTAGTGGAGTTTTGTGTAGCTCTTCAGCCAAGATTTCAACAACGCGAGGTCCGCAAAAACCTCCTTGGCACCGTCCCATTCCCGCATTGCACCGTCTTTTTATGCCGTCAAGAGAGACTGGAGGAATAGGTGAATTTGCAGCAGCTCTAATTTCTCCTTCAGTAATGCTTTCACAGCGGCAAATTATTCTTCCATAAGAATTGTTACTTGAAATTACTTTATTTTTTTCTTCGAGGCTCAATTCATTAAAGACAATTTTTTCTCGTGAATCAATATAATGCTCCTTTTTTGGAAACCGCTTGTTAGCTGACTGTTCTAAAAGTTCAATACCATACACTGCAATTGCTGGAGCAGAGGTTAATCCAGGAGATTTGATGCCAGCAAGATCAATAAAGCCAGGAGCTGCCGCTTGAAGAATAAAATCTCCAGCACTATTATTTGCCCGCACCCCAGAAAAATTTCGAATAGATTGACGCAAATTAAGATCAGGAAGAGATTTTCTTGCTAAATCAGCCACTGTTTTTAAGCCAGAAAGCGTATTTCCAGTATCTCTACCGCTATCTAGATCACTTTTCGCAACTGCTTCTGAATTTGGACCGACGACTAAGTTTCCATGAACAGTTGGACTAATCAATACTCCTTTTCCGATACTAGAAGGGCATTGGAAAATGACATGATTAACGGCGGTTCCTTCAGACTTATCTAGCAAATAGTATTCTCCACGTTTTGGTGTAATTTCAAAACTAGGTTCAGCAATCAAGTTGTGTATTTCATCTGAGTGGACACCTGCAGCATTGAATACGTAGCGTGTTTGATAAGAACCGTTGTTGGTGATCACTTCATAGCCGTCCTCTGTTTTCTTTATATCACATACTCGACTATTTAAAGCAAGCTCTACATCATTTCTTACAGCGGTTTCTGCTAGTGCAATACAAAACTCCCAAGGATTGACGATTGCTGCAGTAGGGGCATAGAGAGCACCAAGACTCTCACGAGAAAGATTTGGTTCCATCTGATGCAAAGCCTTTTTATCGAGAAGTTCTAAATCCTTTACACCATTTTTTACGCCCCGATCGTAAAGCTCACGGATCAATTCAAGTTCATCAGGAGAAAAAGCAACGACCAACGAACCAATTTGGTTGTAATGAACAGAAAGCTTTTTACATAGTTCCTTTGCACGTTCTGCACCTTCAACATTCAATCTTGCCATGAGACTTCCTGGTTCCGGATCAAAGCCCGCATGCAAAATCGCACTATTCGCTCTTGTGGCTCCTAAACTAACATCATTTTCCGCTTCTAAAACAAGTGTTTTTAACTTGTACTTGCTTAGTTCGTAGGCAGTTGCAGCACCGACAATTCCGCAACCGATTACAATTACATCATACATAGATTTTCCCTCCTATTAATTGAGCTACTTGTTACAAATTCTCATTTGAAAGACGACAAAAAAGAGTACAGTTAATAAACGCCAATGTCTGTTGACGTTTATCGCTATACTCTTTTTATCTCTAGCCACTATTTAATTACCTGTATTATAACACCTTCGGGAATATTCAACAATCGTTAAATCGACCAAATCGAACTTTCTGTCGTTGACACAGCCAAACTTCCTGCGCCTAAAGCGCCCATAATATCCTCTTTATCACGAATTAGTCCGCCAACGATTACTGGTTTTTTTGAGTGAGCAACTATTTCCTTAATAATTTTTGGTGAGACATTCGGGAGTACCTCAACTAAATCTGCTTCTGTGTATTTTAATTGACGATTAACATTTGCCAAAGCAGAAGAATCTAGAAGAAAGAACCGCTGAATAGCTAACATCCCATGTTTTTTTGCGTGACGAATGAAGGCAGGTTTTGTGGAAATAATGCCATCAAAAGAAGTAGATTGTTTAATGTAATCAACCGCTTTCTCATCAGAAGACAGACCCTTAACCAAATCTGCATGTAAAATGGCTGCTTTCCCGCTGTCCTTTATTTTTTTCGATAGTTCTGACAGCTCCATCAGGTGGGATTGAAGGATGAAAATGACTTCACTTTCAGAATTTATGGCAGCCTCCAATTCCTCTGGATTTTTTGCTGCGGCAATGACAGGAGACAGCTCCAGTTTTTGATAAAGTTCGTGCGTATTCATCCATCACTACTCCTTATGCGTATTCATTCCCTATTTTACCATGTAAAAAATGGAAGAAAAAGCATTGTTTAGAATGATTGAATGCAAAAGAAAATAAAAAAGAATCCAAGCATACAAACGGAGGACAGTGTTCATACGTTTGGAAACTATAATATAAAGAGCCTTCTAATTAATAAGAACGTTCCAACAATTGTGTGGCAACTTTCTTTAAAATCTCTTTATTGTCGCCATCAGGGAGTTCTTGAATTTCATTTAAAGCTTTATTCGTCAATTTTCTTGCAAACTTCAATGCACCAGTTATTCCATCAAAATTATCGACATAAAAGGCTAATTGGATCAATTCTTTTTGCGATAGGTTTTCTGGTTGTTCTAAGTATGGACGGACAACCTTTGGGCAGTTATCTCTTGCAATGAGCAAAGGCAATGTAAAAATCCCTTGTTGTACATCTGTAAGTATCGGTTTTTGCTCATCACCAAGCTCCAAAGAAAAGTTTAAAATATCATCGTAGACTTGAAAAGCCAATCCAATCGCAGAACCTATTCGTTTTGCACGAGCTTGCAATTTTTTATCTGCTCCACCAAAGTAGGCACCTTCCTGACAACTAAGTCGGATTAATTCAGCTGTTTTTCCATTAATATTTCGTAAATAATCGTTAATTGATTGATCCGGATTAAACGTACAAGTCATTTGTGTTAGTTCTCCCTGAAGCACTTTTTTCATTGCTTGAGCGTTTTTCAATAAAAAAGGGGTCTCACTCATACATTCAGCAAGCAACTCAAAATAACTAGTATACATAAAATCCCCGGTGTAAACTGCGACGTCTTTACCAAAACGAGATTGAACAGAGGGCATCCCTCGACGAGTTGGTGAATCATCTATAATATCATCATGGATGAGTGTTGCAGAATGCAGCAATTCGAGTGAAGCTGCGACTTTTATTAATTGTTCCTGTTGTTTTTTCTCTCCAAAATCGGCAAAAAGAAAAAAGAGTGCCGGACGAATCATTTTTCCTCCTGTAGAAGAAAATTTAGTAATGGCCTCTTCAATCGATTTATTATTAATAACAAGTCTTTGCGAGATCAATTTCTTAACTTGAATTAGATTTTCCTGTATTTTTGGGTATTCATTCCAGTAGTCCAACATAGGTGCTCCTTCTTACAACGTTTTCATTTCCATTTTATCTTATGAGTACCAGAAAAACTACTAGAATGCTTAATTAGCGTTTCGTGAGAGAAAACACATGAAGGACAAGCAAATCCTTTGAACAAAAAGTATAAAAATAGCATAATGAATATGAAAAAGAAATTTAAGAAAGTTGGGTGAGATGAATTTAACCGTTTTCTTGGAACTCGTGGAATTTAAAGCGAAAACTGCGAGCATCCTGCCTTTTTTTATTGGGATTTGTTTTAGCCTGTATAATTTTCACAAACTTCATTTAGGTCTAGTCCTATTATATTTTGTCGCAATGGTCATTTTCAACATGGCTGTTGATATTTTGGACAACTATAATGACTATCACCATGCGACGGAAATTCATGACTATCGAGAAAAAACCAATATCATTGGGAGAGAGGGCTTAGATTTAAAACTGGTTTTCCGAATGATGATGGGAATGATCATTGTCTCTGCATTGATCGGTATCGGTATGTCTTTTATAGTCGGGTGGCCTTTTTTAGTGATGGGGTTATTTTGTTATGGTGTAGGAATTTTTTATTCATCTGGTCCCAAGCCACTATCCAGTCTTCCTTTAGGTGAAGTTTTTTCAGGATTAACAATGGGGTTTATGATTACTATTTTGTGTGTCTATTTGAATACGTATGAGGTATTTCAATGGAATTTCGCGAATTTGAGCGAGATCTTTCTTATTTCACTGCCAAATACACTATGGATCGCAAATCTTATGCTGGCAAACAATATTTGTGACGTAGAAGAAGACGAAAAGAACAATCGCTTTACATTGGTTCACTATCTAGGAAAGCCACAAGCCATTCATTTATTTGTAGGAATGAATATAGCTGCTTTTTTGGCGATTCTACTTTCTGTGAGCGTCAAGATTGCCCCATGGTCAATGCTGGGGACATTTTTAGTTGCACCATTTATCTATAAGCAGGTTCGTATATTTACAAAAAAGCAAGTTAAACGTGAAACGTTCATTTGCGCTGTACGTATTTTAGCGGTAGGTGCCACTGCACAAGTTATTAGTTTTGCATTGACGTTTTTATTTTAAAGGAGGAAATAGAAATGAAAGAAATAGTCATTTTAGGCGCGGGCTACGCAGGATTGCGAGCATTGCATGTGTTACAAAAATCAGGAGCAGATATTCATATTAGCTTAGTGGATCGGAATGATTATCATTATGAATCAACTAGTTTGCATGAAGTAGCAGCTGGCACGCAGCCTGATGAAAAAATTTGCTATGCAATAAAAGACGTAGTAAATCCTAAAAAAACCACCTTTATTAAAGACACAGTTGAAAAAATTGATGCCGATGAAAAGAAGGTTTACTTAGAAAATCAAACACTGGCTTATGATTACTTAATTGTAGCCCTAGGATTTCAATCTGAATCTTTCGGTATCCCTGGTGTAAAAGAAAACTCTCTTGAGATGGTGGACGTAAAAACAGCGGATCAAGTTCATAAACACATTATTGAACAAATGAAGCAATATAAAGAAACGAAGAATGAAGAATATCTACGAATAGTCGTTTGTGGAGCAGGTTTTACAGGAATTGAATTAGTCGGAGCATTGGTTGAAGGCAGCAAGTCTTTTGCGGACATTGCCGGCGTAAAACCTGAAGATATACAAATTTATTGTGTAGAAGCAGTAGACAAAATTTTACCAATGTTCAGCGAAAAATTAGGGCAGTATTGTCTTGATCATCTGAATAAGTGGGATGTTAAATTACTAACAGGTAAACCAATTAAAAAAGTTGAACCGGGTGCAGTGATTTATCAAAATTCTAAAGAAGATGAAAATGACTTAGTCGCACTTAAAGCGAAAACGATTATTTGGACTACAGGAGTTAGTGGAAGTCAAGTCATTGGTGATTCAGGCTTTGAGGAACGTCGTGGCCGTGTGATGGTAAAACCCAATTTAACTGACCCAAATCATGATGACGTTTATTTGTTAGGTGATGTTTCTGCTGTAATGGATCCATCAAGCAATCGACCTTACCCAACAACTGCACAGATTGCATTAAAGATGGGGTCATATGCTGGGAAAGATATTTTAAATCAAATGAAGGGACAACCAAGCAAGCCGTTCTCATTTAAGTCACTTGGTTCTGTAGCCTCCATTGGGAATACTCATGCATTTGGTGTTGTAGGAAAAACAGAAGTGACGGCTTACCCTGCCTCATTTATTAAAAAGGCTATCATGGATCGTTCGCTGTTTGAGACAGGCGGCGTAAAAGAGGTCATGGCGAAGGGTCGATTCGATTTTTATCATTAAGCCGAATAAAAACACTCGCGATTTCGCGAGTGTTTTTCTATTTATAACCAGCCTCTAAAAATTGATCTGACTAATTGAAATAATTAATTCCCATCGCTTGCTTAACTTCTGTCAAGGTATCTGCAGCGACTGCTTGCGCTTTTTCACTACCTTCTTTTAACATTTGCATAATCGTATCTGGATTTTTTGCATATTCTTCTCGACGAGCACGAATTGGACCAAACTCAGCCTCAAGCACTTCGATCAAGTAACGTTTAATTTTCACGTCTCCAAGACCACCGCGACGATAATGTTCTTTTAATTCAGCGATTTTTTCTTTGTCTGTACCAAAAACATCTAAGTAGGTGAATACCATATTGCCTTCAACCTGACCTGGATCTTCCACATGGATGTGATTTGGATCCGTGTACATACTCATGACTTTTTTTGCTAAAACATCAGCAGAATCAGCTAAATAGATACCATTTCCAAGAGATTTACTCATTTTACCATTTCCGTCAATGCCAGGTAGTCTACCTTGTCCTTTTTCTGGAAAGACTCCTTTAGGTTCAACAAGAACTTCTCCATACGTATGATTAAAGCTTTGAACAATTTCTTGTGTTTGTTCAAGCATCGGCTTTTGATCTTCTCCCACGGGGACAAGGTTTGCTTTGAAAGCAGTGATGTCGGAAGCTTGAGAAACAGGATAGATGAAGAAACCAGTGGGAACACTTTCACCAAATTTCTTTTGTTCGATTTCAGACTTCACTGTCGGGTTCCGTCGAACACGACCGACACTTACTAAATTTAAATAGTACATTGTTAATTCAGCTAATTCAGGGATTTGAGACTGGATGAATAAGGTTGAACGTTTAGGATCTAATCCAACCGCTAAATAATCCAGTGCGACTTGCAAAACATTCGTGGAAACTTTTTCTGGATTTTTGGCATTGTCTGTCAAAGCCTGCATATCAGCTATCATGATAAATAATTTATTTTCAGGGTCCTCTTGCATTAGAACACGATTTTTTAGTGATCCAACGTAATGTCCCAGATGTAATTGTCCTGTTGGGCGATCACCAGTCAAAATGATATTTTTCATTAACTCACCTTTTCGTAAAAAATTCTTTCAATAGTCTCTTCAAATACTACCTTTTTTTTCTAAACATGACAACTCTAATCATCATTTTTATCAAAAGTACAAACGGTTTACGTGTGATAAAATGTAACATAGAAATAGTAGGAATCGTAAAAAAGTTTTTGACGTTGAGTTTTTTTCTTTACAAAGTAAAAAAACTTAGCTTATAATTAAACTTACGTTGGAAAAATTAGAAAACGCTAAGGAAAATGAGGTGGTATGACATGCCAATGGTTGAATTTAAGCATGTAGAAAAATATTATGGAAAGTTTCATGCCTTGAAAAATATTAACTTAACCTTTGAAAAAGGGGAAGTTGTCGTAGTAATCGGGCCATCTGGTTCGGGGAAAAGTACCATGTTACGCTGTATCAATGGTCTTGAAGACATAACTTCTGGAGAGTTGCTTGTAAATGACAAAAATTTACATAGTAAGGAAGTCAAGTTAAAGGATATCCGAAAAAATATCGGAATGGTCTTCCAACATTTTAATCTTTATCCAAATAAAACTGCGTTAGAAAATATCACGTTAGCACCTATCAAGGTTTTAAAGCAGTCTACAGAAGAAGCGACAAGAACTGCTGAAAAATTATTAGATCGAGTGGACATGCTGGATAAGAAAGATTCTTATCCGTCTATGTTATCTGGAGGACAGCAACAACGGATCGCCATCGCCCGAGGATTAGCGATGAATCCTGACTTGCTGCTTTTTGATGAGCCGACCTCTGCACTCGATCCAGAAATGATTGGCGACGTTTTGAATGTAATGAAGAAAATCGCTCGCGATGGCATGTCAATGATTGTAGTAACACACGAAATGGGATTTGCGAAAGAGGTGGCAGATCGGATCATTTTCATGGCCGATGGCGAGGTATTGGAAGATACAAGAGACGTCAAAGGCTTCTTTGAAAAACCGCAAGAAGAACGCGCACAGCAATTTGTCAGCAAAGTAATCAATCACTAGGAGGGCGGCTTATGTCGAAGATAAAAAAATTAGTCTCCTTTTTATTTCTTCCGATGCTGCTTGTGATAGTGCTGTCAGGATGTAAAGGAGAGAGTGTCGCAAACGAGAATATTGCAACACGAATTCAAAAGGAACCAACCATCACATGGGGTGTGAAATATGACACTCGTCTATTTGGAATGATGGATATAAAAACGCGTAAAGTCGAAGGATTTGACATTGACATTGCTAAGGCCATTACTAAAGAAATTCTTGGTAAGGATGGAAAAGCAGAATTCGTTGAAGTTACTTCGAAAACGCGAATTCCATTATTAAAAAACGGAAATATTGATGCGATTATCGCTACAATGACAATCACGGAGGATCGAAAAAAGGAAGTTGATTTCTCCGATATTTACTTTGACGCAGGACAATCTTTATTAGTTAAGAAAGGTAGTCATATCAAAAATATTAAAGATTTGACTGCTGATGACACTGTACTAGCGGTTAAAGGATCAACGTCTACAATCAATATTCGTAAACATGCTCCTGAGGCTAAGATTCTTGAATTAGAGAACTATGCTGAAGCATTTACAGCTTTACAATCTGGACAAGGACAAGCGATGACTACGGATAATGCCATTTTACTTGGTATGGCCTCGGAGAATGATAACTACCAATTGACTGGTGGTACGTTCACTAATGAGCCCTATGGAATTGCTATTAATAAAGGACAAGATGATTTCTTGAAGGAAGTTAATACTGCCTTGCACAAGATGCATGACAATGGTACTTATAATAAAATTTTTGAAAAATGGTTCCCTGAGGATGCAGATGGACGGGCGAAGAAGGGGGCACAGTTCTAATGGCACAATTATTCCAAACTTTTTCAGCTGATTTCATCAGCGGCTTTAAATTTACAATTTATGCAAGTTTACTTGCGTTGGTCTTCAGTTTAATCATTGGAACCCTGATGGCGATCCTGCAATTATCTCACAATCGGATCATTCGCAGCTTAGCAAAGGCCTACGTGGCTTTTTTCCGAAACATTCCTCTACTGATCATCGTAATGTTCTTTTACGTTGTGGCACCGATGTATTTCTATAGTTTTGATGGTTTTCAGGCGGGAACTATCGGGCTGACGATATACACGTCTGCATTTATTGCGGAAACCGTTCGTTCTGGAATCCAGACTGTTCCGAAAGGACAAATGGAAGCAGGCTTATCTTCGGGATTTTCTTACACAGAAACGATGCGCTTTATCGTTTTGCCACAAGCATTTAAAATTGTTGTACCACCTTTAGGAAATCAATTCATCAACTTGATTAAAAACTCCTCTATTTTAGCGATGGTTGCAGGTTTAGATTTAATGTATCAAGGGGATTTGATTGCGAGTACAACATTCAATACCTTCGACACTTACATTATTGTCGGATTATTTTACTTAATTTTAACGTTGCCGCTGTCTTATCTGATGAACTATTTAGATAAGCATTGGTCGAATGCCTAGAAAGGAAGGGGAATAAAATATGAGTGATGCTTTTTCATGGATTAATTTGCGTTTCCTTTTAGACGGGCTGTGGGTAACGATCCAAGTTTCTGTTGTTTCAATCATTTTCAGCATGATTCTAGGAGGAATCGCTGGGACCGTTCGTTACAGTGATATTCCTATTCTTTCAAAAGCCTTAGGAATAGTTGTGGATATTATTCGAAACTTGCCTTTGCTGCTGATTATATTTTTCACTTATTTTGCATTGCCGCAGATCGGTATTAAACTGAATATTTTCTGGGCAGCCGTTGCAGCTTTGACAATTTTCGAATCGGCGATGTTATCTGAAATTTTTCGTGCAGGGCTTAATGCTGTGCCTAGCGGTCAGACAGAAGCGGGGATGTCTTCTGGTTTGACATATGTGCAAACTTTGACGATGATTGTCATGCCGCAAGCATTTAAATCAATGTTGCCAGCAATTTTAAGTCAATTGATTTCTTTAATCAAAGATACATCACTAGCGGTTATTATTTCATTACCGGAATTGACTCATAATGCAAAAATCATTTATGGACAAAATACGAATTACGTTATTCCAATGTTTATTGCCATGACAGCAATGTATTTTGTTGTTTGTTACTTATTGTCTCTTCTTTCTAACTTTTTAGAGGCAAGTAAATACAATTATTAATTTAGAAATGCCAAAAAGCGAAGATCTGTCTAAACAGTGATCTTCGCTTTTTATCGTTCTGATAAATTAAGTCAATCTTCACAATCATTGGTTTGCTTGGTGAATGAAACTTATTCCTTCTCTTTTTCTGTTTCTCGTTCAGTTTCCTTCATCGCTGGATCTTCATAGACAGCACCGGCTTGAGTTTTTCCAAGCTTTTCCAAGATACCGGGTTCATGCTCATCTGACGCATCATTTTTTCTTTTCTCAGTATTATTTTCGGTTGCTTTAATCGCCGGATCTTGATTACGATCCCCAGCAGAAACTTTACCCAAGTTTTCCATAAGTTCTTTTTTATCCATTTTTATCCCCGCCTCTCTTATATATAAGTTTAGCACCGATTGTTAGTCATTCAAAAGAAAACGCTTTTTGCCAAGTAGGTTCTAGGGCTTGAAATATTTCGTCAAAAAGTGGAAAATAAGGTGATACTTTGAACTAGATTGGGATGAGCGTTTTGTCAAATGAAAGACCGATTGGCTTCATTGATTCTGGCGTTGGTGGTTTGACTGTAGTCAAAGAAGCAATGCGCCAGTTGCCAAATGAAGAAATTTTATATCTTGGAGATACGGCACGTTGTCCGTATGGTCCTCGACCAGCTGAGCAAGTCATTGAATTTACCTGGCAGATGACTCGTTTTTTATTGAAAAAAAATATAAAAATGCTAGTAATCGCTTGTAATACAGCGACGGCAGTAGCTTTGGAAGAAATTAAAAGAACCGTAGATATTCCCGTAATCGGTGTTATACAGCCAGGATCTCGCGCAGCGTTAAAGGCAAGCGAAAATGGGCGCGTGGGAATTATCGGAACCATCGGAACAGTAAAAAGTGGTTCTTATAAACACGAACTACAGGAAAAAGCTCCTGATACTTATGTTTCTAGTTTAGCATGCCCAAAATTTGTACCGATTGTTGAAAGTAATCAATTTAATAGCTCGGTAGCGAAAAAAATTGTTTCTCAAACATTAACTCCTTTGAAAAAGGAAAAGTTGGATACTTTGATTCTAGGGTGTACCCATTATCCATTGTTACGTCCAATCATTCAAAATGTAATCGGGCAGAACGTAACGTTGATTGATTCAGGTGCAGAAACTGTTAATGATGTGAGTACATTATTGGACTATTTCAATTTAAATAACTATGAACAGTCTGAAACGAAAACACGGAAATTTTATACGACAGGTTCTCCAAAAATGTTTAAGGATATTGCAGGGGAATGGTTAAATATTACGAATTTAGATGTGACTCATATAAATCTTGGAGGAGAATAATTTGCGACATGATGGAAGAACGGTTCAGCAATTGCGACCGATAAAAATTGAAACAAGCGTTTTTAAGCATCCAGAGGGGTCCGTTGTTATTTCATTCGGGGACACAAAAGTGATCTGTTCAGCAACCCTAGAAGAATCTGTGCCACCATTTTTAAGAGGGAGCGAGACTGGATGGGTAACAGCAGAGTACAGCATGCTGCCTAGAGCAACTAATACTCGAAATCGACGTGAAAGTGCCAAAGGAAAACTATCTGGGCGAACAATGGAAATCCAACGTCTCATTGGTCGATCTCTACGGGCAGTGATCGATTTGGAAAAATTGGGTGAACGAAGCATCATTGTAGATTGCGACGTTATTCAGGCAGATGGTGGAACTAGAACAGCCAGTATCACTGGTGGATTTGTCGCCTTACGTTTGGCGATCAACAAGTTGTTAGCTAGTGGTGAGTTAACAGAAGATCCAATTAAGGAACATTTAGCAGCAATTAGCGTTGGAATACTACCTGACGGAACAGTCGTGACAGATTTAGATTATCAAGAAGATTCTTCAGCAGCTGTTGATATGAATTTAGTCATGACGGAATCTGGACGCTTTGTAGAAATACAAGGTACTGGAGAAGAGGCGACATTTGATGACGACGAACTGAATGCCTTGATTTTACATGGAAAAGCGGGTATTGAGGATTTGATTGCTTATCAAAAAGAAGCACTTTTTTCTGAAGTTAAAACAGAAGAGAAGACTATCGTTATCGCCACTCGCAATCCAGGAAAAGCCAAGGAATTTTCAGCTTTGTTCGCAAAAGAGGGGTATCAAACCAAAACACTTTTAGATTACCCAGAATTGCCTGATGTTGAAGAAACAGGGAAAACATTTGAAGAAAATGCACGGTTAAAAGCAGAAACGATTGCCCAGCTATTACAGCAGCCTGTTCTGGCCGATGATTCTGGTTTGGTTGTTGATGCATTAAATGGGATGCCTGGAATTTTTTCTGCTCGATTTGCCGGAGAACAAAAAAGTGACGCGGCTAACAATGCGAAATTATTGCATGAGTTAACCGATGTATCAGATGACAAAAGAACTGCCCGTTTCCACTGCACGCTGGTTTTTGCTGCTCCCCAAAAGGAGAGTTTAGTAGTTGAAGCTGATTGGAATGGACGTATTGGTCGAATCCCTCAAGGAGATAATGGTTTTGGTTACGATCCGTTATTTATTGTGCCGGAATATGGAAAGACTTCTGCGGAATTATCAAGTGAAGAAAAAAATGAGATGAGTCATCGCGGAATGGCGGTCAAACAGCTGGAAAAAGTTTGGAAAGATTGGTTGGAGGAAAATAAATGAAGTATTTAGTTGTCAGCGATAATCACGGAGATCGTAATATTTTAGTGGAAATTGTCAATCGCTATGTTGGAATGGTTGATCAAATGTTTCATTGTGGTGATTCGGAATTAAAAGCTAATGATGAATTGTGGCAGCATTTTACTGTTGTTACGGGGAATTGCGATTATGATCCTGCATATAAGAAAGAACAAATCCTTTCTATCGGCGATGACGTTATCTATATGACCCATGGTCATTTATCAAATGTACGTTTTGGATTAACCACGCTTGCGTTGCAAGCGCAGGAAGCTGGAGCAAATATCGCTTTGTTTGGTCATATTCATCAAGCTGTAGCTGAGCTTGATAATCATATATTATTTTTAAATCCTGGTAGTATTTCTCAACCGCGTGGCCCTATACAAATTCCTAGCTACGCGATTATTGATAGTGAGAAAGACGGTTATTCTATACAATTTTATAATCGCGCGCATCAACCAATAGAGGAGTTAGCGGCTAATTTTGAACGTTAGTTCCTAATTTTTATTAAATATTTGGGTAAACAACGCTTTCTTTTTATCGATAAGGTAAAATAAAGTGAAGATATTAGAACGGAGGCGCCATATGATTAGTCCCGCGATTGAACAATTAATGAGAGAACACGAGGAAACCATGATGATTCACGCGGAGAATGTTGCTAATGTAATGAAGGAACATCCTTTAGAACATGCACTATTACTGTTGTCACAAGCTGGTTATTCAACTATTCCGGTTTTAGACAAAGAGGATCATTTTGTTGGTTTATTGAGTTTGAATGATATTGTAAAAAAAATGTTGGGAATCGATGGTATTGATACATCCAATTTAGAAGAATTAACGGTAGCTGATGTGATGAAAACAGACGTTTCTGTGATGAGACCAGACGCTGAGTTAGAAGACATTTTACATCTTTTAGTAGATTCATCTTTTCTCCCTGTTTTAGACCAAGAGGGTGTCTTTTGTGGGATTGTTACTCGCAGAGAGATATTAAAGGCAGTGAATTATACATTTCATTCGTTTGAACGAAAAAATCCGGAAGCTAAGATTATTATTCATGCAAATTCATAAAGCGACAGGACCTGTAAAAAGGTCCTTTTTTTATTCGAATTATAGTAAGACCTAACTAGATAAAGATAGTTTTATTGACAAAAATTGTTAAGCGTGGTAATTTGTCATAGTGTTTAAACAGTAATGATTACGATTAATTTCAATGGATATAGTAAATAAAAAGGAGAAAGCAATGGCAAAAAAATCTAAAGTTGTTAAAATGCAGAAGCAACAAGCACTGATAGAACAATATGCAGAACAACGCATGGCTTTAAAGGCGGCAGGTGATTACGAAGGGTTAGCAAAGTTACCTCGAGATTCTAACCCTAATCGATTAAAGCGTCGCGATTTGATTGATGGACGACCAAGAGGGTATATGCGTAAATTTGGTATGTCTCGAATCAAATTCCGAGAACTGGCTCATAAAGGACAAATCCCTGGTGTAAAAAAGGCTAGTTGGTAAAAAAGAAATAAACTAATAAAATCTCAGAGATTTCCCTTTCCGATTTTGTTAAACTGAAGATACTAAACAAAGCGGAAGGGAGAGATAGTATGAAAACAGCATTATTTGTTTTGCTAGATCAATATGCCGATTGGGAAGGTGCCTATTTACTGAGTCTGCTTAACCAGCGTGAGGATTGGCAAATAAAAACGGCTTCGAATTTACCAAAAGTAGAGTCAATTGGCGGTTTGCAAACAGTAATTGATTTGAATTTTTCAAAAATCGATCAAGTTTATGATCTTTTAGTATTGATTGGTGGCAACTCTTGGAACATTCATAGCAAAGAGCTTTATCAAATCATTCAAAATCAAATGACACGCGGATTACCTGTTGCTGCAATCTGCGGAGCAGTTGATTATTTGGCCCAGCATGGTTTTCTTGAGGGGTACAAGCACACTGGAAATGCACGTTTCCTATGGCATGATTTTCCTAACTATCAAACTCCAGACAATTTTTATGAAAGACAAGCTGTTAGCGATCGTAACCTGGTCACAGCAAATGGAACAGCTTCGTTAGAGTTCACAGAATATGCACTTCAATTGACCGGCGATAGTCTGATTCAAGCAAAAAAAGAAGTTGATTTATACCGTTTGGGTTATTATGGCTATCGTGACAAATATGGAAACCCATTTACTCAATAAAAACATCGACCTATGAAGTTAATCATGGGTCGATGTTTTTATTTTCCTATTGTTATTGGATTATTTGGAATCGTAAAACCATTCTGATTTAGAACTTTTACATAGGTGGTCAAAAATTCCTCTTGAAGCTTATATTGTTTTCCATTTGTGACATAAAGAATCGTACGGATGGCGTAGTTGCTATTGCCTAAATCAACCATACCAAAGAGTGTGGGTCCATCAAAGATCTCGTCTTTAAAATCTTCCGCAAGTTTTTGATTGGCTTTATCAATCAATTGACTGATTTTATCGTATCCTTCATCTGGTTGAATACGAACATCCACTTTTACTTGCATATGAGCACGAGAAAGATTACTAATGGTAGTGATATTTCGATTAGGAACAAAGTGCACAGTTCCGTCAGCCGCTTTCATTTGCAGCATTCGTATACCAACAGAGGTCACAGTTCCTTCTATATTAAGGTTCACCAAGCGAATATAATCTCCGACATCGATTTGCTGCTCCATAATTATGAAAAAACCAGTAATAATGTCGTTGGTGAAGCCTTGAGCACCTAAACCAATAGCGATGCCGGCAATTCCAGCTCCCGCTAATAATGAGCCCACCGGAATACCTAATGTATCTAAGATAGAATAGAGAAAGAAGAAAAATAATGTATAGGAGAAAACATTAAGTGTCAAAGTATGGATGGTTTCGATCCTAGTTACATTGTCTGCGATTTTTTTCTTTTGTCGATCAAAGGATCGATTGATCAAAAAATTACCGATTTTTCGAATCAAGTAAAACAGAATAAGAACCGCTAAAATCGTCAGTCCTTTTTGAATCAAAATAGAAAATACGCGATCCCAATCAATTGACTGCCAATATTTTTGCCATGCAGACAATTGCTCCGTTGCTTGGTCAACAACATTTGTATTGCTAGAGTCGATTGTTTGTGTTGTAAATAAAAACATAGGTCACCTCAATAAAGTAATAAAAATAGTGTAACAATCTTTCTCTATTCTGTCGACTAAGGAAAAAACCATAATTTCCTCCCAATTGAAAAAACTCATGACAACGATCAGAGAAAGTGATAGACTAACATTTAAATAAGAAGGGGATGATAGAATGGTGAATATAAAATGGGAAGAATTGGGGTTTGATTATATCAAAACACCTTTCCGCTATATTTCTCGTTGGAAAAATGGTCAATGGGATGAGGGCGTATTAACTGAGGATAATACGATCACCATTAATGAAGGATCGACATGTCTCCATTACGGACAAGAATGCTTTGAAGGATTAAAGGCTTATCGGCGCAAAGATGGAAAAATCAATTTGTTCCGTCCAGACGAAAATTCAAAGCGGTTGAATAAGAGCGCGGAGCGTCTGCAAATGCCCGCTGTTCCAGAAGATAAATTCATCGATGCAGTTAAGCAGGTTGTACGCGCCAATGAAGAATACGTTCCTCCATATGGAACTGGTGCAACATTGTATCTTCGTCCATATTTGATTGGAGTAGGCCCAAATATTGGAATCGTCCCAGCTCCAGAGTATTTATTTGGGGTATTTTGTATGCCAGTAGGACCTTACTTTAAAGGTGGACTGACACCAAGTAACTTTATTGTATCGGAATATGATCGTGCGGCACCATTTGGTACAGGGGCGGCTAAAGTCGGCGGCAATTATGCGGCAAGTCTACTACCTGGTCAAATCGCTCATGATCGCAATTTTTCTGACTGTATTTATCTTGATCCTGCGACGCACACTAAGATAGAGGAAGTCGGATCGGCGAACTTTTTTGGAATTACTCGTGATAATGAATTTATTACACCAAAATCACCATCAATCTTACCAAGTATTACCAAATATTCGTTGTTACATTTAGCTAAGGAACGTTTTGGATTAGAGGCTATCGAAGGAGACGTTCGTTTAGATGAATTGGACAAATTTACTGAAGCAGGTGCCTGTGGTACTGCTGCAATAATCGCACCAATAGCCGGAATTCAAAATGGCGATGATTTCCATGTTTTCTATAGCGAGACGGAAACGGGACCTGTGACGAAGAAATTATATGACGAACTTGTTGGTATTCAGTTTGGTGATGTAGAAGCACCAGAAGGGTGGATTTTCGAAGTTTAGTTTTCTGAAGGAGAAAGAATGAGTATTGTTTGGGTTGTTTTAGGGGTGTTGTTTTTCCTATTTTTTATTCTATGGTATTGTCTGGCGCACATTCACTACGTAAGAAGTACGATTAAATCCCCAGTAAAGCGTCTCTTTTTTGCGATTTTAATGGGGATATTGGAAATATTTTAACCTAACAAAAAAGCTGTCCATTATGCATAATGGGCAGCTTTTTGTTAAGTCATGGAATAAAATTATCAGTGTTCAAAAACAATGAGTCGCAAGCTATTAGCTTAGATGAACCCCTTTGTCAACGTAGATAACATCACCGATAATACCTGTGGCTAATGGGCTTAGTAAGAAAGCACATGAATTTCCAACTTCTTCAATGGTTACCGCAACTTTATCGGGCGTGCGTTCTTCAGATAAATTCAAAAGTGATTGATAGTCCTTTACACCTGTTACTGCTAAAGTTTTGATGGCTCCAGCAGATATCGCATTGACACGAATGTTTTTAGGAGCTAGCTCAGTCGCTAAATAACGAACTTCGGCTTCTAGAGCAGCTTTTGCAATTCCCATCATATTGTAATTAGGAATAGAACGTTCAGATCCCATATAAGTCATAGTCACGATGCTGCCGCCGTCAGTCATTAAAGGCGCCGCATATTTTGAAACCGCTAGTAAAGAGTATGCACTGATATCTTGTGCTAACTGGAAGCCGTCACGAGTAATCTCAGTTACATTCCCAGATAATTCTTCTTTGTTAGCGAAGGCGATAGAGTGCACCAATCCATCAATTGAACCAAATTTTTCTTTGATAGAATCAAAGGCAGCTTCGATCTTTTCATCGCTAGCTACATCAAGCTCAAACATGTTGGCATCTTCACCAACTAACTTCACTAAATTTTTCTTCATGCGATCATTTTGATATGTGTAGATGATTTCTGCGCCTTGATCGGTGATAGCTTTTGCACATCCCCAAGCAATACTTTTTTTATTGGCTACGCCTGTTACGATTATTTTCTTTCCAGATAAAATAGACATTAAATGACACACTCCTAAATAATATAAAAAATAATATGCTCTCATTATGTTGGAAAAAGCTTTGATTGTCAAACTATTTTTTTGAATATTTGCATAGACCTTGATTAAACTGTAAGAATATGATAGTTTGATAATCAAATAAAATATTCATAGAGGTGCAAAATGGAGAAAATTATGACTGTCGAAGAAATAATGGCTGCGATTCCAAATCGCTTTCCCATTTATTATTTAGATGCTGTTACAGAGTTCGAGGATGAAAAACATATCACCGCCGTCAAAAATTTGACGATGAATGAAGACTTTTTCCAGGGATATTTTCCAGGGGAGCCAATAATGCCAGGAACCTTGATTGTTGAAGCGTTAGCTCAAGCAGGATCCTTGCTAATTTTAAAATCAGCGGCTTTTGAGGGGAAAACTGCCTACATTGGCGGTATCAACAATGCAAAATTTTTAGAATTTGTTCGACCAGGAGACACGCTATTTTTGAACTTTGATATTCAAAAAGTGAAGGGACCAGTAGGCACTGCTAAAGCATGGGCAACAGTGGAGGATAAAGTGGTAACTGAATGTGAATTCACTTTTATTGTGGGAGATAAGGAACAGAAAAAATAGAAATTACAAAGAAAGAACCAAAAGCTCTAAATGAAGAGTTTTTGGTTCTTTTGCTACTACTATTTTTTAGGTTCTTGCAAAACTTTTACTTCTGTTACTTTGACAGGGTTCACTGGTGTAGATTTCTCACCAGAATCACTATCTTTGACCTCACCATTTGCGATTTTATCAACAACGTCCATGCCTTCAATTACTTGACCAAAGACTGTATACTCGCCATCTAATTGAGGGGCGCCGCCTTTTTTGTATTGCTCAATGATTTTTTCTGGATAATATTGAATCGCTAAGCCATCACTAACATCTTCATTATTGGTTACAATGAAGAATTGGCTCCCATTGCTGTTTCGAGATTCTGCACGTGCCATGGAAAGTGCGCCACGAATATTATAGAGCTGTTTTGAATCTTCTGTCTTGAATCCTTTTTTCCAAATACTTTCTCCACCGGTGCCATCCCCTTTAGGATCGCCACCTTGAATCATGAAGTCTTTAATCACACGATGGAAGGGGGTATCCTTATAGTAGCCGTCCTTTGCGTGCTTCACGAAATTTTCTACCGCTTTTGGCGCTTGCTTAGGGAAAAGCTTGATTTTAACATTTCCTTCAGTTGTTACAAGTTCCACCAAATACTCATCATCAGTTACTTTGTCATTTAGCTGAGGGAGCTCCAGTTTGTTTAAGTCTACACTAGATTCAGTAGTTTTTGCGGCACTGTCCTTTGTATCTTTCGTAGAGTTATCGCTTCCGCAAGCTGCGAGTAAGCCGATTGATAAAGCAAGAGTTGCACCAATCATTAATTTTTTGAATTGCATAGTATTCTCCTTTTGAACTTATTATCATTCTTATGATAACAAACTTTTAACTCACTTCCTATGAAAAATCAGTGACTTTTGCTTCAAAAATTTTATTAAATAAGGGCAATAAAAAAAGGAGATCTAAAAGATCTCCTAAAAATTGAGCAAACTTTTATAAGTTAGCAAATTTTTCTAACAAGCGAATCATTTGGCAAGTAAAACCATATTCGTTGTCATACCAAGCAACTGTTTTAACCAATTGGTAGTCGCCCGCTGAAGTTACTTCAGTTTGAGTTGGGTCAAAGATTGAACCTTGAGTTGTACCGATAACATCACCAGAAACGATTTCACGATCATCATAACCAAATGATGGGTTATCAACGGTGTGTTTTTTGATTGCTTCGTTTACTTGGTCTGCAGTTACTTTAGTTTTAAGTACAGAAACCAATTCAGTCAATGAACCATCAACAACAGGAACACGTTGAGCATGACCTTGTAATTTTCCATTCAATTCTGGAATTACTAAGCCGATTGCTTTAGCAGCGCCAGTTGAATGAGGAATAGTGTTGTCTGCAGCAGAACGTGCAGCACGTAGATTTCCGCCTTTAACTGGTCCATCAAGTAACATTTGAGTAGATGTGTATGCGTGAACAGTTGTCATTGTACCAACTTCAATCCCAAATTCTTCATTTAAGAAATAAGCCATAGGTGCTAAACAGTTTGTTGTACAAGAACCAGCAGAAATAATTTTATCATTTGAATCTAGAGTATCATCATTTACGTTATAAACGATTGTTTTCATTTGTCCAGCAGGAGCTGAAATAACGACGCGTTTTACACCAGCATCTAAGTGAGCTTGTGCTTTTTCTTCAGATGTATAGAAACCAGTACATTCTAGAACGATGTCAACACCGTTTTCTTTTACCCAAGGGATTTTGCTTGCATCTGGTTCAGCATATACACGAGTTTTTTCGCCGTCAACAACGATTGAATCTTCTGTTGCAGTAACTGTTCCAGGGTATGTGCCATGTGTTGAATCAAATTGTAATAATTGTGCCAACATTGTAGGACTTGTTAAATCGTTGATTGCTACTACTTCAATATCGTCAGACACTTCTTTGATTCGACGGAAAGCCAAACGACCAATACGTCCAAATCCATTAATACCTACTTTTACTGTCATAACCAAAAGTTCCTCCTTTTTATATCAAGCAAAGCTTGACGCCTTACATTTTTTATTGTGCAACGCATCAAAATTTTTGTCAAAAGATAATACTTGGAAGCAAAAAAACGCGAGAATTCAATAATTTTTTTAAGCTTCTATCAATAAGAATGGACTTTTTCGTTCAATCTAGCTACAATATACAAGACTTTGTTTAGTGTGGAGATTCAGTAGTCAATAATATATAGAGATAAGGAGGACACCAAATGTCCATGTTTTTAGATCAAGTAACCATTGATGTCAAAGCCGGTAAAGGCGGGGATGGGATGGTCGCCTTTCGTCGAGAAAAATATGTTCCAGATGGCGGCCCTGCAGGCGGTGATGGCGGCCGCGGTGGCGATGTCATTTTAGTCGTTGATGAAGGACTGCGTACATTAATGGATTTCCGTTATAATCGCCATTTCAGAGCAACTCCAGGTGAAAATGGAATGAGTAAAGGAATGCACGGTCGAGGTGCAGAAGATACTTATGTGAGCGTGCCGCCGGGGACTACTGTTCGCGACGCCGACACAGGAGCTTTGATCGGTGATTTAATTGAAAACGGTCAAGAGTTGATTGTTGCACACGGTGGAAGAGGAGGAAGAGGAAATACTCGTTTTGCCTCCCCTCGGAACCCTGCGCCTGAGTTAGCCGAAAACGGCGAACCCGGACAAGAGCGAAATATAGAATTAGAATTGAAGGTTTTAGCGGATGTCGGATTAGTTGGTTTTCCATCTGTTGGAAAGTCAACCATCCTTTCTGTGATTTCATCTGCACGTCCTAAAATCGGCGCCTATCACTTTACCACATTAGTTCCTAACTTAGGGATGGTTACTACCAGTGATGGTCGCAGCTTTGCAGCGGCCGACTTACCCGGCTTGATTGAAGGAGCCTCTCAGGGCGTTGGTTTAGGTACGCAATTCTTACGCCATATCGAACGTACGAGAGTCATTCTACATGTAATCGATATGAGTGGAATGGAAGGCAGAGATCCTTATGAAGATTATCAAGCAATCAATAAGGAGTTAAGCACACACAATTTACGTTTATTGGAACGTCCACAAATTATTGTTGCGAATAAAATGGACATGCCCAACGCAGAAGATAATCTGAAAGAGTTCAAGGAACAGCTTAAGAAGGATAAGGAAGATGAATTCGCGGAGGATATTCCAGTTTTTGCTATCTCAGCCATTACAAAACAGGGATTAGACAATTTACTGAACGCGACGGCTGACTTATTAGAAGTTACACCAGAATTTTTATTATATGATGAAGAAGTTGAAGAAGATACTGTAAATTATGGATTCCAATCCAATGAACCAGAGTTTACTATTACTCGCGAACCAGATGCTACTTGGGTATTAAGCGGAGAGAAATTAGAAAAACTCTTCAAAATGACGAACTTTGATCATGATGAAACAGTTATGCGTTTTGCGCGTCAACTTCGTTCCATGGGAGTGGACGAAGCTCTACGTGCTCGTGGAGCTAAGGATGGAGACCTTGTCCGCATAGATAAATTTGAATTCGAGTTTGTTGACTAAGTATTCAGAAACAATACTAATAACTTATAAAAGTGCTGCAAGTCATTTTGCAGTACTTTTTTGTGTGCTGAAAATAAAATGAAAGTGTTTTTAATTATCGATAATTGACGTGTTTCTCGAAAATCCGGGATAAAGGTTTGCTAAAATATTAATTTATTTTTAAGAGAAATTTTTGATTGAAGAATTTTGACAAGTTAAAAAAACATAATTCGAAATTCTTGATAATAAATCGGTGTTATTTTTACTGTTATTTATCTATATTTTTTCACAAACATTTTACGAACTATTTCGACACTATCTCGATTTGAAAATAGTTAAAAAATTTAATTGAATTTTTCATGAATTATATTGAACAGAAAATGAAAGTTAGGTATACAGGGATGAAAACGATACTCATCTTACGTTATCAATTTATTTTGTTAATAAAGCCCCTAAAAAAATACGAATGTTATATGTTCTAAATTTTTATGAATGATTGAAAAAAGTGTTGTTTAAAAATGATAATTGAATTATTTTATCTAGGAAAAGTTTTTTTAACCCAAAAATTTTATCAATAATTCTAATTGTGAGTGGTGAAATATAAGCTTTTCGGTAGCGCTCGAGTGAATGGCAGTGTAAACTAACAGTGTAAGAAGTAATAATTATATTGTTAATTAATAAAACTTTCCTTACGCAATTTGTCGGAAACTTATTTTTAATAATAAAAAAGGGGAATAATGTGATGCAAGTATTAATTTTAACGCACAATATCTTAGTTGAGAGACCTTTAGTTGAAAAACTACAACGATTAAACATTGAAGTTTTAAGTTCAGCTAAATTACTAACGATGCTCCAAGCAAAACAAGTGCCATTAGAAGTAATGAACTTTTTTGATGTATTAATCGTTAGTGAAACAATTTCTGATCAGGAACTAACTGTCATTCTTGAAGAAGTTGGCGAGAAGTTCACGATTATCCGTGAAACTGATCGGATGCCTCAAAAAGAGGAGAAATCAGAATGGGAATCACAAGGCGTTGATGAGTGGTTACTTGAAGACGAAACACTTAGCGGGTTAAGAGAGAAACTTGCTGAGAAAACGTTAAAGGAATCTGTTTATTCAATTGGTTTTGGAATGAGAACTCAAAAAGAAGAAAGCGAAAAGGAAAAACGTCCGATCCCATTATGGAATTTGACTCGTTCAGAACGTGAGATGTTAAGTACTTTAATCTCTACTAAAGAAGCTCCAATTAGCCGAAATGATTTAGCTGTTAAAATTTGGGGTGATAGTGATTCAGCAAGTCACATGACACGTCTATCTACTATAATTAAACATTTGCGGAATAAACTGAAAATTGATGGTGTAGAATACGATGTTATTCGTACAAATTGGGGCGAAGGATATCAATTATCCAAAGTATTCTTTGATCACTATGTAGTTGATGATCGTATTATGGAAGAAATTAAAACTGGAAATTAGTTTTACAGTGAATGAAAACAGGTATCCTCCTTTGTTTCCAAAAGAGGGTACTTGTTTTTTTCTATTGTTAATCAATGAATTTATAGATAAAAACCAAAAGTTCAACTGAGCTTATTGAAGTAACGTTGTTTACATAATTTAATTATGCGGATAAAACTCGTTCTGTTTTCCAAAACCCTTATTTATTGCTAAACTAAAGTCAAAAGAATAAGGGAGCGATTTTAAATGGAAAAACGAGTAATCATTATGAATTTTGATGTAGAGTCCAAGGCGTACGAGGCGTTTTCTAAGGCTAAACGTCTTCATATGAACAAGTCTTTTAAAGGCGAACAAATGGCAGTAGTCCATCATTCAGATGACGGTGAACACAAATTTGAAATTGAAGACTTTTTAGACTTTACTGGCAGCAACAAAAGTTCAACGGGTGGGTTGATCGGTATGATGGTTGGAATACTTGGCGGCCCCATCGGTATTTTGCTCGGCTGGTTTACCGGCGGAATGATCGGAGCTACTCAAGACGCGAAAGAAGTTCGAGAAGCTACGGGAGTATTTGAATTTTTGATAGATAAAATTGGTGAAGGTGATACCGCCTTATTGTTAATCGCTGAGGAAGAAGATAATCGCCCTTTAAATCAATTAATTATGATGGAATTAGGCGGCGAGATCACACGTTTGGAATACGAAGAAGTTGAAGCAGAAGTGAAAAAGACTCAAGAAATGGCGAAAGCATCAAAAGAAAAGGCTGAGAAGGAAGATAATTCTGAAAATTAATCGGTTCGAATGAGTTTTTTCCTATTTAGATTGCGGAAAGCTAGACTTTCTTCTAGAATAATAATAGTTTGATAGAAAGTCAGGAGAAATATGGAACTAGAATTTTTAGGAACAGGCGCAGGTGTGCCTGCGAAACATCGAAATGTCAGCAGTCTTGCATTGAAATTGCTAGATGAGCGAAATGCCATTTGGTTATTTGACTGCGGCGAGGGAACTCAAATGCAAATTTTACGAACAAACATTAAACCTCGAAAAATAGAAAAGATCTTTATTTCTCATTTACATGGGGACCACATTTTTGGTTTGCCTGGATTATTGAGTAGTCGCTCCTTCCAAGGTGGCGAGGAACCGATTATTATATACGGTCCTGCTGGTTTAGAAAAATATGTGCGTACATCCTTACAGGTAACAAAGACTCATCTGGCTTATCCGTTAGAATTTGTCGAGTTGAAAGAGGGCGTAATTTTCAAAGATAAGCAATTTACTGTGGAGTGCATGTTGCTGGATCATGGAATTGAAAGCTTTGGTTTTCGTGTAACAGAAGCAGATCACGAAGGCATGCTTCAGGTAGACAAACTTGCTGAATTAGGCATTCCTGCTGGTCCAATATACGGAAAATTGAAACAAGGCCAAACCGTCACATTGGCAGATGGCCGGACGATAAACGGAAAAGATTTTGTTGGTGAAAGTAAACACGGACGAGTGGTCACTATTTTTGGTGATACTCGGTTCACAGCTAGATCTAGCGAATTTGCGAAAAACAGTGATGTGGTTGTTCACGAGAGCACCTTTAATAAAAATGAAGCAAAACTCGCACGCGCGTACTTCCATTCAACGACGCAGCAGGCAGCATCAATTGCGAAAGAAGCAAAGGCAAGAAAACTTATGTTGACGCATATTTCTGCAAGGTATCTTGCGAAGGAAGCAAAGGAATTGGAAGCCGAAGCACAGGAGATTTTTCCCAATACGCAGCTTGCGCGAGATTTCGACATCATTGATATTCCATTTTCATAGCTTTTAAAATTTTTACCCAAATTATAAAGAAAGAAGGTTAACTCATGGATTTAACAGATAAAGTTGTCGTTGTGACCGGTGGCTCAGCCGGTTTAGGCGAACAGATTTGTTACGAAGCAGCAAAACGTGGTGCAATCGTCGTTACTTGTGCACGTCGGATTAACTTAATTGGCCAAGTAAAGGAACATTGTAGTGAATTAAGCGGTAAGGCTGCATATGCCTTTCAATTAGATATCTCAGATCCAGATAGTGTAGAATCAGTGATTGAAAAAATATCAGATGAAGTCGGTGAAGTGGATGTTTTAGTGAACAACGCTGGTTTTGGTATGTTCGAAAACTTCGTAGATTTTGACTTAGAGATAGCGAAAAATATGTTTAATGTCAATGTTTTAGGTATGATGTACTTTACTCAAAAAATTGCGATCGCCATGGTGAATAATAAACAAGGACACATTTTTAATGTCGCATCAATGGCTGGGAAGATGGCGACTCCTAAATCAACGGTTTACTCGGCAACGAAATTTGCGGTTCTTGGCTTTTCTAATGCTTTACGTTTAGAATTGCGTCCGGCAAACGTTTTTGTCACAACAATCAACCCTGGGCCAATTGCAACAGAATTTTTTGATAAAGCAGATCCAAGCGGAAGTTATTTAGAAAACCTAGGTGGAATTGTCCTAGACCCGCATAAGCTGGCAAAGACAATCGTCAACAAAATGGGGAAACCGACTCGTGAAATCAATCGTCCACTAATAATGGAAGGAGCAAGTCGCTTTTATGGGTTGTTCCCACAAATTGGGGATTTTTTAGCGGGTGGATTATTTAATAGGAAGTAGGAAGGCATATGAAAAAACAATGGAAAGTACTACTAGGATTTATTTTAGTTTTGCTGATTGTGATCTTTGCCCTTTCTAATAGTCAGGAAGTTCCGGTTAATTTCTTGATTAAAAAAATCTATTTATCATTAGTTTTAGTCATTATCGGCTCTGCTTTGATTGGAGCTTTGGTTGTTCTATTAACTTCTGGTGCTACCTTATTTCAACAGCGCAAGGAAATCAAACAGCTTAAAGAAACAATTCAGGGGTATGAAACGAACAATGAACAAAAGTTAGAAGAAGAAAAAGCGGCTTATCAGCGAGAAAAAGAAAACGAGATAGCTGTGCTAAAGGCTAACTACGAAAGCTTACTGAAAGATAAAGATCAAGCATTAGCGGCAATGGAGAATGGACAGTCAGACAAAAAAAACAATCCACCAATTGATTACTATGATTGAGAAAGAAGACTTTAGTTGCGAAACTAAGGTCTTCTTCTCTTTCTTGTCTGATTTTTTTTTGCTATACTGATACGGTTGGGAAGTGATACAGTGAAAAAATCAAGCTTCGATTGGCAGTTCAGAGAATCTAGTTCAATTGATTCAACTTTTAAAGCGGAACTAGCGAATCAAGGATACAGTGAGACATTTGCTGAACTATTATGGAATCGAGATATACATACGTTAGAAGCTTTCAAGCAGTTGATGAAGGCAAATATCGATGATCTACACGATCCTTTTTTAATGCATGATATGGATAAGGCCGTTGATCGGATTCAGATTGCGATTATGGAAGGACAGCCTATTTTAATATATGGTGATTATGATGCAGACGGGATCACCAGCACTTCGATCATGTTAGAAACCTTAGAAATGATTGGCGCAAACGTACAATATGTTTTGCCGAATCGTTTTATTCATGGTTATGGTCCGAACAAAGAGCTTTTTGCTGAAAAAATCAATGAAGGTGTCCAGTTAATTCTCACTGTCGATAATGGAGTGGCTGGAAATGAAGCTATTGAATTTGCTAATTCTCAAGGGGTTGACGTAATTGTTACGGATCATCATGAGATGCCGCCAGTTTTACCAGATGCGTATTGTATTATCCATCCTCGTCATCCAGAAGGCAGTTATCCCTTTGGTGAACTAGCTGGAGCAGGCGTGGCCTTCAAGTTAGCTACGGCTCTATTAGAAGAAGTTCCTTTAGAAATGCTGGATTTAGTCACTATAGGTACTGTCGCCGATTTAGTTTCAATGACTGGAGAAAATCGGAATTTAGTAAAATTAGGACTGCAGGCAATCAAGCAAACACAACGTTTAGGTTTACTAGAATTATTAAAAGTTAGTTCAGTTGATTTACAGAAAGTTGATGAAACGAGTATTGGTTTCAGTTTGGGCCCACGATTAAATGCGATCGGTCGATTAGGAGACCCAAATCCAGCAGTAGAGTTGATGACTACCTTTGATGATGAAGTCGCTCAAAACTTAGCTGAAAAATTAAATAAAATCAATGAAGATCGTAAAACGATAGTCCAAGAAACTACTGCTGAGGCTCTCGCCTTAGTCAATCCTGGTGATGCTGTCCATTTAATTGCAAAAGAGGGATGGAATCCAGGTGTTTTAGGAATCGTTGCCGGAAACATTCTAAAGCAAACGGGACGTCCGACAATTGTTCTGTCTATCGATGAAAACGGTGTAGCAAAAGGTTCTGGTAGAAGTATTGATGCGTTGGATCTATTCAGCATGTTAAACACGATGCGTTCTGAATTCACTCATTTTGGCGGTCATGCTGCTGCAGTAGGATTAACTATGCCATCAGAAAACATAGATACCTTAAGAAAAATGATGAATGATTACATCGCTGCACAGAAAATCGATTTGACCAAGGGGTCTGTTTTGTTGATTGATAAGTCTTTAGCATTATCAGAAATCAATCTGAAATTCGTTGAAGAATTGAAGAAACTAGCTCCTTTCGGAACAGATAATCCAGCGCCTAATTTTTTAGTGGAGGGGCATGTAGATTCTTTTAAACAAATCGGCAGTGAACAACAGCACGTCAAATTTTCATTGAAGAATGAAGAGAGTCAATTAGATGCTATCGGATTTGGTTTTGGCAAGGACAGTGAAGAAATTCAACAACCAGATACACGCTTTATCGGTGACTTAGAGATCAATGAATGGAATGGTAAGAAGAAAGTACAGCTTCGTTTGATTGATTTTGCTTCTGAAGGACTTCAAGTGATTGATCGTCGAGCAAAATATACCTGGAATGAAAGAATAGAAAACGGTCGAATTCTGTATTTGGCCTTCCAATCAACTAGTCAGAAATTTTTCTCCAAAGAATTACAGGAGTCGATTACTTTATATAATCCAGCAATCGAATGGTCAAATTATGATCAACTAGTTGTATTAGATTGTCCTGACCATAAGGAACTATTAAAAGAAATTTCAACTACCGGAAATTTTGAACGAATCTATCTTTATTTATATAGTCCAGATGATGCGTATTTGAATGGCTTGCCTACTCGTGATCAATTTACTAAGCTATATAAATTCTTTATGAAGCAGCCGCGTGTAGACATTCGATTTAAATTGAAATTTGTTTCGAATTATTTAAGAATTCCAGAAAAATTATTAGTATTCATGATTCACGTGTTTTCTGAGTTGAAATTTGTTACAATAGACGACGGCGTTTTACAAATGGTCGAGTCTCCACAGACACGTGCATTTGAAGAGAGTGAGATTTATCAAAGTCGTATCTCTCGTATTGATAGTGAAGAATTTTTACTGATGAATGATATTCAAACAATTAGAAATTGGCTGAAAAGCTAGGAGGAACAACCAAAATGAATTTGAAAGATTATATTGCCAGTATTCCGGATTATCCAAAAGAAGGAATCATTTTCCGCGACATTTCGCCATTAATGGCTGATGGTGAAGCGTACCGTGAAGCTACTAAACAAATTGTTAACTATGCAAAAGAAAAACAAATCGATATGGTCGTGGGTCCAGAGGCACGTGGATTTATCGTGGGCTGTCCAGTTGCTTTTGAATTAGGCTTAGGTTTCGCTCCTGTCCGTAAACCAGGAAAATTGCCTCGCGAAGTAATTGAAGTCGAATATGAGAAAGAGTATGGCACCGATACCTTAACAATCCACAGTGATGCGATCAAGCCTGGTCAGCGTGTATTAATTACAGATGACTTATTAGCTACTGGTGGTACAATTAAGGCGACAATCGAATTAGTTGAAAAACTTGGGGGAATTGTTGTTGGTTGTGCTTTCTTGATCGAGTTGGAAGAGTTGCGTGGACGAGATAAAATTAAAGGATACGATATTTTAACCTTAATGGACTACTAATAATCAGAAAAATAGGTTATTCCAGAAGTAATTTCTGCAATAACCTATTTTTGGAAGAAGTGGGTATGACAAACATCTTGTCATACCCACTTCTTTTAATAGTTCTATAAACCAAATGAACTGTGTTTTACCAACAAAAAAAGCTGTTAGATTTCTCTAGCAGCTCGTATAGTAAGTTAAGCAGACTTATGATAATGATGGTCATAAGTCACATAATAAAAATCTTCAGCAGGTTCTTTATAATAAATGTCTTCTTCAGTATCTTCTTCATCAGAGTAACGTTCAGCATAGTGTTGTGCATATTTGCGCTCATCCCATAACATAAACCAAACGAGGAACAAACCAGAAAAAATGACGATCGTAGCTAAAGAACCTAACTTACCAATCAATAATCCTAGTAACAATACAGCGATAATCAAACCAAATCTTCTTACTGCTTTCATCAATAATCACTCCTAATAAATACGCGAACGTGTGTTTGTATATTCATTATACGAATGTTTGTTCGATTTGTAAAGAAAAAAATAATCGGAAATGAATTCCGATTAATAAATATGATTGCGGTACAAGCCAACGACTTTTCCAAGTATGGATACATTGTCAAAAATTAACGGCGCTAACTCATCATTTTCAGGTTGTAAACGGATATGATCCGATTCTCGATAGAATCTTTTACAGGTCGCTTCATTCTCGTCAGTCATCGCTATCACGATCTCACCATTTGTCGCTGTCGATTGCTTTCTGACAATTACATGATCCCCATCATAAATTCCAGCGTTGATCATACTTTCACCGCGAATTGTCAGCATAAACAAGCTGCCTTCTTCGCTAGATAGATCCGGAGGAACCGGGAAGAAATCTGATGCTTCTTCAACAGCTAATATAGGTTCACCTGCAGTAACGACTCCCAACATTGGAATAACCTGAGGTGTCGCTCCGATTTTCTCTAATCCTGTAATGGTTAATTCGATTGCTCTTGGTTTTGTTGGGTCTCGTTGAATCCAACCCTTTTTTTCTAATCTGGATAAATGGCCATGAACAGTAGATGTAGATGAAAGATTCACAGCTTCTCCAATTTCTCTAACAGTGGGTGGGTAACCTTTATCTTCAACGCGTTCATGAATGAAACGTAAAACTTCTAGTTGTTTTGTTTCCGTTCGTTTTGCCAATGCCCGCACCTTCTTTCGTTTTTTTTAGTGTAGCATAGTTATTGCAACAAATCAAACAAGCGTTCGTATTTGTTTGTGCTTTCAACTTATTTTTTTTTATGTATAATTAAAGAGGGAAAAGAGGTGCTTAAGATGATTAATGATGAAACAATTGCACGGATCAACGAATTAGCTAAGAAAAAGAAAACAGAGGGCTTAACTGATGCAGAGGCACACGAACAGAAGGTTCTTCGCGAAGAATACATTTCTTCATTCCGTAGTGGCATGCGACATCATATTGAAGGGATGAAGGTTGTCGATCCAGAGGGAAACGATGTAACCCCCGAGAAATTAAAAGAGATTCAAAAGAAAAAAGGATTGCACAACAGAAAGTAAATCTTTTGTTGTTAAGTGATTGAAAAGTCAAAATAAATCGGTTACAATGAATCTGTAATTAAAGTATTTATGACCAAAAAGGAGGAAGTAATTTGTTCGACAATATCGATCAACTAGGTGTAAACACAATCAGAACGTTAAGTATTGAGGCAATCCAAAAAGCAAACTCAGGTCATCCAGGGTTACCAATGGGTGCGGCACCGATGGCCTATGCTTTATGGACTAAACATTTGAATGTTAATCCAGCGACTTCATTAAACTGGCCAAACCGCGACCGTTTTATTTTATCGGCAGGTCATGGGTCTGCAATGCTGTACAGCTTGTTACACCTTGCAGGCTATCAGGTAACGATTGATGATTTGAAAAATTTCCGTCAATGGGAAAGTAAAACACCAGGACACCCAGAATTTCATCATACTGATGGGGTTGAAGCAACTTCAGGTCCTTTAGGTCAAGGTATCTCAACTTCTGTCGGAATGGCAATGGCCGAAGCACACTTGGCTGCGACATACAACCGTGACAGCTTTAACGTTGTGGATCACTACACCTACGCACTATGTGGCGATGGGGACTTAATGGAAGGCGTTTCCGGCGAAGCAAGTTCAATGGCAGGTCACATGAAGCTTGGCAAATTAATCGTTTTATATGATTCAAATGATATTTCTTTGGATGGCCCTACTTCAAAGGCATTCACTGAAAATGTTGGTGCACGCTACGAAGCTTATGGTTGGCAACATATCTTAGTAAAAGACGGCAATGATTTAGAAGCCATCTCAAAAGCAATTGACGAAGCAAAAGCTGAAACTGAAAAACCTACATTAATCGAAATTAAAACAGTCATTGGTTTTGGTTCACCTAAAGAAGGGACTTCTGCAGTCCACGGAGCTCCTCTCGGTCAAGAAGGAATTGACGTGGCAAAAACTGTTTATGGCTGGGAATATCCTGACTTTACTGTTCCTGAAGATGTTGCCAAACGTTTCAAAGAGCAAATCAATGATAAGGGCGCGAAATCAGAAGCAGAATGGGATGCGATGTTCGAAAATTACGAAAAAGCTCATCCTGAGTTAGCGAAGCAATTTAAAATGGCCTTTGCAGGCGATTTACCTAAAGACTGGGAAAAAGCTTTGCCAGTTTACGAAGAAGGTACAGCTCAAGCGAGTCGCGTGTCAAGTAAAGATGCAATTCAGGCAATTGCAAAAGCAGTTCCAAACATTTGGGGCGGATCAGCTGACTTGTCTGGTTCAAACAACACGACAATTGCTGATGAAGCTGAATTCCAACCTGAATCTTACGAAGGTCGCAATATTTGGTTTGGTGTTCGTGAATTTGCAATGGCAAGTGCTATGAACGGTATTCATTTACATGGTGGTACCCGTGTATACGGCGGAACATTCTTCGTCTTTACCGACTACCTTCGCCCTGCCGTTAGAATGTCAGCGATTCAAGGATTACCAGTTATTTATGTATTGACGCATGATTCTGTTGCTGTTGGGGAGGATGGCCCAACACATGAGCCAATCGAACAATTGGCTAGTGTTCGTTGCATGCCAAATGTCCAAGTCATTCGTCCTGCTGATGGTAATGAAACTTCTGCAGCATGGATTCAAGCATTAGAAACAAAAAATAAACCTACTATCTTAGTTTTAAGTCGTCAAAACTTACCAGTCTTGCCAAACAGCAAAGAAATGGCTAAAGATGGAGTCGCTAAAGGTGGCTATGTCATATCTAAAGCTGAATCAAACACACCGGATGGTATTTTGATCGCAACGGGCTCTGAAGTAAATCTAGCTGTTCAAGCACAAAAAGAATTAAAGGCTCAAGGGAAAGATGTTTCTGTAGTTTCTCTTCCAAGCTTTGATCTATTCGAAGCACAAGATGAAGCGTACAAGGAATCCGTTTTACCAAAAGCAGTAACAAAACGCGTAGCAATTGAAGCTGCTTCGCCATTTGGCTGGGAACGTTACATTGGCTCAGAAGGTAAAATGATCGGAATCAATCATTTCGGAGCCTCTGCACCTGGTGATTACGTACTAGAACAGTTCGGTTTCACTGTTGAAAATGTTGTAAATACATTTAACGAACTATAATCATTTTTTTCATTTAAAATGAAAAAGCTGAACAGAATTTCTGTTCAGCTTTTTTTCTTTATCTTACTGGCTTTTAAAGCATTTTTTACTAACTGCGCTTACATAATTTCTCTTAGGAAGATAAAAATGTTTATTCGTGAGCAAATTTATTTAGACAGAATTTGAATTCTGTTATACTGTCCTTGTGCAAAAGATTGCAAACAAAAATTATTAAATGAAAGAGGGACAATGATGAAAGTAGTAGTAGTAGGATGTACACATGCCGGCACTGCAGCCGTTAAAAATATTTTAGCAAACCACCCAGATGCAGAGGTTACTGTATTTGAGCGGAACGATAATATTTCTTTCTTATCTTGTGGAATCGCTTTATATGTCGGAGGAGTAGTGAAGGATCCAGCAGGATTGTTTTACTCAAATCCTGAAGAATTAACCTCTCTAGGTGCAAAAGTGAACATGGAACACGATGTAACAAATATTGATACAGATGCTAAAAAAGTAACAGCTAAGGATTTAAAAACAAACGAAGAAAAAATAGTAGATTATGATAAATTAGTAGTAACAACAGGTTCTTGGCCAATTATTCCGCCAATCAAAGGAATTGAATCTAAAAATGTATTGCTATGTAAAAACTACAACCAGGCAAATGTCATCATTGAGCAAGCAAAGGATGCTAAAAAAGTAGTAGTAGTAGGTGGAGGATATATCGGAATTGAATTAGTCGAGGCTTTTGCTGAATCCGGTAAACAAGTAACCTTGATTGATGGTCTATCTAGAATTTTAAACAAATACTTGGACGAACCCTTCACAAATCTTTTAGAAAAAGAATTAGTTGATCGGGGTGTAACATTAGCTTTGGGTGAAAACGTCAATGAATTTGTTGCTGACGAATCTGGAGTGGTGACAAAAGTAGTGACAGCAAGTCAGGAGTTTGATGCAGATATGGTCATTTTATGTGTCGGCTTCAGACCAAATACAGATTTATTGAAGGATAAGGTTGATATGCTGCCAAGCGGCGCAATCAAAGTGAACGAATACATGCAATCAAGCAATCCTGATATTTTCTCTGCTGGAGACTCTACGGTTGTTCATTACAATCCAACAGGACAAGAACAATATATTCCGTTAGCAACAAACGCTGTGCGTCAAGGGATGCTAGTTGGACAAAATCTAGTTGAACAAAAAATGAAGTATCGTGGAACACAAGGAACATCCGGGCTATATCTATTTGGTTGGACGATTGGTTCAACTGGATTGACAAAAGAAAGTGCTGCATTGAATGGAATTGATGCAAATGTGACTGTCATTGAAGACAACTATCGTCCAGAATTTATGCCAACGACTGAAAAAGTCTTAATGGAGATTGTCTCTGAAAAGGGAACAAACAAAATTTTAGGTGCACAGTTCCTTTCTAAATACGATATTACACAATCAGCGAATACATTGTCAGTAGCTATCCAAAATGGCATGACCTTGGAAGACCTAGCATTACAAGATTTCTTCTTCCAACCACACTTCGATCGTCCATGGAACTACTTAAATATCTTAGCTCAAGCAGCCTTAGCAGAAGCAGAATAACCCATAACAGGGAGGGGAACCTTCCTGTTTTTTTGTTTCTTTATAATTCGTTTTCCAGGATTGGACTTCTTTTTTTTTTAGTGTAAACTAAAAATGGGAACGGAGGATTTAAAATGATTTCATTAGAGGAATATTTAGCAGGAGGAGAAACGACCATCTCAAATCTGCTCTTAAAAAATTATACAAAACTTGGTTTAGATACAAACGAATTTATGCTCTGGCTTCAGCTTCATGCTGCACATCAAGCAGGAGAAGACTTTCCGGATTTAACAATAATCGCTAAAAATATGGGTAATACCATTGAAAAAATTTATGGTGTGTTAAATAGCTTGGTTGAAAAAGAGTTTGTCACCCTTGAAACAGCTTTGGACGAATCTGGAAAGCAAAGTGATCGTTATAATTTGATGCCAGCATATGAAAAATTAAACATACTAAAAGAACAAGAGCGTTTTGAAGCGGAGGAGAAGAATGATTTGGCCGCACAAAAGAAAATGTTGCGTTCTTTCGAGCAGGAGTTTGGCCGACCATTGTCACCCATCGAATACCAAAAAATTGGTTATTGGTTGAATGAGGATCATTACTCGCCATCATTGATTGAGTTGGCATTACAAGAAGCTGTTTTAAATCAGGCGTATAATTTTAAATATATCGAAACAGTCTTACAAAGTTGGGAGAAAAAAAATATTCGATCAAAAGTGCAGGTGGAAGAGGAACAGCGCCGAAGAAAACAAATTTTACTTCAAAAGGAAGAACAAAATCATTCTGAAGAACTTCCTAAAGTGTCTTTGTATAACTGGTTAGAAGGGAAAGATCCAGATGCTTAGCAAAGAGAAAACAATGGAAGCCATGTCAAGAATGTACGAAATGTTTCCCGATGCGGTGGGAGAGCTCCATTCTGAATCACCTTTTCAATTATTAATTGCAGTCATTTTAAGTGCGCAAGCAACAGATGTTTCTGTGAACAAAGCGACACCGGCACTATTTGCGGCCTATCCGACACCTGAAGCTTTGGCTCAAGCACCTATTGAAGAGATTATTGCGAAGATTAGAACAATTGGTTTGTATCGGAACAAGGCAAAAAACATTAAGGCTTGTGCACAGATGCTGTTAGATAATTACGGCGGCGTTGTTCCTGATTCTCGCGAAGAGTTAATTAAGCTGCCTGGGGTTGGCCGTAAGACCGCCAATGTAGTGCTTGGGGATGCGTTTGGTGTACCTGCCATAGCTGTGGATACCCATGTAGAACGAGTAACTAAACGTTTACGGATATGTAAATTAAGCGCTTCTGTAACGGAAGTAGAAGCCACATTAATGCGGAAAATACCAAAAGACTTATGGGTTAAAAGTCATCACACACTCATTTTCTTCGGACGTTATCACTGCACCGCACGCGCACCTAAATGCGAAATTTGTCCGTTATTAGATATGTGCCAAGATGGGAAAGAGAGATTAAAGGCCACTCGAAAATAATTCGAGTGGCCTTTTTTAATTACCAGAACTAGGCTGTAAATTTCGTTGTGCCTGTGCCGGGTCAGGTTGATTAGCACTTGATGACGGCTGTGATGGTTGCTGTTCAGCAGACGAAGACGGTGTTGGTGTAGGATCAGGTGCAGAACTTGTTGGTGCTTCGCTGTTGCTTGCTGGTGGAACCACTGTTGATGACTCCGATGCACTGGTTTCAGATTCAACACTACTGCTTTGAGTAGTCGTTTCGCTGGAATAGCTGTTGTTATTGTAATAAGAACCTTGGACAGAATAGCTAGGTTGTACTGGAACGGAAGACGCTCCTTTTACATAGAGTTCATTTCCAATTCTTAGAACATCATTTGGCATAACCCAATCTTCATTTGAAACATTTTCTGAGGCATAGCTCATCATTTCGCGATAAACATCTTGGGCGATAGTTTCAGATTGAGTGGTGATTGGTGTCATTCTATTATCATAGCCGGCCCAAATTGATAATGAATAATGAGGTGTATAGCCAGTAAACATTACATCTGGAGAAATTGATCCAGAATGAGGGATTTTGGCTAGTTCATCATCTGTATAGTTTGAAGTCCCAGTTTTCCCAGCTTGAAACAAGTTCGGAATTTGAGCCTTGTATCCAGTTCCCTTAGTAATCACATCTTTCAAAATGTCAGTAATCATATAGGCCGTATAAGGTTCCATGGCTTTTTTACCTTCATTTTCAAATGTTTGTTCAGAACCATCTTGGTATTTAATCTTGTTAATATAAAGCGGTTCGTTATAAGTACCGCCATTAGCAAAGGCTGCATAGGCAGCAGCCATTTTTTCAGTAGAGATACCATATTTGGTACCATCCTGCGCTTCAGTATTACTTGATATGGCATTAGCTTGCTGAATATCTTTGTATTGTATATTCAACTTTTTCAAAAATTTTGATACATTTTCAGGACCAACCTCGTTATAGAGCTTCACGGCAGGCACATTCCTTGAGTCATACAACGCTTGACGCAGTGTAATATTTCCTTGGTAACTGTTGTCCCAGTTTTTGACCTCTGTTTTCGTACCTTCATAATAGTAAGGTTTATCATCGATCCGGTCACCTGTAGACTTTTGCAAGTATTCAAAGGCAGGTCCGTAATCGGTAATTGGTTTAACTGTCGAACCAAAATCACGATTGGTATTTACTGCTCGGTTCATCCCCAAGTAGACATCGTCTGCGATATTGCGACCACCAATTTGAGCAGTCACATTTCCAGTTTTACTATCAACGAGTGTTGCTGCAATTTGTAACTCTTCATCCGGGTATTGAACATATTCATCACCATTTACGATCGAGTAAAGACGATTTTGAGCATCCGTATCTAAATTCGTGTAAATATCTAAACCGTCGGTGTAAACATTCTTCCCTGTTTTATCTTCTACTTGAGCAATAACTTCTTTGACATAATTATCGGCAACTTTTCGTTCCTGATTGTCAGATTCCAATGGTAGTAAACCTTGATCAATCGGTTCTTTTGTTGCTTTATCATATTCGTCTTGAGTAATCTTCTTATTATTTAACATCGTGTAAAGCACTGTATCTCGTCGATCTTTCGCCGCTTCAGGATGTTTATAAGGATCATATGAATTGGGTGCTTGCGGCATACCAGCTAACAAGGCGGTCTGAGCGATAGTTAAATGCTGTAGTTCTTTTCCGAAATAGGTTTCAGCAGCAGTTTCCATCCCGTAGAGGCCATTTGCCATATAAACTTTATTAATATAGTAAGTAAGGATTTCTTGTTTCGAGTGTTTTTTCTCAAGCTGTATTGCTAACCAGGCTTCTTGTGCTTTTCGCCTTAGTGTTTGATCTGAAGCTTTTGTAGAGAAGAACGAAAGCTTTACAAGCTGCTGCGTCAACGTACTACCGCCTTGAAGTCCGCCTTTATTCGTAATATTGTGGAATAACGAACCCATGATTCGAACTGGATCAACGCCGTTGTGTTTAAAGAAGCGTCGGTCTTCCACTGAAACAATCGCATCATCTAATTCCTGCGGTATTTTAGTGGCGCTGACTTTTTCGCGTTTCTCAGCACCTAAATCCTCAAAAATATTGCCATCCTTGTCATATAGTTTTGAAGATACTGTTGCGTCCAATTTCTTTTCGCTTAAAGTTGGCGCATCTTTCACGTAGAAGAAGAAGACGCCGATGCCCGTTAGTAAAGCTACACAAAGTAACCCCACAATTGCAATCGCGATTTTCAACCCAATATGGCGATTTTTTGTCTTCTTTGATGCAGGTTTTTTTCCTTGTGCAGTTCGCATTTTCTTTTGCGAACGTGAGGGATTAGCCATTTGATTAACTCCTTTTTTCAAGATATTGTTCCACCGCTGCCAAGTAAGGGATTCTTGGGGCAATTTGCGGTGTGATCTCGATACCAACTGTTTCTATTACTGTAAGTGGTATTGATTTTTTGCCGTTCTCTTGCTCGTTCCAATAGTTTACCAGTTCTTGAGCAGAAAGAAAAAAGCAACGATTCAAGCTTGAAAACCATAGCAAAACAAAACAAATCGCCTCTTGCTTTATGCATTGCTGCATGTGAGTGATTTGATGCTGATGGAAATTTTTCAGCGGAAATGAGGTTTTGTTTTTCGTTTCCTTCGCTTCAAAATCTAGATAGTATCCGCGATAAACGCCATTGTAATCAGTAGTAGAAGGCTGTCTAAAATAGGCCTCTTTAATGACTGCTGCACTTCGTTTGGGATAGTCGACCTTAACAATCTGAAGCGGCGTTGGCTTTTTATGGACAACTGCCTTATCATGAGTTAAGTAGTATTCGTTGCTTTGATTAATTGCTTCTTCAAAGCGCATCCCGCGATTCGCAAACGTCGTCTCCTTTTTTAATGTACGTTCTCGTGGATTTTTTTGTGAAAACAACTGACCGTTAGGGTAATGAAAGGTCATTTTTATCACACTCCTGCTAGCTATTATAGCAAATTTTTTCGAAAGATATTTTATTTTTAAGTGAAAGTAAGGAAAATGCAATGAATGAAACAATAGAGCGATTATACGTAACAGGATATCAAAGCTATGAATTGGGAATATTCAATGAGAAAGATCCAAAGGTACAAGTCATTAAGAATGTTTTAAAACGAGAACTGATTGCGTTAATTGAAAACGGTCTGGAATGGGTGATGATTAGCGGCAGTCTTGGCACAGAGATTTGGACAGGGCAAATCGTCAATGAACTCAAACAGGACTATTCTCAGATAAAATTAGCCATTATTTTTCCCTTTGAAGGATTCGGAAGTAACTGGAAAGAACACAATCAATTATTTTTGAATGAGCTGGTACAAACGGCTGATTTCGTTGATTCTGTCAGTCATCACCCGTATCAAAATCCAATACAATTTAAAAATCATGTAAACTTTCTGCTTCAGCACACGGACGCAGCGCTTATCGTTTATGATACAGAGTATCCTGGTAAAACCAAATTTTTTCTAAAGGATGTAGAGAAATTTCAGGAGAGAAATTCTTATGATTTACTTACGATCACGATGGATGATTTAGAAAATTCCTCATACTTTGGGGATAGTGTTTGATTTCCTTTGGTATATCAGCTAGAATGTATAGGAAAGTAAATTAAGATTAGAGCTAATGAGGTGGAAAAATGGCGAATGTAATCTATACTCCTAACGATATTTTGGAGCAAGAATTTAAAACAAAAATGCGCGGCTACGATCCAATCGAAGTTGATGAATTTTTGGACAATGTAATTAAAGATTATGAAGCTTATAACAAAGAATTATTAACGTTGAGAGAAGAAAACGATCGGTTGAAAGCAAAAGTTGAACAACTGTCAAAAGCTCAGCCAGCACCTTCACGTGTAAAAGAAGCTGCGCCTAAGAGTTCAGCGGTAACAAACTTTGACATCTTGAAACGTTTATCGAATCTTGAAAGAGAAGTATTTGGTAAGAAGCTTGACCAACAAGCCTCTGCACAAACATCTTCGGACTTTGGTCAAAATTATACTCAAGATGAGAGCGACATTGAAAAAACTCGTCAATTTTAAATTTGAATGATGCAATTTTTGGGTGATCGCGGTTTGCTTTGCGCAGGCTGAGGAAAGTCCATGCTCGCACAGACTGAGATGTCTGTAGTGTTCGTGCTTAGCGAAACCATAAGCTAAGGTACTTCTTTTGAAGTAACGGCAGAAAAAAAGGCTAAGGAGGAATCTATGCCTGAGTATTCTTGAAAGTGCCACAGTGACGAAGCATTTTGAGAAATCAAAATGGTGGAACGCGGTAAACCCCTCGAGCGAGCAACCCAAACAATGGTAGGGGCGCTTTTTCTAAGGAAATGAACGATGAAAGAGACGGCATTTATGTCGGAGATAGATGATTACCACGACGATCACGCTTCCCTGAGTTGATCGCCGTACAAAACATGGCTTACAGAAAATTGCAGCAATTCAGGGTGTGCCTTCCAACTTTGTTGTGAAGGTTTTTTTATTGGAAAATTCAAGATTGCCCCTCATAGATAACAAAAACAATAAATGATAACTAAGAAGAGGTTCAAAGGAGATATTATGGAAAAACAATACAATTTGATTGCCACAGCTGCCGCTGGTATAGAGGCCCTAGTGGGCAAAGAATTAAGAGGACTTGGCATCGAGTGTCAAGTGGAAAATGGACGGGCACGATTTAAAGGAGACTTGGAGACAATCGCCACTGCTAATTTATGGTTACGAACAGCGGATCGTGTAAAAATTATTGTCGATGAATTTGACGCTTTTACTTTTGATGAATTATTTGAAAAAGTAAAGGCGATTCCGTGGGAAGACTATTTACCGTTGGATGCAGAATTCCCAGTTGCGGGACGCTCAATAAAATCGAAGCTGTACAGCGTCCCTGACTGCCAATCGATCACTAAAAAAGCTATCGTGGAGCGTTTGCGTGAGGTCTATCATCGTCCAGCTCGTGTACCATTACCTGAAACAGGGGCGTTGTTCCAATTAGAGGTAGCTTTATTAAAGGATCATGTTGTCCTGACTTTAGATACTACTGGACCAAGTTTGTTTAAACGCGGCTATCGGTTAGAAAAGGGTGGCGCGCCACTGAAAGAAAATATGGCTGCAGCATTAGTGATGCTGACAAATTGGCGTAAAGATCGTCCTTTTTATGATCCTGTTTGTGGTTCTGGAACATTGTGTATCGAAGCTGCCTTGATTGGACACAATATCGCTCCTGGCTTCAATCGTGATTTTGCATGCGAGGCGTGGGATTGGTTTGATTCCTCTGTATTTGAAAAAGTACGGGCAGCGGCTGATAATGCTGCTGACTATGATATCGAATTGGATATTGCTGGATCAGATATCAATGGTCGCATGATCGAAATTGCTCGAGCAAATGCAGAAGAAATTGGTTTAGGGGATTCGATCCAATTTAAGCAACAGGCTGTCAAAGACTTTAAGACCGAAAAAGACTACGGTGTAATTGTAGCAAATCCACCATACGGCGAGCGTCTAGGAGAGGAAGAACAGGTACGTGAACTTTATCGAGAGATGGGGGATGTCTTTCGTCCGCTAAAAACCTGGAGCAAATATATTCTCACGAGTGATCTGGCCTTTGAAGAGTTCTATGGCGCTAAAGCAACCAAAAAAAGAAAATTATATAATGGGGCGTTACGAACAGATCTATTTCAATATTGGGGCGAACGTCCACCCAGAAAGCCGAGATTAGATGCAGAAGAATAAAGTAGAAGAAATTCGCCGTTATTCGATAGAAAAACTGGGGGGCGACCATAGCGGGCATGATTTTTATCATGTGGAGCGCGTGGCCAAAATAGCCAATCAACTGGCTGAACAAGAAGGTATATCTGATACTTTGATTATTGAAGCTGCGAGCTATCTTCATGATATTATCGATGATAAAGTCGTCGCTGACGTAGAGTTGGAAAAAAGGAACCTTAAAAAGTTTTTAAAAGAACTCGATTTTTCTACAAAAGAGATTCAAGAAATTTTTGAAATCATTGAAAATATGTCTTTCTCGAAGGAGATCGAAGAAGGAAAAGCTGATTTGACTGTAGCCGGACAGATCGTTCAGGACGCGGATCGTATTGATGCCTTAGGAGCGATCGGTATTTTACGAACGGCTTATTATGGGGGGCATACTGATAGCCCATTATATGATCCGGCTATATTACCGCAAGAGTTCAAGAGTAAACAGGAGTATCGTAAAAAAAGTACGGTAATTAATCATTTTTATGAGAAGCTTTTCAAATTACCAGAAACGATGAATACAAAAGCTGGAAAATTAGAAGCAGAACGAAGAAAAAAATTTATGGAAAATTTTTTAGAAGTTTTTTATACCGAGTGGAATTTATCATAATAGTAAAGGGAGAATCTTCAGAAAAAAGTAAAAAAATCCTTGAGACAAGACATATTATTTCCAGTGTTCTTCTTTTTCTCCTATAATGTTTCTTGGTTAGGAGGAACTCTGAATGCTACATCGTGAATTCTTGAGTCCCGAAGAAGTTTTAGAAAAAATGCCAAAATTGTCTGAAGGATTATTCGCTATTCGTTGCAAGCTTACGAATAAGACCTACCAGGTAATTTTATATAAATACCAAGAGGATTATTTCTTAGTAGAAAATCCAGCATTGATTAGTCTTTTACTTGAAAAAGAACGAAGCTTTTTTGGAACACCCGAACAACTTTTGAATGAAATCGAAATGTCGTTTGAGGATAATAATTATCAACCAGCATCAAAAGAGTGGGTCAACTTAGACTTGAATACCTTGAAGTTACTAGAGAATGTCGAAATCAAATTCTTTGATTTGGAAGAATAACAGGAGTCCCTGTTATTCTTTTTTTCTAAACTGACGGAAAAGGTAGTAAACATTGATGACCGTAAGAATTGCACCGAGAGCGAATGGGACGATTAAGCGACCTTGACTGTATCCAAAGTTCTTTTGAAAACTTTCTGCTGAAGTAAGTGAGATCACAGTTTGACTGTAGTTGTAAACTTGATAACTAAAAGTTGTCAAAAAAACTGAAATCAATGTCAAGGCAAACCGTCGATACTCATTACTTTTCATCCGTTTTAAAAAATAGAAAATCATATAGGCAACCATCAGGGCTGCGGGAACGCCAAACGCAAAAAGCGGATTAAGCATATAAAAAAACCTCCTTGAAAATTCATGATAAATCAGAGCTGATTCCATTTTACCACAACACAAAAAAAAGCATTGCTGATTCGAATAATCGGCAGGTCCTTTATAAGATGAGGGAGTTTTATGAACAATTATTTTTTTCCTATTAAAGCAGCAGTGATAACTTTCCCCTTTTTGGCAATGATTATTACTGCACCATTTTTAATTTATTACTATCGCAAATATGGACAATTAGGTAAATTGAGAAGTCTGATTCTTTATTCCTTTGTCTTCTATTTACTATCTGCTTATTATTTGGTCATTTTGCCTCTTCCGAGCATTGATGCAGTAGCACAGATGACCGGTCCGAGATACGAGCTTCATCTTTTTCAATCTTGGCACAACTTCATGAATCAAACAGTACTGCAATTGAATAATCCAAGCACGTATTTGCAAGCGATGAAACAAAGTGTGTTTCTTGAACCGGTCTTTAATATTTTCCTGTTGTTTCCATTTGGTGTGTACTGTCGGTATTATTTCAAATTTTCACTTTGGAAGACGATTTTGGCTAGTTTTTGTTTGTCCTTATTTTTCGAATTGACTCAATTGAGTGGATTATACTTTATTTATCCACGCCCGTATCGTCTATTTGATGTCAATGACTTATTTCACAACACATTAGGTGGAACCTTCGGCTTCGCCTGTGCGCCACTCTTTACTTTCTTTCTACCAACAAGGAACGAGCTTGATTCAGAATCGTATATTAAAGGACAGCAAGTTTCTCTGTTGCGGCGCTTTGTCGCAATGGTGATTGACTGGATGGTTATTGGTTTTATCAGTAGTCTTGTTGGTCTTATTGGAACCAATCTACCTAGTAACATAAAAGTATTATTAAGTTATCCATTTGTCAGCTTCACTTTGGAAGTTGTGTTATACTTCATGCTGGTTATGTATTTTTGGAATGGGCAAACCATTGGAAAAAAAGTGGTTCGTATCAAAGTGGTAGAAAAGAACAGAGAGCATATTCGGTTTTGGAGTTTAGTGAAGCGGTATAGCGCCTTTTATCTTTTCCTTAATGGACTTCTGCAGATTTTTAATTTTACGATGAACCATCTATCAACAGCCAATCACTCGATATTTATTGCTTATGTTACATTTGGCTTTATGAGTTTAGGAATTTTGCTTTTATTTCTTTTCAACTTATTGTATGCTCTCATAAGAAGAAAAAACCGCCTATTCCATGATAAAGCGAGTCACACGTATACGATTAGTACGTTAAAGAAAGAGGTATAACATGCGAACTTTTGAATCATTCAATTTCCAGCCGTTTATTCTTGAAGCTATTAAGGATAAAGGGTTTACTGAACCAACGGCGGTTCAAGAAAAATTAATTCCTTTAGTCAAAAAAGGAAAAAATGTTGTTGGACAATCACAAACTGGATCAGGAAAAACACATACATTTTTATTGCCTTTGATGGATAAGATTGATCCTGAAAAAGATGAGGTACAAATTGTTATTACGGCTCCAAGTCGTGAATTGGCAACACAAATTTATCAGGCAGCGATTCAAATCGCCCAATTTTCACCAACTGAAATTCGCGTGACTAATTTTGTTGGCGGCACTGATAAACAACGCCAAATAGAAAAGCTATCCACTCATCAGCCTCATGTAGCAATTGGGACACCCGGTCGAATTTTAGACATGATGAACGAACAGGCATTGAAGGTTCATACAGCAGAATATTTTGTTGTTGACGAAGCAGACATGACTCTGGATATGGGCTTTTTGGCTGAAGTAGATCAAATCGCTGGTCGGTTACCGAAACATCTTCAAATGCTAGTTTTTTCTGCAACGATTCCTGAGAAGTTACGTCCGTTTCTTTTGAAATATATGGAAAATCCAGTGATTGAAGAAATCAAGTCTAAAGCTGTGATTTCCGATACAATTGAAAACTGGTTGATTTCAACAAAAGGGCAAGATAAAAATCGTCTGATCTATCAGTTATTAACCATTGGGCACCCTTATTTGGCCATTGTATTCGCGAATACAAAACAGCATGTCGATGAAATCAGCGAATATTTGAAATCTCAAGGATTAAAAGTAGCGAAGATTCACGGGGATATTTCACCACGAGAACGTAAGCGAGTAATGCGTCAAGTACAAAACTTAGACTTCCAATATGTTGTGGCAACCGATTTAGCCGCACGGGGAATCGATATTGAAGGGGTGTCACATGTTATCAATGCTGAAATCCCTCAAGATTTAGATTTCTTTATTCACCGTGTTGGAAGAACGGGTCGAAATGGACTTTCAGGCACAGCGATTACTTTGTATGGCCCAAGTGATGAAAACGACGTTAGTCTGATAGAAAATACTGGTGTTACTTTCCAACCAAAAGAAATAAAAAATGGAGAAATCGTCGATACCTACGACCGCAATCGACGAAAGAAACGTGAGAAATCAAAGGATGAGCTAGACCCAACATTAATCGGTTTAGTAAAAAAATCCAAGAAAAAAATCAAACCTGGATACAAAAAGAAAATTGATCGAGCAATTTCAGAATCAAACAAACAAAAACGTCGGCAAGCACGCCGGCAGGAAGAGCGCAGTGTACGGAAAAATAAAAAGCGCTCGAATTCTTAACAAAAAGGGCGACGTCCGCTAATCTGTGGATAGTCGCTCTTTTTGCATTTTGATACATGGAATCCCATCTTCTTCAAAAACGTCAGAAACAACTTGGTAACCTTGTTGTTCGTAAAATTTTTGTGCGCTGATCTCCGCAGAGAGAACGGAATAACAACATCCTTCCTTACTAGCTTGCTTTTCAATATATTGCAGCAATTCAGCACCCAATCCGCGACCTCGATAATCGGGATGGACACATAAGCGATCGGGATTCAAGGTGAAAGAATTCAATTTTTGGTAACGAACGGTTGCCACTGGTAGCTGTTCATCAAAGAAAACAAGATATTGTCGATCTGTTGTATCCAATTGATCGAATTCCAATTCTGGTAAAATATTTTGTTCTAAAACAAAAACTTGATAGCGCAAATAAAAAGCAGCAGCCTGAAGTTCTGGTATTGCGTCAAAATATTTTTTCATCTTAATCCTCATTTCATTATGATAATGGTATAATTTTAGCATATGATGTTGGAGGAGGCAGAAAGAATTATGAACTTACTCGATCAACTAGACTGGTCCTATTGGAAACGATTGAATCCGAAAGAAAAACGCACCTTACTAAGCCAGTTATTACTTCATTTTGTTAACCCGCTGATGAAGATTTCAGATATTGAATTAAAAGATTTTGATTTATACGGGATTAAGTGTCAAACGTTCCAATTGTTAATTGATGAAGAGGAATTTGTTTTTATTCCTGGAAATAAAGATGCCATTTTAGGATGGAATTTGGGCACTAAGGGCTTGTCTCTATTAGAAACTGCACCAAACTCTCAGGAAATCACAATTCCTGAAGAGTTACGTGGACAGTACAATTTTTTTGACGTGGATTCTTTGGGGGAACTAATCAATGATAAAACCACAAGTCTGCGAAAAGTTAAAATTCCACCAATGTTCGTTCAACGACACGCGTTACCTGCTGGAACTAATTACTTAGGAATCTACGATGCAGTAACAGGAAGTTTTTCTGGTGAGGCCGATCAATTTTCTATGTATGAGGAAGAAATCAAAGAGGTACTTTCTCCGAATTTAACACCAGAAGAGAGCATGACGTGGTCTTTCCCTAGAAATGTCTTGAAAGAAGACCGTTGGTATATTGAAATGGTGCCCCATTCAGACAGTTATTTTGTTTTTAGTCATGAGCAACATACCTATAGCAGCTTGAGGAAAAAAGTTCGGAAGAAGAATTTTGATCTTTTGACGGAGGATCAGTGGGAGTATGTCAACGGGGCGGGCAGCCGCCGTCTATTCCGCTGGGGAAATGATTTGAATGTGAAGGACCCTTACCGAGGAAAAAAGGTTCGCAAGATGATGGAACGGGAGAATATGTTTGGCCTGTATTTCGATACTTCCATGGAACGTTTTGAGATCACGGAAGATCCAGGTGTTTTAAAATTGACGAATAAGAAAAACAATGTGGGCATTCCAATTGTTGATTTTCTTCCTTTGTCGAGCTATTTTAGCAACAATACGACGATGCTCCATGAAAAAGTTTTATCGCCGAGTGATTATTTGTATCGTAAAGCGATTTTAATCAAGATCTAGTTTGACTTTTGGCAAACTTTTTCCTATACTCATAAAAGGATATGGTTTGTTCCTTACGCCTCCACAGAAAGTGCACGATTGCTGAAAGCTGCACGTGGCGAAGAATAAATTGCTCCCACAATTATTTGATTGAAAAATCAACGCTGCTCAGCGTTAACGAGCTGAAGAGGTAATGATCAAACTATCATTGCAATCAAGGTGGTACCGCGAGTTTTCGTCCTTGACTGCAGTGGTAGTTTTTATTTTTTTAGAAAAGAGGAGAATAGATGAAAAAATTATCAAGCGCTGAAGTGCGCCAAATGTTTTTAGATTTCTTTAAAACCAAAGAGCACATGATTGAACCAAGTGCTTCATTGGTTCCCGTAAATGATCCAACATTATTGTGGATCAATTCAGGTGTTGCCACCATGAAGAAATATTTTGATGGAAGTGTCGTTCCTGAAAATCCACGTATCGCGAATGCACAAAAATCCATTCGTACAAACGATATCGAAAATGTCGGGAAAACTGCCCGTCACCATACGATGTTTGAAATGCTTGGAAACTTTTCTATTGGCGACTATTTTAAAGAAGAAGCGATCGAATGGGCATGGGAATTCTTGACTTCGCCAGATTGGATCGGGTTTGATCCTGACAAGTTGTACGTTACGGTTTATCCAGAAGATAAAGAAGCCAAACGTATTTGGTTAGAAGAAGTTGGTATTCCAGCAGATCATGTTGTTGAGATCGAAGACAACTTCTGGGATCTAGGCGCTGGTCCGAGCGGTCCTGATTCAGAGATTTTCTACGACCGCGGAGAATCATTCAATGACTTAGCTGAAGATGATCCAGAAAACTATCCAGGGGGAGAAAATGAACGCTATCTAGAAATCTGGAATTTGGTCTTTTCAGAATTTAACCATACGCCACAAGGGACGTACGAACCATTGCCTCATCAAAACATTGATACGGGTATGGGGCTTGAACGAATGGTTTCGATCATCCAAGATGCACCAACTAACTTTGAAACAGACCTGTTCTTACCGATTATCGGTAAAGTTGAAGAATTAAGTGGAAAAAAATATGGAACAGATAAATTATTAGATATTTCCTTTAAAGTTATCGCTGACCACATTCGCTCTTTAGCATTCGCAATTGGCGATGGTGCGCTTCCATCAAATGAAGGACGCGGTTATGTCCTACGTCGTTTATTACGTCGGGCAGTCATGCATGGAAAAAAACTTGGGATCGACCAAGCCTTTTTGTATAAATTAGTTCCTGTTGTCGGTGAAATTATGGTGAGCTACTATCCAGAGGTTAAACAACAAGAAGCGTTTATCGAAAAAGTTGTTCGTACTGAGGAAGAACGTTTCCATGAAACAATCAACGATGGCTTGACCATGTTGAATGATGTTTTAGCGGATCTGAAGGACAAAAACGAGACAACGCTTGATGGAAAAGTCATCTTTAAGCTTTACGATACATTCGGCTTCCCTGTGGAATTAACGGAAGAGGTTGCTGAAGATGAAGGCTTAAAAGTTGATCATGAAGGCTTCGAAGTAGAGATGCAGGCTCAAAAAGAACGTGCTCGTGCAGCTCGTACGACAGAAAAATCCATGGGTGTTCAAACAGCGTTATTAGGTGATATCAAAGTTGACAGCAAGTTTGTCGGGTATGATCATTTAGAAATTGAAAGTGAATTACTTGTTATCCTACAAGACAATGCGATGGTCTCCACAGTGAAGGAAGGAGAAGCCAAAGTCATTTTTGCTGAGACACCTTTTTACGCTGAGATGGGTGGACAGATTGCGGATAAAGGAATCCTTGTTGACCAATCAGGCAAAATCATTGCCCATGTAACAGATGTGCAAAAAGCGCCAAATGGTCAGGCGTTGCACACTGTAGAAGTTCTTGAATCATTAAACGAAGGAGATAAATACTTCCTACAAGTAAATGCTGCTTTTCGTAATAAAGTGATAAAAAACCATACGGCGACGCACGTATTGCATAAAGCACTAAAAGAAGTTTTAGGCGATCATGCGAACCAAGCGGGTTCATTAGTAACAGATACCCACTTACGTTTTGACTTTACTCACTTTGGTCAGGTTACGGCAGTTGAACTGAAAGAAATGGAAAAAATCGTTAACCAAAAAATTTGGGAGGCTATTCCAGTCGTAACGATTGAAACAGATATCGATACTGCCAAGAATATGGGTGCGATGGCCCTGTTTGGCGAAAAATATGGTCACGATGTTCGTGTCGTAAATATTGGTGACTGGTCTATCGAATTATGTGGCGGAACGCATGTGGTGAACACTGAAGACATCGGCCTATTCAAGATCGTTTCTGAATCAGGCATTGGTGCCGGTGTTCGTCGGATCGAAGCGTTAACAGGTAAAGAAGCCTATGAAGCCTTCCGAGATGAAGAAGAACAATTGATGCAGGTTGCACAAATCGTGAAATCACCACAAATCAAAGAAGTAGTCACCAAAACAGAACAGCTACAACAGCAAGTAAAAGAATTACAAAAAGAAAATGAAAAACTAGCGACAAAATTGGCGAACCAACAGGCCGGAGATGTCTTCAAAGACGTGAAGGAAATCAATGGAACCACTGTGATTACAGCACAAGTTAACGTCAAAGATATGAATCAGCTGCGGCAATTGGCGGATCAATGGAAACAAAAAGCCTTATCCGACGTCTTAGTTCTTGGAACAGTTCAAGGGGAAAAGGTGAATTTATTAGCGGCTATGAGTCCTACAGCGAATGAAAAAGGGTTGAAGGCTGGCGACTTGATCAAAGCAATCGCACCAAAAGTTGGCGGTGGCGGTGGCGGTCGTCCAGACATGGCACAAGCAGGCGGAAAGAATCCAGCTGGATTATCTGATGCACTAGCAGAAGTAGCGAACTGGTTGGCATAATTACCGACGTCTAAAGACAGCATCTTAGTGATGTTGTCTTTTTTTTATGAGAAAATGACTATTCTGTAGCGTGTTTCTTTTATTACTACTGTGATTTGGGTATAATTCAAATGAGAGAATTTATTTATTGAAAAGAGGGGACCACTTGGGAATTATTGAGCAAATTATTTTTTTAATTTTTATTGCCAATGCTGTGGGTGCGATTATTACCGTTTTTCGTAAACCGCGTAATATTACAACGATCTGGGCCTGGCTATTAACCTTGATTTTTTTACCTGTGATCGGATTTTTAATTTATGCTTTTTGTGGACGGGGAATCGATGGTGAGACTATGTATCGGTTTGAACAAGAGGATGAAAAGCGCGTAAAGGAAATCAATGAGATCATTCAAGAGGACAATCGTCATGTGGATTACAATGAACCGGATCAATTGTATCCGGCGGCGAAATCTTTAGTAAAGTATTTCCAAAATTTGGACGAATCGCCTTTAGCTGTTCGCAATGAGCTGGAGTTCTTTTTAGATGGGACAGCGAAGTTTGAACATTTATTTGAAGATTTACGAGCTGCTCAAAGTACGATTCATGTAGAGTACTATGCATTCTTCAATGACCGAATCGGTAATCGTTTTTTGCGTATTTTAGAGGAGAAGGCGGCAGAAGGTGTCCAAGTCAAAATGATCTATGATCCTTGGGGCTCTCCAAAAACCAACAAAAAGTTTTTTGAAACGCTTATCAAAAACGGTGGTAAAGTCACTCCGTTTATCACATCAAAGAACATTTTAGCAAAAACCCGCTTAAATTATCATTTACATCGAAAAATCGTTGTCATTGACGGACAGATCAGCTGGACCGGTGGATTTAATGTAGGGGATCAGTACCTGGGAGAATCAAAACGCTTTGGCAGATGGCGAGATACTCATGGCAGAATTGAAGGAACGGCAAGTTTTACCCTTCAAGAAATCTTTATTCGTGACTGGAATGCTTCCGTTTCTAGTAAATCGGAGCGCATGAGCTATTTACCTGAATATTTTGTTTTGCCACAGAAAAAGATTGAAAAGGGTGTCCCTATGCAAATCGTGGCAGATGGTCCAGATTCCAGCGAACAGATCATCAAAGATGGGTTTGTCCGCTTGATTTTAGCAGCAGAGAAGAGTGTTTGGATTCAAAGTCCATATCTTGTCCCCGATGAAACAATGATATCAGCTATTTTGATTGCTGTACGCTCCGGTATTGATGTCCGGATTATGATTCCCAATATGCCAGACCATCCTTTTATTTATCGGGCAACCCAGTATTATGCTAACTATTTACATCAACGCGGAGTCAAGATTTACCATTATGCTGATGGCTTTATTCATTCAAAAACAATCGTGGTCGACGATGAATTAGCCACCTTCGGTTCAACGAATCAAGACATTCGCAGTTACGAACTGAACTTTGAAGTCAGCAGCTTTATCTATGATCCAGAGATTGCCCAGCTGTTCCGTACGATCTTTGAAGAAGACATGAAGGAATGTATCGAATTAACAGATGAGATGATCGCGAGTCAGTCCCATTGGCTGAACTTCAAACAACGCTTTTCTCGTTTGCTTTCACCGGTTTTATAATTTTTTTCGTAAACCTTGGCGGGCAAGATTGTCCGCCCCTTTATTTTTTGCTTCAGGAATCCATTGAAGCACCAATAGTGGAAATTGCGGAGCAATTTCATTAAACTCTGATAAATATGGCAGGAAGAGCTTGTTTTTTGTCTGTCCTTGGTCTAAAATTTTTATTGCAGTTTTACTATCGGAATAAAGCATAACCGATTGATCATTTAACTTGTGATCGATCAGATAATGTAGCGCATAGAGAATGACAGCTAGTTCAGCCTGATGATTATTTGTTTCAGGTAATGAAAATGCTAGCTGCTGTTGCTTTTCAGAAATGATTAAAACACCGCCGCCGCTTTTTTCTAGATTCGTGGCAGCATCGGTATAAACTTTTAACATAAGGATCATCCTTTTTTTAGAGTAGGAGTATATGAATGGAGAAAAAACGCTATTTTTGGCAACCGGAACTATCGATCAGTATCATCTATTGGTCGGTGACCTTTATCATTCTTTTTTATGGTTTAATCTTGACATTAGAAAAGACACATCCCTACTTGCAGGGAAATATCGTTATTGGTATCGCCGTCTTGAGTGGTGTGGTTGGTCTCCATCGCTATTTAGTTTTAGAAGAGACGGGAATAAAGGTAAGGTACTCTAGACTTTGGAGACGAGAAACACTTCTTAAAGAACACATTGATTATTTAGCCCTTTGTAAAGATGGAATCATTATTCAACGGAAGGGACTAAGTGGAGCAACGTTTCATTTTGCAATGAGAAAAAAAAGAAGAGACGCTTTTTTGAAAGATTTTGCTGCATTTTATCCTGAAATTGACATCAAAGAAAACGAAAAGATCAGTCATGACTGATCTTTTCGTTTATTTCTTTTTTACATGAGCCGCTTGCATCCCGCGAGCGCCTTCTACAATTACAAACGTTACTTCGTCACCAGGGTCCAAACTTTTGAATCCATCTTCCTCAATAGCGGTGAAATGCACAAAAACTTCTTGATTTTCTTCATAGGTAATAAAGCCATACCCCTTTTTTTCATCAAACCATTTAACAATGCCATTATTCATTACACAACACCCCTTTGCAATTGCTGGTTTTATTATACGTGATGGGAACAAAAATTGCGAATCAATAAGATTACCGAATCTAAGTGATGTTTTTCTCAGGATAATTCGTTATAATAAGAAGGAACGAATAAAAAAGTGTGTTTTTCTGAATAACGTTCGGGAAAGGGAGTTTTTATGAAAACGGATATTGAAATATCTCAAGCGACGACTTTAGCGCCTATTACGGAGGTCGCAGAAAAAATCAACTTATCATTTGATGATCTGGAATTACACGGCAAGTATAAAGCAAAAATTGAATTTGATGCTTTAGAACGGATGAAAAAAAATCCAGAAGGAAAATTGATTCTTGTAACGTCTATTAATCCAACTCCGGCAGGCGAAGGCAAATCAACTGTGACTATCGGTTTAGGGGATGCACTAAATAAAATCGGAAAGAAAACAGTGATTGCCCTACGTGAGCCTTCATTAGGGCCCGTTATGGGAATCAAGGGAGGCGCAACTGGCGGCGGCTATGCGCAAGTGTTGCCGATGGAAGACATCAATCTCCATTTTACAGGAGACATGCACGCGATCACGACAGCTAATAATGCATTATCGGCGTTGCTTGATAACCACATTCATCAAGGAAATGATTTGAACATTGATGCACGTCGAGTGATCTGGAAACGTGTCGTTGATCTAAATGATCGTGAACTTCGTCATATTACTGTAGGTTTAGGTGGACCAATCAACGGGGTTCCTCGTGAAGATGGTTTTGATATCACCGTAGCAAGTGAAATTATGGCCATTTTATGTCTTGCAACAGATATCGAAGATCTCAAACGTCGCCTATCCAATATCGTAGTTGCCTACACGTTTGATCGTGAGCCAGTGACAGTGGGTGACCTGAAGGTAGAAGGAGCGTTGGCATTGGTACTTAAAGACGCGATTAAACCAAACTTGGTTCAAACAATCTATCAAACACCAGCTTTTGTACATGGTGGCCCCTTCGCTAATATTGCTCACGGCTGCAACAGTATTTTAGCTACAAGAGCTGCTTTACATTGTGGAGAATATGTGGTGACAGAAGCAGGCTTCGGCGCTGATCTTGGTGGTGAAAAGTTCTTAGATATCAAGGTGCCAAGCTTAGGAAAAGCACCAGATGCCGTAGTCATCGTTGCAACTATTCGTGCCTTGAAAATGCACGGAGGCGTTGCAAAAACGGATTTAAGTGCTGAAAATCTTGATGCCTTAAAAGTCGGGTTTAGCAATCTTGCTAAGCACATTCGCAATATGCGTAAATACGGCTTACCAGTTGTTGTGGCAATCAATGAATTTGTTAGTGATACAGAAAAGGAAATCACACTGTTGAAAGAACTTTGTGAGCAGGAAGATGTTAAAGTTGAATTGGCTAGTGTTTGGGAAAAAGGACCGGATGGCGGGATTGATTTGGCCAAAACGTTAGTCGATACAATTGCCAACGAAGAAAATGACTTTCATTCAATCTTCAGCAGAGAACACGATGACCTAACAGAAAAAGTTGAGACAATCGTCCGTGAAATTTATGGTGGAAATGAAGTTATCTATAGTAAAAAGGCACAACAACAATTAGCAACCTTTAAAAAATATGGGTGGGATCGTTTGCCTGTTTGCATGGCAAAAACTCAATATTCTTTATCAGATGATCCAAGCAAATTGGGTGCACCGATTGATTTCGATGTGACGATTCGTGAGTTCGTACCAAAAATTGGAGCCGGTTTTGTAGTAGCTTTAACCGGAGACGTGATGACTATGCCTGGATTGCCGAAAAAACCAGCGGCTCTAAATATGAATGTCGATGAAAAAGGCAATGCAATCGGCCTGTTTTAACGATACAAAAGACTGAATCATACAACGATTCAGTCTTTTTTTTCTTGGAAATCTTTTGTCTTTAAGAAATGAAGGAAGGTATTGGCTGCTTGATTAAGTCGAATACCTTTTTTCTCCGCCAAATAGACCGGTCTCACAAGGGGAACTGTAAATCTTAAGACACTAATATCAAAATGAGACATTAACTCATTGTAGGGAAGGATCGCAGCACCAAACCCAACCGATACGAGACCAGCCTGCGATTGATCTTCTTCAACGTGGCAAGCTGTAACAAGTGGGATTTTTTGTTGACGAAATAAGTTCTCAATATAAAAAGTCTTGTCTCTCGTTAAAACCATAGGGACATTCGCCAATTCAGCAAAATCGATACACTCTTTTTGTGCTAGTGGGTGGTCATTTGCGACAATCGCTACCAGCTCTTGGTCAAAAAGATGGGTAAATGCTATCTCTGGTTGATCCTTTAAATAGGAACAAAGAGCATGATCACAAATTTCGTTATGTAGAAAACGAATCAGACGTGGGGTATTTCCTTGCCAGAATCTAAATTGGAACTGCTGATTGGCCTCGATATTTCGGAATGCTTGTAAAATATTCGGGACAATCTCTGGACCTATAGAAAAAATAAATCCTAAATCAATGGTTCCATGTAAAGGGTCAACAAAGTCTAGAATTTCATTCATGCCTTTGTCTAAGGTTTCTAGAGATTGCTTCACTCGCGGATAGTACATTCTTCCTGCTTTAGAAAGCCTGACATTTCTTCCCACAGGTTCGAACAAGGGAACGGCAAGCTCTTCTTCCAAGCGATGAATAATTCGGCTTAAGGAGGGTTGAGCGATTCCAAATTCCTCCGATACTTGACCGTAATGCTCGACTTCTGCTAAGCGGCAGAATATTTCTAAGTGATGAGTATTCATGCACTGCCTCCAACTGTTTCTATATTTACTGTAATCATACCACTTTTGTTATGAATATTTAGAATGAAAGCGATTGTTTCTGATTGTTTTTCTTCCTATAGTAATAGTAACAAAAGTCGAAAGGGGTATAAAATGAAAAAAGTGTGTATCGCCATTATCGGAGCAGGATTCGCTGGAAACTTTCATACCAATTCTTATTCAAAGGTTAGCGGGGTAGACTTAAAAATTAAATATGTTTATGATAATGACCGTGCAAAAGCGCAAGAACTTTGCGATAAATGGCCTATCATTGAACAAGTAGCAGACACGTATGAGGAAATACTTGCTGATCCAGAAGTGGAAGCAATTGATATCATCACACCGCCAGTTACACACGTAGCACTTGCGTATCAGGCTGTAGTAGCGAACAAACATGTCATCTGTGAAAAGCCGTTAACAGGCTATTTTGGCGAAGAGGGCGATGAGAAACCGATTGGACTAAAAGTACCTAAAGAAAAAATGTATCAAAGTGTGCTAAAGGAAATCGAAGAATTTAAAACGAAATTTGAGGCATCCGATCGTTTATTCATGTATGCTGAAAACTATGTATATTCACCAAATATCTTACATTCTGCTAAGATCCTTGAGGAGAAAAAAGCAGAATTATGTATATGAAGGGGGAAGAAAGCATTCGCTCTTCTACATCCCCTGCCTCTGCATACTGGAAGTTAGCCGGCGGTGGTTCATTGATCCGATTAGGCAGCCATCCAATTGGCGGCATGCTGTTTCTTAAGCAGGTGGAAGCGAAAGCCCATGGAGAGGAAATTAAAATCCAAAGCGTAACTGCAGAAACTGGACGCTTAGCGCCAAATCTGAATCCCCATGATAAACGTTACTTTCCGGCAAATTCTGTCGATACTGAAGATTTCGCAAGTGTGGTCATTACCTTTAGTGATGGAACAAAAGCGATCTCTATCTCAAATGATAACACCTTGGGCGGCGTGAAAAACTACGTAGAAGTTTACACAAACGATAGTGCTTTAATCAACAACATTACACCTGCGGACAATCTATCCACTTACTTCTTAGATGAAGATGGCTTAGAGGATGTTTATATTTCAGAAATGTTGACTGAAAAAACAGGCTGGAATAAAGTCTTTGTTGCTGAAGATGTATTACGAGGATACTTAAATCAGTTCCAAGATTTTGTTGAAGCGATCGCCTATAATCGTCAGCCTTTATCTGATTTAGACTTGGCTTACGATACAATCAAAGTGATCTATGCGGCTTATCAATCTGCCGAAGAAGGAAGAAGAATCGATTTTTAGAAAAATAATCAACACGCTATGGGGCATTGACAGACAAATCAATGCTCCATAGCGTGTTTTTGCATAAAATGAGCAAAACGTGCATAATATTTCGTATATACGGATGTTTATTTATAAAAAACCATTGACTTGTATAAGTACTACACGTATAATCATCAGAAATAGTAGTTTTCTATTCGTATTATTATACATTTTCAAGGAGGGTTCGTATGAAAGTTTCGATAATAGGAGTGACTGGATATAGTGGAATAGAACTAGTTCGTCTTTTGTTGCAGCATCCTAAAGTAACAATTGTCTCTATTCATAGTCATTCTCAGAACGGTCAGCAAATAAATGACTATCTGCCACACCTAAAGCAATTATTAGACCTTCCTTTAGAACCGATCGATCCAGCAGATATTATGAAGCGAGCAGAACTGGTCTTTTTTGCCACTCCATCAGGTATTTCAAAGGAAATTGCAACCGCATTTGTTGATGCGGATTTCCCCGTGATTGATTTATCGGGTGATTTTCGCTTAAAAGGCGAAGGTCAATATGAGAAATGGTATAAAAATACAGGTGCTCCCGTTGATATTCTAAAGAATTCTCATTACGGATTAGCTGATTTTTATTCAAAACCGAGCTCTACTTTGATTGCAAATCCTGGTTGTTATGCTACTGGTGCCTTATTATCATTAGCACCGCTAGTAGAGCAAAAGATGATTGAAACAGACTCGATCATTGTTGATGCAAAGTCTGGACTGTCTGGAGCAGGAAAGAATCTATCTGAGTCTACACATTTCGTGAATGCAAATGAGAATATGACTTTGTATAAGATGAATAGTCATCAACATATACCAGAAATTATGCAGCAATTACAAAGGTGGGATGAGAACATTCCCGCCATCCAATTTTCGACCTCATTGATTCCTGTGACCCGAGGGATATTCATCACCAGTTATGCTAGAAGCAAGAAAAAGTTGACGCAAACGGAGTTATGGGAAAATTATCAAACTTTTTATCAAGATATGCCATTTATTCGTGTACAGAATAAAAATGTTTATCCTAATTTGCGTCAAGTTATCGGATCAAACTTCTGTGACATCGGCGTCGCCTATAACGAGGTGACCAGCATCATCACAGTAGTAACGGTATTAGACAATTTAGTAAAGGGAGCTGCTGGACAGGCGGTTCATAATTTGAATCATTTAGCAGGCTGGCCGGAGACAACCGGTTTGAACCTTGTACCTATTTATCCATAAAAAAAGTCGGAGTGTGAAGAGTATGCAAATCATTGATGGAACAATCGCCAGCCCGAAAGGATTTAAGGCAACTGGCTTACATGCAGGATTAAAAAAAGAAAAAAAAGATTTAGGTGTTATTTTCTCTGAAGTACCAGCTAACGCAGCGGCTGTTTATACCACCAATCAAGTAAAAGCTGCACCAATCTTTGTTACAAAAGAAGCAATGACGGATCAAAAGATTCAAGCAGTCGTTGTAAATTCGGGGATTGCTAATGCATGTACGGGAACACTCGGCTTAGAAAATGCGAAAGAAATGCAAGCTCTCACGGGTTTACATTTAGGTGTTTCGCAAGAAAATGTTGCTGTAGCTTCTACCGGGGTTATTGGTAAACAGCTGCCGATGGAAACGATTGAAGCTGGAATTCGTCAGATTGATTTGCAGAATCAAGCACCATATGCGTTTCATGAAGCCATTTTAACCACGGATACAGCAACTAAGGAAATCGTGGTAACTGATGAAATTAACGGTCAAACAGTAACGATGGCCGGAGTAGCAAAGGGATCAGGCATGATCCATCCAAATATGGCGACGATGTTAGCTTTTATTACAACAGACGCTCAAATTTCAGAAACTCTGCTACAGGAAATGTTAGCTGACAAAACAGAAACCACGTTTAATCAAATTACAGTAGACGGTGACACGTCTACCAATGACATGGTTCTTCTTTTAGCCAATGGGCTAGCAGAAAATCCGGTGATCGAAAAGAATACCGAAGCCTATAAAAAATTTCTTGAGATGTTCCAATTGGTCAGCGAAACATTAGCCAAGATGATTGCAAAAGATGGTGAGGGAGCGACCAAATTGATCGAAGTCCAAGTCGTTGGCGCCCTTAATGAAACAGAGGCAAGACTAGTCGCAAAAAAAGTCGTTGGCTCAAGTTTAGTAAAGACCGCGATGTTCGGCGAAGATCCTAATTGGGGACGAATCATTTGCGCTGTAGGATATGCGGGGTCCCATACAGATCCAGAAAAAATCGATATGTGGATTGGAGATCAGCAATTATTGAAGCACAGTCAGCCTCAGGAATTTGATGAAATCACGATGAAACAAACACTTGAGAAAGAAAAAATATGTATCATTGTTGATTTGAATATCGGTGAGCAAAGCGGAAAAGCTTGGGGATGCGATTTGACATATAAATATGTCGAAGTGAACGCATTGTATCACACGTAAGAAAAGCAAGACAAATGAAGGAGCGAAAAACTATGGGAAAAATCGTGGTTAAAATAGGCGGTGTTGCCAGTGATAATTTAACAAAAAATTTCTTCGAACAAATTGAAGCTTGGCAGTCTGAGGGGCATGAGGTGATTATGGTTCATGGCGGTGGTTATTATATCACTGAAATGATGGACCGTTTGAATATTCCAGTCACAATCAAAGACGGTCTGCGTGTGACGACAGAGCAGGCGTTAAAGATTACTCAAATGGTGTTGATTGGACAGGTGCAGCCGACCATTACGACCTTATTTCAGCAACAAGGATTTGCGACAATTGGGCTTAACGCTTCCAGTGATAATATGATTCAAGGAACGTTTATTGATCAAGAGAAGTTAGGTTATGTTGGAAAGATTACAGAAGTGAATCCCACGGCCATCGAAAGTGTGCTGCATAAAAATTATATTCCCATCATTGCCCCGCTAGGAATGACTTCTTGTGGACAATGGCTAAATGTCAATGCGGATGATACTGCTTGTAAGATTGCTGAAGCAGTAGAAGCTGAAGCGTTGTATTTATTGACGGATGTTCCAGGAGTGAAACAGGAGGGAGAATGGCTTGAAAACATTTCTTGCTCCGAGGTCGAGCACCTAAAAAGCGAGAAAGTCATCACTGGAGGAATGATTCCTAAATTAGATAGTGCTATCTCAGCTTTAGAAAACGGTGTAGCGGAGGTTCATATCACCAACTGTATTGAAAAGGCAGGAACAATCATCACAAAGGAGGAGGTTTTTGCATGAGCCACTTATTTCCCAACTATGCCCGTGATGAGATTGACTTAGTCGACGGCTCTGGCAGTTATGTTTTCGATCAGAATGGCGAGAAATATTTAGACTTTATGAGCGGAATAGCTGTCAGTAATCTAGGGCATAAGAATCCTAAAGTGATGGCCGCCATTACTCAACAAGCAGAAAAAATATGGCACAGTTCAAACTTATATACCAGCAGCTTACAAGAAAAAGTGGCAGAAAAACTGACAATGGGCAAAGACTATCTCGCTTTTTTTTGCAATAGCGGAACTGAAGCAAACGAAGCGGCAATCAAATTAGCCAGAAAAGCCACAGGTCGCTCGAAAATCTTGAGCTTTGAGCAATCTTTTCATGGGCGCACATATGGCGCTTTGAGTGCTACCGGACAGCCGGCATTGCAGGCGGGCTTTTTCCCTATCGTTGAGGGGTTTGAGTATCTTCCCTATAATCAGCTCGAACCGTTGAAGCAGCAACTAAATGAACAGGTTGCGGCGGTAATGCTAGAAGTGATTCAAGGCGAAGGCGGCATTATCCCTGCCGAAAAGGAATGGCTGCAAGCAGTAGCGCAATTGTGCAAGGAAAATGGCAGTCTATTGATTATTGATGAGATTCAAACCGGAATGGGGAGAACAGGAACCTTTTTCGCCTTTGAAGATTATCAAATCGAACCAGATATCATCACGATTGCGAAGGCGTTGGCTAATGGGATTCCCGTCGGTGCGATGCTTGGAAAAGCAACACTAGCTGACGCCTTTGGACCAGGAACACACGGAACGACCTTTGGCGGCAATAATCTGGCCATGAATGTTGCTGACTGCGTTGTGAGTGAGATTAATCAACCAGAATTTCTTGCTTCAGTAGCAGAAAAGGGTAGCTATCTAATGAGAGAACTTTCAAAGCTATTAGATACGTCAGAAAAAGTTCTAGATGTACGTGGAAAAGGCTTGATGGTTGGAATCGAGTTAGATTCACCAGAAACCTTGCAGCAAACAGTACAAGAATTAAAAAAGCAACACTTATTAGCAATCAAAGCAGGAAAAAATGTATTGCGGTTGTTACCGCCGCTAACTATCAGTCAACAAGAGCTGAAGGATGGTATCGAGATTATTCAGTCTGTACTAAATAAAAATAACGGATAGCACCAATTAATATCTACTGTTCACTCATTTTCGTTCATATAAAATCGTTGATAGCCATCAAATTAGAAAGAAAAGTCTTAGGAATTTTGTTATTCTTGAGGCTTTTTTGACTTTTAATGCTCAGTACATGGGAAGTCAATACATTTTTGAGGATTTTTTGTATTGCCCATATCCTTAATCTATCAACGATTCTAACGTAAAAATTACTATACTTAAATAATTATTAATTTTTAGGAATTAATTTTTTGAAGAAAAAGAGGTAAAGTAGCTTTGTAAATAACTACTCTGATTTTAAAAAGACTATTATCCAGCATTTAAGCTGTTTTATATAAATAAATTGATGGAAAGGAGGAACTCATGTGGAAAAAGTAAAATTATTAAGCTGCCATCAAGTCTACACATTAAAACGGAAAACCTTAGAAAAAAGAATCAAAACTTACTATTATCAAACCCGGGATGAGCAAGATACGATTCAATTTTTGATAGCGCTTCAAGTAAGAGATGAACTTGGAAAAGAGGATTTCCGTTTTGTATTAAGGGATCTTGTTAGAAAAATCTTTCTTGAGAGTAAACCGACACGTGCTCTGCGCAGCTACTATATTTTTTTCAAGGACTATTTTACATTAAAGGAGTGGCGCGTTCTTTCGATTCGACTCTTTCCAGTTAAAACATTTGTCAAAGAGAAGATCGAAAAATTGTATACGCGGTTTTTCAAAATGCCTTTGAAGGGATTAGTCGGTTCATGACAGTTTAAGTGATTCAAAAATACGTAAATGGAGGGAGGAATAGACATGCATAGATTAGCGGCTACATTTAAAAATAGCAACGGTAAGAATCATCGCTGGAGTTTAAAAAATCCAAATCTGGATAAATCACCAGAAGAAATCAAAAAGTCTTTAGAAAAATTGACCGTGCTAACGGTTTTTGATAAGGAAGATGCTGAACTGTTTGAAAATGTGGTCACTGCAAAATTTGTCGAAAAAATCGAAACGGTTATTTTTGATAAAACAACAGAAACACAGCAGGAGCCGATGGAAAGGACTGAAGAACTCAATGCAGTTCCATCCCCGACGACACTTAACCTGCCAGAAGATTTAATCATTTCAGAGGAAACCATCGAATCCGGTCTTTTTATGCGTTCAATTGAAATGCCTCAGGGAATCGATCCCTTTAAGCTGGAGGAAGAGCAATTATTAGCCGTCATCTCTTCGGTTATTCCAGACGATGCTATTTTAAAGGATGCTGGAATTGATGATCAGACCAATCCTGCAAAAATTGTTTTGATTCTTCAATTGAAAGACGACATAGATGAAGCCGATCGAGTAAAACAACCACCAGACTAAATAATCTATAAATAAAGTGTTTACTCTGTCGAAGTGAACACTTGATAAAGAAAAAATAAATAAACGTTGAGTCCGTATAAAAGACGGGCTATTTGTCGTGTTTTCAAGTCTTGTCTAGTAAAGCTTTCTTTAATCATCAGAACGACCAGTACGCGTTTCATATTACCTCAGGCTTTTCATCCCGCTTTTTTTCACTTATACTGAAGCTATCGGATTTTTACTAAAGTTAAGAAAAGGTGTATTCTTTCAAAACAAGGAGAGACGGAATGGGAGAACGAGCAGATATTTTTTTAAGTGCATTTAATCGGATTGAGAAGGAATTGAAACGTCAGTTGGGGAATCCCGTTAACATGAGTTTCAGTGAAGCCGTGCGCCGTCTATCAAAACGCCATGATAATTTGATTGGAGACAGTGAAAATGATTTGCTCCAATTGGCACAGTTGAGAAATGCAATCGTCCATGATCAAGTCGCGGACGATTTTGTAATCGCGGAACCTAATGAGTGGGCGGTTGATCGGATTAAAAAAATTGAGGAGCAGCTACTAAGGCCAGAAAAAGTGCTGCCTCGCTTTGGTAAAAAGGTTACTGGCTTTGAACGTGATTTGCCATTAGTCGAACTGATGAAGATCATTACAGAGAAGCGGTTTTCTCAATTTCCCGTCTATGATTCAGGAAAATTCATGGGCTTGATCACTCTGCGTACCATCGGGTTCTATTTCGCTCAAGCAAGTTTGAATGGTTCTGTCAGTCTTAAGGGGTTAGTAGCCGAAGATTTATTGTTGGCAAACGGAAAACGGGCGAATTTTAAGTTTATTGCTGGAGATACAACGGTATCTGAAGCGGAGAAAATGTTTCAAACAGAAGCGGTTCTAGAAGCGCTTCTAATTACGAAAAACGGCAATTCAGATGGAAATCTGCTGGGGATTATCCGTCCAAGAGATATTTTTAGTCAAGAAGGGGAGCAATAGTTTTGTTAGGCATTTACTTACTTATTAGTGCGGGAATCGTCGCACTGGATCAATGGTTCAAATGGTGGATCGTCAACCAATACAATTTTGGCGATAGCCAAACCATTATTCCAAATATTTTATCACTGACGCACATTCGGAATACGGGTGGTGCCTTTAGCTTATTTGAAGGACAGCAAATCTTTTTTATCATCATTACTATAGTGGCAGTGGTTGCTGTTGTTTATTATTTAGTAAAGCATCTGCATGAGAGCAAGTGGTTGACTTTAGGCTTAAGTTTCTTTTTGGCCGGTGCCATTGGAAACTTCATTGATCGCTTTCGTTTGGGGTATGTCGTAGATATGTTTCGGTTAGATTTTATTAACTTTCCGATCTTTAATATCGCTGACATGGCTTTGGTAGCGGGAGTAATCATGATCTTTATTTATATTCTATTAGATGAGAGAGACAAGAAAAATGGATAATCAAATTGAAATAATCGTAAAAAATGAAACAGGTCGAATCGATAAGGTTTTAAATGATCGCTTAGCAGACTATTCTCGTTCACAAATTCAGCAATGGATCAAGGAACAGCATGTATCAATTGATGGAAAAGTGATCAAGGCAAACTATAAGGTTAATGCTGGGGATAAAATCTTGATCGAGATTCCAGAACCGGAAGAACTGGATCTCGTGCCAGAAAATCTTGAGTTAGATATCGTTTATGAAGACGAGGATGTGGTCATCGTAAACAAACCTCAAGGCATGGTGGTTCATCCGTCTGCTGGACATTCTCAAGGAACTTTGGTCAACGGCTTATTGTATCAAATTAAAAATCTGTCTACTATCAACGATGTGGTTCGACCGGGGATCGTGCACCGCATTGATAAGGACACTTCCGGATTGCTGATGGTAGCAAAAAATGACCAAGCCCACGAAGCGTTAGCGAAGCAGCTCAAGGATAAGACCTCTTTGCGGAAATACGTGGCGCTGGTTCATGGTGAGATTCCTCATGAAAAAGGTCGAATTGAAGCACCGATCGGCCGCTCAAAGGTCAATCGTAAGATGCAGGCAGTGATCGAAGATGGAAAACCAGCGGTGACACATTTTGAAGTATTGAAGCGTTTTGAAGGGTATACCTTGATCGAGCTGCAGCTTGAAACTGGGCGAACGCATCAAATCAGAGTACACATGCAATACATTGGTTATCCAGTAGCAGGCGATCCATTGTATGGACCGAAAAAAACATTAAAGGGAAACGGTCAGTTTCTTCACGCGAAATTACTAGGCTTTGAACATCCGACAACTGGTGAAATGATGGTCTTTGAAGCACCGTTACCAGAGATCTTCAAAAAAACTTTGAAGCAGTTGAAAGAAAAAGATTGATTTCTTAATTAAGGAATAGTATAGTGTCTTTAGCAAGAAATAAATAACTTAATATTGATCCTTTAAGAGTAGTCCCGTGAGGCTAAGAAGGAAGTAGATAGTGGTTTGGACTAGGTGCGCCTAGGTGAACACTATCATTTTGACGAAGTCGATAACATTCCTCCTACCTAACTACGGGTAGGAGTTTTTTTATTGTAAAAATAGGATGTTAATTCACCTTTTACTTCTTCAAGAGGAACGCCAGTTTTTAGAAGCTGAGCTGATCCTCCGAGTAGACATTTTAGTTGAAGGGTATACGACATTCGAATTGAACTAGTTTTTCCTGAAAAATGATTTCATTTAAAACGAATAAGGAGGAGACAGGATGTATAAAAAAGAGGTAGTAGATGAGGTAACAATGAAACGAGCGTTAACTCGAATCACTTACGAAATCATCGAAAGAAATAAAGGGGTTCAGGATATTGTCTTGATCGGGATTAAAACACGCGGTATCTTCATCGCTCAACGAATCGCAGAACGCCTAAAACAATTAGAACACATCGAGGTACCGGTGGGAGAATTAGATATCACTTTGTATCGTGATGACGTGAAGGTATCAGAAGCGGAACCGGAGTTACATTCTTCAGACATTCCATTCTCGATCGAAGGAAAAGAAGTGATCTTAGTTGACGATGTATTGTTCACCGGCAGAACGATTCGTGCAGCGCTAGATGCTGTGATTGACTTAGGTCGTCCTAACCGCATCTCTTTAGCAGTCTTAGTAGACCGCGGGCATCGTGAACTACCGATCCGTGCAGACTACGTTGGGAAAAATATCCCGACGGCCTTAACAGAAGAAATCGTCGTTGAAATGGAAGAAAACGATGGACAAGATCGCATCTTGATTCAAAAAGAAGACGAAAAATAATCACTGTTTAGACACTAGAAAGAGGAAGTTTCATGGCAGAGTTTCACAATGATGACGTTGTTTTAGATATTCACGACCGCCCAAGTGCAGGTCACTGGGTCGGATTAAGTATTCAACATTTATTCACGATGTTCGGCGCGACCGTTTTAGTACCGATTCTAGTCGGCATTAATCCAAGTATCGCTTTAGTAAGTTCAGGTTTAGGAACCTTGGTATACCTGACTGTTACAAAGGGGAAAATACCCGCCTATCTAGGAAGCAGCTTCGCTTTTATCGCGGCGATGAAGCTATTGATGAAGAGCGATGGCTACCCAGCAGTTGCGCAAGGCGCACTGACCTGCGGTTTGGTTTACTTAATTGTTTCCTTCATTATTCGAAAGATCGGCTCTGGCTGGTTGGATAAAATCTTACCGCCGATTGTCGTTGGACCAGTGGTTATGGTCATCGGGCTAGGTTTAGCCAGTAACGCGGCTCAAAATGCAATGTATAACAATGGTGAGTACAGCTTTAAATATGTAATGGTTGCTTTGATTACCTTGGCTTTAACGATATTCTTCAACATGTTCTTCACTGGTTTCTTAGGACTGATTCCTATCTTACTGGGGATCATCGGCGGCTATGTCACAGCCATGATATTCGGCATCATCGACTATCAACCAATTATTGATGCTAAATGGCTGGCGATGCCTGCTTTCAGCGTGCCATTTGTCAGCTACCAGCCAAAACTGTACGTTAACGCGATCACCACCATGGCGCCGATTGCTTTTGTAACGATGACAGAACACATTGGACACTTAATGGTATTGAATAAACTAACGAAACGAAACTTTTTCGAAGATCCTGGATTGGATCGGACATTAATGGGCGACGGCTTGGCTCAAATCGTTGCCGGCTTTGTCGGCGGACCACCTGTAACTAGTTACGGTGAAAATATCGGCGTACTTGCTATCACACGGGTTCACAGCGTGTTCGTTATCGGCGGCGCAGCGGTCTTCGCAGTCTTGCTAGGCTTTGTAGGTAAGCTAAGTGCGTTAATTCTAAGTATTCCTGGGCCAGTAATCTCTGGCATCAGCTTCATCTTGTTCGGCGTAATTGCTGCCAGTGGTCTAAAAATTCTAATCGAAAACAAAATCGATTTTGACCGCAAAAAGAATCTGTTGATTGCTTCAACCATTCTAGTTATCGGTATCGGCGGATTGGTTTTTGAAGCAGGAACGTTTACTTTATCAGCGATGGCCTTAGCGACTGTCTTAGGTATCATCCTGAATCTGATCTTGCCCGAGAAAGCACGTAGTGAAAAATAATAGGAATTGATTGACCCTCATGCATTGCACGGGAAATCAATGAGATACAACTAAAAAACAAGCGAACGTTTTGAATAGGAGGAAATTTCATGATCATCCAGTCTGAAGAAATTAGTCTGAAGCATTTATTGACAGTCGAAGCATTGACCGATCAAGAAGTGATGGGACTCATTCGAAGAGCGCAGCAATTCAAGCAAGGGGCGCGATGGACGCCGTACAAGGACCAATATTTTGTCTCTAATCTTTTCTTTGAAAACAGTACCCGGACCCATAAGAGCTTTGAAGTCGCTGAGAAAAAACTCGGACTAGATGTAATTGACTTTGACGCCAAAACTAGCTCGGTTCAAAAGGGTGAAACCTTGTACGACACTGTCTTGACGATGTCTGCTTTAGGGGTGGATGTGGCAGTCATCCGACATGGGGATGAAAACTACTATGATGAATTAATCCAAAGTAAAACGATCCAATGCTCGATTGTAAACGGTGGAGACGGCAGCGGACAGCATCCAACACAATGTCTGCTCGACCTAATGACAATTTATCAGGAGTTTGGACGTTTTGCCGGATTGAAGGTGGCGATCGCAGGAGATATCACGCACTCGCGAGTTGCTAAATCAAATATGCAAATGTTGAAGCGACTTGGCGCAGAAGTTTTCTTCTCTGGTCCGGAGGAGTGGTATGACGAAAGCTTCGACGTTTACGGCACTTATCGTCCATTGGATGAGCTTGTACCAGAAGTCGATGTCATGATGCTTTTGCGTGTACAGCACGAACGGCATGACGGTCAGGAAAGTTTCTCGAAAGAAGAGTATCACGAGAAGTACGGCTTGACGATCCAACGAGGCAAGCAGCTCAAGGAGAAAGCCATCATCATGCATCCCGCACCAGTGAATCGCGATGTGGAAATTGCAGATAGTTTAGTTGAAAGCTTACAGTCACGAATCGTACCACAAATGACCAATGGCGTATTTATTCGGATGGCAATTTTAGAAGCAGTACTAAGAGGAAAATCGTAAAGGGGCAGATAAAATGAAAACATTAATTAAAAATGGCAAGATCGTAACAAAAGACAATCAAACAATGGCCTGCGATCTTTGGCTGGAAGATGGGATTATCGCTGGAATCGGGAAAGATTTTTCGAACATCACGTTTGATCAAACATACGACGCAAACAATCAGTTGATTACACCAGGTTTAGTTGATGTTCATGTCCATTTAAGAGAACCCGGCTTTACTTATAAAGAAACAATCAAGGATGGTTCAAAAGCAGCGGCTCGCGGCGGCTATACTACCGTTTGCGCAATGCCTAACCTTAACCCAGTTCCTGATACAGTAGAAAAGTTTAACGATGTAAAAGCAATCATTGAAAAGGATGCTGTGGTAAAAGTTCACCAATACGCTCCGATTACAGAAGAGCTTCGCAGCGAGACCTTGACCGATCAAAAAGGTCTGAAAGCCGCAGGGGCCTTCGCCTTTACCAATGACGGAGTGGGTGTACAGACAGCAGGAACCATGTATCTAGCAATGAAGGAAGCAGCAGAAAACAATATGGCATTGGTTGCCCACACAGAAGATGAATCCTTATTATTCGGCGGGGTAATGCACAAAGGAGAAATCAGTGAGAAGCTGGATCTACCTGGTATCTTAAGTGCAACAGAGTCCTCACAAATCGCAAGAGATTTGATCCTAGCGGAAGAAACAGGTGTTCATTATCACGTGTGTCACGTATCTACGAAAGAAAGTGTTCGTGTGATCCGAGATGCAAAAAAAGCTGGCGTACATGTGACCGCTGAAGTATCTCCACATCATTTGATCTTAGTCGATGAAAATATCCCTGAGGATCACGGGTATTGGAAGATGAATCCGCCACTGCGGGGAGTTGAAGACCGTGAAGCTTTGATTGAAGGACTGCTTGATGGAACCATTGATTGCATCGCCACGGATCATGCCCCACACGGCTTTGAAGAAAAGAACCAAAGCTTTTTGAAATCGCCATTCGGGATCGTCGGCAGTGAGACAGCTTTCCAATTGATTTACACTCACTTTGTTGAAACAGGACGCTTTACATTAGAACAAGTGATTGATTGGATGGCAGTTAAGCCTGCGGAAATCTTCGGATTAGCTGTTGGCACCTTAAATATCGGTCAGCCAGCGGATATCGCGGTATTTGATCTAAATCATGAAGAAAAAATTGATGATAAAAAATTTGCATCACTAGGAGTGAATACACCTTTCACTGGCTGGTCAGTCAAGGGTGCGACACTGATGACCTTCGTGGATGGTCAGTTGGTATACAACAAGGAGGACTAAAACGTTGAAAAGACTTTTAATTTTAGAAGATGGCACGGTATTTGAAGGGGAAGGCTTTGGCGCTGAAGCGAATGTCGTAGGTGAAGTTGTCTTCACAACAAGTATGACAGGCTATCAGGAAACCATTACCGATCAAAGTTTCAATGGACAAATTATCACATTCACCTATCCAATGGTGGGAAATTACGGAGTCAATCGTGATGACTATGAGTCAATTGCGCCGACCTGTAAGGGCGTAATCGTTAAAGAGCATGCACGATTAGCTAGCAACTGGCGGAATCAAATGACTCTTGATGAATTTTTGAAACGTAAAGGCATTCCTGGTATTGCCGGGATCGATACACGAGCTTTAACAAAAAAATTACGCAGTGTGGGAACAATGAAAGGCAGTATCGTAGACCCAGCCGATCAATTCGAGCACTCCTTTGATCAACTAAAAGCGACCGTCTTACCGACCAATCAGGTTGCACAAGTCTCAACAGTGACGCCTTATCCCAGCCCAGGTGTTGGACGCAATGTAGTAGTCATTGACTTCGGTCTAAAACATAGTATCCTGCGGGAACTATCACGTCGCGAATGTAATTTGACGGTGATGCCTTACAACACGGATGCGCAAACAATCTTGGATCTTTGTCCTGACGGTGTCATGCTGACGAATGGCCCTGGCGATCCAAAAGATGTTCCAGAGGCAATCGAAATGATCAAGCAAATTCAAGGAAAGGTTCCGATCTTTGGCATCTGTCTTGGTCACCAGCTGTTCTCATTAGCAAATGGCGCGGATACTTACAAGATGAAATTTGGCCATCGCGGATTGAATCATCCAGTACGAGAAATCGCAACAGGACGAATCGACTTCACCTCACAGAACCATGGTTTTGCAGTCGATGAAGCAACGATCGATCCAGAGAAATTAATGGTTACACACGTAGAGGTCAATGATGGAACCATTGAAGGTGTTCGACACCGCAATTATCCAGCTTTCAGCGTGCAGTATCATCCAGACGCTGCACCAGGTCCTCATGATGGGGTTCACCTATTTGACGAATTTATGGAAATGATGGATGCATGGAAGGAGCAAGCATAAATGCCAAAACGTACAGATATTAAAAAGATCATGGTGATCGGTTCTGGACCGATCGTGATCGGACAAGCCGCGGAATTTGATTACGCCGGCACACAAGCTTGCTTAGCGTTAAAAGAGGAAGGCTATGAAGTTGTCTTAGTGAATTCAAACCCTGCGACGATCATGACCGACCAAGAAATCGCGGATACCGTTTATATCGAGCCCATTACTTTAGAATTTGTTTCCCGCATCCTGCGCAAGGAACTGCCAGATGCGATTCTGCCAACACTTGGCGGACAAACAGGCTTGAACATGGCGATGGAATTAGCCGATTCAGGCATTTTAGATGAATTGAAGATCGAATTACTAGGAACAAAATTATCGGCAATTGATCAAGCGGAAGATCGCGACTTGTTCAAACAGCTGATGGAAGAATTGAACCAGCCAATTCCTGAATCTGAGATTGTCAACACAGTCGAAGAGGCAGTGGCATTCGCCAATACGATCGGCTATCCGATCATCGTGCGTCCAGCCTTTACTTTAGGCGGAACCGGCGGCGGTATGTGCGACAATGAAGAAGAACTTCGGACAGTCGCTGAAAATGGCTTAAAACTTTCCCCAGCCACTCAATGCTTGATTGAAAAATCAATCGCTGGCTTTAAAGAAATTGAATACGAAGTAATGAGAGACTCCGCAGATAATGCAATCGTCGTTTGTAATATGGAAAACTTCGACCCAGTGGGGGTTCATACTGGTGATTCGATCGTCTTTGCACCAAGTCAAACCTTGTCGGATTATGAATATCAAATGCTGCGAGATGCGTCATTATCGATCATTCGCGCATTGAAAATCGAAGGCGGCTGTAACGTGCAGCTAGCGCTCGATCCACATAGCTTCAACTATTATGTCATCGAAGTGAACCCGCGGGTTTCTCGTTCATCTGCTTTAGCAAGTAAAGCCACCGGTTATCCAATCGCGAAGCTTGCGGCAAAAATCGCGGTAGGCTTGACTTTGGATGAAATGAAAAATCCAGTAACTGAAACGACCTACGCAGAATTCGAACCAGCATTAGATTACGTAGTTGCAAAGATTCCTCGCTGGCCTTTCGATAAGTTCGAAAGCGGCGAACGAGTGCTCGGTACACAAATGAAAGCCACAGGGGAAGTCATGGCGATCGGTCGTAACATTGAAGAATCCTTGTTGAAGGCTGTTCGTTCATTGGAAATCGGAACCTATCACGCGGAATTACCAGAATTAAGCGACGTTACCGACGATGAGTTGACAGAAAAAATGGTGAAAGCCCAGGATGATCGACTGTTCTACTTAACCGAAGCAATTCGCCGCGGCTATTCCATCGAAGAAATCAATGAGCTGACTAAAGTTGATTTGTTCTTCTTAGACAAACTGCTCCATGTGGTTGAGCTTGAAACGGCATTAGCGAAAAATAAGAAGGACATAGACCTGCTGAAGCAAGCAAAACAAAATGGCTTTGCCGATGTGAAAATCGCCCAGCTTTGGAACATGACTGCGACAGAAGTTCGCGATTTCCGAATCGCTGAAAAGATTGTTCCAGTGTATAAAATGGTTGATACCTGTGCAGCTGAGTTTGAATCACAAACGCCTTACTTCTACAGCACATACGAGTTCGAAAATGAAAGTGTTCGTTCGGATAAGGAATCAGTCCTAGTTCTAGGATCAGGTCCCATTCGAATCGGACAAGGAGTGGAGTTTGATTACGCGACAGTCCATTCAGTAAAAGCCATTCAAGCAGCTGGCTACGAAGCGATCATTATGAACAGCAACCCTGAGACAGTTTCAACAGATTTCTCAGTTTCAGACAAGCTGTACTTCGAACCCTTGACGCTAGAAGACGTAATGAATGTTGTGGAGTTGGAGCAGCCAATTGGTGTTATCGTCCAATTTGGCGGACAAACGGCGATTAACTTAGCAGAGCCGCTCGTAAACAACGGTGTCAAAATTCTAGGGACAACTATCGAGGACTTGGACCGAGCAGAAGACCGAGATCAATTCGAGCAAGTTCTTCAAAGCTTATCAATTCCTCAGCCGCCAGGTGACACGGCGACAAGTGCTGAAGAAGCAGTGAAGATCGCTGAAAAAATCGGCTACCCAGTTTTAGTACGTCCAAGCTATGTACTAGGTGGACGAGCAATGGAAATCGTTGAGAATCAATCAGACTTAGAAGATTACATGGCGAATGCTGTGAAAGCCTCACCTGAGCACCCAGTTTTAGTGGATCGCTACTTAATCGGAAAAGAATGTGAAGTCGATGCGATTTGTGACGGTGAAACGGTTCTGATTCCAGGGATTATGGAACATATCGAACGTGCTGGGGTTCACTCTGGCGATTCAATGGCCGTCTATCCACCGCAAACTTTTTCAGATGAGTTGAAGGCGACCATCGAAGATTATACTCGTCGTCTAGCACTTGGTATGAACTGTATCGGTATGATGAATATTCAATTCGTCATCCACAACGATGAAGTCTTTGTGATCGAAGTGAATCCGCGTGCTAGCCGTACAGTACCATTCTTAAGTAAAATTACAAATATTCCGATGGCTCAAATCGCAACGAAAGCCATCCTTGGTCAAAGCTTGAAGGAATTAGGCTATCAAGACGGATTGTATCCTGAAAGCGAGATGGTACATGTCAAAGCACCAGTCTTCAGCTTCACGAAATTACAGAAGGTTGATACTTACTTAGGACCTGAAATGAAGTCCACTGGTGAAGTCATGGGAACTGATCGAAGTTTGGCAAAAGCTCTTTATAAAGCTTTTGCTGCGGCAGGCTTACACTTACCTGATTTCGGCGCTGTCTTATTTACAGTAGCGGACGAAAACAAAGAAGAGGCCTTAGACTTAGCGAAACGCTTCAAAGATGTGGGCTATAGCTTAAGTGCTACCGCAGGCACCGCTAAATTCTTAGAAGAAAATGGTTTAAACGCAAAAACAATCGCCAAAATTTCCGAATCAGACGAAAACAATGTCATTGATTTGATTCGCAGCGGTGAAGCACAGGTTGTAATCAATACCATGGATAAAAATCGCCAAAACGCGTCAGAAGACGGCTTTATCATTCGTCGTGAGGCCGTTGAGCATGGCGTACCGTTGTTCACCTCACTAGACACAGCGGACGCAATTTTACGAGTGATGGAATCACGGGCGTTTTCAATTCAAGAAATTTAATTTTTGCAGAGTGAAGCACGCTTCACTCTGTCGATTTATAGGGAGGCCGTTATGAAGCAGGAAATGATGACGATTGTTCGTCAACAAGAGTTAGCACCGAGAATCTATGAGTTGGTTTTAGCTGGAGAATTGGTTCAGCAAATGACTATGCCAGGGCAGTTCTTGCATATTCGTGTACCGAGAAGTGATTTGTTATTACGTCGCCCAATCAGCATCAATCAATATGATCAAGAAGCGGGAACCTGTACGATCATTTATCGTGTTGAAGGCGATGGAACGAAATATTTTGCTGAAATGTCGGCTGGAGAAAAGCTAGATGTCATGGGGCCATTAGGTCATGGCTTTGAGATCGACGAGCTGAAGGCCGGGGATACAGCATTCGTTGTCGGTGGAGGGATTGGCGTTCCACCTTTGTATCAGCTTTCTAAAGAGTTAAAAGCAAAAGGCGTGAAGGTGGTACACTTTCTAGGTTTTGGTACACAAGAAGTCGTTTATTATGACGAGGAATTTCAGCTGCTTGGTGAGACACACTTTTCAACGGATGACGGAACCTTTGGTGTTCAGGGGAATGTTGGAAATCTTTTAATGGCAGAGTCTAAGCAGCCAGATGCTGTCTTTGCCTGTGGAAATAACGGCTTGTTAAAAACAGTGGAACAATTATATTCAAACGTCGGAAATGTACAACTTTCGCTAGAATCTCGTATGGCCTGTGGGATGGGCGCATGCTACGCGTGTGTCTGTCATGTACCTGAAGATGAAAATAAAAGTGTCAAAGTATGTGAAGACGGTCCCGTTTTCCAAGCAGGGGAGGTCATCTTTTAATGAGTATTGGAGTCAAATTACCAGGACTAGACTTGAAAAATCCAATCATGCCGGCAAGCGGCTGCTTTGGATTCGGTAAAGAGTATGCAGATTATTACGATTTGAATCAATTAGGCGCCATCATGATCAAGGCAACCACGCCCAAAGAACGCTTTGGAAACGCGACACCTCGAGTTGCAGAAACACCAAGCGGCATGTTGAATGCTATTGGTCTGCAAAATCCTGGCATGGAGGTCGTGCTGAAGGATATTTTACCGAGTTTGGAAAAATACCAAGAGCTGCCAATCATTGCAAATGTAGCAGGTGCTTGTGAAGAGGACTATGTTGAGGTGTGCGCCAAAATCGGTGATGCTCCTAACGTCAAAGCGATCGAATTAAATATTTCTTGTCCAAATGTTAAACACGGAGGGATTGCTTTTGGAACAGATCCAGAAGTGGCTTATCGTTTAACGAAGGCAGTTAAAGAAGTGGCGACGGTTCCGGTTTATGTCAAGCTAAGTCCAAATGTTACAGATATCGTACCTATTGCAAAGGCGATTGAAAAAGGCGGAGCAGATGGCTTTACTATGATCAATACGTTATTGGGTATGCGCATTGATCTAAAAACTCGTCAGCCAATTTTGGCGAATCGGACGGGTGGCTTGTCAGGTCCTGCAATCAAACCTGTAGCGATCCGCCTGATTAATCAAGTGGCCGCAGTCAGCGAGTTGCCGATCATCGGAATGGGCGGTGTTCAAACAGTGGATGATGTGCTGGAAATGTTTATGGCAGGTGCTAGTGCGGTCGCAGTTGGAACTGCTAACTTTACTGACCCATATATTTGCCCGAAACTAATCGAAGAGTTGCCAATCCGTATGGCGGAGCTGGGAATTGAATCCTTAGAGCAGCTAAGACAAGAAGTTGCCAGTTCAACTTTTCGCGGTTAACATAGAGCGAAATCCAACGATTCGTTTATCCAAGATCAGCGACAGAAATCTAGTTGAATGATATGCGGATCGAAAATCAGATTTTTTCTGCAAAGAAAAATAAATACATCAAAATGAGAAAGGGAGGGTCTTAATGGAAAAACGACCGATTATCGCTTTTGACTTTGCTTCAAAGCAGGAAATCGAGAAATTCTTGACTCACTTTCCGCTTGACGAAAAATTATTCGTAAAAATCGGCATGGAGCTTTTCTATCAAGAAGGGCCAGCAATCGTTAAATTTTTACGTCTGCAGGGACATGATATCTTCCTTGATTTGAAGCTTCATGATATCCCTAATACTGTACAAAAAGCGATGCGCGGAATCGCAAAAATGGGTGTAAAAATCACGAATGTTCATGCAGCTGGCGGCATAGAAATGATGCAGGCGGCTAAGCAGGGCTTGTTCGAGGGAACAAAAGAGAATCAAAACGTACCGGAATTGATTGCAGTGACGCAGCTTACTTCAACTAGTGAAGAGCAAATGCATGAGGATCAGCTAATTTCGGTTAGCCTAGAAGAAAGTGTCTTGCATTATGCAAAGTGCACAGAAAAAGCAGGACTAAACGGGGTTGTTTGCTCGGCACATGAAGTGAAAAAAATCCATGAAGCGACAAACAATGATTTTATCTGCTTAACACCGGGGATTCGTCCGCAAGGAGCCAGTGTGGGGGATCAAAAACGCGTGATGACACCCGAAAAAGCACGAAAGATTGGTTCTAATTATATTGTTGTTGGAAGACCGATTACCCAAGCAGAAGATCCTTATCAAAGTTATTTACAAATCAAAAAAGAATGGAACGGTGAAACATAGATGATCGCAGAACAAATCGCCAAAGATTTATTATCAATTGAAGCAGTGTCCTTAAGTCCTGATGAACCTTTTACATGGGCAAGCGGACTAAAATCGCCAATTTACTGTGACAATCGTGTAACGATGAGCTATCCAGAAGTTCGTCGCGCGATCGCTCAAGGATTAGCAGCAAAAATTAAAGAAGAATTTCCAAATGTCGAGGTAATCGCAGGAACAGCAACAGCAGGAATTCCTCACGCTGCATGGGTCGCTGAGATTTTAGATCTACCAATGGTTTATATTCGCAGCAAAGCCAAAGATCACGGACGCGGAAATCAGATCGAAGGACGCATCACAGATGGCCAGAAGATGGTCGTGATTGAAGACTTAATCTCTACTGGAGGCAGCGTCTTAGAAGCAGCGGCGGCAGCTAAAAGAGAAGGCGCAGATGTTCTAGGAGTGGCAGCGATCTTCACTTATGAATTAGCTAAAGGAAAAAATAATTTCGAAGCGGCAGAGATGCCATTAGTTACCTTGACCAATTATTCTACTTTGATCGAAAGTGCGCTTCAAGAAAAATACATCACTCAAGAACAACTTGAATTATTGAAGAAATGGCGCAAAGATCCAGAAAACTGGTTGAATTAATGATTAAAAAAAGCATCGTTGGATGCTTTTTTTATTATCTTTTCAGTCAGTTTCACTCGCGGGAGTGAGGGAAAGGGGTTCTGTATTCTAAAATTTCAATCTATAAAATTTTTCTTTCACAATCTATCTAAGCGTTTACAAATCAACAATCATTGATTTATCATTATATTTAACAGGAGGTGCACCATGAAAAAATTATGTTTTGTATTAACTGTTAGTATGGGTGTCAATTATATGTCGATATTTCCTTTTCCAATCTATCGGACCTACAATGAATTGAAAGAGTTTTTCTCTGAGGATTATGATGTTTCCATTAACTACCTTGAGGACAAAGAGGCTGTTGATTATTTAGTGGTCCCTGACCCTTGTCCGCCATTTGAAAATGAGGAAAATATTCCAATGATTAAAGTACCGGCAACGTTATTTTATCAAAAGGATTACGAAAAGATGAAGGTATATATTGACAAATTTTTGATGAATGACATTTAAACAAGTCTTCATAGGTTTAGCTGCTCCTTTTTCGTAATCTAGGCTAAAAGATGATTTCAAGAGAATAGATGATTCAGAATGAAATAGATCAAGTTAAGACAGAAGTGAGTAGAAGTAGATAGTGAATGGAGTAAACACTTTTGAATGAATTTGTGATAACTCAGATGATTGGACACAGAAGAAACAAATCCTGTATGGAGTTTCAAATTTACTAACCATCCACCCGTGAAAATAGGTGGATGGTTACTTGTGCATTCGTAGACTTTTACACCTCTTACAGAACACTGTTTTACGAAAGCCTCTTCTCTAAGTATATTAGAAGCCGAAAATGAAGTTTAATGGTATATTATTTTCAGTAGTTTCTGAAAAGATATCAGATCGATTTTTTCTTATGAAACTAAATATATCATTAAGAATAAGAGGGTATCTAATGTATGAAAAATTTTTAAACAACACCCGATTGCGCAGGTTCACTGTACTGGTGTTAGTGATCTTAGTATTGTTTTTAGTCAGGGACTTTATGACGCCCATTTTACTGACATTCATTTTCACCTTGATCTCTGTAAAAATTGTCAAATTTATTCAGCGCTACATCAAGGCACCAACTTTCTTACTGGCTACAGTGCTTTACTTGATTGAGCTGTGGCTATTGTATTTATTGGTTTCTAAATACTCGACAATCCTGATTGATCAAGTCGTATCAACCTATAATTCCATCGTACATTTTTATCAGCATAAGGAATTTAATTCAGATGTCGTAACCAACTTTATCTCAAATTACTTCAAGAATCATAATTGGCAAGATAAGGTAGAAAGCGGTGCAGGGATTCTACTTGAACAATTGCAAAATGTTGGTCGTTTAGCGATTGCCTTTATCATGTCCTTCATCTTGAGCTTCTTTTTTATGGTAGAAAAGGAGAAAACAATTCTATTTTCAAGAAACTTTTTGAGTAGTGAGTACGCTTGGTTTTTCCAAGACTTGTATTACTTTGCGAAGGTATTCGTTGAAACGTTTGGTGTTGTCGTAGAGGTTCAATTATTGATTGCAATAGTGAACACAGTTATTACGACCATAGGACTTGGATTAATTGGTTTCACTCAATTGCCTACGCTGGCTATTATGATTTTCTTTTTGAGTCTGATTCCAGTCGCAGGAGTAATTTTCTCTTGTATTCCGCTAACGTTGATTGCCTATTCAACAGGTGGTCTCCAGACAGTCATCTATGTACTGCTCCTAATTGTTGTAGTGCATTGCATTGAAGCGTATATTTTGAATCCGAAGTTTATGTCCAGCCGGACGAAGTTACCAATATTCTATACATTCGTTATTTTATTGTTCAGTGAAAAATTCTTAGGTGTTTGGGGATTGATCGTCGGTATTCCGATTTTCAATTTTTTCCTAGAGATTTTAGGGGTAAAAATTACAACGAAGAAAACAAAGAAAACGGAGCAGCCAAGCTAGGCTGTTCCGTTTTTTCGCAATTGCTCAACGACCGCTTCCTCTGGTGTAACGAACAATGTTTTTTGATTTTCATAGATGACAAACCCTGGTTTTGCGCCATTCGGCTTATGAACATACTTTACTGCGACATAATCCACCGGTACTTGCGCAGATTGCCGGAATTTGGAAAAATAAGCGGCTAACTCAGCAGCCTCTAGCAGGGTTTCTTCACTAGGATTCTCACTTTTTACAATGACATGAGAGCCTGGAATATTTTTTGCATGAAGCCAAACATCGGTTTTACGTGCTTGTTTTAACGTTAGTTGATCATTTTGAAGGTTATTTTTTCCTACTAATATTTCTGTTCCGTCACTGGCAACGAAGCGTTCAGGTTTGGAAGGGGCTTGCTTCCGATTTTTCTTAATGCGTTTTTTCTTCAGGTAGCCGCTGGCGACAAGTTCCTCCTTGATGACCTCGATATCCATCGGACCAGCAATTTCTAACTGAGATAGGACAGTCTCTAAATAGGCGATCTCATCTTTTGCTTCCGCGATTTGATCGTAGATCAGTTTGACTGCGTTTTTCAATTTTTGATATTTTTGGAAGTATTTCTGCGCATTTTGGTTCGGTGTTAATGCTGGATTCAGCTTAATCGTAATGGGTGTGTTCTCTTCATAATAGTTTTCTAACTCAACACTTTCAGCACCTCGTGGTACCTGTGCCATGAAGGTGGTCAGTAATTCCCCGTCACGACGAAATTCTTCTGCATTTTCAGAATCCTTCAGCGTTTTTTCACGTTTTGCGAGTTTGGTCTGATTGCGCTTGATTTCATTATCTACTTTACGAATCAGATCATTTCCTAGCTGTTTAACCCGATCTTTTTCCGCTTTTTCTCCATAAAAGGCATCGAGCAACTCACTCAAACTAGAGAATGTTTCCGTTTTATCAAACGTTTCAAAGACTAGAGGGGCAAAGAATTCTTTGTTATTTTTCACACCTAACGTCGGCTGAATCTCTTTTTGAATTTTCAGCCAAAAAGTCTCCCATACCGCCATTTTTTCATTAGGTCTTTCGGAAAATTGATAGATCAATTCCTCTGCGGTATCTCTGCCCAGACCTTGAAAATTCTGCTGTAAATATCGACTATCCAGTGTTTCTGCTGTAGACAGAAGGGTGAAGACCTGTTCCTTAGACGCATGGAAAGGATTTAGTTGCTCTTGTTTAGGCGGTTCAACGTATTCACTGCCAGGCAGAATGGAACGATAAGTATTTTGGGAATGCCCAATATGTTTGATCGCATCTAAAATTTTGCCAGTTTGTTTGTTTAGTAAGACGATGGTTGAATGACGTCCCATCAATTCTACAATGAGGACGATGTTTTGCAAGTCACCTAATTCATCTCGCTTACTAAAAGTAAAATGAACCACGCGGTCGTTATCAACCTGATGAATATCTTCTAAAATTGCTCCTTCCAAATGCTTCCGTAGCATCATAACGAAATTGGGTGGATTGTCGGGATTCGTATAAGCAATCTCTGTCAATTGGATACGTGCATAGCTAGGGTGGGCTGAAAGTAATAAGCGTCGATTCTTTCCTCGTGCACGAATCACTAGGACAACTTCATTTTCATAGGGCTGGTGAATCTTGGAGATTCTTCCGGAAACAAGCTGTTCTTTCAGCTCTCGGACCATTGCGTGGGTAAAAACTCCATCAAAGGACATTTTTTATCCCTCATTTCTATTCATAATATATCTATTATAAACAAAAAAACGCCAATGACCAAATAAGTCATTGGCGTAATCCCTGTTCTCTTAAACGCTTATTGATTCCTTATAACTATGAAGTTCGTCAAGTAGCTGAAGGAGCAGTTGTTCTGCTTCATTAGGCAAACGATCATAGCCACCCTGATAGGTCTTACGAGATTGAACAAAGGCGAGTCTCGTCTCAAGCCTTGTCATTAAATGAATCAAGTAATGATGGCTGTTAAAATCTGGCTCATGTTTTTTGACTGGCAAATAGCTGATTTTTTTCAGAGGGCCGAATGGCTTAAATTCCGCAGTTCCATCAACGATTTTTTCGATACTGCCGAGGGTTTCATCCGGTGTCACTTTCCTTCCTTTAAAATCACCAGTATTTAAAATAAAGCAAGCTGTTTTTTGTTTTTGGAACAAGTCCTTAAAGTCTTGATAATCTTCCTGCAACGGATAGCAGCGGAAAGGGTTGGCAAACGGTTCAATCACTAATTGATCCGTAACTTCACCAACAACATTTTCAGCCGTTGAACGTTTCGTGGCAAGCGTCGCACCAAAAACAGCCGCTAGGGAAGGGTCTTCGATTTTTATTACTGGCGGCAGACTATCATCCTTCATGATCCAGAAAAGGCCATCTACTTTTTCAGCGATATGATCGACCCGATTCGGTGTAGCATACCGACTTTTTATACTGCGGCCATTCCCATTGCGAATATCTTCTGTGACTAGAACCTTCTTGTTTTGTTCGTCTAAGGTAACGCCAACATTCTGTGCCGTTACTATATATTTTATTTGTTCGCTCGTCATTGGATAATCTTGAGTCTTATCAAAATAGGCTGGCTCCAAAGCAGTCGTTGAACCTTTCTTTTTCGAAATGACAAAAGCATCATCGTGAAGAACATGTACTTCACCTTTATTTTTAGGTTTTGCTAGTGTGATGGTGGACTTACCAGAACCTGACAAGCCAAATGCCGCCATCGTATATTTTTTATCCTCTAGCAAATATTGCTTCATACCGCCATGACAGGCGATAAAACCATTTCGATGAGCGGTTGCCCAAGCTAAGGTCAAAGTCGCTTTTTTCAATTCTCCAAAATAGCGTAACCCTAGCACTCCAGCGCAATTATGGAGAGGGTCAATAACAACCACGCCATCGGGAAAATCAGGATGCTCCCAATCAGGATCAGCAAAGATAAAAATATCTCCTGTATGAATCTCATCAGATTGTTGATAGAACAGATGCTTAGCATCACCAATTTGAAAATTCAGTAAATAAGAGTAAAGGTTTGGACTATAATCAGCCGGAACCATTAGATGTGATTTAACAGTGAATTCTTCATCCAGCCCCACAATGACTTCGCCAGAATAAAACTTTTTCGAACGTGCTTTGAAGACGGCTTCTCTCAGCAATTCACTGTAAAAGGCATTATCGATTCCCTGCTGACCAATAATACGACGCGCTGCAGCCGTTCGTCCAACAATTTTACCGTCATTTGTCACAAGAACTTTTGCATCAGTCGGCAGCTGCAATCTACTCGTATAAGCGACATCAAGATCGGTAGTGATAGTTCCTGGGCTTGATTTTGCTAGCGCATACGCATCTGTAAGATGGCGAATACGTGTGACATTATTCCCATAAAACGCTGTCTCGATGACACTGCGAATACTGGAAAATAGACGATTACTTTTCGTGATCTCTTTACGTGAAAAATGTTCAATACTGCTCATCAAAAAACCTCCTCAATTTAAGTTGTCATTATTATAATAGCATTAAAATAAAACGCTAACAATCCAATATAGAACACGAAAAATCTGATCGAGGAAAGAAAAAAACAAAATCTGTCCTTGATGGTAGCGGTTTTAAGAGAAAAATAATATAATGATAAGCAAGGAGGGCGACTCATGGACCGATTTTTAGCAAAAACTAAAGATAAAATACTTACTTTTTGGCGTAAATTTATCATTATTGTTTCAGAAAATGAGCGTCGTTCCTTAATGATCGCCATAAGCTTGGTTATTTTTGCGCTCATTTTTTCTGCCTCTGCAGCCTTTGCTCAAAAAACGATTCGACAAGATCAATTAGACGAATTGGTCTTTGATTCTTTGAAGTCAGATCACTTGATTCCGTTAAACTACCAAACCGTTGATCAGAAAATCAAGGATACCAAAGCGATCTCCATCATGTTCAGTCAACCAAAGGGAACTTCTTTTGAAAATGTTATGACAGTTCTTGATGACCCAACTCAACAGACCATGCTAAATCGCAAATTCTATTATTACCCAATTGTGTATGACAGTGAAACCATTGCCAAGAACTATCAGTTGGACCCACGTCAAGTCACGTTTATTTTTTTCCATAATGGCAAAGAGAAAAATCGCTTTGTCGTTGAAAGCTTAAAAGACTTAAACAATGAGTTTATCCCAGAATTGAATCGATTACCTATGTGGGATCTTAAAAAATAAAATGAGAATTCGAATAAAATAAATGAGCTTTTTTTAATAAAAAGAGTTGACAGCTGTTTTTATTTCCGATAAACTAACCTCAACATAAAAAAAGGAGTGACATTCATGAGACACGCAAACTTATCTAATCAATTGAATAGCTGGCAAAACTGGCGTAGATAAGTTGTATTTATGAATTCACTCATAGATACAACGTTTAGACAACTTCTAAATTTTGTATCTATGCTGGATATTTTCTGATGCTTATTCCCGCATAGAGACCATCTATGCGGTTTTTGTTTTTTCTAAGACAACTACCGTGGACTTTTGGGTAGTTGTCTTTTTTGTCATTTCTGCTCTTCGCAGTATTACCATTTACGAACAAAAAACAAAAAATCGGAGGAATAAAGAATGAAAAATAAAGGAATTATTGGATCAATTATCGCATTAGCTGTCGTATTAATCGGAGTATTCGCTTATCAAATGGGGTCGCGCCAGACGAATGCGAGTGAAGAAAAAGAAGAAATGCAGACAGTAGGCATCCTGCAATTTATCAGTCATCCATCTCTTGATCAAATCAAGGATGGCGTGATTGAAGGACTAAAGGAAGAAGGCTATGAAGACGGTAAGAACATCAAAATCGAATTTTTAAACGGTCAAGGCGATCAAAGCAAGTTGAACAGCATGAGTCAGCAGCTATTAGAAAAGAATTCTGACGTCCTAGTTGGTATCGCAACACCGGCCGCAAAAGCACTAGCAAATGCAACCAGCGATAAACCGATCATTATGGGAGCAATCAGTGACCCGATTGGTGCTGGATTAGTCACCGATTTAAAGAAACCAGGCGGCAATGTGACAGGGGTTAACAATTTAACTCCAGTAGATCAACAGTTGGATATGGCAAAAGAAATGTTCCCCGATGCTAAAACAGTCGGGATGATTTATTCATCTTCTGAAGAAAATTCTAAGTCACAAATTGAGCGGGCGGAAAAACGTGCAACAAAAGACGGATTGACGGTAAAAAAATATGCGATCAGCTCAAGCAATGATATTGCACAGATTACACAACAGGCTTGCCAAGAAACTGACTATCTTTATATTCCACAAGACAACACGATCGCTAGTGCCTTCCAGACTTTGATCAATGAATCCGATAAAGCGAAAAAACCTGTCTTTGTTTCGGTGGACAATATGGCAAAAGAAGGCGGTATCGCGACAGTAGGACAAAATCAATTTGACTTAGGAGTGGAAACTGGAAAAATGGCCGCAGATGTTTTAAGCGGCAAAGCAAAACCAGCCGATACACCAGTGAATGTGATTGATTATGGAGACATGATCATTAATGAAGACAAAGCAAAAGAATTAGGAATTACGATTCCAGAGAAAATCAAAGAACAAGCAGAAGTAGTTAAAGGGGAGTAGACAAATGGTAATTTCAGCGATAGGACAAGGATTTTTATGGGGGATTTTAGGTTTAGGCATTTTTATGACCTACCGAATTTTAAATTTCCCAGATATGACAACTGAGGGATCATTTCCATTAGGCGGTGCCGTTTGTGTGACCGCGATCACGAATGGTGTGTCTCCCATTCTCGCAACTCTTTTAGGGATCGTTGCTGGAATGTGTGCCGGATTTGTTACCGGTATGCTGTATACAAAAGGGAAAATCCCGGTCATTTTAGCTGGAATTCTAGTGATGTCTGGATTGAACTCAGTTATGCTATTTATCATGCAGACACCGAACTTGTCTCTTTTAAAACAGCCGAAGATTCAAGATTTTTTTACCAATTTAAATTTACCCGACCATTTTGATGTTGTTCTGTTAGGTTTGATCGCAATTGTGATCATCGTTGCTTTGTTATTGTTCTTCTTCTTTACAGATTTCGGACAAGCCTACATCGCCACCGGTGATAACGAAAACATGGCTCGTTCCATCGGTATCAATACGGATCGCATGAAAGTGATCGGTTTAACCCTATCAAATGGTGTCATTGCACTTTCAGGAGCGCTTATTGCTCAAAATGACGGCTATGCGGATATTGGAAAAGGTGTCGGGGTGATCGTTATCGGATTAGCTTCGATCATCATCGGGGAAGTTCTGTACGGCGAAGTAACCTTTATTGAACGATTAGTGGCTATTGTTTTAGGAAGTATTATATATCAACTATTGATCTTGATCATTATCAAAGCTGGATTAGATACTACGTACTTGAAGATTTTCTCTTCAATCATTTTGGCTTTGTGTTTGATGATCCCGCGTTTAAAAGAAACATTGAATTTAAAAACCGGCTTGGAGAAGGAGGAGTGATCGGATGAATGCATTAGAGGTAAAAAAAGCCAGCAAAACAATTAGTAACGGTGTAAACGATAAACGAAAAATTCTAAACAATGTGGACTTGTCGATTGCCCCGGGTGAGTTTGTTACGGTTTTAGGCGGAAATGGCGCTGGGAAAAGTACCCTTTTCAATAGTATTTCTGGTAGCCTGCAATTAGATAGCGGAACGGTTTCTGTTATGGGGAAAGATTTGACTAAGCTTTCAGAAGAACAACGAGCTACCTCGATTTCTCGCGTGTTCCAGGACCCTAAGATGGGGACGGCACCACGCTTAACAGTCGCAGAAAATCTAGGTTTAGCTGAAAAACGCGGACAAAAAAGACGCTTACGTCAGCGACAATTGAATCAAAAGAAAGAGATGTATCGCGAATTGTGTAAATTAGTTGGGAATGGACTAGAAAACCATTTAGATACACCAACCGGATTTCTTTCTGGTGGTCAACGGCAAGCCTTAAGCTTACTGATGGCGACGATCACAAAACCGGACTTATTGCTATTAGATGAACATACAGCTGCGCTTGATCCTAAAACAGCCAAACAATTGATGCTGCTGACAGACCAACGAATCAAAGAAGAAAACCTCACCTGTTTAATGGTCACCCATAAAATGGAGGATGCTCTACATTACGGCGATCGCGTGATCGTGATGGAAAAGGGAGAGATCATTAAAGATATTCATGGGGAAGAGAAAAAACGAATGACGTTGGCAGATTTATTCCTGCTATTTGAAGAGAGCGAGACAGTAGCTGAAGTAATGTAAATAAACTTTTTTTACAGAAAATTAAAATAATGGGTTGACTTATTAGAAAAACAAATCTATACTAAGTTCAATCTTAAATCAGTTTGGAGCGATTTTTATGAATACGAATAAGAGTACGCACACACAACTGAATAATTATTACTTTAGCTATTTTAGATAGGTTTGTATTCATGATTCATGGATGCAAACGACAACAAGTTTGTATCTATGATGGCTAAGGATTTTAAGTTCGACTTAACGCCACATAGATGAAAATCTATAGTGGCTTTTTCTTTGGTATCTTTTATGGGAGACTAGGCGCATTGTAGATTTTCTACAGTGGGCCTTTTTCGTTTTTTAAAATCGCTGATTGAAGGTTAAACAATCTTTATTATGAAGGATACGAGGAACACTTTCTCTTTTAACAGAGTAAAGGAATCGTATTCGAAGGACGATCGGTAACGTGTTTACGTCAAAAAAATTATTTAGGAATAGGAGTGAGGGAAGATGGAAAATGAAATTTCAGGAAGAACGCGGTTAGCCGGTTTGTATGCATTACCAGCAAGACATAGCTTTTCACCAATGATGCATACAACAGCGTTCCAAGCAACGGGGGTTGACGCAGTCTATTTGAGCTTTGATGTTCAGACAGAACGACTTGGCCAAAGCATTCAAGCCATTCGCGATCTTGACATGCTGGGAATTAATTTATCGATGCCTCACAAGATGGAAGCAGTCAAGTACGTCGATGAGTTAAGCCAAGCCGCACGATTGATTGGAGCGATCAATACCATTGTGAATCAAAACGGCAAATTAATTGGTCATATCACAGACGGTATCGGCTGCATGGAAAGCTTGAAACAAAACGGGATAGAGATCATCGGCAAGAGAATGACGATTCTCGGAGCTGGTGGAGCCGCAACAGCAATTATCACACAAGCCGCGATTGATGGGGTAGAGGCCATTGATGTTTTTAACATTAAAGATGACTTCTATCAAAAAATTGAGCCGAAATTGGCGATGATAGCGGAGGAGACCCACTGTCAGATCCAACTGCATGATTTAGCCGATGAAAAACAATTAAGTGAATCATTAGCCGCAAGCAATCTATTGATCAATGCGACGAATATTGGGATGGCACCGAAGACAGAGCAAATGCCGTTGCCCGATCCGTCATTATTAAGAAAAGACCTGCCAGTTTTTGATGTCATTTATCATCCAGCTGAAACCCAGTTATTAAAAGCTGCGAAGGCCACCGGTGCAAAAGCAGTGAACGGCTTAGGAATGCTGTTGTATCAAGGAGCCGCCGCTTTCAAATTATGGACAGGCAAGGAAATGCCTGTTGAACAAATCCAACCGTTATTGGAAGAAACAATCAAAAAATAAAAAGTGAAGGAAGTTATTACTATGATCTTAATTATAAAAAAAGGTATTCAAGAAGCAGAATTATCTCCTATTTTATCCCGTATTAAAGAAGAAGGATTAGGTGTACAAATCAATCACGGAAAAGACCGCCTAGTATTGGGGCTGCTAGGAGATCCAAAGATTATTCAAAATGTTCCGTTTCAAGCATACAGTGTCGTTGAACGGGCCGTCGCTATTTCGAACACCTACAAGCTCACGTCAAGAGAATTTCACCCGCAAGATACAGTAGTAGACGTTGATGGAGTGAAAATCGGTGACGGTAGTTTTGTAACAATGGCAGGCCCTTGTTCCGTTGAAGGTGAAGAACAAATCATGGAAACAGCTCGCATGGCAAAAGCCGGTGGGGCAAAAATCCTGCGGGGCGGTGCTTACAAACCTCGGACTTCTCCATACGCTTTCCAAGGCTTAGGAGAAGAAGGCTTGAAGATTATGCGTAAAGCCGCTGATGCTCATGGATTAAAAGTCATCACAGAGGTTATGGATGAAGCACATATTGATGTTGTTTGCCAATACGCAGATATCATTCAAATCGGTGCTCGCAATATGCAAAACTTCCGCTTGTTAGAGGCAGTCGGAAAAACCGGCAAACCAATCGGCTTGAAACGCGGGATTTCAGGAACCATTCAAGAATGGTTGAACGCTGCGGAATACATCGCTGTTCAAGGAAACTCAAAAATTATTTTCATCGAACGTGGGATTCGAACGTACGAAACAGCAACACGGAATACATTTGATTTAAGTGCGGTTCCTTTGATTAAAAAATTGAGTCATTTCCCGATCATTGTTGATCCAAGTCATGGTACAGGTGTTTGGGATCTTGTTGCACCAATGGCTCGTGCAGGCGTTGCCAGTGGGGCAGATGGGATGATCGTAGAGATTCATCCAGACCCACTACATGCTTGGTCTGACGGTGAACAATCATTAAATGAGAAGAATTACTTAACGATGATGAGCGAAGTAGAGATACTAGTAGAAGCAATGCAAAAAATCAAAGACTTAACCAAAGAACCTTCACTCATTAAATAGGGGGAACCATTGATGGAGATAGTTTTACCGGAAAAAAGTTATGAGATTATCGTCAAGCGTCATGGATTAGATTCAGTCGGAGACTGGATCGCTTCTCTTTGGAAAAATAAAAAGATCGCTATTATTAGTGACGAGCATGTTTTTCCTATTTATGGTGAAAAAATCCTTCGGCAGTTAAAGAACTATGAAGTCTGTCATTATGCTGTACCAGCTGGAGAGAGCAGTAAATCGTTGGATATGGCAAACAAACTTTATGAATTTCTAGCTGATGAACAGTTTACTCGCAGCGATGCGGTGATCGCACTAGGTGGAGGTGTTGTTGGTGATTTAGCTAGCTTTGTCGCCTCCACTTACATGAGAGGAATCGCCTTTGTCCAAATACCTACTTCGTTATTGGCACAGGTAGATTCTAGTATTGGTGGTAAAACGGCGGTTAACTCAAGCAAAGCAAAAAATATGATCGGTACCTTTGCTCAGCCGGACGGGGTATTGATTGATCCAGAAACATTGACCACTTTGCCTGAGCTTCGCGTACGTGAAGGGATAGCAGAAATTATAAAATGCGGGGCGATCAGTGATGCTTCATTATGGAAAGATCTTGAAGAACTAACAGGAATCCAAGACCTTCTCATTCATAGTGAAGCCATCATTCTTAAAGCCTTGAACGTTAAGAAGACTGTTGTAGAAGAAGACGAATTTGATAATGGCTCTCGATTGTTGCTGAACTTTGGTCATACAATTGGTCATGCGATTGAAAACACCGCAGGCTATGGAGAAATCAGTCATGGCGAAGCGGTAGCAATCGGAATGGTTAAAATTTCAGAAACCGCTGAGGAAAAGAACCTTTCTCCTACCGGTATTACAGACCAAATTATTGCTATGAATCGAAAGTATCAATTACCGGTTGCCTATCAGCCTTGGGATGCTGAGAAGTTCTATACAGCCATCACTCATGATAAGAAGGCACGAGGGGACAGCTTGAATATCGTATTGCTAAAAGAGATAGGAAAAGCGTACATCCAAAAAATAAAACTAACAGAATTTAATGAGTATCTAATAGAAGGGAAGTAGTTTATGCGTTACTTAACAGCTGGAGAATCTCATGGACCAGAATTAACTACGATCATCGAAGGTGTTCCAGCAGGACTAACACTTTCTGTTGAGGCAATAAACCAAGAATTAGCTAGAAGGCAAGGCGGGTATGGACGCGGTGGGCGAATGAAGATCGAAAAAGACCAAGTTCGAATCACTTCTGGGGTCCGTCACGGCAAGACATTAGGTTCTCCAATTACTATGATCGTTGAAAATCGTGATTGGAAAAATTGGCAGAAGGTTATGTCTGTTGAGCCAGTAGCTGAAAAAGATGAAAAATTACGTCGGGTCTCAAAACCACGACCAGGACACGCGGATCTTGTTGGCGGAATGAAATACCATCACAGTGATTTAAGAAATGTGCTAGAACGCTCATCCGCTCGTGAAACAACGATGCGAGTAGCGATTGGCGCCCTTGCTAAGCAAATTCTAGCGGCGGTAGATATCGAGATCGCCAGTCACGTAGCCATTTTAGGTGGGATTGAAGCTGCCATTCCTACAGAATTAAGTGTTGACGAGATCAAAGCAAAAACAGCTGCTTCAGAAGTCAATATGGTCGATGAATCAGTAGAGGAATCGGTCAAGGCATTGATTGACCAAACGAAAAAGGCAGGAGATACCATTGGTGGTGTCGTTGAAGTGCGAACAGACAACGTTCCTGCAGGATTAGGCAGCTATGTTCAATGGGATCGAAAATTAGATGGAAAGATCGCTCAAATCATGATGAGCATCAATGCTTTCAAGGGCGTAGAATTCGGTATCGGATTCGAAGCAGCTCATCAACCAGGCTCAAAGGTCATGGATGAAATCGTATGGAATGAAGGCTACAGCCGAACAACGAATCATCTTGGCGGCTTTGAAGGCGGAATGACTAATGGAGAACAGATTATTGTCCGAGGAGTCATGAAGCCCATTCCAACGTTATACAAACCGCTCATGAGTGTAGATATTGATACGAAGGAACCTTATAAAGCAAGTGTGGAGCGTTCTGATAGCACTGCGGTACCAGCTGCTTCTGTAGTTGCGGAGCATGTAGTCGCAACTGTATTGGCTGAAGAAATTCTAGAAAAATTCTCATCAGATACCATAGATGAATTACAACATGCGGTAGCAGAATACCGAAAGGAAATCAAAAACTTTTAAGAGAGAGGGTACGTCTATGAGAAAAAAAGTGTTCGTCTTAGGACTTGGTCTAATCGGCGCTTCGCTTTGCAGAGCAATCAAACAACCAACAATTGAGCTGTTTGGCTGGGATTATTCGGAAGAGACTCGGCAAATTGCGAATGAAGTTGGATTAGTTGATGAAATTGCTTCTATTGAAAGAGCAGCTGAGATGGATATTATTATTTTAGCCGTACCCGTTTTATCCACCTTGCATTATTTGCACGAGCTGGCACGTTTGCCGCTAAAAGAAAACGTGATCGTAACAGACACAGGCAGTACAAAAAATGAAGTCATGAAGTTAGCGAAAAACCTGCCATTTAACTTTATCGGAGGACATCCGATGGCTGGTTCTCATAAGTCAGGGGTGAAGGCTGGCAACCCAAATCTTTTCGAAGAGGCTTATTACATTTTGACACCGCCTGAAGGGGCAAACGTTGAACCGCTAATGGCGGTACTAGAACCGACCAGAGCGAAGTTCGTTGTGATTGAGCCTGAGTCTCACGATGAAATTGTTGGCGTTTTGAGCCATCTACCGCACATTGTCGCGTCAGGTCTAGTAAAAATGAGCGATCAACTGACAGAGGGGCATCCTCGTGCCACTCAGCTCGCAGCAGGCGGGTTCCGAGATATTACACGTATCGCTTCCTCTGATCCACAGATGTGGACAGATATTTTGCTCACAAATCGCACGATCCTATTAGATTTAATCAGCGGCTGGCAAGAGGAAATGTCCAAAATCAGAGAAAGCTTGGTTCAAGAGGACCAACCGGCCATTTATGACTTCTTTAGTCAGGCAAAGCATTCGCGGGATCATTTACCATCAAAAGATCGTGGTGTAATTCCAGCGTTCTATGACCTTTATATCGATATTCCTGATATCGCTGGGGCAATTGCCAAAGTCATGACGATCATTAGTAATGCAGACATTTCCATCATTAATCTGAAAATTCAAGAAACACGTGAAGATATCTTCGGTGTTTTAGAACTTTCTTTCAAAAATCAAGCAGATCTGGAAAAAGGACAATTATTAATCGAGGAAGCAGATTTTCGTTGTCGCAGAAGGAGTTGAACAAATGAAACTATTGAAAAATAAATCAGGGCTAAGTGGTACATTGACTGTACCAGCAGATAAATCTATTTCACATCGCAGCATTATGTTTGGCGCAATCAGTCATGGGAAGACAACGGTTCATAATTTTTTAAGAGCGGAGGATTGTCTGAGCACCGTCGCTGTCTTTAAAGCCTTAGGTGTTACGATCGACGATGACGGCGAAGTGATAAGCATTGAAGGAAAAGGCTTTAAGCATCTACAAGCACCTCAGCAGATTTTAGACGCTGGAAACTCCGGCACGACAATGCGCTTGGTCTTAGGAATATTGGCCGGCCAAACTTTTCATTCGAAAATCGCTGGCGATGCATCCTTGAATCGTCGACCGATGGAACGTGTCATGGGACCTTTGAGAATGATGGGGGGCAATCTTCAAGGAGAACAAGGCAGTGAGTTTCCTCCGATTGAAATTGAAGGAGGTCCATTATCAGCGATCACCTACGAAATGCCCATCGCGAGTGCACAAGTAAAATCTGCGATTCTTTTCGCAGCATTACAGGCTGAAGGTTTGACTACTATTATTGAAAAAGAAAAATCACGCAATCATACAGAAGAAATGATCAAACAATTCGGCGGAAACATTTCGGTAGATGATAAAACAATTACTGTGTCAGGCGGACAACAGCTTGTCGGGCAGAAAGTAACTGTTCCAGGAGACATTTCGTCGGCTGCTTTCTATCTAGTCGCTGCTACTTTGTTAGCCGATAGCGACCTTCAATTGAAGCACGTGGGAATCAATCCTACACGAACAGGAATTTTAGATGTGCTACAAGAAATGGGGGCAGATATTCAAGAAGGCTTGGTTGATTCGCAAAATCAGGCAGCAGACTTACAAATCAAAGCAGCACCGTTAAAGGCTGTGGAGATTAAGGGAGAAATTATTCCTCGTTTGATTGATGAGCTTCCAGTAATCGCATTAGCAGCAACTCAAGCAGAGGGAACGACAGTCATCCGAGACGCGGAAGAATTAAAAGTAAAGGAAACCAATCGGATCGACGCAACGGCTCAAGAATTAAACAAATTAGGAGCAAACATCGAAACAACAGAGGATGGCCTGATTATTCATGGTCCAACACCATTACATGGCGGCACTGTTGATAGTCATGGGGATCACCGCATCGGTATGATGCTTCAAATCGCCGCTTTATTGACAGAAGATACCGTAGAACTCAATAATCCTGAAGCGATTAATATCTCTTATCCAAACTTTTTTAATGATCTAGCGTCATTGATATAGCTTTAGTAAAAATGAAGGTTGATGTTTTTAGTTATAAAGTACTCAAAATGAATGGAGAATGCCTAATGGAATCAATTGTCTTGATCGGCTTTATGGGAGCTGGAAAAACTACGATTAGTAAAGAACTTGCAACGACGTTAAATGCCCGTGTGGTAGACATGGATGATGTTTTAGTTGAACGGATCGGTCAGCCGATCAGCGAATATTTTGAAGAACACGGAGAAGCTTCTTTCCGAGAACATGAAACAAATCTTTTAAAGGAGGCGTTGAATGAAGAATCTGTCATTGCTACAGGCGGCGGCGTGATTCTTCAAAAGGAAAATCAAAAAGTTTTGTCCGATAAATTAGTTGTTTATCTAAAAGCAGATGCAAATGTACTGGTCAAAAGAATTCGGGAAGACAAGGTGAACGTTCGACCACTAGCGATTAAAAATGATGATGGAGATTTGAAGCGTTTATTCTTTTCAAGAGAAAAGCTTTACGAAAAACTTGCCAAAATTACTGTAGATACTTCAGAAAAACTGCCAAAGGATATTGTTAGTGAAATCATTCAGCAGGTCGAGGTTGCATCATAATGAAAGTTGGTTATTTGGGACCTAGGGGCTCATTTACCTATAGCGCGGCAGGAAACTTTTTCAATGATGAAGTCCTCCTGCCCTATGAATCCCTTACAGCATTATTGGAAGAGCAACGTAAAGGAGCATTAGACTATTGTGTCGTTCCCATTGAAAATACGATTGAAGGTTCTGTGTTACCGACTCTTGACCTAATTTTCCAAACGCTGCCGACAATTCAAGCAGAGATCGTGCTTCCTATCCAGCAGCAGTTAATGGTCCATCCTGCGCATGCTGAAACTTGGGAGAAAACTGAGCTTATTTGTAGCCATCAGCAAGCCTTAGCACAATCTCAAGTATTTCTGATGAAGCACTTTCCTACTGTAGACATTGAGCAGATCGGTTCTACAGCACAAGGAGCTCAAAAGGTAGCTGACCATCCGAACCAGCGCTATGCAGCAATCGGGTCCCGTGACGCAGCGGAACAGTTTGGGTTAACGATTGTCCAAGAAAACATTCAATCCATCAGTGAAAATGAAACACGTTTTTGGGTACTCGGGGAACAACCCCTAACAGGAGATTTACCTCAAGGGAAAAATAAGGCTACTCTTCTATTTGATTTGGCTTCGGATCATCCGGGCGCATTGTATCAATGCTTAGCTATTTTTGCAGCAGAGAGCATTAATTTAACCAAAATTGAATCTCGCACACAAAAGACAAAGCTAGGAGAATATTTTTTTATTATTGACTTGGAAACGCCTGAAGAAGAAAAACTCAGCAGAGTATTGCTTCAATTAAAAGAGAAAAACTTCGCAGTCACATTGATCGGCGATTATCCAACATATCTTCCAAAGGTTAGAAAATCTTAGTAGTTAAGGTTTTCTAATTTTTTTTGGGAAAAATAAGACAAAGTGCAGATGATTTGCTATTTTATTAATAATAGTAATGAGATGAAGAGGTGCACTATGAGCCGAATGGATAAATATAAGAAGATTCATGAGGAAAGTCAGAAGGAGGAGAAAAAACCTTTTGGCTTTCGTCGTGAAATGAAGAAGAACGAAAAAGCAGACCAAGAACCGTTACACTATGAAGAGCCACAAGAATCCTATAGAGAACCAGAAGAAGAGTTTTACTATGAGGATCATTATCAAGAGCCAAAGAAAAAAAGATTCAACGTCAAATTCCCGACATTTAGAAATCCTCTTAAGAATCCTTTTAAACGAAAGCCCAAAAATCCTTATAAACAGAAACCAAAGAAAAAGCGAAGTTGGCGCCGAAGGGTAATTATGATTTTGGTTGTTCTTTTAGGGTATTCTGTCATTTCTTTCGGTATCGGGAATTTCGCTGCAAAGCACGATTCCTCAATGCCAAAAATTGAGACACAAGAGTTTAATGGCGCGACATCGGAAAATGGGAAACGCAATATTTTGCTTTTAGGTAGTGATACCCGTGATAACATCAGTGGGCGCTCTGATTCAATGATGGTGCTGCAAGTTGATGGCTTCGGAAAAGCCAAGCTTGTCTCATTTATGCGAGACATGTATGTCAATATTCCTGGTGTTGGTCAAAACAAGTTGAATGCAGCTTATGCTTATGGGGGAGCGGATCTCGTCCGTCAAACCTTAAAAGAGAATTTTGGAATCGATTGTCGCTATTATGCCATGGTGGACTTTCAGACGTTTGAAAAAGGGGTAGATGCCTTGTCCCCTCGCGGTGTTCAAATTGATGCTGAAAAGGACATGAGCTCATACATTGATGCACCTATTAGTAAAGGTCCGCAACGAATGGACGGTCATACCTTATTGAACTATGCTCGTTTCCGAATGGATGAAGAAGGTGACTTCGGACGTGTACGCAGGCAACAGCAAGTAATGCAATCTGTTTTTGGACAGCTGATCAATCCTTTGGTTTTACTACGCGGTCCTTATGCTGCAGGAAAAATTTGGGGCTATCTTTCAACCGATATGCCCAACACATACGTTTTGACGCATCTATTCAATTTCGGTAAAGCCGTGGTCGGAATCGATCGCTTGACCTTACCAGTGGATGGTTCATGGTCTTATATCGATACCGCCAATGCCGGCAGTGCCTTAGCAGTTGATACAAACCAAAATGCACAAGCAGCTCAAGAGTTTTTAGGGAAGTAATCGGATTTTGATTCCCATCAATCTATGAGTATGCTATATTATAATTATTGTAAATTTTGATTGAAACGAGGAAGCGACTATGAAATTAGCGATCGTGACAGATAGCACTGCTTATCTGAATGAACGCACGCGCAATCATAAAGATTTATTCATCATTCCAATTCCTGTCATCATCGATGGTGAGCCATTTGAAGAAGGCGTAGATATTGGCTATGAGGAATTTTATCAGAAACTAAAAAATAGCAAGGATTTCCCAAAAACATCACAACCCGTTTTAGGTGAGGTCTACGAATTGTATCGCTCAATTAAGGAACAAGGATACGACACGGTAATTAGTATTCATTTATCAGAGGGTATCTCGGGTTTTGTCCGTACTTTGACAGCGATCAAAGATGACATTGAAGGACTGCAGGTTATCCCTTATAACTCAAAGATTACAAGTGTCCCAATGGGGTATATGGTAGAAAAAGCTTTGGAAATGAGTGATCAAGGAAAACCATTAGACGATGTATTGGCAGCAGTTGATCAAATTCGTGATACTACAAATGCGTATATCATTGTTGATGATTTAGATAATTTGGTCCGTGGAGGTCGTTTAACCAATGGCGCTGCGATCATCGGCGGTTTATTGAAAATTAAACCAATCCTAACCTTTGAAGATGGAAAGATTGTTTTAGCTGAAAAGATCCGTTCATTAAAGAAAGCGTTGCAGCGTACTGAAGAAATCATCGAGGAACGCCGTCAAGAAAATGAATCTGAGTTAAGAATTTATGTCATTCACGGAAATAATCCAGAACTTGCTCAACAGGAATATGAAAAGCTACGTGAAAAGTATCCAGATGCAACGATTGACATTGGAACATTCGGGCCTGTCATCGGTACCCACTTAGGGGATAAAGCCATCGCCCTCGGCGTAGCCAAATAGCATGCAACTCACTAACAATGTTAGTGAGTTTTTCTTTTTATAAAAAAGGCAATTCCCGGTTCATAAGGAAACCTAGCCAAATCGAACGTTTTGAACAAAACAAGCAACAAAAGCGTTTAGTTTAATGGTATACGCTATGAACATAAAACTCATTTTTGCGGGTTACAAAAAATGATTAATTAAATAGGAGTTAGTTGCCAGTTAAACTTTTCCCAGTCTATAAAAAAGTAAAAGGTAAAACAAACGCTCCACACAAGACAAGCAATAAAAGCGTTTAGTTTAATGGTATACGCAACGAACATAAAACTCATTTTTTGCGGGTTACAAAAAATGATTACTTAAAATAGGAGTTAGTTGCCAGTTAAACTTTTCCCAGTCTATAAAGAAGTAAAGGTAAAACAAACGCTCCACACAAAACAAGCAACAAAAGCGTTTAGTTTAATGGTATACGCAACGAACATAAGACTCATTTTTTATGGGTTACAAAAAATGATTACTTAAATAGGAGTTAGTTGCAAAAATCATCGGAATTGCGTATCCTTTTTTCATCAGTAGTTTAGTAATTTACTAATTCACTAAAGAGTTATTAAACAGATTAATCGCCGGTTTGATTCCATTCAACTAGAATATTAATGATGTCATTAGGAGGAGAAGCAATGAAAATACCAACGAATTTAAAACATAAACCTGTATTTTTAGTAGAAGATTACGATAAAATCGATGGTCACCATGCTTGGGAAAGTGATGCAAAAGGTTTAACCTTAGGATTGGCTCAATGGAACGATCGTGGACGAGTGGACATTTCTGGAAAAGTTTGGCGACACACTGGTGAAAAATGGTCCCGTCAATCCGAGGAATTACCAATTACTCGGATTTTAGATTTAGCCATTTTAGTAGCTCAATCAAGTATTTATTTACAAGATGCCTATCGCTATGAAAAATTTTATGATCCAGAAGATCCCAAAGTAGATATTATTGGTCTTCAAGGAGGACGAATGGAAGTCAAAGTCGATACAGAAAATCCAAAGATTGATGAAGATATCATTTTATTCAATGACACGATGAACAAGGATGGTGACTTGATCGCCCAACGCTATCGCACATTAAAACGCCTACTAGACGAATTAGGCTATTAGAAATTAAGTGATGAGGTGAAGAGAATGGAAAATACTTTTGTCATTACAGAAGGACGAAAGTTTACCAAAGTTGAACAGCAAATGATCTGGCGAAAGCCGGCTAGTCACAAAACCAGTGAGGAAGAAGTAAGAATCGCGTCAGAGATTAAAAATAATTGGTTCGATCCAGAAATGAAAATAATGAATGTTTTACTTGAGGGTGATGCTGGTTCCGGCAAGACGCAATTAGCACGTGCCTTATCAGATGATCTGCAACTTCCTTATACCAAGGTTACTTGTTTTGCCGATATGGATAAGACGGATGTCTTTGGCGCGCTATTACCTGTCGTCACAGCCGATTATAATGAAGACCAAGAATTGTTAGAAGCCATTTATCAGACAGATTCTTTGCAAGAGGTACTTTCAGTAATCGAAAAGCACTTTCAAATTACTGAGGAACAGGCTAGAGAACGATTAAGCAATCTGATCGAGCGAATCGACCAAGAGGACTATCCAACCAATGTGGAGTATAAGTTCTATCCTTCAGAAATTGTCCGCGCGATGCAAAAAGGATACCTATTAGAAATACAAGAACCTACTGTAATTCGTGACGCTTCAGTTTTAGTCGCATTGAACTCTGCACTAGAGCCAAATGGTCTGCTGAATATTCCAACTGGAATCATTCGCAGACATCCAGATTGTGTGGTCATTATTACCACAAATCGAAACTATCAGGGCAATCGTCCTCTGAATGAATCTTTGCGTGACCGAGTACAGCACGCTGAAAAAATGGATCTCCCTTCAATTGAAGTCATGATTGAGCGTGCGATTGCAAAAACAAATTTTTCAGATCGGGATTACCTAGAGATTATGGCAGAAATCATCCGTTTACTGGATGAAACAGCTAAGGCGAATGCTATTAAGGGCGTTGCAGGGATGCGCTCCTATTTCTTCTGGGTCAACAGTTTAAAACAAGGGCAGGACCCTTTAGAAAGTATATTTCCTAAAGTCCTTTACAAATTAACAACGGACGAAACAGAATTAAAAATTCTGCAGGAGGCTTTAGAACAAAGCAAGCTGTTAACTGAGCTTCAACAAGTTAGAAACCTGCAAAAACTAAGACAGGGCAGGAGGATCAGCCAGGCTGAAGCGGATCAACGAAATATCTTTGAAGAAGCAGAAGAAGCGACCTTGAAAAATGAGGCAATAGAAACGGACGACGCCACTGAGAATAAAGAAACAAAAATAGAGGAAGCTGCTGAAAAAGAAAAAACAAAGGCCGAAGCCGCAACTATTTCTGATGAGGCAGAAAGAGGAGAATCTGAAGCAGAAAGCACGAGCGCTTCAGTAGATGAGGAAGATAAGGTTGGTTCAGCTATGTCGCTAGATGAAATGACCGAATTGGACAAGACGATTCGAAAAGAACGTAATCGTGAAATTCGAGAAAGCTTAAAAGAAACGATACACGCTAAAGAAGGAACCATTCTTCATCGACCAACTATCAATGAAGCCGCCATTAAAGACGGTCAAGAACTTACACAACAGGTACTGCCCGAGGTAGACAGCTTAAGCCGTGTAATAAATGATCTATTAAATAAAGAAGTTAGTAATGACTTCTCGAGTGGAAAATATTATGGTGCGCGTTTTAATCCGAGCCATGTTGCTTACGGAGACTTGAGAAATTTTGATAAGAAGAATCCGCCTAGTGAACAGCCTTCATTAGCATTAGCAGTCCGAGTGGATGAATCGGGTTCGATGCTGCGAGACGATCGCATCCAAAATGCGAAATTAGCAGCAGTTGCTTTAAGTCTTTTTGCAGAAAAAACCAATATACCATTGATGCTTTACGGCGATTCAGCGGACGTCAGCCAACGAGAAAAAACATCCATTTATTCTTACAAAGAATTTGAAGATGGCTATGATTTCATGGCAGCTAAGATTTCTACCATGAAACCACGGCAAAACAACCGTGATGGTGTCCCCCTTCGATTATTAGCCGAAAAATTAAGCCAGCAAGCTGCTGATACGAAGGTTTTACTTTCAATCAGTGATGGTCAACCGAAAGCCTTACCGGATTATACTGGTGAAAAAGCAAAGCAAGATATTCAATCTGTTTTAGATGACTACGAACGAAAAGACATCTTATTTATTGCTTGCGCTATCGGTGAGGATAAAGAACAATTAAGAAACTTATACGGAGAGAACAACTTTGTTGATATCTCTGATATTTCAACGTTGCCGCAACAACTTCTTCAACTGATTGCTCGATTTGTATAAAAAAATTCCCTGCGAACTTCTACGCAGGGAATTTTTTTACTAATAAGTCGCACGAGGACCTCCAATGTATTTAGGGCGGCTACGCAAAGCAGTGACATGGGCACCGCCTAATTCATGAAGAGAGGGACGAACAGGCACCTGAACATACTTTACATGCATGCCAATTGAAGTATCGCCAATATCAATGCCTGCTTGGGCAACAATGTGTTCTACTTCGACAGGGTCCGTGAATTGCTCAAAAGCAGCCACAGAACAAGAGCCGCCTGCGTGTAAAGCGGGTTTGACTGAAACAATTTCCCAATCTTTTTTCTCAGCAAGCTCACGCTCCACAACGACTGCGCGATTAATATGTTCACAGCCTTGTACTGCCAAATATATTTTTTTTGGATCAAGAATGGATTTTAAGGTTTCGATTACCCATTGTCCGACCTCTTGACTAGAGTTTTTCCCAATAGTGCCGCCAACGATCTCACTTGTTGTGCAACCAAGGACGAAAGTATCACCAGCTTTAAGGTTTGCTGCTTCTAAAACATCTTTCGTAATCGTTGTTAATTGTTGTTGTAATTTTTCTTTTTCCATTTGAATGACTTCCTTCTATTAACTATTTATATTGAGGATGGCGTAATACCCTCTGCAATGCATGAAAAAGAGGGACTGTCACCGCGATACCAAAAATATTTTGTATGCAATTCCCTGGTAATGAGGCTAAACCGGCTGGCCAGCCAAATAAGAAGGTCGTTGCTAACGCATAACCGATGATCATGAACAAGCTCGCAAAAAAGAACCCTATAACAAGCCCTTTCTTATTTGGATACTTGGAATAGAAATGTCCTAAGATCAACCCTTGAACACCATGAATAATGATCGAAAAAATTGCCCATTCGGGATACCCTGAGATCAGGTCAATCAAACCACCGCTTAATGCACCAACCAAAAGTCCACCACTTGGACCAAAAAGCAACGCAGAAGCATAAATTCCTACTTCACAAAGTGTGACAAATCCCTTGGTAGCAGGAATAGGGATGATAAATAGAATTGATAAGGTAACAGTCAATGCGACCATCATAGCAAGCTTTGTCATCTCTTTTGTTTTCATGCCTTTGCCTCCGTTCTCACACGATCTCCAAACCAAACATTTCCTTCGCCGTTTTTCAATAAGATACCATTTTTGATTCCTTGATAAACATATTCTTTACTGTGACGAATCGCATCAATCAACGGTTCACCTAAGACTAGGTTCGAGGTAATCGCTGATGCAAATGAGCAGCCCGCACCATTTATAGCACCGCTAGTCAACTTCGGTTTGGAAAAGAATTCTAGCTGTGTCCCATCGAAAAACAAATCCGAAGCTAAATCACCAGAAAGTCGTTCGCCGCCCTTAATCACTACAGTAGGGGCGCCGAGCGCAACTATTTTTTTAGCCGCCTGTTTCATTTCCTCTAAATTAGTAATTTTTTGTTGACTTAAAATCTCCGCTTCCTTTAAGTTTGGCGTGACAATCGTTGCAAGAGGAAATAATTCAATCAGCTTCTCTCGATAAGTCTCGCTGTAAACATGATCCGTTTCTTTAAAGGCCATAACTGGATCTAGTACAATGGGCCCATGAAAAGACTGGAGAAAGTTCTTTATGATTTCTAGTGGGTCCAATTGATGTACTAAACCAATCTTTATACCAGCTAGATTCAAATTTTCATCAATAGTGTTTAATTGATCCTTTAAAAGCTCTGAGGATAAATCCTTTATTTCAAATTCCCTATTCTTAACCACTGCGATACAAGTAATAGCCGTGACACCGAATAATTGATAATTCTCAAATGTTTTCAAATCCGATTGCAGACCACCACCTGCTAAAGTGTCTGATCCAGCAATAGTCAGCACTGCTTTTGTCATAAAAAAACTCCTTGTAACATCATAATTGAGGATGTCTCATATAAAGTATCCTCCGTAATGATTCTTATTATAAAGTTCAATAAAAAAATTTAAACAGCCAATTGGTTGTTTTATAGCTCATCCAATTATAAGTGAAAATAGTTGTTTCAGTATCAAAAGTGCGTTAGCATGTGGAGGTGAAAGGGGATCATCTATATGAAACTATTTATTGCAGGTGCAACCGGGCGTGTAGGAGAAGAATTAATTAAAAATTTAGAGAAGAAGGGGCATTTTATCTATGCAGGCGCTCGCCGAGTGGATGCAATTAAAACGAGCAAGTCAGTTCAGCCTGTTCATTTAGATTTACATGGGAGTGTTGATGAAATCGCCGATACCTTAGCAGATGCAGAAGCCGTCTATTTTGTCGCTGGCTCAAGAGGAAAGGACTTGTTACAAACCGATCTTTACGGAGCAGTTAAATTGATGCAGGCGGTAGAAAAGAGAGGGATCAAGCGTTACATTCACCTGAGTTCGTTATTCGCTTTGCAACCAGAAAAATGGAGTGGTTCGTTGACAGATTACAACATCTCAAAATTTTTCTCAGATAATTGGCTAATTGATAAGACCACTTTAGACTATACGATTCTCCAGCCAGGAAGCTTAAAAGAAATTCCAGGCAGTGGAAAAATTACAACGGAGATCACTGAAAAATCCGAAAACGCGATAGAGAATGTTGCTGCTGTTTTAGCCGAAATACTCGAACAAGAGAACACTATCAAAAAAGTCATTTTAATGGGAGATGGAAAAACTCCGATTAAAGAAGCCCTGAAAAAAATATAAAGATGGATCCACTCAGTGCAAAAGCTTATCTGAGTGGATTTCTCTTTTGTAAATTCAGTCGAGCGGAAAAATATTAAATAATTTCTTAGTCTTTCAGCTAACTTAATGATAAAATAGAGGTTGCTGAAATGAGAATTCCGTACCTAAGGAGAGACCTTATGAATCTTCAAAATATTCATGATCTTAGAATCGAAGAGGGGGTTCAAATGATCCGAAAAAGAAAGATAGCAAAATACTATATGAAGGTACAGGGCTTTGCAAAGAAAGAAGCCTATGAAACGGCCCAAAAGACGCAGCCAGAATTTGCTGAGGCTCGTAAACTTTATCTTGCATTGTATTACGAGGCAAAACCCGTATTTGCTGAGCGAAGCAAAAAAGAGAAGGCGCTGAGAGTTTATCAAGTCTTCAGCATTATTGCGCTTATTTGCTTTGTCATTTGGTTGTTCAACAACGGGTATGTGAATGGTTCAAGCGTCACGGATAATTTTCTTCTAATTGCTCTGATTATCAATTTCGCTGTTACAAGTTATTTTGATGAAAAGGTAACCGAACGAATCCATGAACGAAAAACTAGAGAACTTTTTCGTCACGATCCAGAGGCTTTATATAAATTAGCTCAAGTAGAAGAAATTAAGCGAAATATTTTTCGTGCAGAGCATCGAGGCATCAAACTAGTTGAAGAGCACAAAGAAGAAAATGAGAAACAACCTGAAAACCAATCAAAGATTATCTCAATAGATAAGTTAAAAGCATTGAGGAATAAAATAAAAAAATAGCCAACTACGTGGATAAGGGACGTAATTGGCTATTTTTGTGGTTCAATTTGCTTTTTACGAAAGGGTTTGCAATAATTCGAACTATACTAACCAATAGAGGAGGTAGAATGAAATGCTCAAAGCGATTATTTTTGATATGGATGGCGTGATTGTCGATACTGAGTTTGAAGATTTTCGAATTCAACAGGCATTCATAATGAAGGAAAATCCAACACTTAACCAAGAAAACACGAATTTCGAAAAACTTATTGGGCAATCTTATGACATGCTTTATAAAACATTGAGAACATTTATTGGCAGCAATGATTCTTTAAAAGAAATAGAAGCACGTTTTGAAGAATACAATGAGGTTGCTTATCGAGCCATTGATTATCAACAGCTTTTTCGAAAAGAAATCTTTTCTATTTTAAACTGGTCAAAAGAAAATGACATTCAATCAGCTGTTGCATCCTCGTCGACCTACGAACACATTATTGAGGTTTTGGCGGCTTGTGGGATCCAAGATTCTTTTGATGTAATTTATAGCGGCGAGTTTGTCAAAGAAAGTAAGCCAAATCCTGAAATCTATTTGAATACTCTGAAGAAATTAAATGTAGCATCCAATCAGGCAGTGGCTATCGAAGATTCATTTTATGGGATCAGTGCAGCTAAAGCTGCTGGAATTCCTACCATTGCTTATAAAGAAACTCGAGCTGCTATTGATCAAAGTGCCGCAGATTATATAGCAGAAGATATGACTGCAGTTTTTGAAATTGTTCAATCTATAAAAAATCTAAAGTAGGGAGAGGTTATTAAAGTTTTCTCTAGTTTTAATATGAAAGTAATAAGAAACCACTAACTATTACAAAAGAGAATTTTTTCACAAAGGTTCTATGATAAAAAGCATTCTGTCAAAAAAATCACTTTTATTGCTGTTTTATGATCGTTTAATTCAGAATATGAATTGTACAATAATTATTGGGTGAAAAAAATGATTCCATTTCCTAATAAAGTTGAATTTATAAAAGCAGGATTAAATTTCTTAGATTTTTTTGATGAAATGCTTTTTGATTATTTTGTCGCTAAAGATGGATATATGTTTTTCAATCCATTAGATAATTTTATGTATAATAAAGCAAAGATTCGAATTTTTTCAGTAATTATAGAAAAACTGTAGTGATTAAGCAGATTTAAAGCTAGCGATAAAATACAAATATATAGAGTCCAAAATCACTGAATCCAACAAAATTTAAAACTAAATTCAATTACACAACTCCTGAATAGTAAAATAAAGCGCAACAAACCTCCACAAACTTATATTGATGCTCGTTATTTAATATGATACGATTTGCCTGCATACTGCAGGGAGTACGATTTGATTATGAACACAGATATGATAGCCTTGTATCGGCTGAGCTGACTTGTCTTAAGTTAGCTCCTAGTTGGAAGCGGATCTCATATCTGTGAAGGTTCATTGTCAAATCATTCGTTGCCGTAGTAATTAATAGAGCAAGGGAGCTAGTTTGATACATGGTATATAAACATTTAACCGCTGAAGAGCGTGGAAAAATTGAAGCCTATCTTGACGAAGGATTACGACCAGCTGAAATAGCACGTAGATTAGATCGCCATCGTTCAACAATCACTCGGGAGATTCAACGGGGGACTGAAGCTAGAAAAGCCAACAGTATCGCACGGTTGCCTTATCAAGCTTCAAGTGCACAAAATATCGCTAAATTGCGGAAAAAAAACTGTGGAGTTACTAAAAAAGCCACGATTCACAATACCAAAACTATTTTAAAATATCTGAATCTAAAATATTCTCCAGAACAAATTGCACATTCCATTAAAAGCGTAAAGGTATGTACATCCACGATCTATAACTGGATTTACTCAAAAACCATTGATTTCAACATCAAAAAGCTTAGGAGACATGGAAAAAGATATAAAGTAAAGTCATCTGGATCGAAGATTCGCATTGATCGAGCTTTCTTTGAAAATAGAACCATTGATTTGCGCCCAGAAGCTGTTCAGCTTCGTACAGAATTTGGTCATTGGGAAGCTGATACAGTAGTTTCAAAACGAGGCATATCAACCTGTCTAGCAACTTTTATCGAAAGAAAGACACGACAATACGTAGCAATTAAACTCCCTAATAAAACAGGCCGCGCTATGATGGCAGCGATTAAAAAACTAATAGAAATGTATCCTCAAGGGGTAAAATCTATTACTTGTGATCGAGGAACTGAATTTGTAAATCAATTTCAAGTCGGTCTTATTGAAGACACCTTCGGGTGCAAAATTTACTATGCAAATCCGTATGCACCTCATGAACGTGGTTCTAACGAAAATCATAATGGATTACTTAGAGAATATTTCCCTAAACCGTTTAATTTTAAGAATGTCTCGCAACGTATCGTCGATGACGCTGTAGAAAACTTAAATACTAGACCAAGAAAAATTCTAAATTGGAAAACACCAGCTCAAAAGTTTAAACTAGAATACGCGAGAATTACATGATATTTTCAAGAGATTATTTCATTTGTTATAAAATGTTTTTGTCGAACAATCGTATCAATTTAAGTTTACCGACAGGGTTTAAAAGAGCAAAAGACGAACTATATTTATATAAAAGTAATGTATAGTTGCGCTTAATCTTAACATTCGCCTCAATTACACAACTTTGTTTAATGTATATTATGTAAACTAGAATAAAAAATTTAAAAGGAGAACTTTCATTGGTTTTCCTTTTAAAATTTTCTTCTATTACTATTGATTCTTCTGAAAGTCATTCCTTTAACAGTATAGAAATTGTTTCGTATCCAAGTTCATTAGCATAATCCTTTGCAGATTTTCCATAGTTATCAGTAATATCGGGATTTGCACCATACTTTAACAATTCTGACACAATATCCTGATAAACTTTTGAACCGTCTCTTAATGCAACAGCTTCAATTAATGCTGTATACCCATAATTGTTTTGATGATTAATAGTCACGTGTCCATCAGCTAATAGCAATTTTACAGTTTCGAGATGACCTTTTTCAGCTGCTGGTATCAGCGCGTTTCCACCAAAACGATTCACTATTGATTGATCAGGCTCGCTATGGGACAACATATACGCTAAAATTTCAGTTCTGCCTTCTGCGCCTGCGTATAAATATGGACTGTCTGCAATCTTATCCTGTATGTTCACATTTGCTCCAGCATCAATTAGTTTTTTCGCCAACTCAATTTGATTATTATGAACAGCTATCAACAACGGTGTCTCGCCTTTTTCGTTTAATTCATCAATGGGATATGTTTTTGTTTCCAAAATTTCTACTACTTTTTCTGAATCATTGCTTGAAACGGCTTTGAGCAAACTTCCCGAGTCGTAACTCATCGATTTGTCCTCCTCCGACTGTGAAGTTTCTGACTTAGTAGATTGGTTATTTTTTTCTGAAGTTTCAGAGATTTTTGCTGCTTTTTCTACTGTGTCATTTGATGTCATGACAGTTCCTTTTTCATTTGAAAATATTTGACAGCCGCTTAGAATGAAAAGAAAAACCATTGGAACAATAATTTTTTTTATCAATCTCTTCCCTTCATTACGATTCACCGCTTTATCTATAATTCTCCCGTTAAAAATTGAGCACGACCGAACCCAAAACTCCAGTCTTCATCAGTATTCACAGTTAAATTAATCATTACATCTTTTGATTGAATACCAAGTTTATCTCCTAATTCCTGTACTAGAAGAAAATAGAAATTTTTCTTTTCTTCGCTTGTACGCGGTCTTGTTATTAAACTGAAGACGATCACCTGATCCGTTCGATCAAATCCTAGACCGGTATCTAAAAGCTGCATTTCAAATGCTTCGTGTTGAGTAACAATCTGATAACGATCCCCCTGTGGTGCAGGAAAAGCCTTTAACATGACTTGGTAAGAAATATCCAAAATTTCCTTGACCTCACTCTGACTTCGTCCCTTAATCAAATCGATTTTCATTAATGGCATACGTCATCCCCCTTTTATTTCTGCATAGTATACCATCTTAGAGTCAAATCGGCCGCTTCAAGAACTCAAGGTATAAAACAAATCAATTCTCACAATTCTTCAGTTTATTAAGAATTATTTATATTCCGATTAAAATATATTCGGAATATTGGTATATCAGTATTTTGGACATTATTCAGTTTGACCTCTACCTTAAAAACCGATAAACTATTTAGGTATATGGAAAATAAAAACTAAGGAGCATGAAAATGTCTCATTTAAAAAAATATAATGATTTTATCAAAACAAGAATTGGTTTCTTCAGCTTGTTACTAGTTTTGCTATGGCTGAAAAACATGTTCGCTTATGTCGTCGATTTTCATTTGGGCATTCAAAATCCGATGCAATTGTTTATCTTAATCATTAATCCTTTAAGTGTTTCGATGTTGCTACTAAGCATTGGCCTATTTATCAAACGTTCAAAAGTTGCTTATGGTACATTGTTTATCATCTACGCCTTATTGACGATCTGGCTTTTTTCAAACGCTGTTTATTACCGTGAGTTTACAGATTTTATTACCATCAACACAATGCTTGGTGCTGGTCAAGTGTCTACGGGTTTAGGTGAAAGTGCTGTTCGTTTATTTCGCTGGTATGATATTTTTTATGTGCTAGATCTATTCGTGTTGCCGGCGCTATTATTTAAGAAAAAGATTCCAATTGCTGAAACGTTTCCTCGTTTTCGACAAGCGGCTGCCCTTTCTGCTCTTTCACTTCTGATTGGTAGCGGAAATATTTTCTTGGCTGAAATTGATCGTTCTGGCTTATTGAGTCGTCAGTTTTCTCGCGAGTATTTGGTGAAATATTTAGGTGTGAATGCTTTTACGTTATATGACAGCTATCAAACCTATCAAAACAACCAAATCCGAGCAGAAGCAAGTCCGAATGATTTAAAAGAGGTCGAGAGCTACGTCAAAGATCATTATGCCGCACCCAATGATTCGATGTTTGGGATCGCTAAAGGAAAAAATGTTGTCTATATTCATTTAGAAAGCTTTCAACAGTTTTTGATCGATTATCAATTGACTGATGAGAACGGTGTAAACCATACAGTGACACCTTTTTTAAATAGCTTATATCATGGGGAAAGCACCTACAGCTTCGATAACTTTTTCCATCAAGTGAAGGCAGGAAAAACGTCTGATGCTGAGACACTGATGGAGAACTCACTGTTTGGTTTGAATCAAGGAGCACTGTTTACACAAATGGGTGACAAAAATACCTTTGAAGCAGCACCGAATATTTTGAAGCAAAAAGCGGATTATACTTCAGCCGTTTTTCATGGTCACTCAGCTTCATTCTGGAATCGTGATAAAACCTATAAGCATTTAGGCTTCGAATATTTCTTTGATTCTTCCTACTATGACATTAACGACGATAACTCGTTCCAATATGGGATGCATGATAAGCCCTTCTTGAGTCAATCGGTTCAATACTTGGAGCATTTACAACAACCTTTTTATGCGAAATTCATTACCGTGTCCAACCATTATCCTTATTCTCGTTTTAAAAATGAAGAAGATGGTTTCCCATTGGCAAACACGAAGGATGAAACAATTAATGGCTATTTTGCTACAGCAAACTATTTAGATACCGCGTTGAAAGAATTTTTTGATTACATGAAAGCCAGCGGACTTTATGATAACTCGATTTTTGTACTATATGGTGATCACTATGGAATTTCCAATACGCGGAATAAAGAATTAGCTCCATTATTAGGGAAAGAATCGGACACTTGGACAGATTATGACAACGCGCAATTACAGCGTGTTCCATTTATGATCCATGTACCTGGGGCAACGAATGGCGGAATCAATCATACGTATGGTGGTCAGGTCGACGCGCTCCCTACTCTACTACATTTGCTGGGAATTGATTCAAAGAAATATTTACAGTTAGGGCAAGACCTATTTTCTCCTGATCACAAGCAAGTTGTTGCATTTAGAGATGGTGACTTTGTAACACCCCAATATACATTTTATGGCGGAAAAATGTACGATAATCAGACTGCTCAAGTTATCAGTGAGCCTACACCTGAGCAGGAACAATTCTTTGTTGAGTTGAATCAAGAGGTCGATCAGCAATTGATCACCTCGGATAAAATCACTAATGGGGACCTGTTAAGGTATTATCAAGATAGCGGCTTAGATTCTATCAATCCAGACTCATTTGACTATCGAGATCAATTGGCTCGTTTGGAAGAAATTGAACGACAAAAAGGGGCGCAATCCTCGAGCCTGTATAGTGAGAACAATCAAAAATCAACTGTCGGACTATACAAGACAAAAACATTTCAGCAATATGAATAAGTAAAAGCTGCTCCAGTTTTAAAACTGGAGCAGCTTTTTACTCTTGTCTTCTTTGCAAAGCCTCTTTTCGCAATTTGCGTTGTGCTTTCTTTGATCCACGATCAATATCACGTCGTTCTTTTCGAGTATGAAAATCCTCGAATAAATTTTCTAGCTCATAATCAGCCGGATAAAGCTCTGATGCACGAAACTCAAGTTTCATTCTACGCTTTGGTACTTCAATGAATGTATTGTCTAGAAAGACCTTTACATTTTCAGTAAATGGAATTTCTTGATAAACTAATGCGGCTTTTTGTTGTTCTAATAAGAAGACCTTATCGCCTTTATAATAGGACATCTCATCAGCTGCAGTTGGTTGCTTCTTCGTTTTCGTTTTGAAAGATTTCTTTTCAAGGTCATAACTTCGATCGTTAAAATAGTTTTGTGCTTTAGTAATAATCTGCTCGGAGATCGCCATTTTTTTGGCGATCCACAGTGCGTTACTTTCACCAGTCTGACCGATCAGCAAGCGATACTTAGGCGTTAAGTGCTCAGCATCAAAATCCATTGCCGCTGTAATGAAATCCGGATGCTGCTCAGCAAACCGTTTGATTTCACCGTAATGTGTTGTAGTGATTAGAATACTGCCCTTTTGATAGAACTCCTCCATAATGGCAATAGCTAGGGCTGCGCCTTCATTTGGTTCCGTCCCACTGCCTAATTCGTCCAATAAAATCAAGCTGTTTTTATGCGTCTTTCGAAGGATTTCAGAAATATTCTGCATGTGTCCCGAGAAAGTACTAAGGGCGTTTTCGATACTTTGCGCGTCACCGATGTCAACAAAGATCTGATCAAAAATAGCGATCTCTGTTCCCTCTTTTGCTGGAATCTGCAGACCGATCATAGTCATTAGACTCATCAGGGCGACTGTTTTTAATACAACCGTCTTACCACCGGCATTCGGACCAGTAATCGTTAACCCGCGATAATCTTCACCAATTGTCAAATCTAATGGTACCACATTGTTAATCAATGGATGCGTTGCAGAGACAAGATGAATATAGCCATCTGAATTTATCTCCGGTGTGATTCCTTTTAATTCTCGACTAAATTTTCCGCGAGCAAAAATATGATCGAACTCAGCGATAATTTCAATATTTTGTTGAATTAGTGGTAAGGCCTCTGCTAATAGACCGGTCAATGTTGCTAATATTTGATAGACTTCTGCTTCTTCGATCATCTTATGGTACACCAATTGTTCATTCCATCGACTTACATTACTGGGCTCAATATATGCTGTCGTCCCTTTGCTTGAAAGCTCGATAATCGTTCCTTTTACTTGCTTCTTATAAGCTGATTTAATGGGTACTGTAAAAACATCGTTGCGTTTTGTAATAATTGCCTCTTGCAATTTTTCCTTGTTTTGTCGAATAAATTTTTTCAATAGCTCTTGAATCTTGTCTTGTGTTTCCGCGATGTCTCGCCGTGCACGGCGAAGCTCACGGCTAGCGTCATCAATAATCCGCCCATTACGAATAACTTGGTAGATTTCTTCTTCAATTTCATTGAAGCCATTCAGCCCTTGTCCATACCGATTCAACAAAGGTGCCACCGTTTGATTTTTTTCAAAGAATTGGCGAATTAAGCGTAAGCTACGTAAAAAATCTGCGTACTCTAAAAGTTCTTGTGGCGTTAGAACAAATCCTTTTTCAAGCTGATTCGTAATATGTTCAATGCTCTGAAGCCCCATAAAAGGCACGTGAAGACTACTGTCAAGCAATTTTTTTGCTTCGGTTGTCTCAGTTAACCGCTTTTCTACAACAGAAAGTTTTGAATGAGGTTGTGTATTTTCTATTCTTTTTTTCCCAAAGCTACTAATAGCATAACTACTTAGTTGTGCTTTAATTTCGTTAAATTGTGTTTTTTCAAATGTTTCGTTATTCATGGTCTCTTCCTTTCAATCTGAAAAGATCCCTATCGAGGCCGGAAGAAAACTTAACAAGTAATGGTTACTCATGATTTATATTGTTTGCACAGTCGTAAAAAATACGCAGCGCACAAAAAAGCTGTGAAGATTCCTCTTCACAGCTTGAACTCTAATTCATCAGCTTTGATAGGCATCTAATTTGGCATGCGAAATAAACCTGCATAAACAGTTCTTTTTCGCTATCAAGTTACTCCAAATTAAATAACTACACTCACCAAGACACCTCATAAATTTTGTTAAGTTTTCTTATTAAAAGAATAACGTGTCAATGAACATTTGTCAAATCCGATAAATACTTTATGCGATTTCAGCAGGTATTGGTTTTACCCCATCATTAATAAAATATACTTGGTACCAAGTTAAGAAAGTATAAATGGTCCAGATCTTGCGACGACCATCCACTGTTCCAGCAAAATTATCGTCAAGTAATTTTACGATCTTTTCTTGATCAAAGAATTCTTTGACAAAATCTTGTGTAAATACATCGCGAACAATCTGATAGAACTTCTCTTCTCGCAACCAGTCTTTGATCGGAACTGGGAAGCCTAGTTTTTCACGATTGTACCATTCTTCTGGCAAATGACGAGCGGCTGCTTGTCGAAATGCAAACTTTGTATTTTCTGCATTGATTAGATATTTTGTCGGTACAATTTCAGAGACTTTCATCATTTCTTTATCTAATAGCGGTACACGAACTTCTAATGAATTGGCCATCGCCAATTTGTCAGCCTTCAATAAAATATCTTTTGGCATCCATTGGTGCATATCCAAATATTGCATTTTTTTGATTTCAGACATGTCTTGAACTTTTTCATAATGAACATCCACAATTTCTTTAATGGATGGGCTCTGTTTATATTCAGGCTGCAGATAATCCACTGCCTCGTCTTCTTCAAAGACTTTCGCTTGCCCTATAAAGAATTCTTCAGCTGGCGCAAGTGAAGTGTACAAGTGTAAAGCACCCTTGAATGTTTTTCCTTTTAACCCTTTAGCAATAGAATAGCGCATATTTTTCGGCAGTTTTTTCAAGCCTTCAGCAACAACTTTCACTGCTTTTGATTTCGTGTTCATACCATACGCTTGATAACCAGCAAATAACTCGTCGGCACCTTCCCCGCTCAACGCGACACGCACATCACGACTAGCAAGTTCTGTTAAGAAATATAACGGAACACATGAAGGATTAGAATCGGGTTCATCCAAATGATACTGAATTAATGGGAAATATTCGAAGGCCTCGTCTCCAGTTACTACACGAGAAGTATTGTTAAGATCGATTAAATCGGCCAATTTCTTCGCTTCAATAGATTCATTGTAAGACTTATCACCAAAACCAATAGAATATGAATGTTCTGGGCGTAATACAGCCGTTACGTAGCTTGAGTCAACACCAGAAGATAAGAAGGAACCAACCTCAACATCTGCGATCCGGTGAGCTTCAACGGATTTCACAACGGTATCATCAATTAGATCAACGGTTTCTTCCAATGTCATATTCGTTTCCTGTTCTTTCACATCCCAATATTGCTGAATGTCTAACTGACCATCTTTATAAGTAAAATAATGCCCTTCTTTGATGCGGTAAACATTTTTAAAGAACGTTTCATCTAATGCTGAATATTGGAAGGTCATATAAGGTTTTAAGGCTTCTTTATTTAACTCTTTGACAAAATTTGGGTGTTGCAAAAAGCTTTTTATTTCTGAACCGTACATGAAAGTGCCATTCATCATCGTGTAATAAAGTGGTTTGATCCCGAAATGATCCCGCGCACCAAACAACTCTTGTTTCTTTGTATCCCATATAACAAAAGCAAACATTCCTCGGATTTTTTGCAGCAGATCAATCCCATATTCTTCATACCCGTGCAACAACACTTCAGTATCGGCATGAGTTGTAAAAATATGCCCCTTAGCAATCAAATCCTCGCGAATACTTTGATAATTATAAATTTCTCCATTAAAGGTAATGATTTTTGTTCCATCTTCGTTTTTGATAGGCTGTGTACCGCCCTCAAGGTCAATGATGCTTAATCGACGAAATCCTAAAGCAGCACCTTCGTCGATGAATTGCCCCGCGCTGTTTGGCCCACGGTGAACAATTGTATCCATCATATTTTTAACAATTTGTTCTTTTTGCGTTGTATTTGAACGATCAATAAATCCTACAATTCCACACACAATCTCTACCCTCTTTCAAACATGGTAAACTGATACTCTTTCATATCAACTTTCAAAGTATATCATAGGATTTAAGGACTTTCACGAACGAACGTGATTTCCTATAAAAAAAGGCAAAAAAAATTAATTTTTTCCAAAGAGATTGTTCCTTATGAATTGTTATCCAATCAATAGAATAGTAAAAAGTGTTGCACCAAAAAATATTTGGTGCAACACTCGTTGTTTCATTCTTATTCGTCAGTAATTGTTAATGGAACTAAGAATGGATAGCTTCCAAAGAATTCAATCAATGATTTGTTTTTACGATCAGTATTTAGTTTCAAGCTACTAGTCTGTTCTTCAATATTTTGATTAATGGTAACTGTTTGTTTCCCGTCTAAAGCAACTACGTAGCTATTTTCATCTAACTTCTTGAAATCATAATTTTCATTATCCATTGTCGTGATAAAGATTTTGTCCAGTACCTCTACCGGAGTTTTATGATGAAGATCCACGGATAAGTCTAACGGTTGACTGTTGTCTAAAAGATTTTCATCGAAATCGAAGCCTAAATCTTTCATATGAGCCATCACATCATTCATTTCCCGACTAAACATTGAATTTTGTCCGCTCGTGTAAATGTGTTTGTTGTAGCAATCTTTCAGTAAGGTTAATACTGCATCGTCCAAAATCGTGGCTTTCATCGTCTCAGGATAAACTTCCATCAATTTTATTTTTTCACTGCGGAATTTCCCATCAGAGGTTGGCATCATAAAACTAAAATTGATTTCATTTGTACTAGTTAATCGATAAGAAAGATTGAAGTGCTTGCTCTCCCAAGTCGAAAACTCGTTGGTTGAAAGATGCAGATCATGATTTTGTAATGGCTTAATTAATTCGAAGGTGAAATATTCTAAAAGCGCACCTTTGGCAATAGCAGAGGCAGTCATTTCAGCTGTAATAAAAATCTTCTTAAAGTAATCCAATAAGGTCGGGAAATCAGATTCCATTAATACTTTTCGAAATTTAAGATCAGCAATTTCTTTTTCTGCGTCTGCAATTAAATTTAATAAATCTTGATAATTTTCTTCTCGATTATCGTAATAATTTAGAGAAGTTCCACTGACAGGTTTTGATTGAGGAACAGTCTTGAATTCTTCGTTTGAATCCTCCGCTGATTCATCCGGATGAAGAATTTCTTTTTCGCGGATATTTAAGCCAGGTTCTTCCGAATCGACTAAAGTATCATAGATTTGATTGAATTTGTTTTTTTCTTCAGTCATTATTCTGCCCCCCTATTTAAGAAATCTTTGATAAAAATCTCAAGTGCGGCATCCATTTCTTCCAAACCGCCGAAGCGTTTTTTAATCAAGCGTAATTCTTTCAATGCAATGGCTTGCTCTAACGACAAATTATTTATCCGATTGGCCAGTTCGATTTTTTGAGATTCCCCAGATAATTGATCACCGACAAATGGTGTCCATTGGCTCCGTTGTTTTTTTAACTCACTCAATTTTTCATCGATGACTTCGATTTCATCTTCGACTTTCTTACGGTTCATAAAACTCTTGGTCTCTTCCAATTCAGCCTTAAGTTTCTCCTGATGAGCAATTTTTCCGTTAAGCTCTCGTAATTCAGATTGTGCAGCAATTGTTTTAGCATCAAAATCATCCTGTTGATTCTGCAATTCTGATAACTGCTCTTTATATCCGCCTTTTTCAGCTTTTTCCCATTGCTCGCGGATTTCAGGTAATATTTTTATAGTCGGTTGCGTCGCGTCAACCTGTAAGACCGCTCGGTCACGATAGTAACTGCCGATCTGATAATTGATCAAAATTGGGGAAACCACATCACGCATGATCATAAATGGGAACGTCCTCTGTATTTCTTGATCTAACTTACTAGTCAAGAAATTATCAATTTCATGATTTGCGTTACTGGATTGTTGGATTGAGGCAGGCAATTCGTTCCAGTAAATTTGATAAACATCGCCCATTCGCTCTGCTTTCATTGCCTCTTCTAATCGTCTGATCTGCCCCATCAACCCACCTAACACATCGGAAGCAGATTCTTTCACTGAATCAAACGAGGTTTCAGTTTGAAGTTCTTCCTGTTTTTCTGGAGTCTCCATCTAAGACCCTCCTTTATTTTTTTGATTAATTATATAATAAATATTACCATAATTATTCTTGATCCAAGTCAAACGTGTAAATATTCTAAATTTTCCCGCCAGAATTGGAACCCACTTCTCTATTTTACCCTAGCAAGGCCGTAATGATAAGCATAAACTTTTAGAGAAAGAAAAAAAGATTGTGCCAATCTAAAAAAAATGACACAATCTTTTTAACTATTTTGTTAATCCACTAAAGAAATCTTTGATTTGTTGCCATAAATTTGAGAAAAATCCTTGGTTGTCTTCTAATGTTCCTTTAAGTGAATCTCCAAATTTTCCTAATTGATCAGAAACTTTATTGACAGTTCCTTTAAAATCATTACTTATTTTATCTAATTGTTCAATGGATTCTTTGTCTAGGACACCGTCTGTCATTTGATATTTTTCTGCTAAAGCAACTAATTTGTTGACGTCATCCTTCGTCACATATTGAGAGAGATTATTCTTATCCAATGCATCATTAACAATTTTCTCAACATCTTCTTTCGTAGCTAACTCCCCTTGCTTCTCCTTAAGCTCTGCTAACTCTTTTTTTATGTCTACAAGGGTTTGATTCAATTGTGCTTTATAAGCTTCATCAGCTTTTTCTTTTTCACTATCAGATAAGTTTTGGTTTTGGCTCTGTTCATTTGCCTTATTCACTACAGATTGCGAAACATCTGACGTAGTATCTAACTCCGTTTGTGCTAACTGCGCACGTTCAGGATTTACAGTCTCGCCATTGGATTCAAACGCTTTATAAACCCCTGTCAATGCGCTCTCACCAGTCACCTTCACGACACTAGCAACCTTCACCGTTGCATCAGTGATTCCTGCTGTAACTAGTGGGTTTTTATACTGATCTGCAGTAATTTGGGTAATATTCTGTGGTGTTAATATATCAACATTGATTCCTTTTCCTGGGTCTTCACGATTAACAACGACAGAACTTAACATAACACTGTCGTCACCGCTGCCATAGCCCAGATATTTCACTAAATCTGCTCCAGTTGCCGTTTCCATTTTGACGCTTTCTTGATTGATGCCCAATTTATCCATTGTTTCATTTAATTGCTGTTGATTTAAGCCGGCTCCAGCTACAAAGGTTGGTTTTCCCCAACGTTCATTGATTGCACTGTCTTCCGCATGAGCCTTTTCCTGACCAATCAGTCCCGCTCCTAAAGATAGACCTAAACCTGCTAGTAGAATATATTTATGAAGTTTCATTTTACTGCCTCCTGTAACTTGATATTCATATTCTAGCTGATTTTGTTCATTTTCCTTAGTCAGAACCCTTCTCTTTAAACAATTATTTACTAAGTCAAGAATCTCTTAACTATTTTTTCAGTCTCCAGTAGGAGGAAAAACCTATTATTCTATGCCTTATCATTGCTTAATGTTTCCCCTACTTACAAAAAGCTCATTCAATGATAAAAAGTTTACGATAGCTGTTCCAACATAAAAACACATCTCAGTTCCATTTACTGAGATGTGTTTCAAGAATTATTTTTCTTTTGTTGTAAAATGAATCTTATCTTGGTCATCACGTTCCAAGTAAGTCGTTTCTTTTAAATAGTTGAAATGTAATTCTTTGATGCTGGAATCTTCCAGCATTTTTTCGTAGCCTTCAAAAATTGCCCGAATGTACTGCTTATAAGCTTGTTTTTTTCGTTGTCGCTTGTTCATAAGACACCGTCCTTCTTGGTTATCTTACCAAGCATCCGCTTTTCAGACAAGTATTTTATTGATAGGTTTGATTCAAATACGTCAACAAGTCTTTCGATAAATCCGTGGCAGAAGTTCCTTCCGGTTTGTTTTCCAAAAATTCCACAACGGAATAATTTTGTTTTTCTGCATCGAAAGCATATAAGAAGCTGTTTTCTTGTCCTTTTTCGTCTTGTTTTTGTTTAATCTCAGCGGTCCCAGTCTTAGCCGCTAGTGGAATGTTTAATGCTGCTAAACTATGAGCGGTCCCATTCTCATCGCTTACAACCGCCTGCATATCATTGGTAATCGTTTCTGCTGAGCTGGCTTTGATAACATCTTTGGTGTCCTTCGTTTCTTTGTCTGCGATCAATTTAGGATAAACCATTGTGCCTCTGTTTGGGAATACCGAGTAAGCAGTGATTTGTTGAATTGGATTTAGCAATAACTGCCCTTGTCCATATCCAGTATCTGCCAACAGGATTTCAGAGTCAAAGCTGTCTTTACTGGAGATTTGAGCCTTCTCCATAGCAATTGGTAAATCTAAGTCTTTGCCAAAAACAAATTTGTTCAAGCCAGCGCGAAACGTCTTTTCCCCCATTTTCAACGTTTCCTGTGCCATATAGATATTATCTGAGTAAACGAGGGCTGTTTTCAAATTGACTGGACTTACATCAGACACACGCGTAACTTGATAAGAACCCCAAGAACTATCTTTCTGCCATTTCAAACCGTTAATAGCTAATTCTTCGTTGGGATTCAACGTTCCGGCATCCAGACCAATTGCTGCAGTAATTGTTTTAAAGGTTGAGCCTGGTGCGTAGCCTGTAGCAAAACGACTCATGAATGGTTGATTCTTGTCATTACTGTAAGCGTCATAATCCTCCTGACTAATTCCATTTGTCATCTTATTAGGATCAAAACTTGGGGAACTGGCAGCTACCAGCAAATCTCCTGTCTTTGGAGCCATTACGACACTCGAGCCTGCTTGACCATTTAAACCATTATACGCAATTTGCTGCGCTCTGCTATCAATGGTCAATTTAACGTTCTCACCATCTTTTTTATCAATGCTTTGCAATACTTTTTTTTCATTTCCTTTGCTATCCATAATAGCAAGTGACCCGCCATCTTTTCCACGTAGCTGTTTGTCCAATGCCATTTCTAAGCCACTGCGACCTATCAAACTATCGCTTGCTAATTCATCGTTCTTTTTCATATCTTCTGCGGTTACTTTTCCGACATAACCAATTAATTGTGCAGCCGCTTCTTTTAGCGGATAAGTCCGTCCTGTTGTTTCCTTTACTTCCAATCCATCAGGAGTTTCTTTAGGAGCATCAGCACTAGTCTTTAACGGCACAAAGAAGTCCTCTTGGACCCAACCTTGTGATAAAGCAGCATTAATATCATCCGCAGTGATATCTAAACTATTAGCGATTGCCTCGATTTTGGCCGTGCGATCCTCACCTGTACCTAGATTTTTAGGAACGACACCTACCTGATAGACCGTTCCGTTAGTTGCTAGTCCTTGACCATTGCGATCTAAAATCTCACCACGAGTCGCTGGATCAACAGAATAGTTAATCTTGTCTTTTCCTGACATACCAGGAAAAATCAAATTAGGTTTCCAGTTTATTTCTTTACCATCATCGGTTAGTGTCCCCGTATATTTTTGCTTCTTTAGCTGACCGAAGCCAGTGTTCACTGACAACTGATAGGAAAATTGATAACCGGAGCCTTTTTTATCTATTGTTAAATCAGACATTTTTATATTTGATGCATTGATCCCTGTAAAAATTGATTGATACTTCTCAGCAACTGATTTTGTTGAATAGCCGCTTTTTTTTACAGAATCAGCATTCAAATTCTTTGTCATATCTTGATAGTTGCCTTTTTGTAAATCTTTAACAAACGATTGGACCGTTTTCTCTCCTTGTTTTTTTTCTTGATTTGCCTGATAGGCTCTCACTCCAAAAAATCCTGCAATGAGCAAAATGATAACGCCCACAGCAATCATCGGTAATTTACTGCTTTTTTTCATATTCCGTGTACTTCTTTCCATAAGAAGATTCCTCCCTAGCATCTTTCATACTCTTTCTTTATACTATAAAAAAGGACGTGTGAACTTATGAATCATTGTTACTTATTTATCGGTCCTAGTGGATCCGGAAAAACTAGTTTAGCTGAAAAAGCCTTCGCCCCTGAACAAAAGGTAATCTCTTATACAACGCGCATGCCTCGTAGCGGCGAAGAAGAGGGACGAGATTACTTTTTTGTGTCAAAAAAAATATTTAAACAAATGATAGTAAACGATCGATTCGCTGAATACGATGTGTATGACGAACATTTTTACGGTATTGCGAAAGACACGTTGCGTAAAGCATTAGAAGCGGGTGATTGCTATGATCCTATCACTACGACCGGCTTCATCAACTTACATCGGCTTTTTGGTGATCAGATGGTTCCTATCTGGATCAATATCTCAAGGGAAACTATGATCGCACGTCTTGAAAAACGTGCATCTGCTGAAGATTTAGAACGTCGTCTAGCTATTTTCCAAGAGGATCAAAAAAGTTTAGAGCGTTTAAAAAAGTTCCCAAATCTGATTGAGATTGATGGCGAAGCCTCTTTAAATGAAATGCTTTTTCAATTACGTCAAGCGTTGGCGTAATTGAAAGGCTTTGCGCTCACCATGCTCAAAGGGGAAATGTATCATGCCTCGATAGGTAAAACCACTTTTTTCAATCAATCTTAGCATTGGCTGATTCGCAGGATATGTATCTATGCGGATATCGTCATAACCTAGCACTTGAGATTGTTTAATTGCCAAGTTTAATAAGCTTTTCCCTAGACCGATTCCGCGATGCTTTTGACTGATCGCCACATGGTGCAATGAAATATATGGGCCTTCTCCTTGCCACGTTCCTTCAATAGCCTCATAAACAGGATCCGTCTCCGCGATCAAAGCAATCGTTCCGACGATCTCCTCTTCTAAAGTTAGCACATAGCTGGCCTTTTTTCGGATATCCTCGCGAATAACAGCTTCATGTGGTTCATGACCATTCTGCCATTGAGGTGAGCCTTGTTCCTTTAAGTATTCCTTCGCCTCATTGATGATAACGCCTATCGCCGGTATATCTGCTAATGTACTTGGACGAAAAACAAATTTCACTTCCTCTAACTCAGTCGTTCGGGCCTCATCCCCAAATGAGAGAATCGCATCAGCATCTTTTTTTCCAAGAATACCGCCTAAAAGCTCCCCCGTTTGTTTGGCCTGTCTGACAATAAAATCCTCATCTTCATATCCCATTTTTCTTCCATCCTCTCCGCCAATGATCGCCTTGTTCTAAAAAAGCACCAATTAATTCAAGATGATGTGCCAACGACCATTTTTTTATCGTTCCTAAACCTGGGAATTTTTGGCTCTCCCGGTAATGTAACAACTCTTCTAAACCAAGTGTTAACAATAGTTGATCTTGATTTCTCGAATACCAGCTAGCTAGTTTGTCTAATGCTTCAAAAAATTTCCCGCTTTGATCTTGTGCATTCTCATTAGTATCAGACACAAAATGCTTCACTCTTAAATTAAGATACGCATCAAAATAGGTAATGTGTAGTGCAATTGCACGACTTGGACCGCCCTTATCAAAATAACGACTACCTTCGATCGTGTAGTCACTAAAACCTACTGAATCGGACCCAATAAAAAGGTGTTCATCGCTATAGAAATCATCTACTTTTTCGCTATAATTAGCAACATTTTTTTTCGTTTGAAAGGCTTCTCTGAGTAAAATTTTATTTGGTACATCTAAAACTCTAAACCTTCCCTGATCTGGAATAACGGTTAAATCCTTTGATTTTATCATAAATTGATCGTTTTTCCTTGGTGAATGTTCATTGAATAAATAGAGAGTTGCTTCAAACGAATTGTCCTTTGTAACAATTTCAGCTTTTTTAACACTGCTTTCTTTCTTCAATGACCATTCAAAACGCTTTTCTTCAAATAGTCTCGCCGTTCCAACCTGAGGATTCATAATTAAATAACAAATAATATCTTTTTTATCAAACAATTCGATGGTCTTCTTTAAAGTGGCTGAATCACGAACCGGCTCGATAATCGGTCGAATCCTTTTTGACCACCGTTCTTCCTTAATTAAAGTAGTGACCGCTAACAAATCAAACTGTTTTCCTCTTAAATAGGGATAATACATTTAATCACTCCAGTGGCTCAGTTGGCCGTCGCCGCACCTGTCTCTGCTGACGTAAAAATTCATAATCTTGTTCTAGGGCGCGAAGCTCTTCTTCTAAACTATCAATTCGTGCCGTCTGCACGTCATCAATAAATCGCTGATAATAATTCTTCTCGTGCAGACTATCCTTATCGTCTAGTCTTCGTTTAAGCTCTTTGTAAAGCTGTTCCGTCGAGAAAAAACTTGTTCCATATGCCATTCGTTTCGCTTTCTGGACCTCTCTAAACAGCGAAGCCATAAAACGTTGCGTTAAAGTAAGTTCCTCTACTAGGAGTTCTCTTCTTAACGGCTTCTTCGCTACAAAAAAAGTGCCATCTGCTGGTAAATCCTCTGTTTCCAAATAAGGTCGGTAAACTAAAACACCAATGTCATTCGGAATATCCTCCTGTACTTTTTTATAAAGGTCATCTGTTAATACGAAATAATTGTAATGACCAATAAAGGAAAGCTTTGCCTTTGAGTAAAAATCAGCTTTCGTTACTTTAAGCTCGTAACAACGCCATTCTGTACTACTCGGTTTGAAGAAACAGGCCAATGTATCAACGATTCCTTGATCTTCTGGCATGGTTACCTCTTCCACAACAATCCCGCCGAGTTCAATGCAATAGTAATATAGTGCTTTTTCAATTTCTTGTGTCAATGTCGTTTTCATAATCTCACCATGGGAACGTATTTTCGTAAACTTTAGCATATCTATGTAAAAAAAAACAGAGGTTGCCCTCTGTTTTAAATAAAATATGAAAGATCACTGGCAGGACTGGGATAGGCGAAAATGTACCTTTCAATTTCTTCATGTGTCATTTTTTTCATTAACACGATCAAAAGATAATTAATAACCTCATCGGCAAGTTGGCTCAAGCAACTTATAGAAACAATTCTGTTTTTCTCATCGTAAACAAACTTAATTTTTGCACCTTGGTCATTGATTCGACGATACGTATACCAGCTTGATAAATCTGTTGTTTCTGAATGATAGTTTTCTGCATGGTCCGCAAGTTCGCTTTCACTCAAACCTATTCGAGCTAATCGCTGATCGCCAAAAACGATGGTTGGGATCAATGGATAGTCGATTGCCTCAGTCTCTCCATTCATTGCTTTCGCCACGTAAGCTGCTTCGAAACCAGCCACAGGTGTAAGCTTCGGTTGGCTTTTTGCGATTACATCCCCACAGGCAAAAATATGCTGCTGTGTCGTACGCAAATGGTCATCAACTTTAATTCCTCTTTTATCGTACGATACACCTGCATTCTTCAGATTTAATCCTTCAACATTTGGATTTCGTCCGGTCGCACCAATGACCATATCTGCGACTAACTCAAAGTTCTCTCCAGTAATTCGATAGTTGGGATGCAGTAACTCAATAGCCTTTGTATTTACATTAAAGTGAAAGTTAATGCCGGCTTGTTTTAAATGTTCAACTAAGTCGTTAACAATTTCGACATCAAATTCTTTTAAAGGTCGATCATTATGATGGATGATATGAACCTCAGAACCTGCGGCATTTGCGATAGCTGCTAATTCAAAGGCGATATATCCAGCACCAATAAAGACAATTTTTTCAGGTAAGTGGTCTAAAGAAAGAAAATCGGTACTGCTTTGTAAAAATTCCTGTCCTTCAATCGGTAACACCGCTGGTCGTTGTCCTGTCGCAATCAAAAATTGTTCAGCTGTCAACGTTTGATCATCAACAACGATTTGTGTTTTGTTTATAAAGCTTGCTTGTCCTTGGTAACGATCTATTTCTGCAGCATCCAACCCATTCTTGGTATTTTGTGGAACGGTATCCGTATAGCTTTTCTTAAAGACCATCAAATCTTCCCATACGATTTTCGGTGTTTGTTCAAAACCATTTCCGATCATCGTTTCAATCCGTTTTTGTGCCTCTACACCGCTCATAAGCATCTTCTTAGGGTCACAGCCACGGTTCGGGCACGTGCCGCCCCATAAATCTGATTCAATAATCGCTGTTGTTTTTCCTTGTTCCTTCAAGGCATACGCCACAGCATTTCCCGCTGGGCCACTGCCAATCACGATTGCATCATATTTTTTCATCATTATCCCTCCTGACTTAAAAAGCGGAAAACGTCACTTCGCTCGATGATACCAAGGATTTTTTTATCATGTTTAAGCATAAAGGATTCTTCTTCAGCCAATAAATCAAAAACCTCACTTAAGCTTGTATCCAGATCCAAGGTAGTTAGATTAGATGGATTAGTTGCCATTTTTTGATAAAAGCCGCCATTATATAATGTTTCTAATGTTTGCGTATAGACTTCATCCGTCGTTTCGTCAAAAAATTCTTCAACGAAATGATTGGCCGGATGCTTTTGGATTTCTTCAGGTGTATCGCACTGAATCAGCTTTCCTTCGTGCATGACCGCAATACGACTGCCGATCTTCATAGCTTCTTTCATGTTATGTGTGACAAAAATGACAGTATTCCCAAGTTTTTGGTGCAGTGCTAAGACGAGGTCTTGTAGACTCGCACGTGAAATTGGATCAAGAGCGCTGAATGGTTCGTCCATTAGAACGATATCTGGCTCAGAGGCTAAAGCACGAATAATTCCGATTCGTTGCTGCTGCCCACCGGATAATTCACTTGGCATCCGATCCCTGAATAACTCGGGGTCCATATCGACCTCTTTTAATAGCTCATCCACACGATTGTTTCGACGTTCTTTATCCCAACCAAGCATGTCAGGAATTACTTCGATATTCTCTTTGACGCTCATTGTTGGAAAAAGAGCAATTTGCTGCAAAACATAGCCGATTTGCCAGCGTAATTTCTGAATATTATAATCTTTAATTCGCTTTTCCTTAAAATAAAGGTTGCCATCAGTTGGTTCGATTAAACCGTTGATCATTTTTAAAGACGTTGTTTTCCCACTGCCTGAAGGGCCAACTAAAACAAAAATTTCACCTTTTTTTACAGAAAGGTTTAAATCTTTTAAGACAACATTGCCTTCAAATTCCTTACTTACATTTTTAAATTCAATAATTGATTCCATCTATTTCTCCTCCCCAATGATTTTCTCTTTCACTAAGAAGTCATGAGCGACTTTAGCTGGTTGCTCTTTTTTAACATTAACCAAATAATTCATTTCAATCATTTGGTCTTCGGTAATCTTACCAGCTAAACGATTCAGTGCTTTAACAACTTTTGGGTGCTTCTCCGCAAATTCTTTTTTCATTAAAGGTGCCCCTTGATAAGGAGGGAAAAGATGCTGATCGTCTTCCAAAGTCATCAAATCATACTGCTTAATCTCACTATCCGTAGAGTAGGCATCAATCACATCAACGTCGCCTGTGTTAATTGCTTGGTATCGTAATGCTGGCTCCATGCTCTGGACAGAGCTTAGCTTTACTCCATATTTGTCTTGAATTCCACGATAACCATCTTGACGATCAATAAATTCTAAAGTAAATCCAGCTTTTAATTGATCTTGTTGTGCCTGAAGTTGAGAAATTTTTGTGATCCCGCGTTTCTCGGCTTCGCTTTTCTTCATTGCCAAAGCATAGGTATTTTCATAATCCATTGGTTTTAACAAGCGCATATCAAATTGCGAATCTAATAATTTATTGGCTTCAGTATAAGTTTTCTCTGGTGTCAGATTATCTGGAGTATTTTTAGGAACCTCTACTAGACTCTCTAAAACTGTCCCAGTAAATTCAGGATAAATGTCAATTTGATCACTTTTCACGGCACTGAATAAGAAACTTGTTTTCCCGAAGTTTGGTTTCAATTCCACATTAATGGAAGAGTCTTCATCTTTGATAACTTCCTTGTACATGTTAATCAAAATATCCGGTTCTGAGCCTAGTTTCCCCGCAATCGTTACTGTTTCAGTTCCAATAGGATTATTCTGAGCAAAGAAAATCCCCCCGATACTCAAACAGATTACTCCTAAAGCAATCAGAGTTACTTTTCCGCTGCGATTTTGTAAAAAGCGAATCAGTGTGCTGAAGATAATAGCAAGCAAAGCGGAACTAATCGCACCGATCAAGGTTAGGTTCGGATCATTTCGATCAATCCCTAGTAGGATAAAAGTTCCCAGTCCTCCAGCACCAATCAGCGCAGCTAATGTCGCGGTACCAATAATCAAGACAAGAGCTGTGCGTACACCGGAAATAATTACAGGCATTGCCATTGGCAACTCCACGCGAACCAATTTACGCATCCGAGACATTCCAAAGGCGTCTGCTGCTTCTTCAATGGATGGGTCAATTTCCGAGAGCCCAATATAAGTATTTTGAAAAATGGGAAGCAAGGCGTAAACTACTAGGGCGATTAAAGCCGGCACCGTCCCGATACCCACGAAAGGAATTAGTAGCCCCAACAGAGCGAGAGATGGAATCGTCTGTAAAATACTAGTTATCTGCAAAACGACTTCCGCTAATTTTTTTCGTTGACTCAATAGTATTGCTAATGGAATGGCGATCACTATGGCAATTAATAAAGCACTCAAGGAAATTGCTAAATGTTCAAAGATTGCCGATAAAAGATCGTCTTTTCTTTCACTAAAAGTATTAATTAATTCATTCATAAAATATCCTTTCAAAATTATGACCTGTTCTCAGTATAACTTAATCAAAAAGGGAGACAAAAAGATTGGCTTGGACAAAAGTAGTATAATGAGCAATGACTTACAGTAAAGAAAGCGGGAGAAAAATGAAATCCAATGATGAATTAAAAAAAATCCAAAGAAAAACACAAGAGAAAAACTATTCTTACTTGAATTCTTATCATTATAATTGGTTTAAAGCTATTGAACTGAACTTGTTAAGCGGTGATGGCTTTACTAACTATTTCTTACGAATCAAACAAAATGAGCCGGTAGTTTTTGAAAAACTAGAGGGAAGCGTATTAGACGCAACAGTGGTCGCCTTTCAAAAAGGACTATCTGAAATAGATAGCTTTGTCTTAATTACGGCGGCTTGGGCCAATGGCTTCGTCCCTGAAAAATCCGAATCAGCGATGCAAGATTTGGACCGTTTCCTAACAAACTATACTATCCAAAAAGAACCACTAATCGGGATTAATCAAATGAATGCAGATTTTAATCAGGTATTAATGCAGCATTTTCCTAAAGTTCGTCGTCAAGATTTGCGATTGATTTATCGGCTGCTTCTATTGAAAAGTGTCCCTTCAAACCGTGTTACCAAAGAATTAGAAACCTTAAATGAACCTACCAAAAAAAGAACCATAGAAATGCTGACGCTTTTCCGATCATTCTAATAAAAAAGAAACGACTGTGAGAATGTCGTTTCTTTTTTATTACTTATCGTGGGTGACCACTACATGCCATTGCTTTAACTCGTAGCGGTAAAGATCGCCTTGGAATACTGGATCAGCGTCAGAGATTGATTTGGCTTCTGCTAGACTTTCTGCTTCAAAAATCACCATCGCTCCATCAATTTCCTCGGTTGACATATCCCCGAATACTCCCGCTGTTAAGTAGCGCTCTTTTGATAATCCCTTCAAATACTGTGCCGACTCCATGGCGACCTGCTCGCTAACCTCCTTTTCCCCGTTTTTGTAATCGATCCGAACAAACAACATACTACCTTCTTTCATATTATTAACTCCCTTTCTATAACAAATAGTTATTCTCTTTATTCGCAATGTGCAAACGATGTAACTCATAAGTAGCATAGCCAGCAAGAACTAGCGGCTCTTGCTTACAAATTTCTTCAGCTTCTTCATAGCTTTTTGCTTTAAGTAAAAACATTCCTGCCATACCAGGAAACCCTTTAAATGCACCCGCAAGTTCAATATGCCCCTCGGTATCTAATTTACGGATGTTCTCAACATGTGCAACCACCCCTGCTTTGTTTAATTTACGATATTCCTTCGTCTTCTTAATCATCATGACGTATAACCATTCTTCCATTTTCTTCCTCCTAATCATATTTTTCGGCGATTTTCATTGCACGTTTTTTCAATTCCTGCTGGGCTTCTTTCGGTCTAGAACTTCCATGTGAGAGCCATAAGAAAGCAGACGGTGGTATGTCCATTCATTCAATGGGTACTGGACGTTCACTAAAAAATTTCCATCTGCACACCGCTTAACCTGATGTTCGTGAAACTCATCAAATAGACGATGCGCCATTTCGGGAGAAAATTTTAACTTGAATAATGTAAATGCCATATTATTGGCAGATTCATCTAATGAATAAGTCTCGGGCATTACTCGGTCGAAGGTTTCAGTCAAAACTCGTATTCTTTTCATACGAGACAAGCGAAAAACTCTAATTGCTTGATTCGTACGACAAAATCCAACCACATACCACGCATGAGATTTAAAAACCAATCGGAATGGTTCAACTCTTCTTTTAGATTGTTGCAATTCAGAGTTGAAATATTCAAAAGCCAAAACATACTTCATAGTGATGGCACGTCGTAATTCCGAAATCGTGATTTTTTCATCGTCGCTACTCCCCCAATAACTAAGATCAATCTCTAACCAATCTTCTGATAACGGCCGGTCAAATAATGCTCCGATTTTGTTCAGGGCCTCCTTGACATTTGGATAATTTGATGCTTGAAGAATCTGTAGCCCTTGATACACTTGAACCTGTTCTTCCACAGTTAAAAAGGACTTATTTAGGGCATATCCGTCCATCAGTGAAATGCCTCCGCCCGTTCCCTTTTTTGAAATAACAGGGATTCCCGATAACGTCAACGTATTCATATCCCGATAAATTGTTCGTGTCGAAACCTCGAAATAATCAGCTAACTCCCGTGCAGTCACCTGTTTGTGGCTGACAATGTAAAAAATCATCCTTACCAACCGTTCGATCTGCATAAATTTCCTTCCTTTCGAACATACTATAGCAATGGTAATGTGACAACAAGCTGTCCTATTAGATAAAGAAAAAAACAGAGAGAAAACATTTGTATGCTCTACCTCTGTTTTATGTCATTCTTGTAATTTCTCTTTCAATCAGTGCAAGAGACAGCCTTAGCGCCTTTACGCGCTCTTTTGATAAAGTAATTTGCGCCTTCATATTTCGTCCAGCTGATTGTTTTTCCTCTAGTGAAATAATTGCTTGTTCGATTTTGTGCAACGTTGAAGCTAAGGACTTCTTTGCTGCTAGGTAATCTTCTAATTGATAGTTTTCCATGCGACCCACTCCTTTAGAACAAGTATATCAAAAAAGCTCTTTCAAAATTGAATGAACTTTACATTATTGAGTAATAATTACAAATTTTACTTATCATATAGTGTCTCAACTGTGCTGTGCTTATGGAGAATGATTTCCTAAACAAGCAAAAAGCACAGGAAATAGAGACCTATGCTTTTGACAAATAATTAAAAGAATGTTGTTACAAGAGCGATAATAGCTAATCCGCCTTGTGTTAAGATAATTTTTTTGTCACTTGTTAAACTACCATACAAAGCAACAAATATGATATAGATTAGGAATATTCGACTAATTTCAATCGGAGCATTAGAAAAAAGCAGGCCATATAGCAAACCAAGTCCAAGTAGTCCATTGTAGATTCCTTGATTCTTAAATAAGGTATTTAAGGATTCTTCCTTCAATTTTTCTTTTGTCAGATTAAAAACTCTGCTAGTTGTATTTGACGTGGTAGCAAAGGTTTCTAAATACATAATATAGAAAAATTCTAATGCAACGAAAAGAATAAATATTTTTGAAATGATGGACAATGTTAGTCCTCCTTTTCTGTTACAGTTAATTCTGTTTTCTTTTCAGCGTACTCAGGCATGTTACCGAATAGTTTTATTAATAGCGGATTTTGGTTATGCTGTTCAACCGCTTCTTGATTTTGCCAATTCTCAATCATGACAAATTGGTTTTTCTTTTCAACTGACTCATATAGATCATATTTTAAGCAGCCTTCTTCTAACCGTGCAGAAGTTATTAAAGGGAAAATATCCGCTAAAAAGTCAGCTCTTTTATCATCATTAATGTAGAAAGTTGCTTGGATAATCTTCATTATTTAACCTCATTACTTATTTAAATTCTGTAATTTTTTCAGCAGGCAATCGAACAGACGTATATCCAGCTTCTTTCGCCTTACCGATAGACAAGATCATGACTGGTGTATATCGGTCTTTATTGAGCCCAAATGATTCAGCTAACTGGTCAGCTTCAAAGCCGCCGATTGGATTGGTTTCATACCCATGTGAACGTGCAATTAGCATAAACTGCATAGCAGCTAGACTGGAATCAATTTTTACTACATCATTCATTTGTTCTTTAGTGAAGCTCTTATAATAAGGAATAATCGCCGATAACTGTTGATCTCTTACTTCCACAGGCATCTTACCCTCTTCCACAGCCTGATCATAAATTTCTTCACCTAATTCGTAACACAACATATCCCCAAAAATCAGTATCATGGCTGATGAGGTATCATTTTGTTTAGTATTAAAACGAATCAATGGTTTCAATTTCTCTTTTTGCTCATCACTTTCAACTACCACAAAACGCCAAGGTTGCATGTTCACTGAAGAGGGTGCTGTAGTTGCTTCTTGAATCATTTCTAGCATCTCTTCGTGAGATATTTTAACCGTTTCGTCGTATACACGAACGGATTTTCTCCCAAATGTAATTTCAGAAAAATCATTATTTACTAGTTCTTTAGACATCGTTACTTCCTCTTTCAATTCACTAATTTTTTTAATAATTCAAGCAATGTTTGAGTTTCCCCTTCATCTAGGGGCAATATAACTCTTTTTTTTGAATGAGTATAATCTTGCTCACAAGTTTCCAATGCTTTTGATGCTTCATCGGTAATCTTTACAAAAACTTCTCGATTATTGTCTTTATTTCTTTCGCGAATGACATATTTTTTCTCTTCTAAAATCTTTAAATGCCTAGTGACCGCAGCACTATCTATTTTCAACTCGTTTTGTAATACCGTTTGAGAACACTGACCATTTTCTTTTAAAAACATCATTAATTCATAACGAGTAATACTAAAACCAGTTTCTTTTTCGAATTTACTGGTTGTCTCTTGATTCGCAAGTTTCAGCTGGTAGAATAACTTACTAATTTCTCTTAGGTTCATTTAAAACTCCTTCCATTAATTGACTAATCAACTGTTGACTGATCAACTATACTTCATTAAGGATAATTTAGGAAGCAATTTGCCTGTAAAATTCCTTTTAAATAAAAACGAATACCTTACTATCCTTTAAATCTATTAGAAACTATAGAAATCCCTTCTTATCAGTTTGCTTAATTATTCTAATATCGTTTAATATTGCACATTATCTTTTTGCGTAACGTTTAAGCTATAAAAAATGCAAAAACGCCTTTATCAACATTATTGAAAAAGTTGATAAAGGCGTTTTTATTTTAATGCGTATACTGTAAGTTCATCTTAACAGAAGTTCATTAACGCAAGTTCTTATCTAATACCTAAAGCAATCCGTGCATACCGACTCATCTTGTCAGTTGTCCATGCGGGATACCAAACAAGTTTCACTTCTACATTGGTTACTTCTGGAATCTCAGCTAACGCTGATTGGATATTTTCAGTTAAGATATCTGCTAACGGGCAGCCCATTGTCGTCAAAGTCATTTTAATCACAGTATTTCCCGTTTGTTCAAAATCGACCTCATAGATTAAACCAAGGTTCACGATATCGATTCCTAACTCAGGGTCAATGACTGACTCTAAAGCGGTCAAAATTGTTTCTTTAATCTCAGCTACTTCTGCATCGGTCCATTTTTGAGTGTTCTCTTCCACCTGCTTCACTCCCTTTCGAGTTTCAAGAGTATTTTACTCTATCTATCAGCTTTTGTAAATGAGAATCGAGACCTGCTTATTCTCAGTTAACAATCATTCGTTATTGGCTTTGGATTTTTTTAATAAGTTCTGTTCATCCTGTGTTAAGAATGTTCCTACGACAGAATCTGTTGCTACGATGTTAGTGAACGAATGAGGATCAACATCCGCCACAACCTGTTTAAGTGTATATAATTCATAACGAGTAAAAACAATCATAATTACCTCACGTTCGCTAGAACTAAAGCCTCCTCGTGCGGGTATTACTGTTAACCCACGAAGTAATTCACGACTTAAGGCAGCACACATTTCTTTGCTCTTACTCGTGTTGACAAAGGCCGTCATTTTCTGATGACTTGTATGTACGTAGTCAACTACCGTACTCATAGTGAAGATGGTTATGATCGTATATAGCGCGCTTTCCCAAGTGAAAAAGAACCCCGCTACAACAACAATCAATCCGTTTAGAAGCATCATATAGTTGCCAACCGTTCGGCCGGTCGTTTTTGATAGTAATAATGAAACGATATCCAGCCCACCGGTAGTAAACCCAAACTTCAATGACAGTCCGGCACCAATACCCAGTAAAACCCCACCAGTAATCGCATTCATCAATACGTTATCAGTCACCTGTCCAACAGGCACAAGTGTAGTGAAAAAGGACATCGAAATTACATTCGCAAAACTTAAGATCATTGCTGATTTACCTAATTTAATAAAGCCTAAGATGAATACTGGAACATTCAGAAGAAAAATCAAGATACCAGTATCAAGTGATAGTCCTGCATTTGAGAGCACATGTTCAACGATTTGCGCAATCCCAGTCATTCCAGCTGAAAAGACATTTGCAGGAATCAAAAAATAGTTTAACCCGACTGCGCCAGTCAAACCAGTAAATAATATAATAAGAATTTTTTTAGCTAAATCCTTAGATGTGTAATTGATAACCTTCTGCATCCGAAGTATTCCTCCTTTATTTGAAACCTATAATAGAGTAACAGGTTCTCTCATAATTAATCAATCGTTTTCAACAACTTATTGGAGAATAATCATGGCTTTCTTAGCATTTTTTGATAAACTAGAAGAATAGATTCAGAATGTCCATTCAACGGTAGGTTTAGCCTTTTGTTGAGTCATATATGAGACATTCAAAAGAAATAAGGAGGATGTCCATGGCTAAAGATGCAAGCTTTGATATCGTTTCAGAATTGAACAAAGAGGAAGTAAAAAACGGAGTTCAAATTGCCTTGAAAGAATTGAAAAATCGTTTTGATTTTAAAGGAAGTCTTTTTGACATCAAGCTAGAAGGAAACCAATTGGTAATCAAGGCGGAAGATGAGTATAAAGTGGAACAAGTTAAGGATGTCCTGTTTAGCAAATTGATTAAACGAGGGGTTCCACTGAAGAACATTCAATTTTCTCCCTCTGAACATGCGTTAGGTGGGAATGCTCGTCAAGCAGCTGAGCTAGTAAATGGGATTGATAGAGACAGCGCAAAGAAAATCACGACAGCTATCAAAAATAGCAAAATAAAAGTAAAAGCACAAATTCAAGAAGATCGTCTACGTGTCACAGGAAAAAGCCGTGATGATTTACAGCAAGTTATTGCATTAGTAAAGGAAATTGATTTACCTATTGATGTGCAATTTATTAATTATCGATGAAAAAAGCCGACAATAAATGTCGGCTTTTCATTTACATTAAAAGAAGTATAAAAGGAATGGCGTCCAAAAGTTAATGAAATCAACTTTTTGGGCACGCTTCATCTCTGTTTTATTTATCTATAGTTTGGGAATTTGCCAAAAATTTCATTTGCGATATTTATATTTTAATGTTTAAAGAATTACCCTCTATGCTCCCAGAATGAGCGAGATCTATGCTCCACTTCGTCTGAACCATAGACGATTTTTCGGTCCTCCCAATTAATCGGTAAAAGAGTTTGATAATGAGGATTCGTATAGCGTTGATCTAACAACAAAATAATGCCTTGATCTTCCATCGTACGGATCACTCGTCCAGCAGCTTGGATCACTTTGTTCATTCCTGGTAATTGATAAGCATAGCTGAAGCCCTGGTTTCGTTTCTCATCATAATACTCTTTGATTAATTCTTGTTCGTGATTGATTTGCGGCAACCCTACACCAACCACGACTGTTCCGATCAATCGCTCTCCCACCAAATCAATCCCTTCGGAAAAGATTCCTCCAAGTACGCAAAAGCCGATCAATGACTCTTTCGGCTGATCGATAAAAGCCGCTAAAAACTCTTCACGTTCTGTTTCGTTCAATTTTGATCCTTGAATCTGAATCGCATACTCAGGATATACATCATGAAAATAATCTGCCACTTGATCCAAATATTGAAAGGATGGAAAGAAAACAAGATAGTTTCCCGTTTTCGTTTTAACTAAGCGTTCAATTGAGGCTGCAATTTTCGGAATACTTTGGGTTCGCTTTTGATAAGTGGTCTGAATACTGGCATCAACTAAGACTAATCGATTTTCATTTGGAAATGGGCTAGGCAAGCGATAACTCAAACTATCCTCTCCTCCACCTAAAACTTCTTGATAATAATCCAGTGGAGAAAAACTTGCAGAAAATAAAATACTACTCCCTACTTTTTCCATTGTTTGCTCTAGAAACCAGGATGGATCGATACAATACTCTTTAACAATCAAATCATAACTCTTATGCTCTACTGTGGTTTGATAATGGTCGTCATAATATTCACTCATTCTAGTAAAACGCAAAATCTCAAAATAAACTGGAAGCATTTTTTGCTGAGCTGGATGATCGGGGTTTTCAGCCAACCATTCTTTAATTTGCTCCTGCAATTTGAAGAGGCTGTTAATTAGACTTTCAGGTGCTGCTTGTTGATGATGATAGGGTTCGCCGTTAAGCGACTGATGAATCAACTCGAATTCGTTATCGACCCGAATAAAAGCTTTATTTAGTTTCTTAAAAGACTTGTCTAGGTCTTTTTGCATTTGATCGATGTTTTCTCGAGAAATGCTTGCTGAATACATTTCCTTTGAGCGATTGACTAGATTGTGAGCTTCATCAACTAAAACCAAATTTGTCTTATTTTCCTCTTCGAAAAAACGACGTAAATACACCGTCGGATCAAACAAATAATTGTAATCTCCTACAACGAGATCACAAAAACGACTGACATCCAATGAAAGCTCAAAAGGACACAATTCATGCTTGCGTGCATAATCTTCGATAACGGGTCTTGTATATTGATCTTCATTATTCAGCATATCCCAAAGACCATCATTGACGCGGTCATAGTAGCCTTTAGCGAAGGGACAATGCTCAGGTGTACAATTTCGTTCTGTTAAAAAACAGATTTTATCTTTTGCAGTTAAGGTCACGCTTTTTACACGCGCCTCTTTTTTTGTAATTTTCGTAACAGTTTCTTCTGCAACCTGGCGGGTGATTGTCTTCGCTGTTAAATAGAAAATTCGCTCTCCTAATCCTTCCCCCATTGCTTTAAATGCTGGAAAAATTGTAGACATCGTCTTTCCCGTTCCTGTTGGTGCCTCAACAAATAGTTTCTGCTGAGCGTGAATCGTCTTGTACACCGCTGCAGCTAACTCTCTTTGTCCTGCACGGTAAGTATCAAAAGGAAAGCTTAAGGCCTGTAAAGAACGATTACGAGTTTCTCGCCATTCCATTTGAAAAATCAACCAATTTTCGTATCGCTTGATTAAATCCTCGAAAAACTCAGTCAATTCATCAAAGGTAAAGGTTCGAATCTGGCGGGTAATTTTCTCTTCAGTCGTTTGAAAATAGGTCAAGCGTGTACCGATTTCAGACAGCTCTTCCTGTTCACTATAAATATAGGCATAAACCATTGCTTGATAAAAATACAAATCAATGATGCCAGGTTCTAATTCTTCAAATGGGGTTTCGGATGTTTTTATTTCATCGATAAATACTCGATCTTCTTCTATATAAATGCCGTCAGCACGACCTTCAATTTGAACAGCGGTATCTGCGATCTCGAGGGGTTTTTTCAACCAGACTTCTTTTTGATATCCTGATCCGCCTTCTTTTTGCAACTGGCGATGAATTCTCGCACCTTCTTGAGGTGTATGATTGCTGTTTTTCCCCTCATCAATGCTTCCGCTACGCAGGATAAACTCAACTAATTCACGAATCGCGATTTTCTTTACTGCCAAGTTGTCACCTCATTTTTACGTTTCTACTAAATCATTTGGCTGTTTCACCATAGAAGATTTTTTAGCCTTCGTCAAGTTTTATTCTATTTTATTGTTCTTGATTTATTTGGCAGAATTTTTTTTTTACTTGTTTGCCCGAGTTGTCAAAATCGTACAGAGAAGCCGCTTTTTTTTTGCTTTTAAGGTATAATAAAGAAGGACTTTGTGATATTGAGTTTTTATTACTGACAGAATCATTTATCAGTAAAGTGAATCAAATCAAACAAAATTACTTTTTAGTGTTTCAGGGAGGAAAAGAATGATTCAAATCGAAGGTTTTGTTACCGGAATCGCGCAAGAAAATTGCTATTTGATTCATAATGAAAAGAATTTATTGGTCGTGGATCCAGGAGCTGAAGGAGACCGATTAATAAAAGAAATTGAACGTATGGGGAAAAACCCGCAGGCTATTCTATTAACCCACACCCACTATGATCATATCGGTGCGGTGGAACAAATTCGAACAAAGTATGGTATTCCTGTTTATGTAAATCCTTTGGAACAGAAGTGGTTAGGAGATCCAATCCTAAATCTTTCTGGTCTAGGACGCCACGACAATATGCCAGATTTGATCGTACAGCCAGCCGAGTATGAATTTGAAATGAAAGAATACACCATTGGCGGTATGACTTTTCAGGTCGTACCAACACCAGGACACTCAATTGGCAGTGTCAGCTTTATCTTTGACGATTTTGTTGTAGTTGGGGATGCACTCTTTAGGGGAAGCATCGGGCGAACTGATTTATACACTGGAGATATGCAACAGCTGCTTTATAGTATTAAAACATATTTGTTCACTCTTCCTCGTGAGCTTCCAGCTTATCCCGGACACGGTGAAGCAACGACGATTGGTCGTGAGATCGATACGAATCCGTTCTTTAATTAAACAACTTTTTGGAGGTTTTAAATATGACAGAAACAAATCTTTATATTGTTCGACATGGTAAAACGATGTTCAACACATTGGCTCGTGTGCAAGGTTGGTGTGATACACCACTAACAAAAAGCGGACGTGAAGGCATTCATTATGTAGGACTAGGTTTGCAAGATACGAAGTTTGAAGAAGCTTATTCAAGTGACTCAGGTCGTGCAATCGAAACCATGCGTATTTTACTAAACGAACATCCTGAAGGCAAAAATATTCCTTATCACGTTGATCCTCGAATCCGGGAATGGTGCTTTGGTTCCTTGGAGGGCGCCTATGATGCAGAGATGTGGGGTGTTCTACCACGAGTATTGAACTTTAAAACAGAAGACGATCTATTTGCCACTGATGTTAGTTTTGAAGAAATCGCGAATGCTGTTGAAGGTGCAGATACTGCGAACTGGGCAGAGCCTTATACTCAATTACGCGACCGTGTTTGGAATGGATTCGAAGATATTGCTCAAAACCGAGAAAAACAAGGCGGAGGAAATGTTTTAATCGTTTCTCATGGCCTGACCATCGCCTTTTTATTAAGCTTGATCGATTCAAAACAACCTGTTCGCGCAAACTTACTAAACGGCAGTATCAATCGCTTACGGTATGAAAATGGCGAGTTTTCTATTCGTGCGATCAATGACATCAGCTACATGGAACGAGGAAAAACTATTTCAGATCATGCAGATGAATAGAAATTTAACTGTCAGCTTTTGCTGGCAGTTTTTTTCTTAAAAAAAGCTTAGCCTTTTTTCGATGGTCTTTTCAAGAGTGAAACGGTATACTGATTATTGTTATTAACTTGAAAGGACGTACACTTAATGCTTATCGCTAATATTTTTAAAGCAATTATTCTTGGAATTGTCGAAGGAATCACTGAATGGTTGCCTATTTCTTCGACAGGGCATTTGATTTTAGCAGATGAATTTATCAAATTAAATATGAGTCCTGCTTTTATTGAAATGTTCAATGTTGTGATTCAATTAGGAGCTATCCTAGCGGTCGTGGTTCTTTATTTTAGTAAGTTGAACCCTTTCGCACCGAGCAAAACACATGAAGAAAAACAGGACACCTGGACGTTATGGTTTAAAGTAATCATCGCTTGCTTGCCTGCAGCGGTGATCGGACTGCCTTTGGATGATTTTCTAGAGGAACATTTTCATAAGTTTTTGCCAGTTGCAATCATGCTGATCGTTTACGGGATCGCTTTTATTGTTGTAGAACGACACAATAAGACTAAAACGCCCAAATGCACCAATTTGAACGACTTTACTTACAAAGCCGCTCTTATCGTCGGAGCCTTTCAATTGCTCTCTCTAATCCCTGGAACTTCTCGTTCAGGCGCGACGATCCTTGGAGCTATTATCATCGGAAGTTCTCGTTTTGTAGCGACGGAATTCTCTTTCTTCCTCGGGATTCCAGTGATGTTTGGTGCCAGCGGGTTGAAAATCGTTAAATTCTTAATGAACGGCAATACCTTTGGGGGTTCTGAAATTATTGTTTTGTTAGTCGGTATGGTCACAGCCTTTATCGTATCGATTATCGCAATTAAGTTTTTATTGGATTATATCAAACGAAACGATTTTACTGTGTTCGGGTGGTATCGAATTGTATTAGGGATAATTTTGATCGGCTATTGGCTGATTGCTATGTAAGACCTGCCTTTTTAGCAGGTCTTTTTTTCTATTTAAACTATATTAATTATAAATTAAAACGAATAGAAATTATCTTGATTTTTAACGAGATATTCCTCTTTCACCGTTACAAGAACTAATGATAGTCATTCTCAATTCCAATTGATAATCACTTTCGTTCTCAATTAGCTAATTTCATTATCATTTAGCCGGACTAATGTGTTACTATAATAGTGAAAGAATAGTTAGTATCTTGATGAGCTATTACCATTAGATACATGTCAAGACTATTGAGAAAGGAGGAAAAGTGATGAGTAAAAAAGAACGCAATGCGTTTCTCTCTACCCTTTTCTGTTTATTGTTTTTAATTGTTGGTAGGATCTTAATTGGGCTTTCTCAGCCTATCTATCCTCTCTTTTTCATTGTTGCGATCATTAGCGGCGGTTGGAAGCAAACCTACGAAGGAATCAGTGAACTCGTGCAAGAACGCACCTTGAATGTCGATTTATTGATGGCGTTAGCTGCTATCGGAGCCTGCTTGATTGGAAATTGGTTTGAAGGGGCGATGCTGACCTTTATTTTCTGCTTAAGTGGTGCCTTGGAGGAGTATGCTACAAATAAAAGTACGAAAGAAATTACCGCACTAATGAATGTTGCTCCGAATGAAGCCTTGAAAATTATTGATGGTGAGCATGTCACGGTTCCTGTTGAAGAATTAAAATTGGGCGACATGGTTTTTGTTCCTAAAGGAAAAGCGGTCCCTATTGATGGCCGAATGCTTGGAGCTTCCTCTATTGACGAATCTGCAATCTCTGGAGAATCTGTTCCTGTTGAAAAAAATATTGATGATGAAGCTTTTGGCGGAACAATTAATTTAGGGCAACCTTTTTCATTGGAAGTAACTAAGACAAGTAATGATACTCTTTTTGCGCATATTTTACGTTTGGTTGAAAACGCTCAAAATGAACAAACAGCAACTGCGACTTTCATTGAGAAAATTGAAAATGTATATGTCAAAATTGTTTTGCTAGCAGTTCCTCTAATGATTTTGTTTACACACTTCATACTTGATTGGAGCTTTACCGAAAGTTTTTATCGTGGAATGGTTTTATTAGTGGTTGCCTCCCCTTGTGCCTTAGTTGCTTCTGCCACACCCGCTACTTTGGCTGCAATATCAAACGGCGCGAAAAAGGGAATCCTTTTTAAATCAGGAAAGACTTTAGAAAACCTGGCGGATTTACGAGCAATCTCCTTCGATAAAACGGGCACATTGACACAAGGAAAACCGCGAGTTACGGATTATAAAACCTTTTCAGATGACTCTGTGATTCCTCAATTATTTTTTTCAATGGAGCGGCAATCAACGCACCCTCTAGCGGTAGCAATCACAAAGTTTTTTAAGGATGAGAATGCTCTTGAATTAAATGTGGAGGAACGCGCAGGATTTGGATTAGTGACTACTTATCAAGATCAAACATGGCAACTTGGCAAACCAACTGATAAGCAGAAACACCCGTTGATTGACCTATGGCACGAAGAAGGAAAGACAGTCGTGGTTCTTAGTAAGAATGATCAAATTACTGCTCTGCTTGCCCTAATGGACTTGCCTAAGCCGTATACAAAAGAAGTAATCACCTATTTCCAAGAGCAAAATGTTCAAACTGTCATGCTTACAGGTGATAATGTAGGTGCGGCCAGTTATGTTGCTCAGCAGCTTCACTTAAATGATTTTCATGGTGGGTGTCTACCAGCTGATAAAACTGATTTGGTGAAGCAACAGAAAAAGGACTATACTGTCAATGCGATGGTTGGGGACGGAATCAACGATGCCCCTGCCCTAGCCACTGCTAGCATTGGTGTCGCGATGGGCGAAGGAACGGATGTAGCCATGGAAGTTTCAGACATGGTGCTGATGAAAAACGATTTGACGAAATTGATGTATAGTCATCGCTTATCGAAAAAAATGAAACGGATTATTCGTCAGAACATCATATTCTCACTATGCGTAATCGTTCTTTTAATCGCAAGTAATTTTTTACAATTTCTGACACTGCCCTTAGGAGTCGTAGGCCATGAAGGAAGTACCATTCTTGTTATTCTCAATGGACTCCGGATGCTGATACCTTTGAAGGAGCTTGCTGATATCGATGAAACGAAATGCTCCACATGTCCACTTTATAAAGCATCTCATTGATCAAAAAAAGCTAGGATGACAAAGATTCTAGCTTTTTATCCATTTTATTCTTGATATCCTAGTACCTTTTTATTTATATGGATGTACTACGATTAACAAGCAATAAGAGAAAACGAAGGATTTGTCTATCGTTTCAATATAATTTCTGTTAAGGAAAAAAACTTGTCACGATTTTATTGCATTGAAAAGCGGCTTTATGTATAATGAGTAATGTTGAATTGTACGGTTACAACCGTATAAGACTGAATTCGGAGGTGAAATCCATGCCAAACATTGAATCTGCAATCAAACGTGTTCGCACTAGTGAAGCTGCTAATGCTAAAAACTCATCACAAATGAGCGCAATGCGCACTACTGTTAAGAAATTTGAAGAGGCTGCTGCTGCTGGCGCTGAAAATATGAATGACCTTTATAAAGAAGCTGCTAAAGCAATTGATATGGCTGAATCAAAAGGTTTGATCCACAAAAACAAAGCAAACCGTGACAAAGCACGTCTTGCTAAAAAATTAGCTAAATAATAAAAACCGATCAATTGATCGGTTTTTTTATTTGTTTTTGATTGTAAAAATAAGATCGATACTGATAAGTATCGATCTTATTCTTTTACTTGCTAGATAATTCAGTGTAGCTCTTCACTCGTTCTTCCATGTCTTCAACTGTTTGATTCAACATTTCTTCTACTACGGAATCATCCTTCTTGATGTTATGCAACGCAGAGAAGCGTGTTTGCCCTTCTAAGAAGGCATTCATCTTGCTGAAGTCTGTTTTCTTGAAGTCGATGCGCATTGGGTCTTTGCCCTTTTGTGCGCGGACTGGATCGTAACGATAAAGCGGCCAATAGCCGGATTCTACAGCTTTAACCGATTCTTCGATTGACTGGCTCATTCCGCCACGTATTCCATGATTGATACATGGTGTATAGCCGATAATCAATGATGGTCCTGGATAAGCTTCAGCCTCTTGAATTGCTTTTAATGTTTGTGTCGGATTTGCTTCAATTGCAACCTGTGCGACATACACATCACGATAAGTCATAGCAATCATACCAAGGTCTTTCTTCTTCGTCTTCTTACCACCCGCTGCAAATTTTGCAATAGCAGCTGATGGCGTAGCCTTCGACATCTGTCCCCCAGTATTAGCATACACTTCATTGTCCATTACAAGGATATTTACATCCTCACCAGATGCTAAAACATGATCGATTCCGCTAAAGCCGATATCATAGGCCCAACCGTCTCCACCAATGATCCATTGACTAGGTTTAGCAAACATATCTTTATCAGCTAAGATGGATTGTAACTCATCATTTGCTTCTTCGCTTAGAACAGCACGCAACTTAGCCGCACGTTGCTGGCTGCCTTCACCTTCTAACATGTGATTCAACCAATCTTGTAGCTGTGCTCTTGTATCCTCTGTCCCAATACCGTTTTCTAGCGCTTTGGAGATTTTGTTCGCCAAGCGATTCCGTTTCGTTTCATTGGCCATATGCATACCTAAACCATACTCAGCATTGTCTTCAAAGAGCGAGTTGCTCCATGCAGGACCGCAGCCCTCTTGATTGACCGTATATGGTGTAGCTGGTGCAGAACCGCCCCAGATAGAAGAACATCCAGTGGTGTTAGCAATCATCATTCGATCACCAAATAACTGAGTTAGCAACTTCACGTAAGGAGTCTCACCACAGCCAGCACAAGCGCCTGAGAATTCAAGTAGGGGCTGCTCAAATTGAGAACCTTTTACTGAAAATTTCTTGGCCGGATTTGCTTTTTGACGAAGAGTCATCGCAAATGCCCAATTTACCGCTTGTTCTCTTTGTTCTTCGTATGACTTCATGACCAATGCTTTTTCTTTTGCAGGACAAGCCTCTACACAGAGTCCGCAACCGGTACAGTCTTCTAAAGACACTTGAATACGATATTTGAAGCCATCTTTTCCGCGCATATCCCGAGTGATAAATCCTTCAGGTGCCGCTTCCATCTCTTCCTCGTCTGCAAGGAACGGACGAATCGCTGCGTGAGGACAAACAAAGGCACATTCATTACACATCGTACAAGCTTCAGGAATCCATTCTGGAACCTCTAAAGCAATACCACGTTTTTCATAAGCAGCAGTACCAGAAGGCATTACACCGCCCAACATACCATTTTCAATCAAATCACCCACTGAAAGCTGATTGCCTTCTTGACGATTGATTGGTTCTAAAATATTACGAATATAGGCTGGTTTATTTTGATCTTCGTCATCAACAAGTGTTTTCACTTCAATCGTTGCCCACTCGGCTGGAATTTCGATTTTTTTCAGTTCAGCTACAGTAGCATCAATCGCCTGCCAATTTCGTTCAACAATTGTTCTTGATTTTTTCCCGTAGGCTGCGTCTACTTCTGCTTTAAGCAGCGGCAGATAGGTCTCGTGATCCATAATATCTGTTAACTCAAAGAAAGCTGTTGACATTACTTGATTGATCCGACCGCCAAGTCCCGTTTTTTGAGCGATCTCCATTGCGTTGATGATGTAAAAATTAATATGATGCTCTGCTAAATAACGTTTGATTCGACTTGGTAATAATTTTTTGACCTTTTCCTCATCCCAAACTGTGTTCAGTAAGAAGGTTCCACCATCTTTCAATCCTTTGACTAGGTCATACTGATGAATATAAGCACTATTATGACAGCCGACAAAATCAGCGGCTTCCACATTATAGGTAGAAAGAATTGGTTCTTTCCCAAAACGAAGATGAGAATTTGTTAAGCCCCCTGATTTCTTAGAATCATAAGAGAAATAAGCCTGCGCATAATAATCGGTATTATTCCCGATAATTTTGATTGCTTGTTTATTTGCTCCAACTGTTCCATCTGAACCAAGTCCCCAGAATTTTGCTTGGAATGTTGATTTTGGTGTCAGATCTAATACACTACTCATTGGAAGAGAAAGATTTGTTACGTCGTCATTTATTCCCACAGTAAAGCGCTGTTTCATATCAGCAACTGGTAATAATAAATGATCAAAAACTGCTACGATTTGATCTGGCGTTACGTCTTTTGAAGCAATACCGTAGCGACCGCCAATAACGATTGGACGGTTTGTATGACGATATAGCACACTTTGGACGTCTAAGAGCAATGGTTCTCCATCAGAACCTGGTTCCTTCGTTCGATCCAAGACTGCAACTTTCTCTACAGTTGTCGGCAATTTTTCCAATAAGTTCTCTGCTGGAAATGGACGATATAGATGAATATCCAAAAAGCCGACCTTTCGACCATTCTGATTCAAATAATCTACTGTTTGCTGAATCGTTGGTGAAGCTGATCCCATAGCAATGATTACTTCTGTCGCTTCGGGATCTCCGTAATAATTCGTCAAATCATAATTTGTACCGCGCAATGCATTGATCTTGCCCATGTATTTTTGGACAATTGCTGGCATTTCATCATAATAACGATTCACTGTTTCTCTTTGTTGGAAATGAATATCTGGATTTTGTGCGGTACCAGATACATTTGGGCGATTTGGATTCATCCCTAAACGTCTGAAATCAGCTAACGCTTCCCAGTTCATCATTGCCTTTAGATCTTCATAGTCAATCACTTCAATTTTTTGCAGTTCGTGACTCGTTCTAAACCCGTCAAAGAAGTTCATGAAAGGCAGTTTGCCCTCAATACTCGCTAAATGGGCAACTGCAGACAAATCCATTACTTCCTGAACGCCACCTTCAGCCAGCATACAAAAACCTGTTTGCCGAGCTGCCATTACATCACTGTGATCTCCAAAAATACTTAATGCATTCGTAGAAACTGCACGTGCTGCTACGTGAAACACAGTAGGTAACAATTCACCAGCAATCTTAAACATGTTCGGAATCATCAGCAACAAACCTTGTGAAGCGGTATATGTTGTAGTTAAGACACCTGTTTTCAAAGAGCCGTGAACGGTTCCGGCAGCTCCTGCTTCTGATTGCATTTCAACCACTTTTACTGTTTCATTAAAAATGTTCTTGCGACCTTGCTCTGCCCATTCGTCAACGACTTCTGCCATTGTTGAACTAGGCGTGATTGGATAGATTCCGGCAACTTCCGTAAACGCATAAGAAATATGGGCTGCCGCAGTGTTTCCATCCATCGTTTTCATAGTTTTCATCATTTGCACCTCGCTTAAACCAATTGCTCCTGTCTTGTCTTTTGAATATACTGATCAATTTCATTTGCTGCTATTTTCCCTGCACCCATGGCTAAGATGACGGTTGCCGCACCTGTAACGATGTCACCACCGGCGAAAACTCCTGGAATTGACGTCGCACAAGTTTCTTCATCCGCATCAATATATCCCCATTTATTTAGTGCTAGTTCAGGGAAAGTGTCCAATAAGACTTTATTGGCTCCTTGTCCGATTGCTTCGATTGCTGTATCTGCTTCAATAATGAATTCACTACCTGGAATAACGATTGGTCTTCGACGTCCCGATTCATCCGGTTCGCCCAATTCCATCCGAACACACTTGACCGCCTTTAATCGCCCAGCGCCATCATCCATGTATTCAACAGGATTGCTTAACCAATGATACTCTATTCCTTCTTCTACTGAGTGATGATATTCTTCCTCACGAGCAGGTAATTCTTCCAATGACCGACGATACACGATAGAAACTTTGTCAGCACCTAAACGTTTAGCAGAACGTGCTGCATCCATCGCTACATTTCCGCCGCCAATGACAACGACATTTTTCGATTTCTGAACAGGTGTATCATAGGTTGGAAATTGATAACCATGCATCAGATTTACACGTGTCAAGTACTCACTTGAAGAGTAGACACCATTTAATGATGTTCCTTTGATTCCTTGGAATCTAGGAGCACCTGCTCCCACTGATAAATAGCACGCATCAAATTCGGAAAGAATCTCATCCATTGTAATTGTTTTTCCAACGACCACGTTGGTTTCGATTTTCACACCCTGAGCGACGATTCGTTCAATTTCTTTCTTCACAGTACTTTTTGGTAAACGGAATTCTGGAATTCCATATGTGAGTACGCCACCTGGTGCATGCAATGCTTCATAAACAGTCACATCGTACCCCAGCTTCACCAAATCTCCAGCCGCCGTTAACCCGGAAGGTCCTGACCCAATAACTGCAACTCTACCCTTATCGTCAGTGACTTCCTTATATTCTACTGGTTGCTCTAAAGCCCAGTCCGCCACTAAGCGTTCCAGTTTTCCGATTGCTACTGGTTCAAATTTTTTCGATCGTCCTAAGCGACATACCATCTCACATTGCTTTTCCTGTGGACAAACACGCCCACAAATTGCTGGTAAATTCGTATAGCGACTTAAAATCTCGTAGGCTAATGGCATATCGCCTTCTTCGATCGCTTTAATAAAGCCAGGGATATCAATCATTACGGGACAATTTGTAATACAAGGCGCATTTTTACATTGCAAGCAACGACTTGCCTCTAATTGTCCCTCTTCTAACGTATAGCCTAAAGCAACCTCGTCGAAATTCTGATTTCGAACCTCAGGTGCTTGTTCTCGCATCGGGGTTTTTGTATAACTGCGTTTAGCCATTTGTATTCACCTGCTTTTCATAGCTTTCATTCGCCAGTAATTCTTCCGGACGGTATTGCTGCATCCGATTGACGAATTCATCCCAATCGACTTCTTCGCCTAAAAATTCTGGTCCATCAACGCAAGCAAATTTAATAGAGTTTGCCACTGTTACACGACAGCCTCCGCACATCCCCGTACCATCAATCATGATCGGATTCAATGAGACATAGATAGGTACATCATATTTTTTTGCTGTGAGTGTACAAAACTTCATCATGATACTTGGTCCAATTGCCCAAGCCATTGAGATGTCTTCCCGTTTGAAGACATCTTCCATTGCCTGAGTTACTAGACCCTTTTGACCCACAGAGCCATCATCTGTCATCAAAATCAGTTCGTCAGAATACTGTGCGCATTCCTCCTGCAGAATCAATAACTCCTTATTTTTCGCTCCAAGAACAGTAATCACACGATTACCCGCCTCTTTTAATCCTTTAACGATTGGGAATAATGCCGCGATTCCAACGCCACCGCCAACTAAGAGAACGGTCCCATAATTTTCGATATCCGTTGCCTTACCAAGTGGTCCAACAATATCCATTAAGGCTTCTCCAGCCATAACAGTAGCGAGCTGGGCAGTTGATTTGCCGATCACTTGAAAGATTAAGCGTACCCAACCCGCTTCTTTGTCCGTATCCACGACAGTTAGCGGAATCCGCTCACCTTGTTCGTCGATTCGCAAGATCACAAACTGCCCTGGTTGTGCTTTCTTGGCAATTCGTGGTGCCTCAACTAAAATTTCATATTCAGTTGGCGCCAGTTCCTTGCGTTCTAATACTTTAAACAAAATCTCACTCCATTCTTCCCAGGTGACCCTTATTCCGCTGCTTCTACCAAAGCTTTCACAAATGCTTTCAATACTTCTTCATCCTCATCATCAGCTTCATTTTCAATTTTCACTGTTTCCGCTGCTTTTTTCGCTCCAGTTTTCGCAAAAGCCTCATCAAATGCAACTGCTGCATGACAGAAGTAATCTGGATACAGTTCGCTATCTCCACTTCCTACTACACCATAAATTTTTCCTGATAGATCTTCGTCAGGTAATTCTTCATGTAAATCTTCTAAGTCAAACGGCAGTTCACCATCTCCATCGGTATAAGTAGCTAGGACACAGATATCCGCATCTTCATAAAAATCTGCTTCTGCATCATCCGCTTCAACGCGTTCAACGTCGACGCCAATTTCTTCAAAAGCATCCTCCAAAATTTCAGAAATTCCTTCTGTGTTTCCTGTGTTGGTTGCATAAACGATTTTTGCTAGTGTCATTTTGTTCATCCTTTCTTTTTTGGGTTTATACATTTGTGGTGCATATATAAAGTCAGACGAGCTGACTATTATCACTTTGAAATAAGAACTTTTGTACCTCTAACTTCAAAATCAGATCCATCAACTGATGGCTTTCTAATTGAGAGTAATTCTCACAAGGTTTCTTCAATCTCTTTGTTTTAGGTAATTAACACCTTGGTATTATCATACCTTAAAATAGTGAATTATTAAACATTGCTGAGAGATTTTTATTCTAATTTTTTCGATAAACAGTTCCCTATTCGTGTTTTTTTATCTCCCTTATGCTTCACAAGAAAAAAAGTTGTATTTTTTCTGAAACTATCATAAAGGTATCGCTTTCTAAGAATGACAAAAAAGAGCTGATAAAACAAAACATTTTGTTTATCAGCTCTCTTTTTCGCGTTTATCACCCATAAATATGGGAAAATAATCGGTTCAAATTCTTTCTATTTTTTAATTTTTTCGGTTGTTTTTAAAATGAACAATTGAAAGTTAATTTCTTTATCTGCTTGTCCTGTCTTCACTTCATAATCGTTTTCAACCAACTCATCATACATCGATACAAGTAATTCTAGTGGAAATTTCGCGACTTGTTGCATTGCTAATTTCACTCGATAAGGATGGACACCTAACGTTTCTGCAATATTAGCTTGCTGATAACCGGTTTTTTGTAAAATTTTTGTTTGCAAAAGCAATCGAATCTGTCCAATTAATATTGCCGTTAGCTTGATCGTTTCTTCCCCTTGCAAATGTAATTCCTCGTAAGTTTGATAAGCTTTTTCTGTGTCTCCCTTTAAAATTCGTTCAGTCAATTCAAAAATGTTATGTTCCAATGTCTTTGGTACCAAATCCTCTACTAGTTGAAGAGTGATAGTGCCTCCCTCACCAGCTAATAGAAGTAATTTTTCAATTTCATTCATCGCCTTTGAAAGATCAAAGTTTGTTAAGCGTAAAAATAGATCAAATGCTTCTTTTGAAATTTTCACATGTTCGTTGCTAATATAGCGCTGTAGGAAGCTGCGAAGATCTCGCTCTTGCAAAGGAGCTGCGTCAACAATAGTGGTTTTCTTCAGTGCTTTTGTAATTTTTTTCCGAGCATCCAGTTTGGGATAGTTCGCCCAAAAAACAACAATCGATGTGTCTAATGGCTGCTTCAGATATTCTACTAATCCATCAACGTCTTGGTCTGGCACATTGCTTTTTTTCTCTCCTGTTAAGAAGTAAGGTTTCTCAACAAAAATCAATCGATAATCACCAAAAAAAGGCAAGGTTTCAGCCTCATCAATCACCGCACCTAAACCATTTTCTTCCATATCAAAGGACATAAAATTTAATTCTTCTAAATCATCTTTTTTCATTCGATCCATAAAAGCTTGCCGAATTTCCTGAATCAAATAATCTTCCGTTCCAGTAATCAAATAAACCGGTTTTAATGGTTCATTTCTAATCTGTTGAATAGCTTCCTGTGTGTTCATGTAACTACTCCTAACTTGTATTCAAAACTATAAAAATAGGCTGATCATTCTTCTACCCACAAAGAGAAAAAGCTTCAACTTTCCATGCTACCACGTTTATTCCGGAAAATCTATCATGACTTTAACCCTTCCTCGTTTCGTCACCGCTGACCATTGATAGTAGATCATCCCGTGTTGATCAGTTCGTAATATTCGAATGTGATGTTTCTTTAACTTTTCTAAAGTTTCCTCTGTGGGATGACCATAGCGGTTCGTTTTACCTACAGAAATAATACCATATTTAGGAGAGATTTTTTCCAACAGCTCTTCACTCGTCGAAGTATTACTGCCATGATGCCCAACTTTGAGAAAGTCTGTTTTCAATTGCGGATAATTCTTCAGCAAGTCCTTTTCACCGGTTATTTCTAAGTCTCCTGTTAATAAAAAGCGCTTCTTATTTAATTGAAAATAAGTGACAAGAGAATCATTATTCTCGCCTTCACTTTTTTTCGGTGACAATATTTGAATCTTTAAGTAGTTTCCGACAGTATCTCCTTGCTTTATCAGATGAATCTTTGTCCCTCTAATTTTTCTTATCATGCTCTGTAATTCTTTTTGCGGCCCTCGAGCCAAATATAGATTTTTCACTTTTATTTCATCGAGTACATGAACTAACTCACCCATATGATCCGCATCATTATGAGTCACCAGCAAATGATCAATCTTGCGACACCCCTGCGATTTTAAAAATGGCAATAAATTATAGTCAGAGAGATGTTTTGATTGCCTTTTCTGCCAATTGTCCTGTTTAAAAGTTAATTTTCCACCAGTATCTATCAAAAAAGTTTCTCGTTTAAAGGGAAGCTTGATAAAAATGCTATCCCCTTGTCCCACATCAACAAAGGCTACTATACCGTTGGTTGATATAGAGATTGAGCCGAGAAGAAAAAAAGCTGTGATCAAAAAAAGATAAATGCTCTGATGATATTTTAACCGATCAATAATCAAAAGAACTACTACTAGAAGAAGAAGAAATAGAAAAAATGATGGTTTTCCAATCGTGAAATTAGGGAAAGTAAAGACCTGCAAAAATTTCTCAAGAAGAAAAAAGAAAAACTCTATCGTATTACTTAGTACTTTAGGTATTGGAGCAAAACAGCCTAGAAAAAGTAGTAAGCATCCAGGTAAAATAATCCATTCAAAAATTGGAAATAGCAGTAGAGTTAGTACACCGCCAATTATGCTCCATTCACTAAAACTAAAAATCAATATTGGCAAAGATAAAACAGAGAAGACGAGCGTCTGCTTCCGCGTGTGAATAGGCAAATCGTTTAAATATAATAGTATTAAAGCAAAGTACAGACTTAACTGAGCACCTACAGACCAAAGAACTAATGGAAAGCTTAAAACTAATAGGAACAGCATTATGCTCCATTGATCTAGTTTAGAAAGTAAAATATCAAAAGTCTGACAGACAAAACCAATGATAAAGCTTAAAACCGCTCGAATTGTACTAAAACCGCCACCTGTCAAAAGAATGAATAGTACGCCGATACAACTTAAAAAAATGAAACGCGAGTTCCTTGTTAAACGCACTCTCTTCAACAGCAAATGAACGCCTCCCAAATAAAATTGGATATGCATTCCTGACAAAGTAAATAAATGTAACAGTCCAGACGCTTTGTAACCTGATGTATATTCTGTGAATGCCGCATCCTTGTAGCCAATTACCAAAGCCTTAAGGTAGCTGGCAAGTCGGTTAGAATACCTTTGATCTATGCGAAAAATCAACTGCTGTCGTAAATCACTCAGGTTAAATCCTCTTCGATCAAGTTGCGTTAATGAATTCACTTGAAGAATTCCTTGGAAACCAAGACTTTGGTAATGGGCTTTTGCATTAAAGCCTTTGAGATTTCTTGCTATATCAAACGTTTCCAATTCTCCGCTAACTAGTCCTAGATTTGGCGGCTGATTAGCAGTCCAACGTTGTTTTTCAACTGGAGACTTCAATGAGTAATAAAGCACGTACTTTTTACCATCGACTTTCCCGATCATTTTTAAGGAACTGCCATCAACAGTGATCGAATCAGATTGAATATGGACGGTTTTATTTAATGTAGATTCTGAAGATTCCGAAAACTGGTTTACATAATAATACGTTCGTAAACCAATAAAAATGCTGCATAAAAAAGCCAACAAAAGCATCTTGTGGCTTTTCATGCAGCAAAGTCGAATCAATAAAATAGTTGCTAGTAAAAATAACCAACCATTAAACTGATAGATCAGACTAGCAAGCAAAATCGCTAGTAGAATCGGTACAATTAAAAAATTACGAAAAGAAGCTAAGGGTTTGGTAATGTGGCAGCATCTTCTCCTAGCTGAAGTTTTGTAAAATATTTACTTTCTAGATGTACTTGATGTGCACTCGCTCCTACTTGATCGATCAACTCAATCGCATATGGATCATTACGATAGTCTTTCAAGTAATGAATTTTCTTGATGCCGGCCTGCAGGAGCGCCTTTGTACATTGTAGACAAGGAAAATGAGTTACATACACCTCGGCTTGATCCGTTGCAATACCTAGTTTGGCACATTGTAGCAATGCATTCATTTCCGCATGGATCGTGCGAAGACAATGACCATCTACGACATAACAACCATCATCAACACAGTGTACATCTCCACTGACAGAACCATTATAACCTCCTGCGATGATGCGTTTATCACGAACGATTGTAGCACCCACTTCTAAACGGGTACATGTACTCCTCAATGATAATAAAACAGCTTGCGCCATAAAATATTGGTCCCAAGGTATTCTTTCAGTCGTCAAATTTTTACCCTCTCTTTCGATCTTTCTTATATTGTAATCGAGTCCTTTAAATTTTCAAGCATCTTTTCGTCGATGTTGACTACTTTCATCACCCTCTCACTCTTAGGAAAACTGCCATTTTCCCAGTGTTACTAAATATTACACTTTTTATCTTTTACCGATTCTTAGCCAATGCCGCCTATGGTATTCATTTATATCAAAGTACGCAAACGAACCTGTTTGCTTCTTATTCACAAGTATTAGCAATGATTATCATACTAATGTAAAAACATTCCTTCGCATTTATTGGCAACAAAAAGTGATAACTCATACCTCACAAGGATAAGTTATCACTTTAAACTATTTAGTCTAAAAAACATACACTTATTTTAATCGTTGATTATTCTTTTTCTACTAAAAATGAAGAAAAAAACTAATGCTCCGAACAATGCGTAACCTGAAATAAGACAATAAATTGTTTGTATAGATATTATTTTTGCCAATAGGCCGTAGATTAGGCTAAAGAGGATCATTACTACATTTTGTCCCAATCCGTAAAATGACATTACCGTAGCTCTGCCTTCATCAGTGATTGTTTCTTGTAGCGACTTGATTAATAACACTTCGGAAATAGACATGATCATCATTGAGGCACCGAAAGTCACAACAGCATAAGTGTGCCAAAGAAAAGTGAAGACCGCTAAGAAACCGCCTGCAAAGCCATATAAAATAAATATCCATCGAATTGATCTGCACTTTTTATCAACTTTGGGGGCTAACAAATCCCCTAAAGCAATAAAAATGAATCGCACAGTTAACAAAACACTCACCCAGTAGTAATCTGCCTTTAAGTCGCGTACAATCAACGCATCGAACTCATCAAGATAACTTACAAGACTAGAAAACAGAATAAGAAAAAAGACAGTCAGCAGAGAAAGAGTGCTGTTCCTAAAGAGCTGGGCCGCATCCTTAAATGTTCTATGAATAGCAATCGTCGAGTCATTTAATTGACTTGCATAATAATTTTTCTCCTCAAGTTTTGAGGCAAGCAACGCGTTGATGAGACAGATACATGCAGACAAAAGAGAAATTTCCGCGAAGCTAATAAAAGTCACTAAAACACCGCTAATAACAATGCCAGTCAAATTTCCAACGTTTGCGAAAAAACGGCTCCTGCCATAGATTTTGCTAAATTGGTCTTCACGATTTTTACTCTTCAGATTATCATAGATTAGACTTTCCTCTGTGCCAGAAACAAAAGCGTTTCCAATGGCCCAAAAGAAAAAACCAACAGCAAACAAACTGAATGATTGAGAAAAAGACCAGATAAAAAAACATAAACCTTCAACAAATGAAGCAATAACCAACATATTTCTACGGCTCCATCGATCGGCCAATATACCAGAGGGTATTTCAAATAAAATACTGAACCCACTCCAGAGAGAAACGAGGATAGCAATCTCAGATATACTCATCCCTCTTTCAATAAACAAGAGCGTGTAAAATGCATAAATTGGCAGACAATGACTCATAAATTTGTAACAATACAATAACTTAACATTAAATGGTATCATTTTTTCTCCTCCCTTTTGTTTTTGAGCAAAACTATTTCAGGGAGGGCCTCGAACATTTTTTTGAGATTCGTTTTAACAAGGGTATCGAATCATTTTCATGGTTTCTCATCTCCTGACTATGGAATTTTTCGAGCACTTTTTGAAAACGTTATATTCTTTATTATATTGTAATTGAGTCCTTTAAATTTTCAAGCGTTTTCTCACCAATGCCGGATACTTTTGTCAGGTCATCGATCGCGTTGAAGCTGCCATTTTCCTCTCGATATTTGATTATATCCGCCGCCTTTTTCTCACCAATTCCTGATAATTTCTGCAATTCTGTCGCATCTGCTGTGTTGATGTTGATCTTTTCTTGAGATTCCCCTCCAATTGATCCATCTGACTCTACTGTTGCTTCTTTTAATCTAGGAATTTCCTCTCCAACTTTAGGTACATAAATGATTTCTTGGTCCGACAAAAGCTTTGAAAAATTGATCTGATTCTGATCCGCCTCAGCTGTAAACCCACCTGCAAGATCAATAGCATCCATTAAACGCATACCTTTTGAAATACGATACATTCCTGTTTTTTTGACCGCTCCTTTGACATCGACATACCACTCTTGATTGATAGATTCACTTGTCTCTACCCTACTGCTCTCTGAAGAAAAAACGGCTGGATCTGTTAGCTCTTCTTCAGATGTTCTGGAAAAGAAGAAAAAAAGAATAACTGCAAGAATAGCCGGTACTGCTAGCCAGTAAGGATACTTTTTTAAATACTCTTTCATAACTACCTCCTTTCCAATAAGTTACGCAAACGATCCTCATTTTTTTCAAAAAAAAGAATGTTAGATTTATTATCTAACATCCTTAATGACTTCTATTTCATTGATTCCAAATACTTTAAAGCATCCTTCACTGTCTTCACTGGAACGATCTTCATATCTGTATCCAGCTTTTTAGCTGCTGCTTTGGCTTCTTCATAATTGGATTTAATACCTGGTTGTGCTTCCTTCATTTCTTTTGTAATCTCATCATCAGGAGCGAAAAAGACCTTATTTTTATCCGCCGCTGCACTAGCGACCTTCTTATCAATCCCGCCAATTCTTCCGACTTCTCCTTCAGAATTAATCGTTCCAGTCCCAGCGATCTTCTCACCGTGACGCAGATCCTTGTTAACGAGCTGTTCATAAATTTCTAGTGTAAACATTAAGCCAGCAGAAGGTCCACCGATATCACCAGCATCCACCTTCACTTTATCCTGCGAGTCAATCTCCGTGTGATCAGTTAAAGTAATTCCAATCCCGGGCTTTTTATCTGTTGGTAATTTAATCAACTTCTCGGTAGCTTCTTTTGTTTTGCCATCATGTGTATAGGTCACTTTCATTTTTTGACCGACTTTTTGGGATTTTACGTACTTCATAAAATCTTCGCTGCTGGTAAATGTTTTTCCATCTGCTTTTGTAACCGTATCACCAACACTAATTTTTCCAGCAAAATTTGAATTTTTCTCTACACCTAGTACGTAGACCCCTTTGTACTCCATTTTATAAGGTTTATTAGCTAATTTTAAAGCTTGTTCAATTGCGAAATTTTGAGACGTTTCCATATTGAATTTTTGAATCTGCATATATTCATCATCACTAGCACCGCCAGTCAGTTCATCAGCAGAAATAATTTCATGAAAAGGTTCAATTTTTGCTTTTAGAGCTGTAAAAACCGTTGCTCGACGTATACCAACTGAGGTTAAGCTAAAAGATCCTTTGTTTTCATCCTTTTTATCATTGACTGTAATCAACTCTTTTAAATTGATTGTCTCTCCTGGCTCCTCGATGTAATAAGGAATCGGTACAATCACACAAGCCACCACTGCTAATGCTAAAAATATAAGTAATAATCGTTTGACGAGTTTATTATTTTTCACTATTTTCACGCTTCTCTTCCAACGCCCGATAGACTGCATCAGGCACATATTCTTTAATATCTCCGTTAAAGGCCCAGACTTCCTTCAAAATTGAAGAACTAATATGACTGTATTTCGGTTCTGCTAACAAAAAAACTGTTTCTAATTTATGGTCTAAATGATGATTCATATAAGCAATCTCTTTTTCATATTCATAATCTTTGACACTTCGAATGCCCCGCAGCAAAAATTTTGCTCCGAGCTTCTCTGCGACATTAACTGTCAGCTCATTTTCCTGACCAATCACCCGTACATTAGGAATGTGTGCTACGGTCTCCTTCACAACCTCAAGCTTCTCTTCTGACGTGAAGTAACTTTTTTTCGTTGTATTCACAAAAACGCCAATGATTAACTCGTCAAATAATTTTGCTCCCCGTTCAATTGTATCAAGATGACCCATAGTCAAAGGATCAAAGCTACCAGGGAAAAGCGCAATTCGTTTCATCCTAATCCTCCCAATCGTAAATCGTTACAGCAGTAATCCCATAATCTTGACGTTTACGTTCTTTCAAATTGCCGATTGCTTCAGGCAGAACGATTTCTTTCCCCGTCTCACATACAACGATTGATGTTCTGGTCAGTAAGTCATTCTCAAGCAACAGATTGATCTGCTTCACGATTTCTTGTTTTGCATAAGGCGGATCCAATAGCACTAAATCAAATTTCACTTCATTCGCAATCAGCTGCTGAATTGCCTGATTTGCCGGCATTTTCATCAATTGAAAGGCTGATTCGTTCTTCGTCACAGCAATATTTTCACGAATGATCTCCATAGCGCGAAAGTTTTTCTCTACCAAAACGGCTTGATCCATCCCACGAGAAACAGCCTCGATTCCTAGAGAGCCGCTACCAGAAAATAGATCCAATGCTTTTCCTCCGTCGAAATACGGGCCGATCATATTAAAAATAGCACCTTTTACCTTATCCGTCGTAGGTCGTGTATTATTTCCTGATAAAGTTTTTAATTTACGACCACCAAATTCACCTGCAACCACTCGCATGAATTACATGCCCCTCTCATTACTATTCATCAGTCAAATGCACAGCTAAGGATATCTCTGTTTGATATGATCCAAAGTCCATTCAGGCTCATTTGACCTCTTTATTATCAAAGAAAAAGATGAAAAATGTTTGAACAAATCAGACATTTTTCACCTTACTTAGACTGTTTCAGCTAATCGAATCTTTGTATTGGCTTCCACGACATCCAACTCATCGTCATCTTTAACTTGATAAGCGGCCTTCGTTCCAATTCGATCCGCAAAATTCATTTCAATATCTGGTCGATACGACCGCTCAACTTGACGTACAAAATGTAAGCCCTGTAGCTTATCTTCTGTTTCATCAACGACCTCTTCATTCACATACAAAACGACGTATTTCATTTTTCTTGAGACAAAATGAATCAAACCAAATCGTTTTAAGGTTTTTAATTGCTTTAAAGAATATACCCAAACAATGATTCCTCGTCTTTTCTGCATTACAAATTCTATGTTATCCATGACAATTCCCCTTACAACTAGGATTTCCAGTTTCAAAAAAAGGATTTCCCGCATTGACTTTGATTTCTGATGAGATGGTTTTTGCCAAACAAATGCCGATTTCATCTAAAAGTTGCTGAAAATCAGTCTCAGCAAGGCGATAAGCGGCGACTTTCTCATTCAGATCAAGAGCTCGCTTGCTTAAACGAACGTTTCGTTGCTGTTGGCGATAATTTGGTGCATACTCGCCGTAAGCAGCGATTTGTTCATATTTATCCTTTTCTGCTTGAAACGTTTTTTTTAGCTGTGCTACCTCTGAGCATTCGTTCATCTGTCTCTTTGCTTGCAGATAGTTTTTATAGCATCGACTTGCTAAAATTTCTTGAATCAATCGTTGATTCTGATCCTCTAGCTGAAAAAAAGCATCATTAATGATCAACCTATTCACTATCCTTTGTTTTTTCTGGTTCTTGTAACAAGACTAGCACACTTTCTTGATTAATTGCAACGCCTAGCTCTGAATCGGAGGTCGTCATTATTTCAGTCAAATGTTCATGGCTAATCCAATCCAAAAGATTAAACAACGGATCTATCATTGGCGAATAGAAAAAACCATCTTCATAGTCGAGTTTGGCATTTTTTGCCAAATCTTTAAATTCGGTTGGTGTTAATTCAAAAGACAAATTGCTTAAATGAGCACCCTGATCTGTTTGCCACTTCTCTAAACGATCTGTTTCCAGCACCTTTTTAGGTGTAGTTAAAAAACTTTTTAAAAGTTTTTTACTGTTAGTCATCGAACCGTCAGCAGTTGGCAGCTTTTCCAGTTTGCGTAGCGTTCGATAAACATTCATAGCATTGATTGTACGTTCTTGCTTCTGCTGGTTTAAAAGGGTCCAATCAAGATTGCTTTCTTGAACACGATTCGCTAAAGGATTTCCACTGTTAATCTGATAGGGCATTAAGCGTAAAAGATTTTCAATGTCTAAATAAACGGCTCCTATCAATTTTTCATTATCTCCATTGAAAAATAGCATTGCAAATGTATTGTTGTCAAAAGCAATCAATGGTCGAAAACGCATATCGTTTTCGCTCAATTCAATCTGCACAGGTTCTTCGTCATAACTTAATGCAAAATCCGCAGATAGATTGATCTGATCTGACAGTCGACTGCTACTCATTCCAAGTTTGAACGGTTTGACATCAGCCTTCTTTGCCATCACTTTGATTGTACTAACCTGCCCAGACTCTACATTCACTTCCAGAATCCCTTGATCTAGGGGATACTCTCGCGTTTGAAAAAAGAAGCCACTGTCTTCTATCTTGATAGGTCGCCCAAATTCCTCTTCAAAAGTTTCGATGGGCTCTGAAATGTAGTTTGCATACCCCTCAGCCTTAATCGTTTGATGCTTTAACGCCTTGTGTCGGACAACTTGATTCGTAGGTGCGGCAGGGATCTTTTTTTGCGTAGGCGGAAAGAGGACAGGCTGCAAATAGTAGCCGATCATAACGAAAAACAGAATACTAAGAAAACCAATCACTCTTTTCACGCAACAACGCTCCTAACTCATACTAGACAAAATCAAACTATTTTTCTTTCACTTCAATTAATAAATCTCCAGAGGTAATACTTTCCCCTTCCTCCACATATAGGTGTGAGACTTTTCCTGCGAAACGAGCATCAATGGAGGTTTCCATTTTCATCGCTTCTGTAATCAATAACGGCTGTCCCTTTTCAACATGATCGCCCTTCTCAACAAGAACTTTCAATACTGAACCTGTCATTGTCGCACCAATCTGTTCACGATTTGTCGGCTCTACTTTACGTTTCGTTTGGACAGCACTCTTGATTGACGCATCCTTAACAAGTATTTCACGACGTTGACCATTCAAGTTAAAGAACAATGTTCGGTTTCCTTCAACATCCGCTTCACCGATTTCATCTAAGCGAATAATCAAAGTTTTTCCCTTTTCGATTTGAACGGTAATTGTTTCCCCTAATCGCATACCACTAAAGAAGGTTGGTGTATCTAACAAAGTAACGTCCGCAAACTGTCCATAGGATTTTTGATAGTCTAAGAAAACTTGTGGATACATTAAGTAGCTTAATACATCCGTTTTACTAGGTTCAAAGCCGATCAATTCTTGTAACTCTTTTTTCACTTTATCAAATTTTACTGGTTCAGCAAACTTACCTGGACGTTCCTGCATCGCTGGACGTCCTTGTAAAATGATCTGCTGTAATTTCTCGGGGAATCCGCCAACTGGCTGTCCTAGCTCGCCTTGGAAGAAGCTGACTACTGAATCGGGATAACTTAACTCATCCCCACGATCGTAAATATCTTGCTCTGTCAATTCATTTTGTACCATGAATAAAGCCATATCACCAACAACTTTAGAAGACGGTGTTACTTTTACAATGTCACCAAACATCATATTAACGGTTTGATACATTTCTTTGATTTCATCCCATTTATCACCTAGACCCACAGCTTTAGCTTGTTGCTGCAGATTCGAATATTGTCCACCAGGCATTTCGTGGTTATATACCTCTGTCTGAGCGGCCATAATTCCATTTTCAAAGCTTGAATAGTATGGGCGAACATCTTCCCAATAATGATTCAATTGACGAACATTCTTCAGATTCAGATCCGGTGTACGCTCTCCATATTGAAGCGCATAATATAAACTGCTCATACTTGGCTGACTCGTTGCCCCACTCATCGCACTTGTAGCAACGTCTACGATATCTACCCCAGCTTTAACAGCGGCAGACAATGTAATAATTCCGTTTCCAGCAGTATCATGAGTATGCAAATGAATCGGCAAATCGGTTGTTTCTTTCAGTTCACTAATTAAACGGAAAGCTGCCTGAGGTTTTAACAATCCGGCCATGTCCTTGATCGCAATCATATGTGCACCGATTGCTTCCAATTCTTTAGCCATATCTTTATAGTATTGAACATTATATTTTGTGCGGCTTGGATCTAAAATATCTCCTGTGTAGCAAATCGTTCCCTCAGCAATTTTTCCAGCATCACGTACGTACTGAATACTTTTTTCCATTTGAGGAATCCAATTCAAGCTGTCAAAAATACGGAAAACATCGATTCCATGATATGCCGCTTCTTTAATGAATTCTTCCAAAACATTATCTGGATAATTTGAGTACCCTACTGCATTTGATCCACGAAACAGCATTTGCAATAACGTGTTTGGCATTGCTTTACGTAATAATTTCAAACGTTTCCAAGGATCTTCTGTTAAGAAGCGGTAAGCTACATCAAAGGTCGCTCCCCCCCACATTTCACTTGAGAACAATTCAGGAATTCCTTCACCCGTAGCTTGAGCAACATTTAATAAATCATGTGTTCTGACACGCGTTGCAAGTAAACTTTGATGGGCATCACGGAAGGTCGTATCAGTAAGCAACACAGAGTCTTGTTTTTTAACCCAATTAGCTACCGCCTCTGGTCCTTCTTTGTCTAAAACATTCTTAGCAGTAACCATTTCTTTTTTCTCAATTTTTGGTGTTCGAGGTGTTTCAAAATAGCGTTTTTCTTGTTTTTCAATTCCTGGAAAACCATTCACTGTGATTTCTGAAATATAGCGCATTGTTTTATTTCCACGGTCGCGAACACGCGGAAACTCAAATAATTCAGGTGTATTATCAATAAACGTCGTTTTCGCATCTCCGCTTTGGAACACAGGATGACTGATGACATTGTGCATAAACGGAATATTGGTTTTCACTCCACGAATTCGGAACTCAATCAAGCAACGTTGCATTTTTTCAATGGCTTGATCAAAATTCAATGCATGGGTACATACTTTTACTAATAAAGAATCAAAGTATGGTGTTACAGTTGCTCCTGCGTAAGCATTTCCTACATCCAGACGTACACCAAAACCACCTGGTGAACGGTAAGTATCAATTTTCCCAGTATCAGGCATGAAGCCATTTAATGGATCTTCCGTGGTTACTCGGCATTGGATTGCCGCACCTGACATTTGGATGTCTTTTTGTTCTGGTAAACCAATCTCTTTGTGCAGGTCTTTTCCTTGAGCGATTAGTAATTGCGAAGTAACAATATCCACTCCAGTGATTAATTCAGTAATTGTGTGCTCAACCTGGACACGAGGATTTACCTCGATGAAATAAAAATTATCACCTTCAACTAAGAATTCGACGGTACCAGCATTTACATAGCCCACGTGTTTCATTAATTGAACGGCCGCTTGACAGATTATTTCTCGTTGTTCATCAGTTAATGAAATACACGGTGCGACTTCAACAACTTTTTGATGTCTTCGTTGAACAGAACAATCACGTTCGAATAAATGAAGAACATTTCCCTTTGTGTCACCTAAAATTTGTACTTCAATATGCTTAGGATTGGCAACATATTTTTCGACGTAGATTTCATCGTTACCGAAAGCCGCTTTCGCTTCACTTTTGGCACGATCATACCCTTCACGTGCTTCTTTTTCATCATGTGCTACCCGCATTCCACGACCCCCACCGCCTAAAGCGGCTTTGATCATGATTGGATAACCGTGTGATTCAGCAAATTCTAAAACACCTTCAACTGTGTCGACCGGACCATCAGAACCTGGAATTGACGGAATTCCTGCTTCTAACGCGGCAGTCTTTGCTTTGATTTTATCGCCGAAAATATCTAAATGGTGCAACTCGGGCCCAACAAAAATTAGTCCCTCTTCCCGACAGCGCTTCGCGAACTCAAGGTTTTCAGAGAGGAAGCCGTAACCTGGATGAATCGCATCCACTTTTGCTTCTTTCGCCACCCGAATAATATCTTCAATATCCAAGTAAGCATCAATCGGTTTCTTCCCTTTTCCGACTAAATATGCCTCATCTGATTTGAAGCGGTGAACGGAATACTGATCCTCTTCAGCAAAGATCGCCACCGTTTTAATGTTTAACTCACTACACGCACGAAACACCCGCGTTGCAATTTCTCCTCTATTTGCTACCAATACCTTTTTCATGCACTTCACTCCTGACTTTTTAAGTATTCATACTCGATTGCGAGTTTTGTCCGTTTTTCATCCGCACTAATATTTAATGCAAAAGCTACGCCCACTGACAATACAAGTAAGCTGTTTCCTCCTTGACTCAAGAATGGGAACGTGATCCCAGTCAATGGAATAATTCCTAAAATACCACCAAGATTAATAAAAACTTGTAATAACAACAAACTTCCAATACCGATACAAATCAGCGAATTGAAAGGTTTTTTCGAACGAATCCCAACCAAGTAAATTCGTGCGATCATAAAAATTAAAATTGCTAATATAATTAAAGCGCCGATCAAACCAACTTCTTCTATTACTATAGAAAAGATGAAGTCCGTATGAGCTTCACTTAAAAAACCTTTTTTCTCAATACTATTTCCCAGTCCACGGCCAAACCAGCCACCATTAAACATAGCGTAATAACCGTTGACCATTTGATGTCCTTGATCTAGCTCATATTTGAAGGGGTTTTTAAAACTCTCAAATCGACTGACAATATATTGGAGCTTCCCTGGAAAAATTGCTTCACCAAAATGCGTTAAAAATTCAATAACAAGAAAACTTCCAACAATTCCTACACCACCAACAATCAAACTATAAACCCAGTTAACTCCGCTAGCCAGAAGCAAGATCAACGCAAGCAATGTGATAATAGCGGCATTTCCCATATCTGGTTGAACGGCTACTAAAAAAATCATTGCAAAAACCAGCATTAGTGGACGTTTCATATCTGTCACGAAATTTTCTTGAATCGTATCTTGACGCTTCGACAAGATATAAGACAAATACCAAACGACCATAATTTTCAAATACTCAGCCGGCTGCATACTAAATGATCCGATCCGAATCCAACCTTTAGCGCCATTCACTTCATCACCAATAAAAAAGACAACAATCAACAAGATGAATATGAAATAAGTCGCAATAATAATTAGCTGCTGACTTTTCAATACATCTGTTTTCATCTTGTACATCAAACTGATCATAATTAAACTTAAAACCCAAAAAATTCCTTGGTTCATCACCAGGCTTGTTGGGTTCACATCATTTGTAATCAGCAAATAGGAAGTTGAACTGTAAACAAAAATCAATCCGATCACAGTCAAAATCAAATAAGGAATCAAAATACTATAATCTAAAAAATGTCGTTTCTTTATCTTCGTTGGCAAGGGTTAAGCCTCCCAGCCGGCATCCGTCAGATCCTGACGAGTTTCGTACAATTCCGTATATAAACGATTTAACTCTGCTTCCAGTTCACTAAGCATTTGCTGCCCTTCTCCGCGCTTCAAGATACCTACCTTTTCAGCAAAGAATACTTGACGTGAGAAGCCATACATTTGTGTATCAACGACTTCTTCAAAAGCTTTACATTGAGAGATACACAAACTATTCGTTTGATTGCGAATCAAAAGTTTGATTCGATCAGCATCTTCTTGCAACACTTTAATGGCAAAATCAGAAGAAATATTTTCCATTCTGCTTCCCTCCTATCTTGATTTCAACATTATAACATAGAAAAAAATTAAAAAGGGAAAAAATACGTGAGACTAAGCTTTTTCTAAACTCTTTGTTCGGATTTTGACTTTTACACAGCCTGTAGAATATTACAAAGAGATTACAACCCAGAAACTTTATATGAAAGCGCGAAAAATCAATTCTTTTTGCAACCCTCCCTGTGAAACAAAGCTTTCATATGAAACATAACAGTTTTTTATAATTTCCAATTCTACAGTTTAACAATACGTTGATTAGATTTTGATCGAAGCGATGACACTCGTTCCTTACCGCGACTTATTCACTGAACATTTTTTTAATCCTAAGCACGACAAATAGCCTACTAATTTAGTAGGCAAAAAATCAACTATTCAATTAATAAAGATCAGCTTACTATGAATCTACCATATACCACCGTTGGATTTTTATATTAAGCAATTACCATGAGTTATTCTCGTTTGCGAATACGATCTAGTAGACGCTTTCGTCTTTTTTTAGGTCGTTCAGACGGTTTTTGAAAGAGCTCCTCATTCGCCTTTTCCTCTGTAATCCTTTCAACTAACACAAGTTGCGGAGGATTTGTGCTGTCATCGATACGAATATCCTCCAACGCAGCTCCAGCAGGTATACAAGCGGAGATTATCACCAGTGCTTGACTTTCAGTCAGCTCCCTTGGATCAACGCCGCGAGGGAATTCAATTGCTTGTACTAGAACATCTGCTTGTGGTTTTGCTTCCGTAATTACTAAGTCTTCGGGAATGCAGATATCCGCTAGTTTCTGTTCAATTTCTGACACCTGCGGCAATGCTTCTGTTTGTTGGATTTTAGCATCAGCTGTTTTTGATACTTCAAGGTCTTTTTGATCGAAGATCGGTGTTTCCCGTTTTTCAATCATCTTTGCATGTAAAACTTTATCAAATAAGCCTATACCATCTTTTTCAAAGAGACTTAGCTTTGTTAATTTTTCTAAAGAGGCTCTGATTTCTTCGGCTGTTTTACTTGGGTCAAATCCTTTTAAGCGTAGATGTTGACTCTTGCCGTTCGTGTTCTCAAATTCAGCATCTAATGTATACATTCATTCTTTCCTTTCTACTTTAATTTTTCTCTTCCTCTTGATTTATCGTCATGAACCAACTAATCCAGCTAATGGCTGTTCGATAAACTGCGTATATATTTTTTTAAGCTTGTCAACAATATATGTTTTGGCAGGGAATAGCTTTATTAACAATAAGCGCCATTCTCTTTTTTCAAAATATTCGGTAAAAAAGATGTAATAGCGGCGCAATGTCGCATTGGACCTAGTTCGTAAAAAGATAAAGTGAACCATATCAGCGAGCATAAAAGAAAAATCCTCTTCACACAACTCTTCTCTCACTTGAAGCGCTACCAATAGTTGGATCGCGCTATTTCCATCTTTCGTATCTTTATAAAAGTGCTTGATTCTTTTTTCTAAAGTCCTGCGCTTTAATGAAAAAAGCTGCTCCCTTTTTAATCCATGTTTCTCTATCATGCGTTATCTCCTTATTTCATCCATATCTTTCATTTAAACACCACAATCAACTCTTCGCACCAGCTAAAACGTTTCCCTACACTTCACAAAATTAACATAAACTATTTCTCACAAAACGTCATACCAGTTTTTTTAAAATAATTAACAGATAAGAATCAACCTTATTTAAAACAAGTGATATCAAGGAACTTCTTAGTATAAAATAATTCTTACTTAATCAATAAAACAAAAAAGACCGCACATAATGTGCGATCCTCGATAGTAAGATTATTCTACAGCAAGTTTGCGTTTCTTCGCTGCTTTTTCACGTTCTGATTTATTTAAAATCTGTTTACGTAAACGAATCGATTCTGGTGTAATTTCACAGTATTCATCATCATTCAAGAACTCTAACGACTCTTCCAAGGTTAAAATTCGTGGTTTTTTGATAACCGATGTTTGGTCTTTTGTAGCGGAACGAACGTTAGTCATTTGTTTGGCTTTTGTAATGTTAACACCTAAGTCTTTATCACGGCTGTTTTCACCAACAATCATACCCTCATATACTTCTGTCGTTGGTTCGACAAAAACTGTTCCACGTTCTTCAACACTCATAATAGAGTACATTGTAGCTTTTCCATTATCAACAGAAACTAACGCACCATTACGACGTCCACCAATCACTCCTTGGATCAATGGTAGGTATTGGTCAAATGTGTGGTTCATAATACCATACCCACGCGTCATTGATAAGAATTCAGTAGTGAATCCAATCAAACCACGAGCTGGTGCCAAGAAGACCAAACGGACTTGACCGTTTCCTGAATGGATCATATCTTGCATTTCAGCTTTACGTTGCCCTAATGCTTCAATTACACTCCCCATATATTCTTCTGGAGTATCGATTTGTACACGTTCAAACGGTTCACATTTCACACCATCTACGATTCTTTCGATAACTTCTGGACGAGAAACTTGTAATTCATATCCTTCACGACGCATATTTTCGATCAAGATTGATAAGTGCAATTCCCCACGCCCTGAAACAGTCCATGCATCTGGTGAATCGGTATTTTCAACGCGAAGTGAAACGTCTGTATGCAATTCTGACATTAAGCGTTCCTCGATTTTACGAGCAGTCACATATTTACCCTCGCGACCAGCAAATGGTGAATTATTCACTAAGAAAGTCATTTGCAAAGTTGGTTCATCAATATGCAGAATTGGTAATGCTTCTTGATGGTCAACAGGCGTCACTGTTTCTCCAACGAAAATGTCCTCCATACCAGAAACAGCAATCAAATCTCCTGCTTTTGCTTCTTGAACTTCTAAACGCTGCAAGCCAAAGAAACCAAAGATTTTTGTAACACGGAAATTCTTAATTGAACCATCAAGCTTCATAACAGAAACTTGGTCGCCGACTTTCATCTTTCCACGGAAGATACGTCCGATACCAATACGGCCTACGTAGTCATTGTAATCCAACAATGAAACTTGGAATTGCAATGGCTCATCACTATTATCAACAGGAGCAGGAATTTTTTCAACGATCGTATCAAAAACAGGAGCCATTGTCGGTTCTTGTTCTGCAGGATCATCAGATAAACTAGATGTTCCGTTAATCGCTGAAGCGTAAATAACTGGGAAATCTAATTGATCATCATCTGCACCTAATTCGATAAATAATTCTAATACTTCATCTACAACTTCTTCTGGACGAGCAGAAGGTTTGTCAATTTTATTTACAACAACGATTGGTGTTAAATGTTGCTCCAATGCTTTTTTCAATACGAAACGTGTTTGCGGCATCGTACCTTCATAAGCATCTACAACTAATAGTACGCCATCAACCATTTTCATGATACGTTCCACTTCACCACCGAAATCGGCGTGTCCTGGTGTGTCCATGATGTTGATCTTGTAGTCTTTATAGTTTACAGCAGTATTTTTCGCCAAGATCGTGATTCCACGTTCTTTTTCTAATGCATTTGAATCCATTGCACGTTCTTGTAGACTAACGTGGCTGTCAAGGGTATCAGATTGTTTAAGCATTTCATCAACTAGTGTTGTTTTACCATGGTCGACGTGGGCAATAATGGCCACGTTGCGGATATCTTCTCTGTAATTCAATTTTAATTGCTCCTTTTCTTGTAACGCGAGACTCACTCGATTGACAATTATAACAGAAAATCATTAAGAGTGTTAGTAAAACATTTTCATTTTTTCAGAAAAAGTATTTTCTTAACGATTGTCTTCATCAAACGCTTGGATTTCAGCCATCGCGGCCTGAGTTGCACCAATAAAAAACTCCCGACCTTGGAAGCTTAAGGGCTGCTGATTTTTTCCTGTAAAGCTCATTCCTAACTGCTCCATCATAATCGTCCCCGCTGCATAGTCCCACGGACTTAACATACTGACATAACCAATTTGAGTTCCCTTTATTATTGCGATGAAGTCTAACCCGGCGCACCCTAAAACACGAATCCCCATAGACGCTTGTCCAATTTCTTGCGCATGGTAACTATTTTTACGGTACAGCGCGGCATTCATACCAATTAACCCTTCTCTTAACGACTGATTTTCAGGTGCTGAAATTTCTTCTTGATTAAAGAAGACTTTCCCAACTTTTGGTCCACCCCAAAAAAGTTCATCTCGCATCACATCATAAATAAATCCTAATTGTCCCTTTCCCTCTTCGTAGACAGCAATCATGATACAAAAATTTTCTCGCTGCATGACAAAATTTAGTGTTCCGTCAATTGGATCAATGACAAAAACACGTCCTTTATCGATTGGTGTCTGATCCTGTCCGTTTTCTTCTCCTAAAATCAGAGCCTGTGGATCATAGGCATTAATTTTTTCAACAATAAAATCTTGGACCTCTTTATCAACATTTGTCACTAAATCGGTTCGTCCATTTTTTTGGTCTACTTTTAGTGCGTCACCTAATCCTGATTTAATTTTTTCAGCCGCCTCATAAATCCAACTAATAATTTCTTTTTCCATCTTGATAATCTCTCCTAGCTAAGTTTTGATTGCCACCATGAATAAGTATTAAATAGAAAATATTACATTTTAAAGCGTTTTGTCGTTGTTGCTTTTGCTTTTTGTAATGTTCGATAAATAGAATAATCGCTAACCTCTTGAAAATCACGACCTATTCGTTTTTCTTCTCCGATACTTTTAACAACTGTTTTGAATTTTTTATAGCCTTCTAAAAAGACTTCTTTATCAATACCGCTTTCGTTCGCTTCTTCTACTAAATTCAGAAAGTTGATAACAATCACGATTTCTTCATGTGTCCAATCTTCATCAATTGGATAACTATAATTTGCCATTGATCCACACTCCATTCCAAATTAGTTTACCATAGAATCATCGAAACTTTTGCTTATGGACCATCCTGTTCGTCTACTATATTTAGTTGGTTTGCTCAGACTCTGCTAAAGTTGACAGATAGAGAATATTCAAACGGTTGCCATAATTTGTATAGCCACAAACATTCACAAAAATATCGATGATTCGTTCACATTGATCCTGTCCTTTTGAATCATGCTTTTTTACTAAAAGCAAACCATAAAGGAACTTTGCATACAAATCATAGTGAATATATTTCAAATCACGATTGGGCGTTAAATAGCTGAGATACTCTACTAAAATTTTCTCTGCAGAAATTAATTGATTTTCTTCAACAAGAAACCGTGCTAAATGCAAGACAGCATCACAACGCCATTTTCGTATTTCGTAATTCCCATCTTGCTGATTAACTAAGCGATTAGCATAATAAAAAGCCTCTTCTGGACTAAATAAATCTCCGTTATAGGTGACCAAGAAAGACTCAAATTTACCCCAAGTTTCAGTTTCTCTTAAGTAATTCGCTATTGGAGATACATTGACTGTATAACTAGGTAAAAAAATATAATTATAGAATCTCTGACCAATAATTGCTGCAAATAGAAATCTATCCTCTTTAGTCTCTTTATAAAAGGCTTCCTGTTTCTCAACAAATTTTTTTAACGAGAATGAGTTTCCAGCATGATAGGCTTGATCAATTTCTTCTTCAATTTCATATAACCAAGCATCTAAACTTCCCTCAATTTCAAAAGCAAATTCGTCAACTGTCGTGTTTAATCTATTTAACAATTGTACCAAGTTTGAAAAACGAATATCGCCATTTTCCCGTTCATATTTTCTTAAAAATTGAGGAGACACAATTCCTTCTGAAACATTCGTTATGGTTCGATTTTTCTTCTCGCGAATTTCTTGGAAAAATTTTCCTGTCATTGTTTTCAACTCCTGATATCTTCATATACTCTTTTCAGATAAATTAGCTAGGTCTATTTTAAAGTGACTTACGAAACTTTTATTTCTGCTAAACTAAAATACCATGAAAAAATAGTGAGATAATCTAATTTTAGAAAAGTTTATTTCAGAAATTCTTTTTTCTATCTAATATATCTAATAAAAAAAAGAAAACAATGATCATCGAACAGGATCAGAACGAAATCATTTTATCGACAGATGAACTTCCTGATGATTTGATTTGCCCTACTGTCTTATCGCCAGATCTATTAATTTAAGGAAGAAACGAGTAGCTAAAATTCGAAAATATCTCTGAAACGACTTTTATTAAGAAAAGAGTTGAAATACCATGTCGCACAGATTCAAGTTTCGTTGATCCCTCTTGAATGAAGTGACTATTGCCTAGAACAGCAGTTGTTTTATTAAAAAAGCATCACTAAACAAGTGTGTATGGATTAATTAAGCACTCTTGATTATGATGGGTTTAAGTTGGTACTTCTATTGAAAAAAATCTTCTTACCTGAAAAAGTATATTGATAAGGGGGAACGTTTCAGACTGTAAAAAAAGCCAAAATCCACTAATAATTAGGATTTTGGCTCTTTCTTTTTAAATATGAATTGGCATACCTAAAGCTAATTCAGAAGCATCCATAACAATTTCACCTAATGATGGATGTGGGTGAATGGTTAAAGCAATATCTTCGGCATTCATACCAGATTCGATGGCTAACGCCAATTCAGAAATCATATCACTCGCTCCAACACCAGCAATTTGACCGCCAATGATGACATTGTCTTCTACGGTAGTTACTAAACGAATGAATCCTTCTGTTTTACCTAAAGATAGCGCGCGTCCATTTCCAGAGAATGGGAATTTGAACGCTTTTGCTTCTAATCCAGCTTCTTTTGCTTCCTTGATCGTCATTCCAACAGTAGCTAATTCTGGATCAGTAAAAGCTACTGCGGGCATTGCTTTATAGTCCACCGCAACTTTCTTGCCAGAGATTGCTTCCGCTGCGATTTTCGCTTCGTAGCTTGCTTTATGAGCTAAAGCAGCTCCAGGAACGATGTCGCCAATGGCATAGATGCTAGGCACGTTTGTACGTCCTTGTTTGTCGACTGGAATCAATCCTCGATCTGTCATTTCAACACCCGCTTGTTCTAAGCCCATGTCATTTGTATTCGGACGACGACCAACGGTTACCATCACATAATCAGCATCAACCGTTTCTTCTTTGCCGTCAACTTCATAACGAACCGTTACACTATCTCCATTATCAACAGCTTCACGAGCCATTGCAGAGGTCACGACCTTGATTCCTTTTTGTTTGAAATCTTTTTCAACAAGTTGCACCATGTCTTTTTCATAAGTAGGCAAAATTTGTGGTGTACCTTCAACAATTGTTACTTCAGCACCAAGGTTAGCATATGCGCCACCTAGTTCAGCACCGATAACGCCACCGCCAATAATGACAAGTTTTTCTGGAACTTCTGCTAAGGCTAAGCCGCCAGTAGAATCTAATACGCGACCACCGAATTTAAAGCCGGGGATCTCGATTGGACGAGAACCTGTTGCGACAATTGCATTATTAAATGAGTAAGTTTGAGCAGAATCAGGGTGAATTACTCGTAAAGTTTTGTCATCTACAAAGAAAGCTTCCCCTTCGATAATTTCTACTTTGTGTTTTTTCAATAAAAATTTAACACCTGAAGTTAATTTATTAACGACTTCATTTTCTTTCCACTCTTGTGTTTTCGTGAAATCCAATTTGACTTTTTCACTTGTGACACCAAACATTGATGAATCAAGTGAGTCTTGGTAATGATGTCCCGCAGAAATTAGCGCTTTTGACGGAACACAACCGACGTTTAAACACACGCCTCCAATATATTCACGCTCAATAATCGCTACCTTCTGTCCCATTTCAGCGGCGCGGATAGCGGCAACATAGCCGCCAGGTCCAGCACCGATTACAACTGTATCTAATTCAATGGCAAAATCTCCAACTACCATGATTTTATCATCCTTCCATTAATAATAATTCTGGATCAGCCAATAAACGTTTAATATTGTTCATAGCTTTTTGTGCTGTCGCACCATCAACGATACGATGGTCGAAGCTTAATGAAAGTTTCATTACACGGCCAACCGCTAATTCGCCTTCATCGTTAACGATTGGTTGTTGTGCAATCGTACCAACGCCAAGAATCGCAACTTCAGGGTAGTTGATTACTGGAGTAAACCAGCCACCGCCTACAGAACCAATATTTGAGATTGTGATCGTCCCATTCCGCATATCATCCGCAGATAACTTACCGTCGTGTGCCAATGCTGCTTTTTCATTAATTTCATCGGCAATTTTGAACATACCTTTTGTATCAGCATTTTTGACGTTTGGTACATATAAACCATGATCAGTATCTGTCGCAATACCAATATTGTAGTAATTTTTATAGACAATTTCTTGAGCTGCATCATCGATTGATGCATTCAAGACTGGGTATTTTTTCACTGTTGCAGTTAAAGCTTTCACTACGTAAGGCAAGAACGTTAATTTTGTTCCGTTGTCTAAAGCTACTTGCTTGAATTTCTTACGATGATCCCAAAGCTTAGACACTTCTACTTCGTCATGCAGAGTTACATGAGGTGCAGTATGTTTGCTGTTAACCATTGCTTTAGCAATCGCTTTACGGGTTGGTGTCAATTTCTCACGAGTTTCCATTTCACCCATATTTGATGTAAATGGTTGAGCAGGTTTCTCAGCTTTCACTGGTGAACTTGCTGATGAAGCAACTGTTTCAGTTGATTTTACTTCTGATTTGGTTGGTTCAGTTTGTCCACCGCCGGAAATAAATGTATCGATATCTTCCTTAAGGACACGTCCACCTTTTCCAGTAGCAGTTACCTGGCTAATATCCACATCTTTCTCACGTGCGTATTGACGAACGGACGGCATTGCTAAGATGCGTTTATCTGGATTACTTGCTTCTACAACTGAAGAGTTTCCTTTCGCTTCAGCTTTTGGCGCCTCCGTTGGTACAGATGCTTCGCTTGAAGAAGCACTTGAATCATTGTGTCCAGGTGCATCAATTTCGACTAAAACGTCTCCAACATTGGCAACTGTTCCTTCATCAACAATGATGTTCTTGATTGTCCCTGTTACTGGAGAAGGAATTTCTTCCACTGATTTGTCGTTTTGAACTTCTAATAAAGTATCGTCTTCTTCGATCTTATCGCCAGCTTTAACGAACCACTTAACGATTTCGCCTTCCGCAATGCCTTCACCAATATCAGGTAATTTGAATTGGAAAACTCCGCCGCCCTCATTAGAACTGCTGCTCTCACTTGATCCGCTTTCGACCGTTGGTTCAGCCGCTGGTGCTTCTGGTGTTTGCGATTCTGCTGCAACACCTGCGTCCCCTTCATTACCTTCATGACCAGGTGCATCGATTTCAACTAAAACATCACCGACATTCGCAACTGTTCCTTCATCAACAATGATTTTTTTGATTGTTCCTGTTACAGGAGATGGAATTTCTTCCACTGATTTATCATTTTGTACTTCTAATAAAGTGTCATCTTCGTTAATTGTATCGCCAGCTTTGACGAACCATTTGACGATCTCACCTTCAGCAATGCCTTCACCGATATCAGGCAGTTTAAATTGGTAAGCCATGTTTTTTTTCGCTCCTTTAGTTTAAAATTCTACGATTTCTTTTACTTTTGCTTCGATATCTGCTGCGTTTGGCAACCAGATACCTTCCGCTTGTCCAAATGGGAAAATCGTATCTGGAGCAGAAACCCGCCCGATTGGTGCTTCTAATGAAAGAATCGCCCGTTCTGAGATTTCTGAAATTACTTGTGCAGAAACGCCTGCTTGTTTTTGCGCTTCTTGAACAACAACGACACGACCAGTCTTCTCTACTGATTTAATGATTGTTTCAACATCAAGAGGAGCTACTGTCCGTAAGTCAATAATTTCTGCATTAATATTTTCTTTTGCTAAATTGTCAGCAGCTTTAATTGCTTCACGAACCATCGCGCCATAAGTAATAATTGAAACATCTGATCCTTCCTTAGTTACAGCTGCTTTGTCTAGAGGTACTTCATAAATTCCTTCTGGAACTTCTTCACGGAATGAACGGTAAAGCTTCATATGTTCTAAGAAGACTACCGGGTCATTATTTCTGATTGATGCGATCAATAGTCCTTTTGCGTCATAAGGGTTTGATGGAATAACTACACGCAGACCTGGTGATTGTGCCATTAAACCTTCTAAATTATCTGAGTGGAGTTCTGGTGTATGAACACCACCACCGAATGGTGCACGAATCGTGATCGGTAAATTCCGAGTATTTCCCATGCGATAACGAGTCCGAGCCATTTGTCCGACAATTTCATCCATCGCTTCAAATACAAAACCAAAGAATTGAATCTCTGGAACTGGACGGAAGCCTTGCAATGCTAAGCCAAAACCAAGTCCCGCAATACCAGATTCAGCTAATGGCGTATCGAAAACTTGATCTTCACCGAATTTCTCTTGCAATCCCTCAGTGGCACGAAAAACGCCTCCGTTCTTCCCAACGTCTTCACCGAAAATTAATACTTCTTTATCTTTTTCAAGCATCAGAGCTAAGGCATCTGTAATTGCTTGTATCATTGTTTTTTGTGCCATGATTATTTCGACTCCTTCGCTTCATAGAATTCAATTTGCTCTTTAATGTTTTGTGGCTGTACCTCATACATGTTTTTCAAGAAATCAGAAACTTTCTGCTTTGGTACACGGTCGGCATCAGTAATCGCTTGTTTAATTTCTTCTTTTGTTGCTTCGATCACTTTTTCTTCTTGCTCTTCTGACCATAAGCCTTTTTCTGTCAGATATTTACGGAATCGAACCAATGGATCTTTCTTTGTCCATTCATCATCCATTTCTTTTGAACGGTAACGTGTTGGGTCATCACCAGATAGCGTGTGTGGACCATATCTGTAAGTCAAAGTTTCAATTAACACTGGACCATTGCCGTTTGCTGCCCACTCACGTGCTTTTTTAGAAACGTAATAGACTGCTAATGGATCCATTCCGTCAACCTGAATACCAGGAATTCCAGCTGCCACTGATTTTTGGGCTAACGTTTTTGCTGCGGATTGTTTTTCACGAGGAGTAGAAATCGCAAATCCGTTATTTTGAATATAAAATACAGCGTTTGCATGATAAGCACCGGCAAAGTTAATTGCTTCATAGAAATCACCCTGTGATGAACCGCCATCGCCTGTATAAGTGAAAACAACGTTTTTGCTGTTACGTTTCTTCAGTCCTAAAGCAACACCAGCCGCTTGAACATATTGCGCACCTATAATGATTTGTGGAGGCAATGCTTGCAAATCCGCTGGATAGTTATTTCCTGCAACATGACCTCGAGACCATAAGAAAGCCTCTGCTAATGGTAGTCCGTGTTTGATCAATTGTGGTACATCACGATAACCTGGTAATAAAACGTCTTCTTTTTCAAATGCAAAGTGACTAGCTAATTGGCTAGCTTCTTGTCCAGCAGTTGGCGCGAAAAACCCTAAACGTCCTTGACGATTTAATGCAGTCGAACGTTGGTCTAGCACTCGAGACCAAACCATCGAAGTCATTAATTCTACAAGTTCATCATCGGATAGCTCAGGAACTAGGTTTTCATTTACAATTTTCCCGTCCTCATCCAGCGCTTGGTACACGGGAAAATCCGCGTTTACATCTTTTAGTAAGGCTTCAAAATCAATCGTTAACTCTTTTTCTGCCATGGTGTACACTTTCCTCTCTTAAATAAATTAAGTCTTGTTATCAGTGCAACAGCAAGTCAATCTGTATTATTGCTATTGCTCCTTCCATTCTAAATTAGCATTTTTGTATTCAATTGACAACAAACTTGCTCACTAATTTTGAGCGAATTGAAGCGTTTCACATTTTAGGCTTGTGAAATCATGTTCAGCACCCTTTCAATAAGGAATTCTTACCAACCGGACAAAACAATAAGATTAAATCAAAAGGGTATTTAGTTTTATTAAAGCTCTATCGTTTTTAGAATAATTTATAACTAAAACGATTGACTGCACAATCTTTAAAACTTAAATTTTGTTGCCTTTTTTCACAAAAAAAGAAACAGAATGGCAACACAGGCCATTCTGTTATAGTTCAGATCCATTCTTTTGCAATTTTTATATATACTACTTTTCCTAGCTGAGTCGCCAACATGTAAGCAGCAACGATAATAAGATACCATAACCAATAGCTGCTTGGTAAATAAACAAAATCAAATTGTTCAGCAATTGGAGTCAAAACAACTAATGCTCCGACAACAACAGCCATCAGTAAACTGGCAAAAACTTGTGGTGCTGGACGACTTTGGATAAATGGAATTTTCTTCGTTCTTACCATTAAAACAACCAATGCTTGTGTGGTAAGACCGATCATAAACCACCCGGTTTGGAAAAGGTTTTGTGCACCACCTGTATTGGCACCAAAAATGAACCACATGACTAAGAAAGTAATTATGTCGAAAACTGAGCTGATCGGACCAATACAGACAGTGAATTTCAATAGACCGGTAGTTTCCCATTTAGTTGGAGCCTGTAATTCCTCATCATCCACATTGTCCCAAGGAATTGTTAGTTGTGCAAAATCATAGATTAAATTTTGCAATAGTAATTGAATTGACAGCATAGGTAAAAATGGTAAAAACGCGCTAGCAATTAGAATAGAAAATACGTTTCCGAAATTTGAACTAATAGTGATTTTAATGTATTTCATCATATTACTAAATACTCGGCGGCCTTCAATAACACCACTTTCTAAAACGCCTAGACTTTTTTCTAGTAGGATGATTGAACTGGCATCCTTAGTGATATCTGCCGCTGTGTCCACCGAAATTCCGACATCAGCTTTTCGTAAGGCTGGCGCATCATTGATTCCATCCCCCATGAAACCCACCGTGTGTCCCTTAGTTTGTAGCGATTCAATGATTCGTGATTTTTGCATAGGGTTTAACTTGGCAAACAGATTGATTTTTTCTGCTGCTTGATACAGCTCTTCATCTGACATTTCATCAATTTGATTCCCTAATACAAAATCATCCGCAGGAATACCAACATCTTGGCATACTTTTTGAGCAACGATTGCATTATCTCCTGTCAAAACCTTCACTGTTACACCGTGTTGTTGGAGCGATTTAATTGCTGGTTTAGCTGATGCCTTTGCTGGATCAAGGAACCCCATAAAACCGATTAATGTCATATCTTTTTCATCATCCGTTGAATAAATAGGTTCATCATGGGCATCTCTCCGCACAGCAACCGTGATTACTCGCATACCTTGACGATTCATTTTCTCGTTAACGATCTGTAACTGTTGGCGGATATCTGGCGTTAATTCTAAAATTTCCCCATTTATTTCAACATATTTGCAGATTGCTGCCATTTCTTCAACAGCACCCTTAGTGATCATTAGTTGATGCTCGTCCGTCTTCATTACGACAGTTAAACGCCGACGAGAAAAATCAAATGGTATCTCATCAATTTTCTGAACCGCTCGATAAGGCAAATGACGATTTTGCTCTTCAAAATAATTAATTACCGCGATGTCCATCAAATTTTTCCACCCTGTCTGATAGGTAGAATTCATAAAAGCCAAGTCCAAAACTTGTTCATTTTCATTTCCTAAAGGGTCTAAATGCTGTACTAATACAACGCGATCTTCCGTAATAGTTCCCGTTTTATCTGTACATAAAACATCCATACTACCTAGATTTTGAATCGAAGCTAATTCTTTCACAATGACTTTGTGCTTCGAAAGAGTTAATGCCCCCTTCGCCAAATTCGAGCTTACTATCATTGGGAGCATTTCAGGTGTCAAGCCCACTGCAACTGCAATTGCAAAGAAAAAGGCACTACTCCAATCCCCCTTAGTAAATCCGTTAATTAAAAACACTAAGGGAAACAGAACCATAACCATACGCAGCAACAACTTACTAACTTTTGATAATCCAATATCAAAAGAAGTCTTGCCACGTTTCGATGTCGCATTTTTAGCGATATCACCAAAGAACGTTTGCTGACCTGTCTTTAGAATAATAGCTTTTCCTTGACCACTTAACACGTCAGTTCCCATAAACACTAAATTGGTTAAGTCTAATGCGGTTGTTTCTTCGTTTATTTCCGTCTCATCTGAAAGATATTTTTCGACAGGCATTGATTCTCCCGTTAACGAGGATTGATTGACGAAGAGATCCTTCGTCCAGATTAACACCGCATCTGCTGGAATCATGTCTCCAGTCGCTAACGTCAGAATGTCACCAGGTACTACTTCGTCCATCGGAATTTCCTTTGTTTCTCCATTACGTGTGATCGCAGCGGTATTTTCAATCATTTCTTTTAATTCAATACTCGCCTTTTGTGAGCGATATTCTTGAATGAACGTAATCAAAACACTAGCCAAAATCATGATCGTCATCACAATTGAGGCCTCAATATCATTTGTCAACAATGAAACGATGGCTAAAAGTGCTAAAACATAGACAAATGGATCGTTGAAAGCCTGCAAAAATAATAAAATACCAGGTGTCGGCTTCTGCGCAGAAACTTCATTAGGTCCATACTCCTCCAAACGACTTTGCGCATCCTCCTCTGATAGTCCTTGAAGAGATGTTCGCAAATTAAGGAATAAGTCACGATCAGATAAAATTGCTAATTTTTTTAACTCTTGATCTTTATTGATTTTGCGAGCAAGAAGGCCTTTTTTGTTCATCATAGTTTTTCCTCCTAAAATTCAAGGCAGCCAAAGCCGCCCAGTTATTCTTACTTTTCGGTCGACTATCTTCAAGGTCCATCTTCCTCACATCCTTTCATTATTCTTTGGCGATATTAAGCAACCTAACATGCTTACAGGTTTAACTGACAGAAAAAAAGCGCACACTCGAAAATGAGCACGCGCGAAAATCCAATCATGTTCATCGTCGAGCTTTAGCACTATAGGGCGTAGACAAAATTTGTCAGCTACGTTATGAATCACCTTCACGATGATTCCTGTTTTACCCATTGGCGTCTCTCGACATTTTTGGGCAGTAGCCTGTGTCCGTATAGGAGCCTCACCTAACAATTATTCTTATTTACATCCTTACTATATGTCAGTTAACTCTCGGTGTCAAACATTAGATTGAAAAAACTTTTTCATTTTCAGAAACTCATCGACCTTTTTATTTGGGGAACTGCTAAAGTAATCTGCAAATTTTTTACTCCACAGTTTCGTTTCGCGAGCTTCTGCAAATTTTTCCATCGTATCATCATACTCTTCTATCAACTGATAGTTATAATCTTGGTACGTGTCATAGTGTACAATTGCCTGTTCTGGCAAACGAGGTTTGATTTTCATTTCCACATTGGGCTTTCCAATGCTCAAGCCAGCAACAGGAAAGACGAAATCAGGTAAATTCAACAAATTGCTTACTTCTGGAATATCTTTTCTAATCGATCCAACGACTACAGAACCCAATCCTAAAGATTCAGTGGCGATTACTGCATTTTCCAGGGCTAAAGCAGCATCGGTTACTGCTGTGATCAACGGATCTATACCTTCATTAATGCGATAACCCACTTCATAATGTTTAGCGACCTTCTCTGTCCTTTTTAAATCAGCTACGAATACAAGAAAAACCGAACTTTTAAGCATGTGTGGATTCCCTGGATTGAGCTCAACAAGCTTTTCTCTAATTTTCCGATCTCGTACCACGATAATGCTGTACATTTGACCATTCATCCAACTCGGTGCTTGACGACTTGCGTTCAAAATTTTTTGTAATTCTTCCTCTGATAATTGATAGTTTTCGTCAAAATTACGATACGTTCGGTGTGTCTGTAAACTCTTTAATGCATCCATTTAATTCCTCCTTAGCTCTCTAGAAATCTTCTGTAGTTTTTCGAAAAAAAGTTGCTGTGCTTTTTCTGATAGTCGAGTATAATTCACTCTCATTGCCATTGTATCACTACTAAAAAGAAATGCGGGGGCAATTAATATTTTTTCTCTTAGGAAAATTTCCCAGTCTTTTCTGAACAATTTTTGATGCCGCCAAGTAAAATAAACATAGATTCCGCCTTCAATTTTAGAAATTATCCAATCCTCTGAAATACTATCAGCTAATGAAACAAATAAGTTGGCACGTTTCTTTAATTTACTTACTAATTCTTTCTGATTCCGTTCAAACTGTGAATCGGTCAAAGCGGTATGGGCGATCACCTGTGGGAAAACGCTGATGGAAAAATCCATCATTTGCTTGGCCTCGGATAATCGTTGAATTAAATCCCGATCAGCCACAATCCAGCCAATTTTGATAGAAGAACCAAAAATTTTAGATAATGAGCCTAGATGAATCACTTGATGTGGTGCAAGTTCCTTCAACGAAGGAGGGATGAGGTTAAAATTCATCTCACTGAATACTTCGTCCTCGATAATTGGTAGCTGGTATTTTTGACTGAGCTCAATCAATTGCCTTCTGCGACTTTCTGACATCGTCTTCCCCGTCGGATTTTGAAAAGTTGGGTTAAGGATAATTAGCTTTATTTTTTTTGTGAGAATTAATTGCTCTAGCTTATCGATCTTCATTCCTTCATTATCCATCTCTACACCATACAGCTTAATACCTGCAGTTGCGAAAATCGGTAATGAGTATAAAAAAGATGGGTCCTCGATAGCTACGCTGTCTCCGCTCTGCAGCATTACCTGAAGCAGTAAGAACATTGCCTGCTGTGCGCCTGAGGTGATCAAGACTTGGTCCGAAAAAACATCAATTTTCTGTTCTATTTTTATTTTCTGACAAATAATCTGCTGCAAAGGTCGATATCCCAAGGGGCTTTGTTTTCTTTCTTCTAAAAGTAATTCTTCCCAGGTGTAAGAAGGGAAGCGAAAATCAGGAATCAAATTTAAGGGGAGTTCTCCTGAGTAAAGATCAAGTGCTTCAGAATCAGACAATAAAAGTTGTAATTTTTCCAGAAAAGGTTCTCTAGGATGTGATTCCTGTGTAAAAAAACTGCGCCAATCAACCCTTGGCATCGTACTCCTTCCCCAATTTCCCTCATTAACTATTGTCCCACTACCCTGTCGCCGCAATACCCAGCCTAGACTAACCAACTCATCCAAAGCGTGAACGACTGTCGATCGATTTACATTATAATATGTAGCCAATTTACGCTCCGACGGCAACCGATCTCCTGGTTGCAGAGTGCCTTCTTGAATATAGGAAATAATTTGTTCCATAATTTGTTGATATATCGGTATTTTTGTTTTTTCTGATAGCTCCCACATAGAAATCCCTCATTTATTATTGGATGACTCAACGCTAACCCAATTCAATAAAAGAGTCAAGATAACTAAAAAAACTCATACTAATTATTAGTATGAGTCAGACTGTAGACAAAGTCCATTTTATGGATGCTGTCTACAGTTTTTTCTTTTATAATGGATTTATGAAACCGAATACAGGAGGGATAGTTTATGATGTCCAAAAACAATACGAATGGTAGAAACCAATTCGCGATGCTCACGATTGACGATCTGGTTCCTCATGATCACCTTGTTCGAAAGATTGATGCGGCGATTGATTTTGAGTTCATTTATCCAATTGTTGAAGAGACTTATTCAACTTTAGGACGACCAAGCATTGACCCCGTTATTCTTATCAAATTAGTGTTTATCCAATACCTCTTTGGGATTCGCTCCATGCGACAAACAATTAAGGAAGTCGATACCAATGTCGCTTATCGTTGGTTTTTAGGATTTTCCTTCGAAGAAGACATCCCGCATTTTTCCACTTTTGGTAAAAATTATGTCCGGAGGTTTCGAGAAACCACGTTGTTTGAAGACATTTTTGCTTATATTTTGGGACAAGCAGTCAAAGCAGGCTTTGTGACAGAAGATAACTTATACCTTGATTCGACGCACATCAAAGCCAATGCCAATAAACATAAGTTCACGAAGGAAATGACTCATGACGAAGCGAAAGCCTATCAAGATGAATTAGAAGATGAAATCAATCGTCAACGAATCGAAGCGGGAAAACGCCCTTTTACTTTGGACTTAGAAAAGGAAGTGGAGCTGAAAGAAAGAAAAATAAGTAAGGCCGATCCAGAAAGTGGCTACTACGTCAAAGGCGAACGAGAAAAACAGTTTGCTTATTCTGCCCATACATCCTGCGATGACAACGGATTTGTTCTTAGCACGATCGTGACTCCCGGAAATATCCATGACAGTCAAGTCGCGTTCCAACTCGTCAAACAATCGAAGAGACTTTTTCCAGAAATCAAACGAGTGGTTGCGGATGCTGGCTATAAGACCCCGAAGTTTGTTCACTTTTTGACACACTGGAAACTTCGGCCAATTTTACCCTACTCACGCCCGAGAGGAAAGAAAGGGTTGTTACCAAAAAAGGAATTTGTCTATGATGAGTGTCACGATTGCTATCTTTGTCCTAACGATCAAATGTTAAAATTTTCTACAGTCAACCGAGAGGGCTATCGAGAATACAAATCAAATCCGAAAAAATGCATAAGTTGCCCGTTGCTAAGAAGCTGCACGAAAAGTAAAAATCATCAAAAAGTGATCACACGACACGTTTGGGCGAATTTGATGGATGAAATTGAGCAGCTTCGCCTGACAGATTTGAATAAAGAGATTTACAAAAAGAGAAAAGAAACGATCGAGCGAATATTTGCAGATGCAAAAGAGAAGCATGGGATGCGTTGGACCAAGTATCGAGGCTTGGAAAAAGTCGCGACGCATACGATGCTAGTGTTTGCTGCAATGAATTTGAAGAAACTGGCCACGTGGCTATGGAAAGGCAAAGAGCCTTTATTTTTTTTGCTCTGAATTTCGAAAGGAAACATATAAAAAGACGACCCAAACTCGAACTACGAGTTTGGGTCGTCTTTTGTCTACAGTCTGACTCATACTAATTATTAGTATGAGTTCAAATAATATTAAATCGTATCCCCATTGAAAATCGAGTTCTTAACAACTACATAATCAACTTTTTGCAGCGCCTCTAAATCATTCCCACCCGCGTAAGAAATCGATGATTGCAAATCTTGCTGCATTTCAATAAGAGTGTCTTTTAAAGAACCTTTATAAGGAATCCAGATTTTCTTTCCTTCTACATTCTTCTTTTCACCTTTTTGGAACTCAGAAGCACTTCCAAAGTACTCTTTATAAACAACTCCATCTTCGACCATTGTTTCCCCTGGTGATTCCTCGTGTCCAGCAAAAAGGGAGCCAATCATAACCATCGTAGCTCCGAATCGAATGGATTTTGCGATGTCTCCATGAGTACGAATACCACCATCTGCAATAATTGGTTTACGTGCCGCTTTTGCACACCAACTCAGTGCCGCTAATTGCCAACCGCCAGTACCAAAACCTGTTTTGATTTTAGTAATACATACCTTACCTGGTCCAATCCCAAGCTTGGTAGCATCTGCCCCAGCATTTTCTAATTCCCTTACTGCTTCTGGTGTACCAACATTCCCAGCAATTACAAATGTTTCTGGCAAATATTTTTTGATATGCTTGATCATATTAATCACCGGATCAGAATGTCCATGCGCAATATCAATGGTAATATAGTCCGGGTTTAATTTTTCTTCTGCTAATTGTTTTACAAAATCATATTCATATCCTTTTACACCGACACTAATAGATGTAAATAAACCACGAGATTGCATTTTCTTTATGAATGGAATTCGTTGGTCCTCATAAAAACGATGCATAATATAGAAGTAACCATTTTCTGCCAAAAATTCCGCAATACTTTCATCAATAATCGTTTGCATATTGGCTGGTACAACGGGCATCTTAAAACTAAACTTTCCTAATTGAACAGTCGTGTCACATTCTGAACGACTATTAACAATACACTTATTAGGAATCAGCTGAATATCTTCATAATCAAATACTTTCATAATGGCCTCCAATGAATAAGATCGCTATCTCATTTTAATTTGTTTTTATACTATTCAGACTACAAAAAGCAGGACTAATAAAAAAACATAGAGCGTTATCGCCCTATGTAATTTACAACATATTCACTTAAAAAGCAAGCTGATTTTAAATTTTATCTCAAAAAACACGAACATTAACTTTTCAGACTAAAGCATTTCTTAATTTTTTGGCCTGAAGACTAACTAAAAAAATAACGTCTTCCATTTCCTCCTCATTAGTAACTTTCATTTCGATTTTTTGAGTTTTTTTTGAAACGTCTTCAAATTTTACTTTGAACTCATCTGACATTACTTTTACCATAGGGGTCAAATAACTTATTCCGAATTCTGGGAAAGGAGTACTAACTGAAAAGTAACTCTTATGGATTTTGATGCGACAAAGTAATCCATCGTATTGTTCAATAACTAGCTGCCATCCAGTCTGTTTCTGGAAAATATACTTGATTTTAGGATCATAATGCCTCATAAGTTGAGCCAACAATATTTTCAAATACTGAGAATTAGGTAATCCTGATAAGATCGTCTGCAACTCTTGCTTCTCACCATCCGTTTTGGATCGTTTTCTTTCCATGGTCCTCGCCTCTTTCGATATCAATACACTATGAAATAAAAATAGTTTTACTTTACGCAACTATTTGTATGAGTCAAATACTTTTTATTTTTCTTCAAATTCACGTTTTTTTTTAACGCTTTTTTCATATTAAGTTTACCACTTTTAATTAACTCTGTCATTTTTTAAATCTCGAGACAATTTGAGCAAAAAAAGACTGCAGACATCCACGATAAAATGGCTTCTGTCTACAGTCTGATTTACAAACGAAACTAGCTTTATTTTATTGATTTTGCACCGATATCCTTACGATAGAAGTAGTCTGTAGTATTCACCTCTTCTAAAGCTTCATACACTTTAGCTTGAGCAGACTCTATTGAATCCGACACAGCCTCAACTAAAAGTACACGTCCGCCTGATGCGCGTATGGTTCCTTGATCGTCTGTTACTCCTGCAAAATATACAGTCACTTGATCATTAAATTCAGGAACAGACATTCCCTTTTTGTAATCATTAGGATAACCCTCCGCCGCTAAAACTACTCCTACTGAAGCTTGATTACTCCATGTCAATTCTGGTTCTTTATTATTTAACAGATCATCAATTATTTCTGCAAGATCACTAGTCAAACGTGGTAAAACGACTTGTGTTTCAGGATCCCCAAAGCGAGCATTAAACTCAATGACTTTTGGACCTGTGTTGGTAGCTATTAATCCTGCATACAAGATTCCAGTAAAAGGCGTATCATTTTTCATCATTCCTGAAGCTGCTGGTTTCAGTATTCTCTCCACCGCAGCATCCACCATTTCTTCTGGTATCTGAGGTACTGGCGAGTAGGCCCCCATGCCACCAGTATTTGGTCCCTTGTCTTCGTCAAATGCGCGTTTATGGTCTTGAGCAATTACCATTGGATAAACATTCTCATTTCTCACAAAAGCAAGCAAAGAGAATTCTTGTCCTTCCAGAAACTCCTCTACAACAACCTTGTCACCGCTCTTACCAAAGCGGTGATCCGTCATCATTTCTTTTAATGCTTGCAATGCTTCCTCTAAAGTCATTGCGACGGTCACGCCTTTGCCGGCTGCCAAACCATCTGCTTTGATGACGATAGGCGCTCCTTTTTCTTTTACATATGCACAAGCTGCCTCGTAATTTGTGAAAGCTTCATAATCAGCAGTTGGAATCGCATTGTCCACCATTATTTTCTTGGCGAATTCCTTTGATCCTTCAATCATCGCCGCCGCCTTGTTAGGTCCAAAAATCTTTAGTCCCGCTGCTTGAAAATCATCAACAATCCCATTTAACAGTGGGATTTCAGGTCCAACAAACGTCCAAGCGATGTTTTTTTCTTTAACATAAGAAATCAATCCCTCATGATCATCTTCAGCGATATTCACTACTTGGATACCATCGCTTAACATGCCTGGATTTCCTTTCGCACAGTAAACCTCCGTCACTTTCGGGCTGTTCAATATCTTTCTTGCGATCGCGTGTTCTCGTCCACCGCTGCCAATAATTAATATCTTCATTGAATCCTCCTCAAATTAATGTCTAAAATGACGAACGCCTGTAAAGACCATTGCTACACCATATTTATTTGCCATCGCAATCGAATCTTTGTCACGAATACTTCCGCCAGGCTGAACAATTGCCTTGATTCCATGCTGAGCAGCATATTCCACGCTATCATCCATTGGGAAATAAGCATCACTAGCTAAAACTGCACCATCCATTCGTCCCTTAGCCTCATCTAGTGCGATTTTGACTGAACCGACTCGATTCATTTGTCCAGCTCCAACGCCAACTGTTTGATGTGCATTCGCAACTACAATCGCATTTGATTTTACATGCTTTACTGCTTTCCAAGCGAAGGCTAAAGCTTTTAATTCTTCATTTGTCGGCTTACGATCTGTCGCAACTTCCCATTCTTCGGGAATCTCTTCAATAACATCTTGATCCTGTACTAATAGTCCCCCTAAAACAGAAACGACTTCTGGTTGATTGTTTCTTTGATTCGCAAAATCTAATGTCATCAGTCGTAGGTTTTTCTTCCCTGATAACACTTCAAAGGCTTCTTTGCTGAAGCTTGGCGCGATAATAATTTCTAAAAATAGTTTATGCATCTCTTCTGCTGTCTCCAGATCAATCTCCCGATTTGCGACTAAAATACCACCAAAAATTGATGTGGGGTCTGCTTCATAAGCAAATTGATACGCCTCAGCGATAGTACGGCCACTCCCTATACCACATGGATTCATATGCTTTAATGCTACAACTGTCGGCTCAGTGAATTCGCGAGCAATACGAATTGCTGCATCAGCATCCTTAATGTTGTTGTATGACAGCTCTTTACCGTGAAGTTGTTGAGCACTAGCAATCGAGTAGGAAACAGGCAACGCACTTTGATAGAAAGCTGCCGTTTGATGACTATTTTCTCCATAACGTAACGTTTGTTTTAGGTCATACGTCAACGTTAATTTCTCTGGCTCGAGCTCGCTGACTTTCTCTGTTAAGTAATCAGCAATCAGTGCATCATAAGCTGCGGTATGACGAAACACTTTTGCCGCCAAACGTTTACGGGTCTCTAACGAAGTAGCTTGGTTGCTTTTCACTTCCGCTAAGACAAGTGCGTAATCTTTAGGATCAACTACCACAGTGACTGAACTGAAATTCTTTGCAGCCGAACGCAACATACTTGGACCACCAATATCAATATTTTCGATCGCGTCTTCTTCCGTTACGTCTGACTTTGAAATTGTCTCCTTAAATGGATACAGATTCACACAAACATAATCGATTGGCTGAATATCATGCTCTGTCATTGCTTCCATGTGACTTGTTAAATCGCGTCTTCCCAACAATCCACCATGAATTTTTGGATGCAAGGTCTTTACCCGACCATCCATCATCTCTGGAAAACCTGTCACTTCATCAATACTTAACGTTGGAATACCAGCTTCATCTAAAACTTTTTTAGTTCCACCAGTAGAGATAATTTCAACTCCCGCCGCAATTAAACCTTTAGTAAACTCTACAACTCCAGTTTTATCTGAAACACTAATTAATGCTCTAGTCATTATGACTCTCCCTATAATTATATTTTTTAAACAAAACTACCTTTTTGTCTGTATTTTCAGCTGTTTTCTTTTACAATCTTTGCTAAAACCTCAGGATAAAGCTGATGTTCGATTTGATGGATCTTCGTTTCTAGATCACTTAGACTGTCTTCATCTGAAACTTCGACTCTACCTTGAGCAATGATAGGACCAGTGTCTACCCCACTATCGACATAATGAATTGTTACACCCGTTTCTTTTACTCCGGCTTCATAGGCATCTTTGATTCCATGTAGCCCAGGAAAGTTAGGTAACAGGGCTGGATGAATATTCACAATCCGATTAGGAAAAGCTGCCAACAGATTTTTACCAATGATACGCATATAACCTGCCAATACAACAAGCTCAACATCGTATTCTTTTAGTAAATCCAACAGTGCATCCTCGTAGCTCTGTTTATCAGAAAACTCCTTCAGCTCAAAACTTTCACAAGGTATGTCAAACTTTTTTCCTCGCTCAAGCACGTAAGCATCATGGTGATCCGAAAATAATAGAACCAACTCCGCCGCAATTTTTTTATCCTTGATTGCCTGAGCGATTACCTCAAAGTTTGATCCGTTTCCCGAAGCCAAAACAGCTATTTTCATGCCTTTTCCCCTTTGAAAACAATCGATGATTCGTGTTTTTCTGTCACTTCACCAATAATATATGATGTTTCGTTGCGCTTCTGTAAATCGCTCTGCAACTCTGTAACTTTATCTGGTGAAACGGCTAAAACCATTCCGATTCCCATATTAAAAATCTCATACATTTCCATTTCAGGTATTTCACCATATTTAGCCAATGCATCGAAAATCGGCAAGATCGGCCATGAACCTAGTTTAATTTCACAAGCTAACGTTTCCGGTAACATTCTTGGCAAATTTTCAACAAATCCCCCACCAGTTACGTGAGCAATACCATTGATTAATCCCTGTTTTACTAAAGGCATAACAGCTTCGACATAAATTTTCGTAGGAGTCAGAATTTCATTACCTAATGAATCAACCAATTCAGGCAATTTTTCATCTATGGAGAATTGATGATTTTCAAAGAAAATTTTCCGAACAAGAGAATACCCGTTTGAATGGATACCTGATGAAGGCAATCCTATTAAAACATCTCCTGCTTGAATTTTCTCGCCCGTGATCATTTGGCTTTTCTCAGCGATACCAACTGTAAATCCTGCTAAATCATAATCCTCTTCACCGTACATTCCAGGCATTTCCGCGGTCTCTCCGCCAATCAAAGCTGCTCCCGCTTGAACACATCCTTCTGCTACGCCAGCTACAACTTGCTCTAAACGAGCTGGTACATTTTTTCCAGTTGCAATGTAATCCAAAAAGTAAAGGGGTTCTGCACCTTGTGCTACAATGTCGTTCACACACATCGCGACACAATCAATCCCGATCGTATCATGTTTATCCGCTTGGATAGCAACCATTAATTTTGTTCCAACACCATCCGTTCCGGAAACTAAAACAGGTTCCTTCAATTGAAATTGACTTAAATCGAAACAGCCGCCAAATCCGCCGATTGCTCCCATGACACCTAAACGTTCTGTTCTTTTTACATGTTTCTTGATGCGCTCAACTACTTCATAACCAGCTTCCACATCGACGCCAGCTTTGGAATATGCATTTCCCACTTGATTCTCTCCTTATTCGTGATTAAGTATTCTTTGACTAAACAAAACTATACGTTCCTCTTAATCAAACAATTTGTTCTATTAAATTTCTATGGAGGATTTTACCCTTCTCGCCTTGCTGACTGTGAAAAGTAAGCATGACATCTTTTAATAGAACGACGTTTTCTCTTTTAAAGTTGCTTGATAATGGGCTTCATAGTCATATAAAGGTGTTGGATAATCACCATTAAAGTATGCCATACAGAGCCCAGAGTATGGGGCATCAAAATCTAACCCAATCGCACGAATTAGCCCATCTTCACTTAGAAAGGATAGTGAGTCTGCTCCGATCATCTCTCGAATTTCTTCGATTGAATGATTGGCTGCAATCAATTCTTTTCGTGTTTGGATATCGATCCCGTAAAAACATGGATATCTCAAAGGAGGTGAAGCGATCCTCACATGAACTTCCTTCGCGCCTGCTTCTTTTAGAAGGTTTACAATTCGACGACTTGTCGTTCCTCGAACGATGGAATCATCTACCATAACCACTCGCTTCCCTTCTACTACACCACGTACCGCAGAAAGTTTCATTCGTACACCCTGCTCCCGTAATTCCTGCGTTGGTTGAATGAAGGTTCGGGCAACATATTGATTTTTAACCAGACCCATTTCATAAGGAATCCCTGATTCTTCAGCATAACCGCTTGCTGCTGATAAAGAAGAGTTTGGAACCCCTACTACCATATCTGCATCAATAGCAGCTTCTTGTGACAAAATCCGTCCCATGTTTTTTCGAGCGCTATGAACATTCACACCCGCAATATTCGAGTCTGGTCGTGCAAAATAAATGTATTCCATTGAACAAATCGCGTGTTGCGTATCATCAGTAAACCGTTCTACCTTCAAGCCATCATCATTAATCGTAATGATTTCTCCAGGGTTTACATCTTGAATGAATGTTGCACCGACAACTTCCAAAGCACATGTTTCAGAAGCTACAACATATGCACCGTTAACCATTTGTCCAATTGATAACGGCCGAAATCCATTCGGGTCGAGAGCCGCAACCATTGATTCTTCTGTTAGCATCAAATATGCAAAACCGCCTTTTACTGTGTTCAAGGCTTCCTTCATCCGTTCGCACAAAGTATCTTTTTGACTGCGCCGAATTAAATGCATCAGAATTTCAGTGTCCGAATTAGAATGGAAAATTGCACCATCAATTTCCAATTCTTTTCGCAAGCTTTTCGCATTTGTTAAATTCCCATTGTGAGCTAAAGCGAAATCTCCATCGTAAAAATTGAATAGAAAAGGTTGAATATTATCAACACTGCTTGTCCCAGCTGTTGCATAACGTACATGCCCGATTGCTGCCTGTCCCGTCAATTGGTTCAATTGACGTTCATCCTTAAAGACTTCTGATAATAGTCCTAATCCACGAGTACTGATTAAATTTCCACCATCATTACTGACAATTCCAGCACCTTCTTGTCCACGGTGCTGCAAACTATGCAAGCCAAAATAAGTGACGCGAGCAGCATCTGGGTGTCCCCAGATACCAAATACGCCACATTCTTCATTTAAACTTTTTACTTCATTAGACATGGAATGGCTTCCTCCCATAATTCTTCTGCCTTACTAACTGCTACTTTGATCACGCCACCGTTAGCCGTGATCACAAGTTCCCCCGTGCTAGTTGTTTCTCCAATGTTTACCGCTTTGTTGCCCGCTAAAGCTTCAAATGCAGTCTGATTTTCAGGTTTTATAGATAAAACAAAACGTGATTGTGTCTCAGCAAAAAGATTTTCAACCGGCATAGCGATAGTTACTTCAACACCTAATTGATTGTTAAAGGCCGCTTCGGCAATAGCAACTGCTAAGCCCCCTTCAGCACAATCGTGGGCGCTTGCTACTAATCCAGCTTTGATGGCGGAAAGAACCAACTCTTGATTTTCTTTTTCAACGCTTAAATCAAAGTCCATTAACGATCCTTCTACTAAACCCTTTTGCATTTTTTGAATCTCTGTGCCATTAAAGTCAGCGTTTGTTTCACCGATAACATAAATCAAATCACCAGCTTGTTTAAACTCTTGTGTAGTGATATGTGACAGATCTTCAATTAGTCCAACCATTCCAATCATCGGTGTTGGATAAATTGCTTTTCCATTTGTTTCATTGTACATAGAAACATTTCCAGAAATAACTGGTGTATTCAATGTACGACATGCTTCAGAAATACCATCTGCTGATGTCCATAGTTCCCAGAAGCCTTCAGGTTTTTCCGGAGAACCATAATTTAAGCAGTCTGTGATTGCTAAGGGTTGTCCACCAGAGGCAACAATATTTCGTGCCGCTTCGGCAACCGCAATTTGTCCGCCAACTTCTGGGTTTAAATACAGGTATCGTGCATTACAGTCCGTTGTCATCGCTAATGCTTTGTTGGTTCCACGAACCCGCATGACTGCTGCATCGCTTCCAGGTCGGACAACAGTGTTTGTACGAACTTGAGAGTCGTATGTTTCATATATCATTCTTTTAGAAGCAATCGTCGGCTGCTGCAATAACCCCAATAATGTCTCTGTGGCATCCTTAACTTCAGGCTTGAAATCGTTCATGTCAGCAAATTCTTGTATGCGAGCAGGTTCTTTCTTCTCATTCTCGTAAACAGGGGCGTCTTCAGCCAATGCGTCTACTGGCAAGTTTGCTACTTCTTCACCATGATGATACAAGCGATACATCCCATCATCGGTTACCTCGCCGATTGTTACTGCATCTAACTCATAACGTTTAAACAATTCCACAACCTCTGCCTCGTGACCTTGCTCAACACAGATCAGCATACGCTCTTGTGATTCAGACAACATCATTTCGTACGGGGTCATATTCGTTTCACGCTGCGGCACATCATCTAGATAAAGTTTCAAACCTGATCCTGCCTTAGAAGCCATCTCAGAACTTGATGAAACCAATCCAGCTGCCCCCATGTCCTGAATACCGACCAAAATATCAGAGTGATCTAAAATTAATTCCAGACAGGCCTCCAAAAGTAATTTTTCCATAAACGGATCACCAACTTGAACGGCAGACCGCTGTTGTTCTTCGCCTTCCACAAATTCTTCAGAGGCAAAGGTCGCTCCATGAATCCCATCACGTCCTGTTTTTGCACCGACGTACATGATTGAGTTGCCGACGCCTTTCGCCTGACCTTTTTGAATGTCTTTATGATCTATCAAACCGACACACATAGCATTAACCAATGGATTTCCTTCATAACAAGGATCGAAGGCTACTTCTCCACCAACTGTCGGAATTCCAATACAGTTTCCATATCCGCTGATTCCAGCAACAATTTCTTCTAACAAGTATTTTGTACGAGGTGTATTCAATTCGCCAAAACGAAGCGAATCTAAAATAGCAATTGGGCGAGCCCCCATACTGAAGATATCCCGAATAATTCCGCCAACTCCTGTTGCGGCACCTTCATATGGCTCAACTGCTGATGGGTGATTATGGCTTTCTGCTTTGAAAACCACTGCTTGTCCGTCTCCAATATCGACGATCCCTGCACCTTCTCCTGGTCCTTGCAACACTTGCGGTCCGTCTGAAGGGAATTTACGTAACACTGGTTTTGAATTTTTGTAAGAACAGTGTTCACTCCACATAACTGAGAAAAGACCAGTTTCTGTATAGTTTGGAAGCCGACCAAGAATATCTTCTGAAATTAATCGGTATTCTTCATCAGTCAAACCCCATCCAGCATATATACGCTGATCTTTAATCTCTTGAGCTGTCGGTTCTAATTTCATCATTAGTTTGCAGTCACCTTTCCAAAATTAGTTAAAATCGAAGCGAAAAATTTCTTTCCATCGTCTGAACCAAGCAATTTCTCCATTGCTCGTTCTGGATGTGGCATCATACCTAGGACATTTCCAGCTTTGTTTGTAATTCCCGCAATGCTTTCCACACTACCGTTGATGTTTTCACCTTCGTAGGTAAAGACGATCTGATTGTTAGCTTTCAACTCAGCTAACGTTTTCTCATCACAATAGTAGTTTCCTTCACCGTGAGCCACAGGAATTTGAATCACTTCATCTTCTTTGTATTCTGAAGTAAATTTTGTTTGGTTATTCACAACTTTTAATGGCGTAATTTTGCTAATAAATTTCAGTGAGTCATTCCGACGTAAAGCGCCAGGTAATAAGCCTGCTTCTGTCAAAATTTGGAACCCGTTACACGTACCAAAAACTGGCTTTCCTTCTTCAGCGAACCGAATAACCTCATCCATAATATTGGCAAAACGAGCAATCGCACCACAGCGTAAGTAATCTCCGTAAGAGAAGCCTCCTGGAAGCAAGACACCATCAAAGCCATCTAAACTGTCCGCGTCATAGCGAACATACTCACAATCAGCACCCATGATTTCTTTCATCGCCCAGTACATATCTAAATCGCAATTTGAGCCAGGAAAAACAATGACCGCAAATTTCATGTTAAACTTCCTCCGATGTTGAAATTTCATATCTATAGGTTTCCATATTGACGTTAGCCAATAATTTATCACACACTTCTTCGATCATTTCCTCAACTGGGCGATCACTTTTAGCGACTTTAATTTCAAAATATTTTCCAATTCGAACATCCTCGATCTCATCATAACCCAAACGATGGACAGCACCCTTCACAGCTTCCCCTTGTGGGTCCAACACAGAGTCCTTATACGTTACATAAACTTTTACAAAATACATCCTTATTCTCCTCGCTTTTCTAATCTATTTAATACTTCTTGGTATACTGGAATAATGTCTCCTAAGTCACGACGATAAATATCTTTGTCTAAATGTTCCTTCGTTTTTTTGTCCCATAAGCGACACGTATCCGGCGATACTTCATCTGCTAGTAGAATGGTTCCGTCTTTTTGACGTCCAAATTCAAGTTTGAAATCAATCAATGTAATATCCATCGAGTCGAACAATTCGATTAACGCTTGGTCTACTTCCAGAGCCATTTGTCGCAATTGTTTAATCTCTTCAGTTGTCGCAAGTTCTAAAAAAAGAATGTGATCGTCTACAATCATTGGATCATCTAACTCGTCATTCTTGTAATAAAATTCAACAATCGGTTTATTCAACTGCACTCCTTCTGGAATAGCTAATCGTTTTGAGAAACTCCCTGCTGCAACATTGCGTACTACTACTTCTAAAGGAATGATATCCACCGCTTGAATCAATTGCTCAGTTTCCGAAAGCTGTTTAATAAAGTGGTTTTTGATATTTTTACTTTTTAAAAAATTAAAAATCAAACCGGTAATTTGATTATTTAGTTCGCCTTTACCGCTTATTTGATCTTTCTTTGCACCATTTAGAGCGGTCGCTTGATTCAGATATTCTACCCAGATGACCTCTGAATCATCTGTTTCAAACAATTGTTTTGCTTTTCCTTCATACAATAAAGTTCCTTTTTTCACGTAATAGCGCTCCTTTTTTATGAACATTCTAAAACATATCGCAATAATCGTTCGTTAATCAAATTCATCTTTAGTGTAACAACAGAAAAAGGATATTTCAATATTTTATCGTATATTATAGTGAAACAATTATTCTATTGTTCGTGTTTATAACATTCCGTAAACACAGGATAATCGCTCTACATAAAGATAGCGTTTACATTTTGTGAAAATGGTGCTATATTTAATTCGAACGAAATATATGGGGGAATTCACTATGTTAGATGCGCCGGCAGCAGCTCAGAAATTTCTTAATTCAATGAAAGAATCAGATAAACAGCACTTATTGAATGCTTTGTTGGGGTTAGATGCGACTCACAATCTTAATCGTGATACAAGCTTTTATTCCTACCGTAATCTAAAAAAACTTTTGCATCCAAGACAATCTCAAGCTATGCAATCTTTACATTTTTCGAATAAAGTACAAGATAGCTTGATTATTCGGCAATTCAAAGATCACTCATTCTTAAAAAATTCCTATCGAATTGAAATTTTATTAAATTCTGTGAATTATGATTATCGATTAATCAGTTGCTTATTGGAACAGCTACATGAAAGCTGCTTCGTAGATGTCTATTCCTATGCCTAAACACGTAAAAACCTCTTGCTATTAGCAAGAGGTTTCTTTTATTTGATTCCTACACGTTCAAATACTTGATCCACGTTTTTTAAGTGATAGTTATAATCGAAAGCATCGTCTAAGTCTGCTTCCGACAAAACGTTAGTAATTTTTTCATCTTCTTCAAGCAACGGACGGAATTGAGTCTGATGATCCCAAGCATACGCTGTTTTCGGCTGGACTAAATCATAGGCCTCTTCCCGCGTCATACCTTTATCAATCAATTTTAGCATTACACGTTGACTATAAATTAATCCAAAAGTAGCCTGCATGTTTCGTTTCATATTTTCTGGGAAAACTGTCAAATTCTTGACGATGTTCCCGAAGCGATGCAACATATAATCAACCAAAATAGTAGTATCTGGTGTAATAATTCGCTCGGCTGACGAGTGAGATATATCACGCTCGTGCCATAGAGCCACATCTTCAAAAGCGGTAATGAGATGACCACGGACTACGCGAGCCAATCCGGTCATATTTTCAGAACCGATTGGGTTTCGCTTATGAGGCATCGCAGAAGAACCTTTTTGACCTTTTGCGAAAAATTCTTCAACCTCACGCGTTTCAGATTTTTGCAATCCTCGAATCTCTGTAGCGAAGCGTTCGATTGAAGTAGCAATCAATGCTAGACTTGAGAAGTATTCCGCATGAAGATCCCTAGGCAATACTTGCGTTGAAACTTCCTGTGGACGAATGCCTAATTTCTCGCAGACAAATTCTTCAACAAACGGCGGAATATTCGCAAATGTACCTACCGCTCCTGAAATTTTCCCTGCTTCAACCCCTTTAGCTGCGTGTTCAAAACGCTCGATATTTCGTTTCATTTCCGAATACCAAGTAGCCAACTTCAACCCAAAAGTTGTTGGTTCAGCATGGACACCGTGAGTTCTTCCCATCATCACTGTATTTTTATGTTCTTTCGCTTTTTCTCCAACAATTACTAAAAAGTCTTGCAGATCTTGGCGTAAAATATCATTAGCCTGTTTGTACAAATAACCATAAGCAGTATCAACAACGTCTGTACTCGTCAATCCATAATGAACCCATTTTCGTTCTTCACCTAAAGTTTCGGAAACTGCACGGGTGAAAGCTACGACATCATGCTTTGTTGATTGTTCAATTTCTAAAATACGATCAATATCAAACCCTGCATTTGCACGAATCTTTTCTACATCTTCTTTAGGAATTTCACCAAGTTCAGCCCAGGCTTCATCCGCTAAAATTTCAACTTCTAACCAAGCCTTATAACGATTTTCATCGCTCCAAATATTTCCCATTTCTGCTCTTGTATATCGAGGTATCATGATTATCTCCTTGTCATATTTAATGTATTGACATATTTTTTTACATTATTAATCCCATGTTTCAGTTTTTTTAATGTCGTCCAATGTACGTTGAATGCTTTCAGTCAGAATAGTTACATGTCCCATCTTGCGTCCTTTTTTTGGCATTGCTTTCCCATAATAATGGAAATGCCAGTCTGGCCATAAGTCGATCAATTCATAGGTTTTCAGTAAATTCTCACCTAAAACATTTACCATTACAGCATTCGATAATAATTTTGGTTCACTTAAAGGCCAGCCGCAAATCCCGCGGATATGAGCATCAAATTGACTCATCGTACAGGCTTCAATCGTATAATGCCCTGAATTATGTGGGCGTGGCGCAATTTCGTTTACGTACAATGCCCCTGCCTTTGTCAGGAAAAATTCTACACAGAGTGTCCCGACCAAATCAACGCCTTGTGCAATTACTTTCGCAATACGAGCAGCTTCCTTTGCAACAGCTGAATCAATTCCTGCCGGCGCGATTGTTTCATGCAATATATTATTCCGATGAACATTTTCCACTACTGGAAATGTGACATAGTCACCAATATTATTGCCAGCTACTTGAACAGATAATTCTTTTTCAAAAGGAATCCATGCTTCTAAAACACAAGTACCTTGACGTAACAAATTCATTGATGGTGCCAAATCAGCGGTACTTTTCAATACATATTGACCGTGTCCATCGTACCCACCGCGAGTTGTTTTCAACACACAGGGATAGCCGATGCCTTCGATAGCATCTTGGATATCTGTTGGACTAATGATTGTCGCATATGGAGCAATCACGATATTATTGTTTTCTAAGAAAGATTTTTCCATCAAGCGATCCTGACTAATCGCCAAAAGATCTGTGCCTTGAGGAATATTAGCAAAATGCTGAATGTGATTAATGGTATCAACATCTACGTTCTCAAATTCGTAAGTGATTACCTGTGATCTGCGAGCCATTTCTTCCAAAGCCATTTGATCATCATAATCAGCAACGATATGCCAATCCGAAACTTGCGCAGCTGGACAGTCTTCGGTCGGATCGATCACACCTGTACGAAAACCCATTTCCTTTGCACTGATAGCCATCATACGGCCTAATTGTCCTCCGCCTACGATACCTATCGTAGAGCCTGGTTGTAACGATTTAACCAAGTTGTTCACTACTTTCCAATACAGATTGTGTCATTTGCTGACGCTTTTTTTCCAAGCGTTCAGCTACTTTTTTATCATACATTGAAAGCATCTGTGCCGCAAGTAGTCCAGCGTTTGTTGCACCAGCTTTTCCGATAGCTGTCGTTGCAACTGGAACACCTCCTGGCATTTGTACGATTGATAATAAAGAATCTAACCCATTTAAGGTCCTAGATTGTACAGGGACTCCGATCACCGGCAACGTCGTTTTGGCTGCGACCATTCCTGGTAAATGTGCGGCACCGCCTGCACCAGCGATAATTACTTTTATTCCTCTTTCTCGAGCTTTTTCGGCAAATTCAAACATTAAATCTGGTGTTCGATGGGCCGAAACCACTCGCTTTTCATAAGTAACCCCTACTTCATCGAGACTTTCACAAGCGTGCTTCATTGTTTCCCAATCAGACGTACTGCCCATAATAACTGCAACTTCTGGATTCATAAATTGCTCCTTTCTCCTATTGAACAATCATTTTTTCTTAAGAAAAACGACTCATTTATTGAGTCAAATACCGTAATTCAAACTTATTTTAGCAATACCCTTTTAGTAAGTCAAAGTTAAATTCGAATATTACAAGATACTTTTAATCTAATGTTCGTGTTTATTATCGAGAAAAAATAAACGCGGTTGATACCGCGCTTACCCTTTACTTCTTTTCCTTTTTATATCCATGAAACAAAAGATTTAAAATGATCGCAGATAAGCTGCTCATTACAATCCCATTTCCGGTAAACATTTGAACCGTTTCTGGTAATTTTGAAAACAACGTTGGCATCGCGTTGAAACCTAATCCAAACCCAATTGAAATCGCAATAATCAATAAATTCTTTTCATCATTAAAATCAACCTTCGAAAGCATCTTCATTCCTTGTACTGCGACCATTCCGAACATTACTAACATTCCGCCACCTAAAACAGGCTCAGGGATAATCTGGGCTAAAGCACCTACTTTCGGAAAAAGACCTAAAACAATCAAAAAGAATGCTGAAAAATAAATTGGACGCCGTGTTTTAATTCCAGATAATTGTACAAGTCCAACATTTTGTGAAAATCCCGTATAAGGAAATGTATTGAATAAGCCACCTAAAATAACAGCCAAACCTTCTGCACGATAGCCTCTTTTTAAATCATCTTCCTGCACTTTTTTTTCAACAATATCACCTAATGCAAAATATACACCAGTTGATTCTACCATGCTCACGATAGAAATAATTATCATTAATAGAATAGAGAATGGCTCAAACTTTGGTGTGCCAAAATAAAAAGGTTGAGGAACATGGAACATTGGTGCATGCCCAATCGCCGCTAAATCAACTTGTCCTAATAGTGCAGCGAGAACCGTGCCACCAACTAGTCCAACTAATACAGCGATAGATCGTAAAAATCCCCGACCAAACACCTGCACTGCCAAAATCAATAGAATTGTGACAAAGGCTAGCAATAAATTTGTCGTATCACCAAACGTTGTTGCTGCAGCGTCTCCACCACCCATTTTAGTAATAGCTACTGGAATTAATGTTAATCCGATAGTTGTAATAACCGTCCCTGTCACGATAGGCGGAAATAGTTTTTCTACCTTAGAAAAGAAACCTGAAATCAATACAACAAAAATTCCCGCAGCAATAATCGATCCGTATACCGTACCGACACCGTGCGTTTGCCCGATCAAAATCAACGGAGCAACCGCTTGAATTGCACAGCCTAACACAACAGGCAAACCAATTCCAAAAAATTTGTTGACAGTTAATTGCAGTAAAGTTGCAATCCCGCACATGAAGATATCAATGGAAATCAAATACGTCATTTGTGCTTCATTGAATCCCAATCCTGTACCTATCAAAAGCGGCACAGCCACTGCTCCTGCATACATCGCTAAAAGATGCTGCAATCCTAATACTGCTGATTTTCCGTTTCCTGTCTCACTTGTCACTCTATGCGTCCTCCTCGATAAACGTTACTTTACCATCATGTAAGGAAGAGATTCTAGCTAAGGAAACAACTGGAATACTCATGTCTTCAATTAATTGGCGTCCATCTTGGAAAGATTTCTCGATCAAAATTCCAATTCCTGCCACATTGGCTCCAGCTTGCTGACATAATTCAATTAATCCCTTAGCAGCTTGACCGTTCGCTAAAAAATCATCGACTAATAACACATTGTCCTCTGCAGAAAGGAATTTACGAGAAATCGAAATCGTACTAGTGACTTGTTTTGTAAAGGAGTAAACAGAAGCAGTCAATAGCTCTTCATCCATGGTTAGGCTTTTTGACTTACGAGCAAAGATCATTGGCACTTTCAAAGCTTGCGCAGCATAAACTGCAGGAGCAATTCCTGAAGCTTCAATTGTTACGACTTTTGTGATTTTTTTATCCGCAAATACTTCGGCTAATCGTTTGCCCATTGCGTCCATTAATTCAGGATCTACTTGATGTGTGATGAACTCATCAACTTTTAGCACGCCTTCACCTAAAACACGCCCATTGTCTTTGATACGATTTGTCAATTCTTTCATGATAATTTTCTCCTTTTCATTTCTTTTCGTTTTTTGATTAATACAAAAAACGCACCTCATCTGCAAAGCAAAAAAGGTACGTAACCGTACGTTTTTTGCTTATAGTCCTGCGTTTACGGCACAAGGTAGAAACTGTCATCCATATTATGACGATATATAAGCTTATTTCCAATGAAAATTTTCATTGAAGTTTATGAAATATGAAGATTATTATAGCAGATACAGAGTTACTGTAAACTAGAATTGTTTCAAATGAGAAGAATAATAGCTGAATTAAATGATTGTCTCACTTTTATCAACATTTCTTCTATATATATAAGAGAGAATAGCTCTTAAACAAATTTAACGATCCAAAATAATTGGCAATCAATTAGCAATTTGAGATGATTGAAGAAAAATACTTATACTTTAAGGAGGTTCTTATCATTGATTGAGTACTTTTCAATTTCAAATGATGGCATACAGGCAAATGCTCATAATGGAAATTGGTTATCTGTTTCTAATCCGACCGACGAGGAGAAGGAACAATTACATAATGTCTACGAGCTGCCTAAAAAATTCTTTTCTCTTGGGAGAAAGTATTCTAATGTTTCTTTTTTTAAGAAATATCAAACGGAAGACAAAAAGTCGCTATGTCTTATGCTTTTTACTGATATCAAATCTATTGATGACCCAGAATCTCTATCTTCTTCTATTTCTATCTTCCTTACATCAGATGTTCTGATCACTGTTTGTGAAAAACCGTTAATTGATGAAGTTCTAGAAAATTATGAATCTGAGATTTTTACTAAAGCAGGACTGATTTTACATACCTTACAGATCATTAATGAACACTATCTTATTTTTTTGCGAAAACAAAGAAAGATGATTGAGGAAATCAGTCAAGGCACATCAAATGGATCAAATAGAAATATTTTGGAGAAAACCACTGATACAGAGAAAAGATTGGTGTATATTGACAATCTTTTAAAAGAGCAGCGTCGAACAATTACACATTTGCTAGACTCTAGCTTGGTTTCTTCTGACCGTGATTTGGCAATTGAAATTGAATTGCAGACAAAGCAAGCTACCACATCCGTCCAAATTTATCGAGAAATGCTTAGCTCCATTAGCGGACTGATTGACAGCATGATGGATAATCGCTTGAATCAACTGATGAAATTTCTGAATACAGCTTCCTTATTGCTCGCACTGCCAACATTAATATTCAGTCTCTGGGGGATCAATACAGGCGGACTGTTATGGCGAGATTCAGAGGTTGGCTCTATTATGGTTGTATTGCTTGCATTGATTGTTTCGATTGTGAGCGGTATCTATCTGTTCAAAAAAGATTACGATGCTTAATCAAAAAAGTAACGACCAACTGATGGGCTCACCCTAACTAGGACTTTTGTATTTCTTTGTCCTAATTCAGGGAAGCCTGTCAATCCGCCGCTACTTATCTTTTTAAACTATTTTAATTCATTTGCTACTGAGAAGTGACCAATAACGTCAGTGATACGGTTCAGATCCACATTACCACCTGAAACGACAGCAACAACTTTTTTACCATTGACATAGTCATCAACTTTACCAGAAAGAATCGCAGCTGTAGCTAATGCACCAGCTCCTTCAACTACAATTTTTGTTCGTTGAATCAGGTCTTTCATTGCTAATTCAATTTCTTGCTCAGAAACCGTCACCATATCATCAACTAATTCTTCAACAACCTCGAACGTCAGATTTCCTGGAAATTCCACTGCACATCCATCAGCGATTGTTGCGGCTTTTTTATAGCCAACTTTGCGTCCCGCACGGAATGAGGCGGTCATACCATGAATATTATCTGCTTGTACCCCAATAATATTGATATTCGGATTAAAGGTTTTCATCGCGACAGCAATTCCAGCGATTAAGCCGCCACCACCAACAGGTACGATCACAGTATCAACATCCCAAATTGAATCCAAGATTTCAAGTCCGATCGTCCCTTGTCCAGCCATCACAAATTCATCATCGTACGGCGGGATATAAGTTACCCCTGTTTCCTCAACGATTTTTTCGCAATACGCTTTCGCATCATCAAAACCAGCCCCATGAAGGATGACTTTTGACCCATACCCTTCAGTTGCTTCGACTTTTGCTTTTGGTGCCGTTTCGGGCATTACAATCGTACTCTTGATTCCTAACAATTTAGATGTCAATGCAACCCCTTGAGCATGATTGCCAGCAGATACAGCGATAACACCTTTGTCCTTTTCTTCTTGGGTCAAGTGAGCAATTTTATTGAATGCACCACGGAATTTAAACGAACCAGTTAGCTGCATATTTTCTAATTTCAAAAATACTTGTCCACCAGTTTTCGCAGTTAAGAACATTGACTGAATTAGCGGTGTCACTCGTCCATATTGTTTGACCACATTTTTTGCCTCATGGATATCTTCAATTGACACAGGTAACTTTGTCATTGTGTCTGTCATTATAAAACATCTCCTACCTCTGTATAAGTAACATCTATGGAATCAGCCAGAGCTTTAGAAACAACTTTTCCGTTGTAGACACTCAAACCCGATAATAATGAGTCATCAGATTTTAATGCCCCATCTAATCCTTTCACGCTAACGTCTTTAAGGAAAGAGATGTTTCCTTTTGCTAAAGCAATTGTCGCTGTTCTTGGTGTTGCCCCTGGCATATTTGGTACAGCATAGTGAATAACATTATGTTTAATAAAGACAGGGTCTGCATGATTGGTTGGTTTGTCGATTGTTTCAACAGTTCCACCTTGATCAATTGCAATATCAACAATTACTGAGCCTGGTTTCATTGATTCAACCATATATTCTTTCACTAATTTCGGTGGTTTCGCGCCTGGAATTAAGACTGTTGAAATAAAAACATCTGCCTCTTTGATTTTTTCTTCTAAGTTTGCTGTATTCGAAACAATCACTTCTACATCATGTTCTTTATAGCGATCTTGTAATTGTTTGATACGATTTTCATTTACCTCAAGAATGACAACGCGGCAACCAATACCAACAGCCATATCTGCAGCATTTTCTGCAGCGTTTCCTCCACCTAAAATGACAACAGTTCCAGCCTCAACCCCGTCGATTCCTGGTAGTAAAATTCCTTCGCCGCCGTGTTGTTTTTCTAAATAATATTGCCCTAAATTGACTGCGCGACGCCCTGCAATAGCACTCATTGGTTTCAATAATTCTAGAACACCATTGATTGAGATATTTTCACCTGATAAAGCAGTCACACCGACTTCCATCATTTTTTCAACACAAGCTTTATTTGCAGCTAAGTGTAAGAATCCCCAAATGATTTGACCTTTTTTGAAATAGTGATATTCACTTTCCATCGGTTCTTTTACTTTTACAATCAATTCTGCAGTCCAAGCGGTATCCGTATCTACAATCTTACCACCTGCTTCAACGTATTGTTCATTCGTAAAGCCTGAACCCGCACCAGCACTATTATCAACGAGCACTTCATTTCCTGCTTCTACTAAAATTTTTACATTTTCTGGTGTCATGCCTACACGTGCCTCACCTTGTTTTGGATCTTTAATTACACCGATTTTCATGGTAAATCACTCCTAAAGAATTATTATTGAAGTTCTTTAACTTCTGAACAAGTTTAATATATCACAATACTTTTTAGAAGCAACGATCAAGCTTCAAGTGTTATTGATATCTCATTTATCTAGAACTACTATTCATTAAACGAAAAAAAATTATCTAACAACGCTTATAAAACAGCATTATCAGATAAGAATCTTTTCATTTTAGTATTTTATATTCTCTTCAAAAAGTTTTTTTAAGAAAAGAACAAGCAAACGTTATCATAATTTTATGTGATTTTTCTCATTAGTTAAAATGAATAATTTTGTTATCTTAAATAAAAATAAAAAAGCTGAGGAATTATTCCTCAGCTTTTTTTTGACAATCTGGACATAAACCATACACTTCTAAGCGGTGTTTGTTAATTTGATATCCTGTCAGTTTACTAGACGCCATTTCAACATCTTCTAATCCTGGATAGAAGAAATCAACGATTTTTCCGCAGTCCGTACAGATTGCATGATAGTGCTGCTGATTCGTAAAATCAAAGCGACTTGCCGCATCACCATAATTCATCTCCTGGACAATACCGATCTCAACGAATTTTCTCAAATTGTTGTACACAGTAGCCACGCTCATATTCGGGAAGCGGCTTTCTAGTGAACGAAAAATTTCATCAGCTGTTGGATGATTACGGTACTGGATCAAATACTCTAAAATGGCATAACGTTGTGGCGTAATTCGGACTCCGCCGGCCTTTAATTCTTTGACCGCTCGATCGACTGCCTCATTTACCATATAAGCCCCTCCTAATTGTATTCTATATTAAAATGATACTATTATCTGAGGGGAAATACTAGTTGGATTCAAAAATTAATGTTTTTCATAAAGTTATTGGTTAAATTGAAATAATTCAGTAGACAAGTATCTCTCACCATTGTCTGGTAACAAAACCAATACTTTCTGATCAGGATTCATCTCTTTAGCTACCTTTATTGCTGCAAATAAAGCCGCACCTGAAGATACTCCTACAAGAATTCCTTCTTTTTTTGCGATTTCTCTAGCAGTTTCCATAGCTTCACTGCTGCTTACAGGTAACACTTGATCGTAAATCTCCGTGTTTAAGATGCTTGGGACGAAACCAGCGCCAATTCCTTGGATTTTATGTGGTCCAGACTGACCACCTTCTAAAACTGGTGATTCTTCGGGCTCTACCGCATAAATCTTGATATCTGTATACATGCGTTTAAGCTCATTTCCAACACCAGTGATTGTACCACCGGTTCCTACACCGGCAACAAAAGCATCTAATCCATTTTTTTCAAATGCATTTACAATCTCTTTCGCCGTTGTTTCTTCATGTACTTTTGGATTTGACGGATTATCGAATTGCGCAGGAACAAACCAATCATTTTCTTCAGCAAGTTCCTTCGCTTTTGCGATTGCACCCTTCATCCCCTCAGCTCCAGGTGTTAGAACTAGCTCAGCTCCATAAGCTTGCATTAGCTTTCTTCGTTCGATACTCATTGTTTCTGGCATTACTAAAATAACTGGATAACCCTTGGCTGCCCCAACCATAGCTAAACCGATGCCTGTATTTCCAGAGGTTGGCTCGATAATTGTCATACCATCTTTTAATTTACCGCTTTTTTCTGCATCCTCGATCATTCTTAAGGCAATTCGATCTTTTACACTGCCTCCAGGATTAAAGGATTCTACCTTAACATAAACTTGTGCCATATCCTCTGATGGCAAGTTTCTAAGTTTTACAATGGGTGTGTCACCAATTGTATCCAAAATAGAATTATAAATTTTTGTCATTCTCCTCGCTCCATTCCTTACCTTATGTAAGTTATCTTATCGAATATTTTAGAAAGATGCGAGAATTTCGACTCTAAAAAACTTTCTATAGACTATTTCTTAATGAACTATCTATTTTAAAGTCGTAGTTCGTCTCTCATTATATCAATTTTTAAATAAAACAAAATAGATAATAAAAATTAAGCCAAAAAAAAATGGAGTATTCTACTCCATTTTTCAAGTTCTTAAAATCAAATGACGATTGTATCTCCAGGCATAATTGTTGAATCAGAACTCCAACCGTTATCTGCTAATAGTTGGTCAACGCTGATTCCGAATTTTTCAGCAATTCCCCAAATTGAATCACCAGATTGTACCGTATACGATTGACCGCTGGCTTGAGAAGACGAACTAGTTTGCTCAGTTGTCTGAACATTTGTAGTTTGTGCTTGAACAGCCGTGCCTGATCCCGGTGTATCAAAACGAGTTAAATTATATGTCTGAATTAAGGAGATCAATTTACTAGTATATCCTGGATCTGTTGCATAACGACCAGTTAAATAGACTGCAGCATCTTGATAACTATTTGTGTGGCTCTTCCATGCTCCAGCATAGTATGAGCTAGCTAAGAGACTCGCATGTGCTTGAAAGGATTCAGCATAGCTACTATAAACTGCAAAAGGTTCATTCATTGTTACCCATTGACCATTTAAGTATTCCTGTGTGCTCATAGTTACCGATGGACCACCACTATATTCTTTCACGCCGAATAAATTGTAATAAGGAGCAGCAGATAATTGAGAACTTCCAAAACCAGTTTCTACTAATGCTTGAGCGACCATAATAGATGCATATAGATCATTTGAAGCTGAAACTTGCATAGCAGAAGCACCTAATTGTTCGATAAATGTCGATTGATTTTGAACTTGACCGGTTTCTGCTGCGCTAGCTTTTATCGTGTTTGTATTCAAAACAGCTGGTGATAGAATCATTGCTGTACCCAATAAAGGCACCGTTCTTTTAGCCATCTTCAAGCGTTTCTCTTTTTGTTGTGTTTTTATATAATTGTACTTTTCAATGCGGGTTTTAAATTGGTTCATTGCTTACCTCCAAGTAACCTTTGCATAACTCTTCATTTTTGATTACTTTAAAAGTATAAAGCATTAACAATTAACAAACAATTTAAACACTACAAATTCACTAATTTGTCATTACTTCGTAATATGTGTAATGAAAAAGTTGCTATTTTTCGGCAATGAAATGCTTGATTTTTTTGTATTTTTCTTATAGCTTTTCATTTCTATAAAAGAAGTGAAGTAGCGAATTATATCTCTACTTCACTTCTTTTTTGTTTACATAATCTTTTTATATGTCCATGGGTTGATTCTGAAAGACTAGTTGATCATCAAGTAGCTCGATAGACACTTTTGTTTTCGGCAACACGCGTCCTGCGATAATTTCTTTAGCCAAAGGCGTCTCTACCTCTCGTGTAATAAATCGTTTCAACGGCCGAGCCCCGTACTGTGGTTCATAGGCTTTCTCCGCGATCCAGCTTTTTGCATCCTCAGTTATGTCTAATTGAATCTCTTGCTCTTCCAAGCGATGAGATAAATGCTGAATGATTTTTTCCACGATTCCTTTTACGTCATTCAAGCTTAATGGTGTAAAAAGAATAGTATCATCAATTCGATTTAAAAATTCAGGCTTAAAGTGTCCTCGTAGCATACTTAATACTTGTTCTTTCGTTGCTTCAGGAATATCCCCTTCTGCAGTTACGCCATCTAAAAGAACTTGCGAACCAATATTGCTGGTCATAATCAATACGGTATTCTTAAAATCAACTAATCGACCTTTAGAGTCTGTTAATCGACCATCATCCAGTACTTGCAGCAAAATATTAAATACATCAGGATGAGCTTTTTCTATTTCATCTAATAAAATGATTGTATACGGGTTTCGACGAACGGCTTCTGTCAATTGACCACCTTCCTCGTAACCTATATAACCTGGAGGTGCTCCAACGAGCCGTGACACTGAATGTTTTTCCATGTACTCGCTCATATCAATTCGAACCATATGATCTTCTGAATCGAATAGGTTTTCTGCCAAGGCTTTGGCAAGCTCTGTTTTACCGACTCCTGTTGGTCCCAGGAACAAGAAAGAGCCTAACGGACGATTTGGATCCTGTAACCCTGCACGTGAACGTAATACAGCATCACTCACAGCATCCACAGCTTCATCCTGGCCAATCACACGACGGTGCAGTGTACTATTTAAACTTAGTAATTTTTCACGTTCACCTTCTACTAATTTGGTAACAGGAATACCTGTTAAACGTCCAACTACTTGTGCAATTTCATTTTCTGTTACTGATTCCTGAACCATTTTGATATCATTTTTCTGATTTTTCGCTTCCAATTCGGCTAATTCTTTTTCTAGATTTGGAATCGTGCCATGACGTAGAACTGCAGCACGCTCTAAGTCATAATTGTTTTCTGCATCTTCCAACTCATGTTTTGCCTGATCGATTTCTGCACGTTTATTAGAAACCACATTGACTTCTTCTTTTTCAGTCTCCCATTGCAATTTCATCGCATTCGTTTCTTCACGAAGGTCAGCCAATTCTTCCTGCAAGTTTTCTAGTCGTTTTTTGCTTGCGTCGTCGCTTTCTTTTTTTAATGCCGCTTCTTCAATTTCTAGTTGCATTAAACGTCGCGTCACTTGGTCCAGTTCAGTCGGCATAGAGTTCATTTCAACACGAATACTAGCGCTCGCTTCATCCACTAAATCAATCGCTTTATCTGGTAAGAAACGATCTGTAATATATCGATCTGACAATGTTGCTGCAGCTACTAATGCATTATCATGAATATTTACACCATGATGGATTTCGAAGCGTTCTTTTAAACCGCGCAATATACTGATCGTATCCTCAACGGTGGGTTCTTTCACTAAGACCTTCTGAAAGCGGCGTTCTAAAGCTTTATCCTTTTCCATGTATTGACGATATTCGTCTAATGTAGTCGCACCAATCAAATGTAGTTCGCCACGCGCCAACATTGGTTTTAAAATATTTCCAGCGTCCATACTGCCTTCTGTTTTTCCGGCGCCAACAATATTATGAATTTCATCGATAAAGAGTAAAATGCGCCCATCTGATTTTTTTACTTCTTTTAGAACGGCCTTTAATCGTTCTTCAAATTCACCACGAAATTTCGCACCAGCGATTAAGGAGCCCATGTCCAAAGAAAAAACTGTTTTATCCTTAAGATTTTCTGGAACATCCTTCCGAACGATACGCTGCGCTAATCCTTCTACAATAGCTGTTTTTCCTACACCAGGTTCGCCGATCAAAACAGGATTATTTTTGGTTTTTCGCGAAAGAATACGAATCACATCGCGAATTTCTTCATCGCGACCAATGATAGGGTCTTGCTTGCCGTTTTTAACTTGCTGAACCAAATCAACTCCATATTTTTCTAACGCTTTATAAGTTTCTTCCTGATTTTGTGAAGTCACACGATCTCCTCCTCGCATCTCTTCAATATTTTTCTGTACTTCCTTTTCATTTAATCCTTGCTCATTCAAATATTTCGTCAAGGAGTAATTTTTTAATTTCATTAATGCTAATATGACGATTTCTGTTGATAAAAAATCATCTTGAAATTTGTCTCTAAGTTTATCTGCTTCATTTAATAAATTAAATAAATTTTGACTAAGGTTCTGTCCATACTGGACGTTTCCACCACTTATAGTTGGGTATTCATCCAATACTTTGTCTACTACTTGCTCAAATTGTTCAACATCAATACCCGCATCCGTATAAAAATTCCTGCCAAAGTGATTAGGCTGCAAAAATATCTTCCATACATGAGCAATATCAATTTCCTGATGATGTCTCGTAACAGCAATCTGCTGAGCTTCAGCAATCGCTTCTTGTAAAGTTGTCGTCATTTTTTCGATATTCATAAACATACCTCCGACATTATTAATGGTTTACAAATAATAGTATATACTTTTGGTCAGTAAAGGTCAAACTATTCACTCACTAAATTCAAAGTTTATTATTATGAAGAAAATCAAAATAATGCTACAATTCTTTCATTGCTAAATAGGAAACAGCTTGTCCGTCTTACTTATGAATTAGCTAATTTTATCTTTTTAAATGAGAGCTTCATTAAGTATAAGATTAGCTGTATGACTATACAACGTGAAAATCAAACTCATTTTTATTAAAAATGGGTACACAATTGGATAAGGAGAGTGATTCGATGATTTCTCGCGTAATCGGATTCGAAAAAGGTTTTCTGCTTTCAGAAGGGAACCATTTCGAAACGTACGAAGTAATGCTTCCTAAATTAAATAAGCTTGATCTGGTTGTAAAAAACTTAGCTGTTTCAATAAATCCTATTGACACAAAATTGAGACAAAGTGGCAAAGGAACTCCTCAACCCCATGTCTTAGGATTTGATAGTGTTGGCATTGTCACCCAACTAGGTAGCGATGTTAAAAATTTTGAGGTTGGAGATCGAGTGCTATTTGCCGGTACTACCAAAAGATTTGGCAGCTACAGCGAAAATCAAGTCGTTGACTCCCGAATCGTCGCAAAACTGTCAGGCGGCATTTCTACCGACGAAGCTGCAGCGTTGCCGCTAACCTTCATCACTGCTTATGAAATGCTATTTGAAAAAATGGAATTGATACCTGAGGAAGGTCAAAATAATGGCACAATCTTAATTATCAATGGCGCTGGAGGTGTTGGTTCGTTAGCGACGCAATTAGCAAAATGGGCTGGTCTAACTGTGATTACCACTGCCTCTCGTAAAGAAAGTAAAGAATGGTCTGAAAAAATGGGAGCTGATCACGTGATTGATCACCATAAAGACCTAACTAAACAATTAAGAAAGATTGGACATCCATCCTTGCCATACATATTAATTCTTCATTCGACAGATCGCTATTTTGAGGAAATGAGTGATTTACTGGAACCCTTTGGTCATCTCGGATCAATTGTAGGAGCAAATAAAGATGTAGATTTAACGAAATTAAAAAATAAATCTGGTAGTTTTGATTGGGAATATATGTTTGCTAAAACCGATTATGACTACAACATCGCTTCACAAGGAGCAATTTTAGCTTTACTTGTTCAGCTGATGAATGAGAAAAAGATCAAAAGTACGTTAACGAAGATTATTCCTGGTTTTTCTCCAGATGTTTTTTATCAAGCCCACCAATTTATTGAAGAAGATAAAATGATTGGGAAACTCGTCGTCCACTATTAAAATTTCAAAAGCTGTGTTTTTAGTTTCAAAGTATATAAAAAAGAAGTTAAACGAAAAGTATTAATCGTTAACTTCTTTTTTTGCTTCTTTAATTTCATGATTAATTTGCCGTTGCTTATTAATCAATACATAAATCATTCCAATTAGAAATGGCAATAAATATGTCGCATAACGATAAAGCAGCAGTGACGAAACTGCATCGACTTTTCCAACAACGTTGCGGAATAGGAGCACATAGACAAATTCAAAACCTCCGATTCCTCCTGGAGCTGGCAGTATGCCACCAATGATTACTGTAAAACTGATCAACGCCACGGTCAACCATAGATCAATCGAAGGACGATCGTGGACTAAAATAAAAAAGGGAAGCATATACCAGACAGCTAATTTCGCCATATTTGAACAAAACACACGGATCATTGCATTTTTGTCATGAATAAAAGTTTGGATGGCACCACGCAAAGAGTAAACCTGATTGTTCACCTGATCCACAATATCTCGCAACTTCTGCCTTTTGAATAGTCGATTACAGATCAATACCAAGAGAACTTGCGCATTAACATTTAAACTTAGCACTAGTAAAGTAGAAATAATCAATAACGTCACAAGAATACCAGCAAGAACCCAAAAAATCCCATTCGCAATATGCTGCTGAATCGCATCACTTTTTACGATTAAAAAGAACAACGCCCAGATCATTAAAGCAATTTTGTAAGTCACCATTCGTAAAGCACTGGTACCTGTTCCTTCTGAGTACCGTAAATCTTTTTTATGGTAATAAATGACTTCAGACACAATCGATCCAGTACCAAAAGTAATGACACGATAAAAAGTCGCATAAGCCGATGCAAAAAAACCATCGCGAACGGTAAATGCCGTATTAAATTCACCTGCAATATTTTTAATTGTATACCCTTCGATAAGTTGACTAATCAACCCTAATCCTGTGACACCTATAAGTACCGGCAATGAAGTTCTGCCTAGTTCAGTAAAAATATCACTTAACGAATCGCGGACCACAAAGATGATAATTCCAATCATAACAACAAACAACAAAATATTTAGAATCAATTTCCGATTGATCGATAACTTCATTTTTTAGCCTCATTTTTATCTTTATTGCTATAGCCTAACACATGCGAAAGAGCAAAAAAAGAAAAAGCTTCAAGTTTCCTCAAAGCTTTTTCAAAAAAACTATTTTGCATTGTTTTCTATGATCTTCACAATCACGTCAACTGCTTTTTCCATGGTTTGTAATGAGACAAACTCAAAGCGTCCATGCATGTTTTCAGCACCAGCAAAGATATTAGGTGTTGGAATCCCCATGAAAGAAATTTTAGACCCGTCAGTTCCGCCTCGAATGGGTTCGATAATTGGTGTTACACCAACTTCTTCCATCGCCCCCTTGGCTAGATCAATAACGCTCATGTCCTTTTCAATTATCTCACCCATATTATAGTATTGATCATACATGTTAATTTCTACTCGTTCTTGATCAAACTGACTATTCATTTTTGTTTGAAGCTCTAAAATCATTTGCTTGCGTTCTTCAAACTTCTCACGATCGTGATCTCGAATGATGTATGTCATTTTTGCCTCTTCAACATTCCCATCAAGGGCCAATAAGTGGAAGAATCCTTCACGTCCATCTGTTTTTTCAGGACGGTCACCTTCTGGTAATTGATTATGGAAATCAATGGCCATTTGTAAAGCGTTGATCATTGTATTTTTGGCCGTTCCTGGGTGAACATTTTTCCCATGCATAGTAATTTCAGCTTGTGCTGCACTAAATGTTTCATATTGCAATTCACCAATTGGACCACCATCCATTGTGTAAGCAAAATCTGTATTAAATTCTTTAACGTCGAATTTATCTGCACCAATTCCGATTTCTTCATCAGGACCAAAACCAACACGAACTTCCCCATGTTTGATTTCTGGATGATTGATTAAATATTCCATCGCAGTCATAATTTCAGCGATCCCTGATTTATCATCAGAACCAAGCAACGTAGATCCGTCAGTCGTAATCAATGTCTGGCCGGCATAGTTTTTCAAATTAGGAAAATCTTTTACATTTAGTGTATATTTTCCTTCTGCATCCAAGTTAATAGTAGATTCACCATCATAATTCTCAACAATTTGTGGATTTACCCCTTCAGCATTGAAATCTGCTGTATCCATGTGAGAGATAAAGCCAATCGTCCGTGCTTCCTTGTCAAGGTTACTTGGCAAAGTAGCGATCACATAGCCGTTATTTTCATTATAAGTAATGTCCTTCATCCCAATTTTTTCTAATTCTTTCATCAGCTCATGGGCAAAGGCTACCTGTGTTTGAGTTGTGGGTGTTGTGGTGCTTGTCGCATCAGAACGAGTTTCTGTCTTAACATAATCTAAAAAGCGCGGTAATAAATTTTCGTACATCTTACTCTCTCCTTTAATGCTATTTATTTAAATGAAAAAGGATTTGTGGACGTCTCTGATACTAAAAATTCAACATCCCAGTCTTCTTCATTTTTCCATTGGTTAAATAGAGTCACCATCTTTTCTTTGCAGAGCGACTCAATATAATGCCCTGGATCTATCACCAACATACCTGTTTCCTGCATATCGTGTGCAGTATGGTAATAAACATCACCGGTGATATAAACATCTGCATTCGCAGCTAGGGCCTCACGATAAAATTTCTCTCCACTTCCGCCGCAGATAGCTACTCGTTTGATACTCTCTTTGGCTGTACGGGGATAAACCACGCGCAAGCCTTCTAAGTTGAAAACTTTTTTCACTTTTTGAATAAACTCTTCTGTCGGTAGTGCTTCTTTTAATTCGCCAACGCGCCCAATTCCAAATTTTTCAGTTAAATTATCCAATTGATAAATATCATAAGCTGGTTCTTCATATGGATGGGCTTTTCCCATTGCAGCCACGATTTCTGTTTGTCTTGTTTCTGGAAAAATTACTTCTATTTTACTTTCCTGAACTTGCTCAGGAACATTCGCGGTACCAATTGTCGGTTGCGCGTCATCATTTGGTGTGAAACGTCCCGTGCCGTTTAATGTAAAAGATGTAGCATGATAGTTTCCTTGTATCCCCGCTCCAGCTTCCGCTAATACTTGACGCATCTTTTTTGCATCCGATTGAGGTATATAGACAGCAAGCTTTTTCATTTTAACGGTATGTGTATGGACAAGGTAGTCCGTATCAAAGACTTCTAAACCTTCGCAAAACCAATCATTCAGACCATTAGAAATGATGTCCATATTTGTATGAGCCGCATAAACAGCAATATCGTGCTTGATTAGGTCTGCATACATTTTCGTTTGTACATCATCTGTCGTTAACCGTGTAATTGCTCGGAAAATCGGTGGATGCTTCACAATTAATAAGTCAACTTTCTTGGCGATCGCTTCTTCAACAACTGCAGGGCGTACATCTAAGCTCATCATAATTCGATCAACATTCTTATTCAATGTACCTATATGAAGCCCTACTGGATCTCCATCTTCTGCTAACCACTCTGGACAATACTGCTTAAAACGCTGGATAAATTCACTTCCCTGCATCATCAAGTACCTCCTTGATCCATTCTATTTCTTGCGTAACCTCTTGGATTTTTTCTGCTACATCCTGATCGCTTTGCCGCAAACTCGCTAAAATTTTTTCGTTTTTTTCCAACTTGTGCTGCCATTTTTTCATAAAAATCGCATTTTTTTCTTTACGCAAAATAGGACCGAATAAAAGTTCTTTTCCCGAATATTCAGGTCTTTCTGTTCCTTTTTCAGCTACAATTATTTCATATACCTTATTGTTTTCTTCGATAATTGCTTCATCGATAATCAGATAGCTCTCGTCAAATAGCCATTGGCGTAATTGTCTTTCACCGACATTCGGTTGCAGGATAAGACGTTCTTTTCCAGACAATCGATGTTTCTCTTTTCCTCGCTGTAAAATGTCCCGAATCAATACGCCACCCATCCCACAAATCGTGATCGCATTAATCTGATCATCCAATTCTACTGCTTCCAATCCATCGGCTAGACGAACATCGATATTTTTATCTAGGCCATTTTTAGCCACCTGTTTTTTTGCAGATTTGTATGGACCAACAACAACTTCTCCAGCAATCCCAAAAGATATTTTATTTTGAAGCATTAAAGCTACTGGTAAATAAGCATGGTCCGAACCAATATCTGCTAAACGTGCATCTTGAGGTACAAACTCAGCCGCTTTTTGTAATCGAAGCGATAAATCTTTGGCATTCATTACTTTCACATCCTAAAATAGATTATAACACTCCTTAAAAAAAGCGCCCCTAAAAAAGAGCTAAATGATAGCGCTTTTTAATAGGGCGTTTCTCTTTTTCTAAGAATTTTTTCGTTTTTTAACCATTTCGGCGATTTTCGCCAATCACCCAAATTTCTTTACTTAAATATCGAACACGTTCCATGATACGCTTTGCCTTCAATGGCTCTTCGTCTCCCCGCTGCGTGACAGATAAATGTTCTTCCAATTGATCCATATTAAAATTAGAAGAAAAGAAGGTTGGCAATTGCTCTTGCATACGATGTTGCAAAATTACTCCTAGAACTTCGTCACGAATCCATGCACTCATAGAATCGGCGCCGATATCATCAATCATTAAAATTGGGGCTCTCTTCACCTCATCAAGCTTTGGTCCCACTCTGTCATTGGAAATGGCCTGCTTCATTTCACCAGCAAAGGTTGGAAAATGTAGCAGTGTTGTTTCGAAGCCTTTTACAGCGAGTTCATGGGCAACGGCCCCTAACAAATAAGTTTTGCCAACTCCGAAATCTCCTACTAAATACAATGCTTTATGAAACATTTTAGGGCTCGACTCATATTGATTAATGAAATCCAGTGAAGCTTCTAATGCCTCACTTCGTCCAGAAGTAACTTCAAAACTTCGTATTGAAGCCTTACGGATATCCTTCGGCATGTCTAATGAATTGACACGATTACGAATCTCTTCTTCACGTTTTAAACGAAGCAATTCATCGGTTGGTACATATGTTACATCAATAAAATGAAAATTTAGACTTAGTTGAGGTTCATAACCTGGTGCAATCATCGTGGGATCAGAAGCTAAATACTTTTTCTTTTCTTGAACAAACTCATAAAGCTTTGCAAACGACTTCTCAATATCTGCTTGCGATAATTTTTCTTTGTGCTCTTCAATAAATTGACGAACATCCGGATCGGCCAAAACTTCTTCCATCATTTGGCGGTAACGACCATCGACCCCACGGCTCTTAATGATGCGATTCAACTCTTTTCCTACATCTTCCATCAATCGTCACCTTCTTTACTTAAATATTCCGCTAGTTTACGGTTCAACTCTGCTTCTTTTTCGGGAGTTAGCTTCTTCTCTTTCGGCGGCTGCTTAATATGCTCTGGCAAAGCCTCTTTTCGACCACTACGTTTTTGGTACGCTGGACGTGTAGCTTGTGGTTTGCGAACCAATTTCTGATTATTTTTCCGCACATGACTGATGGCCTCTTCTGGTGTGGTAATTTTTTTCTGAGCCCAGTCATTAGCAATAGCATTTAAATAATTGGCATTAATCACAGCCTGATTTTGAATGACTAAAATGTAATTAATGATAATGTTAATCACACTTTTAGGTAGTAAATTACGCCCAATTAGTTCTTCCAATAATCGAACTTCCGTATTGGTTTCGAATCCGCCCTTTTCACGCTTAATCGCTCGAAGAAAGGTAACCGGAGCAATTTTTTTACTTTGAGTGATAATTTCTAACTCCTGCGATGAGAAGTTTCCGGTAGTTGTTAGACTTTCTGATGGTATTTTTTTCGATTCAGCGGGTATATTCGGTCGTTTCTCTTTGTTGATAAGTTGACGCAAGTAATTAAAATTCAGCCCTTTTTCTTCACCGGCACTTGCTTTAGCAACATATTCTGCCAAATCCAATTCGTTCAATCCATATAGTCGTTGAAAAGTTTGTAGCTTCTCTCGCTCATCCAAAGTCATAATCAAATTGAACCGTTTTATCTGCTGAGTAAACAACGTCCAATCAAAATCTGATTTATCTTCAAAAACTTCCTGTGTTTTCTCTAAAGAATCACTATGACTAGTAAAAGCAGTCTCATCAAAACGATATACGTCTCTAAATCTTTTTGTTATATTTTTGGCATTTTCAGTATCAAAGTTTTTCGGTTTAAAGCGTTCGACTAGACGTTCATATCGGTGTTTTCCAATTTTATCCATTAATAGGTAAGCCATTAATGGGTCTTGAAAGAATTTTTCAGGAACAAGCGGTGGGCGCAATTGATATATCAGGCTACTCCCCATCTCTTCATTCATCACTTCAAAGGTTTCTAATAGACCGATCCCTTCAAGCTTTTCACGAGCTTTTATCAAGTTTGTTAAGCCTGTATCAATAGCGGCTAATAAATCGGTGTGCATCAAGCTTTGACTTTCCCCATCTAACATAATATCGCTAATCAAGGTCAGGTATAAGCTTGACGCAGAGCTACCAATAATTGGCTGGTATAAATACAGCAAAGCATCTTGTTTACTTTGATCAAGTTGTGGCTCACCATAGACCGTATAAAAGGTGCTGGGTTTCAGTTGTTCTGCCACTAAAATGCCTCCTACTCTTCATCCGTTGACTTCGCTTTGTCAACGATCTCCTGTAATTCCTTTAAAAATACAGACATGTCTTTAAACTGTCGATAAACACTCGCAAAACGAATATAGGCAATTTCATCAACTTCCATCAAATCTTCCATGACAAATTCGCCAATTTGACTGGTTGGAATTTCATTTTCTCCCATGCTGCGCACACGATTTTCTACATGATCGACAATTTGTTCCATCTGCTCCATCGCTACTGGACGTTTTTCTGCAGAACGAATTAAGCCTCGTAAAATTTTGTCACGGCTAAATTCCTCTCGATCCCCGTTACGCTTAACAACTAGCAGAGGAGCCGCTTCAATACGCTCAAAGGTTGTAAATCGAAACCCGCAGCTTTCACATTCTCTCCGACGACGAATCGCTCGTCCATCATCAGTCTGTCGACTATCAATTACTCGGGAATTATTATGATTACATCTTGGACAACGCATAAATTCACCCACACTTTCTTATGATTGGTTAAATTCACTGATTAAACGTGAAATCTATTTGTTATATTGCATCGTTTTTTAAAAACAAAATTTTGTTGATTGAAAAAATTTATTTGTTTATATAACATGAGTTTACCATAACCAGCGCGCTAAAAAAAGCGTCGTAATACTACGACGCTGAATTCTTTAAGAAACAAATTTGTTTATTCTTAGCCAATCCATAACTTGTTGACGTGTTGTTTCTTGGGAACCACAATTATCAATAAGAATGTCCGCTCTCTTTTTCTTTTCATCCAATGAAAGCTGACTCCTAATTCGTTCTAATGCTTCGTCTTTGGGAAGGTTATTTCTTTTCATTAGCCGACTTAATTGAATTTCTGGAGTAACATAGACAACCGCTATTTTATCCATCAAAACTTGATAATTTCCTTCATACAATAATGGAACATCAACAATGACTAATTGATTGTTTTTTTTTGCCTTCTCCACCTGCGCTTCAATCTCACTTCGAATAAATGGATCAAGCGTTTTATTTAATTTTGCTCTTTTATCTTCATCATGAAAAATCATCTTGCCTAACTTTTCTCGATTTAAATTGCCCTGTTCATCAATAATTGCTGATCCGAAAGCCTGTTGTAAAGCTAGCAGCCCTTCGGTTCCAGATTCAACCACTTTCCGAGCCACAATATCCCCATCCACAATCGGAAAACCCTCTGATCTAAAAATATCAACCACTGTCGATTTTCCGCTGGCAATTCCTCCAGTTATTCCTAAGACAAAACTCATTTTTACACCTTCTTCAATTTCTGACAATGAGGACAAAGATGCGTTCCTCTTTGAGCAACCTTGATTTTAATAATTGGTGTTCCGCAACGTGTACATGGCTTACCTGTCTGACCGTATACATGCAGCTCTTGCTGGAAGTGACCTGCTTCTCCCAAAGCATTTAAATAGGTTCGAATGGTCGTTCCTCCAGCTTTCTTCGCTTTATCAATCACTTCAATAATTGCTTCACGTAGGCGACGAACATTTTGAGGATTTAATGTGTTTGCTGGCTGTTCAGGATGGATTTTAGCCAACCATAAAACTTCATCAACATAAATATTACCTAAGCCTGCCACGACCTTTTGATTTAACAATAGAGGCTTAATCATAGTGGTTGATTTTTTAAGCTGTTTTTTGAAATCAACTAAGTTAAAATCTGCATCGGTTGGTTCCGGTCCTAACTGCGTCAATCCTTTATAATCTTTCGCCGTTCCTTTTTTCAATAAAGCCATCCGTCCGAATTTTCGTACGTCATGATAAACAAGTTCAGTACCATCTGTAAAAATGAAGCGAACATGACTATGCTTATCTAAAGGAGTCGGCTGATCAAAATATTCATATTTTCCTTCCATGCGCAAATGTGAGACCATCTCATAATGAGTCAATTGAAAAATCAAGTATTTTCCACGACGTTCAACTGTTTCTATAGTCTCTCCAATTAATTGTTGTTGAAAAATTTCTACTTCCGGAAATTCAACAATACGCGGCCAATAAACATCTATTTTTGCAATAGTCTTTCCCTGGACTAAAGAAACCAAACCTTTTCTGACTGTCTCAACTTCAGGTAATTCTGGCATAGCTATCATCCTAACTAGTAATAATTTCTTTCAAACCCGCTCAAACACATTACTATTTCTTAGTAAGAAAAAGTTCATAAACCTTCAGCTAGCATTTAACAAGTTTATCTTTAAGTTATCATTTTTCCGATCAAGCGAAAAATAGTTTGCTCTAAACTTGACTAGCCGGTTCGTATTGACTTCTATAAAAAAACTACACATTCATTTGACACACTACAAAAAGCTGGAATTTCTTCCAGCCTTACATTATTTTGCCTCGTACCATGTTTTTCCCCAATTACTATCAGTCAGTAATGGAACATCTAATTGAACTGTATTTTCCATAACTTCTTTAACTAATTTGTCAAGTTGTTCTAATTCACTTTCAGGGACCTCGAATACTAGCTCATCGTGTACTTGTAGGAGCATCGTTGCTTGCAGTTTTTCTTCTTCTAAACGTCTAGCCATTTCAATCATCGCTAATTTTAGAATATCCGCCGCACTTCCTTGAATCGGTGTATTAATTGCAGTACGTTCTGCAAATGATCGCAAATTAAAATTTCGGGCATTAATGTCAGGAAGATAACGCCGACGATTATACAAAGTAGCTGCATAGCCCTTATCTTTTGCTTCTCGTACACTTTCCTCCATATAACGTTTCACATCTGGATAGTTCTCAAAATAAGTATCGATATATTCCTGAGCCGCTTTACGCGTAATCCCTAAATTCTGTGATAATCCATAATCTGAAATACCATACACAATACCAAAGTTAACAGCCTTAGCATTACGACGCATATTTGGTGTAACCTCATCTTCACTCACACCAAAAACACGCATTGCAGTACTAGTATGGATATCCATACCGTCACGGAAGGCTTGCTTCAGATGTTCATCTCCAGAAATATGAGCTAAGACACGCAATTCAATCTGAGAATAATCAGAAGAATAGATCACCCAGTTTTCATCTCGAGGTACAAACGCTTGGCGAATTTTTCTTCCCTCTTCCAAACGAATGGGGATATTTTGCAAGTTAGGATCAACAGAACTCAAACGCCCAGTTTGCGTAAGGGTCTGAATATAGCGTGTATGGATCTTATTATCGCTTTGGATTACCTTCAACAAGCCTTCTACATAGGTCGATTGAATTTTAGCGATTTGTCGATAATTCAAAATGTGCTCAACAATTGGTGCCTGTTCACGAAGTTGCTCCAATACATCAACAGCTGTTGAATAACCTGTCTTTGTTTTCTTAATAATCGGAAGCTGCATTTTTTCAAACAAGATAACACCAAGCTGTTTTGGTGAGTTGATATTAAACTCTTCACCTGCTTCTTGAAAAATTTTCTCTTCGATTTCCTGCAGACGTTTTGAGAACTCACCACGCATTGATTGTAATCTTTGCGCATCTACGGTAATACCAGCAATTTCCATTTCAGCAAGAATTCGAGAAAGCGGTAATTCCATTTCATAGAACAATTTGTCTTGTTTCTTTTCCTCTAATTCATTTTCTAATTTATCGTTCAGAAAGTGAATAGCTTTAATCTTACGCGCCAGATGTCCAAAAAATACCTCATCATCTTCTGGTAGTCCCTTTTTAGCACCCTTACCATAAATCTGCTCATCTGTTTGAATTTCTGTGTAGCCGTAATATTGAGCCACTCCTGCAATATCATTACTATTGTCATTGGTATCTAATAGATAAGCTGCCAAAAGGACGTCAAAATTGATCCCTTCCGTTTTTGTAATATAGCGATTTAACGCAACATAAGTGCGTTTTGCATCGTATACTTTCTTTCCGTTTGCTGTTTCTAACCATTTTTTAAATACGCTGCTGTCAAACAAAGCTAGCTCGTTTGTTACATAAATTTTTTCCTTCGTCCCCCAAGCAATACCGACAATATCAGAAAGGTGGTAATTGTCTTCTAACATTTCAACATACAAAGCAGAATCAGGACTGAACATATCTTCAGTAAATTCATCAACAACGTCAAACATAATATCTTCTAACTCAACTTCTTCTTCCTCAACATTTAGTTTGCTTAGAAATCCTTTGAAATCCATTTCTTTAAAGAAAGGAACTAATTTGTCTAGATCTTTTCCGTGATAAGCCAATTCCTCTATGGAAATATCAACTGGTGCATCCAGCTTGATCGTGGCTAATTCTTTTGAAAGAAAAGCTTGTTCTTTGTCATTGATCAAATTTTCTTTCATTTTACTCTTCTTTAATTCATCAATGTTCTCATATACACCTTCAACACTACCAAATTGCTTTAATAATTTGATTGCTGTTTTTTCACCGACTTTTGTAACACCTGGGTAATTATCAGAGGTATCACCAGCTAGTCCCTTCATATCGATAATTTGATTTGGTGTTAATCCATCATATTTTTCAGCGACATGCTCAGGAGTATATGTTTCGATTTCACTAACACCTTTTACTGTAATGTCGACTTTTATTTTATCTGTAGCTAATTGTGTTAAGTCACGATCTCCTGATAATACAACCACCTCAAAGCCTTCTTCTGCCGCACGATGAGCCAACGTGCCAATAATGTCATCTGCCTCATAGTTATCTAATTCATAGTGTTTTACCCCTAATCCGACTAATAATTCTCGTAAGTACGGCATCTGCTCACGAAACTCACCAGGCGTTTTTGAACGTCCCCCTTTGTAATCAGAATACATGGCCGTGCGAAACGTTGTATTTCCTGCATCAAATGCGACTAAAACATGGGTTGGTTTTTCTTTATCCATTACATTTTCAAACATGTTATTAAATGCATAGATAGCATTGGTATGTAACCCATTTTTATTTTTAAAACGCTCTAAAGAGTTGTGCAAGGCAAAAAAAGCTCGGAAAGCTACACTGTTCCCGTCTACTAACAATAATTTATTTTCACTCATAAGTTCGACTCCTAATCCCATTAAGGTATTTATTTTCAAAATAAAGCTGATATTCAACAATTAAACGATTCCGCTAAACCTTCACGTTTCATTTTAACAAAGTATTGGATGAAATGAAAAGAATGCGCTAAATTTATCAGGATTCTTCTATCAAAACTAAAAACAAAAAAAGAGGCGATCATTCGCCCCTATTTACTGCTACCAAAAATTCGTAAAAATGAAATAAACAGATTAATGAAATCTAAGTAAAGCTGCAACGCCATAAAAACAGCTACACCATTTCCTGCTTCGCCATTTGTTCCGAGATAAATTTTTCGAATCATCTGATTGTCATAAGCTGTGATTGCAGACATAATTACAACCATTAAGATAGAAATGAAGAAATCAACCGCGCCACTGTGTAATACAAAAACATTGAGTAACATCGCGATGATTATACCCAGCAGGCAACTTAAAGCTGCACGTCCGATTCCAGAAAGATCACGCTTCGTAAAAGAGCCTACTAACGACATTACTAAGAAAGTCGCTGATGCAGTTACAAACGCTTGTGTAACTGTCCCTATATCATACATCGCTAATGTAACGGCTAAAGTGAGACCATTCAATGCAGAATATACAATAAAGCCACCAATCGCTAAGGTTGGATTTTTTTGTGCCTTGACGCCAAGAAATATTACAAGAGCAATCTCAGCGATCCAAATTCCCCAGAAACCTAAGGGAAAATTGTTAATAAAATTACTAACTTGTGATATCCATGGTCCTAAAGCCATATATGAAATTACTGCACTAATCCCAATTCCTAAAGCAAGGAAAGCATAGATTTTCCCATAGAAACGGTTCAATCCGTAAACCCGTGTTTCTTGATTATTCACTTATATCATCTCCTAATTGTACTTGTGGCGGTTTAACCATGACCACCGCATCTAAAATGCGTTTCTCTTCGTTATCAGCAGATTCTACCGCTTCAACAGAAATCGTAACGACATCTTTCATTTTATCAACTTTAATTACTTCAAACTCAAAGGTCAATGTTTCATAGTGAAAAACCGGATCAATAAAATTGATCGAGAAATTCACAACGTGAGACCCCGGCCCTGGTAAATGTTTTGAAATCGCACTTGTTATGATTCCCATCAACATTATTGATGGTACAAGCGGTTGCTCATATTCAGTTTCTTTCGCGTAGTCGTGTTGGATGTACAAAGGATTCGCATCATTTGTCAAACCTAAGTATAAAAGAATCTGATTATCTTCGATCGATTCCGTTAACGATAACGAGTCACCTTCCTCAATTTCGTCAATCGTTTTGCCTATTTTCCGAGCCTTCATATTATACAAATTCATTCCCTCCGTAATTTGTTCTATTAATTATTTTATCAGAAAGAAAGTAAAACACAAGTTTGTACATACGTTACTATAAAGATTTCTAAAGCATTGTTTTAGCAAGTTTTCTACACGGTTATTATCTGAATACAAGTGCTAAAAAACGATGCTAGTGTTTGCTGCAATGAATTTGAAGAAGCTGGCCACGTGGCTATGGAAAGACAAAGAGCCTTTATTTTTTTGCTCTGAATTTCGAAAGGAAATGTATAAAAAGACGTCCCAAACTCGAATTACGAGTTTGAGACGTCTTTTGTCTACAGTCTGAGAGTTCTGATAAAAATATCAGAACTCTTTTCTTATTACAAAACGTTACGTGTTGTGTTGCTCAAAAGATTTTCGTAGGCCCGCTCAAATTTCTGGACATCGCCAGCCCCCATAAAGATTACCACAGCATTTTCATGGTCTAATAAAGGAGACATGTTTTCTTCTTTGATGACCTGTCCGCCTTTTTGAATTTTGTCGCCTAGGTCTTCAATCTTCACATCGCCTGCCGTTTCGCGAGCTGATGAGAAGATATCACACAAATAAACCTTGTCTGCGCGATCCAGCGCTTCTGCAAACTCATCCATTAATGCAATTGTTCGAGTAAAGGTGTGTGGTTGAAAAACAGCAACTAATTCTTTTTCAGGATACTTTTGACGAGCAGCATCAATTGTCGCCTTTATTTCAGCAGGATGGTGTGCGTAGTCATCAACAATGATCATGTCTGCTACTTTCTTTTCGGTGAATCGACGTTTTACACCAGAAAAAGTCAACATTTCCTCTTTCACCTTATCCATGTCTAAACCTTCAAAGTAAGCCACGGCAATCACAGATAAAGCATTCAATATATTATGTTTTCCAAATGATGGTACCGCAAAACGACCAATAAACTTATCTTTGTGGTAAACATCGAAAGCTGAACCATTCGTTGTGCGAACAATATTACGCGCTTGAATATCATCATTTTCAGATAGGCCATAGTAATATATTGGAACATCCGCTTTTAATTTGCGCAAGTATTCATCATCACCATAAGCAAAAATTCCTTTTTTGACTTGTGAAGCCAACGTTTGGAAAGCTTCGAACACATCATCGATACTCTTGAAATAATCAGGATGATCAAAATCAATATTCGTCATAATTGAATAATCTGGCGCATAAGCCAAAAAGTGTCGTTGATACTCACACGCCTCAAAAGCAAAGAACGTCGCGTCGGGAACACCATGTCCGGTTCCATCACCAATCAAATAGCTTGTTGGTGCTAGTCCATTTAATACATGAGCTAATAAACCCGTTGTGCTGGTTTTACCGTGTGAACCAGTAACAGCAATACTAGTGTAAGGTTGGATAAACTGTCCAATAAAGTCATGGTAACGGATAATTTCCAGCCCTAATTCTTTTGCTTGAGCGATTTCTTCATGTGTGTCGGGAAAAGCATTTCCTTGAATGATTGTCATGCCTTCCTTAATATTGTCTTTGCTAAATGGCAGAATCGTAATGCCTGCTTTTTCTAAATCACGTTGCGTGAAAAAGTATTTTTCAACGTCAGAACCTTGTACATTATAGCCCTTTTCATGCAATACTAAAGCTAATGAGCTCATACCTGAACCCTTGATTCCAACAAAATGATAAAGTGTCTCTTTATTATTCATTTAATCCTCTTCCTTATATGTACAAAATTGTTTGCGGTTCACATTATCATATAAATTCGTAAAAATAGCAATCTTTTATTCTCCGTATCGTATGGCAACTCTCACACTTCAATTGTCTTCAAAAATTTTAATTTTCCTTGACAGCTTCCACATACATATCGTTCTGTATTGATTTTTCTTCGCCGTTTGATTTCTTTTTGACATGCTTGGCACTGATATACTTGATACTTTAGTATTGTTAAAGGTGGCGTATAACGAGAGCCACCTGTTTTCTTCAACAATTGCTTAAATTCCAAATCCTTATGTTGATAGCCGCGACCTGCTAAATGCAGATGATAATGACAAAGCTCATGCTTGATCACTTTAATTAATTCCTCTTGTCCATATTTTTCAAACACCTTCTCATTAAAATCCAAATGGTGACTGCTCAAATGATAGCGTCCACCACTTGTTTTTAGGCGAGGATTGAAGGTGGCTTTGTGGCAAAATGGCCGTCGAAAAGATTCTTGAGAAATCTTTTCGACTAGAAGCTGTAATTCTTGATCAGTCATTTTTATCACTTTGCACCATCGTTAGACTAATACGTCCTTTTTTCACATCTACGGATTCGACCCAAACAGTCACAACATCTCCTACAGAAACCACATCTGTTGGATGTTTAACGAATTTTTTACTCAATTTAGAAATATGAACAAGTCCATCTTGTTTAACACCGATATCTACAAAAGCACCAAAATCAATAACATTTCTAACTGTTCCTTGTAGTTCCATACCCGGTTTCAAATCTTCCATTGTTAATACATCTTGTCTTAACAATGGTGCAGGCATTTCATCACGCATGTCGCGTCCAGGCTGAAGCAATGCTTGAATAATATCTTTGATCGTTTCTTTTCCAATTTCAAGTTCGTTTTGTAATTGTTGCAGCTCTAAAGCTTTAATTTTTTCTGTCGCTTCTTCATATCCCAGTGTCTTTAAATCGACTCCTGCTATTGCCAAAATTTCTTTTGCACTTACATAGCTTTCTGGGTGAATGGCTGTTGTGTCCAGAATATTTTTCGCTCCAGGTATCCGCAAAAACCCGATCGCTTGTTCATAAGCCTTTGGTCCTAAACGAGGAACCTTTTTTAGTTGAGGACGAGAAGTAAAGGCCCCATTCTCTTCTCGGTAGTTTACGATATTTTGTGCAGTTGTCTTATTCAACCCTGAAGCATATTGCAGCAACTGGGGACTCGCTGTATTGACATTCACACCCACTTGGTTCACGGCGGTTTCCACTACAAAGTCTAATCGTTCAGATAGCCGTTTCTGAGATACGTCATGTTGATATTGACCAACACCTACAGCTTTTGGATCAATCTTTACTAATTCAGATAACGGATCTTGCAGCCGACGAGCAATGCTGACTGCACTACGTTCTTCAACTTGTAAATCTGGAAATTCATTTCGGGCGATGTCACTAGCCGAATATACAGAAGCTCCAGCTTCATTCACAATCACATAAAAAACTTGTTGGTGAATTTGCTTTAACTGTTCGGCAACAAATAATTCAGATTCACGACTAGCAGTACCATTTCCGATTGCAACCATTTCTACGTTATATTTTTTAATCAATGTCTGAAAAGCAGGTCCTGCAGCTTGTCGTTTTGCTTGTGGTGCTGGCTTGTGGGGATAGATTACCTCAATTGCTAGCACTTTGCCTGTTTCATCTACAACGGCTAACTTACAACCAGTTCGATAAGCAGGATCAAAACCTAAGACAACTTTTCCTTTCAATGGCGGCTGCAATAACAGATTACGTAAATTTTCACCAAAAATGTTGATTGCCTGCTCATCCGCATCTTCAGTCAATTCATTTCGAATTTCACGTTCAATCGCAGGTCCTATAAAACGTTTGTAGCTGTCTTTATACGCCTCACGAATGAATTCCACAGTAATCGAACGGTTATTTGTTACCAAGTGCCGTTCCAGATAATCAAATATTTTTTCTTCCTCAACTACAATGGAAACCTTTAGAATCTCTTCCTTTTCGCCACGATTAGATGCTAAGACACGATGTGAAACCATTTTATTGATTGGTTCGGCAAAGTCATAATACATCTCGTAAACGTCTTTCTCATCTTTTTCAGCATCCTTCACCTTACTTTGATAGACACCTTTATTTTTTGTAAACGTACGAATCCATGTCCTAAAGTCTGGGTTATCACTGATTTGTTCTGCCACAATTTCATGCGCACCCTGTAATGCTTCTTCAGGAGTTGTTACAGCTTCGCTAATAAATTCCTCAGCCTTCGCATAAACATCTCCTGATTGCGGAAAACTCATTAAATAATCTGCTAATGGCTCTAGACCATTTTCTTTAGCGATTGTAGCTTTGGTTCGACGTTTTTGTTTGTATGGACGATAAAGATCTTCTACTTTTTGTACCTTTGCAGACTGCTGAATTTTTTGTGCTAGTTCCTCAGTAAGCTTTCCTTGCTCATCAATTAAGCGCAAAACTTCTTGCTTACGCTTTTCCAAATTTTCTAAATAATTGTAGCGCTCCTCTATTTCACGGATCTGAACTTCATCTAAGGTCCCAGTCATTTCTTTACGATAACGAGCAATAAATGGAACAGTATTGCCTTCGGTTAATAAGTTAAGTACAACTTTAATTTGCTGGGGACGATATTCTGTCAATTCCTTATTCAACAATTGAATAATATCCTGATTTAAACCTTCTGCCATTTTAATTCCTCATTTCATCCAAAATCCTATTTATTTTATCACACTTCCACTAAGATTGCTTCTTGTGTTAAAAGAAACACTAATCAGTATGTATTTTCCGTTTGTATAAAAAATTTGGCATTTCCGATAAAATTAAACCAGCTAGCGTTAGTAAAATACCGATAGATGCTTTCATTGTTAACATTTCTCCTAGAATAAAAACTGAGGCTAAAGTGGTCAACATAGGGATCGTATAAATGTATACCGTTGCGCGAACTGCTCCAAGATTTTTCACTGAAAAATTCCAAGTAACAAAGCATAAGGCAGACGCACCGATACCTAAGAAAACGAAATTTCCAACGTTCTGTACCTGTGTAAAGCGAGAAAAATCAACTGAGTCTAGAGTGACGAATAAGACAGGAATCATGAATAGCAACCCATAGAAAAAGATTCGCTGTGTTGTAGCAATTGTACTGAACCCAAAATCGCTGATTTTTTTTATAGTCAAGGAGTACGAGGCCCAACATATTGTAGCAATCAATGCTAATCCATCTCCAATTGGATTTACATTCAATGTTCCTGAAAAACTTATCATAGCTATCCCGATCATGGAGCAAATAAACCCTAAAACAAATACTCTTGGAATCTTTCCTTGTTTTAAAATAAATCGACTAATTAACGCTGTCATAAAAGGACTAACCGAGCCGATAATTCCAACGTTCATCGCTAGAGTGAAAGTCAAAGCTACATTTTCCAAATAGTAATAAAGAAATACACCAAACAAACCAGCTATTATATAGTATCCTTCTTCATGCCACCCCTTGAAGGGAAGTATTTTTCGTGAAATAGCAGACAATACAATAAAACCTATTAAAAAACGTATAAATAATATCTCAATTGGTAAAAAATCTTTTAATAGTATCTTTGTAGAAATAAAAGTTAACGCCCAAATAAGGACAGTTAGACTCGCAGACAAGTGACCTTTAACAGTATCAGACATGTGGCTCTCCTTTCATGTTTTTCTTTTCTCATAAACAATTCTATCGAAAGCTTCTAAATCACTATGCCACTCTGTGAATAATTGTGCAATAAAATCTACAAAAAAGTGAGATTCAAGATGAATCCCACTAAACAATTAAAAATCAGGCTGCCAAGGGCCGTTTGTATTAGGCAGTTCGTAATCGTGGACAATGCCATCCCTATCAAAAACTACGCCATGTAAACTTCCGCCAAATACAGCACCACCATCAATCCCAATCTTACCATCCGATCGCCAAAGTGCAGTAGTCTGCATATCTCCATACAACATAGGGGTAATGGTATGTCCAAAAACAATCGTCTTCCCTGTATTATTCTTTCCTTCATGGAAAGGTTCCCTTATCCATAAAAAATCCTGTAAAGAAGTATCCTGCCAAGTTTTGGTTAAGTCTACACCAGCATGAACGAATAGATAATCCCCCCACTCACAATAAAAAGGACGCTCCTTTAAAAAATCTAATAGTTCCTTATAACGGCTTCGAATCATCATCGCAATTTCTGTTGGAGAGTACTCTTCCGTAGCACCTTTGTGAAGTAAACTTTCAATTGTTTCTTTACCACCATTGTATAAATAGCTAGGAAACCAATCCTCTGGATTATCCATAAATTCTAGAAAATATTGTTCATGATTTCCTCGCAAATAGATCGCTTGATATTTCTGAACCAATTCCATTCCTAAAAACCAGCAATCCTTACTTTTAGGACCGCGGTCGTTTAAATCGCCAATCAATATCAGCCGCTGTGTATCTGGTCGAAAATTCTTTAATATCTTTAGAAACATCTCGTACTCGCCATGTATATCACCAATCGCGAAAACTTGCTCCATTTCCCTTCGCTCCTTTCACTAAGGATCGTGACTATCTTCCTGACACCACAAAGTAATTTCCATCTTCATCAACAAAATTGAACACATATTCTTCACCTATTTGGGCTAAATCTCCTAATTGTACAGCTGCTTCTTGTAATTTTTTATATAGCGTCACTACATCATCACTACCAAAAATTAAAGCTGGCGATGGCTCGGTTGCTTCATCATCATTTTTTTCAATAAATTCACGATCATAGATGACTAAATGAGTCGTACTATTTTCACTCATTGCTACTTCAGAAACTTGTGAACCATCTAATTCTTCAAAACTAAGCTCCACAAAACCTAACCCCTGCCAAAATGAACTGGCCTTTTTCACATCATTCGCATATAAAATTACTTTTACTTGTTCGTTAAACAAATTATTTCGCTCCCTAATCAATTTTCTCTTGTGGCATTCACAGTGTTGTATTCTGATTATAGTTGTATATATCAAAAAAAGTGTATCAAAAAAGGCTTGACCGCGCTAGTCAAGCCATTTAAATAATTAAGAGTTCACTTCGATTGAAGCATTCTCATCATGTAGAATATCGCGATTCAATTCATGGATGCGTTCGCTTGTAACAACTCCAGCTACCATACTTCCACTCACATTCACCGCTGTACGAGCCATATCAATCATCGGTTCAACGGAAATAACTAACCCAACAATTGCAACGGGTAAGTTCATGGCACCTAACACGATCAATGAAGCAAATGTCGCTCCGCCACCGACGCCAGCCACACCAAATGAGCTGATCGTAACAATAGCGATTAACATAACAATAAATTTTAAGTCAAAAACATTTATACCTACTGTAGGCGCTACAATTGTGGCAAGCATCGCTGGATAAACACCCGCACAGCCGTTTTGCCCAATTGAGATTCCAAAGCTTCCAGCAAAGTTTGCGGTTGCTTCATCGACACCTAACGCTTTGGTTTGTGTCTCGATATTCATAGGTAAAGTTCCCGCACTCGAACGTGATGTAAACGCAAAGCTTAACGCTGGAAATGCTTTCTTGAAGAAATTGATTGGATTCACTTTAACACCTAATAGAATTACAGAATGCACTAAAAGAACAACAATCAATGCACTATATGAGGCTAAAATGAATTTTCCTAAGTTAACAATTGCCTCAAAATCACTTGTAGCTAATACATTCGTCATTAGTGCAAAAACACCATATGGCGTTAAACGCAATACCAAGGTTACAATGCGCATAATAATTTTGTATAGACTCTCAACCAAATTAGCAAAAAATTCTGCTTCCTTCGGTGCTTTGCGACGCACTCCTAAAAAGGCAATACCAACAAAGGCCGCAAAAATTACCACACCAATTGTACTTGTTGGACGTGTTCCAGCAAAGTCAGCAAAAACATTGGTAGGAATAAAGGATAAAATTTGTTGCGGAATTGAAAAGTTCTGAACCATAGATTGACGGTCAGCTAACTCTTTGATACGAGCAGTTTCGGCTGCCCCTTTAGTAAACGTGGCACCATCAAGTCCAAAGACCATAACCGCCAAAATTCCGATTAAGGCCGCAATCGCTGTCGTAGCCAATAAAGTAACTAAAACATTCGCGCTGATTTTACCAAGCTTTTTGCTTGATTTCATTTTGGTAAAGGCACCGACGATAGAAATAAATACTAATGGCATAACAAGCATTTGTAATAATGAAATATAACCATTACCAACGATCCCGATCCATTCCATCGCTTGTGAAATGACTTTGCTACCATTGCCTAAAAGCAACTGTAAAACTCCACCGAAAATAATTCCGGCACCTAATCCTGCAAATACACGATTTGAAAATTTCACATGTCTTCTTTGCATTTGGTAGAAAGCTACAAGCAACGCAACGAACACTAAGATCACTAATACAGTGAACAGAGTTGTCATTGTATTCCTCCTTAAAATAACTTTCTATAATGACAAGTCTGTCAAAGGAAGTAAAGGTTCCCGGTATTCGTTCTTCAACGAACTACCCTAAAATATAGCTGCGCTACTCCTAAATTTTAGTGACTAATAAATTATAACTCAGATAAAATAATCTGTCTTATAATTTGCATTGTTACAAAGAAACTTTCATAATTTTATTCATTAAAAATCCTCCATTCTGAATACGCACTGAAAAAAAGAAACAGCTCGCAAATCAAATGGAGGATATATAGTTATTTTAAATAGTGTTAGAAGAAAAATTGATTTTAACCCCAGGCTTATCTAACGCAATTTCTGTGATTTCATAAACCATTCGTTCGATTAATCTTAAGATAGGACGAATCATCTCGTTTGCTTCAGCCTCAGTCAAATCATTCTGCTGTTTCACCTGACGTCCAATCACATGGATAACCTGAGATAAAACGCCGCCAATAATAAATTCTTCGAAAGGAAGCACGAACTCAATCCGTACACCCATGATACTATTTTCGGCTGGATATCCCGGATCCACAGCTTCTAGCGGACTGAAATTAATCAGCAATTTTTGTTTTACTACTTGGTCTTTCGGGGGAAGTCCGTAATTAAATGATTCCACGACTTCCTGATCGCGTTGTAATTCCATTTCGCACCTCCTCATTATAAACGTTTAATTAAATAGATTTAAAATATAATTTTTAATATTTCTATTATTGTCAATTCTTCCAACTATTTCCTTATCCCAATTATAACTTTCTGGTCAGAAAATTTGTACCATTTCTTTTAAATTATTTATAAAATAAGTAGCGCAAATATTCTGTTTGAAGTAATCCAAATCAAAGAATACTGTCTGAACTCCTGCATTATTTCCAGCATCAATATCCAACTTGCGATCCCCGATCATTACCGTTTTTTCAGCATCTAAATGATATTTTTCGATAAAATACTGAATTGCTGAGGGATCCGGTTTTCTTGGAAACTTTGAATCACTGCCAATAATATCTGTAATCATCGTTTCTAAACCATCTCTCTTCAACAAGTTCCAGGTTGATTCAACAGTACGATGAGTCAAAATAAAATGTTGCCCGCCTCTTTCTCGTAATATTTTCAAGGTCTCTTTTGTTTCATTAAAAGGATAGGAATCCTTGTTGTCCAAAGCCTCGAGTACATGATATTTTTCATCAAATTCTGGAGTGGGCAACTGCCAATCAGTAATCATTTGACGAATGGACTCTTCTTTTATTTTCCTATAAACAACTTTTTCATCTTTCTCAATACCAAACTCTTCAAAAGTTCTCATGAGCGACATTAACATAATTGGATACGTATCGTATAACGTACCATCAAAATCCCATATAAAATTCATGCTAACCCTTTCCAAATAATTTTATAAAATTTCCTTTTTAATAATTTCTAATTGTGAATTGAAAGTGTAAACCATAGGAGTCGCGTTAGGAATGTCAATTTTGTCAACTTGATCAATCGGAATTTCTTCAAGAAATTGTACCAAGGCTCGCAAACTATTTCCATGTCCACATACCAGAATAGTTTTTCTATTTAGAAGGTTTGGTGCTAACTGGTCCTGCCAAAGCGGGACAACCCGCCGCGAAGTCATATGTAGGCTCTCTCCTTTGGGAATTAATCTCGAATCTAATTGATCATATCGACGATCAAAATGATTATCTTTGGTTAAAGGAGGAACTTCATCAAACCCTCTTCGCCATTTTTTAACTTGATCAGCCCCAAAATGCTGTGTCATCAATTCCTTATTCTTTCCAACTAATGCACCATAATGTCGCTCATTTAATCGCCAAGTTTTATATTCAGGAACAAAATATGCGCCTGCTTCTTGCAAAATCATCTTGGCCGTTTTAATCGAACGCTTAAGTACAGACTCATATGCTAAATCAATCGTCAAACCTGCTTGCTTAATTTTATTCCCTGCATCCCTAGCTTGTTGAATTCCTTTTTCAGTTAAGTCCACATCGAGCCAACCGGTCCAATAATTTTGAAAATTGGCTTCACTTTCGCCGTGTCGAACTAAAATTAGTTTCATCTTTTCACCTTCTCGTTGTAAGAATATCAGAAAAAGCCTAGTTTTAAAAACTAGACCTTTTTTATAAATTGCTTATGGCAAGTCTTACAAGTCACTTTGATTTTCCCTCGACCTTTTGGGGCACGCATCTTTTGTTTACATTCAGGGCATTTAAAGTAACGATATGTTCCCTTTTTACCCTTGAAAAAATCTTTGATTTGGGCGATCCATTGGATGAACTTTTGGTTTTCATTACTTCTTGGATAAATTTTTTTCGAACAAAAACGATATAAAACTATTACGAAAGCTGCTATCGCCAAAATATTACCAATATAAAATGGAATCCAACGATCAAAAATCATCATCACTGCCCAAAAAATCAATAATGCTTTATTCACTTGATCTAGCCTGCCATAACGTCCACGCATTACATGTGTATACTTTTGATAAAATTTGGTCAATCGTTGCATCCAAATGTTTCCCACTGAAATTATCCCCTTTCAATGACTTTACTTGTTATAAATTTTTGGCCCTTTACGCATATTCTTTCGATCATTTTTCGGTGTCTCCATTTTTTTCGAACGTCCGCCACCTTGTTTTTTCTTGATTAGCTCTAACATTTTCTCTTTTTGATTCACTATTACACCGCCTTTACCAATAAGGTTACAGATTCAACGTGGTGAGTTTGTGGGAATAAATCCACCGGCTGTACTTTCACTGCACGATAGCCAAGGTCCTCGTATCTTCTCAAGTCTCTGGCAAGTGTAGCTGGATTACATGAAATGTAAATAATTTTATTAGGATTTACCACTACAGATGCCTCAATGAATTTTTCATCTAACCCTTTTCTCGGTGGATCAACAAAAACTACTGAAGGTTCAATGCCTTCACGAGCCCAACGAGGCATAATTTTTTCAGCTTTTCCTATCTCGTAATTAGCATTTTTTATGCCATTATTTTTTGCATTTGCTTTAGCATCCTCGATTGCTTGAGGCACTATCTCAACTCCATAAACGTGCTTGACTTTTTCCGCTAGTGACAAACCAATAGTTCCTATTCCACAATAAGCATCTACAACGATATCCTCTGAATTCAAATCAGCAAACTCTATTGCTGTCTGATAAAGTACTTCTGTTTGTTCAGTATTTACCTGGTAAAATGATTGAGGAGAAATTTGATAGGTCTTCCCTAGTAAAGTGTCATTAATTGTTGCTTTACCATAAAGAATTTTCTCATCTCGCCCCATAATTACATTTGTTTTTTCAGAATTAATATTCTGAATCACTGAAACAACTTCTGGTAATTCAGCCTTAATTGTTTCAGCAATTTCGCCACCCTTAAAGAAACGTTCTGCTCTAGTAACAAGTATGATCATCATTTCATGGCTATAATGACCACGACGAATAACGATGTGACGGATAAAACCTGTATTTTCTCTTTCATTATAGGCTTTCACCTTGAAGCGTTGTAAGATATCGCGAACTGTCGTAATTGCTTGATCAATTTTAGGATCTTGGATCAAGTAATCCTCAATTGGAAGCAAGTCATGTGAATTTTTACGATAAAAACCAGTCATTAACTGATTATCAACTTTTTGAACGGGAATTTGTGCTTTATTACGATACTCAAACGGGTGCTCCATTCCCAAGGTTGCAGCAACAGACAAATCTGGTAATTTAGCAATTGTCTTCAAAACTTTTTCAACTTGCTGCTGTTTAAATCGCAGTTGGTACTCATAAGTCATATGACTTAAAGGAGCAATACCGCTTCTTAAAAGATCTAAGTCTTTAACTTCTTGCCGTTCAGGATTGGAATTAAATCGTTCCATGACTTTTCCATAGCCAAATTTTTTTCCAACTTTAACTGCTTTAATTTTTATCTCTTCTTCTGGCAAAGCATTTTCAATAAATAGCGGATAGCCATCAATGTGGGCAACACCCAATCCTTCATGTGACAAATCATCGATCGTCACTGTATATGTTTTGTTTTTCTCTACTGAGGTCATTTTATTCTCCTTCAAGGCTGATTTATCTATTCTAATGAATTCTACTTGAAAAAGCAAGGTAACACTAAGTTTTATACTTTTAAGAGTTCCATAAGAATAACTACTTGCTATATGCAATTTTTGAACGGACGCATAAAAAACGTTTCTGTTCTCGAACAGAAACGTTTTATTTTACTCTTCTAAATCTTCTTCTTGGATTTTTTCGTATTCCTTAACTAACTCTATTCCAGCTTCTCGCTTTTGATCATCTGGACCCAAAATCGCATCATCATTGATTTCATCCGTGTTAGCATAGAATTCGATATGCTGATGAAGATTGTCAAAACGCATTGGAGCATCGCCACCATATTCTCCATCTAAATTAATCATCATTTTCTTATCGGTATCAATTAGGCTTGCATCCAAGAAGCTTGTTTTCACATACAAAACCTTTGAGTCATTGACATGCTTTCCACCATTTAATACTAAAGTAATTAGCCGAACAATTTCAAATAGATTCGCAGTCTTAACTACTATCAACGAAAATTTCCCGTCATCTAACTTAGCATCGGGTGCGATAGTTTCAAAACCGCCAATAGAATTTGTTAAACCTAAGAAGAACATTGAAGCATTGCCTTCATACTCGCCACCTTCATATATCAATCGCATTTTCGTCGGTTTGATTCGTGGAAGCATTTCTGCCCCTTTGGCTAGATAGGCTAAATACCCGAAAATGCTCTTCAATTCTGAAGGCACCTCATACGTCAATTCAGTTAACGAACCACCAGCCGCGATGTTGATAAAGTACGTGTCTGCAGCTTTACCGATATCCATCTTGACTGTTTGTTGTTTCTGAATGACCTCAGCAGCTGCTTTGACGTTATTGCGTGGGATTTTCAATGCTCGAGCATAGTCATTTGTCGTCCCCGCTGGAATAATCGCCATTTTAGGGCGTTTCTTTAATCCTGCAATTCCATTTACTACTTCATTGATTGTTCCATCGCCACCCGCTGCAACTACTAGTTCAAAACCAGCCTTTGACGCACGGGTTGCTTCATTTTTTGCTGAATCAGGTTCAGGAGTCGTAGCGAAGGCACTTGCTTCATAACCTGCTTTTTCGATGGCTTCTAAAATATCTGCTAGATTATTACGCATAATCTCTTTTCCAGATACTGGATTATAAATCAGTCGTGCTTTTCTCATGATCGAGCTCCTCTAACGTTTCGCTAATTCCTCTTGAAGTAGTTTATTTACAACACCTGGATTTGCTTTTCCTTTGGTCGCTTTCATAATTTGACCAACTAAGAAGCCGACCGCCCGATCTTTACCATTTTTGAAGTCTTCGACAGACTGTTCATTATTATCAAGTACTTCGTTGATCATTGGCAACAATTGTGCTGGATCTGACAATTGGACAAGTCCTTTTGCTTCAACAACCTCTTTAGCATTTCCACCGTTTTGAATCAATTCACGGAAAACTTTTTTCGCAATTTTCGAACTGATAGTCCCATCTGCAATCAATGTAATCATGCCCGCCAAATTATTTGGGGTTAATTTCGTCTCAGCCAATTCTAATTTTTCACTATTCAAATAAGCGGAGACCTCACCCATTAGCCAGTTAGAAGCCTGTTTGGCATCTGCACCTTCTTTTAATGTATCTTCAAAAAAGTCAGACATTTCGCGACTCAAGGTTAGAACCATTGAATCATATTCTGGCAAACCAAGTTCATTTACATACCGCTCACGACGATATGCAGGCATTTCAGGTAATGTTTGCCGTACCTTATCAATCCAAACATCATCAATTTCAAAACGAGGAATATCTGGCTCTGGGAAGTAACGATAATCGCTCGAACCTTCTTTAACACGCATTAAGATCGTTTTATTGGTTCCTTCGTCATAACGACGTGTTTCTTGTTGGATTGTTCCACCAGAAAGCAACACTTTTGTTTGACGTTGCACTTCAAAGGTCAATCCTTTTTTTACAAAACTAATAGAGTTTAAGTTTTTCAATTCGGTTTTCGTTCCGAACTCTTCTTGTCCATAAGGTCGTAAAGAAATGTTCGCATCACAACGCATAGAGCCTTCTTCCATCTTCACATCACTGACACCTGTGAACTGGATAATTGATCGTAATGCTTCTAGATAAGCATTCGCTTCTTCAGGCGAACGCATGTCTGCTTCAGAAACGATCTCGATCAAAGGTGTTCCTTGACGGTTCAAATCGACATATGAATAGCCGCCGATACCATGCATATTTTTCCCTGCATCTTCTTCTAAGTGAACACGTTCAATGCGTATCTTTTTCTTTTTGCCATTGACATCAATTTCAATCCAACCGTCATGACCAATCGGTTCATCAAATTGAGAGATTTGATAAGCTTTCGGATTATCTGGATAGAAATAATTCTTACGATCAAAATGCATATTTTTCGAAATTTCACAGTTTAGCGCAAGAGCAGCTTTCATCCCAAATTCAATTGCCGCTTTATTCATAACTGGCAAGACACCTGGATAGCCCCAGTCAATAATATTTGTATTCGTATTTGCTTCTGCACCAAAATGGGCAGGTGCAGGTGAAAAGATTTTAGAGTTTGTTTTTAATTCAACATGGACTTCAAGTCCGATGACTGTCTCTAAGTTCATTATTTTCCCCCCCCTAAAATCACAGGTTTTTGCTTATGAAAATCCGTTGCTTGTTCAAAAGCATACGCTGCTTTATACATAGTAGGCTCATCGAAATGCTTTCCAATAATTTGCAAGCCTACTGGTAATCCTTCTGAGAAGCCAGCAGGAACAGACATGCCTGGTAAACCAGCTAGGTTCACTGGAATCGTTAAGATATCATTTAAATACATCGTAATTGGATCATCAATGTTTTCACCAATACCAAAGGCAACAGTTGGCGACGTTGGACCAATGATCAAATCGTAATCAGCAAATACCTTATCAAAATCTTGTTTGATCAGCGTGCGAACCTGTCCAGCCTTTTTGAAGTAAGCATCATAATATCCCGCAGAAAGAGAAAAGGTTCCTAACATGATTCGGCGTTTTACTTCGTCACCAAATCCTTCAGTACGAGTATTCACGTATACGTCTTCCAAGTTTTGAACATCTTCGGAACGGAACCCGTAACGAATACCGTCAAAACGCTGCAGGTTTGAACTTGCTTCAGATGATGCAATAATGTAATACACTTCTACCCCATATTTAGAGTGTGGTAAACTCACTTCTTCAACTGTCGCTCCCAACGCTTTAAATGTATCCACAGCTTTTGTAATTGCTGCTTTAACACCTGGTTCAATCCCCTCAGCCATGAACTCTTTTGGTAATGCAATCTTCATGCCTTTTATATCGCCTGTTAAACCTGCAGCAAAATCTGGTACAGAAACACCAGCCGAAGTCCCGTCCTTAGGATCAAAACCACTAATTGCATTTAAGGCTAACGCATTATCCTTTACTGTGCGTGTGAATGGTCCAATTTGGTCTAGAGATGACGCAAAAGCAATCAAACCAAACCGAGATACACGTCCATACGTGGGTTTCAAACCAACAACCCCGTTAAATGCTGCCGGTTGGCGAATACTGCCCCCCGTATCACTACCTAAAGAAACCGGAACTTCACCTGCGGCAACTGCTGCTGCAGAACCTCCTGAAGAACCGCCAGGGACTTTCGTTTGATCCCAAGCATTTTTTGTTTTCTTGAAATATGAAGTTTCACTTGAACTACCCATAGCAAATTCGTCCATATTTAATTTTCCAACTGGAATTAAATCTGAACTGTAGACTTTTTCCATAACAGTTGCATCGTAAATAGGATCAAAGTTTGATAAGATTTTGGATGCTGCAGTCGTTAAGATTCCTTTTGTAACAATGTTATCCTTAATTCCAATTGGAATACCAGCTAAAGCATTTTCTTCAGTGATTCCTTTTGCATCGATTGCTTTTGCCAATTCCATTGCTTTTTCTTCATTTAAGGTAATAAAAGCGTCAATATCTTTTTCCGTCTCTTTTATGCGGTCGAAGGTTTCAGCAGTTAAATCAGTTGCTGTAATTTCTTTTGTTACTAATAAATTGTGTAATTCTTCAATTGATTTATCATATAATTTTTCCATTATGCACCAGCCTCTCCGTTGTCAATGATTGCCGGAACTTTAATAAAGCCATCTTCGCTTTCCGGAACGTTTTTCATTAACTCATCACGCGACCAGCCTTCATCCGCCACGTCTTCACGCATAACGTTGATCGTCTCTAATACATTGGAAGTAAATGGCACACCTTCTGTATCAACTTCTCCAAGTTGTTCGACCATGTCGATTATTTTACCTAATTGATCGGTAAAGCCCGTCAATTCATCATCTGAAAAAGAAAGCTTCGCAAGTTTTGCGACATGTTTCACTTGTTCTTCATTGATTGCCATAATATCCCTCTTTCTTTTGTCAATTTTCAATCATTTTATCATATCTCTGTTAGAATTCACGTTTTTTTCTTGAAATTTTTTGAAAAATAATTCAATTCAAACAATTCCAAAATAGACGCTTTATAACAGACTTGACGCCTTTTTATAATACTCGTTCGTTAATAGTGTCGTCAACAATCATATGGGTAGACTTACTCAGTATGACTTTCTTCAATTGCTTGGATCATTTTTTTTTCATCCCAGACTTCGATCCCTAAATTTTGAGCTTTAGTCAATTTACTTCCAGCATCTTCTCCCGCAACAACAATGTCCGTTTTTTTCGAAACACTGCCAGTAACTTTCCCACCAAGATTTTGAATCTTCTCTTTCGCATCTTCGCGTGTATAATCAATAAGTTTCCCTGTTAAAACAACGGTTTTGTCCTTGAATGGCGACTCCACTTCAGCCAATTGGCTTGCACGAATTCCCTTGTACTCAAGATTCACACCACGTTCCGCTAATTCTTGCATTAGCACATGAACTTCTTCATTCTCGAAGTAAGTCACCAAACTGTCAGCAATCGTTTCTCCAATAGTGTTTAGATCAATGATTTCTTCTTTGCTAGCCTTGCTGATCGCTTCCAAACTTCCAAAATGCTCTGCCAAAATTCCAGCTGCTTTTGCTCCTACATGGCGAATTCCCAAACCAAAAATTAGTCGTTCGACGGAGTTCTCACGGCTCGCGTCAATTGCCTTTAGGATATTTTCAGCAGATTTATCTTTAATTTTGTCTAACGTTACAAGTTGGTCCTTTTCTAATCCATAAAGATCCGCTACATCAGAAACCAGTCCTTTATCGAACATTTGAGCTAGCACACGTGGACCTAATCCATCAATATTCATTGCGTTGCGAGAAACAAAATGACTTAATCCTTCTTTTATTTGTGCTGGACATTTGGGATTGATGCATCGAAGAGCAACTTCTTCATCTAAATGAACCAGTTCGCTATCACAAATTGGACAATGTGTAGGCACAGGATATGGCTCACTATCCTCAGGTCTTTTTTCCAGAATGACCTGTGCTACTTCTGGAATAATATCTCCAGCTTTGTATACAAGGATTGTATCTTTCAAGCGAATATCTTTCTTTTCAATATAATCGCTATTATGAAGACTGGCGCGACCAACCGTTGTTCCTGCCAGTCTAACCGGTTCCATAATCGCCGTTGGGGTCAACACACCCGTACGCCCAACTGTCCAATCAATATCTAAGAGAGTTGTTTGAGCTTCTTCAGGAGGAAATTTATATGCGGTCGCCCAGCGAGGAGCTTTCACTGTAAAGCCTAATTCATCTTGTAACTCAAACTCATTTACTTTAACAACAATACCATCAATTTCATAAGGCAATTGATCTCTTGTTTCATGAAAGGTCTCGATGTAGGCCCACACTTCATCAATCGTCTCACAAACACGATGTTCAGGATTTGTTCTAAAGCCTAATCGTGACATTTCATTGAGTGCGTGATCTTGTGTAGTGGATTCCAACGGACCGAAATCAGCCAGCGTATACAAAAATGTGCTCAAATTCCGCTTAGCCGCAATGCGTGTGTCCAATTGACGTAAACTTCCAGCTGCAGCATTCCTCGGATTAGCAAAAACTTCTTTTCCTTCCTCTTCTCTTTGATGGTTTAACTTAACAAAGGAAGATTTTGGCATATAGCATTCTCCGCGAACTTCAATCGAAAGAGGCTCCTTTAAACGTAATGGGATTGACTTAACAGTTTTCAAATTCTCAGTAATATTCTCTCCGACTGTTCCGTCTCCACGTGTAGCCCCTTGAACAAAAACACCATTTTCATATTTAAGGGAAATGGACAATCCATCAATTTTTAATTCGCAACAATAAGAAACGGCATGTCCTATCGCCTTTTTTACCCGCTCATCAAAAGCGATTAATTCCTCTTTACTGAAAACGTCGTTTAAGCTATATAAAGGAATGTCGTGTACAACCTTTTCAAAGCCCTCCAGCACTTTTCCGCCAACACGTTGGGTAGGTGATTCTGGCGTAATTAAGTCAGGATATTCCGTCTCAATTTCAACTAGTTCTTGATATTTTTTATCATAAACAAAATCTTCCACCGAGGGTTGATCTTGTACGTAGTACTCATACGAATATTGATTCAGCTCATTGCGGAGCTCTGCAGAACGCTTTTCTGCCGCTTGAAACGTCATTGGTTCCAAGAAAATCCCTCCTAATTTTTGCTTAAATTTTTTCTATTGGTGCAAAGGCGGCTAATAAACGCTTAACTCCTTGTTGAGGAAAAGCAATATCTAACTCCACATCTTTGGCGTTGCCGCTAACTTTTACCACAGTCCCAACACCCCATTTTTTATGTTGAACCTTATCACCAGGATTCCAGTTTTCATTTTCACCGCCAGAAGCCGTTTTGTTCATCACTGGTTCGCGAGTAGCATGTTGGTATTTAGGCTTCATAGTATTTGGATTTGAGGTAAATGGATTATTGAAAGCCGTTTTTGCTTGTGGCTGCATACCAACTGAGTTTAACAGGCTTTCATCAATTTCTGCAACAAAACGTGAAGGTTGATTATACTGCGTTTTCCCATAAAGTGTTCGAGAGAAAGCATTCGTTAAATACAAATTCTCTTCTGCACGCGTAATACCTACATAAGCCAAACGACGTTCTTCCTCTAACTCTGCTTCTTCCATTAATGAACGAGAGAGCGGGAATATCTTTTCTTCCATGCCAATCAAGAAAACGATTGGAAATTCCAATCCTTTTGCAGCGTGTAACGTCATTAACGTTACTTGTGCGCTCTCTTCTTGATAATCATCTAAATCTGATACCAAAGCCAAATCATTTAAGAAAACAGCGAGTTTTTCTTCTGGCGCATCAGCTTCCTCCTCATTTTGAGCTTCATTTCTTTTATCAAACTCTTTCGTAACTGTGCGGAATTCCTCTAAATTTTCTAACCGTGATTCCGCTTCTAAGGTTCTCTGATTTTTTAGATCATCTAAGTACCCCGTTCTTTCTAAAACTTGATCAACTAAATCAGTTACTGGAAGATAAGCAATCATCTCCTGAAACTGTGAAATCATAGTTCCAAATTCACCAATCATTCGACTTGCTTTACCAGAAATATTGGCTAGATCAACATTTTGTGCCGCTTCTACCATAGACCAATCATGCATTGCAGCAAAATTTCGTAATTTCTCAACTGAAGCTGCACCAATTCCCCGTTTTGGCGTGTTAATTACACGTTCAAAACTAACGCCATCTCTTGGGTTATTGATGATGTTCAAGTAAGCAATAATATCCTTGATTTCTTTACGATCATAGAATTTATGGCCACCTACCATAGTATAAGGAACATTTGATTTAACTAAAGTGTCTTCAATCACGCGTGATTGGGCATTGGTTCGATACAATACTGCGAAATCATTATAGCTACGATTATTGCTTTGAATTTCTTCTTTAATCTTTCCTACAACGAACTGAGCTTCATCTCGCTCGCTATCTGCACGATAGTAAGTAATTTGTTCACCCGTCTGATTGTCTGTCCAAAGATTTTTATCTCGGCGATTGCTATTGTTTTTAATAACCTGATTGGCGGCGTCTAGAATACTTTTGGTTGAACGATAATTCTGTTCTAACAAAATAACCGTAGCATCGTTATAGTCTTTTTCAAAATCCAAGATATTCTGCATATCCGCTCCACGCCAGCCGTAAATACTTTGATCTGCATCTCCCACGACACATAAATTACGGAAACGTGCTGCCAACATATTTACTAAAGTGTATTGTGCATGGTTGGTATCTTGATATTCATCTACATGCAGATAATGAAATTTATTTTGATAATAAGTCAATACTTCCTCGTTCTCTTCAAATAAACGAATCGTGTTCATGATCAAATCGTCGAAATCCATACTTTGATTGTTTCGAAGTGCTTTTTGGTAGGCATCATAACAGCGAGCAACGATTTCCTCAAAAAAAGACCCTTGACGCTCTGCATAAGTTTCCGGAGTCAATAATTCATTTTTTGCATTGCTGATTGTTCCTAGAATCGATCGAGGATCATATTTCTTTGGATCAACGTTTAACTCTTTCAATATCCGTTTCATTAGCGTTAGTTGATCTGACCCATCCAAAATTGTAAAATTTCGATCATAGCCAATCGCATCTACATCACGGCGTAAAATCCGCACACACATCGAATGGAAGGTCGAAACCCACACGTCGTTGCCACCCTGTCCTAAAATGCCATTGACACGTTCCTTCATTTCTCTGGCGGCTTTATTCGTAAACGTAATTGCTAAAATATTCCACGGGTTAACATTTTTTTCTTCTATTAAATAAGCAATACGGTGGGTTAAAACTCTCGTTTTACCACTTCCTGCTCCTGCCATAATCAGTAATGGACCTTCGGTATGAAGTACCGCTTCTTTTTGTTTAGGGTTAAGTCCTGCTAACAACTCTTGTTTGTTTGGCATGCAAAACGTCCTTTCTATATTCAATCTTTTTTATTATAGCATCTCAGAAAGTTTCGCGACACCAGCAACATTTAAAAAAGCGAATTCATTGATTCATCCTTGTTTTTCTCATAGATTCGCGCTAAATTTAATAATGGTATGGAGGGAAAACATGAAGAACGAACATGAAATCAAACGTTTAGATAGTACGAAAGTTATTTTCATCTTAAAAGGAATCCTAATCGGAGCGATTGCCGGAATTATTGTTAGCTTATTCCGTCTACTCATTGAGGAAATGATGAATCATCTAGTGGCTCTTTATTTGTGGTTCCGTATCAATCCAATAGGGTTGATTCCTTGGACTCTTGTAATGATTATATTCGCCGTTGTCGTAGGATTCTTGATAAAATCAGAACCAAATATTAAAGGGAGCGGAATCCCACAGGTTGAAGGAACTTTGCAAGGAGAAATCAAACTAAATTGGTTTTCAATTCTTTGGAAAAAATTTGTTGGTGGCGTCCTATCTGTAGGATCAGGCCTTTTCCTTGGACGAGAAGGTCCTTCTATCCAGTTAGGGGCAATGGTAGGTCAGGGGTTCGGTGAATATACAAAAGCCTCTACTTCTGAAAAGAAAATATTTATTTCTAGCGGTGCAGCGGCTGGGCTAGGCGCTGCCTTCAATGCTCCTATCGCCGGCCTATTATTTGTAATTGAGGAAGTTCATCATCACTTCTCCCCTTTGATTTGGTTAACCTCGTTAACAGCAGCATTGACTGCAAACTTAGTTTCATTAAACTTTTTTGGTTTAAAACCAGTCTTATTCATCGCGGACGTTCCTTCATTGCCGTTAAAATATTACGGACTGCTGATTCTTCTTGGAATTATATTAGGGGTACTTGGTTATGTGTATCAAATTGTACTTTTGGCATTGCCTCAAATTTACAAAAAAACTCATTTGCCCGAGCATCTTTACGGGCTTATCCCGTTCCTATTGATTATTCCTATTGCTTACTTTTTCCCCTATTATTTGGGTGGCGGGAATCAAATTGTTTTAGCTATTGGAGAAAATAGCTTTCCCATAACTGTATTGATCTTTCTATTTTTCTTACGGTTTCTTTTTTCTATGATCTCTTATGGAGCGAACCTTCCAGGAGGAATTTTCTTACCAATCTTGACTTTAGGAGCATTGATCGGTGGGATTTATGGAACTATCTTACATCAGTGGTTTGGTTTAGATTCCCTCTTGATTCGAGACTTTGCAATTTTTGCTATGGCTGGATATTTCACCGCAATTGGTAAAGCCCCGTTAACAGCCATTATTTTGGTCACTGAAATGGTGGGAAATATTACACACTTAATGCCGTTAGCGGTTTGCTCACTGACAGCCTACGTTGTGAACGATTTATTAGGTGGCAATCCAATCTACGAATCTTTACTTGAACGTTTACTTAACGGTCATCTTCCAAGTATTACTGGAAACAAAACAATCATTGAATTTCCTGTTACGGCTGAAAGTACGTTGGATGGCACAATGGTTCGAGATTTTAATTGGCCGAAAGAAATGTTGTTGATTTCAATTAGACGAGGATCAACAGAAATCTTAACACACGGTGATACTGTGATGAAGGTTGGTGATCTTTTGATGATCTTAACAGATGAAGGCTATACACAAAAAATTAAAAAACAGATTCGTGAACGGTCAGATGCAGCAATAGCAAAAAAACAAGACAAAGCAATACGAGGATGAGCTTAAGCTCATCCTCGTATTTTATTAGCTAATTTTTCGTTTACATAGACAGATACTTGTCCATCATTTACTGGAAATATTCCTTGACCATTCTCATCAAGGACAATTTTTGCTTCATTATTTCCGAGTAGATCAACAAAGGTTTCCCCTTCATGAATGGCACTAATAGTCATTTCTTTTTCTCCACCATTGGCATTGGTCATAATGATTGCAGCTCCAGACTCAGTATCATCAAATCCACCTGTTAAAGTCCAGCCAATAACGTTTGGGTCATCAAAATAGTCCGCTTGGTTGCCAAAGTTCAATTCTTCTCTTAATTTAATCAACGCATTCAATCCTTCACCAACAGCATCTGCATTTTCTGTTCCGTAAAGATCTCCCCAAAAAACTACTGGTGTTCCTTCATTTCTCATTAAAATTAAGCTATAGGCATGTAATTTAAACCAACCTTCTACCCACGATTCTAAGCTTTGTCCATGCTGCGTATCATGGTTGTCCACAAATGTAACAGCCCAATCAGGACGCGTTTCAATCAAAGTACCAGTAAAAATTTGTCGCATATCAAACTCGCCCATTGTAGAAGCTGCTTGAAATAAATTAAAGTGCAAGGGAACATCGAACAATGAAATCAAATTGCCGGATGAATCCAGATATTCCTGCAATTTATCCAACTCATCAGACCAATATTCACCGACAACGAAAAGCTGCTCCCCTTTTTCTTCACGGCGATGTAACAGCCAGTCAACAAATAGGTCAAATCGAATGTGCTTCACTGCATCTAACCGATATCCATCAACATCTGTTAACGCCTGATACCACTTCCCCCACTTATCTAACTGATCAATGGTTTCAGGGTTTTCCATGTCCAAGTTACATCCCATCAAATAGTCAAAGTTGCCATTTTCATCGTCAACTTTTGGTTCCCAGCCTTTATCGGCAAAATTAAAGATTGCATGGTCTTTTTCACGCGCATCATAATCAACACCCGAAAAGTTTTTCCAAGTCCACTGATAATCATTGTATTTACCTTGTCTTCCGGGAAAAATAAATTTTGTCCAAGCTTCTATTTCTTCCTCTCCCGAACTTGGTTTAGTTCGGTCGTCAAACTGATAAGCAACAGCTGAAACAACTTCCGTTTCATCCGCACCCATGAAGTGATCAAAAACGATATCTGCGTAAATCTTCAAACCAGCCTTTTTCAATGCAGTAATACTGCTCAAATACTCTTCTTTCGTGCCATACTTTGTTGCAATGCTTCCTTTTTGATCAAACTCACCTAGATCGTATAGATCATAAGTGCCATACCCGACATCGTTCGCCCCTTCAGAGCCTTTGTAGGCCGGTGGCATCCAGATCGCATTGATTCCCAAATGACGTAATTCTTCTGCTCGCTCAGTCAATGTTTTCCAATGGTTTCCGTCCGCCGGAAGATACCATTCAAATCCTTGTAAAATTGTTTGTTTTCCCATAACCTTCACCTCTACTTCTATCATACAAAAAATGAGAGTTCTTTCATAATATGACGAATCAAAACACACTCTTTAAATGTTTTTGACTGATTTTGACTGTTTATGGTTGAAACACAAAAATACTTATGGTATTATTTCAAATGAAGGGGGATTGAAAATGCTTACAGAAGAACGACATAGAAAAATTATTGAGCGGCTTGAACGTGATGGATTAGTAAAGTCACAGGATTTAGTACAGTGGTTAGACTCTTCTGAATCGACTGTCCGAAGAGATTTGCAAGAGCTAGAAGATTTGGGAATCCTAGAACGTGTACATGGCGGAGCAAAACGACCTCAACATTTAGAACAAGAATTAGGTATGTTCGAAAAATCATCCAAAAACGTTCAACAAAAAAAATTAGTTGCTAAGTATGCCGTTGAATGCATCGCTGAAGGCGACGTCATTTATTTAGACGCTGGTACTACCACTTCGGAAATGATTCCTTTTTTGAAAGAGTGTACTGTTACTGTTGTGACAAATTCCGTTGGTCTTGCTGCTCGCCTAGTTGAAGCGAAGATAGCCACAATTGTATTAGGTGGACGTATTAAATTAACAACGGATGCAGTTGTTGGTTCACAAGCTTTAGAACAGTTAAAACAGTATCGTTTTAATAAGGCCTTCATGGGAATGAATGGTGTGCACATTGATAGCGGATACTCTACACCTGATCCAGAAGAAGCGATTCTTAAAAGAGCGGCTATCCAACAAGCCGAAGAAGCATTCGTACTAGTTGATCATAGCAAATTCAACCAAACTAGTTTTGTCAGTGTCGCACCTTTGTCAGCTGCTTCAATTCTCACAGATACCTGTCCTTTGGTTATTCATGATCAAATCACAGAGCAAACTACCCTAAAGGAGGTTTCTGTATGATTTATACAGTAACACTAAACCCATCAATCGATTATATTGTCCATGTCAATCAACTGGCAATTGGTGACGTCAATCGCATGAAAAGCGACTTGAAATTACCTGGAGGTAAAGGAATCAACGTATCACGAATTTTGAAACGAATTAACAATGATTCTACGGCTCTGGGTTTTCTTGGCGGATTTACCGGACGCTTTATCAACGAGTGGATGGAACGCGAAACAATTAAAACGAAATTTACACCTGTAGCTGATGACACGCGCATTAATATCAAACTAAAAGCAAATGAAGAAACTGAAATCAACGGTCAAGGTCCAAAAGTCTCTATTGAAGAGATGACTGCATTGAAAAAAGTTTTAGAGCATTTAACTTCAGAAGATATTGTGGTGTTATCTGGAAGTAAACCCGCAAGCATTCCAACTGGTTTTTATCAAGAATTAATTGAAATCATCAAGGCCCAAGGTGCCTCATTTGTCATTGATACTACTGGTGCTGACTTGATGGATGCTTTGGAGAAACAACCTTTACTAGTTAAGCCAAATAATCACGAATTGGCGGATTTATATCAAACAACCTTTAGTTCCGTTGAAGATATTTTCCCATTCGGTCAACGCTTATTAGATGAAGGAGCTCAACATGCACTAGTTTCAATGGCTGGTGATGGGGCTTTATTATTTACTAAGGACGGGATTTACCGTTCCAATGTCTTAAAACGCCCAGTCAAAAATTCTGTTGGCGCAGGAGATTCGATGATCGCCGGTTTTGTAGGAAACTTTACTAAAACGAAAGATCCTGTCGAAGCCTTCAAGTGGGGGGTCGCATGTGGCAGTGCAACTACTTTTTCAGATGATTTAGCAACTGCTGAATTTATCCAAGAATTATTACCAGAAGTACAGATCACAAAAGTAAAGGAATCTTGATTTGCCCTTCTGTTAAAAAATATGTATTAATTTAAAATTTGGAGGAATTATAATGGACATTAAAGATTTATTGATCAAAGATGCCATGATCATGGATTTGCAGGCAACCACTAAAAAAGCTGCAATTGATGAAATGGTTCAAAAAATGTATGATGCTGGTCGAATCTCAGATATTGATGTTTATAAAGATGGGATTTTGGCACGCGAAGCCCAGACATCAACAGGCTTAGGTGACGGGATCGCAATGCCCCATGCTAAGAACAGTGCCGTTAAAGAGGCAACCGTTCTTTTCGCTAAAAGCAAAACAGGTGTTGACTATGAATCTCTAGATGGTCAACCTACGTTCCTATTCTTTATGATTGCCGCTCCAGAAGGTGCAAACGATACTCACCTTCAAGCATTAGCTGCGCTATCAAGATTATTGGTTGATCCAGATTTTGTTGCTAAATTAAAAGCGGCCGAAACACCTGATCAAATCCAAGAAACTTTTGATACTGCTGAAAAGGCTAAAGAAGCGGAAGAAAAAGCAGAAGCTCAGGCGGAGGCAGAACAAAAAATCAAAGATACAAACCGACGTTATCTCGTGGCCGTAACAGCCTGTCCTACTGGTATTGCTCACACCTACATGGCAGAAGATGCTTTGAAGAAAAAAGCAAAGGAACTGGGCGTTGATATCAAAGTTGAGACAAACGGTTCAGAGGGAATCAAACATCGCTTAACAGACGAAGACATTGCTCGTGCAGATGGCGTTATCGTCGCTGCTGATAAAAAAGTTGAAATGAATCGCTTCAGTGGAAAAGAATTAGTTAACCGTCCTGTAAGTGATGGGATTCGTAAACCAGAAGAATTGATCAACTTAGCATTAAGTGGTAAAGCACCTGTTTATCATGGAAGCGGCGAAGATACTTCAGCCAATGAAGAAAAAAGTGATAACGGTACTTTAGGTCAACGCATTTATAAAGACTTGATGAATGGTGTATCACATATGCTGCCATTCGTTATCGGTGGCGGAATCATGATCGCATTATCATTCATGATCGATCAATTTATGGGCGTACCTCAAGCAGAACTTGCTAATTTAGGAAATTACAACCAAATCGCTAGCTGGTTCAACCAAATCGGCGGAGCAGCATTTGGCTTTATGCTACCTGTTCTTGCAGGTTTTATTGCTTCAAGTATTGCTGATCGTCCTGGCCTAATCGCCGGCTTTGCTGCTGGTGCTTTAGCGAATGCTGGAGGCGCAGGTTTCTTGGGCGCATTAATCGGCGGTTTCCTAGCTGGTTATGTCATCATTTTCTTGAAGAAATTGTTTAAAAACTTGCCTAAATCACTTGAAGGAATCAAAGCGATTCTTTTCTACCCCTTCTTTGGTTTAATGATTACTGGTTTCTTAATGCTCTTGGTAAATGTACCGATGAAAGCAATCAATGATGGCTTAAATGGGTTCTTGACTGGTCTAAGCGGATCAAATGCTATTTTGCTAGGCGCTTTACTTGGTGGGATGATGGCAGTCGACTTAGGTGGACCAATTAATAAAGCTGCCTATGTATTTGGTACTGCAACTTTAGCGTCCTCTGTTGCTCAAGGTGGTTCAATCGTCATGGCCGCCGTTATGGCCGGTGGGATGGTTCCCCCATTAGCTATTTTTGTCGCTACTCGTCTATTCAAAAATAAGTTTGAAAAGAGTCAAGTAGATGCTGGTTTAACAAACATCGTTATGGGACTCTCATTTGTTACTGAAGGAGCAATTCCTTTTGCAGCAGCTGACCCAATTCGAGTAATTCCGAGTTTTGTTGTAGGTTCAGCTTTAGCTGGCGGCCTAGTCGGTGCTGTCGGCATCAAATTGCTGGCTCCCCACGGAGGAATCTTTGTTGTCTTATTATTAAGCCATCCATTACTTTATCTTTTATTTATTGCTATTGGAGCAATCGTTTCAGGTGTTATTTACGGATTAGTAAAAAAACCTGTAGCTTAAAAAGAAGGCTACTCTCAAATTGAGAGTGGCCTTCTTTTTTCTACAACCAGCGATCCTTTCTGCGGGCACGAACAGGCTGAGGTTTTGGTTTAATCGTAAACAAAATCATACCAATAAAGAACACTGCAATAGACAACGGAATCTCCAATGACGCAAGTGGCAACATAAAAATTATTCCAACAATCAATAAGCAACTACCCATAATCTTGATATATCTTCGATCCATAAAAACCTCTCCTTTCTCAAATTGAGAATCTACTTTCAAAAAATAGAATTTCAATATTTAGACACTTGAAAAGGCAACATCCACGAATTATCAAATTTCCAGTATATCCAATTGATTTTTTGCTGACACTTTTTTTTGATCAATAAATGAGACAATTAGGTGCTTCGCTTCTTTCTCTAAAGAAAAGGTGAGTGAATCATTTTTACGACTAACCTGATGAATCGTCATATCCTTTAAAGCACCTTTTAGTTCCTCCAAAGGAAAATCTAAAAATGCTTTTTTGGGAATGAATAATTGCAGTACAGCAGTATAATCTTTGTACCGCATATCCTGTATCTCAAATTCGATAGAATCACGGATATAATATTCGAATGCGGCCAGTCCCTTATCCAATGTCAGTTCAGGATACAAGATATGATAATTCATCATTCGTTCACTCTCATCATCAATCCAAGGAAAATAAGCTAAAGCGTTTAGTCCTCCCTTCATTCGATTCACACGGTATTGATTCGTCAAAAAATTATAGGTCCGTGTTACAAAATAAGAAGCATCACTTTTCTTGGTCGGTTGAAACTGTTCATTTTGATATTGGACGGTTTGAATTACAGTATCCTCAAAAGCAAATTCAATGTAGGGCTGTTTTAACAATCCTACACCATTCGTATAAGACAATTGAGAAATTCCCAATTGATCACGAAATAATTGTTGGAACCGCAAATTGGCTTCTTCCTTCCATTGAAATGGATCCTTGTATAGCTCAAAAAAAACTCCCTCACCTAGCTCGGTTACTTTGTCCACTTGTTGAATCTCAAGCAGTAACTGTTTTGCAAAAAGTTTTTTGTATGGATCTCCTAGGAATAACCACCAGCAAGCAGTAAGACAAACCCCTTTATAAAAAACGTCATAACCAGGAAAAGCATTACAATCTACCACAACATCTCCATTTAGTCCCTTCATTTTAGGCAAAGCACTCGTCTCTTCAGCCGTTTCAAATGAACGACGTTTAGATAGCTCACTTGTATTATGATAGAGGTATTCTTCATAGGAACGGATATAAGCAAAGAAACCGTGTTCAATTAAGCGCGATTTTAGATAATCTAAATAGACATTCTCCCAATAATAAAAATTCTGTTTAACAAGAATAGATTTTTCAAAAAGTGTATCCCCCAGTAAGTGAACAGTCATTTCCTCATCTTGGTTTTTTAATTGAAGCCAGTAATCTTCTTTTGTCCCAAAAGCATTAATTGTACGCTGTAAATAATCTGGATCAAAGGCCTGTTCTTTCCCATTAATCAACATTCTGTCTGGTTCCAGCAATAGACGACTCATAACTAACCAATCTTTGGTCTTCAACTGAATATCGGCTTGCTTTAAATCGTAAAGCTGGCTGACACTGTAAATCTTTTGATTATTCTCCATTGCTTTCCCCTTTCTCATTACTCTATTATAATTATATCTTAAAGATTTAAAAAACCCTATGAAATTGATTACTAAATGTAAAAAAATTGTATACTATAATAAACTATGTTAAAACTGAAATGGAGGTGTTCAAATGGGACTAAAATTTGAAAAAACCGATGATTTAGATAAGTTGTTTGAATCATTTGTCGTTGATCCAGATAAAAAAGTACAAAAAGACGAAGACATTCAGAAGTTCTTAAAACCAAAAACTGAACAAAACGATAAAAAAAAGGATCAGGCTTAAGCCTGATCCTTTTCGATTGCAGCTTCGATGGCCGCCCATGCTTCTTCTTTTCCTTTTTTTGTTTCAGATGAGAAAAGAATGAAGGTATCATTTGGGTCGAAATCCAACTTCTTCTTGATAGCACTCGTATGCTTATTCCATTTTCCACGAGGAATTTTATCTGCTTTAGTTGCCACCACAATCACTGGAATCCCATAGTACTTCAGAAAATCGTACATTTGAATATCTTCTTTACTAGGATCATGACGCACATCTACTAACGAAACTACCGCACGTAATTGTTTGCGTGAAGTAATATATGTCTCAATCATTTCTCCCCATTTTGCTCTTTCTGTCTTCGAGACTTTTGCATACCCATAACCAGGAACGTCCACAAAATGCAAAGCATTCTCAATTAAGTAGAAATTTAACGTTTGCGTCTTCCCTGGTTTACCTGACGTTCGCGCTAAATTTTTACGATCAATCAGTGTATTAATAAATGAAGACTTCCCAACATTGGAACGCCCCGCTAAGGCGATTTCCGGCAAATCAGTTTCGGGATATTGTTTAGGTGAGACTGCACTAATAACAATCTCTGCATTATGAACTTTCATATTTTCACGCCTTTCAAAAAGGGCTCACAAATTAATTTGTGAACCCTCAACACTTGCTAACCTGCTTTTTTCTTATCATTATGATACTCAATAATTGGTTTGCCAGAACCCTCAACAGAGTCTTTCGTCACGATTACTTTTTCAATTGATTCATCTGAAGGAATGTCGAACATTACATCCATCATAACATCCTCAATAATTGATCGCAGACCACGAGCGCCCGTATTTCGAGAAATGGCTTTGTCAGCAATTGCACTTAATGCATCCTCATCAAATGTTAGATCCGTGTCATCGTATGAAAGTAATTTTTGATACTGTTTAACTAATGCGTTTTTAGGTTCTGTTAATATCCGAACTAAGTCTTCGGTTGTTAATTTCTCCAATGCTGTCGTAACCGGTAATCGTCCGATAAATTCTGGTATTAAACCGAATTTCAGCAAATCTTCAGGAATAATCTGCTGCATCACACTCGCATCTTCATCAATCTTTTTGTTGTTCTTTCCAAATCCAATGGTTTTTTCACCTAAACGGTTTTTCACAATTGTTTCGATACCATCGAAGGCTCCGCCAACGATAAATAGAATGTTCGTTGTATCGATTTGGATAAATTCTTGATGAGGATGTTTGCGTCCTCCTTGCGGTGGTACACTAGCAACTGTTCCCTCAAGGATCTTAAGCAAAGCTTGCTGAACTCCCTCACCTGAAACATCACGAGTGATCGAAACATTTTCGCTTTTACGAGTAATTTTGTCGATTTCATCAATGTAAATGATTCCTTTTTCAGCACGTTCAACATTATAATCAGCAGCCTGCAAGAGCTTTAATAAAATGTTTTCAACATCTTCACCAACGTAACCCGCTTCAGTTAAACTTGTTGCATCTGCAATAGCAAATGGTACGTTCAGCGTTCTAGCTAATGTTTGTGCCAAGAACGTTTTTCCGGAACCGGTTGGTCCAATCAAACAAATATTGCTTTTCTGTAATTCTACTTCGTCGATACCATCATTTTCAGTATTTACTCGCTTATAATGATTGTACACTGCAACCGATAATGCTTTCTTCGCCCGATCTTGACCAATAACATATTGATTTAAAACATCCAATAGTTCTTTGGGCTTTGGCACATCAATAAACTCACGAATAGCTTCCTCATGGAATTCTTCATCTATAATTTCTTTACAAAGGTCGATACATTCATTACAAATGTAAACGCCTGGACCCGCAACGACTTTTTTTACTTCCTCTTGGGTCTTTCCGCAAAATGAACAGCGAACTGTTTCTCCTGCGCCTGTGCTCTCATACATGGCTGTCACCTCTTGTTTCATTCTCTACAAGTGTTTCCACGATTGCAGTCTTTATCTATAATAACATAAAGCATTAAAAAGACAAAGAAACCAATTGCAAATAAAAAGGAAATCTAAAGAAAAAAAGGTTCTCGAAAATCGAGAACCTTTTGACTATTTTGCATACCAGGCTAAACCTTCATATTTCCAGCCGTGCTTAACTAAATTATTTTTTTCATTCGTGTTCAATGTGTAGTGATGCGCGCCAGCTTTAGCATTTGGATTGTATAATCGATGTAACGCATTAGGGCCGCCAGAGTACCAAGAAATCCCTTCATATCTCCAGCCCTTCTTGATTAAATTGTCTTTTTCATAAGCATGAAGAGTATAATGATGATCTCCTGCATTAGGGTTGTACAAACGATAAACTGGATTGCCGGAGGTTGGTCCATTCCAACCAATCCCTTCGTATTTCCAGCCTTTTGAAACTAAGTTGTTCTTTTCAGCAACATTTTGTGTATAAAAATGTTCGCCGCTGTTCGGATTATAAACACGGTACATTTGCACACTATTTGCCGGAGGCGTTGGTGTCGGGTTACTAAAGGTTGATGTATAATCTGCGTTAATGTCAAAATTCCCGCTAATACCAGGGAATGATAATTGCGAAGACCATTGCCAAGCTCCGTATTGGGTATAAAAATTTGTTGTTGATAAATTATATGGATAAGCAGCAACCCATATATTTTTATATCCAATAGTAGCAGCATTAATCCGTCCAGTGGTCAACCAATTCAAACCAATGTAATGTCGAACATTTCCATATCCTAAGCTTTTTAAACGATTTTCAAATGCCCTAGAGTTATTTGTATGGTTTCCTTTACCAAGAATTTGAGGTTCCTCGATATCATTTACCATAACTGTACCACTACTCAAACCGAATTTCTTAGCTGCAGCCGCAAAATAATTCGCCTCTGCCACGGCTTGAGCATCGCTCGTAAACCAACTATAGTGGTAGGCAGAAACTTTCATTCCCGCTGCCATAGCATTGTTAATCTGTGACTGAGCGTAAGGGTTAGTATAACTGGTAGCTTCTGTTAGCTTGACAACAACCCCCGTAACACCATAGCCTTTCATTTTTTGGAAGTTTGCAACAGAAATATTTCCATTATGAGAGGAAATATCAATAAAACTTTTACTAGGGGTATTAGTATTCGTTGCTGATACAGATGGAAGCGAAGCAAATAATTGGATACTTGGATATAAATCAGAACGTCCTTTCGGTAAAGACATTGTTCCCTCTGCTGTCTCCATTTGCGATTGCGGAACTGTCACTTCTTCTGCTTCTGTTTCAACACTATCAGTCGTTTGTTCAGAGTCAGAATTTCCCGTAGTCTGTGATTCGATTTGTGGAACACTTGCAGTTGAATCAGTGATCGATGAACTTTGAGTGATTTGTTGACTGCTTTCTATTTGATTTTCTTCAGCTAGAGCTATAGTCGAAAAATTTAAACATAGCACTGATAAAAAACATAGTCCTAAAATTTTTCTCTTCATTTTCTCCTCCTTAGGGTATTAAAACATAAAATAATTACATCATTTAAAAACGAGAATGACCCTCATTTCATTAATAATTCAATATTACCAAATTTAAGAGTTATTTTGAAGTTATTCGTTATAAATATCTATAAAAAAAGTGAGAAACTAAATTCATGAGTATCCTTAGTTAGCAAAAATACTAGTGAATAAAAAAATGTGACGCATAATCTGCGCCACATAGTTTAACTACCTGCTTAATTAACCAGTACTGCTTATTTTTCTACAGCAGTTCCAGTTACTAATTCAACAGCTTTTTTCATTTTAATATCGTGTTCAAGCATATCTTCCGTTAAAACACGACGGATTTGCTCTTCTGGCATTTGATACATTTCAGCCAAGTCTTTGATTTCTTTCGCGATATCTTCCTCAGAAGCTTCAATTTTCTCTGCTTCAACAATAGCTTCCATGACTAAGTTTGTTTTCACTCGTCCTTCTGCTTCACCTTCAAATTGAGTATGAAGATCTTCCTCAGTTGAACCAGTTAATTGATAGTACATTTCTGGTGAGATTCCTTGACGTTGCATGTTATTTAAAAATTCATCCATCGAACGGTGAACTTCATCATGAACCATTACATGTGGAAGTTCTACGATTTCAGCATTCTCAACAGCTTGCTTGATTGCAGCTTCGTCTTTTGCTTCTTTCGCAGCTTCTTCTTTTTGTTTTGTTAGTTCATCACGATATTTTGCTTTTAATTCATCTAATGAATTCACTTCTTCATCAACATCTTTAGCAAAATCATCATCCAATTCAGGAAGTTCTTTTGCCTTTACTTCGTGAATCGTTACTTTGAATACAGCTTCCTTACCAGCTAAATCTTCTGCTTGGTAATCTTCTGGGAAAGTAACTGTTACATCTAAGCTTTCACCTGCTTTGTGTCCGACTAATTGCTCTTCAAAGCCAGGAATAAATGAACCAGAACCTAATTCAAGAGAATAGTTTTCACCTTTTCCGCCTTCAAATGCTTCTTCACCAACGAAACCTTCAAAATCAATTACAGTAGTGTCGCCGTTTTCAGCAGCTTCGTCTTCTTTGATAACTAGCTCTGCTTGAGATTCTTGTTCTGATTTCAAACGCGCTTCTACATCAGCGTCAGAAACTTCAACATCTTGTTTAGGAACTTCTAACTCTTTATAGTCACCTAATTTAACTTCAGGTTTTACAGTAACCTCTGCTTTAATAACCCAAGCTTCGCCTTTTTCCATACTGTCAACATCAATTTTGGGTTGAGAGACTGGATCGATGTCTGCTTCTTTTACGGCAGCTTCATAAGCTGCTGGTAATACATCATTCAACGCATCTTCATACAATGCTTCTTCACCGTACATACGGTTAAATACTTGACGAGAAACTTTTCCTTTACGGAAGCCAGGTACATTAAGATTTTTTTTCACTTTGTTGAATGCATTTGTTAATCCCTTTTGAATCTCAGTTTGTTCAATTGAGAAAGTTAACACACCATCATTGGTGCCTGTTTTTTCAAAATTTGCAGTCACGTTTGTTCCCTCCGAATACTAATATACTTGCATTTTGCATACCATTAAATATTACACTACTGATTATGAATTGTAAATATAAAGCTTTTACTCTGGGCATTTTTTAATGATAATCGAACATAAGTTGTTTTATTTTCATACGCACGCTTTCGATCGCTTCATCAAGTGGTTTTGAGCATTCCGAATACTCGGATAGATAACTGGACACCCAAGCATCCGGTTTCATGAACGAACTTTGAAGAGGGTATAAAAAAGCCATTTCTAGTTTTACTTGCTCCATTAAACTCGCTAACAAGATTGGATTCTCGTCTTCTAACTCCTCACTCAGGTGTTTTTCAATTCTTTTTTGCAGCGTATCGTCAAATCCAGAATAAGCAGGAGATAATTCTACAATTTCATCTTGTATGGTTAGATAACGTACACTTTCAGATACCCCTACACGTGCTAAACTTTCGAATAAATAACTTCGAACCAATGGTGCAATTCGTCTGTCTATCATATACGATTTAGCCAAAGTTTGTAGCCGATCTACAGGCAGCTGCCTAATCCTTCGTACTAGGGTTAATTGCTCGAGCGCATTCATGGTTGGAAGCAGATTCAGCTCATCCTCAAGTTGTTTGAATACTGCTTGTTGCTGATGTTGGTAAAACCTCTCTTGATCATCAATTCGTGTCAACCAGATATCTCTTTGCTCTTCTGTCAACTGTTTTATCTTTTGCGAACGCCATAAAAATTCTCTAGCTTCATAAAATTTTTGTGCATATAATTGAATTTGTAGAAACAAATCGATTGTATCCAGAGTTTCTAAGTAACTATCTGGCATTTCATCTGCAAACAATAATGCTTCAGAAAATTCTCCTTGTTCCAAAGCCATGCTAGCAATTAAGAAGTTAAGCTTCGCTGTTGGCTTCTCTTTATAAGCCTGTTTATAGTTTTCTAACGCTTCTTGATAATTTCCTGCGGAAAAAGCCTTTGCCGCAAGCGTTAAGTAATACTGATCATTGTTTGGAAAATCTATTGGATTCATTTCTGTACAAAGCCCTCTCTAGCTGCTAATAGATTTAGTGTCACAACACTCGTATCTGAAAAATAATCACCTATGTGTTGTTTATTGGGGGTAAAAATAGTGACAAGGTATCCTAACATAAAAATAGAGCCACGTAGAACAAAACGACAGGCACCTTCACGGACTAAAACCGTTGGCCAACTCAGTTCCTCTTCCTCAAAACAGATAACTCTGATTCCAAAAACCATTTTTCCTATTGTTTGTCCATGATTTAGTTTTGTCAATAAAATAAAATACGCTAAGTATACGAGCAATGATAAAAATCCGTAAAGACTAAGTAATTCCTCGCTTTTAGACACCCCAATTAGATTTGCAGGGAACCCTATAATGATTCCTGTTAGGGCTGTAATACAAGCTAAATCCAATAGATAAGCAAAAAAACGAATCCAGAAACCAGCATAAAAATAGTCTGGGTAATCATGAAATTGATGTTGACGCTGTTTTTTTTCTAACAATTGTGTCACTGGTCCTACTGCTGGTCTTTGATTAGTTTCTTCCTCCATTATTATTCCCCTCCATATAAATACATTGCTTTAGGTGCTTGTGGAGTTCCAATACTTTTTACAATATTTGTCATCAATTCCTCTTGCGAAGGCTTAAGACCTTGCATATCTGCTAAATTGTTTCCTAACCATGTATTCATGAAATTAGTAGTTCCACTTTTGTATGAAATGACTTTCGCCCCAGTCAGACCTTCATTTCGTTTAAGTGCGATCAAAGCCTGATCAGGATATCCAATTTCATCTATCAAACCGTTATCGAGTGCCTGTGCACCATCATAGATCCTTCCGTCTGCCAATTTCCTTACCTTTGCTTCATCCATATTACGCCCTTCAGCAACAGTCTTAACAAATCGACTATACATGCTGTCAACAAAGGACTGCAAAACTTCTTTATCTTCTTTTGTTTGCGGACGCGAAGACGAACCAATGTCTTTAAGCGCACCACTTTTAACTGTTGCATCTGTGATTCCAAGTTTTTCCATCAGTCCAGAATAATTAACACTTGACATGATGACCCCAATAGATCCGGTCATCGTGTCCTCAGAGGCAAAAATCCGATCAGAGTTAGCGGCAATATAATAACCACCGCTAGCAGCTTGACTCTCCATAGAAGCATAAATCGGAATTTTCTTGTCCTTTTGAATTTCTTTCAAAGCACGAGTGATTTCTGCTGTTTCATAAACAGAGCCACCTGGAGAATTTATCTCTAATAAAATGCCTTTAACAGTTGAATCATCTTTAATTTTCTCTAGCTGTTTCATAAACGAAGTATGATTATAGCCGCCAGTTGAAAACAACCCACTTGTGCCATCGTTAATGATGGTGCCCTCTACAACTAATTTAGCAATTTTTTCTGTGTCTGATCCTTCTTCAACGGTCTCTTCTTGAGGCTCATTGTTTCCATACAATAATTCATTCACTTGACTGAGTTCCTTTTTGCTTTCGTTACTACGGCTGATTGATGAAGATATTGCTGAAAAAATTAACAACACTACCGCAATACCAATCGCAACCCAACGTCTCTTATTCATTTTCTACCTCCTAGTATAAGTTACGAATAATTACTACTTTTTCTATCGGTCCATCAGCATTCATTTTTTCTGCTTTTTCTACTAAAGAATAGCCCCCGAAAAGCTCATGTGTTAATGGATCTTCAATATTAAAGGTTTGAGCTTCCTCAATACTTAAGGCATCCGGGCTGATTTCTTGAATGCTATCCCAGCCTGTATCTAAAAAAATTTTTGTTTCGTTGTTCACTTCGGGATTATTCGTAATTTTTTCTAAAAACTTACGTAAATCGCCAACAGTTAAGTTTTCTGGTTGATTCATTTTATTTTCTCCTCTCCGTTTATTCTGTGAAAATTGATTTCCCGTAATATTTTTTTATCATAATAAACGTCTTTGGCAAGCTATAAAAAAAGTGGTTAAAAGATGCCTATTAAATGATACTTTTCTATTTTACCCTATTCTTCCAATAGATGAAATGCAGAAGGTATTTTGCTTTTTGCATTTCAATTTCACAAATATCATATATACCAATTTGTTTAAAATAAAAAAACATTTGACTACAAGCGAAGTTTATATTATATTAATCATTGTTTCCGATGTTAAAACAAAAAAATCTTAAATGTACCAATAAGATAGCGCCAGACCTTTTATAAGGTGACGAGGAAGAAGCTAATCGAAATATTCGGCGGGTGGCTTCAGGGCAGCTGTACTCTACAGACTATTACAAAAACTTTTTTAAAGAACAAAGAAATGGTCATACAGCTCGGAAACATATAATGACAGGAAAGTAGGAAGACATTATGTGTGGAATTGTAGGAATTGTGGGAAATGAGCAAGCAACAAGTATTTTAGTAAATGGTTTAGAGAAATTGGAGTATCGCGGGTATGATTCTGCCGGTATTTTCGTGGCTGACGAAAAAGAAGATTTCTTAATTAAGTCACAAGGTCGTATTAAAGAGCTAGCTGAAAAGATTGGCTCTGAAGTCCATGGTTCCATTGGCATTGGGCATACACGCTGGGCAACACACGGGGAGCCTAGTGAAGAAAACGCACACCCTCACACTTCACAAAGTAAACGTTTTGTATTGGTTCACAATGGTGTAATTGAAAATTATGATGAATTGAAGGAAAAATATTTAACAGATGATACCTTTTACGGTGAAACAGACACAGAAATCGCTGTTCATTTAGTTGAGTATTTCGCAAATCAAGGCCTTTCAACCAAAGATGCTTTTCGGAAAGCTCTCAAAGAAATTCATGGGTCGTATGCTTTTGGGTTAATTGATAAGAAGGACCGGGAGACGATCTTTGTCGGAAAGAACAAAAGCCCCTTATTAATTGGCTTAGGCGACGGATTCAATGTTGTTTGTAGCGATGCAATGGCGATGTTAGAACAAACCAATCAATTCGTCGAGATTAACGATGGTGAAATGGTTATTGTAACAAGTGATCACGTAGAGATTGAAGATGCTGCCGGCAACGAAGTCCAACGTGCCCCTTACGAAGCAAAAATTGATCTTTCCGATATGGAAAAAGGAACTTATCCATATTACATGTTGAAAGAAATTGATGAACAACCTGCTACGATGCGCCGGATCATCAGTGAATACACCGATGAAACAGGAACCGTCGTGATCGAAGATGAGTTGTTGCAGACTTTACTAAACAGCGACCGTATTTACATTGTCGCTTGCGGAACAAGTAACAATGCGGGTTGGGCAAGTAAACAAATTATTGAAGGCTTGGCTAACATTCCCGTTGAAATTCATTTATCTAGCGAGTTTGGCTATAATATGCCATTGCTTTCAGAAAAGCCTTTCTTTATCTACTTAACGCAAAGTGGAGAAACTGCAGATAGCCGTCAAGTTTTAGTAAAAACCAATGAACTAGGACACCCTTCTCTTACTGTAACAAATGTAGCAGGTTCAACATTATCTCGTGAAGCGAGCTACACCATGTTGCTACATGCAGGTCCAGAGATTGCAGTAGCTTCTACCAAGGCTTATACTGCGCAAATTGCAGCTTTGACGGTTTTAGCCAAAGCTGTAGGTGAAGCAAAAGGAGTTTCTGCTGCTAAAGAATTCGACTTAACAAAGGAATTAGGCATTGCAGCTAATGCGATGGATGTCATGATCGCTGAAAAAGCTATGATCGAAGAAATTGCTGAAGAATATTTGGCAACAACTCGTAATGCATTTTATATTGGCCGTTCTGAAGATTACTATGTTTCTATGGAAGTTGCTTTGAAGCTAAAGGAAATTTCCTATATTCAGGCAGAAGGCTTTGCCGCTGGTGAATTGAAACACGGAACAATCGCATTGGTCGAAGAAGGAACACCGGTTATCGGCATCATTACCGAAGCTGTTACAGCTCCTCACACACGAGGAAATCTCCGTGAAGTTGAAAGTCGCGGCGCTCATACACTAGTAATAGCTTCAGAAGAATTAAGTAAAGATGGTGACCAAATCATTTTACCTATAGTTCACCAATTCTTACGTCCGCTTGTTTCTGTTATCCCAGGACAATTAATTGCCTACTATGCAACATTATTACGCGGCTACGATGTTGATAAACCTCGTAATTTGGCAAAATCAGTAACAGTTGAATAATTGAATAAATTAAAAGGTTGAGAAAAATTTCTCAACCTTTTTTATGCAGAAAAACGCCCGACTAAAAAAGTCGGACGTTTATTATTAATCTAATCCAATTTCATCTCGAACAACAGTTGCGATTTTTTCAACATAGTAATCAACCTTTTCATCTGTTGGTGCTTCTGCCATGACACGTAGTAATGGTTCTGTGCCTGAAGGACGTACGAGAATTCGACCATCTCCATTCATTTCTGCTTCTGCCTCTTCAATCGCTTGTTTTATAGCGGGAACATCCATCGCTCCGTACTTATCGCTTACTCGAATGTTCACTAACTTTTGCGGATAAATAGTTACTTCACTAGCTAGCTCAGAGAGCTTTTTACCCGTTTGCTTCATAATGTTCAATAGCTGAACACCGGTTAACATTCCGTCACCTGTCGTATTATAATCTAAGAATAAAACATGTCCAGATTGTTCCCCACCAAGATTGTAATCATTTTTACGCATTTCCTCAACAACATATCTATCACCGACCTGCGTGATGACATCTTCAAGACCAATCTCTTCAATTGCCTTATGGAATCCTAAATTACTCATTACTGTAGTAACCACAGTATTTTTTTTCAATCGTTTACGTTCAGCTAAATATTTCGCACAAATATACATAATTCGATCACCATCGACAATATTGCCGAGTTCGTCAACAGCAATTACACGATCGCCATCTCCATCAAATGCTAAACCAGCATCTGCACCTTTTTCAACAACTAATTTAGCTAATGCTTCTGGATGAGTAGAACCTACTCCGGCATTGATATTTAACCCATTAGGTGATGTACCCATTGTATAAAAATCTGTTTCTAAATCTGCAAACAGACGATTAACGCTAGTAGATGTGGCACCATTTGCAGCATCAACACAAACAGTTAACCCGGATAAATCTCCTGAAATTGTTTGTACTAAGAATTGTGAATACTTCAGAAGTCCTTCATGAAACTCATCCAATGTCCCAAGCCCTTCGGCTGAAGGACGAGGTAATGTATCTTCCTCCGCATCAATTAAAGCCTCAATCTCAGCTTCTTGTTCATCAACAAGTTTAAATCCATCACCGCCAAAAAACTTAATCCCATTATCTTCAGCTGGATTATGAGAAGCAGAAATCATCACTCCTGCAGAAGCCTTCTGCAATCTTGTTAAATAAGCAACTCCTGGTGTAGAAATGACACCAAGTTGAAATACTTCGATACCTACAGATAATAATCCAGAAATCAAAGCTGTTTCTAGTAACTCTCCAGAAATTCGAGTGTCACGCCCAACTAGTACACGTGGACGACCTTCACTTTCATGATGTTGACTTAAAACATAACCACCACAACGTCCTAACTTAAATGCTAGTTCAGGTGTTAACTCCTTATTCGCGATTCCTCTTACTCCATCTGTTCCAAAATATTTACCCATTAAATTATATTTCCCTTCTTCATCTAGTTAGTAGATTGATTTGTCGAATCTTCTTGACTGTTTGTTGTCTGTGTAGCACTTGTTTCAGAAAATCTGGAAGCGTCGTCTGATTCTGCTACATCTTCAGTCGTCGACGAACTAGAATGATTTGTACTGCTAGTTTCCGATCCTTGGGACTTCTTAAAGACAGGCGTTACTTGTGCACTCACTGTTTTAGGGTTTATTTGATAGTCCCCAGAAGGTACATCAATAAACTTTTTTACAGTCCCTTGGATTCGACTCACATCGACTGGAATGCCGATACTGTCTATTTGATCAATTACTGACTGCACACCAGTAATTGTTACCTTTGTACGATTCAAGTCTATTTTGACGCTTTCTACATCCGAAGGCAAGTCCCCTTCTTGGATAGGGTAGATCGACACTTCTTTACTAGGCGTTTGAATCTCAAAATTAACTGTTACATTTTGTGGATCAGACTGAATTGGCAGTGCTTCTCCACTAGCATTTAACGCCTGAATAGGCGCTTGTATACTATCTTGATCTGTGGTCAACTTACTACTGTCAACCGAAGCAACAACACGATCAATTTCCTTCATAGTATTTTCGCCAGTAGTAATTTCAACCTTTTCAGGCTGTGTAGACATTTCCCCGATTTTCAGCCCATTATTGCTAGTTGTACTGCTTAAGATTGGGGATACGTCAAATTCTTTCTTTACCTTTTTCTCGATAGTCACAGAAATTTTTTCTGGTTCTATCGTGGCAAAAAGAGAGCTCGATAAATTTTTTGTTTTTAGCCGAATCTCGTGGGTTCCAGAAGACAGATTTCTTAAATCTGCAACAACACTGAAATCCCTTGTGTCAGGATCTACTTCCTTATTCAATTGTATGCGGTTAGCCCCGCTTAATTTAACCGATACATTCGATGAAAAACCATGAACAAAGTATTCATCTGAATCATAAAGGACATTTATAGGAACGTTCTGAATAGATTCCTCATAGTTTGTTTCAGACGAAATTAACTGACTAAAATTTTGACTATTTACATTAAAAAATAGAATTAAACTAAACACCAATGAGATCAGCATATATGGGGCATTACTTTTTTTAAACTTAATTCTCATTTTTGTCCTCCTTTAGTCAACCCTTCGAAAAAGGTTTGCAGAAGACTCTTCTTGCTGGCATTTTTTTCATCTGGCAACAACTCTCTACGCATTACAGCCAGATACTCTTCTTGAGACAAATCGTGAAGAAAATCATTATTCAGCGTGATACTAACCCCACCTGTTTCTTCAGATACTATAAACGTTAACGCATCACTGACCTCGCTGATACCTACCGCGGCTCGATGTCGAGTACCAAACTCTTTGGGGATCAGCATACTGTCCGATAATGGGAGATATGCCGAAGCAACCGCGATTTTTCCATTTTTTACAATAACTGCACCATCATGTAACGGCGTATTCGGTATAAATATATTGATCAATAGTTCTCCGGTAATATCTGCATCCAGAGCAATCCCAGTCTCGATAAATTCTTCTAGCCCTGTAAAACGTTGGATCGTTACTAATGCACCAATTTTCCTTTTTGACATATATTGAATCGCTTTGTCAAACGCAAGGATCATTCGCTCGTCGTCACGTTCTTCCTTTTTTGATGTTTTAAAGAATGAACTGCGACCTAAATGTTCCAAACCGCGTCGGACCTCTGGTTGAAAAATAACAATCGCCGCAATTACACCATAGGTAATGATTTGATTCATCAACCAGGACAATGTATGCAGACCAATCAATTCAGCAACAATTCGTATCCCAATAAAAATCGCCACACCTTTGATCAGTTGGACTGCCTTCGTTCCGCGAACAAGTTCAAACAAACGATAAATCAAAAACCAGACAACAAATATATCTAAAAGGTTGACGATGATATCCCAGGTTGAAAGATTCTCAGAAAAAAAGCTAAGCCAATATTCCGGTTTGAATAATTCAATTAGACGATTAGGCATAGATAACCTCTCTTTCTATCCAAAATTCTCTACAATTATACCACAGTGGTACAGGTCTAGCATAAAATTTAAGAAGGAAAGAAGGAGCCTTAATAAACAAAGACTCCTTCTCCTACTACTGTTTAATTTCTTCTATAATAATTTTGATGGTTACATGCTTTCTTATCTTACTATCTCGATATAACGACAACATCCAAAAAGTTATTGGTTTCTTTTTTCAGCGCGAGCAGCTCTGCGAGCGGCACGCCGTGCTGCTGCTTCTGGATCAGCTTTCCGCTCACTTTTTACTTTCTTTTCACTAGTAGTCTTCGTTACTTCAACTTTTGTTCCTTCTAATTTCGCACGAATTTTTTCTTCCTGTCCCGCCATGCGTGCATAGTTATAAAAACGTGTTTGAGCATCGTTTACTGTTTTTTGGTATAGGCGCTGTGCATCGTCAGGCTGCACTCTTTCTAGTGCTGAGAAGCGTGTCTGCTGTTTCATAAAGCCAATCATATCATCAAAGTTTGGTTTTTTATAATCCAACGTCATTGGGTTCTTTCCTTTTTCACGTTGAATTGGATTGTAACGATACAATGACCAATAACCAGAATTTACTGCATCTTTGGCCTCTTGTAGAGTTTTGCTCATTCCACCGCGCAAGCCGTGATTAATACATGGTGTATAAGCAATAATCAAAGAAGGTCCTGGGAATTTTTCAGCTTCTTCCAGAGCTTTGATTGTCTGCATTTGATTAGCTCCTGAAGCGATTTGCGCAACATAAACATTGCCATATGTCATCGCCATCATCCCTAAATCCTTCTTAGATTGATATTTACCACCCGCTGAGAATTTTGCGATGGCAGAAGCTGGTGTTGCTTTAGATGTTTGACCGCCGGTATTCGAATAGACTTCATTATCCATTACTAAGATATTTACATCTGCTCCACTAGCTAATATATGATCAATACCACCGAAACCAATATCGTACGCCCAACCATCTCCGCCAAACATCCATTGGCTAGTTTTGACAAATAAGTCACGGTTGTCATAGATCTCAGCTAGTTTAGCATTCTCCAACCCTTCTGCTTCAAGCGCTGAAGTTAACTTAGCTGCTCTTTGCTGGGTTCCGTCAGATTCATACATATGATCCATCCAGTCTTCCATTAACTCCCGTAAATCATCAGAAACCATATTTAGAACGTCATTAATTTTATCTGCTAATTCTTTACGTCGGGTTTGATTTGCCAAAAACATTCCATATCCATATTCAGCATTATCCTCGAACAATGAGTTAGACCACGCTGGCCCTTGACCTTTTTCGTTTGTTGTGTAAGGACTGACGGGGGCAGCCGCTCCCCAAATAGATGAACAGCCTGTCGCATTTGCAATCATCATCCGATCACCAAACATTTGTGTCATTAATTTCACATAAGGTGTTTCACCACAACCTGCACATGCTCCCGAGAATTCAAGCAGTGGTTGATTGAACTGTGAACCTAAAACGGAATTTGTTTTTGCTGGATTTGCCTTTTGCTTTAATGTCATTGAAAAGGCCCAATTGATTGCTTGTTCCTTCTCTTCTTCAAATGGTTTCATAACTAGTGCTTTGCCTTTAGCTGGACATGCTTCGACACAAAGACCACAGCCAGTACAGTCTTCAACTGAAACTTGAATACGATACTTCAAGCCATCGGCACCGCGCATTTCTCGGACGATGTATCCTTCTGGTGCTTCTTCCATTTCTTCTTCATCTGCCAAAAATGGGCGAATAGCCGCATGAGGACATACAAATGAACATTCGTTACACATTGTACAACGATCGCTAATCCAATGAGGAACCTCTAATGCCACCCCGCGTTTTTCAAATTTTGTGGTACCTGTTGGTATGGTTCCATCTGTCATGCCGTTTGCTACAAGGTCATTAACAGTAAGTGCATCTCCTCGTTGAGAATTGATCGGTTCAACAATTTGTTCAACATATTGTGGCACGGGAGATTTCCGTACATGGGCAGGCGTTTCAATGGTTTTCCACGTTTTAGGAATCTGTACCTGATGCAATAATTCAACGGTTTGATCAATCGCCGCAATATTCTTTTCTACGATTTCTAGTGATTTACGGCGGTAGCTTTTATCGGCTTCAGATTTTAAAATCTCTATCACTTCATCAAATGGGATAATGCCCGTCAAACTAAAGAATGCCGTTTGCATCACTGTGTTGATCCGCGAACCAAGCCCGACTTCCATGGCTAATTTAGCAGCATTAATTGTGTAAAATCTAATATTATTCTCGGCGATATAGCGTTTCATCTTAGTAGGTAATAATTTATCAATCTGCCCATCATTCCACATAGTATTCATTAAGAATATCCCGCCTGGTTTCAATCCTTTCAGCAAGTCATAGGTGTGAATATAAGCAGGTGTATGACAGGCGATAAAATCAGCACTTTCGACAAGATAGGTCGAGCGAATAGGTGTATCTCCGAAGCGCAAATGTGAAACAGTCAATCCGCCTGATTTTTTTGAATCATAACTAAAATAACCTTGCGCATATTTGTTCGTATGATCCCCGATAATTTTAATTGCTGATTTATTTGCCCCCACTGTTCCGTCTGAACCAAAACCCCAGAATTTTGCCTGATAAGTATTAGGGTTCGTCAAGTCAAGGGTTCCCTTTGTTTCGAGCGACATATTAGTTACATCATCAACAATACCAATAGTAAAACGCTTTTTGGTTTTTCCTTTCTCTTTTAACAATTCATCATATACAGCAATAATTTGGTCTGGTGTGACATCCTTAGAGCCTAAACCAAAACGTCCACCGATGATTCTAGGACGGATATCCGCTTCATACATGACGCCTTGAACGTCTAATAATAATGGCTCACCATCAGCTCCAGGCTCTTTTGAACGATCCAAAACAGCAATAGACTTCACAGAATTTGGAAGCTTTTCCAAAAAGTTCTCGGTTGGGAACGGACGATACAAATGAATATTTAAAAAACCAACTTTCCGACCATTAGCATTTAAATAGTCCACCGTTTGTTCGATCGTTTGTGCCACAGAACCCATTGCTACAATGACTTCTTCCGCATTTTCTGCCCCGTAATAAGTAATCAAATCATATTGAGTACCACGGAGTTTATTGATTTCAAACATATATTTTTGAGCGATTGCTGGCAATTCATCGTAATAACGATTGACTGTTTCGCGTTGTTGAAAATGTATATCAGGATTCTGATTCGTCCCACTAATTGTTGGATGATTTGGATTCATGCTTCGCTTACGGAATGCTCTTAACTTTTCTTGATCAACAAGCGGCGCCAATTCTTCATAGTCTAATACCTCAACCTTTTGAATCTCATGACTAGTACGAAAACCGTCAAAAAAGTTCATGAATGGGATGCTGCCTTCAATAGCTGCTAGATGCGCCACCGCAGACAAATCCATTACTTCTTGTACACTGCTCTCCTGTAGCATCGCAAATCCCGTTTGGCGTGCCGCCATTACATCTCCATGATCACCAAAAATATTTAACGCATTTGTTGTAACTGCGCGACTAGCCACATGAAAAACGGCTGGCAGTAACTCTCCTGCCATTTTATACATGTTTGGAATCATTAGTAATAATCCTTGCGATGCAGTATAAGTAGTTGTTAGTGCACCCGTTTTAAGCGCACCATGAACAACACCTGCGGCACCCGCCTCTGATTGCATTTCAGTAATTGATACCGGTTGACCAAATATATTTTTCTTTCCCTCTGAAGACCATTGGTCCACAAGTTCAGCCATTGTTGAGCTAGGAGTGATTGGATAAATTGCAGCTAACTCAGTAAATGCATATGAAATGTAAGCTGCTGCTGTATTTCCATCCATCGTTTTTTTCTTACGCATAGTTCTCCTCCTTATTGTAATTCGTCCTTTTTTCTTGGAAAAGACAACGATTCTATTGTTTTGTAACATTTCATTTAAGTGGTAAAATGACAGCTAAAAAATTTGCTCACCTAAAAATAGAAATCTTAACCTTATAATCTTTATAACAACGGATTTATTATAAACTAAGCTGAGTTATTTTCAAACAGACGTTTCAATCTTTTTAACTTATTTATATCAAAAGAGTTTGTTTTCTTTAGAATCTTTTGTAAACTAGACTATGAAAGGACGTGTTTATTCATGGATATTTCTATAATAAAAGCAAACTTAGTAAATGATTTCAATGGAATTAAAATTGGATCAGACACTGCGCCAAAGCGTTTAATTGAATTTATTAACCTACGATGTCCCTACTGCAAACAATGGTTTGAGGAATCCTATGAAACGCTGAGTCAAGCGGTCGAAGAAGGCAAAGTTCAACGTGTTATCAAGTTATTAGATAAAGATAAAATTAGCTTACAGCGCGGAAATGTAATGCACGAATATATTGACAATAATCCTGCCAAGGCTATGATTCAAATCAGACAAGCTTTTGAAACACAAGAAAATTGGCAAGACCTTGCTTTAGAAGCTGTAGCTGAGTATGCTGAAAAAACATTGGGTTTTATTCAACAAGCAAACCAAAATCTGCAAGGAGAAATCCGCAATGAGGCAGCCCAAGCAAACATTCAATTCGTACCAACCATTGTATTAGGTGATCATATTTTTGACGAATCCATTGATGAAGCAACTTTAAAAGCTTACATTGCTGAATAAACAGAAAAAAACCGTTTGACTATCAAACGGTTTTTTTTCGTAAATTATCGGCAAAATCATTAATTTTTCGAATTCTATGGTTGATACCTGATTTCGAAATGGCTCCTGATGGAATCATTTCTCCTAGTTCTTTTAGACTGATTTCAGGATTTTGAATCCTTAATTCTGCTATTTCCTGCAGCTTTTCTGGTAACGATTGTAGTCCAACCGTCGACTCAATAAAATGAATGTTCTCAATTTGCTTAGACGCAGCATCTATCGTTTTGTTCATATTGGCTGTTTCGCAATTCACTAGTCGATTGACAGAATTTCGCATATCACGAACGATTCGAACATCCTCAAATTTTAACATTGAATTCGTCGCACCAATCAAAGTTAGAAAATCAGCTATTTTCTCTGCGCCTTTAAGATAAGTGATATAGCCATTTCGGCGTTCCAGCGTACGGGCATTCAAGTCAAATTGATTCAACAGGTCACAAATATCTTGATTGTGTTCCTCGTAAATTGAAGATATTTCTAGATGATAACGGCTCGTTTCTGGATTATTAACTGAACCAGAGGCCAAAAATGCACCACGTAAATACGCACGAGTTTTTTCATCTGATTGCTTAATTTCATTCGATATATGCGCTTGAAACATCATACCGTCCATGATATCCAAATCCAATAAAATTTTCTGTGTTTCTTGCTTCAATCGAACAATGTAAACATTGTTTTTTTTCAATTTCATTTTCCGACGGACCAGTAACTCGCTTCGCACATTGTAATGCTCTTTTAATAAGGTGAAAATTCGACGAGCAATCGCCGCATTTTCAGTTTGCACATTCAAAACAAATTGATGATTACTCAAACTAAGGGAACCATTCATTCTTATCAATGCGGCTAACTCAGCTTGTGCGAGATTCTTTTGGACTGCCAGACCCGTTAACTCTTTTTTTACTTCTGCCGCAAAAGACATGACGAGCCCTCCTTCTCATAATAAAGAACTAATTTTCCTAAATAAAATTAGTTCTAACTAATGATTTACTATTTCGACACTTATTTAAAAATCCAGTCTTAAATTTTTGCACCAAAAACAATTCGAAATAGCTCATCGACAACTTTGTCTCCATCATGAAAGACGCCACCATCACGAAGTTTTAAAAAGTCAGTTGAAACAACTCGGCAGCCTTCTTCCCTTAAACCATTAAAATCATGTGTAACTTGTACCAAGTACTCATCATAGATCTCTGGATCCATATATCCTTCAGGAACTTTTTCAGTATTGACTAATACAGTGTCAATAAATTTGCTATCGAGGTGTTTGTGAAGAACACGAATATGATCCGCATCACTGAAATGTTCGGTCTCACCTTTTTGGGTCATAATGTTACAAATATAGACTACCTCTGCCTTTGTTGTACGAACCGCATTTCCTAGTTCCTCAATGACTAAGTTAGGCAAGATACTAGTGAATAAGGAGCCTGGTCCTAAGACAACCATATCTGCCTCATTGATAGCATTAACTACTTTACGTGCTGCGTGAATCGCTTTTTCACCATTTTTTTCTGTGACATAAACTCTTTCTATCGTCTTACGATCCAGAGCTATTTTTGATTCTCCCACTGCACTTGTTCCGTCATCAAAATCCGCGTGCAACACTAGCGGTGTTTCCGAAGAAGGGTAAATATGCCCGTCCACGTGCATCATCATGGAAAGTAATTGAATTGCTTCATACGTACTTTCTCGCATTTCTGATAAAGCCGCGATTAAAAGGTTCCCAATCGTATGATTTGCAAGAAATTTGTCATCCTCATGAAAACGATATTGAAATAAGTCTTCATAGAGCTTCGGCATGTCAGATAAGGCGGCCAAAACATTTCTCAAATCACCTGGGGGGGCCATGTCGATCGAATCGCGTAGTTCACCACTACTGCCACCGTCATCTGCTACAGTTACCACTGCTGTAATATCAGCACTTTGATTTCGTAAACTTTTTAAAATAACTGGTAATCCTGTCCCACCACCGATAACCACGATCTTCGGTTTACGAATACGGTATGTTTTCATTTTCATGAACGATTCACCGTCTCTTTCCGCTTATCCTTATCGCGATGAGTGATATTTACCTTGTACTCTGCATCCGTAATTGCCTTTCCAATACGCTCTGTCAAAGCGACTGACCGATGCTGTCCACCAGTACAGCCGATAGCAATCGTTAATGAACTTTTTCCTTCATTAATGTAGCCAGGCAGAATGTCCATAATTAAACGAACAAAATTCGTGTAAAAACTTTCTGTTTCAGGAAATGACATTACATAATCATATACCGGTTTGTCTAGCCCGGTTTGAGGCCGCAGGTCTGGAATATAGTGTGGATTCGGCAAAAAACGAACATCCATAACTATGTCAGCATCGATTGGCAACCCATATTTAAAGCCAAAAGAAACTACCTCCACGTGGAATCCCGCGTCATCCTTATCTTTAAACGTTTGATTAATTTTTTCTCGTAATTGACGTGGCGTTAAATCTGTTGTATCAATCATTAGAGTAGCTCTATTCTTTAAATCTTCCAAGATTGCGCGTTCTTTACGAATACCTTCAGTGATCATGCCATCCATCGCAAGCGGATGTGCGCGACGCGTCTCTTTGTAGCGAGAGACTAATTCTTCATCTGAACAATCTAAGAACAAGATACTTGTATCAATGAACCCTGTATTTTCTATCTCTATTAGCATTTTTTGAATATCTTCGAAAAATGAGCGAGAACGTAAATCTACTACTAAAGCGATCTTAGTTACTTTTCCTGATTCACGGATCAATTCCCAAAACTTCGGAATTAAACCTGGAGGCATATTATCTACACAAAAATACCCCATATCTTCAAAACTTTGAATTGCGACAGTTTTACCTGCACCACTCATACCTGTAATGACAACCAAATGTAAACTATCAGTCATTTGTGTCACTCCTTTCACGTAATTAGAAACTCACTCCTGAGAATGATTATTTTAATTTACTATTGTTCTATATAGACGATATTGCGATTTGAAATACGTTGATAGGCTCATCAATAATCATAAGCAAAATTTTTGAACCAAATAAAAAGATGCCAAAGAAACCATAAGCTAGCTTCTTTCGCTATCTAAAAAAATTATAACACTCCTGGCGTGTCTTTGCTACTCATTTGTCATTCTTTAGATTTTCCTAATAGAATAGAAACTGAAAAAAATGTGCAAATAAAAAACAGATCTCCTATTTAGAAGATCTGTTTTTCTGTGCTAATTCAATTGTCCGATCCGCTAAAATAGATTGCGCATCAATTACTGGAAAAGGAACTTCTTTTGTCAATTCTTGAACTAAAGACAGCTCGGTACAGCCAAGAATAGCATTCTGACAACCATATTTTTCAAAAACATCTGAAAGAATCTCTAGATACAAATCACTGTTGATATAATCATTCTCTTTTACATCGTGATAAATTAGATGATTAACCTTCTCTTGTAAGTCTGGCTTAGGAATCAAAACTTCAAATCCTTTTGCCTCTAGCTCACTTTGATAGACCTTAGCGGAAATTGTCCCAGCAGTTGCTAATACTGCGATTTTCTCGCCGGGTTTATGATGCTTTGTCACTTCATTTACAGCTTCACGCGGCATATGCAGCAACGGAATATTTGTTGCCCCCTGTAGTTGATCAAAAAAGTAATGAGCAGTATTGCAAGTGAGTACAATAAAATCCGGCTGTAATAGGTTTTGTTTCTCTATATCATCCAATAAAAAGGGTAATGGACTTGGTGCTTCGTGATCTAAAATAAAAGCCGTGCGGTCAGGAACCGTTGCATGATTGAACATCACATAGTTTAAGTATTCTTGATCATTATGAGCATGTGTACGTTGGTTAAGGATTCGAATAAAACTTTCCGTCGCCATCGTCCCCATTCCACCAAGAATACTAAAGAAATTTTCCATACTTATCCTTCTTTCTCTTTAAAGAATAGATCGAAGCGTCCTTTGTACTTGCTGAACATATACTTCATTAAAATCCACCGCATCAAGGACATATCTTTCTTGTAAAAGACTGTCGTTCCCCAATGGTCATTTTTGATCATTTCTAGAGCTTTTTCTTTTTCCTTATTATTTCGAGCAAATTTCTCAAAAACACCCTTCGGAACCCCCATCCATAACATGGATGTAGCTGGTTCTGCTTTACCGTAAATCGTTTCAGTAAACGACTTTTCAAAAACGCGATCTTCAGTTACGTATTGTGCTAAATTGAAGCCATTTAAAGTAACGAAGAAACTACTGCGTCCTTGCCGTAAGTTGATTTCAAACAATTTATATTCTCCATCACGAGGATCGTACTTCATGTCAAAATTTGCAAAACCGGTATAGTTGATTTTCTCTAAAAATCCTTTAATTGTCTGGTAGATCTTCTCGTTATATTCAGGCATGATCGCCACATAGTTTCCAATCGCTTCTGGAGAAGGATCTTCTAATAATGGATGTCCCAAGCACATCATGCGAACCTGATGGTTTTGATCGACATAAGCATTCAATACACGCATGTTGCTATCGTCTCCAGGAATAAAGTCCTGCGCAATCATTTCACTCGTATAACCAGCTTGATAAATACGCTCAATGATTGTGTCAAATTCATCACGAGTATCTAAAATAAAGGCTTTTTTTCTTCCTTCAAAATCAACTGATAGCCATTCCACACTATTCGCTGGTTTTAGTGCAACAGGAAAATCAAAGGGTAAATCCTGTTTTAACTTACCAGCCTCTAACATATCTTCAGTAATGATAAATGTTTTTGGATAAGGCAAATCATAATTTTCGCAAATTTCATAAAAGCTGACTTTACTAATCAGACTTTGGAGTAAATCAAAATCAATATACGGACAAATAAACCATTCGGAAAGCTCTTCTTTATGTTGTGAAACTAGCTCAGCGTATCCATCACCGCAAGCAATCAATAAATATTTTACATTAGGATCGTTGTACGTATTTTTTCCTAATTCGCGCATCTGCTCGATGAACACAGGATCCTTATCAAATCCTGGTACAACATGTACGTTCACGATCTTACTATATTTTGTTGGTGCTAATTGTAGACCAGCATAAGCCTCTGATACGATTCCATAGGCTTCGTGAAAAGAACGGGCCATACCGTAAACGTTGATATCGCTCCCTAATAAAATCGGGACAAATTTTTGATTTTCATTCATATTCTCTTACACCTTCTCATTCTAAATCCTTGATAATCATACCATAAAGAAAAATGCAAGCAAAGGAGAATCCTTTGCTTGCATCAAGCTTTATCAGTTATTTATTTTTTTAAGACGCGTTTTAAATAATGTCCTGTATAACTGTCTGGTACTTCAGCAATCTCTTCCGGTGTCCCTGTTGCTAGTATGGTTCCACCACCGTCGCCGCCTTCTGGTCCTAGATCGATAACGTAGTCGGCTGATTTAATCACATCCAAATTATGTTCAATCACTAATACCGTATTTCCTGCGTCAACAAAACGTTCCAGAACCTTTAACAAACGAGCAATATCATCTGTATGAAGTCCTGTTGTCGGCTCATCCAAAATATAGAAATTCTTTCCATTGGAATTCTTATGAAGTTCACTAGCAAGCTTCATTCGTTGAGCCTCTCCACCTGAAAGTGTTGTCGCAGGCTGCCCCATCGTGACATAGCCTAAACCAACGTCAACAATTGTTTGAAGTTTTCGATGAATTTTAGGAATGTGTTTGAAGAATTCCACAGCATCTTCAACAGTCATTTCCAGAATATCCGCAATATTCTTTCCTTTATAATGAACTTCCAATGTTTCGGAGTTGTAGCGTTTGCCGTGACAAACTTCACACGGCACATAAACATCAGGTAAAAAATGCATCTCAATTTTGATGATTCCATCTCCGCGACAAGCTTCACAACGTCCGCCCTTTACATTAAAGCTGAACCGACCCTTTTTGTAACCGCGAATCTTCGCTTCATTTGTCTGAGCAAACAAATCTCGAATATCATCAAAAACACTTGTATAGGTTGCTGGATTGCTCCGCGGTGTTCTCCCGATTGGACTTTGATCAATATCAACTAATTTTTCGATATTGTTGTAACCAGTAATTTTTTTGAATTTTCCTGGTTTGTTTGAATTACGATTCAACTTCTGTGCGAGAGCCTTTTTCAAGATCTGATTAACTAAAGTAGACTTCCCAGATCCTGAGACACCCGTCACAGCAACAAATTTCCCTAATGGGAACTCGGCATCAATGCTTTTCAAGTTATTTTCAGCAGCGCCAGTAACTTTTATTTTCTTTCCATTTCCTTTTCGACGTTCTTTTGGCACAGCGATTTCTCGTTTTCCAGATAAATATTGACCAGTCAAGGATTTTGGATTTTTTTCAACTTGTTTAGGTGTTCCAGCAGCGACAATCTCGCCACCTTGATCCCCTGCACCTGGACCGACATCAATCAGATAATCTGCCGCACGCATTGTATCTTCATCATGCTCTACTACAATCAAAGTATTTCCTAAATCTCGCATTTTCTTCAAAGACTCAATCAAGCGGTCATTGTCTCGCTGATGCAAACCAATCGAGGGTTCATCTAAAATATACAAGACACCAGATAGGTTTGAACCGATTTGAGTCGCCAACCGAATTCTTTGAGCCTCTCCACCAGACAAGGTCCCTGAAGCTCGGCTCAAGGTAAGATAATCTAACCCAACATTTCGTAAGAAGCTAAGACGATCCTTGATTTCTTTCAAAATAGGCTTAGCGATTACCTTTTCCTGTTCGCTTAATGCAACGGTTTCGAAAAAATCGAGTGCTCTATTAATAGAGTCTTCACTAACTTGTCCAATATTAACATCATTGATTTTCACTGATAAAGCCTGTGGATTCAACCGATAACCGTGGCAGGTTTGACATGTTAATTCCGTCATATATAAACGCATTTGATCACGGGTAAAATCACTGTTCGTTTCTGCATAACGTCGGTTAATATTGTTAATAATCCCTTCAAAAGGAACTTCTACATCACGAACACCGCCAAAGTCATTTTCATAATGGAAATGGAAATTTTCTCCATTTGAACCATTCAAAATGATTTCTTGATGTTCTTTTGGCAAATCCTCAAACGGAGTATCCATATCAATACCGAAACTCAAGCATGCTTGCTCTAGCATTTGAGGATAGTATTGAGAACTGATCGGATTCCAAGGAATCAATGCCCCTTCACGCAACGTTTTACTTTGATCAGGAATAACTAAATCCAAATCGACTTCCAACTTAACCCCTAATCCGTCACAATCTGGACAAGCTCCAAACGGCGCGTTGAATGAAAACAGTCGAGGTTCAAGTTCGCCTACTGTAAAACCACAATAAGGACAAGCGTAGTGTTCGCTGAATAGCATTTCTTTTTCCCCGATCACATCAACAATCGCATACCCTTCAGCTAAGCGTAACGCTGCTTCGAAGGAATCAAATAGACGCGAGCGGATACCTTCCTTAACAACAATACGATCGACGATGATTTCGATATCGTGTTTTTTATTCTTGGTTAGTTCTGGAGCATCTGTCACATCATATAATTCTCCATCAACACGCATACGGACATAACCTTCTCGTTGAATCATTTCGAAAACTTTTTTGTGTTGTCCTTTTTTCTTTGCAACAACTGGCGCTAATATTTGAATTTTGGTTCGCTCAGGTAATTCAAGCACCTTGTCGACCATCTGCTCAACAGATTGAGAGGTAATTTCAATATGGTCGTTCGGACAGATTGGATGACCTACTCGTGCGTATAACAAACGCAAATAATCATTAATCTCCGTCACGGTTCCTACTGTTGACCGAGGGTTTTTACTTGTAGTTTTTTGATCAATAGATATCGCTGGACTCAATCCATCAATGCTGTCAACATCAGGCTTATCCATTTGACCCAAAAACTGCCGCGCATAAGCAGATAGGCTTTCCACGTATCTACGCTGTCCTTCAGCATATAGCGTATCAAAGGCCAGCGAACTCTTTCCTGAACCTGATAAACCAGTAACAACCACCATCTTATCACGAGGAATCGTGACATCTACATTCTTTAAATTGTGAGCTCGCGCTCCATGAATTACTATCTTATCATTTGCCATTTATTTCTCCTTGTTCATTGTTCATTAACTGTAGTTCTTTTTCCACAGCCGAAAAAACGTGCCATTTTTTCACCAGTTATTCTGCTGCTTTTAATTCTAAGATTGTATCTCGTAATGTTGCGGCAGTTTCAAAATCAAGTGTTTTAGCCGCTTCTCGCATTTCATCTTCAAGTTTCGCAATAAGTTCTTTACGTTCAGATTTAGATAACTCTTCATAAGAGGTCGTATCGTAAGTTCCAGTATCTTCTGCAACCTTACTAATTGCGATCAAATCACGAATTTCTTTAATAATCGTCTTAGGTACAATGCCATGCTCTTCATTATATTGTTGCTGAATACTACGACGGCGTGATGTTTCATCCATTGCACGTTGCATTGAATCCGTCACCTTATCAGCATACATAATAACTTTTCCCTCTGAATTTCGGGCAGCACGACCAATTGTTTGAACAAGTGAACGTTCACTGCGAAGGAAGCCTTCTTTATCTGCATCTAAGATAGCCACCAATGAGACTTCAGGTACATCTAGACCTTCACGAAGTAAATTAATACCAACTAGCACATCAAATTTTCCTAATCGCAAATCACGAATAATCTCAGTACGTTCTAAGGTTTTGATATCACTGTGGAGGTATTTAACCTTGATACCTAGTTCTTTAAAGTAGTCTGTTAAATCTTCGGACATTTTTTTTGTTAAGGTCGTGACAAAAACACGTTCATTTCTTTCAGAACGTTCGTTTATTTCTCCAACCAAATCGTCTATTTGTCCCATAATCGGGCGGACTTCAATGACCGGATCTAGTAGTCCAGTCGGACGGATGATTTGCTCTATTACTGTATCTGTTTCTTCATGTTCATAAGGACCAGGAGTCGCCGAAACGTAAACAATCTGATTCACGCGCTCTTCAAACTCTTCTAATCTTAATGGACGATTATCTAAAGCTGATGGCAACCGGAAACCATAATCTACCAGCATCTGTTTACGTGCTCGGTCACCGTTGTACATACCTCTTACTTGCGGCATCGTCACATGAGATTCATCCACAACTAGTAAAAAGTCATCTGGGAAAAAGTCGATCAACGTATAGGGCGGCTCGCCCTCTTTACGTCCGTCCATATGACGAGAATAGTTTTCTATACCAGATGTATAGCCCATTTCTCGAAGCATTTCGATATCATAATTGGTTCGTTGTTCTAATCGCTGAGCCTCTAATAGCTTGTTATCATTTCTCAAGACTTCTAATCGATCAGCAAGCTCTTTTTGAATATTACTAATCGCCACTTCCATATGCTCTTCATTGGTTAAGAAGTGGGTCGCCGGGAAGATGGCTACGTGCTCTGTTTCACCGGTGATTTCTCCTGTTAACGCGTCTACTTCGCGAATTCGTTCTATCTCATCACCAAAAAATTCCACGCGTAACGCACGTTCATCACGTGATGCGGGAAATATTTCCACTACATCCCCACGAACACGAAAACGACCACGCTGAAAGTCAATATCGTTTCGTTCAAATTGAATATCAATTAAATTCCGTAATAATTGGTTCCGATCCATTTCCATTCCTACACGCAAAGAAACCACTTGCTCCAAATATTCCTTTGGTGATCCCAAACCAAAAATGCAGGAAACTGAAGCTACGACGATCACATCATTTCGTTCAAGTAAGGCGCTTGTCGCCGAGTGGCGAAGCTTATCGATCTCATCATTAATACTTGAGTCTTTTTCAATATACGTATCACTAGAAGGCACATACGCCTCTGGTTGATAGTAGTCATAATAACTAACGAAATACTCCACCGCGTTGTTAGGAAAGAATTCCTTAAACTCTCCATATAATTGCCCCGCTAACGTCTTATTATGGGCAATAATCAAGGTTGGCTTATTTACTTCCTTAATAACATTGGAAATCGTGTAAGTTTTACCAGTCCCGGTAGCTCCTAAAAGGATTTGCGCTTTTTTTCCATCGACGATTCCTTCGGCAAGTTGTTCAATGGCCTCAGGCTGATCGCCAGCAGGCTGATATTTTGAATGAAGGTCAAACGTATTATCCGTTACTCTTTCAATCATACAAAAATCCCCCTTTTTCTATTAAATGAACAAAGATTTTCCATTCCAAAATTATAGCATACCGAACATATTTTCGCCATTTTTTCTTCTTACCATAAGAAGTTCTTAAAAACAACCGTGTCACATTTTCTGACATCCCATGTTATAAAAATTTTGCTTTTTTTCTATCCAACAATGAACCCTCTTGTGTTTTATCCATAAACTAACATATAATAAACAAATGATAAGTAATTAGGAGGATTATTATGAGAAAAAACAAATTAATTCCATTCGTTGTTTTCTTAATGGCAAGTATTTTCACACTTAGCTTTGCCAACAAGACTGACGCCGCGGAAAAAACATATAAGATCGGGACGGACTTGACTTTTGCTCCTTTCGAATTTCAGAATTCCGATGGCGAATACATAGGTATCGATGTAGATTTGCTTAATCAAATCGCTAAGGACCAAAACTTTAAAGTTGATTTGCGTCCATTAGGATTCGACAGCTCCATCCAAGGAGTGCAATCCGATCAACTGGACGGAATGATTGCTGGCATGAGTATTACAGATGAACGGAAAAAAACGTTTGATTTTTCTGAACCTTATTTTGATAGCGGAATCCAGATGGCTGTTAAAAATGACAATAAAGACATCAAGAATTACAAAGATTTAAAAGGAAAAACAGTTGCCGCAAAAATCGGTACAGAAAGTGCGACTTTTTTAAACAAGAACAAAGACAAATATGGCTATGAAGTAAAACAATACGAAGCTGCTGATGCTATGTACAACGCCCTGACAAACGGGAATGTTGAAGCGATTTTTGATGACTACCCTGTACTTGGTTATGCTGTAACTAATGGTCAACCATTCAAATTAGTCGGTGAACCTGAAAAAGGCAGTTCTTACGGCTTCGCTGTGAAAAAAGGCGAAAACAAAGAGCTGCTGGAAAAGTTTAATCAAGGACTGAAGGACCTAAAGGAAAATGGCAGCTATGATAAAATCGTCAGCAAGTATATTTCTACTGGTTCCGGTGATCAAGGCGCTTCAAGCGAAATGAAAAAAATCGAGCCAAAAAAAGATGTTTATGTTATTGCCAGCGATTCTGCTTTCGCCCCTTTTGAGTATAAGGACAGCGACGGCGAATACAAAGGGATTGATGTTGACCTGTTAAAACGAATCGCAGAGCTGCAAGGATTCAAAATTGATTTTAAATTCATCGGATTCTCCTCAGCAATGCAGGCTTTAGAGTCAGGACAGGCTGATGGTATGATCGCAGGAATGACCATTACCGATGAGCGAAAAGCCAATTATGATTTTTCGGACCCCTACTTCCAAAGCGGGATTCAATTAGCTGTTGCGAAAGACAATAAAGATATTAAGTCTTACGAGGATTTAAAAGGCAAAACCGTAGGAGCTAAGGTTGGAACGGAAAGTGCCGACTTTTTAGAGGCTCACAAAAAGGAATATGGCTATACAATCAAAAGTTTTGATGCAGCGGATCAATTGTATGACGCGCTGAAAGTCGGTTCTATCGATGCGATGATGGATGACTATCCGGTCATCGGTTATGCTGTAAAACAGGGGCAAGATTTGAAAACACCAATCAAACGCGAAGTTGGTGGTGAATATGGTTTTGCTGTGAAAAAAGGTCAGAACCCTGAATTGCGCGAGATGTTTACAGAAGGCCTAAAAGAATTGAAACGTACTGGCGAGTACGATGAAATTGTTGATCAGTACATCGGCTCCGGTAGTGAAGACAAGAAAGAAACTGTTGATGAGTCTACTATCACTGGTTTATTGAAAAATAATTACAAATCATTACTAGAAGGATTATGGAAGACCATTGTATTGGCTTTAGTCTCCTTTGCACTGGCTCTTGTTTTAGGAGTTATCTTTGGATTGTTCCGTGTTTCTCCTGTTCGTGTATTACGTACGTTGGCCGGTATCTATATTGATATCATCCGCGGAATCCCAATGATGGTATTAGCCTTCTTTATCTTCTTTGGTTTACCGGGAATTACAGGTATAAAAATCCCTGACTTTGCTGCGGGAATCATCACACTGACATTAAATGCCAGCGCATATATCGCTGAAATAGTTCGTGGCGGTATCAATGCGGTTCCTGTCGGTCAAATGGAAGCCTCTCGAAGTTTGGGATTGTCCTATAACCGAACCATGCAGAAGATTATTTTACCTCAAGCTGTGAAGATCATGATTCCTTCTTTCATCAATCAATTCGTTATCAGTCTGAAGGATACGACAATCATTTCGGCTATCGGTGTAGTAGAATTACTGCAAACAGGGAAAATCATTGTTGCTCGTACAACTCAAAGTTCTTACGTTTACTTGATCATCGCGATCATGTACTTAATCTTGATCACGATCTTGACTAAGTTAGCGAACCGTTTAGATAAGAAGGTGAAATAGATGGAAAATAAATTAGATAAGAAAATTGTCGTAAATCATTTAGTAAAAAAATTCGGTGACAATACCGTTTTGAATGACTTGAATATTACTATCAGCGAAGGGGAAGTTGTTTGTATCATTGGCCCATCTGGTTCAGGGAAAAGTACCTTCCTTCGCTGTATGAATCACCTAGAAGAACCTACGTCTGGGGAAATTATTATTGATGGGCAAGATTTGACGGATAAGCATACGGACATTAACTTAGTTCGTCAACATATTGGTATGGTGTTCCAGCATTTCAACCTGTTCCCTCACCTGACAGTTTTAGAAAATATAACGTTAGCCCCACTCGATTTAAAGGGGGAATCAAAAGAGTCAGCAAACAAGCGTGGTGTGGAGTTGTTGACACAAGTCGGTTTAGCAGAAAAGAAAGACGATTATCCTGATAGCCTTTCCGGAGGACAAAAGCAACGTGTCGCAATTGCTCGCGCGTTAGCAATGAATCCTGATATTATGCTCTTTGATGAACCAACTTCCGCTTTGGACCCAGAAATGGTTGGAGATGTTTTAAAAGTAATGAAGGATCTGGCACTGCAAGGTATGACCATGGTCATTGTCACTCATGAGATGGGCTTTGCGAAAGAAGTTGCTGACCGCGTCATCTTTACCGATGGTGGAAAAATTCTAGAAGATGGCACACCTGAACAGGTCTTCAATAATCCTCACAATCCGAGAACCCAAGACTTCTTAAATAAAGTATTGAATATTTAATACGAAACCCGTGAAATCTAGTTAGATTTCACGGGTTTTTCTGAATGTTAATAGCGTTTGATAAACCTCTTCTTTTGTTGCAGGCGATTGACTTCGAACGATGCCGTCTTCTGGAGAAAATGCCAGATCAACAATTTTCTTTAGTTCATCAACAGATGGGAAAATTGACAACATTTCATAAGTAATGGGCAAATTGAGTTTTTCAAATAGTTCTTGATGACTTGTCAGTTCTTCATGGCGACCTTCAATACGTAATTGCTGCAATGTCGTCAATGCAATGATCTGTCCATGACTTCCCTTTATCTCTCCTCCCCACAAACTAACCATCGCATTATGGAGCGCATGGGCAATGCTTAAGCCCCCGGATTCAAATCCAATGCCACTTAATAACGTGTTGGCCTCTACCACTGCATCAAATTCTACTGTGATCTCTTTTCTCTTATTCGCCTTAACTGCTGCTTCTGCATTTTTGAGTAAAACATCACGACATTTTTCGGCAATTGCTTCTGCTGCTAGTGTTGGTGCTGCCCCTAAGGTATTTTTTCCAAAATTTTCACGTACAGTCCTTGCTTCTATGAATGTAGACAAACCATCTGCTATTCCAGCAGTTAAGAAATGGACCGGACTATTGATCAAAATAGCCGTATCAACTAGAACCAAGGCAGGACTTTGAGTATAATAGGTATACTTCTCGAAATAGCCATTTTGATATTTCACAGAGATTCTTGAAGTGGGCGCGTCTGTCGAAGCAGATGTTGGAACAACGATACATCGTCTGCTTGACTTAAAAGCCAATGCTTTTCCTATATCGATCGCCCGTCCACCACCTAGAGCGATTACATAATCGCATTCATCTATCGTGCTGTTCTCTTCTGCGAACCGCACAGAAATTTGACCGCCTAAAGAAGTCAACTCATCCACCAAACGTTTGCCAATCATCTCGTAAACAAATTGATCCGTTACTAGTAACCCCTTTTTACCAAATGCTAGAATATCTCTCAAATGATTCCATAAAACATTTTCTCCCTGACGATACGTCATTGGACTAACAAAGACTTTTTCCATAGTTACTCCTTCTATCCATTTTAAACTCATCATAGCAATCAGAGAAAACTGTTGCAAGTTATTCTAGTAACAGCTTTATAAAACACAAAAAGCACGTAAGCGTTGAACGCTTACGTGCTAGAAAATCAAATTAAGCTTCGATTTCAGTTACGATACCTGAACCAACGGTACGTCCACCTTCACGAATAGAGAAAGTTGTTCCTTTTTCTACAGCGATTGGATGGATTAATTCAACGTCGATTGTTACGTTATCGCCAGGCATGACCATTTCAGTACCTTCTGGCAACACGATATTACCGGTAACGTCTGTTGTACGGAAGTAGAATTGAGGACGATAGTTGTTAAAGAATGGTGTATGACGTCCACCTTCTTCTTTCGTCAACACATAAACTTCTGCACTGAATTTCGTATGTGGTGTAATTGAACCTGGTTTAGCTAATACTTGACCACGTTCGATTTCATCACGTGTAATACCACGTAATAGAACCCCAACGTTATCTCCAGCTTCACCATAATCCAATGTTTTACGGAACATTTCAAGTCCAGTTACGACAGCCTTTTGAACTTCAGGTTTGATCCCGATAATTTCAACTTCGTCACCGACTTTAACTTCCCCACGATCAATACGACCAGATGCAACGGTCCCACGTCCTGTGATTGAGAAAACATCTTCCACTGGTAACAAGAATGGTTTGTCAGTGTCACGTTCTGGTGTTGGGATATATTCGTCAACCGTATCCATTAGGTCCATGATTACTTGTTCTTGTTCAGGATCGCCTTCTAAAGCTTTCAGAGCTGAACCTTTAAGAACAGGAATATCATCGCCTGGGAAACCATATTCTGAAAGCAACTCACGTACTTCCATTTCAACTAAATCAATCAATTCTTCATCGTCGACTAAATCAACTTTGTTCAAGAAGACGATCAAGTATTTAACACCTACTTGGCGTGATAATAAAATGTGCTCACGTGTTTGAGGCATTGGTCCATCAGTAGCAGATACTACTAAGATCGCACCGTCCATTTGAGCAGCACCGGTAATCATGTTTTTTACATAGTCCGCGTGTCCTGGAGCATCAATATGGGCATAGTGGCGTTTTTCAGTTTCATATTCAACGTGTGCAGTATTGATGGTAATTCCGCGTTCACGTTCTTCTGGTGCAGCATCGATACTAGCATAGTCTTGAGGGTTTGCTAGACCTTTCTTACCTAATACCGTTGTAATTGCTGCCGTTAAAGTTGTTTTCCCATGGTCGACGTGGCCAATGGTACCAATATTAACGTGTGGTTTACTTCTATCATAATGTTCTTTTGCCATAATAAACAAACCTCCTAAAAAGTGTAAAAATTCTTACGGATATAGTGTAAAGCATTTTGAGCAAAATGAAAAAGATTTACACTTTTACTTTTCGTAAGTAACTATCCGAGATTATAATACATCAGAATTGGTCAAACTCCAAACAATTTGTTTCTCTACTTAATTAGATGAGAAATTGAACCTGATTTTAAGTGAAATAAGTTCATTGGAAGCAAATGAACTAGGATATAATATAGACTAAAGAGTGTACAGAAAAATAAATAATTGGTTTAATAGTGAATGGAAATTTTTCTAATTGACTCGTTTGAAATTATAAAATGAATGGAGGATAGCTATGAAAGAATTTCAGAAACAGTTGGCTCAATCGCCCTTAGATATAAAGCAAGCCTGGAGCATCGGTTTTGTTTTTGTTAGAGAAAAAGAGCATTATTGGCATTTCCCCGCTAGACAGTGGACAGAGCAGCAAATTCAGGATTATTTTTTTGAACGTTTTGGAAAGGAAGGCCGGTTTATCTCCTACCCTGAACTAAGTTTAAAGCAGTTAAGGATCGATGAGATTCCTGAACTTTTGATTATCATCCCTTACGATCCTAGAAAGGAGAAACAATAATATGGCCTTATTAGAACTACATGATGTGAATTATCAGACAGATGATCGATTGATTTTGAATCAGATCACTCTATCTGTTGAAAAAGGTGATTTTTTAACGATTACTGGTCCCTCTGGCGGAGGAAAAAGTACCCTGCTGCGACTGATTGCTTCTTTATTAACGCCGACAAGTGGCGAGATACTTTTTGATGGAAAAGCGCAGCAAACCTATGACTACACTGACTATCGACAGCAGGTATCGTATTGCTATCAACAGCCCTCTTTATTTGGAGATACGGTAGAAGATAATTTAACCTTTCCCTATCTAATAAGAGAAGCAGAACCTAATCGGAAGGACATGCTGGATCAGCTTCAATTAGTTGATCTGCCAGAAAGCTATTTTTCTAAAAGTATCAATGAAGTTTCTGGCGGTGAGCGTCAGCGGATCGCATTGATTCGTAATATTTTATTCCTGCCTAAGGTTTTGCTTTTGGACGAGGTAACAGCGGGCTTAGATGAACAAACGAAAACAATTATTCATCGCCTAATGGATGACATTCAGAAAAAAGGCTGCACCATTCTTCAGGTCACTCATGATGAAGCAGAAATCAAATCTGCAAAGAAACTGCTACATGTTCAAGGAGGAAAACTGGATCAATGAATCAACTTGCTGTAAATAATCTTTCTCTGTTGTTAGCCTTTGCACTTGTCTTAATCGCTGTTGGAATAAGCTATAAAGAGAAGTTGAACTTATCTAAAGATATTTTCTTCAGCATTGTACGGGCAATTATCCAATTAGTCATTGTCGGCTATTTATTGAAATACATTTTTCAAGTTAACAACAATTTACTGACTTCAGGGATGAGTCTTTTTATTGTATTAAATGCGGCGTGGAACGCCCATAAAAGAAATCCTGCTCGCCAAAAAAAATACCTGCACTCTTTGGCAGCTATTTTCGTAAGTACCTATATCACTCTTGGTGTATTGATTTTAGCAGGAGCAATCAAATTCATCCCTTCGCAAATCGTACCTATCACGGGAATGATCGCCAGCAATTCGATGGTGGCGCTCGGCTTATGTTATCGTGCGTTGAATACGCAATTTCACGACTTGCGACAGCAAACTTTGGAGAAATTAGCTCTAGGTGCTTCTATCAAATTGGCCTCTAAGCCTATTCTTCAGCAAAGCATTAAAACAGCGATGCAGCCAACCATTGATTCTGCCAAAACAGTCGGTTTGGTTAGCTTGCCGGGGATGATGTCTGGGTTAATCTTCGCTGGCCTTGATCCGGTCCACGCAATCAAATATCAGATCATGGTCACCTTTATGCTACTATCAGCTACCAGTCTAGGATCTATTATCGGCGGATACTCTGCTTATAAAAACTATTTTAATGAAAATCATCAATTGACGATTTAATTCGAAAAAGGCCTCCAAAAGTTCGCTTTCGGAGGCCTTTTCTTAGACTAATAAATTATAGAGTGTTTTATTTTGACTTAGTTCAATATACGTTGAATCAAATGTCTTAAGTCGCTTCAGTAAATTTGGTAACGTTTCAGGCTTCTTCAATAAGACACCTATCACGACTGGTCCGGTTCCACGATTACTCTTTTTCGTATATTCAAATCGAGTAATGTCATCCCCTTCTCCTAGAACTTCTGATACAAATTCTTTTAAAGCGCCGGGTCGCTGTGGAAAATTCACCACAAAATAATGCTTCAACCCTTCATAGATCAATGAACGTTCTTCGATTTCAGCCATTCGATTAATATCATTATTTCCACCGCTGATAATGCAAATAACCGTTTTGCCTTTGATTTTATCTTTCATTAAATCTAAGGCGGCCACGCTTAAAGCACCCGCAGGTTCCACTACGATCGCTTGCTTCCCGTAAAGATCTAAAATAGTTGAACAGATTAGTCCTTCATCAACAGACATCAACTCATCTACGTATTCTTTACTGTGAGAATATGTGATTTCACCGACACGTTGAACGGCGGCGCCATCGACAAACTTGTCAATCTCATTCAATTTGATCGGCTGTTCTTCGTCAAAGGCTGCCTGCATAGAAGCAGCACCTTTTGGCTCAACGCCTATTACTTTAGTGGTTGGTGAAGTATTTTTTACGTAGGAGGAGACACCGCTGATCAAGCCCCCACCACCGATAGCAGAGATGACGTAATCAGGTTTGTAGCCTTCACTTTCTGCGTCCGTCATCATTTCCAACGCCAAGGTTCCTTGACCGGCAATAATATTTTTATCGTTAAAAGGATCAATAAATGTCATGCCGTTTTCTTCACAGTATTTTCTTGCGGCAGCGGCAGAAGCATCAAAGGTATCACCAACTAAATGAATATCCGCAAACTCACCACCAAAGAACTTCACTTGAGAAACTTTTTGCTGCGGTGTAGTAGTCGGCATAAAAATTGCTGCTTTTGTTCTTAACTCATGACAGGTATAAGCGACACCTTGTGCATGATTTCCCGCACTCGCACAAACTACACCCTTTTTCAATTCTGCCTCTGGAAGCTTCTTAATTGCGTAATAAGCGCCGCGTAACTTAAATGAACGAACTTTCTGCAGGTCTTCTCTTTTCAAAAGCACCGTTGCCTGATACTTTTCGGATAAATAACGATCATATTGCAACGGTGTATGGTTTACAGCGTTTTTCAATAATTGATACGCACTGCGAACCTCGGTATCTTTGATCAATTCCATCGCTGCACCTCCACTAATCTTTACGACTTACAAATGGCATCATTTTTCTTAATTCACCGCCGACTTCTTCAATTTGATGTCCGGCACTCTCAGCACGCATCTTCTTGAATTCAGGGAAGCCATTCTTATTATCGTCAATGAAGCCTTTCGCAAATTTACCATTTTGGATATCAGTTAACACTTCCTTCATCCCGGCTTTTGCTGTTTCAGTGATTACGCGAGGACCAGAAACATAGTCGCCGTATTCAGCTGTGTTGGAGATTGAATTACGCATTTTGGCAAAGCCACCTTCATAAATCAAATCAACAATCAATTTCATTTCATGGCAAACTTCAAAGTAAGCTAGTTCAGGTTGGTAGCCAGCTTCAACTAAGGTTTCAAATCCAGCTTCGATCATACTAGTTAAACCACCGCAAAGCACTGCTTGTTCCCCGAATAAATCTGTTTCGGTTTCTTCCTTAAATGTTGTTTCCAAGACACCTACTCGTGTAGCACCGATTCCTTTCGCATAAGACAATGCCAAATCTTGAGCAGTTCCTGTTGCATCTTGATAAACAGCAAATAAAGCAGGTACCGCAAATCCTTCAGTAAAGGTACGACGGACCAAATGCCCTGGACCTTTAGGAGCCACTAAGAATACATCGACATTCTTCGGTGGATTGATAACGTCAAAGTGAATATTGAACCCATGAGCAAAGACTAAAGCATCGCCTTCCTCTAAGTTTGGTGCGATTTCATTTTCGTAAAGTGTTCCTTGAATTTCATCTGGAGCTAAAATCATGACTACTTCGGCTTTCTTTGTTGCTTCAGCTACTGGCAACACATCAAACCCATCTTCGCGAGCAGCCTCAGCGGATTTTCCTTCTCGAATACCGATCACTACTTGATGACCTGTATCTCTAAGATTTTGTGCATGAGCATGACCTTGCGATCCATACCCTACCACTGCGATTGTTTTTCCTTCCAAAGCATCCTTCGCTACTGCATCATCATAATAAACTTTAACCATAATTTTTCCTCCAATTTTTTAAACTATATTAATAGCAAAACGAATAATCAATTTTGCGTTTAACCTCTACTAAATCCGGTAACACCGGTTCTTGCTAATTGTTTAATCCCGTAAGGCCGCAAGACGTCGATACAAGCATTGACCTTATCTGTAGAGCCAGCCACTTGTACCACGATTGTTTTCAATCCTACATCTACAACGTCCGCTCTAAATGGATCGATCATCGCCTGAATCTCAGAGCGCGTAGCCGCTGGAGCACTGACTTTGATCAAGGCCAACTCTCGTTCTAAATGCGGCTCATCGGTTACATCAGAAACTTTAACGACATCGATTTGTTTATTTAATTGCTTTGTTACTTGTTCAACATCCGCTAAGGTATCCGCTTGAATAATGATCGTCATCCGCGATTCGCCGTCTTTTTCCGTTCGCCCGACGGAGACACTGTCCATGTTTACTTGCCGACGATTTAGCACACTTGTAATTCGACTGAGCACCCCTGCTTGGTCATGAACCATCGCTGTAATCATCCGTCTCATCTTAATCAACCCCTAACATTTGATCATTTGGCATCCCGGCTGGGATCATCGGTAATACATGCTCTTTGTTGCAGATCATGACCTCAATCAGCATTGGTCCAGGTGTAGCAAAAGCCTCCTGTAACTCCTTCTCCAAAGAAGCTGGGTCGGTAATTTTCTTATTCCCAATTCCATAAGCCTCCGCCATTTTCATAAAGTCTGGCTGCTCATTAAAGACGGATTGGGAGCGTCGTTCATTGTAAAACTTCTCCTGCCATTGCCGAACCATTCCCAATGATTGATTGTTCAATAAGACAAATTTGATGTCCAATTGGTGTTGGTTTAAGATTGCCAGCTCCTGATTCGTCATTTGGAACCCGCCATCTCCCACAAAAACAACTACGGATTCTTTTGGTTTACCAAATTTCACGCCGATTCCTGCGGGGATGCCATATCCCATAGTCCCAAGTCCACCACTGGTGATCAGCTGCTTAGGAAATTGGAATGGATAATATTGAGCTACCCACATTTGATGTTGTCCTACGTCTGTTACAACATAGGATTTTCCTTTTGTAATTCGACCGATGATTTCTATTACTTCTTGCGGTTTGATGATTTTTTCGTGACGATCATATTTTAATGGATACTTTTTCTTCCGTTCATCACAGAGATCACGCCAAGCTTGGCAATCGGGGGCTTCAATTTCGATTGACAGCATTTGCTGCAAAGCAATTTTTGCATCGCCAACAATCGGTACATCCGTCTTGATGATTTTGCCGATTTCAACTGGATCCACGTCAATATGAGCAACTTTCGCATGTGGTGCAAAAGCTTCAGGTGAACAGGCAAGGCGATCATCAAAACGACTGCCAATATTAATTAACAGATCCGTTTCCATCATTGCCATATTTGCTACATAGGTCCCATGCATTCCGCCCATTCCTAAGAAATTAGGGTCATCATGGGGCAGTAGCCCTAAGCCTAAAAGCGTACTAACGGTTGGAATTTGGTATTTATCAACAAACTGCCTTAATTCCTCAGCACCATTCGCTGCTACTACTCCGCCGCCAACCAAAAGAAGAGGTTTTTTAGCTTTCTTTAGTAAGCTCATTAAGCGTTCAACCTGTAAAATCGAGGGGGTCGTTGTTGGCTGATAGCTTTCTAAATGAACCGGCCGATCAATCTTTGGATTTGATTTCAATACTGTGATGTCCTTCGGTAAATCAATCAAAACTGGTCCTTTGCGTCCAGTTGTAGCAATATGGAAGGCTTCATTAACGATACGTGGAAGCTCTTCGATGTCGCGAACTTGATAATTATTTTTGGTGATGGGAACGGTAATTCCCAGCATATCCGCTTCCTGAAAGGCATCTTTTCCGATTCCTGGAGTTGTTACCTGACCAGTGATTACTACTAGTGGAACAGAATCGATCATTGCATCAGCGATTCCTGTCACGACATTCGTTGCACCTGGACCGCTAGTTACGATCACAACTCCCGGTTTTCCTGTAGCTTTCGCGTACCCTTCAGCTGCGTGAACTGCACCCTGCTCGTGTCGTGTAAGAATATTTGGGATAGATTCATCATAAAGGGAATCAAATAATGGTAGGACGGACCCTCCGGGATACCCAAAAATCAATTCGACTCCTTGATGCTCCAGACACTTGATTAACAAATCTGCACCATTGTATAGGTTTTCTGTTTCCACTTTTTGTTTCATTTCTTCCACCCCGATTCCCCCTATTCTTCAGGCAATTTCATGACACCGCCAGTATGTGCTGAAGTGACCATTGCCGAGTAACGTGCTAACCAGCCTTTTTTGACCTTCGGCTGGAATTTTTTTAACCCCTCTTGCCGTTTTGCTAATTCTTCTGCTGATACATCCACATTCAATGTTCGATTCGTTAAATCGATCGTGATTTCATCACCATCTTGAACCAGCGCGATTGGTCCACCTGCAGCAGCTTCTGGAGAGATATGTCCAACAGCGATTCCTCGAGTAGCTCCTGAGAAACGCCCATCAGTAATCAGTGCTACATCTTTCCCTAAACCACGCCCGACAATACTAGACGTCGGTGCCAACATTTCCGGCATACCAGGTCCGCCTTTTGGACCTTCGTAACGAATAACAACAACATGTCCTTTCGTAACTGTGTGATTGTCAATAGCTTCCACCGCTTCATCATGGGAGCTAAAGCAAATCGCTTTTCCTTTAAAGACCTTAATACTTGGGTCTACTCCCCCGACTTTAATTACACTACCTTCTGGTGCAATGTTGCCATATAAGATAGAAAGACCGCCGACTGGACTATAAGGAGACGTTTTCGGATGGATTACCTCTTCATTCCGAATTTTTGCAGATGCAACACTTTCCCGTAAGGTTTTGCCTGTCACTGTGATTCGATCAGAATGAATCGCTCCGTCAATGGAGACCAATTCATTGATAATTGCTGGAACACCACCTGCCTCATGAACATCGTGCATCGAATAATTGGAAGACGGCGCGATTTTTGAAAGGTAAGGAACTCTTTTTGCAATCTCATTGATATCGGATTGATCGTAATCAATCTCTGCTTCATTGGCGATTGCCAATGTATGAAGAACCGTATTAGTTGAGCCGCCCATCGCCATATCTAACGCGAAGGCATCATCAATAGCGTCCTTAGTCACGATATCTCGTGGTTTGATTTGTTTCTTCACAAGATCCATTAAATGCTTCGCCGATTCACGAACCAACTCACGACGCTCATCAGAAACAGCCAAAATTGTCCCATTTCCTGGTAAAGCTAACCCTAGAATTTCTAATAGACAGTTCATAGAATTTGCTGTAAACATTCCGGCGCACGAACCACAAGTTGGACACGCGTTTTGTTCCATAAAGAGAAAATCTTCTTTGGTCATTTGACCTTCTTTAAATGCGCCAACAGCTTCAAACATTGACGAAAGTGTCGTTTGGTGACCACGGGGATCAATCCCAGCCTTCATTGGACCGCCTGAACAAAAGATGGATGGCACATTCGTTCTCATAGCAGCCATGATCATTCCCGGAGTGATTTTGTCACAGTTGGGAATATAAAATACTCCGTCAAACCAATGGGCGTTAATGACTGTTTCTGCCGCATCAGCGATAAGTTCTCTACTCGGCAGCGAGTAGCGCATTCCGATATGCCCCATCGCAATTCCATCGTCTACACCAATCGTATTGAATTCGAACGGAATGCCTCCGGCTTCACGAATCGCTTCTTTTGCTACATCGGCGAGTTCTCGTAGGTGGACATGTCCCGGTACAATATCGATATAAGAATTACAAATAGCAATAAATGGCTTATCCATATCGTGGATATTTTTTACTTGGCCAGTCGCGTATAACAAACTTCTGGCGGGTGCTGCATCAATACCTTTTTTAATCTGATCACTTCTCATAGTCACATCTCCCTACCTTCAAAAAAAGAGCATCCCATCAATAAATGGGATGCTCTTGCAAGAATCCCATTTCTAACGCAAATAGGACTCAAACTAACGGTTGTTACTTCTCCGCGTTCTAAGTCCTGGACTCAATAATTAATAAGACGATGCCATCAAAATTATTGTATTTACTCTTGCGCATAAAAATCGGCTCCTTGTTTTTTCTAATAATATCTTAATCATTTTTTTATACTATACATTTCATAAGATTAAAAGTCAATGAATTTTCAGAATATTTTCTAACTTAGCAATTTTTTGGTTTCTTACTGGTAAAAAAGAGTCCTATAGCACCAATATTAATATCCTCTTAAGTAGTAAATTCTCATGATGGCTCTCTAATAAATTATTTTCATAAAACATTAAAAAAGCCCGACAATATTTGTCGAGCTTATCCTGCAAATTGACTATTGTACAAATTCGCGTAGAAATCACCTTTTTTCATTAAACTCCGATGGCTGCCCTGTTCAATGATCGAACCATCCTTCATCACTAAAATCAGATCGGCATTTTTTATGGTAGATAAGCGATGCGCAATCACGAAGCTGGTCCTTTCAGCAGTTAAACGATCCATCGCCTGTTGGATCATTCCCTCTGTTCGTGTATCTACGCTAGAGGTTGCCTCATCTAAGATCAACAACTGCGGATCTGCTAAGATCGCTCGAGCAATCGTTAAGAGTTGCTGCTGACCTTGAGAAATCTGACTGCCATCTGATGAGATGATGGTATCATACCCATTTGGCAACGTTCGGATAAAGTGATGACATTGTGCGTCTCTTGCTGCTTGAATAATTTCCTCCTTTGTCGCCTCTGGATTGCCGTATGCAATATTATCAGCTACACTTCCTTCGAACAGCCATGTGTCCTGCAAGACCATACCAAACTTCTGGCGAATGGCCGCACGTGAAAAATGACTGATATTCTTACCGTCTACTTCGATTTGCCCCCCTGTCAATTCATAAAAACGCATCAATAAATTGATCATCGTTGTCTTACCCGCACCTGTCGGACCAACGATTGCTACCATCTGCTTGGGCTTCACCTTGAAGTTCACGTCATCCATTAAAAGCCGATCTGAAGTATAGCCGAATGCAACATGCTTAAAAGTTACTTCACCACGAAGGTTTTCTGGAACGGCAACACTTAATACTTCTTCTGTTTCTTCCTCCAAATCTAAAAGCTCAAAAATTCGCTCTAAGGCTGCAAAAGCGCTTTGCAAACTATTGATTACATAGGAGACCTGTGTAATTGGTTCGGAAACTTGATTCACATATTGCAGATAAGCTTGAACCAACCCAATCGATAGTTGTCCATTGATCACCATGATGCCTCCAACAACTGCGCTCGTCACAAATCCTAACTGGTTGATTAAACGAATTAATGGATTGATGGCAAAGCTAACAAATTGGGCTTTTTTGAAGGCTTGGAACTGTGCCTCATTCAATTTATCCAATTCCTCGGCAGTTTCCTTTTGCCGATTATAAGCTTTAATAAGTAGATTTCCCGAATAATTTTCCTCAGCCTTTGTTCCTACAGCCCCTAATGCTGCTTGATTTTCAGAAAAATACTCTTGATTTTTATGAGCCAGATAATTGGTCAGCAATAAGCTAATCAATAAAATCACAACAATCCCTAGCGTTAAAAGCGGACTCAAATAAATCATCAAGCCTAAACCAATAATGATGGATAAAATCGCTGAAATCATTTGCATTAAACCGACTTGCAAGACTTCAGAGACTTTATCTAAATCCAAGGTCGCTCTTGTTAATATATCACCGGTTTTATATTGATCAAAAAACTTCATCGGTAAATGATTCAGCTTCTCTGTCAATGTTTTTCTAAGTCGTAAGGTTAGTGTCTCAGCAACGCTCGCCATCGTATATTCCTGTAATAAAGAAAAGAGTGATACGCCACCCCACGTTAAAAAGAGTAGAAGCACTGGGCGCCGTAATGCTTCAACTATATTTTTTAAAGATGCCTGCTGTGTTCTCAGCAGACCTATAATGGCATCCAATCCCCATCCTAAGATTAAGGGAGTGATCGCCATTAATGTGGCAAAGCAAATAGCTGAGCCAACAATAATGATAAATCGACGTTTCTGCTCCATCAGCAATTTAAACAATCGTAATCCCGTTTTTTTAAATTCTTTTGGTTTTTCAGACACTAATTCTTTTTCATCAACTTGCTTGATGCTCATGCTTCTTCCCCTCCATTCCTTGAGATTTGGCAAATTCTTGGTACACCTTACAGGTACGGAGCAACTCTTCGTGCGTCCCTTTACCCACGATTTTTCCTTCTTCTAAAACAATGATTTGGTCCGCATCCTTAATCGTCGATAGCCGTTGAGCGACAATCACAATTGCCGCGTCTTGCAGATAACTCTTTAAAGCCTTCCGCAGCTTAGCGTCTGTTTGATAATCTAAGGCTGAGAAACTATCATCAAAGAAATACAGATCTGCAGGCTTAATTAACGCCCGCGCAATACTCAAACGTTGTTTTTGCCCGCCGGAGAAGTTATTTCCCTTCTGAGCAACCAAAGCATCATACTGACCATCGAGGGTATTAATAAATGCAGCCGCTTGAGCTACTTCGGCTGCCTGCTTCATTTCTTGTTCTGTAGCTGCCTGCTTACCAAACAGAAAATTCTCTCGAATCGTTCCGCTAAATAAGAAAGCTTTCTGAGGAACGTAACTAATTCGCTCTCTTAACGCTTCTTGTGTGACGCATTGAACAGGTTCATCAAGAAAGCGTATCTCTCCTTTCGTCGTATCCTTTAAACGCAGCAAGGCTTTAGCAATAGTACTCTTCCCTGAGCCTGTTCCGCCCACAATCGCTGTCACACCTTTAGGAATGTCAAAGCTAATATCGGATAGAACTGATTCTTCTGCTCCGCTGTATGCAAAATCGACATGATCAAAAACGGCAATCGGTGCATCCTCTTTCAATTCAAAGGATACTTTCACTCCATCCACGATCTCTTCCTCTTTCGTTAATACTTCATCGATCCGATCCAATGAAGCTAAAGCCTTTGGAATCATGACAATAACCATGGCTGCCATCGTTAGGAACCATAGACTCAAGATAGTATATTCACTGATTGCTGTTAAACTTCCGATAGGGACATTTCCTTGAAGTACAAGAACACCGCCAAAGGCTAATACTGCGGTCATTCCTAAGCCCATTACTAAGTTGACTGTTGGATTTAGGACGGCAAATAATTTATTCACGCGAATCATGACCTCAGCATAATTACTAAAGGTTTGATCTGTCCGTTTCTTTTCAAAGCTAGTTTTATTGAATGCTCGAATCACACGAACCCCTGTATAAAACTCTCTCAAGATTTGCATCATTTTATCCATCCGCTGCTGCATCACCTCTGCAAGCGGAATGGCCTTTTTGATCACTAATAAGGCTACGATTGAAAATAGAGCGATTGAAGCCATAGGAATCCAAACAAAGCGCCACGAAATGACTCCCGTTAAAACGATTGAAGCCAAACAAATCAACGGTGCTGGAATAATCATTTGAAAGACCATCATCATGATTTGCTGAATATTGGTGATGTCGCTAGTTGTTCGAGCGAGTAGGGTTGGTGTCCCAAACTCATCCATGTCAGCCATGGAGAGCTGCTGTGTTTTGTTGACCAATTGTTTCCGTAAAAAATAGCCGAAACGTCCGGCCAAAATCGCGGAATAATAGCTGGCGATAATCGACACGATCCCCGTCAATACAGCTATCCCCAGCATAAATGCACCATTATGCCAAATCGCTCCTTGATCCTGAGTTAAAATACCTTCATCTATAATTTCAGCAACAAAGTAAGGAATCATCAGCGTTCCAACCGCTTGCACGATCATTAAGATGAAGGTGCCGAAGAACATCTTATGGTATTCTTTGAAAAAGATTTTGAATAGTTTCATCTTTTTTTCCCTCCTTCTTCTATGGTAGAATAAACTGTAACGTAACGTCACAGTCAAGCAGGAAAGGAATTTTTTTAATGAAAGAATTATTAACGATTAGCGAGATGGCAAAATACGCGGGCATTAGCCGAAGAACCTTGATTTACTATGACCAAATCGATCTTTTTAAACCTGCAAAAGTTGGTGAAAATGGCTATCGCTATTATGGCATTGATCAATATTTTGAGTTAGACGTCATTTTATTATTGAAAAATCTTGACGTCTCCTTAGAAGACATTCATGTATTTTTAAAGAACCGGAACGTTGACTATGTTTTAGATGGATTTATTCGACAGAAACAAAAAGTGAATGAACAAATAAATAAACTAAATGGCATTCGGGATTCTTTAGATAGCTACATCGAACGCTATACTACCCTAAAAAACTTCGATCTTGAATCTATCACTCTTTCCTATCGAGAGGCTGAGTCCTTCGTCATTTCTGGGACAATCGAGAATTATGATATAAACTCTGTTCAAATTTACGGTCGTTTCTATTCCTCAGTAGAAAGCAGGGATTTATTTAGCGGATACCCGATTGGTTTCCTTGTGGATGGTTCCGCCTTTTATCAGGAAAATTTCCACACCGCTCCTTATCGCGCCTTAGTAAAGATCTCCGAAGATCGCCTACACATTTATGATCAGCAACGTGTAGTAAAGCGCCCAGCGGGATACTATGTTTCTGGTTTTATGAAAGATGAGATTCACCACATCAATACCTTTAACAATCGCTTCAGGAACTATCTGAAGGAGAATAAACTAGAATTAAATGGAGATATTTGGGAATTGCTTTGGCAGGATGAGACTACCTCTGAGCAGCCAGAAGATCAGGTATTTGAAGTATTAATTCCTGTCCAATATAAAGAAGAAAAATAACTTATTTATCGGTTTCTTGCTCAAAATAATCTTGACAGCTTGATAAATTAGATGGTAGGCTTTATAAAGCAATAAACGAAGGGAGAGAGTACAATGATTAAGACAAATTATCTAAACTTCATACAGTTGATTGAACGGTTGGATCTGTTTTGTTCGAAGCAAGAGTCTTATTCTACAGGCTCTCTAAGCTTCTGAATAAAGCCTATTTGTTAAACTGTCAATCGAAGGATTGGCAGTTTTTTTGTTTCATAAAAATTAAGTCGAAGATATTTAAAAATCAACGGAGGTGTTCCCTATGAGTGGAAAAAGAAAGAAGTCAGACCTAAATACAAATTAAGAAGAGGAATGATTTAATTCCTCTATGAGAGGATTAAATATGTTAACAATAAAAGGAAAATACAATACAGCGACTCTCTATACTGATAATTTAACTGACAGTACAGTGGGTCAAATCATGAGCCTTTGCAATCAAAAATTTACGAAGGATGCAAAAATTCGAATGATGCCTGACACTCACAGCGGTTCCAGTTGTGTGATCGGGACAACAATGACTATACAAGATCAGGTAATCCCTAATCTCGTAGGTGTTGATATCGGCTGCGGCTTATACGTCGCGAAAATCAAGAAGGGGGTCAAACTCAATTTTGATAAACTCGATCGAATCATCCGCAACCGTATACCTAGTGGACATCATTCCCACAGCAAACCGCAATATACTTTTCCTCTAGAAGGCGTTGAAGCACCAATTCATCGAGGAAGAGTGTTACGAAGCTTGGGAACGTTAGGCGGAGGAAACCACTTCATTGAGGTTAACGAAGGATCAGACGGCTTTTACTTGGTGGTTCATAGTGGCAGTCGCCTGTTAGGTAAAGAAATTGCAGAATATCATCAAGAAATCGCTTATCGAAAGCTAACACAACGACGGCAAGAATTAAAACAGCGAGCAGCTTCAGCAATAGATCCAGCTGAAAAGGATTTTCTGATGCAATTACGAGAGGAGATAAAAATCCCCTATGAATTATCCTATGTAGCAGAAAAGGACCTAGAAAATTATTTATCAGATATGAAAATTGCACAACAATATGCTGCCTTCAATCGACAAAGTATGGCATTGACGATCTTAAAAGCAATGAAGTGGGAAAAATATGTGATTGAAAGTTTTGACAGTCCACACAATTATATTGATCTGAAGCACATGATTTTACGTAAAGGGGCTGCCTCTGCTCGCAAGCAGGAAAAAATGATTGTTCCATTAAATATGAAGGATGGTTCAATCATTGGTATTGGGAAAGGCAATGATGAATGGAATCAATCTGGTCCCCATGGGGCTGGTCGCATGATGAGTCGCTCTCAAGCCAGAGCCTCGATCAGCCTAGAAAACTATCAGCATATGATGCGGCATGTTTGGACGACATCTGTTTCTAAAAAAACATTGGATGAGGCTCCTAAAGCGTATAAATCGAAGAAGCAGTTATTGACGAATTTGCATGAGACGATGGAAGTAAAAGAAATCATCCGGCCTCTGTATAACTTTAAAGCGTAAAGTAAAAGCTATTACTATGAAGACCTATGGAGGGTCCTGTAGTAATAGCTTTTGTACGATCATTCAACCATTTTATCTTTTTAGAGCTGCCGTTTCGCTTCATCAGCAGGAATCACTGTAATACCTGATTTAACGAGTTTAGCGTTCCAGGACTCAATGACATGATTCGCGTTCTTCACAAAAGTACTATGGGCATCCTTTAATAAACAAATCCTATATCCCTTGGCTTGCCCCTTTAAACAAGCAGCTTGGACACAACCATTCGTAACAAAGCCACAAATATACAATTCTTGCATATCAAGTTTTCTCAATAATTTCTCAAAACCTGGCTCATCAAAAATGTTGCTTCTTCTTTTATCGAAAATCAGTGATTCCTCAGGACAATCAAGGGTAGCATCTAACGTCCATAACGCTGACTCGCAAATTAATGATGTTTTATTGGTATGCCGAGTAAAAATAATCGGTTGCTCAGCTTTCTGAAATGAAGCAACCATTGTATTAATAGCAGAAACCGTTTGAGCCTTCTCGTAAATAGCTTTATCAAGTATCCCCTTCTGTCCATCTAAAACAAGTAATACTTTTTTCCCATCGCCTTACCTCCTAACCGATCAACCAAAAACAAAAAATGCTATACACTTCCGAATAGTCAAAATTCTAATTAAACAAGATTTAGTAGTTTCATTATAAAGCCTCGATCACACAAAATAAACACATCGTTTTAGTTTCTGTTACATAAAGAAGTACTGGTAACAAAAAAGACTCAACATCTCTGCTGAGTCTTCACTAATTAGGGCGAATGATGGGAATCGAACCCACGAGTGTCGGAGCCACAATCCGATGCGTTAACCACTTCGCCACATCCGCCATTACCCTATTCAATTTCAAATAAAAAACTAAGATGAAATAACATCTTAGCTCTTTATACCGGCGGCCGGGGTCGAACCGGCACGCCCGTGAGGGCACTGGATTTTGAGTCCAGCGCGTCTGCCAATTCCGCCACGCCGGCATGTCAATAAATATTCTAGTACTAAGGCGGTAACCGGATTTGAACCGGTGATGAAGGTTTTGCAGACCTCTGCCTTACCACTTGGCTATACCGCCATTATACTATTGTTTTCTTCCTAGAACAAGTCATTTTCAAGAGAGTTTCCTGAAACTTTTCTAAGAAAACTGGGGTAGCTGGATTCGAACCAACGCATGACGGAGTCAAAGTCCGTTGCCTTACCGCTTGGCTATACCCCAATAATACAAGGGCGAACGATGGGAATCGAACCCACGAGTGCCGGAGCCACAATCCGGTGCGTTAACCACTTCGCCACGATCGCCATAATAAGAACAGGGGCAGCAGGAATTGAACCCACACTAACGGTTTTGGAGACCGCTGTTCTACCTTTAAACTATGCCCCTGAAACAAATGGAGGAGAGTGGATTCGAACCACTGAACCCTAAGGAACGGATTTACAGTCCGTCGCGTTTAGCCACTTCGCTACTCCTCCATGGTGGCGCGGGACAGAATCGAACTGCCGACACACGGAGCTTCAATCCGTTGCTCTACCAACTGAGCTACCGCGCCATATATAATAGTTTAAAGTATTTAATTAAATAATGGCGGTCCCGACGGGATTTGAACCCGCGATCTCCTGCGTGACAGGCAGGCATGTTAACCCCTACACCACGGAACCGAATGGAGGTTAACGGGATCGAACCGCTGACCCTCTGCTTGTAAGGCAGATGCTCTCCCAGCTGAGCTAAACCTCCATATTTAATTAAATGACCCGTACGGGACTCGAACCCGTGTTACCGCCGTGAAAGGGCGGTGTCTTAACCGCTTGACCAACGGGCCAGTAAAAATGTTGCTACGGAGAGTAAGGGATTCGAACCCTTGAGACAGGAATACCCGTCTACATGATTTCCAATCATGCTCCTTCGGCCACTCGGACAACTCTCCAAGATAGGAGCACAAAGGCCCAATACTCTAATTATTCTCTTTCGAGAAACTCCGGCAGTAGGACTCGAACCTACGACATCATGATTAACAGTCAT